>NZ_FTNU01000003.1 GCF_900156515.1 Moraxella cuniculi DSM 21768 | reverse complement strand
CGCCGATGGTAGTGTGGTTCGCCCATGTGAGAGTAGGTCATCGTCAGCATCCCTTTTAAGCCCCCTTCATCGAGTGATGGAGGGGGTTTGTTGTTTGATTTACTTTATTTATTTGATTGCTAGGGCATTGACAATATTTGATTGCTAGGGCATTGACAATGATTTTAAACAAATCTGAGTTTTCCATATAGCCACGGATATTTTCAGCACCAGGTCCGATGGCTTGAACCACCATATCATCAACAGAATGCACGCCACTGTCAGCACTGCGTGGTAGATTTCCAGATCGTAGTGCGGCATCAGTGGTGGTTTTGTACTTATCATTGGCGATGTAGTTGCCTTGAGCATCTTTGGTGGTTGGGTTGAATTGACCGTCTAATTTCGGTCGGAGCGTTTCATAATAATCTGGATAGGCGGCAAAAAATACTGCTAAGCGTTTGCTGACATTCCAGTCATCAGGGTAGCCGTCGTTATTTTTATCTTCATAATTTGGCCATTTTGCATCTTGATATACACCGATTTTTTCACGCAGATTGCCTGCCTTATTATCATCAACCGTGCCAATGATAGAAATGCCGTGCGTGTGGTCTCCTGTAACAATGATTAGTGTGTCTGGATTTTTGGCAGCAAAATCCTTGGCGACCGCCAGTGTCTGATCCATCATGATGGTGCTTGCCATCGCCCGCTCCCAGTCCAGCGAGTGCGATGCTTTATCAATGAGTGCTGATTCTACCATCAAAAAGAAACCATCTTTATTTTGCGATAACACATCAAGAGCGGTTTTGGTCATTTCGGTTAGATCGGGCTGATCTGGAAACTTGGCAGTGCTGCCGTTATTTAAAAAACGCCGATCGAGTACGGTATTTAGATTACCTGTGTGAAATAAGCCCAAAAGTTTTTTGGTATTTTTGCCATCAATTTGTTTTAGCTGACTGGCATTGCTTATCACACGATAGCCTGAATTCTTAAAGGCGGTGATAAAGTCTTTGTCGTCTTTTCGTTTGGAGCCTGCCATATGCTGGGGTAAAAAGTACGCAGATCCACCGCCCAATAGCACATCGGGCTTGGCATTAAATAACATTTCGGTAATGGCGGCTTTTTCGGAACGGCGGCGTGTGTTGGCAACCACAGCGGCAGGGGTGGCATCTTGGACTTCGGCATCGGAAACAATACCGACCGATTTTTTGGTTAAGCGTTTAATCAGCTGACCTAAAGGCTCTTGTTTTGGATGATTAAAATTATCATTAGAACGGCTGGCATATACGCCTAGGGCATTGACGGCAGATTTATGCCCAGTCATATAAGCACTCATGGTGTTGGCACTGTCGGTGGCGATAGAATCGGTGCTAGAGGTGCCGATAAGACCCATGTAGGGTAAATCATCCATAGCCAGACGACCGTTTGCCTTGCCTTCTGTTATGCCTTTGGATAAAATGCGAGCCCCTGTGCGATGGGCAATGGATAGACCATCGCCAATGATTAAGATGACATTTTTGGCTTGGGCTTTATTTGGTGTGTTGTATGCAGACCAATTGACCGTGCTTTGTTTACCATTGACGCTCACTTGTACTTGATAATCGCCTGCTTGTTTTAGGCTGACATTACGAAGCCATAAAGCAGAAGCGTTCTTACCTTCTTCATTGGCAATGAACTCAACTTGATTATCGCTACTTAGCACAGTGTTGAATTTTTTGCCATTGATTAAGATGCTGGCTTGGGCAGGATTGATAATTTCATCAAATTCAATTTTAAAATCAAACTTTGCCCCTGTCATTATGGTGGCTCGATCAATCGGATAGATGATATTTTTTGCCATCACAGGCTGCGTAATGATGGCAAGAGTGGGTAACAAATAACGAAATTTCACAGTTTGCTCCTTTGGTGAATGACGCTTCACCAAGTATAAGTAGCAAATATAACCATCTGATGACAGCCTGATGACGGTTTGGTGATTTGTGGTTGGTATATTGGTTTTACAGGATTAATCGTTTAAGATTGGCTGATAAAAACCCTGCCAAAAAGCAGGGTTGCATTGGGAAGATAACTTAGTTGGCCTCATGCAATCGAGTATTGAGTTCGTCAAGTACCATTGCCCAAACGGCATCTTTTTTCCATTCTTCTACAATAAAGGCACGCTGTGCGTCATTCCAAAATTCAGCTGTTGCCAGCGTGGTGTCTTCATCAAGCTGGTTGGCTGCGATAAATGCCTCAATGTCGGCATTGCTATTTTCTAGCCCCAACTGGGCAAATAATTCATTCATGGTGTAGTCAATATCACCAAGCATGGCTCTCTCCTTGTTTAGGGTTTATTGTTATAACCTCCTTGCAAGTGTGGCGGAGGTATTTTGATTGTAGCAGTCCGATGGAGTTAAAACAAGGGTTTTATGTATGCTTTATGTAGCTAAACTTGATAAGCAATAAAAAACACCGCCAGTTTTGACGGTGCTTTTGGCTTGTTGATTAAGCGAACAGATGGTCAATTGCCGCGCGTTCTTCTTCAAGCTCGTTGAGCGTGATATTGATACGCTCTTGGCTAAATTCATCAATTTCAAGACCTTGAACGATTTTGTATTCACCGTTTTCGGTGGTAACAGGGAAACCGAACATCACGCCTTCTGGAATGCCGTATGAGCCATCTGATGGAATGCCCATCGTTACCCATTCGCCATTGGTACCCAATGCCCAATCGCGCATGTGATCAATGGCGGCATTGGCGGCTGAAGCAGCTGAAGACAGACCGCGAGCTTCGATGATTGCCGCACCACGCTTGCCAACGGTTGGCAAGAATACATTGGCGTTCCAATCTTGGTCGTTGATCATGTCTTTGACGCTTTCGCCATTAATGGTGGCAAAACGATAATCAGCGTACATGGTTGGGCTGTGGTTGCCCCAAACGGTCAGTTGTTTGATGTCTTTGACTGCTTTGCCAGTTTTTTTGGCAACTTGGGTCAAGGCACGGTTGTGGTCAAGGCGTAGCATGGCAGTGAAATTTTTCGCTGGCAGATCAGGTGCTGACTTCATGGCGATGTAGGCATTGGTATTGGCAGGGTTGCCCACCACCAGAACTTTCACATCACGGCTTGCCACATCGTTTAGAGCTTTGCCTTGCACGGTGAAGATTTTGGCGTTTTCTTGCAACAAATCAGCACGCTCCATGCCCGGTCCACGAGGTCTGGCACCAACCAGCAGGGCATAGTCGGCATCTTTAAAGGCGACATTTGGATCGTCAGTGCCGATAACATCAACCAGCAGTGGGAAGGCACAATCGTCCAGCTCCATAATAACGCCTTTTAGGGCTTGTTGTGCTTTTTCGACAGGAATTTCTAGCAATTGCAGAATGACTGGCTGATCCTTGCCAAGCATTTCGCCTGATGCGATACGAAATAGCAAACTGTAACCAATTTGACCAGCAGCACCAGTAACGGCAACACGAACAGGTTGTTTCATGAATAAATCCTTCTTGATGTATTAAGGGAAATCCAAAAATTGCATGATTGGACATTTTTGCAACAGGCATTGGTAAAAATGCCAAATCGCAGTTAGTGTATCATTTTATAATCCCAAAGACAAATCATTTGCATCTTAAGTTGATGGAAATATCTCTCAAGATTGATTATTGTGGTCTGACCTGCCCCATGCGTTGGCTGATGGGTGTGTAGTTGCCAAGCAACAAACTGTAGATGGTGGCATTTTCCATCACATGCTTGACATAGGCTCGTGTCTCGCTGTAGGGTATCGCCTCGACATATTGGTCAGCACTGATGGAGCCGTGCTTTGGTAGCCATTTGACAGCTGCTGCAGGCCCTGCATTATAACCTGCGGTGGCAACGGCAATTTGTCCTGCTGTGCGATTTGCCAAATTGTTCAAAAACCAAGTGCCATAGCGAATATTGGTATCAGGATTGCTCATGCTTCCCGTGCTTTCGCCCATGCCACGAGCAATTTGGTTGGCGGTGCTGGGAATGATTTGCATCAAGCCGCCTGCACCTGCACCTGATTGGGCTGTGGGCTGAAAGCGGCTTTCTTGTCTGATAATGCCGTACGCCCAAGCAGGGTCAATGCCAACCGAACGGCTGTGGCGAGTGATGCTGTCCAAATATGGCGTTGGGTGCGATAAGGCGGCATTACGCACCATATCGGTGGTCTCAATCGCTTGGATACTGCGATGATAATAACCCAAGTCATGGGCTTTTTTGGCGGCGGCGAGCAGCAGTGGCATATCACCTGCGTCTCTTGCTTTTTTGACCGCCCAGTTCCACTCACGGTTGATATGCTCAAGCCCTGCATTATTTTGCATCAATAACAAAGCACGAGCAAAATAAGGATTGTCCATCACACGCTGTGCGGTTGTGGCATCAACGGCTGGCAGGGTATTGCCACCGATATCATTTAGGCTAAGTCGCTGACCCAATCGATCCTTTGCCAACAAGCCATAATAATCAATGCCTGTGGCAAGCGTTTGATAAATTTGCCGTGCTTGGCTTTGTTTGCCTGTTTGTTCATAACCGCGTGCCAGCCAATATTGCCACATTCGCTCTTGCTGCTCAACGGCAGTCATGGCACCGATGGCATTGACAAGGTCTGTCCATTGCCCAAAATGAATCGCCGCTTGGGCATAATCTTCGGCTTCTTCATAATTAAACGGCTCGCCCAAGCTATTATTAAACCAAGTTAGGGCATCACGGCTGTAGCCATCATCGGTATTCATGTTCATGCGTTTGACCGCAATACTACGCCATGCATAACGGCGTGCCATGTCTGAGAGCAGCCTTGGGCTGCGGCGATTGTCTTGGTTGATATCAAACTCAAGTTGCAAGGCAGCGTCCTGATAAGAGCGATGTGCCAGCAGGCTGATGGCGTAGATGTATAAGTATTGGTTGGTTTGACTGTAGCCTTCTTGGGAAAAGCGTGTCAAAAAGCCATTTGGGTTGTTGCGAATCTCTTGCAGGGTTTGGTAGCTGACGGAGAGATTGAGCTGCTGCATGAGCGATAAAATATCGCCAGTTTTGTCAAGTGCTGGCTGGCGGCTGGATAATTGTCGCTTATCTATTCGCAGCATTCGCACCAATTGTTCGTGCTTGTCAGTGTTGCTAATGCGGCTATTTTGGCTTAATTCGCTTGCCAATTTGTCGCACAGTGGTTGCTTGATTTGGGTATTTAGCCAGACATTGGGTTTTTGGTATAACGCACGCATGGATTCTGAGCTTTGGTTGAATCCCAAAGCAATGGCACAACTCTCCGAGGCATCTGGGTTTTCGATGCTATTTGCAACAGCACGCACGGCAGCATAGTCTCCTTGGCGGGCTTTGGTTTCGGCGTAGTCGGCGGCCAGTTTTTCGCTCATGACATTGCTGGGGTATTGACGCACAAAGCCATTGATGGTGTCAGGTGTGTGGCTGGATAATTCGTTGTTTAACCGCCAATAGGTTGGGTACATGGCAAATAATGTACCTTTCATGCTTTGTTCGTATTGATAAAGGGCGGCATTGTTGGATTTTTGGCGTTCGGCATCGATAAATTGATAAATGCTGCCATCGTTGGCGTTGCCATTGGCACAGGCAAGCTGAGTTAAGGTTAAGCCACACATGGCAGCCGTCAGTACAAGGCGAATTGGGGTAGGTTTCATCATAATCTGTCAAATAAAAAAGCTGAGCTTGGCAATCTGGGTTAATACTTTGATTAAATTGCCATTTAGCACACTGGACATAAATAGAAAATTATAACACTTTAACACTTTTAGAGTAATAAGCCTGCTACTGTTTGCGTGTATAAAAGTTGTAATTTCTGGGTTTGGTTGGTTGTTTTAAATATCCGCAATTAAATACACCCAGCCCAAAGTATGGCTGCTCAATATGGCTTGTCAGATTTTTTGGAATATTGATATTTGACTTACGCTATTTCCGTTTAATTGACATAATTGTTGTGTTTGTCTAAGCGAATGATACGATCTGCACTGTTTATCGTCTCAGGTCGATGTGCAATCATTACTCTGGTGATGTTAAGTGATTTGATGGTTTGGTTGATTTGTTTTTCTGTATCAATATCCAAATGGCTAGTTGCTTCATCCAAAAATAAGATTTTGGGTTTTGGTATAAGGCTCTGGCAATTAGCACCCTTTGTTTTTGTCCGCCTGACAGTACACTGCCCATATCACCAACCAGTGTTTGATAACCCATGGGCATAGCCATGATTTCATCGTGAATGCTTGCCATCATGGCACATTGTTTTACCCAGTCTGTGTCTGGCTTATCATCAAAAAAGCTGATATTTTCCAGCAATGACCCTGCAAAAAGCGTATCATCTTGACTGACACAAGCAATGATTTGCTGGTGAGATGATCGTATCGTATTGACAGGCTGGGTGGCGATGAGAATCTCACCAGAGCTTGGTGTAAGATCACCAAGCATGAGATTTATAAGCGTGCTTTTGCCACAGCCTGTTGCTCCTGTGATGGCGACCGACTCGCCATGGCGTATATACAGATTAAGCTTATCAATAATATTCGGTTCATCATCGGCATAACTGAAAGTTAAATTGCTGATTTTGATGTCGTATTGAGTATTTGGGTTGTTGTCAAATGTTGCATTATCTGTTCTAGTATAGATTTGTGGTTTTTCTAGAATGATATCAGCAAGTCTTTCACCGTGCAGACTTAGCATTTTTACTTCAATATATTTGTCAATTAGACTGCTCACTCTGTTGGCAAATTGATTCTTGTAGGCAATAAATGCCATCAATATGCCAATGGTAAAGGTGTTATCAATCACCAAATTTGCACCCAAATAAATGATAATTAAGTTTTCAAACCCAAAGATGATACCATTAATAAAACCAAACATTAAGCCGAGTTTTTGGGTGTATAGCCCTGCATTGATACTATTGACAAACAAGTGCAACCAAGTATTTTGCCTGTGTTTTTCTTTGGCAAACCGCTTGATGGCTCTGATACCACGCATGGTCTCCATAAAGTGCGTGCTTTGTTTGGCAGAGTGAATAATCTGCTCATGGGTGGCTTGTTTTAGTGGGGAATACCACACCAAACGAAGCAGACCATAGAGTATCATCGCTGATAATGCAATCCATGCTAATGTCGAACTGTAAACAAACATCAGTACTAAAGTGAAGATGGTCATTAGACCATCTAGGATAACGGTTAGAAAAGTTGTGGTCAGTGTCGACTGAATGCTGTCAATCGATCCAAAGCGTGAAATGATGTCGCCCAAATGTCGTTTTTGAAAAAACTGACTGGGTAGGTATGTCAAATGCCCAAAGACATTGGCTTTCCACTGCATATTAAGCGTGGTGGAGATGTACATGCCAATCCATGCTTGTAACAAACTTGTCAGTTGTGTAATCAGCATGAGCAGCCCAAAGCCAAGCACCAGTGTTGTCAATAAACTGGTGTCGGCAGAAGCGATGGCGTGGTCAATCACCCACTGCATAAAAAATGGGCTGGCAAGAGCAAATACTTCCAATGCTAGTGCCACCAATAAAAGCTGACCTAGTGATTTATACAACCCTCTGATTTTTCCGATTAAGCCAAAAAGACGAATGTTTGTTTTGTCTTGTTTTGGCTGAAAATCACTATCTGCCCACAGCTCGACAGCAACACCTGTAAAATGCTGACTGGCTTGTTTTGTGGTCAGTATTCTTTTGCCGATGCTGGGGTCTAAGATGGTGATTTTATTTTTATTGGCTGATTTTAGTACCACAAAGTGATTCATATCCCAATGTAGAATGCAGGGTGTTTTTAGCCGGTGTAATTCGTTTAATTCAAGCCTTAAGGGGCGAGTGCTGAGTTTTAGTTGATTGGCAATTTTAATGATGGTGTGCAGCGTTGCTCCTTTTTGGGAAATGGGGTGCTTTTGACGCAGGCTAAATAAATCCGTCTTGTATCCATGATAGTGAGCAATCATCACAAGGCACGCCAAGCCACATTCAGCCGATTCGGTTTGTAGGACGATGGGGAGTTTTGGTGTTAGGCTAAAGTTCAGGTTATTAAGGTGTGGCAAGTAAGATGGTTTCATAAAAACAATGACGGTGCTTATCGATGATTGTCAGAAATTTAAGCATTATGGCGTATTGATAAAAGAGCGTGAACCAACTTTACCAGTAATGCTGTATAGTGGCTCAAGCACCCATTCATACAGTTTTCTTGTCTCGTGCATGATGTCGCCGTCTAGCGTCATGCCTGCGACCAAAGGTAGCTGTTCCCCATAGGCGGTGATGCTTTGTTTGTCAAGTTTTACTTTGATGACATACACAGGTTCATTGGTTCTTTGTTCTATATCCAGCACTGTGCCGATGGTTGGCAGAGACTGACTGGCAGAAGCGGTTTTGGCGATGGTGTCTATCTTACCTGTGGCGTGTCCAAATTTTTGATAAGGGTAGGCTGCATAGCGTAACAGTACTTTATCATCAGCCTTCACAAAACCGATGGCACGACTAGGGACATACAGTTGGGCTATCAGCTGGCTGTCCTTGAGTAAAATACTTGCCAGTGTCCGAGAGCTATCTACAAACTGACCTATCTCGGCATAGCTGACGCTCACCACGCCATCAACTTGGGCTTTGATAAGTACGGTATCGTTGGCAAGATTTTGTATGATTTCGCTTTGGTTGTCTGACAGCGTTTTGTTATATTGTAATAGCACTGCTTGATGCTTGCCATCTAGGCGGTTTAGGGTGATTTTTTGTTCTTGGACTTGTTTCTCAATGTTTGCTTTTTCGCGTTCTAGACCACTTAAATTCTCAAGTTGAGCATTGTATGCCATTTGCTGATTGCTTAGCTCTTGGGCGGATACTGCCTCACTTTGCTTGGCAAGATCGTAGCGTTCTAGTGTGCTTTGAGCGATGGCAATTTGCTGTTGCTGTAGCTTAATCTGCCTTTGCACTCGTTCTAGATCTATATTTAGTTGCTCAATGGTGTTGGCGATACTTTATCTTTGGGCAGCTTGGGCTTGTTTGGTGCGTGTGATTTCATGCTCGGTCAGCTGCTTTTTTATCACAAGCTCGCTGGCTAGGCTTTTTGGGTGCTGATTTTGCTATCATCACTGTAGCGAGCGGTGGAGATTTTGTATAGGAGATCGCCAGCTTTGACCTCTTGACCATCTGTGATGTATTTTTCGGTAATTACGCCAGCGGTTGTTGTGTATGCTTGTCCAAGCCTTTGTCAGGAATAAGTTGACCTTTGACCGTGCTGCGTTTGGTATACTCACCCCATACCAAAAAACCAACCAATACCAAAGCAGTGGCAAATGCACACAGGCTTAAAAATGTAAAGCTGATGGGCGTGGTGAGAATAACACTGCCTGTCCAGTTGGCTTTTTGGGCAGATAAGGCTTCTGGACGAAATAGTGGATTTGTCATCTAGTATTTCACAACCTCTAGCACATCGTTAGCACATAAGGTATATAGTGTTTTTGCAATCTTATCTGTATCTATTGCATTAGTCACTGTCAAGATTTCATCAACACTGATATTTGGGTTTTTGGCAATATGGATCAACACTGACTTTAAGTCAGAGTCTAAATTTAATTTAATGCCATTGGCAATGATATGTTCACTGCTATCATCATAAGATTGATTGGAATTTATTCTTAATCTGGCAGATAGAGGGAGGGTATTAACTTTGTTATTACCCAAAAGTTCTATGTTTAGATTACCCTGTACTCTTTGATTGGCGATAAACTCTTGCATAAACTGCTCATAGTTGGCTTGGTCAGCAATCATTGTAGCGATATTTTCAGCCAGTGATTGGATATTTTCTTGATCGTTTTGCCAATTTGATAAAGGCTTTCTGATGGCTAGAATTTCAGGTAATTTCTGAGACAGCCACTCTGTGTAATCAAGCCCAAAAGCAGGAAATGTCCCAATTGCCAAATGTACCGTTTCTTCGCCCAATGGCGATGGGTTATGCCACCAACCACAAGATATATATAGCATATCGCCTGTTTCTAGGACAATGTCCATGATTGGCTCTTTTGGGCAGGGGTGCGTGTCTTCATAATACTTACTTTGCTGCATATATAAGGGATTGGGAAAAGTCGGCTGATAAATTACCCAGCGTTTACGACCTTTTATTTGAATAGCGAAGACATCTCTTGTATCCCAGTGTGCCTTATACGAATCTTTATCGCCAAAAGCCACATACATACTGCTTACTGTTTGTCTGTTGGTCATCTGTGCAATCTGACGAGCAAAATGATCAACAGCAGGTTCGTTAATGATTTTATTGGCAATTACCGTAGCACCGTTTTGGAGTAGGTTATACACCGCAGGTTTTATTAGACGATGGCGAAGCATACCCACTTCAATAAAGCTTTCTACATAGTGATGTTTTTCTACAATGCCTTGATGAGCGATTTTAAAATCATCCGAGATAATATCTGCTCGTTCAATAATTTGATTGATTTGCAACCAGTCAAACCAATCAATACCAGCAATATTTTTAAATAAATAGGGCTTTTTATCTTGATAATTGGTTAAAAAATCATGCTGTGTCTGCTTGTTAAGATTTACCATAATATGCTAATCCTTTACCATTTTGTTTTAAACAAGAGATATTTCAAGTTCTTCTATTCATATCAATTTATATCAATCAAAAAAAATAACCCAAAACACAAAATAGCCAGCTATCAAGAGAATTGCTGAACAATACAATCAGAATAAAGTAACAAAAGAAAAATAGCACTGGCTTGCGCATCGAGTCTGGTCTTAAGTTTAGTTTTGCTGATAAATAGATTGTGATACACATGCTTATTATTATAAATAAAATCCTTGTCAGCAGATATGCCAACTCTTCTCTAGGCTTAAAAGGTGCGATTTCAATCATAGTTACCTATCCTTGAGCTGAGTTTATTGATAATTGGTTCCAGCTTGAGATGAATTTTGATAGTCTGTCCCAGCCCTTTGTGAGCTTTTCTTCATAAAGTTGTCACATGCTGAAACAATAAAACTTCCGTTAAAGTTCAGACCAATCGTGTCCATTGCCTGCATTCTGCTCCGAAGAGGACCGCCAGCGTAGCCGTAGCTTGCTCCAACTGCCCCGCTGAGCACAATACCTCCTACTGTAACAGGTTCGCCTGTTGCTAGTTTGCCACCCGTGTAACCTGCTGCATTGGATATTGCACCAACCGCCATAGCCCCTCCAAGACCATTATTGCCGTTCCCACCGCTAGTCTTTCCCACATCTTGACGCATACCACCACTAACCATCTCAATCTCTTTTAATGACAGTTCACGCATAGCATTCTCCTTGTGCACAAAAATAAGTAAAAAATAACAAAACTATAATTGATTGTTATATTGCAATAAATTGTATAAAAAATCAACAGCTTTTATATTTTTAAGCTCTATAAGCCGAATATCGCCAAAAGATTATCGATATAAAGCAACTTGGTTTCGCCTGTTGTCAAAATATATATTATATAAGTAGCAACAAAAAGCAAGAGAGCATATCCAAATTCATAAACAAATCTTTTGATTATTGCTTGCCAATTTAGTGTTTTGATTCTCCATCGACGATAAATATTGGTTAATAAACCATAGATAGCATACAACCCAAGATAAACAGAGACAAGATTGATGGATAGGGCGATAATTCCGATAAGTATTGGCAAGGGCATGCCCAAAGTAGATGTAATTATATCCATATATTGTCTGCTTTATTTTTGCGTATTGTTATAGTCATCACCAGTTTTATTGGTGAACATTTTGGAAAAACCTAATGTGGCTCCACCGCCAAGCCCACCTTTAACAGCGGAGACGAGCGGACTTCTACCGCCATAGCTGATCGCTCCGCCTAATGCTCCAGACCCTGTAGATATCAAAAAATCAGTCGTTGAAAATTTTGTATCACCAGAGGCAACTTGACCAATGTAGACTGAACCACTACTGGCTGCCCCTATTTTCATTGAAGTAATCATTGGTGAACCACCCATGCTACCACCAGTGGTCTTTCCCACATCTTGACGCATACCGCCATTAACCATCTCAATTTCTTTTAATGACAGTTCACGCATAACACTCTCCTTATGTATAAGAATAAGTAAAAAATAACAAAACTATAATTGATTGTTATATTGCAATAAATTGTATAAAAAATCAACAGTTTTTATATTTTTATGCTCTATAAGCCGAATATCGCCAAAAGATTATCGATATAAAGCAACTTGGTTTCGCCCAACCCTAACAATTGCTAATTTTTACCAAAAGCAAAATAAATAATCAAACAAATCAACATCATCAGCGTACTGTGTAGCCAATATTTTTTAGCTGAGCATTTGGTAAAAAGAGCATTTGTTTTGCTTTGTGATTATGCCAGATGGTTTTGATGGTGTGGGCAACGATGAAGATTGGTATGACAAACATGAGACGCTCGGCAATGCCAACCAGCAATGCTGCATCAAAAAATGCCATGACTACTCCTTTAGGCACAATCCAACCAAGTTATAAAAAGCACAAGCCTAATGACAAATATCACTTATCCGATTTGTGGCTCAATTACAATCAACCGCTTAAAACAACCCTGTTGTTTGTTTTTATCCTATTTGACTTGAGGCGTGCTGGCTGTTTATTTGCACCAAGCAAATGCTCCAAGTTTTGATAAAAATGATTATCATTATAATAACAAAATCTGCCTGCAGATACAATCTGTTTGGTGGATTTGTCAGGCTAGGTCGTATGTACAGCCCATGGCTGATGTGTTAAAATAGCTGAAATTTATCTTTTTGCAAACCCTTGGAGAAAACCATGACCGTTGGCACTTTTAATCCAGCCTTAGATCGCCAAAATCAGCATACTACCCAGATGCTGCCAAATACCACAGTGGCAGATGACGGCTCAAAAATAGGCAAAAAAGTCTATATCGTTACCCAAGGCTGTCAGATGAATGAATACGATAGCCAAAAAATGGGCGATGTGCTGGGCAGCAGTCATGGCATGACCATCACAACCGACATCAGCGAAGCTGATGTGCTGATTATGAATACTTGTTCGATTCGCGAAAAAGCACAAGAAAAGGTATTTTCTGAATTGGGCAGATGGCGTAAATTAAAAGAAAAAAATCCCAATTTGGTGATTGGTGTTGGCGGTTGTGTCGCCTCACAAGAAGGGGATAATATCCAAAAACGAGCCCCTTATGTGGATATGGTTTTTGGGCCGCAGACCTTGCACCGCCTGCCTGAATTATACGAAGCGACAACCAGTCAAGCCAGACAGCACGATGCCGATTTGCTCGCACCAAAAAACCGTATCGGCGTGGTTGATGTGTCCTTTCCTAGTATTGAGAAATTTGACTTTTTGCCAGAGCCAAGAGTGGAGGGCTATACGGCATTTGTTTCTATCATGGAAGGCTGCTCAAAATATTGCTCATTTTGCGTGGTGCCTTATACTCGTGGTGAGGAATTATCACGCCCATTAGATGATGTGCTTGCCGAGATTGATAGCCTAGCGGAGCAGGGCGTTAGAGAGATTAACCTTTTGGGGCAAAATGTCAATGGATATCGTGGACAAAAAGACGATGGCACGATTTGTCGCTTTAGTGAGCTTTTGCATTATGTATCGCATATTGATGGCATTGAGCGGATTCGTTATACCACAAGCCACCCGCTAGAATTTACCGATGATATTATCGATGCTTATAAGCATATTGATAAGCTGGTATCGCATTTGCATTTGCCGATTCAAAGTGGCTCAAATAACATTTTGGCAGCGATGAAACGCAACCATACGGTTGATGTTTATATCAATCAAATCAATAAGTTGCGACAAATTCGCCCAGATTTGCATTTGTCGAGCGATTTTATTATCGGCTTTCCGGGCGAGACGGATCAGGATTTTGCCGATACGCTGAATCTTGCCAAGGAGCTTGATTTTGACCATTCCTACAGCTTTATTTATTCCAAGCGTCCCGGCACGCCTGCTTCTGATTTGCCCGATGATGTCAGTTTGCAAACCAAAAAACAGCGATTGGCAGAATTTCAAGAGGTGATTAAGCAATCAACCTTTGCCAAAACCCGTGCAATGGTCGGGCAGACTGTGCGAGTGCTGGTGATTGAGCCTGCCAATCGCCGTGAGGGGTACTTGCATGGCACGGCGGATAATACACGGTCGGTGATTTTTCAGGGAGATGATACGCTGCTTGGCAAATTCGTCCTTGTGCGTGTCAATCATGCCATCAGTATGCATCTGGTCGAAGGGGAATTGGTCGAGGTGTTGGGCTGATTTTGTCATGGCACAAGATGACAAATAACAAAAAAATAAAAGAAGCAGAGTAGCAAGATGGGCAATGACCGCCAGCATGGCAGTGTAATATAAATAATACCAAGGAGGCACAGGGTGGTGCGATGGCAACAACTGACAAAAATCGGCTCGCTGATTAAACCAAAGCGTCATGAGTCGCCGATATTGGGCGTGCATTTTACCAATACGGCGATTAATGTCGCTGTCTTGACGCATCATCAGGGGCGGTGGCATTTATTGTCAGCCGCTCAGTCGCCACACGATGGGGCGATATCGCTTGGGCAAATTGTTGATAAAGCAAAACTGGCAGGCGTGCTTGCTGCAATCTTTGAAAGGCTGGCTACGACAGATGTGCTGATTGTTGGTGGTATTGCCGATGAGTCGGTGATGAGTCAGATAATTTGGCTGCCAGAGAATCTAAGCGATGAAGAAATTGAGGCTCAAATTCTACTCGATGCCGAACGCTATATCGGACAAAACTTGGCAGAAGTCTGTTTTGATTTTTGGCAACTGCCCACACCAACACCCACCGCAATCCATGCCGACAGGGCGGATGTTGCCATCAGATTGACCGTGGCGTATCAAAGTGCGGTTGATGATTGTGTTGAGATTTTGGCGATGGCGGGTGCCAAGGCGGACGCTGTCGATGTGCATGGCGATAGCATGGCACGGCTGTTGTCCATTGACAAGGCTCATAATGGCACAGCAATTATCCACATAGACCTACCACAGATTCGTTTGATGATTTATCACAATCATGAAATCATCTATCAGCAGCTTGGTGATGTGCCTGTGGCTGATATCGATACCACCCAAGCCGATTCACCTGCTTTTGCCAATTTTGCCACCGCCCAGACGCACCTTGATAATTTGCGTGCAGATAATGCTTTTGCCAAGCATGATTCATTGGATAATAATGACCCTACGGCAGAATATCAGATTCGCTTTGATGATACCATGGCACCACCAAGCAGTGCCGCTATTGAGACAACTTCGGCGACTTTGGGTGGTGTGCATACGGATTGTGAAAACCGATGGCAGATATTGTCCGATAAGATTGCTGAGTTGATCGACGGCTATCGCAGCTATCACCATGAGCCGATTGCTGCTGTTTGGATTGTGGGCATTAATCAAGCGGATGATGCTGGCTTTAATACCTTGCTAAATCAACGGCTGAATGTGCCTTGCCAATTTTTCCAGCCAGCATGGCTACAGGTGGCAAATGGCTTTGATGTGGCAAAATTACCTGTATTTGCTGGAGCGATTGCTTTGGCATTACGCACCGAGCCTGCCACCAACTTGTTGCCATGGCGAGATGATAGGCGGGTGCAAAAACAGGCAGCATTTCGGCAAAGGTGCATCACGCTACTGACGATTGCTCTGCTGGCTGTGATTGTGATATATGCTTTGATTGGTCGGCAAATCAGCCATCAAAGTGCCATCAATGCCGAGATTGCACAGCGAATTGACAATCTACAAGCTCGGATTGAGCAGATGGCAACTTGGCAACAGCAGTTGCAACAGACACGCCAGCAAAGACAGGCAATGGCTGGTACGAGTATGGATAGTCAATTGCTGTATCGCTGGCAGAAATTGCCAAGTCTGTTGCCACAAGGCGTTTCATTGGATAGCTTGGTGCAGACAGGTGATGAGCTGACATGGACAGGCATGGCAAGCAGCACGCCAGCAGTGGCTGCCTTTGCTCGAGCGGTTGAGATGTCGGGATTTTATAGCGATGTGCTGGTTGTCGCCATGCAAAAAGCCCAAGATGGACGCACAAACTTTACGATGAGTGCCACAGTATTGCAGTTTGATTCAGCACAATTTGCTGAGATGGTGGCGGTGGATACGCTTGATGCCATGCCAGCGGCGGACGATACGACACCGCAGGAAGGTGGTGATGAATAAGTTTGATTCTATTTGGCGGTTTTGGCAAAAATTAAAGCAGGTTGATCGTCATAACATTGCCGAGGCTGACAGCTCTGTACAATGGACGGTGCTGCTGATTTTGTTATTGATTGTTGGTACTTTTGCATGGATTGGGCTGATTGCACCCAGCACAAACAAGCTTAAGGCAGTACGCAGTCAAGAGCAAGTTTTGCTACAGCAGTTTGCCGAAAAATACGAAGCAGGCAAGCAGTACGAAGCGGTGCGTGAACAGCTGATAAAACAAAACGAGTTGCTAGAAAATGAGCTTGCCAAATTGCCCCGTTCGGCACCGATGACGCAGATTGTTGCCATGATAAATGCCAAAGCTGAAGATGCAGGCGTGCAAATCATCAGTGCCAAGGTGCAGGCAGGCAGGGAGCAGGAGTACTATACCCAAAGACCGATTGCGGTCAGTGCAGTGGGGAGATATCATGCGTTGGGCAGGTGGTTGTTTGCCTTGGCAGAAAGCGAGTATTTGCTGACGGTGCAAAATGTCAGCTTGCAGGCACAGGCGGATAATCGCTTGGTATTTGATGCAGAATTTATCACCTATCAGGCGAGCAAAAAGCCTGTTGTGCCTCCAACAGACAAAACAGATGGGGGCTTATGATTGCTAGAGTTGTGATGATTTGGGCGTGCGTCATGTTGGCAGCGTGTGCCGATGATCCCAAGCAAATAGTTGATGACAAACTTGCCGCCATCACAGAGCAGCCCATTGTAGCCACCAATGAAGGGTTGCCTGAGATTGTGGCGATGCCACGAGGCTATCAGGATTTTGGCGACCCTTTTTATGATGTAAACAGGACAGCCGCCAGCCATCAGCCAAATGATAAGCCTGACAAAGCCAATGCTCAAACGATGAATACTGATGACAAGCCAAGCGACCCATCGGTTAATAAGAATAGCCTTGCTGATGTGCCTGCATTAACCAAGCAAACACAGCCAATGAGCCTGCCAAAGCCACCGCCACCCAACTTGCCACAAGCGATGGTGGATAACGACAGGGTTAGGCAGCCGCTGGAGCGTTATGACTTGTCAAGTTTGCGTTATCAGGGCAATATCTTTGATGAAACACGGCAAGTGGCATTAATATCAAGCCCCGATGGGTTGATTCATCAGCTGACGGTGGGGCAGTATATTGGCAAAAATCATGGACAGGTTGTCAGGATAGATGCACGCACCATTGTCATCAATGAGGCGATAATGGCAGCAGATGGGCGGTATTATTCGCACCAGACAACCATGGCGTTTGTGGGTAAATAACAACAGGACGGACTTATGAGATATGGCAGTTTCGGTATTTTGATGGCTGGTATTTTGGCAATGACAGCATGGGCAGATCAGACTAAAAATCCCAGCCAGCAGACACAGGAGATTTATCAAGGCAAACCCATCAGCCTTGAGTTTGCCGATATTCCTGTGCGTGCGGTATTTGATATTTTGGCAAGTTTTACAGGAATTAATATCATCACAGACGACAGCGTAACAGGCAATATCAGCATTCGCTTGACAAATATCGCATGGGATCAGGCGTTTGATATTATCGTGCAGATGCAGAATTTATCCGTACTAAAGACGGGCAATGTCTGGATTATCAGCTCAAAATCCATCAAGAGCAATCAGCCTGTTTTGACGCAATATATTCGTCTGCATTATGCACAGGCAGAAGAAGTGGCGGCGTTGATTCGTGGTGAGAAAATTGAGCGTAGCAATCTGAATAGTGCTCGGCGTGGCGAGGTGCTGCGTATCAACCCAAGCAGAGTGCAGCGTAGCGAAATTGACGAAACCACCACCATCACAGAACGAGGTACACTACTGTCAGAACGAGGCACGGTAACGATTGACAAACGCACCAATACTTTGATTATCCAAGATGTTGCTGCCAGCATTGAGAACATCAAAGCTTTGATTGCCAACATTGATGTTGCTGTTGATCAGGTGATGATTGAGGCTCGCATTGTTTCTGCCAACGAAAGTTTTGGGCGGCAGCTGGGGATAAGTCTGGGGGCAAAGGGTCAGCTTGGCAATGTGCGATATGCTGGCTCAAGGGCGAGTCTATGGTCAGCCGATAGTACAGCAACTGGCACCAATGTCAATCTGGGCGTTGGTGATGCGATGGGGCGGATTGCTTTTGGTTTATTAAATCTACCACAGGCGGTGCTGGATTTGGAGTTGTCTGCCATGCAGGCACAAAATGCAGGCGAGCTGATTTCTACCCCAAAGGTGCTCACCGCCGACAAGCAAACCGCACGCATCTCATCAGGCGTGCAGATTCCTTATCAAGAAACCACCAATTCTGGAGCGACTGCCACCACCTTTAAGGAAGCATCGCTGATTTTGGAAGTTACCCCAAGCATCACCCCAGATGGCAAAGTTGCCCTAAGGCTTAGCATCAAAAACGGCAATCCTGTGGCAACATTGGGCAGGGTCGCTATCCAAGAAGATGCCATCGAAACCAATGTCATTGTCGAAAATGGACAGACGGTGGTGCTTGGTGGCATTTATCGCCAAAACTCACAAAATGGCACAAACAAAGTGCCAAAATTGGGCGATGTGCCAGTGCTTGGGCGGTTATTTCGTCATGACAGCAAGAGTCAAGAAAAGTCGGAATTGCTGATTTTTATCACGCCAACCCTGCTAAAACAATCCTGATTGTAAATTTTGGCAAAACAATCAACAAAAATACTGGCAACAAACTGCCAAACATTGTATCATAGATGATTTATATTGAGCTTATGCTCTATTTATTAAACATTGGAACAGTGTATGCACGAAGAGGATTCGGCGATTATTGATAGCATAATTGTCGAAAAAGCCAACAGTTATTTAGCCAAGAACTTGCCTGCGATTTTTTTGGTGGGGCCGATGGGTGCAGGCAAGACCACCATTGGCAAATTGCTCGCCAAATCTTTGGGGAGGCAGTTTGTTGATTGTGATTGGTATATCGTCAATCAAACAGGGGCGGATATCCCGTGGATTTTTGAAAAAGAAGGCGAGGCAGGATTTCGCGACCGAGAAACGCGTGCATTGATGGATTTGACAGCGATGCCAAATATCATCATGGCAACAGGCGGTGGGGCGGTTGGTCGCAGTCAAAACCGTGCATTGCTAAAAAATGGCTTGGTGATTTATTTGGACGCAAGTGTCGAGACGCAATTGGCACGCACCAAAAAAGACAAAAATCGCCCTTTGTTACAATCGGACAATCCCAAAGCCGTGCTTGAATCGCTTTATGAGCAAAGAAACCCATTGTACCGTGAGGTTGCTGATATCATCGTGCCAACAGGTCGGGCTTATCCCAAGCAGATGATTGGTGAGATTTTGTTGGCACTTGATGCATATCTGCGACAACAAGACAACAACAGTCCACAGCAGATGCCGTGATTGACTGGGATTATTTTATATTTATTAAAATACAATTAAGGAAAGCTCATGTCAGAGCAAACATTAATCGTAAGCACACAAAGTCATGATTATCCAATCTTTATCCAGTCAAGTGCTGATAAAGTGGATTTGGTCAGTCGCCTTGTGCCTTTTATCAAGGGGACGCAGGTGCTGATTGTCAGCAATGAAACCGTTGCACCACTGTATCTGTCTGAGCTGACACAAGGCTTAAAATCGCACGGCTTTATGGTGCATGACTGCGTGTTGCCAGATGGTGAGCAGTTTAAAAATCAGCACAGCATCACGGCGATTTATGATGCCTTGCTTGAGCGACATTTTGCTCGTGATTGTACCTTGATTGCCTTGGGCGGTGGTGTGATTGGCGACATGGTGGGCTTTGCGGCGGCAAGTTTTATGCGTGGGGTGAATTTTATCCAAGTGCCAACCACATTGTTGGCACAGGTGGACTCTAGTGTCGGTGGCAAAACAGGGATTAATCACCCGCGGGGCAAAAATATGATTGGGGCTTTTTGGCAGCCGCAGTGTGTGCTGGCAGATATGGCAACTTTTAGGACTTTGCCTGACAGAGAGTTTGCCGCTGGCATGGCTGAGGTCATCAAATATGCCTTGATTATGGATGATGAGTTTTTGGCATGGCTTGAGGACAATGCAGAAGCAATCCGTGCCAAAGACGGGGCGGTGCTTGGGCAGATGGTCTATCGCTGCTGTGCCTACAAAGCACAAATTGTCGCTGCTGATGAGCGAGAGTCTGGCGTGCGAGCGTTGTTAAACTTTGGGCATACTTTTGGTCATGTGATAGAAACTCATCAAGGCTATGGTAATTGGTTGCATGGCGAGGCGGTGGCGGTTGGCATGGTGCAGGCAGCACTGATGTCGGCAAAATTGGGGCTGATTGACCATGCAGATGTCGTGCGTATCAAGCGTATTTTAACCCTGTTTAATTTGCCTACAGTTGCCCCTGCCATCGACACCCAGACGGCACTTGGACTGATGGGGCATGACAAAAAAGTACAGCAGGGCAAGATTCGTTTGGTATTATTAAAAGCCATTGGCAAGGCCTTTGTTACGGCTGATTTTGAACTGTCGGCACTAGAAGAAGTGTTGGCAGAGACGGCTTGATGGTTTGATTAATTAATTTGAAAAATAGCAAGGTGAGGTTATGTCGCAAACTGTCGCGATGAACGAGAAATATTTCCGCCGTCAGGCAATGTATTGGCTGATTGTGGCAGCTGTGGTGGCGGTGCTTTGGCTGGTGGTGTGGCTACTTAGTGCCACCCCTGTGATTGCCAACAAAGCAGACAATGAAATTAAGTCGTCAGATTTGCCACTGCCTGCCACCATCACTGAGCTAAATGAGCTGAAGGCTTTGGTGAAACCTTTGGACAATGCGGTGCTGGTACGAGATTTGCGTAGCTATCCTGATGAGTTTAAGGACAAAAATTATTTCACCGATATTGGCAGTCGTTATGCGGTGCAGCTGATGGATGTTGGCGAAAATGAGGTAATTGTGGATTATCTCAATGGACGCAAAGACCGTGCAGATTTTGCTTATTTTCGTTATACCGATGGCAATAAAAAACAGCGATATGTGCTGACTTATGGCAAATTTGCCACTGCCGAAGAGGCAAAAGCTGCTTTGACTTCGGTGAATTTCGCCTTGCCTGACAGCATCAAGCCAACAGCGGTAAAAATCTCCAGCTTGTTGCCAATGATTGATAATTACGAGCGAGGTCAAGATATTACCGATTTGGCAAGCACACAGCCGCGTCGTATCCGCCTACAAGCTACAGGCAACGAAATTCCTGTCAGAGCGGCAACTGCCGCCGATGAGGAACTGGCACGAATCAGCCGCCAGCGCGCCCAAGAGCAAGAAGCCAAGCAACAAGCACAGCAAGCAGCCCAAGCACAAGAGCAGTCGCAGCTTGTGTCGCCAGCTAAGGCAGGCGAGACGGCACCAACGCCAGCACATGAGGAGCTACCAATGGCACCAACTGCACAGCCAGAGCCGCACACCGCACAGCCGCCAGCTGCCGAGAAAAAACCTGCACCAGCTACGACTGGCGATAACCAGACCGAATCAGGTCAATAAGCGTCCTTGGCACAATGAACTAGGGTAGTATATGTCCGATAAACTCACCGCAAAACAAGTCTTGGCGGCACTCAAGGCAGGTAATGAACGCTATGTTGCCAGTCTTGCCAGTACTGAGCATGTCAGCATACCGCCACCTGCCTTGGTGCATGAGCATAAGCCAAGTGCCATCATTTTGGGCTGTTCGGATGCACGGGTGCCTGTGGAGCTGGTGTTTGATCAGGGGCTTGGCGATTTGTTTGTGATTCGTGTCGCAGGCAATGTTGTCGCTCCCAGCCAGATCGGCTCGGTAGAATTTGCTGCCGAAAAATTCGGCACTCGTCTTGTGGTGGTGCTTGGGCATTCGCATTGTGGTGCGGTAACTGCTTGCATTGAGGCGTTGGTGAATCCTGAGCAGTATTATTCACCAAATTTGCAATCAATTGTCGATCGCATTCGCCCCAGTGTGCTGAATTTGCACGAGATTGCCACTGCATCAGGCGATGATGTGGACATGGACGAATTGATTGACCGTTCCATTCGTGCCAATGTCGGCATGTCGGTCAGTCAGCTCAAGCATGGCTCTCGCATCTTAGAAGATATGGTCAATGCAGGTGATTTATTGATTGTCGGTGCAGAGTATGATGTGGCAACGGGCAAAGTAAACTTTTTTGAAGATTGATATTTTAGATAATATTAATAAATTGATTTTATCAAAAAATCCAAATGATGAACAAAAAAGAGGTTTGTAATGACAATTAAGCAACCAGTTTCTGCACCTGTAGCAACAGGCGTGCAGGATATTCCTGTGCAATCAGAGGGTTATGTCTTTAACCATACCATGCTACGCGTCAAAGATGCAGTCAAGTCATTGGAATTTTATACAGGGGTGCTGGGCATGACTTTGCTGAAGCATCGCAGCTTTCCTGAAGCAAAATTTGATTTATATTTTTTAGCAAAACTAAGCGAACAAGAGCGAGAAAATTTGCCATCAGGCGACGAGCTAAAAGATTTTGTTTCGCGTCAGCGTTCGATTCTTGAGCTGACGCATAATTATGGCACCCAAGACGATGCTGATTTTCATTATCATAACGGCAACAGCGATCCGCGAGGCTTTGGACATATTTGCTTTAGTGTGCCAGATTTGGCGGCGGCGGTTGCGTGGTTTGATAAAAACGGCGTAGAATTTCAAAAACGCCCAGAAGATGGCACGATGAAAGACATCGCCTTTATCAAAGACCCAGATGGTTACTGGATTGAGATTATCGAGATCAACAACAATCGTTGATAAAATGGCGCACCTAGCGGGAATCGAACCCACGGCCTTCAGCTTCGGAGGCTGACACTCTATCCAACTGAGCTATAGGTGCAGTAGCTAAAAATATTTTGTGGGCAAATTCTAGCAAGTTTTTACAAAAAAAACCACCTATGATGATAAAATAATGGCGATTTTGTGAAAAATTTTGCTAATTTTTAACAGATTTGATAAAAATCATGGCATTTTGCCTGCTTTTTCCCTTATAATAGTAAGGTAAATTTTATATCGTTTGAATCGCCTTTGCTTGAATTTGTCGATAAGGCAGCAACAGAGGTGATTTGACACCCCAGAGCAATTGCTCAAGGCCAAAACGAGATGATGACAATGAAAAAAGCCGTTCTGTTTTCTGTTGCTGCGATGCTTGCGGCAACAACTATGGCAAACCAGACCAAGCAAACCGAGCCAGCTCAAGCTGCTACTGCCACCACAACTGCCCCTGCCGAAACTGCCAAGACAGAAGACGCTGCCAAAGCAGACACTACAGCAGCGGATAGTGCTGCTAAAGCCGATGGTGGTGATGCAGCACCAGCCGAAGATGCAGCGGCAACCGATGCAGCTGCCCCTGCCGAAAAAGCAGAAGAAGTGCCACAAGACAGCCCGCAGGTACAAAAGCTGGTGGCAATGTACCCAAACCTAATTGCTCGCATTGCCCCATACGGTAAAGTTTGCTTTGCTGATGAAGAGGATAAGTGTGATATCAATATCACTGTGCTGGCACCAGCGGTTGAGGGACAGGCACGCGAGGGCAAGGATTTGTACAAGGCGATTTGTTCAACTTGTCATGATGCAGGCTTGGTGGGTGCACCAAAGTTTGGCACGGCTGATTGGGCACCTCGTATCGCCAAAGGCAAAGCGGCATTGTACCAAAGTGCCATCAATGGCTTTAATGCCATGCCAGCACGCGGTGGTGCTGATATTTCTGATGAAGAAGTACAAAACGCTGTTGATTACATTATTGAACAATCAAGCTAATTATCATCAAGGTCTCAAGTCATTTTATTAAATGGCTTGGGGCTTTTTGTTGTTAATTTTTGACCCTTGAAAAAATCAACATTGCCATCATAAAACTGCCAACACTTGCAAGCAAAATCATCTATGAACATCAATACTCATGATAATACCAATGTGCCAGCCCTGAAAATTCAAGGGCTAAGCAAAGTCTATGACAATGGCTTTCATGCCTTAAAAGGCATAGATTTGACAGTGCCTCAGGGTGGTTTTTTTGCACTACTTGGCCCAAATGGTGCAGGCAAATCAACGACAATCGGCATCATCAGTTCGCTTTTTCCGCCGACGGCTGGCTCGGTTGAGATTTTTGGGGTTGATTTGATTCGTCAGCCTGCCAAAGCCAAGCAATTTTTGGGCGTGGTGCCACAAGAATTTAACTTCATGCAGTTTGAGAATGTGCAGGATATTTTGATCAACCAAGCAGGATATTATGGCATTGCAAAAAGCCAAGCAAAACCTCGTGCCGAAAAACTGCTCAAGGCTTTGGGGTTGTGGGACAAAAGAAATACCAAATCCAGAATGCTCTCTGGAGGTATGAAGCGTCGCTTGATGATTGCTCGTGCCTTGATGCACAAGCCCAGATTGCTTATCTTGGACGAGCCGACAGCAGGTGTGGATATTGAGCTACGCCGCTCAATGTGGGAATTCATGGAGTATATCAACCAAGAAGAAAAAACCACCATTATTTTGACCACGCATTATCTGGAAGAGGCGGAGCAATTGTGCAAGCATATCGCCATCTTGGATAAGGGGCAGATTCGCATCAATACTGACATGAAAAGTTTATTGGCAAGCCTTGATGTGGAGAGTTTTGTGCTGGATTTTGCACAGGAGCATCATGAGCCAATCACCCTGCAACATACATTACGCCATCAAAAAATTGATAATTTAAGCCTTGAGGTTACTCTCAAAAAAGGCGACAGTCTTAATGGGATTTTTGCTCAATTGTCCAATCAGGGCGTGCAGATTGCCAGTATGCGTAACAAATCCAATCGCCTAGAAGAGTTGTTTATGAATTTGGTTGAAAATAAACTAACCACCAAATTAAATGACCAAGTGTAGCTGCAAGTTTGCTGTAGCGACGCTTATCGGCATTTGGCAAGATTTGCCTTATTTTGATAAATAAAACAACAAGTTATCCAAATTGGCAAATGGCAACCTGCCCAGCCAAGAGTGAGAAAATCATGAACACAAATCAACAATGGGTGGCATTTTGTACCATCTTAACCCGAGAAATTCATCGTATTTTGCGTATTTGGCCGCAGACTTTATTGCCTCCTGTGATTACCATGACGCTGTATTTTGTAATTTTTGGGCAGATGATTGGTAGTCGTGTTGGGCAGATGGGTGGCGTGTCTTATATGCAATTTATCGTGCCGGGGCTGATTATGATGGCGGTGATTACCAACAGTTATTCCAATGTGGTGTCGAGCTTTTTTAGCATGAAATTTCAAGGCAGTATTGAGGAATTGCTGGTGTCGCCTGTGTCCAAACATACTATTTTGCTTGGTTATGTGGCAGGTGGTGTGTTTCGTGGATTGATGATTGCTCTGATTGTCAGCATTGTGGCACTGTTTTTTACACAGCTTGGTATACAAAATCTGACAGTGATGCTGATGACCATCATTGGTACGGCCGTGTTATTTTCGTTGGCAGGGTTTATCAATGCGGTATTTGCTCGTTCGTTTGATGATATTTCTATCATTCCAAGTTTTGTGCTGACCCCGCTGACTTATTTGGGCGGTGTATTTTATTCATTGGAAAATTTGTCGCCATTTTGGCAAAATGTATCCTTGCTAAACCCGATTGTTTATATGGTAAATGCGTTTCGCTATGGTATTTTGGGACATAGTGATGTGAATGTATGGTGGTCGCTTATGGCGATTTTGGCGTTTTGTGTGTTGCTGTATGCCATCTGTTACCGCCTGCTGGTTGATGGCTCAAGATTGCGACTGTAGCTTACTGCTGATGGGGGAATGATGAGTATCCATGGGGTATTGGGCGAGACAACAAGTTATCCAAAAACTTATGATGCAAGCGTGCTGTTCGCCATCACTCGCACGCTGGGTCGTGATGAGATTTATCAAGCCACTTCGGTGGCAGGTGATGATTTGGCGGTGGGGGTTGATATTTGGCAAGCGTTTGAGCTGTCATGGCTTGATGAATTTGGCATCTCGCAGGTGGCTGTGGCACGATTGATTATCCCTGCCGATTCGCCAAATATTGTTGAATCAAAATCTTTAAAACTGTATTTAAACAGTCTAAATTTCACCCGTTTTGCCACGGTGTCAGCGGTGCAGGCGGTGATTGAGCGTGATGTGTCGGCGTGCATTGGGGCGATGGTGCAGGTGCAGATAGAGCCACTGGATACGACAGCGTTTGATTTGGTTGCACCGCTGGGTGAGTGCATAGATGATGTGCTAAGCCGTGCAGGGGTGGCAGTTGAGCTCAGCGATGATATTGATAGCACGCTGCTACAACCCAAGGCAGGTCAGATGATGCAATATCAATTTCACAGTCATCTACTCAGATCAAATTGCCCTGTTACCAATCAGCCCGATTGGGGGACTTTATCGGTTGCCATTAGTACGGACAAGGTGGTGGATTATCAGCAAGTGCTGGCGTATATTTTGACATTTCGTCAGCATAATGGCTTTCATGAGCAGTGCGTTGAGCGGATTTTTGCTGATTTTTTGAGACTGTTTGCACCCACATCGCTGATGGTTCAAGCCAATTATACACGGCGTGGCGGCATTGATATCAACCCTGTGCGGGTAAAAAACCACCCTGTGCCAAAGATTGGACGACAAATCAGGCAGTAGCTGACAGCCTAAAAAGACCAGCAGTAGTTGGTCTTTTTGATTGTCAAATATAGCAAATTGGCCATTTGCTTGTTCTAAAAATAAATTTTGGCAGATGATGCGTCCTTAAACAACCACCATCTGCTAAATCTTGTTTGCCAAATAAGCTAATTTTGCAGGGTTGTTGCATGGATAATGATTGCTGGCTGGATTGTTGTCAGTATTTTACAAAAAAAGACCAATCACAAGACTGGTCTTTTTGTTATTTGTGAGCTTAGAATTTTGCCAGCACTTCTTCAAGGCTAAGCAGCTGCTTGTCTTCTGCGGTGCGATCGGCGTATTCGTACTTATTCTCGGCAAGATTGCGTTCTGATACCACGATGCGGTGCGGAATACCAATCAACTCAAGGTCGGCAAATTTGACACCTGCTCTTTCATCACGATCATCAAGCAGTACATTGATGCCACGAGATTTTAGCATTTGATAAAGCTCTTCGGCTTTTTGTTCGGCTTCGCCAGTTTTCGATTTCAAAGGCACGATGGCGACATAAAACGGTGCAATGCTGTCCGCAGGATTGTCGGTTTTTGCCCAGATAATGCCTTTGTCGTCATGATTTTGCTCAATGGCGGCAGCAATGATGCGACTGACACCAATGCCATAGCAGCCCATCATTAAGGTAACAGGCTTGCCTTCTTTGCCAAGCACCGAGCAGCCCAAAGCTTTGGAATATTTATCACCAAGCTGAAAAATATGCCCAACCTCAATGCCTCGTTTGATCTGAATCACACCTTTGCCATCAGGTGAAGGGTCGCCATCAACCACATTGCGAATATCAACTACTTCGGCAATCTTGGCATCACGCTCCCAATTCATGCCTGTGGTGTGCTGATGTTCAATATTTGCCCCTGATACAAAATTCGCCAACGCCGCTGCGGCACGATCGACATAAGTCGGTATGGGTAAATCAACGCTGATATAGCCTTTAATTAGCCCCAATTGCTTTAGCTCATCTTCGCTTGCCATGGTCAAAGGCGTGTGGACGGCGGCAATTTTTTCGGCTTTGATTTCATTGAGCGTGTGGTCGCCACGCAGCACCAGTGCGACAAATTTTGGAGCGTCTGGGTTGTCTTCGCTATGACTGCCTTTGACAATTAGCGTTTTTACGGTCTGTGTAAGTGCAATGCCCAAATGCTCAGCAACCGCTTCGCAGGTCGGCATATTTGGGGTGGCGACATTGCTTCGTGCTTGCGTGGCGGCTGGACGCGTGCTGGTGCAAATCGCTTCAGCCAGCTCGACATTGGCAGCAAAATCCGATTCGCTGGAGAATGCAATATCATCTTCGCCACTGTCTGCCAAAACATGAAACTCATGCGAGGCAAAACCACCGATAGAGCCAGTATCTGCCTGTACGGCACGAAAATCCAGCCCCAGTCGGCTAAAAATACGGCTGTAGGCATCGTACATATCTTGGTAGGTTTGTGCCAAAGAGTGCGTGTCAATATGGAAAGAATACGCGTCTTTCATGGTGAATTCACGGGCACGCATCACCCCGAAACGAGGGCGAATCTCATCGCGGAATTTGGTTTGGATTTGATAAAAGCTAACAGGCAACTGTTTGTAGCTTTTTAATTCGTTGCGAGCGATGTCTGTGATGACCTCTTCATGCGTTGGACCCAAGACAAAATCACGGCTATGACGATCCTTGAACCGCAACAGCTCTGCTCCATAATCCTCCCAACGACCAGATTCATGCCACAGCTCACCGGGCTGCGTAACAGGCATGAGCAACTCTTGACTGTCAATGCGTTCCATCTCCTCACGCACGATACGCTCAACGCGTTTTAGCACTCTTAGCCCCATTGGTAGCCACACATACAGCCCCGAAGCCAGTTTGCGAATCAGTCCAGCACGCACCATCAATTGGCTTGAGATGATGTCGGCATCGTTCGGTGTTTCTTTTAAGGTGGCAAATAAAAATTGACTGGCTTTCATGAATGAACCTTGCTACAAAGTTGTTGTTATAAAATGTCTATATTATGCAAACTTTTGCCGTTGTGCAACAAATTTTCGGCAATTTTGCACAAAATTGTTGGCTTTTGTGGTATTTTAGAGCATTATTGGGCAGATTGCAGGGTTTTGGAAATGACAAAGCATTTGACTGGAGAGAATTTGCACCAGCAAACGGGCAAGGGCGTGTATATCATCATGCTAATCATGATGGCGTTGGCACTGGCATTTGCCGCCATGATGTTAAAAAATGACAACAAAAAAGCAAGCGTGATGACCACAGAGGGCATTGTTAGCCAGATTCAATCACTCTCACGGCTACAGACGGTGGCGTTTTCGGTGGATACCATTGTTACGGCAAATAAAGATGGCACTTGGCAGGCACTGTGGCAAGATAGGCAAAAGGGACTGTTTATCGTCAAGGGGCGAGTGCTGGCAGGGGTGGATTTGGCAAACTTAAATGAAACCATGGTAAAACTTGAGCCTACAAAAGACGGCATGAGTAAATTACAAATTACGCTACCGCCTGCTGAGATTTTTGAGGTGTTTTTGGACGATATTGTGGTGTATGATTGGCAGACGGGTTTGTTTGGTGCAACCAAAGTAGACCCTAAGCTTTTTGCTCAAGTGCAAGCCGATGCCAAGCGTGAAGTGCTACAAAAAGCCTGCCAAGGCGATGTGCTGACATTGGCGATGAACAATGCGTCCGAGCAGGTGCAGAAGTTGTTTTCGCTCACTGCCACAACGGTTGAGCTAATCACCCAAGGCACAGGGTCGTGCCAGTTGCCCAGTAAATAATCTAAAAGGCGTTGGTGGCTATAAATTATCAGTAAGAATACGGTTGGCAATTAAGATGATAAAAATCAAATTTTGTGGACTGACTCGCAGGGCTGATGTGCAAGCGGCGGTGGCAGCTGGTGCGGATGCGATAGGCTTGGTATTTTATCCAAAAAGTCCAAGAGCAGTCAGCGTGGCACAGGCTGCCGAGTTGGTGCAAGCCGTGCCAGCATTTGTTAGCACGGTGGCACTGGTGGTGAATATTGATGATGAGCAATTGCAGCACATTTTTCAGGCACTGCCACTGGATTTGATTCAGTTTCATGGCGATGAAAGCCCAGAACAATGCCAAAGACAGGCAGCGTTGGTTGGCAGACGGTGGATAAAAGCATTGCGTATTAATGCTGCCTTGCACGATGAGCAAAGCATTGGGGCGATGATTGATGAGCTGGCTGCCGCAGGGGCATCAGCGGTGCTGCTTGATGCGTATCATGCAGATAAATTTGGCGGTACAGGCGAGCGGTTTGATTGGTCAATTATCCCCAAACAAGCCAGTTTGCCGATAATCTTGGCAGGGGGATTGACCCCTGAGAATGTATCTTTGGCGGCACAGTTGGCGATTTATGCTGTTGATGTCAGTGGCGGCATTGAATCCGCCAAAGCCATCAAAGATGCTGATAAGATGCAGCGTTTTGTTGCCAATTTGCGTCATTGTCAGCAGTTTGATGGACAAGCCTAAGCTGATGGCGGAATGATCAAGCCCTTTGATAAAGATTGCTCATTAATTGTAAAATTATTATAAAAAATATTTACAAAAATAAATATTTTGGATTATAATGCGTTACATGGATTTTTGTTTTATTAAAGGATACAGTGTGATTGTCAATGCCAAGTCAGCCGATAACCATAATCGGACAATAAGCCAAGCATTTTGTGCAAACATTAAGCACGGCTTGTGGTATGTATCGCTACTACACACGCCAACCCCTCCCTCTTATTGATAGCATAAGCAGGCTTGCCGTGCTGAAGCTTGCTTATCAGCAGCCAAGCACTTCTGGTTTGCAATGCAGTCCTTATCATAGCAGCCTAGGCTTGCCATCTTGCCCAAAAACCCACGAAGCGGTTGCAACCAGTATTATCAGACTTGATGATGCTCTTGATGATTTATCCAATGTGCATCTGCAACGCTTGCAAGAGCCTTGTTTTGATATTCATAGACCTGCATCATTCCAAAACCATGCCGTCTGTCGCAATCTGCCACTGATTGTAAGACATGACGGCTATTTTGTTTCACGATTTGATTATCATAATGTCCACACAACAAGCCCAGAGCATATCGATGCGTTAAACAGCTTTAAGGCACTTAGTACGCAACAAAAACACTGGCGAAAAATTACGCTGACAGCAGGGCAGGTGCTAAGTTTTGATAACCAGCGAGTGCTGCATACACGCAGTGATTTTTCACCAAAATTTGACAGCACAGACAGATGGCTGGTTCGTGTTTTTGGATTATACCAAGCTCCAGACCATCGCCATTTTTTCGCTGATGGTTGTCGCCATCATCTAAAAATTTCTTAAATTTCTTAAATTTCTTAAATTTCTTAAATTTCTTAAATTTCTTAAATTTCTTAAATTTCTTAAATTTATTCTAAATTATCTAATCTATTTTGGAGAATGCTATGTTTGTTGATGGCAGTTTGATTGCCCAGTATTTTTATTTGGGCGTGTTTTTGTTGATTGCTGCATCATTGATTGCAGGTTATGTAGATGCCATTGCAGGTGGGGCTGGACTGATTTTAGTGCCTGCGTGTATGCTGGTCGGTATGCCACCACAGCTTGCCTTGGGTCAAGAAAAGCTCGTCAGTACCATCGGTACCATTGCCGCCATCAAGAATTTTATCAAAGCAAAATCAATCATTTATCAGATATTGCCAATCGGTATCGTCTCGGCATTGGTTGGGGCATTTATCGGAGCTAGGGCGATTTTGCTGTTCCCAAGTGAGGTGATTGAGTATATTATCTTTCTCTTTTTGCCCATTGGCTTGCTTGCAACTTTGTTCAAAGGCAAACTGGTCGGCAATGCACAAATGGGCGAGGTGAAAAAATCAGCCATTACGGTATTTGTAACCTGTTTGTTGGTTGGTTTTTATGATGGATTTTTCGGCCCTGGCACAGGCAGTTTGTTTATCATTGCGTTATTTTTAATCAATCGCCTAAGTTTGTTACAAGCCTCTGCAACTTCTAAGATTTTTAACTTTTCTTCAAATATCGGGGCATTTGTGGCATTTGCGATGGCAGGGCAGATGGCGTTGTTGATTGGCATTCCGATGATTTTGGCAAATCTGCTTGGCAATCATTTGGGTAGTATGCACGCCATCAAATCAGATGGAGTGATTATCAAAAAAGTGCTGATGATTACGGTGGGCTTGATGATGGCGACTTTGGCATATCGGTTTTTGGTTGCTTGAGGTAATTTGTAAGGCATGGCAAAGAAATTTGTGATAAAAATACCCATTTGTCATAAATCTGCTTGCATAATGGGGCTAACAAATGCTATGGTATTAACCGCTTGCGATGAGCGGCAGCTGGGATATAGATGAGGGCGATATGAATATTTTGGTTACAGGTGCAACTTCGGGCTTTGGTGAGCAGATTGCTCGCGATTTTGTGGCGACAGGTCATACGGTGTATGGTACAGGCAGGCGGGCAGACAGGCTTGCTGCCTTGCAAGATGAGCTGGGTGAGCGGTTTTTGCCTGTGTGTTTTGATGTTGCTGACAGTGAGGCGACTGTGGCTGCATTGACCAAGATTGATTTGTCAGCGATAGATGTGCTGGTAAATAATGCAGGGCTTGCGTTGGGGCTTGAGCCTGCCCATCGTGCTGACAGTACAGATTGGCAGACGATGATTGATGTGAATATCAAAGGCTTGGTAACGGTAACGCATTTGCTCTTGCCACATATGGTGGCAAAAAATTCAGGCACGATTATCAATATCGGCTCAACCGCTGGCAATCACCCTTATTTTGGGGCAAATGTCTATGGTGCAAGTAAGGCATTTGTTAAGCAGTTTAGCAATAACTTGCGAGCTGATTTGCTGGGCGTGCGTGTGCGAGTAACCAACATTGAGCCAGGGCTGTGTGGCGGTACGGAGTTTAGCAATGTCCGCTTTAAGGGCGATGATGACAAGGCAGCAGCGGTTTATGAGCAGGTAGCATATCTGACCGCCCAAGACATCAGCAATGCCGTGCAGTGGGTGGCTTCGTTGCCATGGCATGTCAATATCAACTCTATGGAGCTGATGCCAACAGCACAGACTTATGCAGGGCTGACGGTGGCACGCGGCATCTAGCTTGATGGTTAAGATATTACAAAAATCAGCACAAGCGGCTTTTGTGGCATCTCTGATGATTGTGATGACTGTCGGCACAAAAGCGATTGCAACCACCGTATCGCCAAATCAAATCGATGCTGATTTTGCCGAAAAACGCAGGCAAATCAGCCAATGAATTGGCAAAAATGCTGCCAGCAAGCCTATGACAGATTTCATAATCGCTGCATTGACGAATGCACTGCAGATATTACAAGTGGGCAATCAGGTGATTTTTGATTATTTGTTATTTGATGAAAAATGTGGTAATTTGATTAAAAACAGCACAGATGGACAACTCACCTAGGCGTATCAGTGCTGGCAAGGTATTTTGTATCAATGAGATTGCAAACACACTGACAGTGATGGCAATACTACAAGGCGGCGTGGTGCGGACATATCGTTTTTATTTTATGCCACAAAAGACTCTGATTGGCGACTTTGACATCGGCATTGACAGTATTAACAAAACAAGGAACAAACAATGAGTAACACAGATTTGGGCAAACAGGTTGATTATACCAAATTTCCTAATGATGACGGGCATTTTGGCGTGCATGGTGGAAGATTTGTATCCGAAACCTTAATGAAAGCCCTAGAAGAGCTTGAGGCGATTTATCAGACTGCCAAGGCCAGCCCTGAGTTTTGGAATGAATTTATGGCGGATTTGACCGATTATGTGGGTCGGCCAACGCCACTTTATTTTGCCAAGCGTTTAACCGAAGAAATTGGCGGTGCGAAGATTTTCTTTAAGCGTGAGGATTTGAACCACACAGGTGCCCACAAGGTCAATAATACCATCGGTCAGGCATTGCTTGCTAAGATGGTTGGCAAAAAACGCATCATCGCCGAAACAGGTGCAGGACAGCACGGGGTGGCAACGGCAACCATCGCAGCACGCTTGGGGTTAGAATGCGTGGTATATATGGGGGCGGACGATGTCGAACGCCAAAAGATGAATGTCTATCGTATGCGACTCTTGGGGGCGAAGGTCGTGCCTGTCAGTTCAGGCTCACGCACACTAAAAGACGCAATGAACGAGGCGATGCGTGATTGGGTGGCAAATGTTGATAGCACCTATTATATCATCGGCACGGTGGCAGGGCCACACCCTTATCCGCTGCTTGTGCGTGATTTTCAGGCGATTATTGGCAGAGAGGCACGCATTCAGCACCTAGAAAAAACAGGCAAACTGCCCGATGCACTGGTTGCTTGTGTTGGCGGTGGCAGTAATGCCATTGGGCTGTTTTATGATTTTTTAAATGATGCAGAAGTGGCAATCTATGGCGTGGAGGCAAATGGCTTGGGTCTTGATACGCCGCACCATGCAGCACCGCTACAGGCAGGGCGTGTCGGCGTTTTGCATGGTAATCGCACCTATCTGATGGCAGATGATGATGGGCAAGTGCTGGGCACACATTCTATCTCTGCAGGGCTTGATTACCCTGGTGTCGGCCCTGAACATAGTTTCTTAAAAGACATGAAGCGTGTGCAATATGTCGGTGCAACCGATCAAGAGGCATTGGCAGCATTTAAAGAAGTAACCAAAAAAGAAGGGATTATCCCTGCTTTGGAGAGTTCGCACGCTGTGGCGTATGGACTAAAACTGGCTGCCACCATGAAGCCTGAGCAATCCATCATTATCAATATGTCAGGGCGTGGCGATAAGGATTTGCATACGGTGATGCAAGCTGATGGCATGGATATATAATAAACAGCAGCTGCCAAATTATGATAAATTAAGAGAGAAATCATGACTCGAATCGAAAGCGTTTTTGCCAAATTAAAACAACAAAACAAAAAAGCCCTTATTCCCTATATCATGGCAGGCGATCCTGTGCCACAGCTGACGGTTGAGCTTATGCACCAGCTTGTGGCACACGGAGCTGATGTCATTGAGCTGGGCTTGCCATTTAGCGATCCGATGGCGGACGGCTCTGTCATCGCTCATGCTGCCGAGCGAGCGTTGGCAGCAAAAACCAGTACGCGTGATGCCATCAAGATGGTTGCACAATTTCGCAAAACCAACACTCACACCCCTGTGTTGGTGATGGGTTATTTAAACCCCATCGAAATCATCGGCTATGATGCGTTTGCTGATATGTGTGCTGATGCTGGCGTTGATGCGATTTTGATGGTGGATTTGCCACCGCACGAAGCAGGCGAATTCCCACGCAAGCTAACCGCTCGCACGGACAATCCGATGAATCAGATTTTCTTGTTGTCGCCCACCACTACCGCCGAACGCCGTGCCAAAGTTATCGAAAATTGCAGCGGATTTATTTATTATGTATCGCTAAAAGGGGTAACAGGATCATCTGCACTTGATGTTGATGCGGTGCGTGAGCAAGTTGCCACCATTAAGCAAGAAACCAGCATACCTGTTTGTGTAGGTTTTGGCATTCGTGATGGCGATTCTGCCAAAGCATTGGGTGCGGTGGCTGATGGTGTGATTGTCGGCAGTGAATTGGTGAAAAATTTTGCCGACACTGGTGAAGATCCAGAAAAACTGCAACTGGCAGTCGCCAAAGTTTTGGCAAAAATGGACGAGCTAAGAACAGCGATTGATGGCATTTGATGACATTTTGCCATGATGTTAACTTGGGTGGATTGATATTTGCCCAAGTTTTGTCCTTGGCAAGATTGTTACCAAGCAAGCAAGGCGGCATACCACGGTAAATTAACAGAGCTGTTATCTGCCCATTGTAAAGTTTTATTATATAAAAATAGGACAAAAATAAGCTAAACAACCCAAGGGGGTGCAAGACCATCGTCCTTCTTGGATATATCTTGATGGTTTTATCTATAACTTATCATCAAGCTGGGCTAATTTCAAACCCGTATTTTCCTTTGGGTTGTTTTCTTTAAGAATAGCCTGCAGATCTTTAGTGGACTTGCACTGGTCTCAATAGGAAATTTACAAAATCTCCACATAAACGCACCGCCACCCATCTTTTTCCATTGCTTTGTGGTGATTTTCTAAAAGAAAAAATCCTTGTGTATAAAAATAAAAACCCTTGAAGTCGTTAGAATCAAGGGTTTATTAAGGTTTAAGTAACAAAATTTTATTTTTGGCTGGTTTATATATCTTCTTTATAAATAGACCAATAACTGCCCTTTTTAGATTGTTTCAACCAAAAACACATAGGCTGATTTTTTTTAACATTGGGCAAATCGGTTACATCAATGTATTCTCTTGCGTCATAATCGTCAGCCAATGTATTGATATAATCCCCAATCATGACAGTTTCTAAATTCTTTTGAGGTAATATACAAAATTTATTGCTGCTCAATTGCATTTGCATTTTCGGTTTAATTTGGCGGTAGTTTTTACCACTTGGGAATTGATAAATATTCATCAAGGTTACTGCATTTGTTTTTTTATTCAAAGCAAAAAATGAATAGCTAATTCCAGTTGGGTTCTCTGGTTCTTCATCAAGAGGACCAAGACCAGTTTTCCACTCTTTTTTGATGAAGTCTACAACATAATCTTTGTTGAAATTGGCAGGTTTTTTGGCTGCGGCATCAAGAATTGCCAGAGCTTTTTTCTTGTCGCATAATGTTGAATACTTTTCAATGTCGCTTTTAGTGTCCAGTAAAAGACCCTCTTCAAATGCGTATCCTTGTTCTACTGTGCAGCTGTTCAAAGTATACTTACCAACTTTAAAATTTTTAAAAGGTCTTGGTAGGTCCTCTGGAACAGAAGATTCTGCCCATGGACCATTTTCATCATAAGCCAAAGGGTCATTCTTTTTTGTGGCAGCATAAGTCGCTGTTGTTGCACAAAGGCAAGCTGTTGCAACACAAAGACGCAATAGTTTTGTCATTTGATAATCCTAAAATAATTTGATTATGTAATTAAGCCAGTCAATATTATATAATCGACTGGCTAGATTTATCAACATTTTCTTGCTTTGCTGGCTGGTTTGTCTTGCGATGGCAGTGTGCGGATTTTTGGTGAAATTGACCGTGTGAAATTGCAATCAAGGTGCTTTGCTGTCATTTGCCCAAGTTTGATTTGGGTTTGATGTGGCAAGCATGGGGCTGTGATATTGAGCTGATTTTGGGCAAATGCCGAACTAATTCTCGGTAAGGCACAAATTTCGTTTGCCAAATAAATAATACAAGTGTAAACTATATTAAATTTATAGTGATGCTAAATGGGATTTTTTATGTCAAATCAAGCACAAACCGCAGCAGAGCCAACCATCTGGCTGAATCGAGAAGTGCCAAAGGTCAAACGCACAACCGTGCCGACTTTAACCGCTGTGGAAACAGAGCCTTCGACAGAATGTGGCAATTGCCATTCGCTGACGACCAATACTGTCTTGACACTCAATCACTATGTCTGCCCTGAATGCGACCATCACATGACCATGACTGCTCGCCAGCGATTGCAGTGGTTTTTTGACAGTGTGGAGCAGGAGCTTGGGCAGGAATTTCGTGCAGGCAACCCTTTGAAATTCGTGGATTCAAAGCCTTATCCTGACCGCATGGCAGAAGCCCAGAGCAAGACAGGCGAGTCCGAAGGCTTGGTGGTGATGGCAGGCAAGCTAAAAAATCTTGATGTCATTGCTTGTGCTTTTGATTTTCGTTTTATGGGCGGTTCGATGGGTTCGGTGGTCGGTGATAGATTTGTCCAAGCTGCCGAAAAAGCACTGGCAGAACGCAAGCCTTTGGTGTGTTTTGCTGCCTCTGGCGGTGCAAGAATGCAAGAAGGCTTGTTGTCGCTTATGCAGATGGCACGCACTTCGGCAGTGATCGAAAGGCTACGATTGGCGGGCGTGCCTTATGTGGTCATCTTGACAAACCCTGTCTATGGCGGGGTAACAGCAAGCCTTGCCATGCTTGGCGATGTGCATATTGCCGAGCCGCGTGCGATGATTGGCTTTGCAGGTAAGCGAGTGATTGAGCAGACAGTACGCGAGGTGCTTGATGAGCCATTCCAGCGGGCTGAGTTTTTGTTAGAAAAAGGCACGGTGGATATGGTGGTGCATCGGCATGACCTGATTGATACCACGCATCGCATTTTGGCAAAACTGTCAAAAAAAGCAGCATAATTTGGTTTGATAAGCCACCCAAAACTGCTTGGTTTTGGGTGGTTTTTGTTGATTGTGGGTTTGCTTTGGTTGCAAAATCGCCAAAGGGCGGTAAAATAATTGGTAATTTTTAGATAGGAAAAATCGTCATGCAAAAATCGCTTGGGTGGTGGCTTGAGTATATGGCAAGCATTCATGTGTCCGCCATTGATATGGGGCTGGAGCGAGTGTTGCCTGTGGCGAGGCGGCTTGGCGTGTTAAATCAGGATTTGCCAAATAAACCAATGATTTTTAGCGTTGCAGGCACAAACGGCAAAGGCTCAACCACAGCAACAATTGCTGCCATCTGTCAGGCTGCTGGATACAAAACCGCTCTGTATCAGTCGCCACACCTGCTGTCATTTACCGAGCGTGTGCGTATTGATGGCGTATGCGTTGATGACAAAACCTTGATTGAGGCGTTTGAACAAGTCGAGCAGGCACGGCTGGCAGAAGGCTTGTCATTGTCGTTTTTTGAGATGACGACTTTGGCGGCATTTTGGATATTTGCCCAAGCAAGTTGTGATGTGTGGGTGCTTGAGATTGGCTTGGGCGGCAGATTGGATGTGGTGAATATTATCGACCCTGATGTGGCAGTGATAACCAATATTGGCATTGACCATGTGGATTGGCTGAGTGATGATATTGAAAAAATCGCCGCCGAAAAGGCAGGTATTATTCGCCCCAATATTCCTGTGATTTTTGGCTCAAACCCAATGCCAGCCAGTGCCAGTCAGATAGCACAGCAGCAAGGTGCGGAAATTCACCAATTGGGCGAGCATTATCACTACCAAGACTGCGGCGAGTCGTGGATTTTTGCCAATGCGGCATTAACCATGGCACTGCCCAAGCCTAAGCTGTCATTATTAAATGCGGTCAATGCAGTGGCAGCCGTACTGGCAAGCCCACTGGCAATTGATTTGGTGGCGGTTAAGACAGGTCTTGATATCGTGCAGTTGGCAGGGCGTTTTGACCAGAGAATCATTGCTGATAGGCACTGGATTTTTGATGTGGCACACAATGCACATGGCATGGCGTTTTTTCTTGAGCAGTGGGCGGCGGCGTGGCAGGCACATTTGGCGATTTATCCAGAAGCTCGCCAAAAAATCGTATTTTCAATGCTTGGCGATAAAGATGTGGCGGCGGTGCTCGAATGCGTCCAGAATGCAAGCCGTCAGGGGCGTATTGCGGCGGACAAATGGCATATTGCAGCTATTGATAATCCGCGTGCGATGTCGCTTGAGCAATTATTGCAGATTACCACTGATTATGTTGATGAGTGCAATGTAGAACAGCACCCAAGCCTTGATAAGGCGGTGCAGGCGGTGATTGCTGATAGCCGCGAAGAGGATTTGATTGTGGTGTTTGGTTCATTTCACACCATCAGCGAGGCTTTGATTGCCTTGCTTGGCAAACCGTATGATTGATGATGACATTTTTATTTACAATCTATCTGTAAAATCAGATTCAAAATCTTGACAAGCGGACAAAAAACAGATATTTTTAATTAATTTTTTGGGTGGATTTTGCCATGCTTGTTGGCAAAATTATCTTAACTTTCACAAATTTTTGGTGGTAGATTTATGGTATCAAGGCAGGTAATGTTGGGCATGGCACTGATTGTCGGTGGCGGATTGGCTGTGTTTGCATTGACAAAAAATGACAGCACCAGCACGGATACGCAAACCACCAGCGATGCTTTGGCTCAAAGTAAGGTCGCCAAGCCCACAGTGCAGCCTTTGACCGCTGATGTGGCAACCGAAGAAAAGCTACTTAGCCAAAAGCAGCGTGCCAGAGAGGCTCATACGCTCCAGATGCAGCAACAGGCAGCAGCTCTGCTTGAAGAGCAAAACAATGCTCGCAAAAAAGCCTTAGATAAGGCAAATGCAGAACTTTCTGGGCGTAATCCTACCACCAATCAGCAACTGTCTGCTGATTCGGCAGCAAAAAGTGAGCTGATTGCAGCACCGACAATACAAACCAGACCAGAGGCAATCGAGGCGGCACGCAAAGCCGAAGAGGCAAAAAAAGCTGCCGAAGCTGCCAAGCAAGCAGCAGAAACTGCCAAAAAATCTGAGCAACAAGCCCAAACCACCAAAACCAAAGACAAACAGCAGGATAAGGCAGTCAAGTCCGAAAAAACCGAACAAGCACAAAAAAAGCCCGACAATAAACCTGCCAATATCAAAGTGGTGGGTAATTATGAGGTAAAAGCAGGTGAGACTTGGCAGGGCATTGCCAACCGTCATGGTGTGTCGGTGTCGGCATTGGTGCAGGCAAACGGCATGACGGCAAACGATATTTTGCGTGCAGGCAGTAGCATAAAAATCCCTGCTGCTACCAAAAATCAGCAAAAATCCCAAGATAACAAGCGTAGCGAACAGACCAAGCCAGCAGCTCAAACACAGCAGAAAAAGGCAGAAAAGCCCACCGAGAAAACTGCTGAAAAAAATACAGACAACAAGGCACAATCTGAACAAAAGCAGAGCGAAAATAAACAAAATCCAAAATTATCAGGACGCTATACAGTGCAAGTTGCCATCTCGCCTGATAAACAAAAGATTGATGAGGTTGTCAAACAATACCGTGATGCTGGCTATCGTGTAACAACGAGCAATACCAGCCGTGGTCTGCGTGTGTTGGTCGGCAACGAAAAAACCGAAGAGGGTGCCAAAGCATTACGCAACAAACTTGCCAATGATTCACGCGTCAATTCATCAGGAGCATTTGTCCATCAGGTGCAATAGCAACCGAGCATTGCTGGCGGTCTTGGTTTGTGATTAACAAATCAGTCGCCATTGGGCGAGTAAAATTTAAAGCAAAATCATGGCAAGCATGAATGATTATTTGTTGATTGCAGCGATTGTTGTCGTTGTGCTGTTTGTTATTTTTCGACCAAAACAAAAGCAGGTCAAAGGCGATGATTTGCCCGTTTGGCCTTTTGTGCCGATGGCATTGATGACTGACAGCGAGGTGTTGTTTTTCAAAAAATTACGCAGTGCCTTGCCAGAGTATGAGATTTTTGGGCAGGTGCAATTGTCTCGCATGATTGAGCCAAGCGATGAGGTGGCAAGCGAGCGGCAGTTTTGGTTCAATCGTGTGTGTCGTCAAAGCGTTGATTTTGTACTGGTTGCACAAGATTTGCAGCGAGTATTGGTTGCCATTGAACTTGACGATTGGACGCACGAAAGCAAAGCAAGACAAAAACAAGATGCTAAAAAAGACAAGGCATTGGCAAGTGCTGGCATTCCCATCATTCGCTTTCATGCCGAAAAAATGCCCAGCACGCAGATGATTCGCCAAGATGTGCTGGCGGTAATTCGCCAGTATGGCTTGGGCTAGTGGATATTCATTGATGATGGTTGCAACAAGGAGGTTGATGATGAAACGCTATCAAACCATTACCCTGCAAGTGCAAGATGGCATTGCAACTTTGTGCCTAAATCGCCCTGATAAGAAAAATGCCATTAATTTTTTGATGATTGACGAGTTGCTTGATGTGGCAAAACAACTGCAAAAAAGTCGGGATATTTTTGCAGTCAAGATCATGGGGGCAAAAGGGGATTTTAGTGCTGGGCTGGATTTGGGTGAGCTAAACAATCCAAAAAATACCTTAAGTGCAATATATCAGCTGATAAAGCCCAGCATGAGTAAATTCCAGCGTGTGTGCTTGATCTGGCAGCAACTGCCAATGCCTGTAATTGCTGTGGTTCAAGGCGTATGCCTTGGTGGCGGTTTGCAATTGGCATTGGGTGCAGATATTCGCATTGTTGATCACAAAGCCAAGATTGCCCTGCTTGAGGCGAAGTGGGGCTTGGTGGCGGATATGGGCATTACCCACACAGCTTATGGCGTGCGTAGCGATGTGCTAAAACAGCTGGCGATGACCGCCGAGATGTTATCATCGGTCAAGGCTTGTGAGCTTGGGTTGATGACACATGTGAGTGATATGCCAGAGCTGATGGCTGATGATTTGATTGCCAAAATCAGCTCTCGTTCGCCCGATGCGGTACTGGCTGCCAAACGCGTGGTCAATGCTGCTCATTGCATCAACCATGCAGCACTGTATCAAGAAAAATATTGGCAGCTGAAATTATTAATAGGAAAAAATCGCCGCTTGGCAATCGCCAAGGCGTATCAGGACGGCATAACTTTTGTTAAGCGACAGTTTCGATAATTTAATATATTAGCAAGAATAAAGATATAATTAAAATTAACTGTTTATTATTTTGGGCAGTAAATCATAAAATTATCCAATATAAAAAGTCGCCATGGCGATAGCTATGACGACCGTTGCTGATTAGTTTTTGTATTCTTTGTGGCATGAGCCGCAGCTGCTTGCCATTTGTTTGTACAATTGCTCAACATCGGCAGCTGATGTGGCGTTGGCAGCGGCGGCAGATAGGGCAGCGGCAGCAGCGGTAAATTCATCAGCTTTTGCCTTAAATCCAGCAGCATCCGTCCAGACCGTATCTTTGGCATCGCCGCCTTTGCTCACTTCACCTTCAAAATATGGCCACATGGTATCGGCGGTTTTGGCGATAAAATCGGCTCTTTCTTTAAAGGCAGCGGCATCAAAGCTGGCTGGATTTTCAATCATTGCCTTCATGCTTTCGTTGGCTTGTCGCCAATCACGCATTAATTTGGCACGATCATCAAGCTGTGAATTTGTGGCATTGGCAGTTTTTTCGGCATTGCTACTACAAGCTGTCAAACCAAGGCTGCCAGCGAATAAAGTCGCCAGTACTAAGGCGGATAGAGTGTATTTTGACATAATGGCTTCCTGTTAGGTGGCTAATTTGGCACGGCAATTGGACGGAGGGCTATGCCAGTGGCAACATTACGCCGCCAAATTGCAGTGGTGCCATTTTATTTTAGCAAAAAATCATCGCAAAATACTGATATTTTGTTAACTGTTCATAAAATTTTACAATTTTGGTAACGATTTGCAACAAAATGCCAGCTGGGCAAAAGATGATTATAATGCCAGCCAATCTTTTGGCTTGAGATAAAAATCGGTCAGTTCAAATTCTGGCGTGCCAGTTGCTGGCGTATAGCAATATTCCCACGCTGCCAGCGGCGGCATGGAGACCAGAATTGATTCGGTGCGACCGTTTGACTGGAGTCCAAACAGCGTGCCACGATCATAGACCAGATTATACTCAACATAACGACCTCGCCGATACAGCTGAAATTGTCGTTGTTGCTCGTTGTAGCTTTTGTGTTTATTCTGCTCAAAAATCGGCACGATGCCATCAAGATAACCTTGACCTACTGCCTGCATAAAAGCAAAGCATTTGGCAAAATCCCAGCCTGTGCTGTCAGTATTGACATCATCATAAAACAGACCGCCCACGCCACGACACTCACCACGGTGCGGCAGATAAAAATAATCATCGCACCATGCTTTGTACTGCTGATAGACATCATCGCCAAACGGCTGGCAAAGCTCGTGGGCGACTTGGTGCCAGTGTTTAACATCCGATAGGTTTGGGTAAAATGGCGTAAGATCAAAACCACCGCCAAACCACCAAATCGCCTCACTGCCATCATTGGGCGTGGCAACAAACAGACGAACATTGGCATGGCTGGTAGGCACATGGGGGTTTTTGGGGTGAACAACCAGCGATACGCCCAATGCTTGTGCTGTCGAGCCTGCCAGTTTTGGGTGGCGTAATGTGGCAGAGGCTGGCAGTTGCGAGATATGAATGTGGCTAAACATTACCCCTGCTTTTTCGATAACCTGACCGCCTGACAGAACTGCCGAACGACCGCCACCGCCTTCATCTCGTTGCCAGACATCAATGACAAACTTGCTATCGCTTGAGCCATCAACACCTCCCAAGCGTTCTTGTTGCTCCAGTGAGTCGATGATGGTTTGTTGTAAGCCAAGTAAGAACTGTTTGACTGCTTGAATGTTGTTTTGCATGATTGCCACCGATGAACGGTTAAGGGTTGTGGATTAAAAAGTGGATTAATTATATGATATTTTTCATTAATTATTAAAAATATCTACTTAATATTGCTTTGGTTTAAATCCGCACTGTCAATAAAATGAGCCATTTTTTTGCCTTTAATGCCCAGATAAGATTCGTTGTGCGGATTTACCCCAACAATCAGCGGCACTCGTTCGACAATTTGTATGCCTAGGTCTTGCAAGCCTTGCACTTTATTTGGGTTGTTGGTCAGCAGTTTGGCTTTGTTGATGCCAACGGATTTTAGCATGATTTCGCACATTTCATAGCTGCGAGCGTCCGCAGGCAGCCCCAGCATGAGATTTGCCTCAAGCGTATCATGACCTTGGTCTTGTAGGGCGTAGGCACGGATTTTATTCACCAGTCCGATGCCACGACCTTCTTGGCGTAAATATAAGATAGCACCGCAGCCATGTGCAATGATTTGTTGCATGGCATGATTTAGCTGGGGGCCGCAGTCGCATTTTAACGAACCAAAGGCATCGCCTGTTAGGCATTCTGAATGAATGCGAATCAGCGGTAAGATGTCTTGGTCGGTTGGTAGACCTGTTGTTAGCATGATATGCTCTTGCCCTGATTCACTCTCAAAGGCATGAATGTCAAACTCACCATGAATGGTCGGTAATTTGGCTTTGGTGATGAATTGATACAAAGTTTACCCCTTATTTTGTGTGGCAAATGCAATGATTTTTTATGCTTTGTTGCAATTTGTCAAAAAAATCACGAAATGGCGGTTTTTTCTAGCAAAAACACAGGCTATCTTGTAAAATAGCTTACATATTGCCACAGCACATACTTGCTGCTACACGCACTGGCGGTTAAAAGTGCTATTATGCCATATTTTTATTTGATGATGAACTGCCAATTGATAACAATGCTGAAGTTGTTGCATTTAGCCATAAATTCGGAAAAAATTAACCATGTCGGATTCAGCCACCATTCATCTTAGTCGCCAAGCCAAAGTTTTTGATCAGATTTTGGCAACCCGTCCCGATACGCCGATTTTGGATACCATTGACAGCCCTGCTGTCCTAAAGACGCTAAGCGTTGATGAGCTGGTGCAACTTGCCGATGAGCTGCGAGCTTATTTGCTGTATTCAACAGGTGTCAGCGGTGGGCATTTTGGGGCAAATCTTGGCGTGGTTGAGCTGACCATTGCACTGCATACTGTGCTGAATACACCACAAGATTTGCTGGTGTGGGATGTGGGTCATCAGGCCTATGCCCACAAGGTTTTGACAGGTCGCCGCGAACGCCTGCCTAGCATTCGTGCCAAAGATGGCTTGACGGCATTTCCTGAGCGGCATGAGAGCGAATATGACACTTTTGGCGTGGGGCATTCATCAACTTCGATTTCGGCTGCCTTGGGCATGAGCTTGGCGGCACGATTATTGGGCGAAGAGCGGAAAGTGGCAGCGGTCATTGGTGATGGTGCCATGACAGGCGGTATGGCGTTTGAGGCGATGAATGATGCTGTACAACAAAATGCCGATTTGTTGGTGGTGCTAAATGATAATGATATGTCTATTTCTGCAGCGATTGGCGGTTTTTCTCGCCATCTTGCCAAGCTGTGGCAGCGAGGCTTGGCGATGGATATTGATAAAAATGGCAATATCTTGATGGTCAAGCGAGATATTTCGGCAGATGATCGCCGCATTCGGCATTATCTACAGATGGCAAATGGTGCGTTTGAAAATGTCTCGAATCGTCTGCCAAGCAAAATTGGCGAAAAAATCAGCGAGCTGTTGCATGGCGTGCCATTATCACCACTGCCTGACAAAATTGCCGAAAAAATCGGTGATAAGCTGTTTGCGGATAATTTGTTCAAGGCGATTGGTTTTACTTATCTTGGGCCATTTGATGGGCATGATTTGCCAAAACTTATCAGCGTGCTAGAGCGAGCCAAGCAGTTACAAGGGGCGGTGCTGGTGCATGTGCATACAGTCAAGGGCAAGGGGTTTTTGCCAGCAGAGGCAGATCCGATCGGCTATCACGCCATTGGTAAATTGCCAAAAACCACCGACAAGCAACCAGCCACCGATTCCCCAGCTAGACCTGCCGCCAAAAAATACTCGCAAATTTTTGGCGAATGGCTATTGCACACTGCCAAGCATGACAAGGCGTTGGTTGCCATCACCCCTGCGATGGCAGAAGGTTCTGGCATGGTTGAGTATGCAGCTTGCTATCCTGAGCGGTTTTTTGATGTGGCGATTGCCGAGCAGCACGCTGTAACGCTGGCGGCAGGCATGGCAACTTCTGAGAAAATCAAGCCTGTGGTAGCGATTTATTCAACATTTCTACAGCGTGGCTATGACCAGCTGATTCACGATGTGGCATTACAAAATCTTGATGTAACTTTTGCCATTGATAGAGCTGGGTTGGTCGGTGAGGACGGAGCGACACACGCAGGGGTTTTTGATTTGACATATTTGCGTTGTGTGCCGAATATCATCATTGCCACGCCAAGCGATGAACATGAATGCCATCAGCTGCTTAACAGCTGCTATCGCCATCGAGGGGTGGCGGCGGTACGCTATCCACGAGGAGAGGGGGTTGGTTGCTCGGTTGGGCTTGATGATGAGCATTATCCGATAGGCAAGGCAAATATTGTCTGGCAGTCATTTGATGAGTCTGATAATGTGGCTAATAATCAGCCAAAACTTGCCGTGTTGGCATTTGGTACGCGACTTGCTGATGCACTAAAGGCTGCCAAAAGACTGTACCAGACGCAGCACATTGCTTGTGTTGTGGTTGATATGCGATGGGTAAAACCACTGGATAAGGCATTAATCAGCGATTTGTTGGCACAGGGCGTTACGCATATTGCTACCATTGAAGAGCATCAGATTGCAGGTGGTGCAGGCAGTGCGGTGAATGAATTTATCATCACAACTGCCTTGATGCAGCAGCCCAAGATCATTAATTTGGGCATTGCTGATGAATTTATCCATCATGCAAGCCATGCCGAGCAGCTGGCGTATTGCGGTCTTGACGAGGCGGGTATTTATCATGCTCTAAGCCAGTTCGTTGGTCGGTAGACTGTCCTTGCTTATCGCAAATTAAGCATTGATTGGGCAAAGGATTGGTTTTTTGTGGCTTTTGGCGTATAATAAAATTTTTGCATGATGAGTGCAAATAAACTGTTTTAAATCTTTTAACAAATTAACAAGCAGGTACTCTATGGAACCGATGGTTGTGATGGCGGCAAATGCGGCCAAAAAAGTAGGTCATGAAATTTTGCGGGCACATCTAAATCGCCACCGCCTAGATTTGGCAGTTGAATCAAAGGGCTTGGATGGCTTGGTTACGCAAATTGACCGTTATGCCGAGCAGCTGACCATTGCCACTTTGCAAGAAAGCTATCCGAACCATTCATATCTGGGCGAAGAGTTTGGGCTACAAGAGGGCAAGGGTGCCGATGCCGAGTGGTGCTGGGTGATTGATCCGCTGGATGGCACACAAAATTTCGTCCATGGCGTACCGCATTTTTGTGTATCAATCGCTGTCCAAAAAAACGGCATTACCGAGCATGGTGTGGTCTATGACCCTGTGCGAGATGAGCTGTTCTCTGCCAGTCGTGGTCGAGGTGCAGTCATGAATCAACGCCGTCTGCAAGTCAGCGATCGCAAGACAATCGCAGGTGGACTGTTTACCACAGGTCATCCGTATGAGCGTATGGTGGGCAACGAGCGTGTTAGCTTTGCCAAACAGCACTTTGCCAGCCTACAAGCGATTTGTGAAAATGGCGGTCAGGTGCGTCGTTTTGGCTCGGCGGCTTTGGATTTGTGCTATGTGGCGGCAGGGCGTTTTGATGGTTATTTTGAGATGAGTATCAAGCCGTGGGATATTGCCGCAGGCGAGCTGATTGTAAGCGAAGCACGAGGCGTGGTGGTCGATCATCAAGGTGCGTCAAACGCCATGCAGACAGGTTCGGTGTTTGCGTGCAATGTTAAACTGTTAAAACCATTAATGCAGCTGGTTGTGCCCAGATGGGAAAATGCACTGGGCTGATAAAAAATCCCGTACGATTAAGTGCGGGATTTTTTTTGCGGTTTGTACGCTGATGAATGCAGCGAAAAGGTATTGATGATAGCAAATCAGAGATGATGACCGTTTTTTGGCAAAGTATGACAAGATGTGTCAAAGATGAAACAAGTGTTTACACTTTAGTGGGCAAAATCGCCAATAAAGCATTGTTTACATTTGTACGCATGGGTTATACTACACACATCACAACAAGATAAATATAGACATATATTCAGCAAATCGCCAATATGTCATAGTTTTTAGAGGTGTCGCCATGAATCAGCCAACTCACCAAATGACCGAAATGAACATTGTATCAAAAGGCAAAGAACAACCAATCACCGCCGAGATGATTGCTGCGGTATTAAAAAAACTTGCCAAGGGCAATCCACAAGTTTTGCCAATGACTGCCTAAGCAGGATTTGATGAATTTTTGACAAAGCCGCCTAGATTGGGCGGTTTTTTGTTGCTTGTTTTTTAAATAAAAAAGACCTGCAATAAGCAAGTCTAATGAAGATGGTAGGCCCAGCAGGACTTGAACCTGCGACCAAAGGATTATGAGTCCTCTGCTCTAACCAACTGAGCTATAGGCCCTGATTTGATGGTGTTTATCATAATAAACATGATTGTATCAACAGCTCAAGTATTGTACTTGGCAGTTGTGCAATCATCATGTTGATGGGCGTAATTATACACAATGCCAATGCAAAAGAAAAGGGCAAAAGCCATAATTTCTTATTTTGTTGTCATTTGTGTCAGTATCCAAGCGTTGTTTGTAAGGACAGGGCTGATTGGTGCTTATTGATTTGGCAATATGCAGGCAGGTTGTATTTTGATGGCAAGCCTAGGCTATTTATCAGTCAATAAATTTGTCTTTGGCAATGAAAAATGGGCAGTTTATTGGGCGGGGGATTTGTGGTAACTTTATCAAAAATACGCTATAATGACAGATTGCCGATAGATTTGTTATCAGCCTAATGGCACAAATCCAGTCGGTATGTGTACATTTACCAACCAGCCGATACTAGATCAAATTTATGAACATCACCAATATTAGAAATTTCTCCATCATTGCCCATATTGACCACGGCAAAAGTACGCTTGCTGATAGATTTATTCAGGTTTGTGGCGGTCTGTCCGATCGAGAAATGCAGGCACAGGTACTCGATAGCATGGATATCGAGCGTGAGCGTGGTATCACTATCAAGGCACAGTCGGTAACTTTGTATTACAATCACCCAAATGGAGAGCGGTATCAACTGAATTTTATTGACACGCCGGGTCATGTGGACTTTAGCTACGAAGTTTCTCGTTCGTTGGCAGCGTGCGAAGGGGCGTTGCTTGTGGTGGATGCGGCCCAAGGCGTGGAGGCACAATCGGTTGCAAACTGCTATACTGCAGTCGAGCAGGGGCTTGAGGTATTGCCTGTTTTGAATAAAATTGACTTGCCGCAAGTTGAGCCTGAGCGGGTGATTGAGGAGATTGAGGACATTATCGGCATTGAGGCGACAGACGCACCGCGAGTTTCGGCAAAAACAGGCGTGGGCATTGAGGAGCTGTTGCAAACCTTGGTGGATACCATTCCTGCACCTACAGGTGATCGTGAAGCACCGCTACAGGCATTGATTATTGATTCTTGGTTTGATAACTATCTGGGCGTGGTATCTTTGGTGCGTGTGCGAGAAGGTCAGGTTGCCAAAGGCGATAAAATTTTTATCAAATCAACAGGCGAAAGCCACATTGTTAGCTCTATTGGTGTATTTACCCCAAAATCGCTAGAAACCGATGTGCTGCGTGCAGGCGAGGTGGGCTTTGTGATTGCAGGGATTAAGGACATTCAGGGAGCACCTGTGGGCGATACCATCACCCTTGCCAAAACGCCTGATGTGGAGAGTATTGCAGGATTTCAAAAGGTAACGCCGCAAGTTTATGCAGGTATGTTCCCCATTGATTCAAGCGATTTTGAGAAATTCCGTGAGGCTTTACAAAAATTACAAATCAACGATGCGGCATTGTTTTTTGAGCCAGATACTTCAGAAGCATTGGGCTTTGGTTTTCGCTGCGGCTTTTTGGGCATGTTGCACATGGAGATTATCCAAGAGCGACTTGAGCGTGAGTATGACCTTGATTTGATTACCACTGCCCCATCGGTGATTTATGAGATTGTCAAAAAAAATGGCGAAATCGTCTATGTGGACAACCCTTCTAAGCTGCCAGATACAGGCGTGATTGCTGAGTTTCGTGAGCCGATTGCCCGCTGTCATATTTTGGTGCCGCAAGAATATCTGGGCAATGTCATCACGCTTGCCATCGAACGGCGTGGCGTGCAGGTGGATATGAAGTTTATGGCTCGTCAAGTGCAGGTGGTGTTTGACATTCCGATGGGTGAGGTGGTGATGGACTTTTTTGACAAATTAAAGTCAGCCAGCCGTGGATTTGCCTCACTTGATTATGGTTTTGAGCGTTATTCTGCTGATAAATTGGCACGCGTTGATGTGTTGATTAACGGCGAAAAAGTTGATGCACTTGCCATGATTTGCCATCAAGAACACGCACGCCGTCGTGGCAATCAGCTTGTTGAAAAAATGAAAGAGCTGATTCCTCGCCAGATGTTTGATGTGGCGATTCAGGCGGCGATTGGCAGTCAGATTATCGCTCGTAGCACAGTCAAGGCAATGCGAAAAGATGTGCTTGCCAAATGCTATGGCGGTGATGTCAGCCGTAAGAAAAAGCTGCTTGAAAAACAAAAAGCAGGCAAAAAGCGTATGAAGCAGGTCGGCTCGGTAGAAATCCCTCAAGAGGCTTTCTTGGCGGTACTAAAAGTCGATAGCTGATGATTGATAATAGTTAAGTTTTTATACATATTTTATACCTATTGATTGATTGGTGATACACGCAGTTGGTATAATGCATTTGGGGCGAGATTAATAGCACAATCGCTGCCAGAGTTTGCGTTTGACCGTGCTATCACAATACTAGGAGAAGTTGGGTGGAATTTGACATTAATTTGATTATTGTGCCAGTAACTTTGGTATTTTTGCTGATTTGGCTGGTGGATAAATTCATACTCAAACAACACCATGCTGTTAAGTTTTACTCAAAAGAGCTAAAGCTTGCCGAAGTGCAATTACAACAAGCCAAAGATAGGCTTGATGCCAGCTTGTCTCGCCATCAAATTGCCAGCCACGCCGATGCTTATGTACCAAGTGCTGACAGCCCTACCGAAATTCAAACCGCTTATCAGGATTTTCAGCAACAACGCATTAAACTTGCCTCGCTAAAGGGCAATCCACCAAGCGAAGCTGCATGGGTGCGTTGGGCGTATGAATTTTTGCCTGTGTTGGCGGTGATTGTGATTGTGCGGTCATTTATCATTGAGCCATTTAATATCCCTTCGTCATCAATGGTGCCGACTTTGTACACGGGTGATTTTATTGCGGTAAATAAGTCAGCCTATGGCTTAAGATTGCCATTGACACATACCAAAATCTTGGATACGGGCAGTCCCGAGCGTGGCGATGTTGCGGTATTTCGTTATCCTCTCAATGACAAGGTATATTTTATCAAGCGAGTGATTGGCTTGCCGGGCGATACGGTGAGTTTCAATGATGGCGTGCTAAGCATCAATGGCGAGACCGTGTCAACGATGGCAGCCAATTATCAAATGCCACAATCGTTGGTTGATAAGATGTTGCCAGCTGCCATTAACAATCAGCCGATTGATGATGAGCAGCGTGCGACCTTGGGTCGTCAAGAGGAGCTGGCAGCACGCTATCAGCGTGAGAATTTGGGCAAGCACAGTTATTTGGTGCGTTATGTGGCCGATGAAAATACCGCCAGCCAAGCCCCATTTTTGCTCGCCAATTCACCAGAACTTACCGAAACTGGCGGCCGCTCATGGTCAATCACTGTGCCAGAGGGTCAGTACTTTGTGATGGGCGATAATCGTGATCGCAGTGATGATGGTCGTTTTTGGGGCTTTGTGCCTGAAGAGAACTTGTCAGGCAAGGCGACTTATATTTGGATGCATAAAGAACCGGGGCTAAAACTGCCAAGTTTTGCTCGCAACGGTGCAATTGACTAAAAGGCATTGTGTGAATACCAATTCTAGTAAAATCAGTCAGCAGCCTTATTTTGCCCAATTTGAACAAGGGGTGGCTGCCTTGTGTGCCAAATTGGGCTATCAATTCAATGATGTGTCCTTGCTTCGGCAGGCATTAACGCACCGCTCCTATGACCCAAAAAACAGCTATGAGCGGCTTGAGTTTTTGGGTGATGCACTGCTTGGGCTTATCATTGCACGAGCGTTATTTTTGCATTATCCAAATCATGACGAAGGTCAATTGACTCGTATGCGCGCCACTTTGGTACGACAAGAGACATTGGTGCGTATCGCTGATAAACTTGAGCTTTCGCGGCATTTGATTTTGGGCGTGGGTGAGCGAAAGGGCGGTGGTCGCCATCGTGCATCAATTTTGGCAGATGCGGTCGAGGCGTTGATTGCTGCTGTGTATTTGGACAATATTCATAATGATGATTGTCAATTGGTTGGTGAGATGGTAACTGCATGGTATGCTGATTTGATTGACGAAGTCGGCCAAGAGCAGGTCTTAAAAGATGCCAAATCACGCCTACAAGAGCTGCTACAGGGCAATCGCTTGCCATTGCCGACTTATGAGCTATTACAAACGCATGGCAATGCCCCCAATCAGATTTTTGAGGTCAGATGCAGTGTTGCCACCACCAATGTAGCACCTGTCGTTGAAACAGGTGCCAGTCGCCGCATTGCCGAACAAAAATGTGCTGAATTAATGATTAATCAGCTCAATAAACTTGCCCTAAAACTGTAACACAACCGCTTTTTTCAAGGAATTGTATGATTGATATGACTGCCGACAGCACAGATACAACCGATAATGATGATGTTATCTCGGCGTTTTTTGACAAAAAGCCAGCCACCAATGCGGTGTTTAAGGCGGGCTTTGTGGCGATTGTTGGTCGTCCAAATGTTGGCAAATCAACCTTGATGAATCATTTATTGGGGCAAAAACTTTCTATCACCAGCCGCAAACCCCAAACCACTCGCCATCGCATTCACGGGATTTTGACTGATGAAAATATGCAGATCGTTTTTGTTGATACGCCCGGCATTCACGCCAATGAAGTGCGTGCAATCAATGAACGCATGAACAAGGCGGCAATCTCTGCTCTGTCCGATGTTGATGTGGTGCTGTTTGTGGTAAATGGCTTGCAGTGGCGTGAAGATGATTTGCTGACTTTGGAGAAGTTGTCAGCGACCAATCTGCCTGTCATTTTGGTGATTAACAAAACTGACACCATCAAAGACAAGTCCGAATTATTACCAGTGATTGATAGTTTCAATGACAGTTTTGATTTTGCTGATATTGTCCCTGTGTCAGCGTTGCGTCGCCACAACCTTGATAGATTGCAGACGGTTATTGCCGAATATTTGCCAGCAAGAGAGGCGATTTTTGACACCGAGCAAATCACAGACCGTTCCGAGCGTTTTTTGGCATCGGAGATTATTCGTGAAAAAATCATGCGACAATCAGGCGATGAAGTGCCGTATGATTTGACCGTGCAGATTGATACCTTTAAAGACGAGCCTGCCCACCAAGACCCAGAAACAGGCAAATGGCGGCGTGCGGTTACTTTTATTGATGCGACAATTTTTGTTGAACGAGCAGGGCAAAAGAGCATTGTCATCGGTGATAAAGGCAGTCGCATTAAGCAGATTGGCATTGATGCACGCAAGGATATGGAGCTGTTGTTTGATCGCAAAATCATGCTGACCTTGTGGGTAAAAGTCAAGCGTGGCTGGTCGGATGATGAGCGAGCATTAAACAGCTTGGGTTATTAATGCAAGCAGGGCGGCTTAGATTACCAGTCGTCAATTTACTGCTTGCAATAATTTGTGATAATTGCTGCACTTTTAGCAAAAGAATACAAAGCTAGATAATGTCAGTGGTGGCTTAGCGTGTACACATTATGTGCCATGCCAGTTTATTTGAGCAACTCCAAGCCTTAGACAATGAAACAATCTTTGCTTAATGGTTATATTCTGCACGCCAAGGCTTACCAAGAAAAGCGAGCGATTTATCGGTTTTTTTCTTATGAGCATGGGGTGGTGCATGGCGTGGGCGTACGAGCCATGCCGCTGTTTGTGCCAATCTGTCTGATGGCAACTGGCACACGCACGCTCAAAAGTTTTGGGCAATTGACGCTGGGTTTTGCTGCCTCTTTTGATGCAATAACGGCTCCAAGTTTTACCAAGATACCCAAAGGTCGCGTGCAGTATGCACTGCTTTATCTTAATGAAGTGTTGTATAAGTTATTGGCGATAGAAAATCCCTGTCCAGCGTTATGGCAGGCATACCATAATACCGCTGTCAAATTATACGCCCTAGATGCCATGGGTCTGCCTGTTGCCGAAGAATTGCAAGCAATGCGGGTATATTTGCGTGGTTTTGAGCGAGTGTTATTTGCTGAGCTTGGCGTGGCGATTGATTTTATTAATGATTATTTGGCAGAGCCGATCTGTGCTGAGCAGTGGTATCGATTCGTCCCTCAGATGGGCTTTGTGCCTGACAAGGTATCGGTGCTTGAGGGCGTTCGCCAAAATGCCAAAATCAGCCGTGCAAGATTTGCTGGCAAAGAAATTATACAAATGGCAGACAGCTTGTCTGACGAGACTTCGGTGGCGTATTTGGATCAATTCAGCCAAATTCAAAAGCAGTTGGTGGACTTTTTGTTGGACTATCAACCACTGCACAGCCGAACCTTATGGCAACAAAGCATACGCTATTTGGCTGAAAAATAAGCAAGTGGAGAATTTTATGAACATACCATTATTAGGCGTGAATATTGACCATGTTGCCACTTTGCGAAATGCACGAGGTGTGGATTATCCTTGCCCTGTGGAAGCAGCATTGATTTGCGAGCAAGCTGGGGCAGCGGGCATTACTTTGCATTTGCGTGAGGATCGTCGCCATATTCGAGATGATGATGTTTATCAAATGGCAGACAAGCTCACCACACGCATGAACCTTGAGATGGCGGTTACTGATGAAATGTTGGCAATAGCCTTAAAAGTGCATCCTGCTTGGGTTTGTCTTGTACCAGAAAAACGCCAAGAGCTAACCACTGAAGGCGGGCTTGATGTGGTCAATTTGCCCGATTTGCCAGCTTTTGTTGCCAAGTTGCAACAAGCAGGCATACAAGTGTCGTTGTTCATTGACCCTGATCTGCCACAGATTGATGCAGCGATGGCACTGGGAGCGGACGCTATCGAATTGCATACAGGCAGCTATGCACACGCAACTTTGGCAAATGATACTGCCAAGACAGCTTTTGAACTTTGGCGTATTAAACAGGCGGTGGCATACGCACGCAGTAGCAGCAACCTGCTTATTAATGCAGGGCATGGGCTGACTCGTGATAATGTGGCTGCTATCGCACAGATTGAGGGAATTCATGAGCTAAATATTGGCCATGCCTTGATTGCTGACGCTGTTTTTATGGGTCTGGAGAAGGCAGTGCAGGCGATGAAAGCGGCATTTTCGGCAACTTAAGCGTTCAGCAACCAAAAAATTGTAAACAAATATGATTTTTGTGTAATGGTTATGTAGTTTTTCACAAAAAGTAGTTGCCATTGCTAAGTTTTGCAGTTAAGCTACACCCATAAATCAATCAGCCAGTAGGGTTTATCACCAATCATGCTGATAATCATAAAAAAATTGTAACAGATTATTGTCAGAAACTGGCTGGCTATGCTACAATACGCATGGTAATCTTTAAAAACCAACCACTCCTTGGAGGAATTTATGAAATTTAATAAAATCGCTCTTGCAGTGATTGCTGCTGTTGCAGCACCAGTTGCTGCTCAAGCAGGTGTTACCGTTAGCCCACTATTGCTAGGCTATCATTACACTGATTCAGCTGAAGATGCACAACGCAAACTTTTTGGTGTTGATGAAAAAAATGGTGAATCATTAGACAGCGGTCTGTGGACTGGTGCAGCTCTTGGTCTAGAACTAACCCCATCAACTCAGTTCCAAGTTGAATACGGCGTAGCAAATACTGATACAACAGTTGTTGTTAATGACAGAGAGGTTTCAGGTGCTGAAGCTGATGCTAAGCAACAAACCATCAGCGGTAACTTCTTGATCGGCACAGAGCAGTTCACTGGCTACAACCCAGCAACTAAGTTCAAGCCTTATGTATTGGTTGGTGCTGGCCAATCAAAAATCAAAATCGAAGACAAAGCAAGCGGTCAAGAGCTTGATGAGTCAAAAGACACCATCGGTAACATCGGTCTAGGTGCTCGTTACTTGGTAAATGATGCATTGGCACTTCGTGGTGAAGTTCGTGGTATTCACAACTTTGACAACGACTGGTGGGAAGGTCTTGCTTTGGCAGGTCTAGAGGTAACTCTAGGTGGTCGCTTGGCACCTGTAGTACCAGTAGCCCCAGTACAAGAGCCAGTAGCTCCTGTTAAGCCAGCAGCTGTTGTTGTTGAAGATCGTATCGTTGATACTGACCGTGATGGTGTGCCAGATCATCTAGACGCTTGCCCAGGCACCGAAGCTAATACTGTTGTTGATGCTCGTGGCTGCCCAGTACAAGTAAACTTGGTAGAAGAATTGCGTCAAGAATTGCGTGTATTCTTTGATTATGACAAGTCAGCAATCAAGCCACAATATCGTGAAGAAGTTGCAAAAGTTGCTGCACAAATGCGTGAATTCCCGAACGCAACTGCTGTAATCGAAGGCCACGCATCTCGCGAATCTGCTCGCTCAAATGCACGCTACAACCAGCGTCTATCTGAAGCTCGTGCGAACGCTGTGAAGTCTATGCTAACTAACGAATTTGGCGTTGCTCCAACTCGCCTAAATGCTGTTGGTTATGGCTTTGACCGCCCAATCGCTCCAAACGACACTGCTGAAGGTCGTGCAATGAACCGTCGCGTAGAAGCGGTTATCACTGGTACTAAGACTACCACTGTGAACCAAACCAAAGACATGGTAGTACAATAATACTTAGCTTTGGTTAGTTCAAAAGCCACTCCACTGGGGTGGCTTTTTTGTACATAAACTTAAGCAAGCTGACTTTAATAATAGCTGGCAATGTGGTATAATGGGCGGTTTTTTATTTTTCTATCTTTATGAATTAATGAGTATTTATGGCAAATGACATCAAGCACTTGCGTAATATCGCAATCATTGCTCACGTTGACCACGGCAAAACCACTTTGGTGGATAAATTATTACAACAATCGGGTGCATTGGGCGACCGTTCGGGCGAAATCGAACGAGTGATGGATTCAAACGCATTAGAAAGTGAGCGAGGCATCACCATTTTGGCAAAAAACACAGCCATTAAATGGACGGACAAACGCAGTAATACCGAATACCGCATTAACATTGTCGATACACCGGGCCATGCTGACTTTGGTGGTGAAGTTGAGCGTGTGATGTCAATGGTTGATTGTGTCTTGTTGTTGGTTGATAGCCAAGAAGGCCCAATGCCACAAACTCGCTTTGTAACCCAAAAGGCATTCGCACGAGGGCTAAAACCCATTGTGGTGATTAACAAAATTGACAAGCCAGCAGCCCGTGCTGACTGGGTGATTGATCAGGTATTTGATTTGTTTGACAGCCTAGATGCAACCGATGAGCAGCTGGATTTTCCGATTGTTTACGCATCAGGAATTAACGGCATTGCAGGGCTAGAGCCTGACGCTTTGGCAGATGATATGACCCCGTTATTTGAGACGATTGTTGATATCGTTGAACCGCCTAAGGTTGATGTTGATGGGCCATTCCAAATGCAAATCTCAAGCCTAGATTATAACAGCTTTGTTGGTGTTATTGGAGTTGGACGCATTCAGCGAGGCTCGGTAAAAACCAACACGCCTGTTACCGTGATTGACAAAGATGGCAACAAGCGTAATGGCAGAATTCTAAAAATCATGGGCTATCATGGCTTGGAGCGGATTGATGTTGATTCGGCACAAGCAGGCGATATCGTGTGCATTACTGGAATTGACGCACTGAATATTTCAGATACCATCTGCGACCCTGCCCATGTTGAGGCGTTGCCAGCCTTGTCGGTTGATGAGCCAACGGTATCGATGACTTTTCAGGTCAATGATTCGCCATTTGCGGGCAAAGAAGGTAAGTTTGTTACCTCACGCAACATTCGCGAACGCCTTGATCGTGAGCTGATTCATAATGTGGCATTGCGTGTCGAAGATACCGACAGCCCAGAGAAATTCAAAGTCTCTGGTCGTGGTGAGCTGCATTTGTCAGTGTTGATTGAGAATATGCGTCGAGAAGGCTTTGAGCTGGGCGTGTCTCGTCCTCAGGTCATCATGAAAGAGATTGACGGCGTGATGTGCGAGCCTTATGAAAATGTTACCTTTGATGTTGAAGAGCAGCACCAAGGGGCGGTAATGCAAGAGATGGGCAACCGCAAGGGTGATTTGACCAATATGGAGGTCGATGGCAAGGGTCGTATCCGCATCGAAGCAACCGTTCCTTCTCGTGGGCTGATTGGTTTTCGTTCAGCATTTTTAACGATGACTTCAGGCACAGGCATCATGACCTCAAGTTTTAGCCATTATGGTGCCGCCAAAGAAGGCACAGTTGCCAAGCGACAAAATGGCGTGCTGGTATCCATGGTAACAGGTACTTGCCTTGCCTATGCTTTGTTTAGTTTGCAGGAGCGTGGCCGCTTGTTTGCCAAGCCACAGCTTGAGGTTTATGAGGGCATGATTATCGGGATTAATTCTCGTTCTGATGACATGGTGGTCAATCCAACCAAAGCCAAACAGCTGACCAATATCCGTGCCAGTGGCTCTGATGATGCCATTATCCTGACACCTGCGTTGGAATACACGCTTGAGCAGGCACTGGAATTTATTGAAGATGACGAGTTGGTTGAGGTAACGCCAAAGTCAATCCGTATTCGCAAGCGTTATCTGACCGAGAATGAACGCAAGCGTTTTGGTCGTAAAAAAGACTAAGACAATCTGATGGCAAGTGGGTAGCGTTAATTGATTAAGATTAATTAACAATAGTTTACACACTTGCTATCAAATGCTACAGTTGATTGACAAAGCTGTGCTAAAATTACGCAAAATTTATGGCGTGCTGGTCTGGACGCCATACCCAGTCTGACAAGGATTGGGTCTTTTTATTATCAAACAAATCGAGTGATTATCATGAGCATGATTCAAGAGTTTAAAGAGTTTGCCCTAAAAGGCAATGTAATGGATTTGGCAGTCGGTGTCATTATTGGTGCGGCATTTGGCAAAATCACAACTTCTTTGGTTGAAGATGTAATTATGCCAATCGTATCGTTTATCATGGGCGGCGAGCTTGACTTTAAAAATATGTACATTTTGTTGGGCGATGCACCAGCAGGCGTACCAGCCACTTATGACGCACTAAAAGAAGCAGGTGCACCAATGCTTGCCTATGGTAGTTTTATCACTGTGGTGATTAATTTTATCATTTTGGCGTTTATTATCTTTATGATGGTAAAAGGCATGAATCATCTACGCCGCAAATCAGAAGAGCCAGCAGCACCCGAAGAGCCATCAGAAGAAGTGCTGCTGTTGCGTGAAATCAGTGCCAAACTGGGCGAACGCAAATAACCCAAACCCTTGATGCTGCGGTATCAGGGGTTTTTGATTGTGGGCATTGATGGTTGGTTTGTGCCAAGATTTGTGCAGGATTATCATGAACAATGGTGTTGGTAAAATGCCCAAGACGAGCTTAACAATATGAAAATGCGTCCAAAATTTTGGGAAAAATACCCACTGCATGAGCTTTTTGATGACGAATGGGAAGCGTTGTGCGATGGTTGTGGCGTGTGTTGTTTGGTAAAATTTTTGGACGATGAGCAAGTGCAGTTTACCGAATATACAGATGTTGCTTGCCAGTTGCTTGATTGTCAGACAGGGCAGTGCAGTAATTATCCAAACCGCCAAAGTGTCGTACCAGACTGTATCCGCTTGACGGCAGATATGTTGCCACAGATGCTGTGGTTGCCCCGCCATTGTGCCTATAAGCGCTTGTATTTGGGACAAAAATTGCCCAGTTGGCATAGATTGCTGCATGGTACAACGCAGCATCAAGCACAGTTTGCCAAATACTCTGTCGCTGGTCGCTGTGTCAGCGAGTTGGAATTTGATGAAGCCGCGATTGAAGAAAGGGTGGTGCGATGGGTGAAAATTTAGCCAAACAAATCACCGTGAGGCAATGCCAAGAAAAGCAATAATTTTGACCCAGATGAATAAAATCTCTTGAATAATTACCATCAATGCGTTACATTGTACAAAATCGGCAATGTGCCTTATTGATAATGCGAGGTTAAATTACACTTGTTATGTCTGATGACGGTTCGAGCAGTTGGTCAATGCGTGGGTTAAAAAGGTGGCTATCAACAGCACCAGAGACCCGAGATGATTTGTTAAAATTGGTGCAGGATTCGCGTCAATTTTTGGAGCCTGACACGGTGGATATGTTGGAGGGGGTGCTTGATTTGCCTGCCACCCAAGTGCGTGAGATTATGACACCACGCCCTCAAGTACACGCTGTGGCAAGCGATGATGATTTGGCTGATATTTTGTCGGTGGTGCTGAAGACTGAGCATTCCCGTTATCCTGTGTTTGACAGTTTGGACGATAATGCCGTCGTGGGGATTTTGCTTGTCAAGGACTTAATTCCATTGCTAAAATCAAAAGCCGATGGCGAAGATACACCCTTAAAACTTGCAGACATTGTCCGCAAGCCACTGTATATTAGTGAAACGGCTCGCTCTGATACATTGCTTCGCTCACTGCAAAAAGCCCAAGTGCATATGGCGATCGTGGTTGATGAATTTGGCTCGGTCTCTGGTGTGGTCACGATGGAGGATTTGCTTGAAGAAATCGTTGGCGATATTGTCGATGAGCATGACGATATTGATGAAGATAGCGACATTAACAATATCATACCGCACCCTGACAAGGCGGGCGTTTGGTTGGTGCAAGCCTCAACTTTGATTAGTGATTGCAACGAAATCTTGGGCAGTCATTTTGATGATGCTGATGTTGATACGATGGGTGGCTTGGTCATGCAAGCATTGGGCTCTGTTGGGCGACTTGAGGGCGAAGTGGTGCAAATTGACGACTGGCAAATCACGGTGGTTGATGTTGAGGGCAGGTTTATTCACCTGCTAGAGCTGGTTTTAATGCCACAAAGCGAAACGCATGATGATTAACACTTAAAAAAACAGGTTCTGCATGAACCTGTTTTATTTTAATTATTCCCGTCCAACATCAGCCTGTAGTGCTTCGGGCAGTGGTAAAACTGCCAGCGAGCTTGCCAAAATATCCTCTGGTCGTGCCACAACCAATGCCTCATAGCCCATCTGGGTTGCTATCGCATTGACGATGGTGATTTTGTCCAATTTATCACCCGCTTGTGGCACTGCTCCCTTGCCTGCCACACGGTGCAAGTAGGCCTTTGGCTTGGATTTAAAGTACAAGCGTGCAACCACTTCTTGCCCCAGATAGCAGCCTTTGTCATACGCCACACCGCCTTGTTGGTGCAGTCGCAATTCTTGAGGCTGAAAAATCTCGCTGGTGGCTTGGCTTAGCCAATAGTTGCCCTGAGCAATGCTTAGCTTTCGCCAGTCATTTTGTTGCTGATGATCAATAGCGGCAAAACTTGGCATATCCTGCAAAATACAAGGATAAATGGGTGTAGGCTGCGATAGTTCAATCCTAGAAAATGCACCGTATTTTTTGATATGATTGGCAAATTGCGTTGCCAAATCGGCACTGATTACGATACCAAAGCCAGCATCAAGTTTTTGTAGCCATAGACCAAATTGCACTCGCCCTGCCAAATTACAAATTGCCGTGGGTGTAAACAAGGGGCTGAGTTTTTGGACATCGGCGGTAACTTGGTCTTGCAAAAATTTTTCGCCATCGTTGCCTGTCAGGCTAAAATAACAAAAATCACTCATCGGTTTCTCTTGGAATTTGCTTAATTTTGTCAGATGGAGCGTCTGCCATCGTGTTTTGATAGGTCATTATAGGGGAATTTTATCAAAAAGTGTTAAAATTTTGTACGAAAAGCCAAAGCGTGCAACAATTTTTGGTCAAAATCGGTTACAATAGGCGACAAATTTCCCCAAGTTAATACAACAGTAGCAGGTGTGTTATGAGTTTGCCAATTTGCCCCAAGTGCAGCGAAGATTATACTTATGTTGATGGTGCATTATTTATTTGCCCCATGTGCAGTCATGAGTGGCAAGACGGCGAGGTTTCTGATGAGTTGCCTGTGATTAAAGATGCTGTTGGCAATGTACTTGCTGATGGCGATGCGGTAACTGTTATTAAGGATTTAAAAGTCAAAGGGTCAAGTACGCCAATCAAGGTTGGCACAAAGGTTAAATCAATTCGCTTGATTTATGATGCACCAGATGACCATGATATTGATTGCAAAATTGACGGCTTTGGGGCAATGAAACTCAAATCCAGCGTTGTCAAAAAAGCCTAAATTCTCATGCAACACGGCGACAAATCCATCTTGTGTGGTTGGTCGTCAAAGATTACAATTAGTTAAAAAGAGCAAAACATGAGCCAATCTGTGCATACCAATACAATCAATGAGCAGCTATTTGCACAAGCCAAACGCCATATCGCAGGGGGTGTTAATTCGCCTGTGCGTGCCTTTGCAGGGGTGGGCGGTGTGCCTGTCTTTGTTGCTCGTGCCAAAGGTGCATATATCTACGATACCCAAGACAAGCCCTATATTGATTATGTTGGCTCATGGGGGCCGATGATTTTGGGTCATGCTCATGATGCGGTTATTGATGCGGTGAAGGCTGCCGCAGAGGACGGTTTGTCATTTGGTGCACCAACGCCGTCCGAAACCACGATGGCAGATTTGATTGCTCAAATTATCCCAAGCATTGAGCTGATACGCATGGTGTCATCAGGCACAGAGGCAACCATGTCGGCAATTCGCTTGGCAAGAGGTTATACAGGGCGTGATAAGATTGTCAAGTTTGAGGGCTGTTATCACGGGCATTCCGATAGCCTGCTTGTCAAGGCAGGTTCAGGCATGCTGGACATTGGCGAGCCGACTTCCAAAGGCGTGCCAGCGGATTTTGCCAAACATACTTTGACCTTGCCATATAATGATATTGAGGCATTGCAGGCGTGTTTTGAGCGTTTTGGCGACTCGCTGGCTTGTGTGATTTTAGAGCCGATTGCTGGCAATATGAACATGATTATCCCAAGCAAGCAATTCCACGAAACGCTGCGAGAGCTTTGCACCAAGCATGGCGTGGTGCTGATTTTTGATGAGGTGATGACAGGATTTCGTGTTGGGCTCGGTGGGGCACAGGCGTATTTTGGCATCACGCCTGATTTGACGACATTTGGTAAGATTATCGGTGCAGGACTGCCTGTTGGGGCGTTTGGCGGCAAGCGAGAGATTATGGAGCATATCGCACCAACGGGCGGTGTGTATCAGGCAGGAACTTTGTCTGGTAATCCGCTGGCAATGCGTGCTGGCAAGGCGATGTTTGATGAGTTGCTTGTTGATGGTTTTTATGATGAATTAAGCAAAAAAACCCAATATTTATTAGATGGACTAACAAAAGCTGCAGCCAAACAAGGCGTGGCATTGCAGACTTGTTCGGTAGGCGGTATGTTTGGGCTATTCTTTGCCGAGTCATTACCACAGAACTTCAATGAAGTGGCAGCAAATTGCGATGCCAAAAAATTCGCCAAATTTTTCCACGCTATGCTTGATGAAGGCGTATATTTGGCACCATCGGCATTTGAGGCGGCATTTATGTCATCGGCACACAGCTATGAGGATTTGGATCGCACCATTGCTGCTGCCACGCGAGCCTTTGCCAAATTATAAGCCTGTACAGTCGGCGACTTGATTTTGTTACAAAGACCCTTATAACTGATAAAGGGTCTGTTATTAAAATTAAATTGAACACAGAGATTATTTATGCGTTTATTGTTGGCATTTTTGTTGCCTTGGTTGCAGTTTTTTACCATTGGTCGTCCAATTTCGGGTGTGATTTGTTTGATTTTACAGATGACATTGGTTGGCTGGTTGCCAGCAACCATTTGGTCGGTGTATGCGTTAAGTCAATATAAAACTGACCAAAAACTCAAGAAGTTACAAAAAATGCACCAGCAATAAGCGGTATTTTGCTAGTTTTATCATGGATAATTTCCATTTTACGGAAAATTTAGTATGTTTACAAAAATTGTCAGCACAATCATCGGTACAAAAAACGAACGAGAACTTAAGCGAATGCGTAAGGTGGTTGATAAAATCAACGCCTTTGAGCCGAGCATTCAGACACTGTCTGATGAACAGTTGCGTCAAAAAACCGAAGAGTTTAAGAGTCGTTATAATGGCGGAGAGGACTTAGATAGCATCTTGCCAGAGGCTTTTGCGGTTTGTCGTGAGGCATCAAAGCGTGTCAATGGCATGCGTCATTATGATGTGCAGCTTATCGGTGGCATGACATTGCATGAGGGCAAAATCGCCGAAATGAAAACAGGCGAGGGTAAGACCTTGATGGCGACGCTGGCGATTTATCTTAACGCCATCAGTGGCAAGGGCGTGCATGTCGTTACTGTCAATGATTATCTGGCAGGGCGTGATGCCGAGCTAAACCGTCCCTTGTTTGAGTTCTTGGGCTTGACTGTGGGGGTGATTTATAGCCAGCAAATGCCCCAAGAAAAATTTGCCGCTTATCGTGCTGACATTACTTATGGCACCAACAATGAGTATGGTTTTGATTATCTTCGTGATAATATGGTGTTTAGCTTATCTGAAAAAAAGCAACGACCACTGAACTACTGTATCATTGATGAGATTGACTCTATTTTAATCGATGAGGCTCGCACGCCACTGATTATCTCAGGTCAAGCTGAGGATTCTGCCCATCTGTATGCACTGATTGATAAGATTGTTGAGCGACTGGTGCGTTCGCAGGACGAAGAGGCGAACAAAGAAAACCGCGAAGGTGATTTTTGGATTGACGAAAAAAACCGCACCATTGAAATCAGCGAAAAAGGCTATGAGAAGATTGAGAAATTCTTAATAGAAGTTGGCGAGCTTGGCGAAAATGAAAGCCTATACAGTCCTGCTCGTCTGCCTTTGCTGGCTCATGCACAAGCGGCGATTCGTGCACATCATTTATTTGTCAAAAACATTCATTATATCGTCCAAGACGGCGAGGTGATTATTGTTGATGAAAACACTGGTCGCACCATGCCGGGTCGCCGTTGGTCTGATGGCTTGCACCAAGCGGTTGAGGCAAAAGAAGGGGTGGAAATCCAAGCCGAAAACCAGACAATGGCAACCACCACTTTCCAGAATTATTTTCGCCTGTATGACAAGCTCTCTGGCATGACAGGTACTGCCGACACCGAAGCTGCTGAGCTAAAATCCACCTATAATCTTGATGTGGTAATTATCCCAACGCATCGTCCAATCGCTCGTGTTGATATGGACGATCAGATTTTCTTGACCAAATTGGGTAAATATCAAGGTATTATCCGTGAAATCAAACAAATCACCGAAAAAGGTGCACCTGTGCTGGTGGGTACTGCAACCATTGAGGCTTCTGAGGAGTTGTCTTATTTGCTCAATCAAGAAGGCATCAAGCACAATGTCTTAAATGCCAAACAGCATGAGCGAGAGGCGGATATTATCGCACAAGCTGGCAGACCAAAGGCGGTTACCATTGCCACCAACATGGCAGGTCGTGGTACGGATATTATCCTAGGGGGCAATTGGCAGGCGGAGCTTGAGCAATATCCAGAGGTTAGCGATGAGATGCGTGCACAAGCACAAGCTGCATGGCAACAGCGACACGAGGCGGTTTTGGCGGCAGGTGGTCTGCATATTATTGGTTCAGAACGCCATGAGTCTCGCCGTATTGATAACCAGCTACGCGGGCGCGCAGGTCGTCAGGGCGACCCAGGTCAATCACGCTTTTTCTTGTCGCTAGAAGATGATTTGATGCGTATTTTTGCAGGCGATCGCATTACCAATATGTTCCGTGCGATGGGGCTAAAAGAAGACGAAGCGATTGAACATAAGATGGTATCTCGTTCAATTGAAGGGGCACAGGGCAAGGTTGAGGCTCGTGATTTTGACGCTCGCAAAAGCCTATTAAAATATGATGATATTGCCAATGAGCAGCGTAAAGTTATCTACAGTCAGCGTGATGATTTGCTTGCCAATCTTGATTTGCAAGACAGTCTAAAAGCCATGCACCATGAGGTGTACAATGCCTTGATTGATCAATTCGTACCACCGGGGTCGGTTGATGATCAATGGAACATTGATGGGCTGGAAGATGAGATTGAGGAGGCGTTTCGTTTTTATATGCCGATCAATGATTGGCTTGATGCGGATCGCCGTTTGGACGAAGATGGTTTGCGTAAAAAAATTATCCAAACCGCAATTGACCGTTATCAGGCACGCCGTGAGCAAATGGGCGAAGAGGCAGCAGCTCAGCTGGAGCGTCATTTTATGCTACAGAGCCTTGATCGCCACTGGAAAGAGCATTTGACCCAGATGGATCAGTTACGCAAGGGCATTCATTTGCGTAGCTATGCCCAAAAAAACCCCGAGCAAGAATACAAGCGAGAATCGTTTGAGCTGTTCCAATCCATGCTGGGTGCGATAAAATCTGATGTGGTGCAGGATTTGGCAAGAGTTCATGTGCCAACGCCTGAAGAGCTGGCAGTACTTGAGGAACAACGCCGCGAGCAGGCTGAGCAGATGCGTATGATGTTTGAGCATAATGAGCTAAATCTGGACGGCAGTCTGACACCAGACCCTGAGCTAAGACAAGCACCAGCCATGCAACGCATGACAGTATCTTTGGGAGCTGGCAGTCAGCAAGCACAACCGATGGTTGCAGATGATGACTTGGTGATACCCGAACATATCAATCGCAATGCACCATGCCCTTGTGGTTCTGGCTTAAAATACAAGCAATGCCACGGCAAATTAAGCTAAGCGTATAGATTGCAGTAAGTTATTGTAACCAACTTGTTGAAGTTGTGTATAATAACTGTGTTATACTGGTTATATCATCGGCTTGTGGCTGATTTGTTAAAGGCGGTTTATTTGCCAATAAATGTGCAGATAATCGTATTGCATATTTATCAAAACAAAGGAGCAAAATAATGAAAAAAGCATTTTGGCAAATTGCGATGCTTACAGGCGTGCTGATGCTGACAGCGTGTGCCCAAAAAACCGAAGAAGCCACCGCCGAACCTGCCGAAGAAAAAGAAGTGCCAATGTCTGCCGAACCTGCCGAGCCGATGATTGTGGCAAAGGTGGACGAGAGTACAGAATCGGTTGAGCTGGCAGTACCAGAGGCATTTGAGGCACAAGAAGAAGGCGAAGAGACGCAAATTGCCGAAGTGATAGAAATTGACGAAACTGCTGATACCGCCACAAAAGATGCAGAAGTGCAAGAAGGCCCATAATCTTAACCGCATGGCATTTAAACCTTAACAGATACCATCAAATACATACACTTTGCATGGTTGTTTTGATTGTATGAAGATTGACCAAACACCGCTTAGCGATAGGCGGTGTTTTTCGCAAGTAGCCAAAAATTATGCTAAAATGATTTGTTTTGGTTTGATTAATAATCTTGCGTATCGGTGCATCATTAGATGTGATTTATTGGTAGTAGACTTATATTTTAATGGCGGATTGTCATGACACGAATTTTCCAAACAGTCCAAAAATCCACCCAATCAAGCCCGAAGTTTCCTTATGTGGTTTTGTGCTTGATTGCATTATTTGCTGGTGCGATTTTTAGCTTTGCTTTGGCACCGTATTATTTATACCCCTTGGCAGTTCTTTCCCCTGCTGTTTTGTATGCATTGCTGAGCGTTGCCAAAAACAGCAGACAGGCATTTTGGCTTGGGGAAATTTATGGCTTTGGCACTTGGGCGGTTGGTGGATTTTGGTTGTACACTTCCATTAACCAATACGGCAATGTCTCACCAACACTGTCGGTTGTGTTGATTGGTATCATGGCAATCATCATGGGACTGTTTCATGCGGTGATGTCGTGGATTTTTGCACGCTTTACTGCCAAACAACCACTGTCGTTTGCAGGATTATGGGTCGTACAAGAATGGCTAAAAACTTGGCTTTTGACAGGTTTTCCTTGGCTGTTTGTTGGTTATGCATTCACCGAAGTTGGTTGGTTAAATGGCATTGCTCCGATTTTTGGCGTCTTTGGTCTGTCGTTTTTGGCGGTGCTGTTGGCAGCCTCTGGCGTTGAGTTAATTCGCAAAAAAGCAGGATATTTTGTGATTTCGGCGACTTTGTTGTTGCTGACGGTGACTATTTCGCTGCTTGATATTGCTTGGACCAAGCCAACAGGCACAACCACCAGCGTTTCGCTTGTACAGGGCAATATCCCTCAAGACTTAAAATGGCGTGAGGGCGTTGGTGTGCAGACCTTGGGGATTTATGCAGGGCTGTCGCAGGCTGAATGGGGGCGTGATTTGGTGATTTGGCCAGAAACGGCAATCCCTATGTTGCAAGATGATGCCGAGGCGGACACTGCAACCATCTCTGCACAAGCTAATGCTGCTGGCAGCACATGGATTACAGGTATCGTGTACCGTTTGCTGCCTGATGATGTTGCCGATGTGCCAAAGCTGTATAACAGCGTCATGTTGTTTGATGGCAAACAGCCACTGGTGTATCAAAAACAGCAGCTTGTACCATTTGGTGAATATATTCCGTTTGGTGGCTTATTAAATATTTTGCCAGGTTTGGAAGGTATGGATATGACAGGCTTAAGCCGTGGTGATGCCACCCAGCCGTTATTGGTTGCCAATGGGCAGAAACTTGGCACGGCGATTTGTTATGAAGTTGCTTATCCAAATACCACTCGCCGCAATGCACTTGGCAGTGATTTTTTATTAACTGTGTCCAATGACGCATGGTTTGGCACTTCGGCAGGGCCGATTCAGCATTTGCAAATGGTGCAGATGCGTTCTCTTGAGATGGGGCGTTGGTTTGTGCGTGCTACCAACAATGGAGTAACGGCACTGATTGACCAAAAAGGACGGATTGTCAGCAGATTGCCACAGTTTGAGCGGGGCGTATTGCGTGGCGATGTACCAAGTTTTGTTGGTAAAACACCATATATGCTGTGGGGATATTATCCTGTTTTGGTATTGGCGGCTGTGCTGATTGTGCTTAGTATGATTGCTGCCAAGATGAGCAAAACCACTGCCAAGCGTGAAAAATTTTATACCGCAAAAGGCGTGGCAGATCGTTAATTGTGCTAAATACCCTTAATTTTTTGAAGGAATTGTACAAAAAGCAGTAATTTGTTATATAATAGAGAAAATTTATTTCAAACTTCACACCAGTTAAAATTAGGCAGGTAATTTATGGCACATGATGCTTCAGAAAACAACCCAGTAAAAGAATCGGTGATGACGCTTGTTGGTATCGTACTACTGCTTGTGATGATTGGTGGTATTGCGGTATCGGCATGGTTACGACCTGCAGGCGAGCATCCTGCCAAAGAGCAGGTAGCTACAGAACAGACTGCCGAGCCAGCAGCCGAAGCCCCAGCGGCACAGCCAGCCACGACCGAGCAGCCAGCAGCCACCCAGCCAGAACAGGCAGCAACCGAACAGCCAAAGGCTGATGCAGCGGCTGGAGCAGAAGATGCGGCAGCACAGCCAGCAGAAGCAAAAAAATAATCTGCAATATCTACAAAACCAAGCATATCCGCTATGCTTGGTTTTTTTGTATCTATGATTTATTCAGTTGTGGCAAGGTATGATGGTCATCGCAGAACCAAGGTTTGTGATTAATGTTAAATTTGGTGGCATATCTTGCTTGGTTGGCATAATTGACAAATGGTATTGTTATTTGCATGATGAAACTTTATAAAGTTGCCAAATTGGTGTCAAATCATGGTTGAAAATTATACCATTGGCACCAAAATATCTATTATCAGCTTAGGATTTCTGTGCTAAACTAGCAAGAGTTGATAGCTTTAACCCAAGTAAATTTTAAGGACGAGACATGATTGATTCAGCCCAAGTACGCCTAGAGCGACTGCAACAAGCACGCCAACTGATGAAACAGCATGGCGTAGATGCTTTGATTATCCCTTCTGCCGATCCGCATATGTCAGAATATCTGCCAGAGTATTGGCAGGGTCGTAGCTGGCTGTCTGGCTTTACAGGTTCAATGGGGACTTTGGTGGTTTTGCAGGACTTTGCAGGATTGTGGACGGATAGCCGTTATTGGGTGCAGGCTCCCATGCAGCTTGCTGGCACAGGCATTGAACTAAAAAAAATACAAGTTGATCCGACTTATGCTGTATTTTTGGCAGAGCATTTGCCCCAAGGTGCAAAAGTTGCCATCGATGGCAATGTATTGTCGGTGAGTGCCGCCAAAGAGTTACAGGCAGCTTTTGCTGACAAAAATATCACTTTGGTAACAGATATTGATATTTTGGCACAAATTTGGCATGACCGTCCAAGCCTACCAATGCAGCCGATTTATCAGCACCCTGACAAATTTGTTGATACCAGTATCACGGACAAACTTGCCAAAGTGCGTCAGGTGATGGCAGAAAAGGGAGTGAGCCATCATCTGGTTTGTAGCCTAGATGATATTGCGTGGATATTGAATTTGCGAGGGTCGGATGTTGAGTTTAACCCTGTATTTTTGTCGCATTTGTTGATTGATGAGCAAAAGGCGACTTTGTTTGTGCATCAAGACAAACTGTCCGATGTCATCATTGATACACTTACGCAAGCTGGTGTTGGTGTGGCGGATTATGATGCGGCTGCTGCAGCTTTGGCAGAGGTTTCGGGTGTGCTGCTGATAGATCCGAGCCGTGTGGCGGTTGGCACACTGACATTAAATTCAGCACAGCTTGTCCATGGTATTAATCCTTCAACGCTATTAAAATCCATCAAATCCGAGGCGGACATTGCTCATATTCGCGAGGCAATGCGACAAGATGGGGCGGCGTTGTGCGAGTTTTTTGCTGAGTTTGAGAAAAAACTTGCAGCAGGCGAGACGATAACTGAGCTTGATATTGATACAATGCTAAACCAAGCACGCAGCCGTCAGCCAGACCATGTGTCAGCAAGTTTTAATACCATCGCAGGGTTTAATGCCAACGGTGCCATCGTCCATTATAGTGCCACAGTGGATAATCACAGTGTCATTGAGGGTGATGGCTTGCTGCTGATTGATTCGGGTGGGCAGTATTACAACGGCACAACCGACATTACCCGTGTGGCAGGTGTGGGGCAGGTCAGCCATGAACAAAAACAAGATGTAACCTATGTGCTAAAGGCACATATTGGCTTGGCACAGGCGTATTTCCCAGAAAATTTGCCATCGGCACATATTGATGCATTGGCACGCATACATTTATGGAGTCGTGGTCTGGATTATCGCCATGGCACAGGGCATGGGGTGGGGTATTTTATGAATGTGCATGAAGACCCACAAGTGATATCGGTACTTGCCCAACAAACGCCCGAGCGTGTACTCAAGCGTGGCATGGTAACAACCAACGAGCCGGGGCTGTATCGTGAAGGCAAATGGGGCATTCGCTTAGAAAATTGCGTGGTGCATACTGTGGCGTACGAAAATGAGTTTGGGGTGTTTTTGAAGTTTGATGATTTGACTTTGTGCCCATTTGATACTCGTCTGATTTTGCCAGAGCTATTAACAGAGGCAGAAAAACACTGGCTCAATGCGTATCACCAGCGTGTCCATGATGAGCTGATTGATCGTGTGGACGGTGATGCCAAGCAGTGGCTGATTGAACGCACAAAACCTGTGTGATGGTTTGGATTGACACCTTCTTGTGGACAAGAAGGTGTTTTTTATTGCCTGTTTGGCACCTGCACAGCCATCAGGTTTGGGTTATGGATTTTAGGGCAAATAAGCCAATGCTTGCAATGCAAGTTTATATCAGGCAGTCTTATGATGAACTTTGGGGAGACTGGAGGGCGTCAAGAATTGTGCTGATTTTATCCCAGCATTCTTGATATTCGCTCAAGGCATCAGAACGCACCGTGATGCCGCCACCTGCCCAGACGCTGACAGAGCTGGCATTGGCTTGCAGGGTGCGAATAAGCACATTAAATCGACCCGTGCCATCAAAATTGATAAAGCCAAGCGTACCACAATACGCCCCTCTGGGCAGTGTCTCTAACTCGGCGATGATTTGGCAGGCTCGTTTTTTGGGAGTGCCTGTGATGGAACCAGCAGGCAAAGAGCCAAATAGGACGCTCAAGGGGTGATTGTCAGGGTGCAGATGGGCGGTGATGGTGCTGACCATGTGGTGAACATTGTGAAAACTTTCGATGGCGAAGCGGTGCGGAGTTTTGACGCTGCCTGTGAAGGCATATTTGCCAAGATCGTTACGCAATAAGTCAACAATCATTAAATTTTCGGCAATGTCTTTGTCGCTGGTGGCAAGCTCGGTTTTGAGCTGATTGTCGTGCTGAATGTTGGTTGCACGCGGCCGAGTACCTTTGATGGGCTTGGTGATGATATGAATGCCATCATCTTGTTGATAAAAGCTAAAAAATAATTCAGGAGAGATGGACAAAAGCTCAAAATCACCACAATCAACAAACCCAGCAAAAGGGGCATTGCTGATACCCATCAGATAAGGAAGATGTGCGGCAAGCACACGCTGATGAGGGGTATTTGATTGCCAAACTTGGGTAAGGTTTATCTGATAGCCATCACCTGCGTGCAGATAGCGTTGGACTTGCTCAAAGGCATTAAGATAGTCTTGCTTGGACCACAGTGCAGTCAGTTTTAATGCAGTGACAGTAGGCAGGTCTTGGCGTGTCAACTTACAAAGCTGCGAGGCAATTTGTGGCAAAATACCCAAATCTGCGTCATTACCAATCAGCTCAAAGCCGCCAACGCACGGCGATATATAAATATCATAATGCCCAAAAAAAGCAGCAGGTTGGCGATTGTCCACAACAATGTCATGACTTAGTGCATGAGCTGCGATGTCATAACCAACAAAACCCATCAGCCCTTCATGATAAACAATCGCATCATTTGGGCTGGCAGGCGTTGCTTGATAATTTTGCTGGCTGTAGTTTTCAATAACTGTCAAAAAGTGTGCATAATCGCTATTTGTACGCTCATGTTGATAGCCAATATCATCAGAGATATGGCGTTTTGCGGTAGTTAGCACAAAGTCTTGTGCTGTATCTTGTGCCTGTAATCGCCAGCTGATTTTTGGCAAAATACCAATCACAGGTGCGTGCTGATTGTTCAAAAAGCACACTTGCCATGTTGGATAATGATGGCTGATGCACGCTGTCAGTTCAGCGATGGTTAATGGGCTTAAAAAAAACGCTTTATACATAACAGACTGCACCAGCTTAAGCGAGCCAACTGAGCAAACTCAGCCTCAGACTGTGGATATTGCGATAATTATATCCAGTTTTGCCCAGTTTTGCCATTTGCCTTATGGTTGGAATTTTTCAATAATCAAAGCGGCATTGGTGCCACCGAAGCCAAAGCTATTACTCATTGCCGAATTGATGGCGGTTTGGCGAGTGCTGGTAACAATATCAAAGCCTTTGGCACCATCATCAAGTGTATTGACATTGATGGTTGGGGCGATAAAATCATGCGTCATCATCAAAAGGCAATAAATCAGCTCTTGTACGCCAACAGCACCCAAGCTATGACCTGTCATGGATTTGGTTGAGCTGATGGCAGGGGTTTTGTCCACGCCACCAAAGGCAGTCGCAATGGCGTTTAGTTCGGTGATATCGCCAAGCGGTGTGCTTGTGCCATGGCTATTGACATAATCAACCTTATCCAGCCCTGCTTGGGCAAGTGCCAGCTGCATACAGCGTACCGCACCTTCGCCACTGGGAGCGACCATCTCAGCACCATCAGAAGTCGCACCGTAGCCTGTAATTTCGGCCAAAATGGTTGCACCACGAGCTTGGGCAGATTCTAGGCTCTCAACCACCACCATGCCGCCACCGCCTGCGATCACAAAGCCATCTCGAGTGGTGTCATAAGGGCGGCTTGCGGTTTGTGGCGTGTCGTTATACTGGGTGCTCATCGCTCCCATGGCGTCAAACATACATGACTGTGTCCAATGCTCGCTTTCGCCACCGCCAGCAAGCACAATGTCTGCCTTGCCAAGCTGAATCAGCTCCATGGCATGACCTATGCAGTGGCTGGAAGTGGCACAGGCAGAGGATAGCGAATAAGAAACCCCTTTGATTTTTAGTCCCGTGGCAAGAGTTGCTGATACGGAGCTTGCCATGATTTTTGGCACAGCCATTGCACCGACACCACGCAAGCCCTTATCACGCATGGCATCAACAGCGGTTACGACATCATGCGTTGAGGCACCGCCTGAGGCTGCAACCACTGCCACTCGGGGATTGTCGGCGATTTGTGCCATCTCAAGCCCTGCGTGTTTTATGGCGGACAAGGCACTGACATAGGCATATAAGCTGGCATCGCTCATAAAGCGTTTGAGCTTGCGATCAATGCCTGTTGTGTCCAAGCTGTCGTGGTCAATGCTGCCAGCAACTTGTGATTTAAAGCCTCGTTCGGCATATTCAGGCTGAAAGCGAATGCCTGATTGACCATTTTGCAGGGCTTCTTTGACGGTTTGTAATTCATTACCCAAGCAAGAGACAATGCCTGCACCTGTGATAACCACTCGTTTCATAATTCAATCCATAAAAGTTTACAGTTGTAATGGTGGTATTGTAACAAATTATTTGACAGAAAATGGCACTTTTTTCTCATAAATCCAAAAAAAGCACAAAAAATTACCAACAGCATATGTCAGATGGGGATTTTTTGTATCATAAATTAACATTTATCTTATATATTTTTACTGGGCGTGGCTGTATTTTTGTGATACTCTTAGTGGTATTTGAGTAGGCATGATTTGCATGGCTATTTTATCAGCAGACAAAGACACAACAAGGAGCAAGCGATGTCAAAAAATAACAAATCACAAGCACCACACACAAAAAATCAGCACGATGAGCAAATGCAGGCTTTGGCACAAGAGGTTGCCGAGCATGATGATGTACAAATTGTCGCCGAGGTGAATATTGATAACAAAATCGTCTCTGATGTGCTGATTATCCGTGATAGTGAGGGCAATGAGACGGATAATTCAACACAGCAAGCCAAGCTGTCATCGCAAAATGCAGATGAGCAGCCAGCAGCTGAAGAGCCACTTGAAGCCATCAAGCAACAAGCACAAGACTTAACCGAACAAGCAACCAGCCTTGCCCAGTCGCATAAGCAGGCAGTGGCTGATGGGGCAGATGAGCTTTTAAAGACCGCCAAAGAGGGGATTGATGAGCTAAAACAAAATGCCGAGCGTGCACAAGAAACGGTTGCAAATAAGGTACAGCAATTGACAGAACAGGCAGAAAATCAAGCCAAGCAGCTAAAAACACAGCTACAGCAGACCAAGGCGGATTTGTTGCACGCTGGCGATGAGCTAAAACAACAAGTCAGCGAAACGATAGACACGGCTCGCACCGAGACAGAAGCGGCCGTTTTGACAGGGTCGGTGGCAGTGCATGACAAAGTGGCAGCAACCAAAGACAAATTACAAACCTTGCTTGAGCAGGGCAAATCAACTTTGGAGCTAAAAGTGCAGGCACTTGACGAAAAATATGGTGCCAGCGAAAAACTTGCCGAGCTTGGTGAGTCGGTTACGCTTGCCAGCGAATCGGTTAAGCAAGAAGCACAAGCGTGGCAGACTTCTGCCGAACAGTCGCTACAAGCTGCCAAGCAAGCAGGCGAGGCGTATGATAAGACGCACAAGCAGACAGGCATGGCAACAAAACTGGGTAAATTGGGTGCGTATTTGGCGGCTGCCTATGGTGCCAATCAGGCAAAAAATAAGCAATATCAAGCGGTTAATCTACAGCAGGACAGCTTTGCCAAAGATGCGTTTCATGAACAAAGCTCACAAGTGGCGAATTATTTGTTCGGTGCCAAAGCAGCGACCGCACAGAATTTCGCCAATAAATTTATCCCAGCAGGTCGGCTTGAGACGCTAAGCGAGGCGGTTTATCAGAAAGTTGCCCAGTGGGCGGATGCATGGGCAATGAAAGATTTGCAACAAGATGCACGATTTGCCATCGTTGAAACGCTAAGTGATGACGAAAAAGAGCGTTTTGTGCAGGATATTGCCCATCAAAATCGTGCTTTGGCAGTTCTTGGTGGCGTTGCAGGGCTGGCAGGTTTAAAGGGCGTGCTGGCAGATATGGCATGGCTACTTATGGTATCACTAAAAACGGTATACCAAGTGGCGGCAATTTATGGCAAGCCTTTGCAAGGCAAACAGGGTATTAAGCAGGTCTATGGTATCTTGGCGGGGGCAAATTTAGAAAAATTGCAAGAAAAGCAAGTGATTTTGACCGCTTTGGCACTGGGTAGCACCATGTTGGCCAATGCCCAACAAACAGGTGTCAAGCAGCAATTGACTGCTTTGGCAAATCGTTATCGCGAAAGCCAGCCCTATGCCAAACAATTTGTTGATTTGGACAAGCTAAACCCAAGTTGGCTGCATAAATTACTGCCCATCGGCTCGGTGGCAGTCGGTGCGTATTATAACAATCAATTGATTGATGAGGTAATTGGCACGGCACTGGCAACTTTTACCGATGGTAGTGGCGAGATTGCCTTGCTTGAAGCAAGTATGACAGAAAAAACCCAAGAATAGCAGGATTAAGCTGTTTAAGAATTGGGGCGGTTTATTTGTTGCTGTCCCAATCATAATAGCTTAAAGCCAAGAAGGATTTGCATGACAGTATGCTGTTTTGATAGGGAAAATCAATGAATTTTGTGCAAATATCTTGCAGTTTTGTTGATTTGGCTCTATAATATATTGCCCCAAAAAGGGGATTTGCGTTATTGGGTATAGTTACCCAATGGCGAATTTTTAACAACAACGGGAGAGAATTGCCCTATGGCAACTACAAACCAGCTAATCCGCAAGGGTCGCACAACGATTAAGGAAAAGTCAAAAGTTCCTGCGTTGCAAGCATGCCCACAGCGTCGTGGCGTGTGTACTCGTGTTTACACCACCACGCCAAAAAAACCAAACTCAGCCATGCGTAAAGTATGCCGTGTGCGTCTAACTTCAGGTTATGAAGTATCAAGCTACATCGGCGGTGAAGGTCATAACCTTCAAGAGCATAGCGTTGTGCTTATCCGTGGCGGTCGTGTAAAAGACCTACCAGGTGTGCGTTACCACACTGTGCGTGGTGCACTTGACTGTGCAGGCGTGAAAGACCGCAAACAAGGCCGTTCTAAATACGGTGCTAAGCGTCCTAAGGCATAAGCCTAAGACATCATTTGCATGAAAGGGTTTGGTGTGTCAAACCCAAGTCGTGCAGTAAGGCTGGTTAGGCAACTAACCTTACCTATACCAGACAATCCTGAAGAACAAGGAAATTTATTATGCCAAGACGTCGTGTCGTCGCTGCCCGTGAAATCCTACCAGATCCAAAATTCGGCAGCCAAACAATCGCTAAATTCATTAACCATGTGATGGTTGATGGCAAAAAATCAGTCGCAGAAAAAATTGTTTATGGTGCATTAGAAGCAGTAGCCACCAAGAAAAACATCGAAGATCCTGTGGCTTTCTTTGAAGCAGTGCTAGAAAATGTACGCCCAACCGTTGAAGTAAAAGCTCGCCGTGTTGGTGGTGCAACCTACCAAGTGCCAATGGAAGTACGCCCATCCCGTCGTACCGCTTTGGCAATGCGTTGGTTGGCCGATGCTGCTTCTAAGCGTTCTGAAAAATCAATGGCACTACGCCTAGCAGGCGAGCTAAATGATGCTTCAGAAGGCAAAGGTGCGGCAATCAAGAAGCGTGATGATGTGCATCGTATGGCTGATGCCAACAAAGCATTCTCGCACTATCGCTTCTAATTGGCAGAACAAGGATTGGTTAATCCACTGTCAAATATTGCGATTGTTTTTGGGATATTCCCAAACAATACTCAAAAATCTGCCTGACTGCAGCAATGACGGTCGGCAGATTTACCCAATTAAACAGAATTTTTCTAGGAAAAATTATGGCTCGTTCAACCCCTATTAGCCGTTACCGCAATATTGGTATCTCGGCACATATTGACGCTGGTAAGACTACTACTTCTGAGCGTATTTTGTTCTACACAGGTGTATCGCACAAAATCGGTGAGGTGCATGATGGTGCTGCTACCATGGACTGGATGGAGCAAGAGCAAGAGCGTGGTATTACCATTACTTCTGCTGCGACCACAGCGTTTTGGTCTGGCATGGGCAATCAGTTCCAAGAGCATCGTATCAATGTTATCGACACCCCAGGCCACGTAGACTTTACCGTTGAGGTTGAGCGTTCTATGCGTGTACTTGATGGTGCGTGCATGGTTTATTGTGCGGTTGGTGGCGTACAGCCACAATCTGAAACCGTATGGCGTCAGGCGAACAAATATAAAGTGCCACGCCTTGCCTTTGTAAACAAAATGGACCGTACAGGTGCAAACTTCTTCCGCGTTGTTGAGCAAATGAAAACTCGACTTGGCGGCAACCCTGTACCTATCGTAATCCCAGTAGGTGCCGAAGAGACCTTCACTGGCGTGGTTGATTTGATCGAAATGAAATCAATCATCTGGGACGAGCCATCACAAGGCATGAAGTTTGAATATGGTGAAATCCCTGCTGAACTGGTTGATACAGCTAATGAATGGCGTACCAACATGGTTGAAGCTGCTGCCGAAGCCTCAGAAGAATTGATGGACAAGTACCTAGAAGATGGCGATTTGTCAAAAGAAGACATCGTCAAGGGCTTGCGTATCCGTACTCTGGCAAGTGAAATTCAGCCAATGCTATGTGGTTCTGCCTTTAAGAACAAAGGCGTACAGCGTATGCTAGATGCTGTTATTGAGTTCTTGCCAGCACCAAACGATGTTGAGGCAATCAAAGGTATTTTGGACGACAAAGACGAGACCGAAGATTCTCGTGAAGCGTCTGATGAAGCACCATTCTCTGCACTTGCGTTCAAGATTATGAACGACAAATATGTTGGTAACTTGACTTTCGTTCGTGTATATTCAGGTGTGGTAAAACAAGGCGACAGCGTTTATAACCCTGTAAAAATGAAGCGTGAGCGTATCGGTCGTATCGTACAGATGCACGCCAACGAACAAAAAGAAGTTGAAGAAATCCGTGCGGGTGATATTGCTGCCTTGGTGGGTATGAAAGATGTAACCACAGGTGATACCCTGTGTGATAACGATCATGTCATCACGCTTGAGCGTATGGAATTCCCAGAGCCTGTGATTTCATTGGCAGTTGAGCCAAAGACCAAAGCAGACCAAGAAAAAATGTCTATCGCTTTGGGTCGTTTGGCAAAAGAAGACCCATCATTCCGTGTTCGCACTGATGAAGAGTCAGGACAAACCATCATTTCAGGTATGGGTGAATTGCACCTTGACATTATCGTTGATCGTATGAAGCGTGAGTTCAATGTTGAGGCGAATATTGGTGCACCTCAAGTTGCTTATCGTGAAACTATTCGTTCATCAGTTGAGGTTGAAGGTAAATTCGTTCGCCAAACTGGTGGCCGTGGTAAGTTCGGTCATGTATGGCTACGCCTAGAGCCACTTGACCCAACAGGTGATGTTGAGTACGAATTTGCCGAAGAAATCGTTGGTGGTGTTGTACCAAAAGAATACCATGCCGCTGTTGATAAAGGTATCCAAGAACGCATGAAAAATGGCGTTATCGCAGGCTATCCAGTTGTTGGCGTAAAGGCAACCCTGTACGATGGTTCATACCACGATGTTGACTCTGACGAATTGTCATTTAAGATGGCAGGTTCTATGGCATTCAAAAAAGGTTTCTTGCAAGCAAGTCCAGCTCTGCTTGAGCCTATCATGAAAGTTGAAGTAGAAACTCCAGAAGACTACATGGGTGATATCATGGGCGACTTGAACCGTCGTCGTGGTATGGTTCAAGGTATGGACGATCTACCTGGTGGTACTAAGTCAATCCGTGCCGAAGTACCGCTGGCAGAGATGTTTGGTTATGCAACCCAAATGCGTTCTATGTCGCAAGGTCGTGCAACTTACTCAATGGAATTCTTGAAATATCAAGAAACACCTAAGAATGTTGCTGACGAGATTATTAAGAAATTCACCGCCAAAGATGATGACGAATAAGTCATTATCAATCGGTTGATTGACAACAATGCTACTTTTTTGTTGTTGTAATAGATGAACAGATGGGTAGCATTGTCATAGATTTATTATCCTATGCATGGGAGTATTCCCATTTGCATCACAAAACGAGGAAACCATCATGGCAAAGGCCAAGTTTGAGCGTGTAAAACCACACGTAAACGTTGGTACCATCGGTCACGTTGACCATGGTAAAACCACTCTAACCGCTGCTATCGCAACCGTTGCTGCTAAGCATCACGGTGGTGAAGCAAAAGACTACGCTGCTATTGACTCAGCTCCTGAAGAAAAAGCGCGTGGTATTACCATTAACACTTCTCACATTGAGTACGACACTGCAAACCGCCACTACGCACACGTAGACTGCCCAGGCCATGCTGACTATGTTAAAAACATGATCACTGGTGCAGCTCAGATGGACGGTGCTATCTTGGTTGTATCAGCAACTGACGGCCCAATGCCACAAACTCGTGAGCACATCCTACTATCTCGTCAGGTTGGTGTACCATACATCATGGTATTCATGAACAAGTGCGACATGGTAGATGACGAAGAGCTACTAGAGTTGGTTGAAATGGAAGTGCGTGAGCTACTATCAGACTACGACTTCCCAGGTGATGACACCCCAATCATCAAAGGTTCTGCCCTAGAAGCCCTAAACGGTGCTGACAGCAAATACGGTGAGCCTGCAGTTTTGGAACTGCTAGACACTCTAGACAGCTATATCCCAGAGCCTGAGCGTGATATCGATAAGTCATTCCTAATGCCAATCGAAGATGTATTCTCAATCTCAGGTCGTGGTACTGTAGTAACTGGCCGTGTAGAATCAGGCATCATCAAAGTTGGTGACGAAATCGAAATCATCGGTATCAAACCAACTGCAAAAACTACCTGTACTGGTGTTGAAATGTTCCGCAAATTGCTAGACGAAGGTCGTGCAGGTGAGAACTGTGGTATCCTACTTCGTGGTACTAAGCGTGAAGAAGTTCAGCGTGGTCAAGTACTTGCTAAGCCAGGTTCAATCACACCACACACCAAGTTTGATGCAGAAGTGTATGTACTATCAAAAGAAGAAGGTGGTCGCCACACGCCATTCCTAAATGGCTATCGCCCACAATTCTACTTCCGTACCACTGACGTAACTGGTGCCATCACTCTACAAGAAGGCACAGAAATGGTTATGCCAGGCGATAATGTTGAGATGAGCGTTGAGCTAATCCACCCAATCGCTATGGACAAAGGTCTACGCTTCGCTATCCGTGAAGGCGGCCGTACCGTAGGTGCTGGTGTTGTTGCTACTGTTAAAGACTAATCACAACACCTTATAAAGCAAGCTCCTTTTGGGGCTTGTTTTTTTGGCTTGGAGTAATAATTAATATTATATATAATTATTTTTTATAAAATATAATGAAATATTATTAATTGCAACTGTTGATAAATTTTACTTTCAAGACTCAAGAGTCTTGTAATTGCTTTTTGGGCTAATTATCAAAACTTCTTAAGTTTGTTGGGGTGATTTGCACGATTATAAATCTGGACAATGTATTATCAAAATCATCAGCTGCCAAAATAACAATGCCACTGATATCAGACAGTGGCATTTGCTTTGCTGTTTGTTAACTCAAGGCATCTAGGTATTTTTCGGCATCTAGGGCAGCCATACAGCCTGTGCCAGCTGAGGTGATGGCTTGGCGATAGACATGGTCGGCTACATCGCCAGCGGCGAACACACCTGCGATATTGGTGGCGGTTGCATTGCCATCAAGTCCGCTATTAACAACGATATAGCCATCTTTCATGGTGAGCTGGCCATCAAATAATGCAGTATTTGGCTTGTGCCCAATAGCAACAAACATACCCATCACATCAAGGGTCTTTTCACTGTTGTCGATTGTTGAGGTGATTTTTATGCCAGTTACACCCATTTCATCGCCAAGCACTTCTTTGACTTCATGGTTCCACTCTATGCTGATATTGCCCTGTTTTACTTTTTCGAACAGTTGATCTTGTAGGATTTTTTCGGCACGCAGACCATCACGGCGATGCACCAAAGTTACATGACTTGCAATATTGGAGAGATACAGGGCTTCTTCGACAGCAGTATTACCACCACCGATGACAGCAACTTTTTGATTTTTATAAAAAAATCCATCACAAGTCGCACAGGCTGAGACACCTTGACCCATGAATTTTTGTTCAGAATCCAGACCTAGATATTGGGCAGTGGCACCTGTGGCAATGATGAGAGCGTCGCAGGTATAGGTGCCGCTATCGCCTGTTAGCACAAAAGGGCGAGTCTGTAAATCGGCATGAGTGATGTTGTCGTAGATGAGCGTTGTGCCAAAGCGTTCGGCGTGTTCTTTCATGCGATCCATCAGTCCATTGCCAGTCAGACCATGGGCATCACCAGGCCAGTTGTCCACTTCGGTGGTGGTGGTGAGCTGCCCACCGACTTGCAGACCTGTGATGATGACAGGTTTTAGATTGGCACGAGCGGCATAGACGGCGGCAGAATAGCCTGCAGGACCTGAGCCTAAGATGATGAGTTGATGATGGGCTGACATAGCAATTCCTTGGATAAAAATATAAGGCATATATAAGGTGTGATTGGTAAATTGCAAGTGCCACACCAACCAAACCGATAAGTTATCACAAACTCACTAAAAATAACAAGCCATCAATACAGTCAAGTCGCAATATCATGACAATGACACTGTTTGAAAGATTCTATTCATAAACTTAGCCTGCCTACGAAAAAGCTGGCTGTTGATACTGCATTGATAAGCCTATTGCAAACAATCTGTTGTGGTAGATTGCTTCAATAACTATTAGTTTGGTTTTTGGCTTGTTGGTTGCAACTATGGCATCTTTATTCTTTGGAGCAAAAACATAAAGACAAGAAGCGTTGCCCTTAAACTTACTTTTGACAAGGCAAAGATGGGAGGGTTGTTTTTGTGTTGGCTTGGTTCTTTGATGAATAATTCACGATGGCAGGGTTTGGCAAAGGTGGATTTGTATGACGAATGAAAAACTGCCCAAATCACAGACTTGGGCAGCTTGGCTGTATTAATCCAAAAAGGCGAAGTGGTCAATTTGCATTTGCATCATCACCTCGCTTGGTGCAGTCATGCTTTCGGCATGAGCCGAACTTCTTGGTAGGATTTTTTCAAAATAAAATTCGGCAGTTTGTGTTTTGGCAAGATAAAATTCTTTGGGCTGTTCGCCACCATTTTTAAGCTTATCAAAAGACACCGCTGCCATACGAGCCCAGTGATATGCCATCATCACATAACCTGAGTACATCAAAAAGTCATCACAGGCAGCCGAGACAATATCACGATCTTTGCGTGCGGTTAGCAATAGGCGGGCGGTGAGCATGTTCCATTCGGCACACAGTTTGGTCAAGCTCCAGACAAATTTACGCATATCTTTGTCAAGGGCGTATTCACCGCACCACTTCATGATGCCAGCGGTATAATCACGGATTGCTTTGCCACCACCTTGCAGCAGCACTTTGCGACCCAATAAATCCAACGCCTGTACGCCTGTGGTGCCTTCGTATAAGGTTGCAATGCGAGCATCGCGGGCAATCAGTTCCATGCCTGATTCTTTGATGTATCCATGCCCACCATAGATTTGCTGACCGTGCTTGGCGGACTCAATGCCCAATTCGGTCAAAAAGCCCTTTAAGATCGGGGTAAAGAAACCGATTTTGTCGTCCCATTTTTTGATTTCTGCTTCATCGCCTTGTGCTACGGCTTCGGCAAGTTTATCTGCATAGCGGGCGGTGTGATAAATCATTGAACGAGCACCTTCGGCAAATGCCTTTTGGGTAAGCAGCATACGGCGAACATCAGCATGATGAATGATGGCATCAGCAGGTTGGTCTGGTTCTTTTGTGCCACTTAAGGCACGCATTGAGCGGCGTTCTTTGGCATAGGGCAGGGCATTTTGAAAAGCAAGTTCCATATGAGCCAAGCCCTGGATACCCGTACCAATACGAGCCGTGTTCATATAAGTAAACATGGCTTTTAGCCCTTTGTTTGGTTCACCAAGCAAAAATCCTGTAGCACCGTCAAAGTTAATCACGCAAGTGGCTGATGAGCTGATGCCCATTTTATGCTCAATAGAGCCACAAGCAACTTGGTTGCGTTCTCCGACTTCGCCTGTGGCAGTTGGTAAGAATTTTGGCACAATAAATAGCGAAATGCCCTTGGTGCCAGCAGGTGCATCAGGCAATCGTGCCAAGACAACATGCACAATGTTCTCAGTTAGGTCATGCTCGCCTGCCGAGATGAAGATTTTGCTGCCCGTGATGGCGTAGCTGCCATCGTCATTTGGTACGGCACGGGTTTTCATTTGGTTCAAATCTGTGCCACATTGTGCTTCAGTTAGGCACATTGTGCCAGACCATTCGCCAGAGACAAGTTTGGGTAGGTAGGTGTTTTTTTGCTGTTCATCACCATATTGCATGATGGTATTGACCGAGCCGATGGTCAGACCAGGGTACATTGCCCATGGCCAGTTTGCTGTTCCCATCATTTCGGATTTGATGAGATTAAGCGACATTGGCAGGTTCATGCCGCCATAGTTTTCAGGGTAGCTGATGCCTTGCCAGCCGCCTTCGACAAATTGCTGATAAGCCTCTTTAAACCCTGTTGGTGTGGTTACTTTGCCATCTTGAAAATAACAACCCTCAGCATCGGCAGGTTGGTACAGTGGTGATAGTACATTTTCGGCAAAGTCGGCAAAACCCTGCAAAATCATTTCAACCGTTTCGGCATCGGCAGCTGAGCCGTTGTTTAAGGTTTGATAATGACTTTGATAATCAAACATTTCATTCATCAAAAACTTCATGTCGCGTAGCGGTGCTTTGTAGGTTAGCATGATTTTTTCCTTTGCTGTTTGTTGATATAAAAGTTTGCCAATTTGCCAAAACTTGTCCTTACTATACAGAGATTTTTGCTTTTGGGAAAGGGTTGCGGATTATTAATAACTTATTTTCATACAAATCATGTTTTGTGATAATTTTTGGTTATAAAAAAGCGTCCGCCGAAGCAGACGCAGGTATTGCTGTTTGTGTGTTTGGCTTGGTTATAATTTACAAGCACCGCCTTCGCAGCCATCGTCATTGCTGCTATCTACGCCACCTTCGACTGCCATGCCGTCAAAGTCATTAAATAAATCATCCAAATTGTCAAAATCCAGCCCATCGGCTGCCAGTGTGGTGTCGCTCATGATGTCTCCTAATGGGATTTGCTTGTAAAATAAAAAGGTTGTATGATGCCCATACAGCGGTGTTAAAAGGCGAGCAATTATGAAACAAGTAATTTTAAATTATCAAATGCTTCATAAGGCTCTAATGTTTTGATATTTTTTTCAGCAAAATTAGACATATACCACTCATCAACAATGGGGTTTTGCTCTAAATCTGCCAAAAACTCATTGAATTTTGCAAAAAACATAATTAATTTTCAAACTTAAAATCAGTCTTTGTTCATTTCTGCTTACAACTGTATTTTATTTTGAAATAAAAATTGTATTGATACCAATGAAAAAATGGGCAAGCATCGCTTCATGGTGTATACTCATGCTATTGGTTTTTTGCCATGATATCGTATCTTAGCCAAGGGATTTTTAGGGCAAGGTGATTTTATCCAAATCAAGCATCTTGCCTGTCCACAGTTCAAAAGACAGCTTGGCTTGCTGAATCAACATACCAAATCCATCAAAAGTTGCCGCCCCTTGATGCTGAAAATGTGCCAAAAATTCTGATGGCTTGCCATACATCATATCATAGGCAGCACTGGCTTGGCAATTGCCCAATGTCAATGTCTGACCTGTTGTGGTGGCTGATGTGGCATTGATAATAAGGTCATAGCGTGCCGTTGTCAAGTCTGACAATGGGCGTGCTGATAAGGCGGGGTGATTGAATTGCTCAAGCAGCTGCCGAGCCTTATCAATGGTGCGATTATAAATATCCAGCGAGCAACCTGTGGATAATAGTGGCAAAATCGCCCCACGAGTCGCTCCACCTGCCCCAATGATGGCGACTTTTTTATTTGCCAAAGTGATTCCATGTGCTTGCAAATCGGCAACCAAGCCACGACCGTCAGTATTATCGCCATACAATTTGCCGTTTTTTATCATCAGGGTATTGACCGCTCCAGCATGGCGTGCATCATCGCTGATTTCGCCTTGTGATTGTACCAGCTGATGTGCCATTTGTTTAAATGGTAAAGTAACATTTGCCCCCTTACCACCCCCTGCAAAAAATGCTAAAACAACAGCGACAAAACTGTCAAAATTATCAGGACAAAGCTGTCTTTGATAGCAGATGGGCAGCCCAACACTGGCAGCGAAGGCGTGATGAATTTCTGGGCTTTTTGAGTGATTGATGGGGTTGCCAATGACGATAAAATGTTGCATGAGAGTTCCAGATAACCAAGCATCACCAGCGTGGCGAATGCTTTTAAAAATAAAGCAGTGTGCTAATTTTAGCAAAAAATCAAGCAAATGGGTGCTGATTGTTGTTATTTTATGCTACAATCATCAAAAAATATCTTACTGATTCGCTATGACAAATCTCACCAAAAACTCCTCTCATAAATCATGGTTATATCGCCGTCAGTTTTGGCTGCTTGCAGCGTTGTTGTTGGCGGTGGTTTTGGTGTTGTTTTTGACATTTCGTCCTGTGGGCAATGAGCAACTGGTTCAGGACGATGGCGAGAAAAAAATCTACAAAGCGGTGGTTTATGACACCAAGAATTGGCAAGTGGCAGGAGCAACAGCCACAGATATCACAAGTCTAAAGTCATACATTGGCAGTACCGCAACCCAAGAAGAAACGCTGGATTTTTATGGCAAACCTGCCTCAAGTTTTCGCTACAGTGCCGCCCATGAGCCACCTTTGTATGTGGTTGAATCCGATGGTTTGCTAGAGCTGGTTTGGTACTATGCCGCCGCCAGTGATAATGAGCCAACTAAGTCATCTTCGCTTAATTTTGCCAAGCGAGCTTATTTAATGATGAGTGCCGCCGATGCCAAAAAGGGGACGAATATCGTTCATCAGATACTGCAAGGAGTGCCAATGGCAGAGCAGACTGTTGGTGCGTTTGAACTACTAAATGCCCAGTGCCAAGATTATCGTTGCCAGATTGTCTTAAGACAACGCTGAGTTGTTGATGGGTCAAATTTTCAAAATAAATAATCATGCAAGATAAGGGCAAAGCTGTGCCCATGCGTGATTTGATTTTTGTTGATTAATTATGGACAAAATACAATTTTATCAATGGAATCATGCCACTTTGGATAAGTGTGATGACCGCATGGACGAGCGAGCATTTGCCTTTGGCGATGGTTTTTTTAGCACAATGGGCGTGTTTGCTGGGCAGATTATCGCCTTGGATTTTCATCATCAGCGTATCAATCAGGGCTTGGCGGCTTTTGCTTTGCAATTGGATGTTGCGTTGTTGTTTGCTAAGCTTCGCCATTTGGCAACCAAAGTGCAGCAGGGCATCATAAAAATCATCATCACCCGCCAAAAACAAACTCTGCGTGGCTATGGCTTTGTTGATGATGGCAACAATAAGGCACAAGTTTATCTAAAAACTTCGCCCATCAACACAAGTTTTGCCACAGAATTTATCCAAGATATACCAGTGCAAGCACCGATTCGCGTCATCACGCTGGGCAGTCAGCTCGCCCATCGTCCCAGTCGCTTAGCAGGATTAAAGCTCATCGGTTGCACTGAGCAAGTGCTGGCACACGCAGAACTTTTGGCAAAGCAGGCGTTCGATGCCAGTATTGATGATGGGCTGGTTGCCAATGTGCATGGCGAGTGGATTTGTGCTACGATGGGTAATATTTTTTATCAGCTGCCAGATGATATTTGGTACACGCCACCTGTGGATAAGTCAGGCGTGGCAGGGGTTATGCGTGCCAAAATCATGGCAAGCGGTATTTGTGGCGTAGTGCGTGAACGGGTGCTGACTGATGATGATTTGTTAAAAATCACACGACTTTTTATCACCAATGCGGTGCGAGGCATTACGCCAGTGGCAGAATTTAATATCGCTGACTTTGGTGATGACAAGCAGCGGTTATTAGAACCTATTTTTACACGCGATTGTTTTGATCAGTGTTAAAATTAGCTGTATAAATCAGGCTTAAACTTACGGCAATCAATTTTTGATTGTGGTTTATCATCAAGGTGTGTATAATTCCAAGCAAGAATACTTTTAGCCTTATCATCAGCAAGGGCATATCGTCTGTTATTTTGTATCCCATCGGGCGTGTTGGCTGATAAAATTCCCAAAAAAATCATTTTATTGGCGACAGATGTCATCACCATACTATCGCTTGTCTTACTGGTTATTATCACCGCATCGCAATATTTTAATTTTTTCTTGTATGTCTGTATGCTTGTCATCATTGCGATCGCTAATGAGTTTCGCTATACAGCAACCACCGCTTTTATCCCAGAGCTTGCCAGTTCAGATCAGCTGATAAGATACAATGGACTACAGCAAATTTTTCGTGGCATTTTAGTGATCGCAGGTCCAATTTTAGGGGCGGTTTCTTATGAGATGATCAATATTGGTTGTTCATTATTTTTATCCATGTTTATCCAATTGACTTCATTATTGATTTTATTAAAGATTCCATCAAACACCACAACTGCCGCCAAAACTGAGCAAAATCAGCAGGGTTATTACGAGGCTTTTTACTGGCTAAGATCCAGCAAGTTATTAAAAGTTTATTTATTTTCTTTTTGTGTCATCAACGTCATCTGTGTGTCGTATATGTCAATAATCACACCGTATATACTGGAAGCTTTTGATAAAAAACATTGGTGCTAAGCAGTGTTTTTCAGGGTTTGGGTTTACTGGCAGTTGGTCTGATTTTGGATAGATTGGCAAATTTTTGTGAAAATTTTTTATATCAAGGTTCTATTATAGCTACAGGCATATCCATGCTGCTTGTCGGCATATTGGGGAAATTTCTTTAATCTTCTTGGCTTTTTTGGTGGGGGTGGGCATTGGTGTCATGGCGGCAACCAACCAAACTGTTTGGCAAAAGCACACACCACTTCGCCTACAAGGCAGAATGGTTGCCATCAGAACGCTTGGTTTGTATCTATTTACCCCTGCTTTTGTTTACATGACGCTTCCTTTTACTACACACATCTCTGGCAGGGTATTTTCTTATACTGGCGGCTATGCACCGCTGGGTATCACAATATCTGTTTTGGGCATATTGCTTTTATTGACCGCTGTTGTTGTTCATATGAGGGTGAGAAAATATGCTTTGTAAATCATTGCCTGAAGTGATGGCTTATCAAAATGACAAACTGGTTCGGCTATATTGTAAACGCAAAATATCCGCCAAAAACAAGGCTTGTTTTTATTTGATGAGTTAAAAAATCACCATGGTTTTTGGCGCAATCAGATGCAAAGTTTTGATTATTGGTATTGATGAATCGGTTGGCGGTTTACAATTTTTTAACGCATTATTGCGACATTGATTGGCTTTTTGTCATCAAACTTTGCTAAAATGGGCAAAATTTGATTTTTATTAGACTATGACAAAACGCAACAAAACCCAAGCAACAAAATCCAAACGAAACAACAAGCGTCAGCGATCTGGACGATCATCGCTGGCAGTGGCTGTGTCAATCATAACAGTTATCTTATTGGTCGTGGCGGCGGCTTGTTATCAGACGATTTATGCCAAATCAAGCCGACCTGCACAGACGATAACAGTGGATAAAGGTGATTCTTATCACGGTCTTTTGGTTACGCGTTTGTGGTCAGATCAGCCACTGGCGAGTCGCTGGATTGCTAGAGCTTATGTGGCATTGATGGCAAACAAGCCATTGCAAGCAGGCGGCTATCAAATACCCAGTCAGGCAAGTTTGGCACAGGTGGTGCGTATTTTTGACGAGGGGGCAAAGGTGAGCCAATTTAGCCTGCGTATCATCGAGGGCAAGACGGTAAAAGATTTATATCAATTGCTCAAAAATACCGATGGTGTGGTATTGACCGTGCTGACACCGCCTGCTGATGGTTATGCGTGGACAGATGTCATGCGTGATAACGAAGCAGTTGCCAAAGCGTTAAATATCCAAACGCCCAATGGTAATTTGGAGGGGTGGTTTGCTCCCAATACTTATCAATTTGCCAAAGGCACAACCGATATTGCAATCTTGGAGCGACTGTATCAAAGCCAGCAAAAAATCTTGGAGCAGGCATGGGCACAGCGAGCGGATAATCTGCCTTACAAAACGCCTTATGAAGCACTGATTATGGCAAGCATTATCGAAAAAGAAACAGGAATAAAATCCGAACGCAATCTGGTTGCGGCTGTGTTCGTCAATCGCTTGCGTCAAGGCATGAGATTGCAGACAGACCCAACCATCATTTATGGGTTATTTGATCGATATGATGGCAAGATTTATCGCAGTAATATTGCCGAAAAAACCGAGTACAATACTTATCAAATTGATGGGCTGCCACCGACACCAATTGCTCTGCCGTCAGCCGAAGCAATTTTGGCAACCATGCACCCTAAGGACAGCGATGCGTTGTTTTTTGTTGCCACAGGCAAGGGTGGGCATAAATTCAGTCGCACTTATCAAGAGCATCAACAAGCAGTGGCACAGTATCGAGCAACCATTGCAAAAAAACCAAACTGACAAATAAAACCAATCAATACAGGCGAGATAACGATGGGCATGGGGCGATTTATCAGCTTTGAGGGAACAGAAGGTGTGGGCAAGACCACTGCCATAGAGGGCTTATGCCACAGGCTAACAAGCCAAGGCATTCAGGTGGTGCGCACCAGAGAACCGGGTGGTAGCGAGCTTGCCGAGCGGGTGCGTGAGCTGTTTTTAAACCCCGATAACCACATTGATGCCAACACGGAGATTTTGCTGATGTTTGCGGCACGAGCCGATCATCTGCACCAAACCATTTTGCCTGCCTTGAAACTGGGTCATTGGGTGGTGTGCGATAGGTTTTTTGACAGCACAGTGGCGTATCAGGGTTTTGGGCGTTATAAGGGCGACAGATCGGCATTGGCAAAGATTGAGTCATTGATTGAGCAATTTGTCCCTGTGGTACCTGATGTAACTTTATGGCTGGATTTGGATATTGCAACAGGTATGCAGCGTGCAGGCAAGCGTGCCGCTGCAGACAGGCTTGAGGCAAATGATTTGGCATTTTTTGAACGAGTATATCAGGGCTTGGCATATCAGCAGCAAAAATATCCAGAGCGAATTTATCGTATTGATGCCAGCGGCAGTGCTGATGAAGTGGCCACAAGAATTGATGCGGCACTGGGTCTTTGAGTTCTTTGGATTGTGTTGCCACAGTTTTTTGCCAAGACCGCTTTATCGCAACAAATATCAAAGCCGCAGATGGCAGAAAAATCAAAAATAACTATCAACAATCTCCGCTAATGTGGTAAACTAGCAAAAGATTATTCGGTTTTTGAGCGAATGCTGCCAAGACCATCATTTATCACGCAGATTTTTCAATATTTACCACTGATTCATCAGGGCTTGTTATGGCAGATGTACATCAAAATATCAAATCCAAGTTAAAAGGTGCAATTACCGCTTTGGTTACTCCAATGAAACCTGATGGTTCCGTGGATTATGACGCACTTGCCAAGCTGATTGACTGGCAGATTGCCGAGGGTATTCATGGCTTGGTTGCTGTTGGCACAACAGGCGAGGCGGCAACTTTGCCAATGCAAGAGCATATCAAAGTGTTGCGTTTTTTTGTTGAGCAAGTAGCCTCTCGCGTCCCTGTAATTGCAGGCACAGGGGCAAATTCTACGCATGAGGCGATTGAACTGACCGCCCATGCCAAAGAGGCAGGAGCGGACTGTGCTTTATTGGTTGTGCCTTATTATAACAAGCCAACCCAAGAGGGTATGTATCAGCATTTTAAGGCAGTTGCAACAGTGGTGGATATGCCGCAGATGCTCTATAATGTACCGGGGCGTACCGTGGTCGATATGTCCGAAGACACGGTTAATCGCTTGGCGGATTTGCCGAATATCATTGCCATTAAAGATGCCACAGGCGATATTGAGCGTGGCAAGCGGTTGATTGAGCGAGTTGGCGATCGTATCTTAGTATTTTCTGGCGATGATCCAACTGCCCTAACTTTAATGCATCATGGTGCAGTGGGGGATATTTCTGTCAGCTCAAATATTGCTCCTAAGGCAATGAGTCAAGTGTTTGAACTGGCATTGGCTGGCAAATTCACCGAAGCTGAAGCCATTCACCAGCAAATTGCCCATCTGCACCATGATTTATTTATTGAAACCAGTCCGCAACCTGTCAAATATGCTTTGCACAAAATGGGCAGAATTGATACAGGCATTCGTTTGCCTATGGTGTGGTTATCGCAAGAGTATCATGCTGCAATTGATGAAGCATTGCTAAAAGCAGGGCTGTTGTCGGCATAATGACAAAATTGATAATAATTGGGGATTTTATGAAAATTTTACACATGATTGCATTGACGGTGGCGGTTGCTACATTGACAGGCTGTGCAGCCACCAAAAGTGTGTTGGCAAAAAGAGACAATGGCAGCTTGGATTATCGCACTGCCAAGACACTTGACCCCATCAAGCTACCTGTCAATCAGCCAGCAGCTGAATTTATCCCCTTATACCAAACGCCAAAAGCAAACGGTGCTTTGCCAAATTTTGTTAATGAATCTGGCAAGCAATACCAGTTGCCCAGACCGCCTTCGGTTCGCTAATTAGTTGGCATTATTTACTTACCAAGCATTACCTTTTATATTATTGAGAGTATCATGGAAAAAAAAGCTTTATTGTACACTGGCAAAGCCAAATCTGTTTATGAAACTGACGATCCTGATTTATTGGTTTTGCATTTTCGCAATGATGCCAGTGCGTTTAATGGCGAAAAATTGGCAAGCCTTGATCGCAAAGGCATGGTAAACAACCGCTTTAATGCCTTTATTATGCAAAAACTTGCCGAAGCAGGTATTGAGACACATTTTGAAAAACAACTGTCTGATGAGGAAGTGTTGGTAAAACGCCTGAAAATGATTCCTGTTGAGGCAGTTGTGCGTAATTATGCTGCTGGTGGCTTGATGAAGCGTTTGGGATTGGCCGAGGGCTTGCCACTGCTACCACCAACTTATGAACTGTTTTATAAAGATGACGGACTGGGTGATCCGATGTTGTCCGAATCAACCGCTATCGCTCTTGGTTATGCCACTGCTGATGAGCTGGCACAAATGCAGACATTGACCATGAAAGTCAATGAAGTACTATCTAAACTGTTTGATGATGCAGGCTTGATGTTGGTTGATTTTAAGCTGGAATTTGGTCTGTTCCATGGGCGAGTGGTGCTGGGCGATGAGTTTTCGCCAGATGGTTGCCGTTTGTGGGATAAGCAAACCAAGAAAAAGCTAGACAAAGACCGCTTCCGTCAAGGCTTGGGCGATGTGGTTGAGGGCTACGAAGAAGTCGCTCGCCGTATCGGTGTGCCGCTATAAATATAAAATCTACACCACAAGTCAAACAGCTTGTGGTGTTTGATGATTGCAACTGATATTGATATTGGATTATCGTCATGTATTTTCAGATGTATAAGATTGTTGCCTATATTCCAGAAAATGCACTCGAGAGTGTAAAAAATGCAATGTTTGAGGCAGGTGCAGGGCATTTTGGTAATTATGAATGTTGCAGCTGGCAAACTTTGGGCGTTGGACAGTTTCGACCTTTGGCTGGAGCGAACCCAACCATAGGGACAGTTGGCGAAATCACCCAAGTGTCCGAATGGAAAGTTGAAATGATCGTGGCGGAGAATAAGCTGTGCGATGTTGTTGCCGCCTACAAGCAAGCACACCCCTATGAAGTACCAGCCTACGAAGTATATCAGACTGTCGATGTTGAGGATTATTAAGCCAGCATTATCAACCTTCAAAGTAAAATTTGAAGGTTTTTATTTGCCTACGAGATGGTTGCTCATGAATCGGATTTGCCATCACCCAAGCATAACAGGATTAAGCATTGGCAAAACAAACGCTTTTTTGCCAATCACACAAATTAGCACTATCCATCTGAAAAGATAAAAATTTAATATAAATAATAAAATTTGTTAATTAAACTTATTATATTTGCTCTTTTTATGTGATGTTTTTTGTGCTATGATAATTCAATTTAGCAATTTCTTGGACGGATAATTAAGGGAATTGACACCATGTCGCAACCGATGACCAAAGATGAATTTTTGCAACTCAAGCAACAAGGGTACAGTCATGTACCGCTTATCAAAAAACGCTTGATGGACGATGCTACGCCAGTGGCAGTTTTTGCCAATATTCGCAAACTCAATCCAAAGGCGTATTTGTTTGAATCTGTGGTGGGCGGCGAACGCTTTGCACGCTATTCGATGATTGGGCTGGGCAAGGGCGTGTATTTTGAGTATCAAGACGGCACCATGCGTGTTGGTTCTGAACTTGTTGGTACGGTATCGAGCCAAAAAACAGACAAGCCCTTTGATGAAATTCGCCGCTTTATGCAGCAATTTCGTATGCCGTCAGCGACTGAAATTGTAGATTTGCCAGTATTTAGCGGTGGCTTGGTGGGTTATTTTGGCCATGATTTGATTCGCACCATTGAGCCAAGTGTCGGGCAATCAGATGCACCCAACCCTTTGAATTTGCCAGATTTGTGGCTTATGCTATCAACCGAGGTTGTGGTTTTTGATAATCTTGAGCATACTTTGTCCATTGTGGTGTATGCCAATTGTGATGTAGAAAATGGCTATGAAGATGCATTACAGCGTCTGCAAGCAATTGAGCAAGCGGTTGCACAAAAAGCGGATTTGAGCACCGCAACCAGAGCCAAGCCAGAATTTGTTTCACAAACGGGCAAAGAGAAGTACTGCGAAGATGTCAAAAAAATCAAAGAATATATCTTAGCTGGTGATGTGATGCAGGTTGTACCAGCCCAAAGACTGAGTGCTGATTTTGATGGCGATGCGTTGTCGGTGTATCGTGCACTTCGCTATCTGAACCCTTCACCGTATTTGTTCATCGTGCATGGCGAGACTTTTGGTACAGATAAGTCGCCTTTTGATATTATTGGTGCATCGCCTGAAATTTTATCCCGTATCGAAGATGGCATGGTTACGGTCAGACCATTGGCTGGGACACGCAGGCGTGGTCAAGATGCAGCAGAGGATTTGGCACTGGAGCAGGAGCTGTTGGCTGACCAAAAAGAAATCGCCGAACATTTGATGTTGATTGACTTGGCTCGTAATGATATTGGGCGTGTCTGCCAAGTGGGTTCAGTGCAAGTTACTGATAAGATGTTTATTGAGCGATATTCGCAAGTGATGCATATTGCCAGTAATGTTGAGGGCGTTGTGCGAGATGATGTTGATGCACTTGATGTGTTTTGTGCTACTTTTCCAGCAGGGACGCTCTCTGGTGCACCAAAAATTCGTGCTATGCAGATTATTGATGAAGTTGAACCAGTACGCCGCACAGTGTTTGGCGGGGCGGTGGGCTATGTGGGCTGGCACGGCAATATGGATACCGCCATCGCCATTCGTACAGCAGTCATGAAAGATGGCAAGGTTCATGTGCAAGCAGGTGCAGGCGTGGTGGCGGATTCAGATCCTGTTGCCGAATGGGAAGAAACCAACAAAAAAGCCTTGGCTTTGGTGAAGGCGGTGGAGCTGGCTTGTGATGGATTAAATATCTAATAATTGCTTTGCTGATTGACCTTTTGTTGCTTATGACGATTTGAGAATTTGCACCGATTGTAAGCAAGTCAGATCGCATGGCATTGACAGATTGGCTAAGCTGCCAGAGTCTTAATGGGCGAAAAAATCTGGCAGCTGTGCATCAAGTTGTCAGCATGGCAGTTGATGGGCGGTATTTTGGGGCGTTTTCTGAAAAAAATAATCCAAATAAAATCAATGATTTATAAAAATATCTCAGATTTTTTATGAAAAAATAAAAAAAACGCTTGCACAATCTGAAAAATTTGCTATTATATGCACCACTTAGGAAATACACCGCCGGCTTAGCTCAGTTGGTAGAGCAACTGACTTGTAATCAGTAGGTCGCCAGTTCGATTCCGGCAGCCGGCACCATTTTCCAAGTATTATCAGGTCAAGCCCATCGACATTTTGTGGGCTTATCTTTTACCAAGACCAGTAAAAGCAAACCTTTTCAATTTGGTGGGGTTGGGGAGCGGTCAAACCCAACAGACTGTAACTCTGTCGCGAAAGCTTCGAAGGTTCGAATCCTTCCCCCACCACCATTATTCACTACCTAAGTTTACTACCCTGCGGGTGTAGTTTAGTGGTAGAACCTCAGCCTTCCAAGCTGATGGTGCGGGTTCGATTCCCGCCACCCGCTCCATATTTGCTCTTGTAGCTCAGGGGTAGAGCACTCCCTTGGTAAGGGAGAGGTCACGAGTTCAATTCTCGTCAAGAGCTCCATATACAACCCCTTGAAACTCAATGGTTTCAAGGGGTTCGGTTTTGGTAACGATGTGTTGCTTATCATAAAGGAGGTATCATGCGGTATTTTAATAAGTCATTTGGGGTAATTATATAGCATGATGCCTATGGGCGTGTGCTAAATATCCATTTATCATGCGTCCAAGCCCATCAAAGTCTGGCTGTGGTCGGGCTTTTTTAATGTCTAAAATCAGCCACAGGGTTTTGGGGATATTTCTTGGACGCTTTTATTTGTCATAAATAAGAGTATTAACAATGGCTGTCCAACTTATTTTAAATCAACAAACACAAACTGCAGGCAAGGGCGTGCCTGTAAAAATCCACACCACAGACATTGATAGCGAGACTTTGGCACAATTGCACAAAATGTCAAAGCTGGGCTTTATCCATTCACACATTGCAGTCATGCCAGATGCACACATGGGCAAGGGGGCGACTGTGGGTAGCGTTATTGCAACCAAAAATGCCATCATTCCAGCGGCTGTTGGCGTTGATATTGGTTGTGGCATGAATGCCATACGCCTAAGCCTAAAGGCTCATCAGCTGCCTGATAATTTATCGACATTACGCAACGCCATCGAACGCATGGTTCCTGTTGGCTTTGCTCAGCATAGGCAAGTTTTGGCAAAAGCATCAACGCTGGCACCGCTTGACAAGCGATTGCGGCTGATTACTGATAAACATCCAGCACTGCGTCGTATGTTGCGACAATTTGATGCCACATGGCAAAAACAGCTGGGAACTTTGGGTGGTGGCAATCATTTTATTGAGATATGCCTTGACGAAAGTGATGATGTTTGGGTGATGTTACACTCAGGATCGCGTGGCATAGGCAATGTGATTGGCAGCTATTTTATTGAGCGCGCCAAAAAAGAAGCACAAGACCGTTTTGGACGGGCACCAGATAGTGATTTGTCTTATTTTGTCGAAGGTTCGTCAAGTTTTGATGATTATATGCAGGCGGTTGAGTGGGCTCAAGAATATGCTTTTCATAATCGCCGTGAAATGATGAGAGTGATTTTGGAGGCAATGCGTCCATTGTTGCCGAAATTTTTTGCAACCAAAGAAGCAATCAATTGTCATCATAATTATGTGCAACGAGAGTTGCATTTTGGCGAGATGGTTTTTGTTACTCGCAAAGGGGCGATTTCGGCACAACAAGATGAGTACGGCATCATACCGGGTTCAATGGGGGCAAAATCCTACATTGTCAAAGGGCGAGGCAATGCAGACTCTTTTTGTTCATGCTCACATGGAGCGGGTCGCCGTATGAGCAGGGCAAAAGCAAAATTGCTGTTTAATCAGCAGGATTTGATTGAGCAAACTCAAGGTGTCGAGTGTCGCAAAGACAAAGGTGTGCTCGATGAGATACCAGCTGCCTACAAGGATATTGATAGCGTCATGGCAAATCAGCAGGATTTGATTGAGGTGGTGCATACTTTGCGTCAAGTGCTGTGCATCAAAGGTTAATCTGCTAACAATTTTTAAGGACAATTATGGAAAAAATAACGATTATCTTGCCCAAATCAGGCAAGGGAAGAAACTTGGCAAGTTTATCACCCCTAATGAAAAAAGGTGGCAAATTTGCCAGTGAAAAACCTCGAGCCACTCATCGCCGTCAGCGAAAATCAATCAAGCTGCAACTGCGACAGGGCAGGAGTGATTGGCTCATTGATTAGTCAAAAACTAATACAGGCAGAGCAAAGAGAAAAGTCATAAAATCTTGATTGGGTGTTTTCAAGGGCAATCTAGTGTGATATAATGACTGTTGATATGACAACCGTTTTGTCTGATTGGACCAAAGCATTGTCATAGAAGTTTTATTAACAAAACGAGGAAACCATCATGGCAAAGGCCAAGTTTGAGCGTGTAAAACCACACGTAAACGTTGGTACCATCGGTCACGTTGACCATGGTAAAACCACTCTAACCGCTGCTATCGCAACCGTTGCTGCTAAGCATCACGGTGGTGAAGCAAAAGACTACGCTGCTATTGACTCAGCTCCTGAAGAAAAAGCGCGTGGTATTACCATTAACACTTCTCACATTGAGTACGACACTGCAAACCGCCACTACGCACACGTAGACTGCCCAGGCCATGCTGACTATGTTAAAAACATGATCACTGGTGCAGCTCAGATGGACGGTGCTATCTTGGTTGTATCAGCAACTGACGGCCCAATGCCACAAACTCGTGAGCACATCCTACTATCTCGTCAGGTTGGTGTACCATACATCATGGTATTCATGAACAAGTGCGACATGGTAGATGACGAAGAGCTACTAGAGTTGGTTGAAATGGAAGTGCGTGAGCTACTATCAGACTACGACTTCCCAGGTGATGACACCCCAATCATCAAAGGTTCTGCCCTAGAAGCCCTAAACGGTGCTGACAGCAAATACGGTGAGCCTGCAGTTTTGGAACTGCTAGACACTCTAGACAGCTATATCCCAGAGCCTGAGCGTGATATCGATAAGTCATTCCTAATGCCAATCGAAGATGTATTCTCAATCTCAGGTCGTGGTACTGTAGTAACTGGCCGTGTAGAATCAGGCATCATCAAAGTTGGTGACGAAATCGAAATCATCGGTATCAAACCAACTGCAAAAACTACCTGTACTGGTGTTGAAATGTTCCGCAAATTGCTAGACGAAGGTCGTGCAGGTGAGAACTGTGGTATCCTACTTCGTGGTACTAAGCGTGAAGAAGTTCAGCGTGGTCAAGTACTTGCTAAGCCAGGTTCAATCACACCACACACCAAGTTTGATGCAGAAGTGTATGTACTATCAAAAGAAGAAGGTGGTCGCCACACGCCATTCCTAAATGGCTATCGCCCACAATTCTACTTCCGTACCACTGACGTAACTGGTGCCATCACTCTACAAGAAGGCACAGAAATGGTTATGCCAGGCGATAATGTTGAGATGAGCGTTGAGCTAATCCACCCAATCGCTATGGACAAAGGTCTACGCTTCGCTATCCGTGAAGGTGGCCGTACCGTAGGTGCTGGTGTTGTTGCTACTGTTAAAGACTAATCACAACACCTTATAAAGCAAGCTCCTTTTGGGGCTTGTTTTTTTTGGAAATTTTTTATAAAAATGCTTGCAAAAAATAAAATCTCTGCTATAATAGTAAGCCTTAACACCCTAGGCGATTGGCTCAATTGGTAGAGCATCGGACTCCAAATCCGAGGGTTGGGGGTTCGAGTCCCTCATCGCCTGCCATCTTATTTCTCACACCATTCTTTTAATTTCATAAAAATTGGTCATTCCAAGGCAAGTTCCTGCATGAGTGATAATAAAGACAATTTGGACATCCAAAAATCCGTACGCTCTGATATTAATGAGCAAAAACAACCAATCACCGTCTCAAAAGAAAGCGTGGTAGAGGTTGCCAAAAAACATTCAGCCAAAGACATGATCTTGTGGCTGCTTGCTATTGTTGCAATGATTTTGGCAACATTGGTATCGCAGTATTTGCCAAGATATTGGGCGGCGGCAAACGATATCTGGGTACAAATCGGTATCACGGTGGCGCTGGTTGTATTTGGCTTTGTTTGCTTGGCGTTCACCAATCAGGGTAGTGCATTCAAAACATTGCTAAAAGATGCAGGAATTGAATTAAGACGCATTACTTGGCCGAGCAAAGATGAGACCACGCGTTATACATGGCAGGTCATCGTTGTGATGATTATCATCGGGGTCATCATTTGGTTGCTTGATTTATTTTTTAACTATATTATTGGCTTTATTATTTAAAATATTAATTATTGTTAAGGATTGGATTGATGCGTTGGTATATTATTCAAGCATTTTCTGGCTACGAAAATCAAGTTCAGCGTTCGCTTATTGAGCGAATCAAACGCAGCGAATTTGCGGATAAATTCGGTGAGGTGCTGGTACCAACCGAAGAAGTGATTGAGATGCGTGAGGGCAAAAAACGCACCGTGCAACAAAAGCTGTTCCCTGGCTATGTGCTGATTAATATGGAAATGAACGAAGATACTTGGCATATTGTAAAATCATGTCCAAATATTACAGGTTTCGTTGGTGGCACGCCCGAAAATCCAGCACCAATCACCAAAGTTGAGGCGGATCGTATTTTAAATCGCATCAACAAGACAGGTGATGCACCGCGTCCAAAAACAATGTTTGAGCCGGGCGAGGAAGTGTTGGTCATTGATGGACCATTTACTGACTTTAAAGGCTTGGTCAAAAAAGTCGATTATGATAAATCAAAACTGCATTTGACAGTAAGTGTGTTTAATCGCCCAACTGAAGTGGAGCTTGAATTCACAAAAGTTGAAAAAATTAACTAACTGCTGTATAATATATGGTTTGGGTCTTAGGATTCGTCCGAGACTGAATTTTCACTGGGGAGCTGAATAAGCGTTTACCCATATCGGAGAGAGTATTATGGCAAAGAAGATTGATGGCTACATCAAGCTACAAGTGCCTGCTGGCAAAGCAAATCCATCACCACCAATTGGTCCAGCTTTGGGTCAAAAAGGTGTGAATATCATGGCTTTCTGTAAAGAGTTCAATGCTGCATCAGCAAACATTGAGCCGGGTTTGCCAATTCCTGTTGTTATCACAGTATTTAATGACAAATCATTCACTTTTGTGATGAAATCACCACCTGCAGCTGTACTATTGCGTAAGGCGGCGGGTATTGCTAAAGGTTCAAGCACGCCACACAGTGCTAAAGTTGGTACGGTTAATCGTGCACAACTTGAAGAGATTGTTAAAACCAAGCAAGCAGACCTAACTGCTGCTGACCTTGATGCAGCTGTTCGTACCATTGCTGGTACAGCGCGCTCAATGGGCATCACTGTGGAGGGTGTATAATGGCTAAGCTAACTAAGCGTCAGCAACTAATCAAAGAGCGTGTAGATAGCAACAAGCTATACACCATCGAAGAAGCGGTTGCAATTTTGAATGATTTGCCAGCGGCTAAATTCAAAGAATCGATTGATATTGCCATCAACCTAGGTGTTGATCCTCGTAAATCAGACCAAGTGGTTCGTGGTGCAACCAACCTACCTGCAGGAACTGGTAAAACCAAACGCGTTGCTGTATTTGCACAAGGTGCTGCTGCTGAAGCTGCAAAAGAAGCAGGTGCAGATGTTGTTGGTTTTGAAGATTTGGCAGAAAGCATCAAAGCTGGCAATATGGACTTTGATGTTGTTATCGCCTCACCAGATGCGATGCGTATTGTTGGTCAATTGGGTACAATTCTAGGTCCTCGTGGCTTGATGCCAAACCCAAAAGTTGGCACAGTAACTGCTGATGTTGCAACTGCGGTAAAAAACACCAAAGCAGGTCAGGCACAGTATCGTGTTGATAAAGCTGGTATTATCCATGCTTCAATCGGTCAAGTTGGCTTTACTGGTGAGCAAATTGAGCAAAACGCAACAGCACTGCTTAACGATCTAAAGCGTGCTAAGCCTGCAACCTCAAAAGGTATTTATATCAAAAAAATCACACTTTCTAGCACAATGGGTCCGGGTATTGCTATCGATCCAGTGCCGCATCGTGTAAACAAGTGATCAGATTTGTAATATAATTTGAAATTGATTTGATATAACAATGGTGGCATAAGTTAGTATTATGCCACTTATAATAGATTTTATTATTAGTTCAGCACAACGGGTTGTGCTGTCTAAGACCGTAGGCACTGCATTGCAGTTTAATGTCCAACACCTACGCAGACGGTGAGACTATTGTCAGCCGTATTGGTGCAAGCAGTGATGCTTGTGAAATTGGCTTATTGCTTAGATTGAGCAATAAAACTGGAGACAACCCATGGCACTAAATCTTCAAGACAAACAAGCAATTGTTGCTGAAGTAAATGAAGCTGCCAAAGGTGCGCTCTCTGCTGTAGTTGCCGACTCGCGCGGCGTTGCAGTAGCACAGATGACCGAACTTCGTAAAGCTGCTCGTGAAGCAGGTGTTGATATGCGTATCGTGCGTAACACTTTGTTGCGTCGTGCCTTGTCAGACACTGCTTTTGAGTGCATGAACGATGTATTCGTTGGTCCTACTTTGATTGCATTTTCGAACGAACACCCAGGTGCAGCAGCACGCTTGTTCAAAGAATTTGCCAAGACCAATGACAAGTTCGAAATCAAAGGCGCAGCTTTTGAAGGTGAATTTATTGACGCAAAATCTATCGATCGCTTAGCAACACTACCGACCTACGACGAAGCTATTGCTCGCTTGATGGGTACGATGAAAGAAGCTGCAGCAGGCAAATTGGCTCGCACATTGGCAGCACTTCGCGACAAGATGGAAGCAGAAGCGGCTTAATTTACCGTTTAATTTTACTTTTTATTTTTATACCTTTATTTAGGAATAATTGCTATGTCACTAACTAATGAACAAATCCTAGACGCAATCGCGGCAAAATCAGTTATGGAAATCGTTGAGCTTATCTCTGCGATGGAAGAAAAATTCGGCGTATCAGCAGCAGCTTTGGCAGCAGCTCCAGCAGCTGGTGGCGACGCTGGTGCAGCAGCTGAAGAAAAAGACGACTTCAATGTTGTTCTAACCAACGGCGGCGATAAGAAAGTAGCTGTGATTAAAGTTGTTCGTGAAGTAACTGGTTTGGGTCTAAAAGAAGCCAAAGATTTGGTTGAAGGTGCACCACAAACTGTTAAAGAAGGTGCTTCTAAAGCAGAAGCTGAAGAGCTTAAGAAGAAGCTTGAAGAAGCTGGTGCAAGCGTCGAGCTTAAATAATTGTTTTGAGAAGGTGGCAGATTTGTCATCAATCAAAAAATTATCGCACAAAAACGACAATGTGATTGCATTGTCGTTTTTTATTGTAAAATATTGATGGTTTGGGACAGCTGATTTGATTTGGCAAATTTCTTTGTTGATAATCAGATTAATAAAGTAAAACAGCACCGTGTATTAAAGCTGTTGATTTTTGAATTAAGTTGATTGGATTTGGATACTCTGGCTATTTTACAGTGTATTTAGTTGTGGATACTCAAGGTAAAATATAGTTTTGTTAATAAACTCTGGCTTGTGGATTGACCACACGCAATATCACAAGAAAAATTTCATCAGCTGACTTGCTTTATATGCCTTTTTTTATTATAATTTGTTATTTGACCTTTTGTGTAAGCATTTTGACAACAAAATGGTTGGCACGCCCAAAAAGGACAAACGCACCGATGCAAGTTCAGACAGTTTTTGGCATATCATGACTAAACTAGGTACCAGAAGGTATTTGGTGTTTTGTTGTGTCTGCTGTTCTTGCGTTTGCCCATAAAAGTTCAAAATCGGTGCATCATGAGCAAATTGCAACGATTTGCAAAAGTTTGAAATCGCCCAATGATTTGGGAATGTTTGGCAGTGTTTGCCTGTTGGCAACATAAATTTAGTTAATCTAAGGAATCTTAATGGCATATTCTTATACCGAAAAGAAACGTATTCGCAAAAGTTTTTCAAAGCTTCCAGATGTCATGGATGTGCCGTATCTGCTCGCCATTCAAGTGGATTCTTATGAGCAATTTCTACAAGAGCACAAAAAACCCAAAGCCCGTGCCAATGTGGGTTTGCAGGCAGCATTTTCGTCAATTTTCCCAATAGAGAGCCACTCTGGCAATGCTCAGTTGCAGTTTGTGGAATATTATCTGGGTGAGCCTGAGTTTGATGAGCGTGAATGCATCATGCGTGGCTCGACTTTTGCTGCACCATTGCGTGTAAAAATTCGCTTGGTTATCAAAGACAAAGACAACAAAACTGCCATTAAAGATGTCCGTGAACAAAGCGTCTACATGGGCGAAATTCCGCTTATGACGGATAATGGTACTTTTATCATCAATGGCACAGAGCGTGTGATTGTTTCACAATTGCACCGTTCACCTGGCGTATTTTTTGATCATGACAAGGGAAAATCGCACTCAAGCGGTAAGGTGCTTTATAATGCTCGTATCATTCCTTATCGTGGTTCATGGCTTGATTTTGAGTTTGATGTCAAAGACTTGGTCTATGCTCGTATTGACCGTCGCCGCAAGTTGCTTGCCACCATTATTTTGCGTGCCATCGGCATGGATACCGCACAAATTTTGGATACCTTTTTTGACAAAGTGGAAGTATTCAAGGGCGAAGAGTCTTTTGAGATTGAGCTGATTGCTGATCGCTTAAAGGGCGAAATGGCACAGTTTGATATTGTTGATGCAGAAGGTAAGGTTATCGTTGAGCAAGGTCAGCGTATCAATGCTCGCCGAATCAAGCAAATCATTGATGCTGGCTTGACCAAATTGGCAGTGCCTGATGAGTACCTTTATGAACGCATCATTGGCGAAGATGTTATCGTGGCGGACGAAGTTATCGTGCGTGCCAACACCTTGATCGATCATGAAGTATTGGTAAAACTGGCTGAAAAAAATGTAAAATCATTTAAGATTTTGTTCACCAATGACATTGATCATGGCTCATTCATCGCTGATACTTTGCGTGCCGATACAGTATTGACGCGTGAAGAGGCATTGATTGAGATTTATAAAGTCATGCGTCCCGGTGAGCCACCAACGCTAGAAACTGCCGAAAAATTATTTGAATCAATGTTCTTTAGCCAAGAGCGTTATGACCTATCCAATGTTGGTCGTATGAAGTTTAATCGCCGCTTGGGTCGCGAATTTGTCGAAACCGATGATATTGATGTGCAGCGTGATCAAGGCGTGCTGTCAAATCAAGATATCGTTGATGTGCTAAAAGAACTGATTGAGATTCGCAATGGTCGTGGCGAGGTTGATGACATTGACCACTTGGGCAACCGCCGTATTCGCTCGGTTGGTGAAATGACCGAAAACCAATTCCGTATCGGTTTGGCTCGTGTGGAGCGTGCGGTAAAAGAGCGTTTGACCACAGCGGATTCGGACAATTTGTCGCCACAAGATTTGATTAACTCAAAACCTGTTGCCGCATCGATTAAGGAGTTTTTTGGTTCAAGCCAGTTGTCGCAATTTATGGATCAAAACAACCCGCTGTCTGAAATCACCCACAAACGCCGTGTTTCGGCACTTGGCCCAGGCGGCCTGACTCGTGAGCGTGCAGGCTTTGAGGTGCGAGATGTGCATACCACGCATTATGGTCGTGTATGTCCAATCGAAACGCCCGAAGGTCCAAACATTGGTTTGATTAACTCGTTGGCGGTATTTGCCAAGACGAATAATTTTGGCTTTTTGGAAACGCCATATCGCCGTGTGGTTGATGGTCGTGTTACCGATGAGATTGAGTATGTCTCTGCCATTGAAGAAGTTGGCATGGTGATTGCACAGGCTGACTCGCCAATGAACGAAAATGGTGAGCTGACCGAAGAGATGGTCAGTGTGCGTTATGATGGTGAATTTGTCCGCATGAGTGCTGATAAAGTTACCCATATGGATGTTTCGCCTCGTCAGGTTGTGTCTGTTGCTGCAAGCCTTATTCCATTTTTGGAGCATGATGATGCTAACCGTGCCTTGATGGGCTCGAACATGCAACGCCAAGCAGTACCAACTTTGCGTAGCGACAAACCGCTTGTCGGTACGGGCATGGAACGCCATGTTGCACGAGACAGCGGCGTATGCGTGGTTGCCAAGCGTGGCGGAGTTATTGAGGAGGTTGATGCCAGCCGTATCATTGTGCGTGTCAATGAAGACGAAATGACCGCAGGTGAGGCAGGTATTGATATTTATAACCTGATTAAATACACTCGCTCAAACCAAAATACCTGTATCAACCAACGCGTTATTGTCAATGAAGGCGATGCGATTGCTCGTGGCGATATTTTGGCAGATGGTCCGTCTACCGATTTGGGCGAGTTGGCATTGGGTCAAAATATGCGTGTGGCATTCATGCCGTGGAATGGTTATAACTTCGAAGACTCAATTTTGTTGTCTGAGCGAGTGGTGCAAGAAGATCGCTTTACCACCATTCATATCCAAGAGCTGACCTGTGTGGCTCGTGATACCAAACTTGGCCCTGAAGAGATTACTGGCGATATTCCAAATGTCGGTGAAGCTGCTCTTGCCAATTTGGACGAGGCGGGCATTGTTTATATTGGTGCTGAAGTGGACGCTGGTGATATTTTGGTGGGTAAAGTTACACCAAAAGGCGAAAGTCAGCTAACTCCAGAAGAAAAACTGCTGCGTGCAATTTTTGGTGAAAAAGCTGCCGATGTTAAAGATACTTCATTGCGTGTGCCATCATCGACCAAAGGTACGGTGATTGATGTGCAGGTGTTTACCCGTGATGGCTTGGAAAAAGACAGTCGAGCCAAAGCCATTGAAAAGGCGATGCTTGATAATTATCGTAAAGATTTAAAAGAAGAGCTGGTTATCTTTGAGGCGGCGGCACGAGGTCGTATCTTAAGTTTGCTTGATGGCAAGAAAGTCTCAGGCGGTGCTGGCTTTAAATCAGGTACGGTGCTGACTTTGGCAGATCTTGAAAATCTACCGCTGGAGAGCTTGCTTGACATTCAACCTGCCGAAGAAGAAGTGTCAGAACGCCTGCAACAAATCGCTGAGTTTTTGAGCGATAAACAAAAAGACATTGATAATAAATTTGCCGAGAAAAAACGCAAATTGACACAGGGCGATGATTTGGCACATGGCGTGCAAAAAATCGTCAAAGTGTATCTGGCGGTCAAACGCCGCATCCAACCCGGTGATAAAATGGCAGGTCGCCATGGTAACAAAGGGGTTGTATCACGCATTATGCCAGTTGAGGATATGCCTTATGATGAAAACGGCAATCCTGTGGACATCGTGCTAAATCCACTTGGTGTACCTTCTCGTATGAACATTGGTCAGGTGCTTGAGACGCACTTGGGCATGGCGGCTCGTGGTTTGGGCGATCGCATTAATGATATGCTCCGTTCACAAGCAAGTATTGCCGAGTTGCGTGAGTTCTTGGACAAGATTTATAACCAAGTTGGTGGGGAACAAGTGGATCTTGATAGCTTGTCTGATGAAGATTTGTTGGCACTTTGCCAAAACCTAAAAGGCGGTGTGCCGATGGGTACTGCGGTCTTTGATGGTGCAAAAGAAACGCAAATCAAGCAATTGCTTGAGTTGGCAGGCTTGTCTACCACAGGTCAGCAAACGCTGTACGATGGTCGCACGGGCAAGAAGTTTGATCGCCCTGTAACCGTTGGTTATATGTATATGCTAAAACTTAACCACTTGGTTGATGACAAGATGCACGCTCGTTCAACAGGTTCATATTCGCTGGTAACGCAGCAGCCATTGGGCGGTAAGGCTCAGTTTGGTGGTCAGCGTTTCGGTGAGATGGAAGTCTGGGCATTGGAGGCATACGGTGCAACTTATACCTTGCAAGAGATGCTGACAGTCAAATCAGACGATGTTGAAGGTCGTACCAGAATGTACAAAAACATCGTTGATGGCGAGCAATACATGACCCCGGGTATGCCAGAGTCGTTCAATGTATTGACCAAAGAGATTCGCTCGCTGGGCATCAACATTGATCTGAAAGAAAAAAAGTAAATTAGCCAAGACCGCATTTGCCCAAACTGTCCTGTGCGATGGTTTGGGACTAAAGATTAGAAAATTAACGGAGAAACCTTTTGAAAGATTTATTAGATATCATGAAAGGCCCTGCTGATGGCGGTGTGAAAGAGTTTGACAGCATTCAAATTTCTTTGGCATCACCTGAGGCCATCAAATCTTGGTCGCATGGCGAGGTAAAAAAGCCTGAAACCATCAATTACCGCACCTTTAAGCCTGAGCGTGATGGTTTGTTCTGTGCCAAAATCTTTGGACCTGTGAAAGATTTTGAATGCTTGTGTGGCAAATACAAACGCCGCAAATTCCAAGGCATTATTTGTGAAAAATGTGGCGTTGAGGTAACTGCTGCCAAAGTGCGTCGTGATCGCATGGGTCATATTGAGCTTGCTAGCCCTGTGGCTCATATTTGGTTCTTGAAATCTTTACCAAGCCGTATTGGTTTGTTGCTTGATATTACTCTGCGTGATATTGAACGCGTGCTATATTTTGAGAGCTATATCGTAACCGATCCGGGCATGACTAGCCTTGATAAGTATCAATTGCTTGATGACGAAGAGTATTTTACTGCCCTTGAGCAATATGGCGATGAATTTGTTGCCAAGATGGGTGCAGAAGCCATTCAAGACTTGCTAAAAGACATTGATGTTGATGGTGAGATTGATGAGCTGCGTGCCGCCATTCCGCAAACAGGCTCTGAAACCAAGCTAAAGAAAATGTCAAAACGCTTGCAATTGCTTGAGTCATTCCGTGATTCAAACAACAAGCCTGAATGGATGGTGATGACAGTATTGCCTGTATTGCCACCTGATTTGCGTCCATTGGTACCGCTTGAAGGTGGTCGTTTTGCCACTTCAGATTTGAACGATTTATACCGCCGTGTTATCAACCGTAACAACCGCTTGAAGCGTTTGCTTGAATTGAACGCACCTGATATTATCGTGCGAAATGAGAAGCGTATGCTACAAGAGGCGGTAGATGCTTTGCTTGACAATGGTCGCCGTGGTCGTGCTATTACAGGCTCAAACAAGCGTCCGCTAAAATCATTGGCAGACATGATTAAAGGTAAGCAAGGTCGTTTCCGCCAAAACTTGCTGGGTAAACGAGTGGATTATTCGGGTCGTTCGGTGATTGTGGTCGGTCCGACATTGCGTCTGCATCAGTGTGGTTTGCCAAAGAAAATGGCACTTGAGCTATTTAAACCATTTACCTATGCTAAGTTATTACAAAATGGCATTGCCAGCACCATCAAGGCTGCCAAAAAAATGGTTGAGCGTGAAGAGCCAGCAGTTTGGGATATGTTGGCGATGGTCATTCGTGAGCATCCAGTCCTGCTAAACCGTGCACCAACCCTGCACCGTTTGGGCTTACAGGCGTTTGAGCCTGTGCTGATTGAAGGTAAAGCAATCCAGCTGCACCCCTTGGTCTGTGCGGCATTTAACGCTGACTTTGACGGCGACCAAATGGCGGTACATGTGCCATTGACACTAGAAGCACAGCTAGAAGCTCGTGCATTGATGATGTCTACCAATAACATCTTGTCTCCAGCGAACGGCGAGCCGATTATCGTACCATCACAAGATGTGGTATTGGGCTTGTATTATATCAGCCGTAGCCATGTGGCAGCTCGCGGTGAGGGCATGATTTTTAGCACAGTCAATGAGGCATTGCGTGCCATCGGTTCAGAAGATTTGAGCGTCAATGCAAAAATCAAAGTGCGTGTTGCCGAGACCATCTTGGACGAAAAAACTGGCGAAAAGGTCAGCCGTTCAACCATTTACGACACTGTTGCGGGTCGTTTGTTGATTTGGAATATCATGCCTGAAGGCATGGCGTTTGATGAGTGCAACACTGAGATGACCAAAAAGAACATCTCAAAACTTTTAAACTCTTGCTATCGCAAACTTGGCGTAAAAGAATCGGTATTGTTTGCCGACCATTTGATGTATCTAGGTTTTGCTCAAGCAACCTTGTCTGGTATTTCAATTGGTATGGAAGACATGGTAATTCCGCCAACCAAAAAACAAATCGTTGACGCTGCTGATGCCGAAGTGCGTGATATTGAACATCAGTTTGAGCAAGGCTTTGTAACCGCAGGTGAGCGATACAATAAGGTTGTTGATATCTGGGCAAGAACATCGGACAAGATTGCCAATGCAATGATGGAAAACCTATCAACAGATGAAGTTGTCAATGCTGATGGTCAAGCCGAGCAACAAAAATCATTTAACTCAATCTACATGATGGCGGATTCTGGTGCTCGTGGTAGTGCAACGCAGATTCGTCAGTTGGCTGGTATGCGTGGCTTGATGGCAAAGCCAGATGGCTCGATTATCGAAACGCCAATTAAGGCAAACTTCCGTGAAGGTTTGACCGTTTTGCAGTACTTTATCTCAACACACGGTGCGCGTAAAGGCTTGGCTGATACCGCCCTAAAAACTGCAAACTCAGGTTATCTGACCCGTCGTTTGGTTGATGTGGCACAAGACTTGGTCATCACCCAAGATGATTGTCATACACAAGCAGGTCAGCGTATGGCACCTGTGATTGATGGTGGCGAAATCGTTGAGCGTTTGGGCGATCGTGTATTGGGTCGTGTGGCAGCATCCGATGTTGTCAATGCCGATGGTGAGGTGGTTGTTGCAGCTGGCACTTTGATTGATGAGCGTCTGGTCGAAAAACTTGACACCAATGCCATTGATGAAGTGTATGTGCGTTCGGTCATCACTTGTGAAGCTGCTCAAGGCGTATGTGCAAAATGCTATGGCCGTGATTTGGCACGAGGTCATTTGGTAAATATCGGCGAATCTGTCGGCGTTATGGCTGCCCAGTCAATCGGTGAACCGGGTACACAGCTGACCATGCGTACTTTCCACGTGGGTGGTGCCGCTTCGGCAGCCTCGGTGGACAACAGCGTCTCTGTTGGTAATGCAGGTTCGGTTCGTTTCCACAACATGAAAACGGTAGAGCATACCGATGGGCATTTGGTCATCGTATCTCGTTCTGCGGAGATTGGCGTGGCGGACAGCCAAGGCCGTGAGCGTGAACGCTACAAAGTGCCTTATGGCTCAAGCGTCTTGGTGCGTGATGGCGATGCAGTAGAGGCAGGTCAGGTGATTGCCAAATGGGATCCGCATACCCACCCAATCATCACCGAATTCTCTGGTACGGCTCGCTTTAGTGATATTACCGATGGCATGACTGCAACGGTCAAGGTTGATGAAATAACAGGCGTTAGCTCTTTTGAGATTCTGCCAAGCAAAGATCGCCCCGGTATTGCCAAAGATTTACGCCCAGCGATTATTCTTGATACCGATTCTGGCAAAGAAGTGGTGTATTTCTTGCCAAACGATACCATTATCCGTGTGGCAGATGGTGAACAAGTTGCAGCAGGTTCGGTCTTGGGTCGTGTACCGCAAGCAACCTCAGGTACCAAGGATATTACGGGCGGTCTGCCACGCGTGGCTGATTTGTTCGAAGCTCGCCGTCCAAAAGATCATGCCATCATGGCAGAGATTAGCGGTGTAGTGAGTTTTGGTAAAGAAACCAAAGGCAAAAACCGCTTTATCATCACTGCCGAAGATGGCACTGTCCATGAGGAATTAATTCCAAAATGGCGTCAAATCAATGTCTTTGAGGGTGAAACGGTCGAGCGTGGTGAAGTTGTGTCAGATGGACCACAAAACCCGCATGATATTTTGCGTCTAAAAGGCGAAACAGCACTTGCCAATTATATTGTCAATGAAGTGCAAGAGGTATATCGCTTGCAGGGCGTAAAAATCAATGATAAGCACATTGAAGTGATTGTGCGTCAGATGTTACGCAAGGTTGAGGTGATTGATGGCGGTGATTCGAGCTACTTTAAGGGCGACCAAGCAGAGTACTCAAAAATCCGTGCATTGAATGCCGAATTGCAGGAGAATAACAAATTCCCTGTGCAGTACGAACGCCAATTGCTGGGCATCACCAAAGCAAGTCTGGCAACCGAAAGCTTTATTTCGGCAGCATCATTCCAAGAAACCACACGCGTCTTGACTGCCGCTGCGGTCATGGGCAAGGTTGATGATTTGAGCGGTCTAAAAGAAAATGTCGTGGTGGGTCGTTTGATTCCAGCAGGTACAGGATTGGCTTATCATCAAAACCGCCAACGCAAAGCACAAAATGTTGCTGACAGTCAGGTTCAGGCAGATGATCTGCTGGCAGAGACATTGCTTGGCGATACCGCTGGCAGCGTTGAGGACAGCTTTGCCAAGGCATTTGCTGACGAACTTGGTTCACAAGAGTAAACCTGCCATCATAACAAAAGCTCGTTTGATAACGGGCTTTTGTTTTTTTTGAGCTTGATAAATTTAGTCCGCCAAAAGCTGGTCTGAGCTACAGACAAGGTGGCAGGGTTTGGCGAAATTTACCTTGACAGATGGCGTGATTATTATGATCGTGTTGGGCTTTGCCAGAAATTTGCTACTTGGTATTTGATTGAGTGATGGTTGGCAAACCATTGGCAAGAGCCAGTATTCCAAGATTTCATATTGATAGTGGCATTTGTCTATTGCAAAATTTAGCCAATGCGTGTATAACATTAATTTTTTCACCGAAGGATTTACCATGACTTTATCTCTCAATAAAGACAAGATTCGTTTTTTGTTGCTTGAGGGCGTACACGAAAATGCACTGAAGGTATTAAACGAAGCAGGTTATACCAACATTGAATACATCAAATCTGCACTTGATGAGGCAGAATTGATTGAAAAAATCAAAGATGCTCACTTTATTGGTATCCGCTCTCGCACGCAGCTGACACGCAAGGTGCTGGAGGCTGCCCAGAAGCTGATTTGTATCGGTTGCTATTGTATTGGCACGAACCAAGTTGATCTTGAGGCGGCGTTGGAGCTTGGCATTCCAGTGTTTAATGCACCATTTTCAAATACTCGCTCGGTTGCCGAATTGGTGCTGGCTGAGACCATCATGTTAATGCGTGGTGTACCTGAGAAAAATGCCGTTGTGCATCGTGGTGGCTGGAATAAGTCTGCCAAAGACAGTTACGAAGTGCGTGGCAAAACGATGGGTATCGTGGGCTATGGCTCAATCGGCTCACAATTGTCGGTGCTGGCTGAAAGTCTGGGCATGAGAGTTATTTATCATGATGCTGTAACCAAATTGCCGCTGGGCAATGCTGTACAAGTGGGCAGCCTAGATGAGCTGCTGGCGAAGGCAGATGTGGTAACTTTGCATGTGCCTGATTTGCCAAGCACTCGCAATATGATGACCGCCAAAGAATTTGCCCAAATGAAAGACGGTGCGTTTTTTATTAATGCTGCTCGTGGTGGTTGTGTGGATATTGATGCATTGGCTGATGCACTGGCAAGCAAAAAACTGCTGGGAGCGGCGATTGATGTTTTTCCAAAAGAGCCAAAATCTGCCGATGAGGAGTTTGAGTCGCCATTGCGTGCCTTTGATAATGTTATCCTAACCCCACATGTTGGTGGCTCTACCCAAGAGGCACAAGCCAATATCGGCTTGGAGGTTGCGGAGAAATTTGTTCGCTATTCAGATCAAGGCGATACCACCAGTGCGGTGAATTTCCCCAATGTTGCCATTCCTTTTGCCGAAGGTACGCACCGCTTATTGCATATTCACCGCAATGTCCCTGGTGTGCTGTCGCAGATTAACGCCTCTTTTGCCGATGCAGGGATCAACATTGCAGCCCAATCGCTGATGACCAAGGGTGATATTGGTTATTTGGTGATGGATGTTGATGATAACGATTCGGACAAGGCATTGCAGCGTTTGCGTGCTGTGGCTGAAACCATTCGTGTGCGTGTGTTGTTTTGATAAACTGGCATAAATGACCGTCTGTATGGACAATTTGCCATGATTGACAAGCTGCTGGGTTACTGGCGGCTTTGTTTTTTGCATGGCTTTGTGCTTTAAGCGTGTTATTTGCCAATATCTTTGTGATAAAATGCTGTGAACGAACAATAAAAGAGGTAATAATGAGCAAACAATACGATTATGACTATCTTGCCATCGGTGGCGGCAGTGGCGGCATTGCTTCTGCCAATCGTGCAGCCAGTTATGGTAAAAAATGTGCCATCATCGAGGCACGCCATGTGGGCGGCACTTGTGTCAATGTTGGCTGCGTGCCAAAAAAAGTCATGTGGTATGCCGCACACATTGCCGAGGCTTTGGGCAAATATGCTGCCGATTATGGCTTTGGGGTTGGTGAGTATCAGTTTGATTTTGCCAAATTAATCCAATCTCGTCAAAGCTACATTGACAGAATCCATCAGTCGTACAAGAATGGTTTTGCAAAAAACCAAGTTGAGCTGATTGACGGTTTTGCACGCTTTGTTGATGAGCATACCGTGCAAGTTACCGATGGTGATGGCAAAGTTAGCACGATTACCGCTGAGCATATTTTGATTGCGACAGGTGGCAAGCCTGTGCGAGCCGATGTTGCGGGTAGTGAATATGGCATTGATTCTGATGGGTTTTTTGAGCTTGATGAGCTGCCAGAATCGGTTGCGGTCATCGGAGCGGGCTATGTGGCGGTGGAGATTGCAGGTGTGCTGAACGCACTTGGGGCAAAGACGCATTTATTTGTGCGTGGCAAGCGACCGCTTAGACGCTTTGATGGGGATATTGTTGAGGTGCTAACGCAGACCATGAGCCAGCAGGGCATTGTGCTGCATACTGATTCTGATGTGGCGCGCATTGACAAGAATCATGACGACAGCTATACCGTCGTGCTAAAAGATGGTCGCAGTCAGACGGTGGCGTGCGTGATTTGGGCAACAGGGCGTGTGCCTGCAACGGCGGATTTGAACTTGGATAAAGTTGGTGTAGCGGTTAATAGCCGAGGTCAAATCAAGGTTGATAAATTCCAAAATACCACAGCCAAGCAGATTTATGCCGTTGGCGATATTATCGAAGGGGGCATTGAACTGACCCCTGTGGCGGTGGCGGCTGGGCGTAGATTGGCAGAGCGATTGTTCAATAATAAGCCTGATGAGCATTTGCAATATCATCTTGTGCCAAGCGTGATATTTAGTCACCCGCCGATTGGTACGGTTGGACTTAGTCAAAAAGATGCCGAAAGCCAGTACGGTGCCGAAAATATCAAGGTGTATACCGCCAATTTTACGCCAATGTACAGTGCGGTAACGCAGCACCGTGAACCATGCCGCATGAAACTCATCTGTCTGGGCGATGATGAGAAAATCATCGGTCTGCACGGCATTGGGTTTGGGGTTGATGAGATGATTCAGGGCTTTGCTGTTGCCATTAAGATGGGGGCAACAAAGGCTGATTTTGATAATACGGTCGCCATTCACCCAACAGGGGCGGAGGAATTTGTTACCATGCGTTAAGTGTAATTTAATAATTAATCAACGATATGCCACAAAATCCTTGGCAGTCGAAGCAATCCCCATCGCCCAAAAATCTAGAATTCATCGAGCGGTGGGGATTTTGTCAAACACTTAAAAACTACAAACTCACTATCGGTGATTGTTTATTATCACTAATTACATAATTTTACAAATCAGTAGTAATTTGTAAGAAATTGTAAAAGTGATTGCTTGGCTGTGCTTTTTGTAATATCTTGACAACGCTATTTATTAGGGAGTGCCTATGTTTAAAAACAGTGCTGATTTTAGACAGCATTTCAATTCAGAGCAAATTATTTCTTTGGATTTGTCTTATCTGTCTGATGATATTGAAAGCTGGTGGAATAAAGAAGTTAAGATAGATAGTGGATTTTTTGCTAAGAAAATATCACTAACCCATTTGCTACTTACTAAAATAACCCCATCAGATTACACGATATTTAATAATTTGAGCAGGGCTAATAAATTTGTTTCTGGTATTGTTTTACATAATTTATTTAAGATAGACAGCTCAGATTTGGCTTTGTTGGTTCATAAATCTTTAGCTGATATTTTTAATTTAATTGATATTAAATATCCATATGAAGATCATAAGGCTTTATATTTAAAAAAATCCAAAAAACAAGTTGGGGAATGGGGTAATGGATCTGGAGATATTTCGTTGCACTCCGATGACTTGTATGAAGACATCAGTGCTGATTATTTGGCACTTACCACTTGCAGGGACTTAAGCAATACACCAACCTCTTATGCACTAGCCAAAGATATTTTGAATTGTCTAACTGATGATGAGCTGAATATTTTGCTAAATATTGAAGCAAACTTTATTTCGGGAAAAAATGTTAATGGCTTAAAGATTAAAAAGCATAAGATTTTAGAGTTTTGTGAGCAACGAGGATTTCTTTGCAGGCTGGATTTTCGTATCGATGATTTTAATGGTCAAAGAATGACGATTGCGAATGAAAATCCATCAAAGGCGGAGATTGATGTTTTTGATAAACTATTCACCATATCAAAAGCAATCAGTCATAACACGGTTGATAATGGCTTAGGTTCATTTTTAATTATTGACAATTATAAAGTTTTGCACGCTAGAAGCAATATTAAATATTATCCTAGTGAAGGGTATGATTGTCCAAAAGATGCGTTTCGACTTCTTTACAGAAGTAAAGGTCCGAGAAAGCAGTTTTTTGATGCCAGTAATGCGAGGTATTTTTGGTGAGCCTGTTACAAAACAATTCATTTCAAGCGGGGCTTAAGGATTCGATTTCTTTTGGGCTTGCTTTTATTTTTTTGTACATTCCGATTGGGGCATTGGGGGCAAGTCAAAACTTAAGTCTTATGGAGGTGATGGCAACCAGTTTGCTGATTTTCTCAACGCCGCTACAGTTTGTCTTGGTGCAAAGCTATGAGGCTGGATTGACTTTGTTGCCGATGATTTTGGCGTTGAACTCTCGTTTTATTTTAATGTCCTCTGCTCTTTCGTTGTACCTAAAACAAACCTCAATCAAAAAAATCATGGCATCAAGCATCTTAATCGTGCCATCGGTTTTTTCGGCAAGCATTTCTCGCTTTAAAAATCAACAAGAGGATTATTTTGTGTATTTTTTGGGCGTTGGCATTCCCATTTATCTTGCGTCCATTTTATCAACGCTTATCGGTTATTACCTCGGAGCCAGTATCGCCTCGCCGCTTTTTTATGAAGTGATAAAAATCGTGTTGCCGCTACAATTTACCGCTCTTGCTGCCAAGCATTGGCCGGATTATTTTGATGTCAGTGCTTATTGGATTGGCTTGATTCTTGCCCCTGTGTTTTTGTTATTGTTAAAAGAGTACACAATGCTGATAGCCCCTTTTGCGATTGGTATCTCAATTGCACTATTTGACAAGCTGGGGAGAAAAAATGGCTAATTTTACTTTTTTGCTGGTGTTTTCTGCGATAACGATTTTTATTTTTCGGGTTTTTCCATTTTTATTTAAAAATAATAAATATCTGAATGATAAAGACAGTTTTCTTTATAAATCAATCAGTTATTCTGCTCAAGCGATGATTGGCTTGATTGTTTTTAACAGTGCGTTTTCAGGCAAGAATTTAACACAATTGGTTGAAACTGCCGATGTTAAAGATCTAATCAAGCTGTTGTTTTTGATTTTAACCTTTGTTATCACCATCAAAACCAAAAAAATCATACCAAGTTTCTTATTTTTCTTGGTGGTGTATGGTTTGATTGTGTATTTTTTGGGCTGATTGTTGCAGCAAAAACAGCTACCAAATCGCGGTCTTCAAATTGTGGCTAAATATAAAAAGCACCTTGATGGACAATGGTGCTTTTTGTGTGTCTGATTGGCAAGTGTTAGCTTGCTTGACGATTGGCGATTACGCCCAAAGCGTGTGTGAATAAATCAAATACGGTGTGGTATTTGTCGCTGTCATCATCAAGTGTTGGGTTAAATTCGGTGATTTCAAAGGCCTTTACCACTGGCAAGCCAAGCAATTTGTCAAAAATCAAACGCAAGTCATCAGGCTGATAGCCGTTCGGTTCAGGCGTGCCTGTGGCAGCGATGAGCGAGCTGTCCAAAGCGTCCACATCAAAGCTGACATAGACAGCGTCAAGTTGGCTAAGTTTGTCAATAAGCTGGCTGAGTATCTGACCAAGTGGCAGTTTGTCGCCACCAATCACTGCCTGATCCTGTGCATCATAGGCGAACATTTGTTGGGTTGCTAGCAGGTGTCGCTCGGGTGCTTCATAGCTACGCAAACCCAAGAAAAACACATCGCTTGACATGATGCCTTGGTGCGTGGATAGCTGCTTGAGTGCTTGCCATTTTTGCTGTGTGTGGGTATCAATCGTCTGTGTTTGACAGTCGGTATTATCCAGACGCAGCACCGCAGCCAGTGGCATTCCGTGCATATTGCCTGATGGTGTGGTGAATACCGAATGCAAATCGGCATGAGCATCAATCCACACCACGCCAACACGAGCATCGTGATGATGATTCATGAATGCTGACAAATTGCCCATTGCGTTGGAATGATCGCCACTGATGATGACAGGGAAGTTGCCATTTTGTTCAATGTTGCCAAGCAATTTGTGCGATAAAGGGACGAGCTTATCACGAAAAAACGGCAACAAATGCTCGATATATTTGGCAGCAGGGTGGGCTGGTGGCTGGGTGATTTTGTCGGCGATGATACGGTGCGTATCGTGGGCAAATCGCTTGGCGTGCTTGCTTATCAAATCCACCCCATGTACTGTGCCGTGCTTGCCTGCACCAATGTCAGAATACACTTCAATAAACTCAATATTCATTATCAATCCTTAATAGTTAGTTGTGTTATATTTGTCAAAAATAGCAACCCAACCTTGCTGATTGGGTATTTGTTATCCTGCCAAGTTGCTTATTGTAGCACACTGCATACCGCTGGGCGAGAGGGTATCTTGTGGCATTAATTGCTAATTTGATAACTGGTCGGATCATGGCTGGGCTTGGTAGGCTTGTCAGCAAAAAAAGTCTCTTGCACCCGCTGTCTGGCTGTCTGCCAATGCTCAAATTGCTGACAAGTCGCCTCAAGGCTACCCTGCCACGGAGGGATATTACCCTTCATGCGAGCAAAGCGATTGTGCGGTTTGTCCGCTAGGTTTTTGGCAGCCTCAATGGCAAGTAGCGTACCTGCACGGTTGTTACATACCAATGCCATATCACAGCCTGCATTGATGGCGGCAATCACGCGTGCATCAACATCGCCTGCAATGTGGGCGGCTTTCATGCACAAATCGTCCGAAAATATCACACCGTCAAAGGCAAGTTGCTTGCGAATGATTTGCTCAATCCAAATCTGCGAAAAACCTGCTGGCTTATCATCAACTTGGCGAAAAATCACATGGGCAGGCATCAGAGCATCGAGTTTATCAAGCGTCTTAATAAAGGTCTGAGTGTCCATGCTGATGATTTCATCAAAGCTGCGTTCGTCAATCGCATCAGCGATGTGCGAATCAGGGGCGACAGAGCCATGACCTGGGAAATGCTTGCCTGTGGTCGCCATGCCTGCAGCTTTCATGCCGTCCATAAATCGGCTGGAGAGTGCCACGACAATATCAGGGTTTTGGTGAAAGGCACGATCTTGAATGACTTGGCTGCACCCATCAATGTCCAACACAGGTGCAAAACTAAAATCAACCCCCACCGCCAGCACTTCTGCTGCCATCAGATAGCCACAGTCGTAGGCAACCGACAGTGCATGAGCTAGGTCGGCGTCGTAGAGCTTGCCAAGCCTACCCATTGCAGGCAGTGGCGAGAATCCTTCACGAAAGCGAGCCACGCGTCCACCTTCTTGATCGACAGCGATAAGCACATTATTGTTGATTGCACGCATTTGGTCGGTCAGTGTGCGTACCTGTGCTGCTGATTCGACATTGCGAGCGAACAAAATCATGCCACCGATTTGTTGGTTTGCCAGCAGGGCTTTGTCGCCATCATCAAGCACAGTGCCAGCAACATCTGCCATAATAATACCTGTTGCCATTTTATTTCCTTTGGATTGAGATGATTGTATATTATGCCATGAATTTGTGTGTGGTTGTGATAAGATTTGTATTTTGGGCGAATAAGCCAGTCTTTATGCTCTAGCCAATGGTGATGGCATCTTAAAAAGCGATCATTTGCTATCATTTTTTGGCAAATTTATGTGCTTTGTAACCAAGCCTTAGGGTCTTTGGTACAAAAACCATCACTTGTGCAAAAAACTTTCGGCATTTTTGTGTTAATATAGCAACGCTTGATAAATTTAAGATACCGCTTTGCGGTTTGATAACAACTCAGGAAAGAATTATGCCAAAAATCATCTCAAAACCAATCCCAAAACAGTATGTTGCGTCATCACTGGCGGTTGCACTTTCTGCTGCTTTGTTTGCCAGCAGTTTTTCGTCATTGGCACAGGCGGCAGATCGTAAGGTATTTGAGCAAACGCCAGAGCAGCGTCTGACGGCACGCCAAGTGGCGGTTTTGCTTGATAGAGCCCATTATACAGATCAGCGACTCGATAAGCAGATGGGGCAAAAGATTTTGGCAATGTATTTTGACAAACTAGACCCAAATCGCACGCTGTTTTTGCAATCGGATGTTGATGAATTTACCCAAAAATATGCCGATAGTTATGCTGCTATGTTGCTGCGTGGCGACTTGACGGCTGGGATTGAGATTTTTGAGCGGTATCGCACGCGTTCTATGGAATATTACAAAACCGCCACCGACTATCTTGGCACTAAGGTGGATTTGTACACCGATAAGAGCATTGTGCTAGACAGGGAGGACGCACCAAGATTCACCAACAAGCAAGAACAGCTGGCTTATTGGCAAAATCAGACCGCCTTGTCGCTGATTGGCTTGACGCTGTCGCAAGAGGACGACAAAGCAAAAGACCAAGCCTATCTGGACAATCCAGAGTTGGCAAGGGGTCAGGATTTGATCAAGGCGGAACAACGCACACCAACGGAGATTTTGCTAAATCGCCTCAAACGCCAACAAGAACAGTTGGCACGCCTAAAAAATGACGAAATCATGGAAATGGTGCTTGACGCTGCAACCAGTGCCTATGATCCGCACAGCAATTATTATGCCCCTGTGCAAGCACAAGATATGCAGGTGCAGACCAGCTTGCAGCTTGAGGGTATTGGCGTGTCGATTCGACCTGACCGCAAGAATCCAGATTATATTCGCATTGTCAGCTTGGTTGATGGTGGGCCTGCTGCCAAGTCAGGGCAGATTTATGCCAATGATTTAATCATCGGCGTTGCCCAAGCCGAAGGCGAGATGGTTGATACCGTTGGCTATACCACACGAGAGATTGTTGGGCTGATTCGTGGCACGCGTGGCACCGAAGTTACCGTCAAGGTAAAGCAGCCAAACACGCCAGATTCCCAAGCACGCACAGTAACGCTGACACGAGATATCATTCGCCAAGATGAGTCAGGCGTACAACATCGAGTTATTGAGCTGCCTTATGAGGGTGGGCTTAAGCGTGTGGGTGTGATTGAAATCCCAAGTTTTTATTTGAACTTCAAGGCACGCCGACAAGGCATGGATAGCAGTGAGTATCGCAGCGTTAGCAATGACACCGCAAAAGCACTCAAGGCATTGACCGAACAAGGCATTGATGGCTTGGTGGTGGACTTGCGTAACAATCCGGGTGGTTCGCTTGATGAAGTGGCAAAAATGCTGGCAATGTTTGTCAAAGAAGGCCCGTTGGTGCAGATTCGTGATAATCGTGGCAATGTGCAGGTATTCACCGACAAAGATGGTGGGCGGCAGTTGTACGATGGCAATTTGGCGGTGCTGATTAATCTGGGTTCGGCATCTGCCAGTGAGATTTTTGCAGCAGCGATTCAAGATTATGGCTTGGGGTTGGTGATTGGCAACACCACCACAGGCAAAGGCTCGGCACAGTCGCAGCGTGATGATATTGCACTTGGTTCAACCACTTTGACACAGCGTAAGTTTTATCGCGTCAATGGCGGCAGCACCCAAAACAAGGGCGTGGTGCCTGATATTGAACTGGTGAATATCTATGAAGGCATTGAGTTTGGCGAACGAGAGTACAAAAACCCATTGCCGTGGGATACCATTGAGCCGACCAACTATACTGCAGCAGGTAAGTATTCGCAGGCGACCATCAGCTCTCTTAGCGAGCAATCCAAAGCACGCCAAAAAACTGACCCGCAATTTGTGTACTTATCAGAGCTAAACGCCATTCGTGCCTTAGATGATGACAAAAAGCCATCAGAAATCAATCTGGACAAACGCCGTGCCAAAATGCAGCAAATAGAGAACCGTACTTTGCTTGCCGAAAATGCCCGCCGTCAAGCGACAGGAGAGCAACCATTTGCCAACTGGACGACCTATCAGGCTCATCTGGAGGCATTGGCGGAAGAGCGAGTGGCGATGAAAGAAAATGAGCGTCCAAAATTGCCCGAAAGTGAGGCCTATGTGCTGGAGGCGGCACGGTTGATGTTTGATGCCAACAAAAATCTGTCGCAGTAATTGAAAAATTTTCTATAAATTTGCTTGACAGGCGGATAAAATTTTGGTTTAATATGCCCACTTTGGCGTGATAGCTCAGTTGGTAGAGCAACGGATTGAAAATCCGTGTGTCGGCAGTTCGATCCTGCCTCTCGCCACCATATCAAGACCCTCAAGGCGGCTGCTTTGAGGGTTTTTAATTTGTCTGTTTTTGCCCATCATTGCCGTATGTCAAATTCACCGTTATCCGTGCGGCATGGACGAAGGCAGATTTGGCAATCGGCTGATTAAGAGATAAATCAGTTGGGAGGCGTTTATGCAGGTTTGTGATTTGGGTGTGTCATGGTAAATATAAACTACAAGCCATGAGCTTAATTGACAAAACTTTGTTAATTTTTAAGTTTTTTAAACTATTTAATCTATAAGTTCAGTTTGTCTTACGATATTTTATCATTAATAACGATAGATTGCTTATTGTTCATTAAAAAACAAAACCAAGCGGCGTTTGCGTGTCGCTTGGTTTTGCTGTATTGGGGCGTATTACAAGCCACTGACGATTAATTGTACACCAACGATCATGAGCAATGCCCCAAATGCCCGCTTGAGTGTTTGTGCAGGCAAAATATGAGCCAGTTTTGCACCGACTTTTGCCATAATAAAACTTGCAATGCTGATGCTGACAAATGCACCAATATGCACAAAACCAATCAAGCCGTCAATGCCTGTGGTGGTGCCACCAGCTTGACCGAACCAAATAAAACCCAACGCACCTGCGATGGCAATCGGCAAGCCACAAGCAGCAGAGGTACCGACTGCTTGTTTCATTGCAATGCCGTTATGGCTTAGGTATGGCACGGTTAGGCTACCACCGCCGATGCCAAAAATCGCCGAAAGCATACCAATGATAATGCCTGCAAAGCCTTGCTGGTAGGGAGCTTGTGGGCTGGCGGTGCTTTTTTCTTGATTGGGGAAAAAGAGCATTTTTATCGCCATAAGTACAGCACCAGCACCCAATACCGCCTGTAGTGCTTCGCCGCTGATGAGTGTTGCCACCCATGCACCGACCAGACTGCCAAGCACCAAGCCCTTAGCCATGTGGCGAAAAATTTCCCAACGAACTCCGCCTCGCTTGTGGTGAGCGGTCATTGAGCTGATGGAGGTTAGAATAATGGTTGCAAGTGCCGTACCGACAGCAATGTGCGGCACGATGTCATTGGGTATGCCATAATACGCCAAAATCCAAATCAACGCAGGCACAATTACCATGCCGCCACCGACACCAAACAAGCCAGCACACAGTCCAGCAATACTGCCTGCCAGTACAAACCATAGATAAATCATGCTATTTTCCGTTATTTTTTAACATTTGTGGTATTATAACGCAAATTTATCCGAACGATGCAATAACCTTTATGGCAGACAGTGATTTTGATGACTTGTGGCAGCAGATTTGCCAAAACCATCACCATAAGCCTTTGACCGACAGCACCAATACGCAGCTTATTGATGCTGTTGTAGAGGGCAGGGTTGATAATGATAAATTTGTGCTGTTCACCGCAGACAGCCAGAGTGCTGGGCGTGGGCAACATGGACGCAGCTGGCTCAGTGGGCAGGGCAATGTGTTTTTGTCTTTGTATGTGCCGATGCACACTCGCCATGCACGATTTGGGCTGGGGCGTTTGACGGGCTTGTTGTCGCTGCTTGTGGGTTTTTATCTTGCCAACTTGCCAGTGATTGAACAAATCAATCATGAGCGGACAAAAGAGCATTTGCCACTTATTGGCGTAAAGTGGGCAAACGATGTGGGGTTTTATGATGATAATCGGCAGCTGTTTCAGAAGTTGGCTGGTATTTTGATTGAACCTGTTTTTGCCAAACAACCAGTGGCGTTGACAGGCGTGGTGATAGGCATTGGGCTAAATGTTGCCAACAGCCCTGTGATTGCCGATGGCCTGTATCAAGCGGCCAGCATGGCTGATATTTGGCAGTCATCACTTGGCAAGTTGCCACAAGCACATGAGTGGTATCAGCCCATCTGTCACGGCGTTTATCAGGCGATCATGCACCACAACCGATTGTGCGATGGCAGTCAAGCGAGGGCGGATTTTGTCCGTCAGTTTAATCGTTGTCATGTGCTGACGAATCGGCAAATTGCCATTTATGTGCGTGATGATATGACAACGGTTCATCAGGCAGGTCGCTGTCTGGGCATTGATGAGCAGGGGGCGTTGTTGATTGATACGACCGATGGCGTGCAAGCGGTATTTGCAGGCATGGTTCAGCTGGCTAAGTGAGGGTGTATGAAGCAAGGCGTATTGTGGTTGGACTTGGGTAATACGAGGCTCAAATATTGGCTGATTGAGCATGATAAAATAATCTTATCAGATGCCAAAGAGCATCTAAAAGCACCCAATGAGCTGCTTTTGGGGTTGCTTGGTAGTTTTGCACAGTTTGACCCTGCATTTATCGGTATTTCGAGCGTCTTGGGAGAGCGGATTAATGAGACGCTTGCCAATACGCTGACAGAGTTCGGCAGGGCGTTTGAATTTGCCAAAGTCAATGACAACCACCCAATGCTAAAAAGCCACTATCACCCCAAGCAACTGGGTGTGGATCGCTGGCTACAAATGCTTGGCGTGGTTGATGCCAATAAGCAGCAGTGCGTGATTGGCTGCGGTACGGCACTAACCATTGATGTGATTGATAAAGGCGTGCATTTGGGCGGTTATATCTTGCCAAATGTCTATATGCAGCGGCACGCATTGTATGCTGGCACACAACAAATCGGCGTGAAAAAAGGGCGATTTGATGAGCTGTCTTTGGGCTTAAGTACTGATGATGCGGTCAATCATGGGGTGCTGTTTGGCGTGGTGTCAGCGGTCAAAAATATTCAGCAGCAGTACCCAGATTATGAAGTTATTCTAACAGGTGGCGGTGCTAATATGTTATCCGCCCATCTTGATGGCGTACAAACTGACGCAGAGCTGCTATTAAAGGGTTTGCAGCGGTATTTTTGTGGCAAATCAAAGCTGTCAAGCCACACCGAGAATGCCTAAATGCCAATCCGATAAGACAGGATAAGCAACATCAGGCAGCAGCTCAATGAACAAAACCAAGACACCGAGCGAAACAGTGATAAATTGGCCGCGTAACTATAAATATAACACAGGCGAAACAGCACAAAGCCTGTCGCAAGCATATTGATAATCTCAACAGGCACAAAGGTATACAGGGCGATGATGACGCTTGCCAAAAAAATCGGCAAGCTCTCAAAACTGTTCAGCTGAGCATAATTTAGGCGTGCTGCTGCCCCTGTGGTTTTTGCCAAAAACTCTCTGGGGGATTGATTGTCTTTGGCACGAAAACCGCCCAAAGCCTTGCACAGTATGGTGCAGACATAGGGCAATAAGACAGCGATGATCATCAGCACGATGGTAAGCTTGATGCTTGTTGTGGCAAATAACGAGACAATCATGCGGCAACAATCTGATAATCGTGGGTAATGTTCACACCGCCAGCGGAGAGCATTTGTGAGGCGGAGCAGTATTTTTGGGCAGACAGCTCAATGGCTTTGGCAAGCTGGTTTTCTTTGATGTCTTTGCCAGTTACCACAAAATGCAGGTGAATATCGGTATAAACTGCTGGTATGCCATCGGCACGCACAGCACGCATCTGACAACGCACATCGTGAATCTCTTGGCGAGATTTTTTCATGATGCTGACAACATCATAGCTGGCACAACCACCCAGACCCAACAAAATCAGCTCCATTGGACTGGCACCAGCGGTCTTGTCGCCGTCAATTTCGACACGATGACCAGAAGGTGAAGTGCCTGTAAAATGCACACCATCTTGCCATACGAGTTCTGCGTTTAACTCTGCCATAAGCCACCTTTTATGATAAATTTAGGCTTAATTTTACTTGCTTTGATGGATTTTGGCAAATGATTTGTTGTTTTGTGCTGTGCCTACTGCCCAATTGCCATGAGTTGGTCAAAGATATGGGATAATGTTGGTGAAAATTTCGCCGAATGTAATTTTGTTTCAAAAAAACATTACACTTTTGGGCGGTTTTTTGGTTTAATAGGCAGTCAGGAAATGCCGATGATTTTCGGTAAAATTTATTTATAAAAAGAGTTTAGTTATGATTGATGCAGACGGTTTTCGTCCAAATGTCGGCATCATCTTGGTAAATGCACATGGGCAGCTGCTTTGGGCCAAACGCATAGGGCATGACAGTTGGCAATTTCCCCAAGGGGGGATTGGCTATGGCGAAACACCGCTTGAGGCGATGTATCGTGAACTGTACGAAGAGCTTGGGTTGTATCCTGAGCATGTCAAAGTGTTGGCGGTTACACGAGATTGGTTGCGTTATCGCTTGCCCAAACGCTTCGTGCGAGCGGGTCAGGAGCCGTTGTGCATTGGACAAAAACAAAAGTGGTTTTTGTTATACCTTGATGAGGCAGATACCAAGCACATTCGTTTTGATACCAGTATTCCAGAGTTTGATGATTGGCAATGGGTCAGCTACTGGTTTCCATTGACGGCGGTTGTTCCCTTCAAACGCAATGTATATCAGCGGGCATTAAGCGAGCTGATCGAAGCTGTACCAGTTCATCGCCAAGCCGCTGGGCGTTAGTCAAAAAATATAAATGTCAGCAGCTGGCAGGCGTGTCTTGTCGTTGCTGATAATCTAATCATGCACCGCTTGCCAAAATTTGTTAAAATGGCAACTTTTGTTTGCCCTGTCTGATGGCAGGGTCTGTGTTATCGCTTGGTCTTTGTTGTAGTACAAAGTGCCAGCGGACTTGTTTGGCGTAATTACCATGCGATTAAAATCCCTAAAGCTGGCAGGGTTTAAATCCTTTGCCAACCCAACGACTTTCACTTTCAAGCATGACATCACCGCCATTGTCGGTCCAAATGGCTGTGGCAAATCCAATGTGATTGATGCCATTCGCTGGGTATTGGGCGAAACTTCAGCCAAGCAGCTGCGTGGTGGGGCGATGAGCGATGTGATTTTTGCAGGCGTGGAAGGTCGTGCCGCCAAGAGCCTTGCCAGTGTGGAGCTGGTGTTTGAGCATACCCAAGACGAAAAGCACGGCATTCGCCATGAGCTGAATCTATATCAAGAATTGTCATTGCGTCGCCAAGTAACCAAAGACGGCAAGTCAACTTATTTTATCAACGGTCAGCAAGTGCGGCGGCGTGATGTGGTTGATGTGTTTTTGGGAACAGGCTTGGGTGCTCGCAGCTATGCGGTGATTGAGCAGGGCATGATTGGCCGCATTGTTGATTCTAGCCCCATGCAGCTGCGAGAGTTTATCGAAGAGGGAGCTGGCGTATCTCGCTATCAGGCACGCCGAGTTGATACCGAGAAAAAACTTGCCGAGACGCGTGAGAATTTGCAGCGATTGTCCGATTTGCAAGGCGAGTTAAAAAAGCAACAAAAAACGCTGGCTCGCCAAGCAGAGTCCGCCAAGCAGTACAATCAGCTAAATGACAAATTGCACATTTTGCACCATGAGGATTTGTTGCGGCGATTGTTTGAGGCTTGGCAATATCATGAGCTAAAAAAGGGCGAGCAGGGCAAATCGGCGGAAGTTTTGGCAGCTCTTGAGGCACAAGTTGGGCAAGCACGCAAACGGCTCGATGAGCATTCTGCACGCGTCCTAGAAGCCCAGTGGCTAAAAGATGATGCACGAGACAAATATCATAACGCCCAAATGGCTGAACAAACCGCTCAGCATAATTTTTTGACGGTTAATAACAGCATTGCCCAAAATGATGAAAAAATCGCCCGCCTAAAGAACACGCACGCCGAAGCGATGGCAAATATTGAGCATACAAAAAGTGAGCTTGAGCAATTAACCCAGCAATTGGACGAATTGTTGCCACAGGCACAGCAGGCACAGCGTGAGCTTGAGCTTGCCAAAGATACCCAAAATGATGCCCAAAACGCTTGGCAGACACAGCGTGATGAGCTAAATGCTCTTATGCAACAAAAAAACGCACTGCAAACCGAGCAAAAGTTGCTACAGACACAGGTGGCACGAGTGCAGGAGAGTCTTGAGAAATCTCGGCACCGTGAAGAGCAGCTTGCGACAGCGTTACAAAACCTTGCCAATACCGACACGGAAGCCTCTGAACTAAAAAAACAGCAAGCGGTGGCACAGTCGCTTAGGCAGCGGCTTGATGGTTTTGGTGATGAGCAAGAATTAAAAGCTGGCGTGGATAAATTGCAGCAGCTTGTCAATCAACACCAAGCAGCCACCACCGCCCAAGATAAGCAGCACGCCAGTTTGATGGGTGAGTATGAGATTTTGCACAAACTTGTACATACGCCAGCACCAAAAGCCAAGCAAGATACGGCGGTTAATGCTGACATGGTGCAAGAATTGGAGAGCTTGCCAGTTCTACAGACAGCTTTGTCATTGACGGCAAAGGGCAGAGATTTGGCTGGAGTGCTGGATAAATTTTTGGGTTTTTGGCTGGGGGCGAGACTTGCCGATAACCCTTCTGTTGCCATTTGCCAAAACGATGCCCAAAGTGTGAAACTGATACTAAAATCAGGCAAAAAAAGCGACAAAGGCGTGATTGCTTCGGCATTGTATGCCAGTGATTTGCTTGCAAAATTACCACAATCTGTCAGCAGTCATCTTGTCAGACTCGATGAGCTGATTGCAACGCCGACGCTTGAGATATTCACCCGCTGCTATTTATACCTTGGCGATACGCTGCCTGATGAGCTTGATTGTACGGCATTGGTTGGGGTGATGATTTTGACCAAGACAGGCTGGCTGCTTGGCAGTTTTGGCATGATGCACATCAGTAAACTTGGCGATGAAAGTGGTGAGTTTTTGGTGCAGCGAAACAAGCATTTGCAGCGACTTGCTGAACTGGACGATGAGCTAAATGCACTCGAAGAAGTGCTTGGCAAGGAACAAAAACTGCTCAAGCAGACAAGTGGTCAGCTACAAACGGCAAAAGTTGAGCTCGAAGAGCTGCTCGCCCAAAAAAACGCAGCCACAGTACAACTGCATCATGCCGAGAAGATGATTGCGACTTTGACGGCAAAGATTGACAATGAGCAAATCCGCCGTGAGAGCTTGTTGGCTCAGCATGAGCAGCTGACCGAAGAAAAAAAGGCATTGTCGCTAGAGCTGCAGCAACTACAGGCACAGCAGCAACAGTGCCAAGAAAAGTTGGCTGAATTTGCTCCGCTTATCACACTTGCCAATCAGAGCATGAGTGTGCAAACGCTGCGTATCGATGAGGTCAATGCACTGCTAAAACAACGCAGCGAAACGCACAATCAGTTGCAGCTACAAATCAACACGCTTAGTCAAAATAAGACGCATGCCGAACGCTTGCTTGAGATGGCAAAGACAAGCCTTGCAAAGACACAGGCTGATAGTGAGGCGACCAAACGCAGCCAAGATGAACTGCATGACAAATTGCCAGAGCTTTTGGCGACATTCAAGCAAGCACAGGCGACAAGCCATGAGCTAAAAGTGGCAAGCGATGAGTACGAAGCTGCCACTAAGGTTTTGCAGCTTGGGCAGGCAAAATTGCAAGAAGAGCTGACCGATTGCCACAACCAATTTACCGCCGCCCAAACAGCCGCCGCTCAAGTCAGTGCTGATACTGCGGTTGGTGAGAGTCGCCTGCAAGATTTGGCCGATGAGCTGACCCGCTTTGATGAGGCGTTTAACTTGCCTGCAATGTTGGCGGATTTTCGTGCCAATCCCAACAGGCAATTTGTGGATAATTTTGCCGAGCGTGAGCGGTTAAAAGAGCAGATTGCCAAACTTGGGGCGGTAAACCTTGCCGCCGCCGCTGAGCTTGCCGAGCTTGAGGCGAGAGTATCGCCAATGGACGAGCAAATTGCTGACATTACAAAGAGCATGACAAAGCTTGAAGATGCCATTCGCACCATTGACGAGAAAACAAAATCGCTATTTTTGGGTGCATTGTCTGCGGTCAATGAGCAGCTTAATGCCTTATTTTCCAAAGTTTTTGGTGGCGGTCAGGCAAGTTTGAGCTTGATGGAAGATGACAGCTTGCCAAAAGCAGACAAGTGGCGAGCAGGTTTGGTCTTGATGGCACAGCCCAAGGGTAAGAAAAACTCTCGGCTTGCAGTGCTATCGGGCGGCGAAAAAACACTGACGGCACTTAGTTTGATTTTTGCGATTTTCAAGCAGCACCCTGCACCGTTTTGTGTGCTTGATGAAGTGGACGCACCGCTTGATGATGCCAATGTGGCACGATTTACAGGGCTGATTCGTGAGCTGGCTTGTGATGTGCAGTTTATTTTTATTAGCCACAATAAACTTGCCATGCAGATTGCCGATGAACTAAAAGGCATCACCATGCCGACAGCTGGCATTTCAAGTTTGGTTACGGTTGATTTGCAGGAGGCCGAAAAATACCTTGAACCAGCAGTATAGGCTTGTGGCGTTGGCTGTTTGATTGCTTGTCATTGCCAAAAATTTTTGCTATAATAATGCGTCCATTTTTTATGGGCGTATTTTTCATTAACACTACACACACGAGAGTCTTTGAAATATCAGGGTGTTTGTCGGTTTGATTAATTCATTAGCACTATAATGAATGCGTGCTGGCAGATTTGATATTTTGTTTTCGTGGAGGCGTAACCCAACTTTTAGGATTTTTTATGTCAGACAAAAACCCAACCCAAATCTCAATGCGTGATTTGCTAGAAGCAGGTGCTCACTTTGGCCACCAAACTCGTTTTTGGAACCCAAAAATGAGCCAATACATCTTTGGTGCTCGCAACCGCATTCATATCATCAACCTTGAGCATACTGTTAAGCAGTTCAATGAGGCTTTGACCTTTGCAAATAAGCAAGCAGCTGCTCGCAACAAAATTTTGTTTGTTGGCACTAAGCGTGCTGCCAGTGCTGTCATTCGTGAGCAGGCAACTCGTGCTGGTATGCCTTATGTAGATCATCGCTGGTTGGGTGGTATGCTAACCAACTGGAAGACTCTGCGTCAGTCAATCACTCGCCTAAAAGAGCTAGAAAAGCAAGCCGAAGACGGCACTTTTGCCAAGCTAACCAAGCGTGAAGCACTAGAGCGTACTCGCCAAATGGAAAAGCTAGAGCGTGCCTTGGGCGGTATCAAAGACATGGGCGGCTTGCCAGATGCGTTGTTCGTGGTTGATGTTGATCACGAAGCCATCGCCATCAAAGAGGCAAAAAACCTTGGTATTCCAGTCATCGGTATCGTAGATACCAACTCAAACCCAGACAATGTTGATTATGTTATCGCTGCCAATGATGACGCAATCCGTGCCGTTAGCTTGTATGTAACTGCAATGGCTGATGCGATTATCGCTGGTAAAGAGTACGCCAAAACTCAAGGTGGTGCTGATGCAGCTGATGCTGATAAGCAAGCAAGCCGTGATAATGCAACTGCACCAGTTGAAGACAAAGTCGACCAAGCTGGTCAAGTGGTTAATAACTACTAATCACTCAAGCGGCCGAATGCCAAGCGTTCGGCCATCGCTGAATTTAAGTTTTTAAGGTAAACTACATGACTCAAGTTTCTGCAAAGCTGGTAAAAGAGCTAAGAGACCGTACTGGTCTTGGTATGATGGAGTGCAAAAAAGCACTAGAAGAAGCAAATGGCGATATCGAGCTTGCCATTGACAACCTGCGTAAATCAGGTCAAGCAAAAGCTGCCAAAAAAGCAGGCAATATCGCCGCTGATGGTGCGATTATCATTGCCCAGACTGCTGGCAAGGCACTGCTATTGGAAGTAAACTGCCAAACTGACTTTGTGGCAAAAGATGACAACTTCACTGCATTTGCCAACCAAGTTGCCGAGCTTGCTTTGGCAAACAACACAACCGATGTTGCTGCAATTTCTGCATTGCCATATGGCGACGGTGCAACCGTTGAAGAGGCTCGCGTAGCACTGGTGCAAAAAATTGGTGAAAACATTCAAGTACGCCGTGCCGAAATTATCGAAGGTGCTAATTTGGCTGCCTATCGTCATGGTCTACGCATTGGCGTGGTGGTGTCTTATGAAGGCGGTTCAGAAGAAGTTGGTAAAGCTGTTGCGATGCAAGTGGCGGCATTTAACCCATTGGCAGTGAACGAAGCCGATGTACCAGCAGACATTTTGGCTCGCGAAAAAGACATCATTGAAGCCAAAGCCAAAGAATCTGGCAAGCCAGAGGCAGTGGTAGAGAAGATGATCACTGGCGGTATCCAAAAATACCTAAACGAAGTAACTTTGGTAAACCAACCATATGTCATGGACAATGACAAAAAAGTTGGCGATGTACTAAAATCAGAAGGTGCAACCGTTGTTAGCTTCAAACGCCTAGAAGTGGGTGAAGGTATCGAGAAAAAGCAAGAAGACTTCGCTGCCGAAGTTGCTGCTGCTCAAGCGGCTGCAAAAGCCTAAGTTTTGCAATCTTTGCAAAAAGCCCAGTATTTTGCTGGGCTTTTTTATCAGCCTGATGATGGGATTGTGATTGATCTTTGAATTAAGTCTATGATTTTATTAAATTTATTATAAATTTTATTTAGGAATGATATCATAAACATTCGCACCATTTTGGGCAATGATGCCGTCTGTCCTTCTTTGGCGGATTGCCAATTGTCGCGGTTGTGTTTATTTGTATTTATCCTGTTGATTTCATTGTAAAAGCGTGGCATACAGAGTACAATAGTCATCAGTTTATAAAAATCCCACAGGCATTGCCGTGGGGTTGTTGTCAAGCTAAGGAATATTATGTCAGCATTTAGCCCTCAGCAGTTTATTGAAGCTGCACTAAAGAATAATGTATTGCGTTTTGGGGAATTTACCCTAAAATCAGGTCGAATCAGCCCATATTTTTTTAATGCAGGATTATTGGCGACAGGCGAGTTGTTGAGTTTATTGGCAAAAGGTTATGCCGAAACTTTGGCAAAAAACGCCACAGATGATTTGGTGATTTTTGGGGCGGCGTACAAGGGCATACCATTTGTGGCGGCGACCGCACAGCAGCTATGGCAAGCTCATGGCATCAACGCCGAATGGGGCTATAATCGCAAAGAAGCCAAAGATCATGGCGAAGGCGGCGTGTTGGTTGGTGCAGACTTGGCTGGCAAGTCGGTTTGGGTAATAGACGATGTCATGACCGCAGGGACGGCAATGCGTGAAGTGGTGGCATTGCTTGACAATGCAGGGGCAAAAGTTGCAGGCGTGGTTGTTGCTCTTGATCGCAAAGAAAAAGGTCAGGGTGAGCAATCCGCCATTGCCGAGCTTGCCCAATCATTACAAGTGCCTGTGCTGGCGTTGGTTACGATGGACGATATTATTGAGTATGTTGCCAATCAAGGCACGCCACAACAGCTTGCACAGATGATTGATTATCGCAACCAGTATGGCTGTGATTAAGACAAATGAGGGCAAGATGAAACGGCTAAATTTCCTAATCGTGATGGACGATATTGCAACCATTAATTATCACAAAGATTCAACGCTTGCGATGATGTGGGCAATTGCCAAGCGGGGGCATCAATTAAGCTATTGTCAGATTCAGGATTTGTGGCTTGATGAGGGTAGGTTGCAGGTTGATGCACAGGCATTGAGCGTTTATCAAGACCCTGAGCATTTTTATGAATTGGGCGATATAACAAGCGTGCCATCTTCGCAATTTGATGTGATTTTGATGCGTAAAGATCCGCCGTTTGACATGAAATTTTTATACGCATTGCATTTGCTTGACTATGCCAAGCGAGAAGGTGTCTGGGTGGTGAACGACCCACAAAGCGTCAAAGATTGCAATGAAAAGCTATTCGCTACACAATTTAGCCATCTGATGTCGCCAACCATCGTTAGCAATAAGCAATCGCATATCCGCAGCTTTATCGCCAAGCATAAAGATGTGATTGTCAAGCCGCTTGATGGTATGGGTGGTATGGGTATTTTTCGGCTGACTGATACAGGGCATAATATCGGTGCAACGCTTGAGATGCTGACCGAGCTTGGCAGTTTGCCCGTCATGGCACAAAAGTACATTCCTGCCATCAAGGAGGGTGATAAGCGGGTGTTGATAGTTGGTGGCAAGCCTGTGGATTATTGCTTGGCACGCATTCCAAGCGAGGGCGAGACGCGTGGTAATTTGGCGGCAGGTGGTCGTGGCGTGGCAATGCCGTTGTCGCAAGCGGAGCGAGCTGTTGCCGAAGCCGTTGCACCGATTTTGTTAGAAAAAGGCTTGTATTTTGTTGGCTTGGATATCATTGGTGGCTTGATTACCGAGATTAATGTAACCAGTCCAACTTGCATCAGGCAGATTGATGAGCAATGTGGCACGGATATTGCAACCGATTTTATTGCGTTTATTGAGCATAATATTGATAAGTATTGAACAAGATAAATTTTAGTTAATTTAATTGATAATGACTGATAATCGATCAGTAAACATAGTGATTGATAAGTAGCAATCAGTAAGTGTCAATATGAATATTTGCTTGATTTATTGATATTTTGATAACAAAAGCAATTGGTGAAATTGTAAAGATTAATTAAACAACGGATATAACGATGATAAAACAACTTAATGTACTGATGATGGCGGCAGGCACGGGTGGTCATGTATTTCCTGCCTTGGCAGTGGCTGATGAATTGGCACGCCGTGGTGCAAATATTCATTGGCTTGGCACACCAACAGGCATGGAAAATGACTTGGTCGCAAAGCATGGGTACCAGATGCATACCATCGCCATGCAGGGCTTGCGTGGTAAGGGTTTGGCACGCATGGTAAAATTGCCATTTATGCTATTTAAATCCGTGCTGGCGGTGCGGCATATTTTACAAAGTCAGAATATTGATGTGGTGGTTGGCTTTGGTGGTTATGTAACAGCACCGGGCGGGCTGGCTGCAAAATTATGCAAATTGCCACTGGTGATTCATGAACAAAACGCCATCGCTGGCATGAGTAACAAGAACTTGGCTCGTCATGCCGATGTGATTTTGCAGGCATTTTCAGGGGCATTTGCCCAAGATAGCCAAAAGCTGCTGACGGTCGGCAACCCTGTACGCCGAGCCATTAGCAATATCGCCGATCCAAGTGTGCGGTATGCTGAGGATAATTCACCGCTAAAACTGCTGGTGGTTGGTGGCTCATTGGGAGCGATGGCAATCAATCAGGCAGTGGTTGAGATGTTGCAGTCAATCAATTGTCCGTTGTCGGTACAGCATCAGTGCGGCAAAGACAATCACGAGCAGATGCTGGTGGCTTATTCGCAGGCAGGCATTGACACCACTAAGCATATCATCGAGCTAAAGCCGTTTATTGATGACATGGCGGCAGCGTATGCATGGGCGGATATTATCGTATGCCGTGCTGGGGCTTTGACTGTTAGCGAAATCAGTAATGCAGGCGTGGCGGCGATTTTTGTGCCATTGCCACACGCAGTTGATGACCATCAAACCGCCAATGCCAAAGTACTGGTTGAGGCTGGGGCGGCAATTTTGATGCCACAAACCGAACTTGACGGCAAATCGTTGGCAGAGGTGCTTGATGGCTTGGATCGTAATCAGTGCAAGCAAATGGCAAGCATTGCTCGCGCGCAGGCTTGTGTTGATGCCGATGTGGTCGTTGCCGATATTATCGAGAAAACTGTGCAATAAAATCGCCATCGGTGCAACAAGTATCAGATGACAACAACTATGTTAAACGGCGACCCAATTTTAAATTGATTATCAAGGAAATTTGCCATGCCAAGCAAGCAATCATTACCCAAACGCTTAATTGAAATCCCAGAAATGCGACGCATTCAGACCATTCATTTTGTTGGCATTGGCGGTGCTGGTATGTGTGGCATTGCCGAAGTGCTGCTTAATCAGGGTTATACCATCTCTGGCTCGGATATTAAACAAAGCACTGTTACGGCACGGCTACAGAGCTTGGGCGTGCAGATATTCATTGGGCATGACAGTAAAAACATTGCCAATGCTGATGTTGTGGTGGTGTCAAGTGCCATTGACAAGAGCAATCCTGAGATTGTTGCTGCTCTAAGCGGTCATATTCCTGTGGTTCGCCGCGCTGATATGCTCGGTGAGCTGATGCGTTATCGGCATGGCATTGCGGTAGCAGGTGCACACGGCAAGACGACAACCACAAGTTTATTGACGATGATGCTAACCGAAGCAGGGCTGGATCCAACCTATGTGATTGGCGGTAAATTAAACGCCTCTGGCAAAAATGCCTCACTTGGAGGCAGTCGCTATCTGGTGGCGGAGGCAGATGAGTCCGATGCGTCATTTTTAAGTTTGCGACCGATGGCAACCATTGTAACCAATATTGACGAAGACCACATGGATACCTATGAGGGCAGTTTTGAGAAATTAAAAGCTGCTTATATCCAGTTTTTGCACAATATGCCGTTTTATGGTTTGGCGGCGATTTGTGGCGATGATGAAGTGCTGCTGGGCATGCTTGATGATATTGCCCGCCCCGTGCTTACCTTTGGGCTTAAGCCACATAATGATGTGCAGGCGGTGGATTTGCGTGTTGAAGGGGCAAAAACACATTTTACCGTACTGCGTAAAGACCATAAGCCGTTGCCTATGGTGCTAAATGTGCCGGGCGAGCATAATGTATATAATGCGTTGGCAGCCATTACGATGGCGACAGATGAAGGAGTGAGCGATGAGGCAATCTGTCGTGCTGTTGAGAAATTTGCAGGCGTAGGGCGGCGTTTTGAGCATAATGGTAGCTATGCGTTGGGCGATGGTGATGTGCTATTGATAGATGATTATGGTCATCACCCAACAGAGGTTGCTGCCACCATCAAGGCTGCTCGCCAAAGCTATCCTGATCGCCGCCTAGTGGTGATGTTCCAGCCGCATCGTTATAGCCGCACCAGAGATTGTTTTAATGATTTTGTGGCAACGCTCTCGCAAGTGGACAAGCTGATCTTGCTTGATGTTTATGGTGCTGGCGAAGAGCAGATTAAGGGTGCGACCAGCGATGATTTGGCACGCTCATTGCGTGAACGAGGACAGGTTGAGCCGATTGTACTAAATGTTAATGACAAGGAGCAGATCAGTCAGGTGCTAAAAGCCGCCCTAAAACCAAACGATTTGCTCATCACCCAAGGGGCGGGCAATGTGGGGCAATTGTGCCAAGAGCTAAAAGAACATGGCTTGTATTTATCAGAGCGTGATTGATAAGCTGCACTGATTAAAAAGTAATTAAAAAATAACAAATATGTGGAGAATATCATGATTGATGTAACAAAATTTGGTAAAGTTGCCGTTGTTTGTGGTGGCTTTAGCACAGAGCGTGAAGTATCGCTAAACAGTGGTAAAGCCGTGCTAAATGCTTTGCTCTCAAAAGGCGTGGATGCACACCAGTTTGACCCAAAACAAACCGATATTTCTAAGCTGCGTGAATTTGACCGTGTGTTTAATGTATTGCATGGCACTTTTGGTGAGGACGGTGGTTTGCAGGGCGTGCTTGATGGGTTTAATATCCCTTACACAGGCAGCGGCGTGCTGGCATCGGCGATTGCGATGGATAAATTTCGTTGTCGTTTGATTTGGCAGGGGTTTAATTTGCCCAATGTGCCTTATGTTGTCTTGCATGATGACAGCGATTTTGCTGCGGTGGAGCAGCAGTTTGGTCTGCCACTATTTGTCAAGCCTGCCGCCGAAGGCTCAAGCGTTGGCGTAACCATGGTTGAAAATGCAGGCGATTTGGCAAAAATTTACCCAACGCTTAAGCAGTATCATGGTGCAATTTTGGCCGAAAAAGCCATCACAGGTGGCGAGTACGCCTGTGCTTTGGTTGGTGGCGAGGCATTACCAAGCATTCGCATTATCCCAACGGGCAAGTTTTATGATTATGAGGCCAAATATTTGCGTGATGATACGACTTATCAATGCCCGTCTGACTTGACGAGTGAACAAGAGCGTGAAATGGGTGAGCTTGCCAAAAAAGCCTTTGATGCTCTGGGTGGGCGTGGCTGGGCAAGGGTTGATTTTTTAAAGAGTGATGACGGCACGCTGTATTTGCTTGAGATTAACACAGTTCCCGGCATGACCGATCATAGCCTTGTACCAATGGCAGCTCAGGCTCGCGGTGTTGGCTTTGCTGATTTGTGCGTACAAATCTTGGCACAGACACTGACGGCATAATTTTGGCACCTGTATCGCCACAAGCACCAGCCATGATTTCGCTAAGCAATCGCTTGGCAAGTCATGGCATTTTGTTAATTATTAATAAAAAACGCATTAAAAATATCAACTTTCGCATAAAAGCGGGGCAGTTTGTGGTCAGTACGCCCATTCATATTTCGCAAGCATTGCTGGCACAAGCCATTGAGCAGCGAATAGATTGGGCAATACAAGGTCATGAGCGGATTTTGGCACGGGGGCGGCAGCCGACTTGTCTATGGGGCGAGCCGTTTGATGCACGAGCTTGGCTTGCCATGCAGCAGGATAACTTGCACACACGCAGTTATCGGCGATTGCAAGCCATGCCTGATGATGAGCTGATTGCTTGGATTTATCGGCAACAAGTCGCCCAAAAATTGCCAGAGCTGTTGCAAAAGTGGCAACCCAAAGTTGGCAAATTTGCAAGCACGGTCAGTATTAAAGCCATGAAAAGCCGCTGGGGAAGCTGCAACACACGCACCGCCAAAATCACCATCAATAGCCGTCTTGCTGCTTATCCTGCCGAGTGCCTAAGTTATGTGTTGGTGCATGAATTGTGCCATTTGTATCATGCCAATCACAGTGCAGAGTTTTGGGCGTGCGTTGCATCTTTTATGCCAGAATATCGCCTGTGGCATGATAGATTAAAAGGTTAGCACCGCCATGTCATTGTCATGCCGTATGGGTGGGCGATGTGCTGGCTGTTTGCTGTTCGCCTTGTGCCAATGCCTGACCAAAAATTTCACTCAATAGGCGTACATCATTGACACGAGCATAATTGAGCCGTGTAATAAATGCCAACCGCCGATGCGGACCAGCTTCTGCCAGTGGCAGGGCGTGTACTGATTTGGTGGTACTAATTTGATCCAAAGCCATTTTTGGCACCAAGGTTGTCCCCATGCCCGCCAAGCTCATCTGAATCAGTGTATTTAGGCTGGCATCAGAAAAACTTGAGTGGATTTCACTCTTGCTCAAGGCACAGACAGACAGCACATGATCGGTTAAGCAATGCCCTTCGCCAAGCAGTAATAAATTGGTTTTGGACAAATCATCACTGCTGATTTTGTCAGCATGAATTGGCGTGTCACCATTTGGCAAGATGGCAAAAAAATTCTCCGCCCAGAACTCAAAAGCGTGCAAACCGTCCAGTGGATAGGGCAGGGCGATGATGGCGGTATCAATATGCCCATAACGCACCTGATCGATGAGTCGCTCGGTTTGTTTTTCGATGACAGACAGCTCAAAATGCGGCTGGCTGGATTTTAGCACGGGCAGTACTTTTGGCAACAGATAAGGTGCAACCGTTGGGATAATGCCAATGGTCATCGGGTAGGCAAGCGGTGTCTGGTGGCTATGAGCACGAGTCATCAAATCGCTGACCTCGCTTTTGATGCGTTGGGCACGCTCAAGCAGCTCTTCACCGATGGGCGTGATGAGTACTTGTTTGTTATTTCTTTCGAAAATTTGGGTATCTAGTTGCTTTTCAAGCTCAGTAATACCAAGGCTTAGAGCCGATTGTGAGATGTTGCATTCTTCGGCAGCGCGCTTAAAATGCCGATGTTTGGCAACTGCCAAAGCAAATTCCAATTGACGCAGTGTAATCATAGTTTTCCTTTTTAAATTGTAAAATAACAGCGGTCGTTATTGCCAAATCATCTTGGCGTGGTGATGTTTGATAAATTGCACTACTATTGTACCGAAGTTTTATAAAATAAAACAGCATCTTTGAAAGTTTTAACTGTATAAATTGACAATTTTTGGTATGATAATTAACGAAGCCAGAGCAAATACTGCATTTGATTTGGTGAGAATTAATTTTTAACAAACAAAAAGGTGTCCATTATGGCAGCAATCATCAATCAACAAATCCCAGAATTCTCAACCCAAGCCTTTGTTAATGGCGAATTTAAAACCATCACTTCTGAAGATGTTAAAGGCAGCTGGGCAATTTTCCTATTCTACCCACACGACTTTACTTTTGTTTGCCCAACCGAGCTTGAAGACATGGCAGCTCATTATGACGAGCTAAAAGCCCTAGGCGTAGAAGTGTATGCAGTTTCAACAGATACTCATTTTGTTCACAAAGCATGGCATGACGCATCACCAGCGATTAGCAAAGTAAAATACCCAATGCTTGGCGATGGTACTGGCAAAATCACTCGTGGCTTTAATGTAATGATCGAAGAAGACAACGCTGCATTGCGTGGTACTTTCTTGGTAGATCCAGATGGCTTCATCAAAGTTGCTGAAATCCACGACTTGGGCATTGGTCGCTCTGCCAAAGACATGGTTCGCAAGGTGAAAGCTGCTCAATATGTGCGTGAAAATGATGGCGAAGTTTGCCCAGCAGCATGGGAACAAGGTCAAGAAACGCTAAAACCAAGCCTAGATTTGGTTGGTAAAATCTAAGCCAAACTACCTCCTTAAACCAAAAAACCAAGCTCTGATGGGCTTGGTTTTTTATGTTGTTTGATAAACAGCTTAAGAAGTGCTAATCATTTGCCAATATTTATTGGCTTTGGGGCTTGATATCCTGTTTGTTATTTGGGAATTGTCAAAGTCGCCGTAGGTTAGGCTTTCGGCAAGCTCTTTGCTTAGATTGTGCATACTCATCATCCACAAAGGCAACTCCGTCTTTGGCGAGGCATTTTTTGATACTGTTGCCTTGATTGAAGGTAATGTCGGGATTGTAATCGATGTAATGCCCATTGGTGCTAATGGTATCGCCCATCTTAGATTCAAACACTTGTGGCAAATCATCGGCATCTTTTAGTGTTAGAATATTGTCCTTTTCATTCCATAATACGCCACCTTCTGGCAGTTTTGGGAAAGAGGCGGTGTATTTCTTATTTTTTTGCAGAAGATAAATACAACCCTCGCCCCAAAAATGCACCATATACCACAGCTATCGACTGCCCATGTGATAAGGATTGGCATCATATGGCAGTAGTTTGGTTGCTTGTTCGTCCGCCAAAGGGGTGTCGTTTTTGGCAATATAAGCAGGGGTTAAGACTGATGGCGGTGTACTGACACAGCCTGCCAATCAGGTAACCAAAAGAGCAAGTGCGATAGTGCTCATATTAGCCTACCAACTTTAACCGAAATCCTGATTGTACAATGTTGATGGCGTAACACCATCGGTTATGTTTGTTGTGCCAACTGCGGCACCCACACCTCACCTGTCATCAGACGGCGAGCGGAGCGGCTCATTGTTACCTTATGAACCAGCCATTTGCCATCAACCAATTTGGACTGACCGCCCACCAACAGCGTCCCTGATGGATGACCAAAACAAACCTCTGTCAGTGCCTGACCGCCTGCTGCTTCATTCACCACCGTTCCGACAATCGTCGCTGCTGTAGCAATGGCAACTGATGCTGTCCCCATCATCGCATGATGTAGCTGCCCCATGCTCATGGCACGAACGAGCAAATCAATCTTGCTTGTCTTGATTGTCTTGCCACTTGAGGCGATATAGTCGGTTGGGCTGGCAACCCAAGCGATTTTTGGGGTATGCTGGCGAGCTTTGGCCTCGGCAATATCGGCAATCAGCCCCATTTTGACAGCACCAAAGCTACGGATTTTTTCAAGTTTTGCCAAAATTTCACCATTGTCATTGATGTCCTTTTGGCTTTCTGTACCTGTAAAACCAAGCTCATGAGCGTGTAAAAATATCGTGGGAATGCCTGCGTTGATCATCGTAACGCTAAAGTCGCCCACATCAGGCACGCTTAATTTGTCCTTTAAATTACCCGTTGGGAACATTTCGCCTGTATCGTCCACAGGGTCAATAAATTCAATTTTAATTTCTGAGGCAGGAAATGTTACGCCATCAAGCTCAAAATCACCTGTTTCTTGCACTTGACCATCAACCATCGGTACATGGGCGATGATGGTTTTGCCAATATTTTGCTGCCAAATTTTGACCGTGCAAATGCCATTTTGGGGGATTTTGTCTTTATTAATCAGACCATTAAAAATCGCAAAACTGCCCACTGCTGCGGTAAGATTGCCACAGTTGCCCGACCAATCAATCATCGCCTTGTCAATCGCCACCTGCCCAAACAGATAATTGACATCATGCGTGCCATCTGTACAAGGTGAGATGATGGCAACTTTGGAAGTGCTTGATGAACCGCCTCCCAGTCCGTCAATTTGCTTGCCGTAAGGGTCCGGACTGCCCACTACACGCAATAAAAAGTTATCACGAGCAGAACCTGCCACTTGGCAGGGTATAGGCAGGTCGGATAATTTAAAAAACACACCTTTTGATGTACCGCCACGCATATAAGTGGCTTTGATGGGGATTTGCATTGGGGTTGCTCCTTGTTGATTTTTAAAATAATGTATTTTGAGAGCTATCTCTACCTATTTTCTCCATTCTCTCCATAGCGATACCTGCATACTCAGGCACCAACTCTACACCAATGAAATTACGAGACAATTTAAGCGCTACAACACCAGATGTGCCAGAGCCTAAAAAAGGATCACATACCAAGTCGCCTACTTGACTTGCTGCTTTAATACAGGTTTCTACTAATTTTTCTGGAAATACAGCAAAATGATTTCCACGATATTTTCCAAGTGAGATACTCCAAACAGTTCTCTTATTTCTACCTAAAGGATGAAAAGCTTGATCCCATCTACCATTATGTAAATTGCTATTTCCTGCATTTTTCCCCAACTCTGGCGTACCGTTTCTTTTACCGAAATGATTCCTCCCTCCTTTCATTTTAGAGTTTTCACTAAAGGTAATATGAGGTTCTCTGATTTCATCTTGATAATAACTGTAGTTTTTATTTTTTACAAACATAAAAACATACTCGTGATCTGTTGTAGGTCTATTTTTAACAGAAGAAGGCATTGCATTTGGTTTATGCCAAATAATGTCAGACCTTAAAATCCAGCCATCATTTATTAACGCTAAAGCAACACGCCAAGGAATCCCCATCAGTGAATTGTTGATATATGTATCACCTAGATTTAAAAAAAGAACCCCATCATCTCTTAATTTATCTCTTAATTTATTAAAAACTAAAACCAATCTTTCAATATAGCATTCAATATTTTGCTCTTGACCAATCTCACATTTTTCATTGTTGGTATATTTTCTTAGTTTAAAATAAGGTGGGCTTGTAACAATAACTTGTATACTATTTTCATTAATTTTATCTACATTTGATAAAATATCTCCTACAATTACACTGTATTCAGCCATTCAAAATTTCCTCCAACACCTTGTTTAATTTACTTTGATTTTTATAATCAAATCCATTAAACATATTTGGGTTTGTATTAAAATGAAAAACATTCCCATAATTATTGGAATGAGTGTCAATTTCAGTTTGAGACCAATTCTGGGCTATAATAACAGAAATAATATGAGCATTTGGATAATATTCCCTTATATCTTGATTTGCTTGTTCAATATCTCTACTAAATAGGTGAGAATGTCCGCCCCCTTGAGTTTCTCTTGTTTTAACTGGAATAATAACCATATCTTCCTTGTTATTAAAATCTTTTAATATGGCAACCACATCATAAGTTCTATTTTTAATCTTGAGTGGCTTATCCATTATTTTAAAGTCCTTGTATTTACCGTAATTACCTCTAGTCTTAAAATAATAAGAAAAAGATTCAATCAAGGCTGTTCTGATAAAATTTTCAATAGCACTTCCTTTTTTGGCTCTTCGAGAGCCCTCTAATCTATTGAGAGTAACTTCTCTAAAAACAGACCATTCAAAAAACTTTATATTTTCTCTATAAACGAATAGAATTTTTGATAAGATTTCTGCTTCCAACTCAATGCGGGTTAAACCATTATTTGTATTTTTAGTATTTTTAAAGGCACTACTAATTAAAGGTGATAGTCTCTGTGTAGCAGCATCTCTAGCAAGCCAAGCAAAGAAGAAATAACAAGCATCTTTGTGTTTGTATGGAATACCACCTCCATCAAATAATTTTGGTAATTGAGTAGTATTGTCATCAAGGTAGCAACTTAAAATGGCTTTCTCAATTTGAGGCTGAGTCGAGTTTTTGATGATAAAATCCAAACTTCCACCATTATGAGCATTGATTTGAAATTTTTTCTCTACCCATTGATAAAAAGGTTCAGCTTGATCCGCCAATTTGGTTAAATCCAATAATCTAATATGATTAAAATCAACATCATACAAAAATAAATAGTCTTGCATATCACACCTAAAATTCAAATAAAATTCTCGAATTATAACAGATAAGCTAGAGTATTGTCATTATATCATCACAGATCTTCTGGTAATTTGACTACTTGACAAAACACACCAATGTGATGTTGGTGTGTTTTGGTGAAACTACCCCCCCCACCTAAAAAAACCTCCCTGCAAACTCCCTTAACACGCCTCCTGCCTTATAGGTCTTAACATCACTATCACTGTCTAGGCGACATAAGACAGGCACGGTTTGGACATTGCCATTTTTGCGTTCAATAATTAAATCCAAAGTACAGCGAGCCGAGATTTCCCCCTGTACCGAATAAATTTCTGTACCGTCCAAATTCAGCGTTTTACGATTTTCACCGTTCATAAATTGCAGTGGCAACACGCCCATGCCCACAAGATTGGTGCGGTGAATACGCTCAAACCCTTCTGCAATAATCACCTCCACGCCAGCAAGTCGCACGCCTTTTGCTGCCCAGTCTCGGCTTGACCCTTGTCCATAATCCGCCCCTGCAATGATGATTAACGGCTGACCACGCTGCATATAAGTCTCAATCGCTTCCCACATTCGTACGACTGTCCCATCAGGCTCGATGCGAGCCAGCGAGCCTTGTTTTACCGAACCATCATCATTTAATACCATTTCATTAAACAATTTGGGATTGGCAAGCGTGGCTCGTTGAGCGGTCAAATGGTCGCCTCGATGGGTGGCATAGCTGTTAAAATCCGCTTCAGGCACGCCCATTGAGAGCAGATATTCACCTGCCGCCGAGTTTGCCAAAATTGCATTCGATGGCGATAAATGATCGGTTGTGATATTATCAGGCAAAATGGCAAGTGGTCGTAAATTTTTAAGCTCACAGGGCTTTGCCAACGCTCCTTCCCAATAAGGTGGACGGCGGATATAAGTGGACTTTTCACGCCAATCATACAGTGGGCTTTTGGCAGTTTGTGATTTGTCCAAATCAAACATTGGAATATAAATTTCACGAAATTGGGAAGGCTTGACGCATTTTGCGACAATCTCATCAATTTCATCATCAGAGGGGTAAATGTCTTTTAGATAAATCGGCTTGCCATCATGATGGCCAAGCGGATCATTTTCAATGTCAAAACGAATCGTCCCAGCGATGGCATACGCCACAACCAGCGGCGGACTTGCCAAAAATGCTTGCTTGGCATGGGGGTGGATGCGTCCGTCAAAGTTGCGATTGCCAGATAGTACGGCAGTGGTGTATAAATCACGACTGATGATTTCTTGTTCAATTTCTGGTCGTAAAGCACCGCTCATGCCATTACAAGTGGTGCAGGCAAAACCAACGATGCCAAAGCCCAATTTCTCCAGCTCATGTAGCAGTCCTGCCTCTGCTAAATATAATTGGGCAACCTTAGAACCTGGGGCAAAGGACGATTTGACCCATGGTTTGCGAGTCAAGCCAAGTGCGTTTGCCTTTTTTGCCAAAAGACCAGCGGCTACGGTATTTCTTGGGTTTGAGGTATTGGTACAGCTGGTTATCGCTGCGATAATCACCGCTCCGTCAGGCATCAAGCCGTCTGTGCGATTTTCTACAATGCCTGCAATGCCCTTGGATTTAAGTTCGCTCGTTGCCACTCGTGCGTGCGGATTGCTCGGGCCTGCGATGTTGCGAGTTACCTTTGATAAGTCAAATTCTAAAACGCGTGGATAATGGGCATTTGTCATTTTATCCGCCCATAGTCCAATGGTTTTGGCATAAGTTTCCACCAATTTAACTTGGCTTGGCTCTCGCCCTGTTAAGGTCAAATAATCCAGTGTGTTTTGGTCAATATAAAACAGCCCTGCACTTGCCCCATATTCAGGGGTCATATTGGCAATGGTTGCTCTGTCGCCTACCGACAGTGAATTTGCTCCTTCGCCAAAAAATTCCAAATATGCCCCGACCACTCGCTCATTGCGTAAAAATTCGGTCAAAGCCAGCACAATATCGGTCGCACTAATGCCCGCCTGTCGCTTACCTGTCAAATGCACACCCACGATGTCAGGTGTACGCATCATTGATGGCATTCCCAGCATGACACATTCGGCTTCAAGTCCGCCTACACCCACCGAAATTACACCGAGTGCATCAGTGTGTGGCGTGTGGCTGTCCGTGCCAACACAGGTATCAGGGAATGCCACGCCATCACGCACCTGCACCACAGGCGACATTTTTTCTAGATTGATTTGATGCATAATGCCGTTGCCTGCTGTGATGACTTCGACATTTTTAAAGGCGGTTTTTGTCCAGTTAATAAAGTCAAAACGATCATCGTTTCGGCGATCTTCGATGGCACGGTTTTTGGCAAAGGCATCAGAATCATCGCCGCCATGCTCCACCGCCAAAGAATGATCGACAATCAGCTGTGTCGGTACGACAGGATTGACAAGGCTGGGATCGCCGCCTTGCTTGGCAATCGCATCACGCAGTCCTGCCAAATCCACCAATGCTGTCTGACCCAAAATATCATGGCACACCACACGGACAGGGTACCAAGGAAAGTCCAGTTCTTTTTTGTTATCAATGAGTTGTGTCAAATAGTCGCCCAATTGTGGGTCATCGTGGCAGTTTCGCACTAACTGCTCGGCAAGCACTTTGGTGGTGTAGGGCAAGCGTTCATAGGCATTGGGGCGAATGTCATTAATCGCCTGCTCTGCATCAAAATAATGCAGATTGGTGCTTGGCAGGGGTTTTTGATAGTGTTTCATTGCTAAGTTTCCTTTCTTTGGCTGTGAAAAATTTTGGGTTGTGAATATGGGTTTATTGAAAAATGGGGCGTAGGTTAGGTTGAGCCTGCGAAACCCAACAAATTTAATATCGTATTTAAAATGTTGGGTTACGCTATTGCTAACTCAACCTACGACGATTTGCCATAATTGCAAACAAAATTAAAGTGTGCATTGATGGCGGGTTCTTTGCCAATGTCTTGCCATACTGCTTTTTTGGTTTGATGTTGGTAAATAACCAAATTGTTTTTATCGTAGAATTTTACTTGTAAAGGGGCAATTTTTTTAGTTTTGCAATTAACTTTAATGGTTAAAATTTGAGAATGGTATTGCTGATGTTCATCAAATTGTTGTGGGCTATTGTAATCCCTTTTTAAATTATAAATTACTTGATTTGGATTGCTCTTTTTAATATTGTCTGTATCAATATAAATTGCTTTTTCATCTGGATATTCCGCTGGTAATTGCATCCAATTTTGAGAAAAGGCAAAATTAGGGAATAAGAATAAAATTAAGACAATTTTTTTGTGAAATTTCATAAAAATACCTCATTAAAAAATCTTAAAAACAAGGCACATTTTCCCAATTAAAAATATGCCTTGTGTTATGTTAATTACCGCTCATCCATCGGCACAAATGGCAAATTTTCAGGGCCTGTGTAATTGGCACTTGGGCGGATAATTTTGCCGTCCGCTCGTTGTTCCAAAATATGAGCCGACCAACCTGTGGTGCGAGCGATGACAAACAGCGGCGTAAACATTGCTGTTGGTACGCCAAGTTTTTGGTAGGAAACGGCAGAGAACCAGTCAAGGTTTGGGAACATTTTTTTCTCATGCCACATGAGGGTCTCTAGGCGTTCGGCAACATCAAACAACAACATATCGCCACTTTCTTGCGACAGCTTGCGAGCCACTTCTTTGATAATTGCATTGCGTGGGTCGCTAATGGTATAAACAGGATGACCAAAGCCGATGATGATTTCCTTGCGTGCGATACGCTCACGGATATCCGCTTCGGCTTCATCGGCACTGCGATAGCGTTTTTGGATATCATAAGCCACTTCGTTGGCACCGCCATGCTTTGGACCTTTTAAGGCACCAATCGCTCCAGCAATGCACGAATAAATATCCGAGCCTGTGCCTGCGATGACGCGAGCAGTAAAGGTAGAGGCATTAAATTCATGTTCAGCATACAAAATTAGCGAGATGTGCATGGCACGCACTTGCTCTTTGGTGGGGGCTTTGCCGTATAATAGGTGCAAAAAATGTCCGCCGATGCTGTCTTCGTCATTTTCTAAATCAATCACTTTGCCATGCTGAGTGTATTGATACCAATACAGCAAAATAGAACCCAAGCAGGCAAGTAAGCGATCGGCAATATCGCGAGCTTCCGAAGCTGGTTGGCTTTCACGCTCAGGCAAAGTACAGCCCAATGCCGAGACACCTGTACGCATCACATCCATGGGGTGCGTGTGAGCAGGCAGATTTTCTAATACATGGCGGACACGCATGGGCAAGGTGCGATAGCTCTTGAGCTTTTGTTTGTAGGCTTTTAATTCAAAAAAGTCTGGCAAATGCCCATGAATGAGCAAATGTGCCACTTCCTCAAATTCGCACTTATCCGCCAAATCCAAAATATCATAACCGCGATACGATAAATCATTACCACTGCGACCGACCGTACAAAGAGCAGTATTGCCAGCTGGCACGCCTGACAGGGCGACGCTCTTTTTTGCTTTGAAGGTGGTTTGATTGTCTTGATTTGTCATAATCTACTCCTTGTTTGACAAAGTTGGCTAAAATTTTGCAATTTTAGCAGTTGGGTTAGCTGAATAATCCTTGTATGCCAACATGACCGATTTTAAAGGCAAGCAATAGCAACACGCCATAAGTCAGTGCCTTAAAGGTGCTAATGCTTAGTTTGTTGCGTAAATAAATGCCAACAAACAAAAAACCAATGGCAATGATAATAAGCATCAGCATCATCAACCAGTCTTGACGGTCAAAGGCGATGAATTGATTTTTTAGCAAAATAAGCTGTACCAATTTGCCAAGCAGATAGCATAAATTGCTGGCTTTGGCGATTTCATTTTTATCTTTACTATAACTTAATAAAAACATTAATAAAATTGGCGACATGGCATTGGTTGCCCCACCAACCACGCCTGCCATCAAGCCAAAAATTGCCATGCTAAGCGTTGTTGTCGGCACACGCAATTCGGGCAGTTTGCCTTGTAGGCTTAATAAGCCTTGTGCGGCATAATACAGCGTAACCGCCGCCATTATCAGATACAAAAGCGTGCTGGGCAGCGATATCAGTAGCCCCACGCCGATGATACTGCCAATGATGCTTGTGATGGCAAGTACACGATAAGTATAACAATAATGCCAAATCTCACTTGCTATCCATCGATTGCGGTTGGCGATAATGACAAACAGGCTCATCACAAGGCTGGGCAGGGCAACCATTGCCACCGCCTGTGATAACGGCATCACAAAAGCCAGTGCCGTTGTGCCAATCATGGGAAAGCCCATACCAGTAATGCCGTGCAAGATGGCAGCGATGGCAAAGGCAATGGACTGTAGCAATTCTTGCATGGATTTTCCTTATTGACTGCTGCTTGGCTAGGTTTTGGATTTATTAAATGTTTTATCCAAATAATCTTCAAATTGATGATAATTAATGCGTTCATACAGCTCGGCACGAGTTTGCATTATATCCACGACATTTTTTTGTGTGCCGTCCGTACGAATGGCGTGGTATACATTTTCGGCGGCTTTGTTCATCGCACGAAATGCCGACAGTGGATACAGGGCAATGCTAACTTCGGCAGAGGCAAGCTCGGTGGTGTCAAACAAAGGCGTTGCCCCAAATTCGGTGATATTTGCCAAAATTGGCACGCCTGTGGCTTCGGCAAATTCACGATACATATTAAGTTCGGTAATCGCCTCAGGAAACAGCATATCTGCCCCAGCCTCAACATAAGCACAAGCACGATCAATCGCCGCCTGCAACCCTTCTGATGCCAATGCGTCAGTGCGAGCCATCACCACAAAGTCATCACTGTCTCTGGCATCAACGGCAGCTTTGATCCTGTCAATCATTTCGGCGGTGGAAACGATGGCTTTGTTGGGACGATGACCGCAGCGTTTGGCACCAATTTGATCCTCAATATGCATGGCAGCTGCCCCAAATTTGCTCAATGATTTGGTGGTGCGAGCGATGTTAAACGCCGATGAACCAAAGCCTGTATCGGCATCAACAAGCAGTGGCAAATCACAGACATCGGTAATCCGCCGTACATCGGTCAGCACATCATCAAGCGTGCTGATGCCCAAATCAGGCAGTCCAAGTGAGCCTGCCGCCACGCCACCACCCGACAAATAAATCGCCTTGAAGCCTGCTCGCTTGGCAAGTAAGGCATGGTTGGCATTGATGGTGCCGACCACTTGTAGGGGTTTTTCGGCAGCGATGGCTTGGCGAAATTTTAATCCTGCATTCATAAGCACTCCTGTTGATTGGTTTGGTTGTGAAAAATGGTTAAATTAAAAAATTACCCAAAGTGCAACATGGTAAATTTTTACATCAGGTTTTGACTTTTTGGCATAAGGCAACTCCGAGTAGTGCAAGGAAAAACCCACAGATTTGTAGCAAAGACAATTGCTCTTTAAATAACAAGTTTGCTTGTATGGCTGCCAAGGGTGGGCATAGCAGCATTAAGGAAGTTACCTTTACGGCATTATTATTTTGGGCTAATTTCATTAAAAGATAGATGCCTAAGCCTGACAAAACAATGACAGCCCAAAATAATGAAAACCAAAAGTTAAAACCTAAAATAACAGTTTTCTCTTGCAAAAATATTACCAACAATAAAGATATAAAAGCTCCTGATATATTTTGAATGACCAGTGATGGTATGAGTTCAGATGATTGAGTGTAGTGTTTTTGAAACAATAAACCAAGAGTGATTGATATTATTGAGAGTATAGAAATCAAAATAACCAAAAAATTGTAATTATTATTGATTGATAAAGGCAATGATAAATAAATGCCCAATAATCCAAGAATAATACAAAAAGTATAATTGATTCTAAAAGGTTCTGCAAAGAACAAACTTGCAAAAATAAGGGTGAATAAGGGCTGAAGACCACCAAGCAAAGCCATTATTCCTGCTGGCATGCCATTATTGATTGCCCAATAACTTCCTCCTAAATAGATGCCATTACACAAAATGCCAATGATGATATGCTTTGGAATTTCTGTATATTTTGGGTAAGTTTTTTTTAACATATGTGCTATAAAAGCAAAGAGAATGGCTGTGCAAAAAAATCTAATGCCTAAAAAAATATTAGGCGATACGCTACCAACAATCAATCTGCCCACAATAAATCCAGATGACCAGATAAATACAAAGATACCAGATGTCAAAAATAAATTTTTGCTAGACATGATTTTATACCAATGAAAAACAATAATGGAATATTTTCCCATTGTTGTTACAATGATTAATTTTTCTCCAATTCATTTTGTAGAAAAAAAGATATTGGTAATTCTTGATGCTTATCAAAAGAATCATAAGTGTTGGATATGTGCATTGATAAAGTCGACTTCCGTGTAAAAAAGATAAGCATATCTCTAGTGGCAATATGATTTTCGTTTTCTAGAAAAACAGGCGATAGGCTATGTTTTCTTTCGTGGTCTATAATCAATAATGTATCCAAAAAGTGTGTATGACGAACTTGGCTAAGTACATAATCTGGGTTGCATTCATCATAGCGTAAGCCATTTTGTTCTCTGATGTCGTGCACGAAAGTTATCGCACTATCTTGCGTTAAGTTTTTTGCATCAAGTAATACTGTCATTGTATGGTCTACACCATCAGAATGCACCCCTTCCAAGGCTGGCTCTCCTAATAATTTGGGCGTTGTGATTGTTCTTAAATTAAAAACAGTGGAAACGTAGCGATTTGCTGAATAGTCTAAATTTGGTCTTTTCCTGACCAATACATCTTGTATCATAAAGGATTTGAACTTTAATAAAGCCTGAAAAGCGGTATTTAGTTGCAGGTCATCTCCAATACCACGAAATTTTCTAACCATTCCTGAGTCATAGCGAACAAAATCTTCCTCTTTGGAGAGAATAAAGGGCTGGAATTTTAAACGGTGAACTTGATCTTCTTGAAAATTTATCTCAAATCTACCATTTTTTGATTTTCTAAAAGGTAGCGTCGGATCATCTGCCAAAGAATTGCTAACAATCTTTATGGAATCTAAATCATCTTTGGTTGCACCGAAAAATCGCAAAATACATTCCATGTCATTGCCATTTATAAAAACAAATCTGTTTTTGGTATAGGTTTGTTTGATATCGCCTAGAAATAATTTGATGTTATTCATAATATCAACTCAAAAAACTGTTTTATGTGAAGATATTGATTAAATGTCTTTGTAATATGAATAGGTATCTGGTTTCATGTAACAACATTACCACTGCGACCGACCGTACAAAGAGCAGTATTGCCAGCTGGCACGCCTGACAGGGCGACGCTCTTTTTTGCTTTGAAGGTGGTTTGATTGTCTTGATTTGTCATAATCTACTCCTTGTTTGACAAAGTTGGCTAAAATTTTGCAATTTTAGCAGTTGGGTTAGCTGAATAATCCTTGTATGCCAACATGACCGATTTTAAAGGCAAGCAATAGCAACACGCCATAAGTCAGTGCCTTAAAGGTGCTAATGCTTAGTTTGTTGCGTAAATAAATGCCAACAAACAAAAAACCAATGGCAATGATAATAAGCATCAGCATCTTTTAATAATTAAGAATTTTAAAAACTGGCTTATAAATATCGTGCCTTCTGGGTATAAAATTGCTCAATATTTATTCATTGTTGTCAATTTATCATAAAAACAGGCAAAATAAAAGATATTTTTGCTTATTTTTCGAACATTGTAAACAATTTACTGCATGGTCGGTGTTTGGATCTTGGTGTGATTTTGGCTATATTGCATTTATAAATGCCCACAAAAAAGCCAACACGCAGAGATGTTGGCTTTTTTATAAACTGGTTTATTTTTCTAGGCTTTCTAGATAGGCACGCAGCTCGTCTTTTAGGTGAAGTTTTTTGTGCTTCATTTCGTCAATTTCGGCTTTGCGACTGACAGAGGCAACTGGGTCTTTTTCTAGATTGTCGATTTGTGTGTCTAATTCATTATGCTCGTCAAACAGTTTTAAAAAGTGCAAATCGCCTTCGGCTTTTAGCTTACTCATCAATTCTCTGTATTCTGGTAGCATGAGGTTCTCCTTGGGTTGGGCTGAAAAATCAGCATGGTTTATGTGCTTATATTAGCAAGAATGTCGCCAATTATCAAGCCAAACCATGATTGTTGTCAATCGGGCGGCTGGGTGGGGCGAGATTGTGGCTGTTTATGGTTTTGTGAATGTGATGACGGTGTTTGAAAATCTAAAATTTGGTTTGTGCGGTAACTGGGCTATAATAGGCACAACTGACAACAAGGCTGCAAAGCGATTGTCAATGATGATTTTTGTTAAAATAACAAGGTGAGCAAATGTTAGATCAAAATTTATTAGATGCTGTCAAATCTTATAGCGAAAATATGACCCGCCCTGTAGAGCTGGTTATCGGTCAGGGTGAGCATGATAAGCGTGGCGAGCTGGTGGATTTTTTGCAAAAAATCGCCCAAACCAGCGACAAAATCAACTTTGATGCAACCCAAACCGATGCAACACTGTCGCCGATGAGCTTTAAAATCACAACCAATGGGCGTGATACAGGCATTGTGTTTAGTGGTGTGCCGGGGGGTCATGAGTTCACCTCGTTTGTGCTGGCAGTGCTACAATCAGGTGGTCATACGATAAAACTTGATGAAGGTATCCAAAGCCTGATTAAGCGTATCCAAGCACCGCTACAGTTCCAAACCTTTGTGTCGCTGTCTTGCCACAACTGTCCTGATGTGGTGCAGGCATTAAACCAGTTTGCATTGCTTAATGATAATATTAACAGCGAGATGATTGATGGCGGGGTATTTCCTGAATTGGTTGCCGAAAAAGGCTTGCAGGGTGTGCCTGCGGTATTTTTAAATGGTAAGCCATTTGCCAATGGCAAAATTGACACCGCCAAATTGATTGAAAAGCTACAAGAGCAATACCCTGATTTGTTATCAGCTGCCGATGAACCAATGCTTGATACCCAAGATGTTACCGTTATTGGGGGTGGGCCTGCAGGGGCGGCAGCGGCGATTTATACCGCTCGCAAGGGCTTGGCAGTGGCGATCGTTGCCGATCGTATCGGCGGTCAGGTAAAAGACACGCAAGATATTGAGAATCTCATCTCAACACCGCTGACCAATGGCAATCAGCTGGCAGCCAATCTTGCCACGCACATTAAAGAGTATAACATTACAGTCAAAGAGCATGTCAGCGTTTCTGCCATTGAGCCTGTTGAGGGTGGTTATAAAGTTTTGCTAAACACAGGTGCAAGCTGGATATCACGCACTATTATTTTGGCAACAGGTGCCAAATGGCGAAAACTTGGCGTCAAGGGCGAGGATGAAAATATCGGTAATGGCGTGGCATATTGCCCACATTGTGATGGTCCGTTCTTTAAGGGCAAAGATGTTGCTGTCATCGGTGGCGGTAATTCTGGCGTAGAAGCGGCACTGGACTTGGCAGGCATCGTAAACCATGTAACGGTGCTGGAGTTTGGCGATACTTTGCGTGCCGATCAGGTGCTGGTGGATAAGGCGACAAGCCGTGAGAATATCACCATCATCAAATCAGCAGCCACCAGCGAAATCACCACAGATGGCAGCAAGGTCAATGGTCTGATTTATCAGGACAGAACCTCTGGTGAAAACAAAACTTTGCCACTGTCGGCGGTATTTGTACAAATTGGCTTGGTGCCAAATTCAGAGCTTGCCAAAGGCTTGGTGGCAACCACAGCACATGGCGAGATTGAGATTGATACCAAATGTCGCACCAGCCGTGAGGGGATTTTTGCTTGTGGTGATGTAACCACTGTGCCATATAAGCAGATTAATATCGCCATGGGCGAAGGCTCAAAAGCAGGTCTGGCTGCCTTTGAATATCTGATGATGAATGGTTAATGATTTATATAAGCGTTTTGTCTAGGCAGAACGCTTATTTTATTGTAAGTGGTGATTTGCCAACCTGTCGATGATGATTGAATGCTAAATGGGCTGGGTGGTGTATGATGGCTTGTGCTAAGTTGCTAAACAAGTCTTGGTTTTGTTACAATAAGACAAATAAAACAGGAGGCAACAATGAAATTAACTTGGCAAGACACTTTGGATATCGCCATTGCTTTGGCGGAGAAATATCCCGATGTTGATGTGCAGTACATTCGCTTTACTGATTTGCACAGTTATGTGTGCCAGCTTGAAGGCTTCGCTGACGATCCGAACAAATCAAATGAGCGGATTTTGGAGGCCATTCAGATGGCATGGCTTGATGAGTTGTAAACTTAGCAGGTGATAAATTTAGGCGGTTCATTGATGACTGACCGCCTTATTTTAACTGGGTGATTGCCAAGCCACCAAGAGCTTGGTAGTATCAAAGCCCAGCACAGAGCAAGTATCTAGCAATTTTACAATATCCAGCTGCCGTACCGCAGGTGGCATGACATCATGCAGTTCACGCGAGCGAGACCCGACATGGAGACAGTCTTGGTAATTACGACAGTGTGCAGAATCTATTGATTGATACCATCAGCGTATCACCAAGTGCATATTGCGACTCTGCCAATGACAGTTGCATCAGCAGCGTCTGCCCTGTCTGGGTGCCGAGTGTGTATAACCAATAACCACCACGAAAATCTTTGTCCAAGATGGTGCCGCTGATGGTATGGTTGTCATCAGTATTAGCTGGGCTGACATCATGTGGACGAACCAGCACTGTATTGACGGCAGGATTGAGGGCTGCTTTTAGATGCTCATTAAGCGGCAGGGCTGCAAGCTGATGGATATCAATCAGCACACCTTCACCAATAAACTGTGCCACCGCTTGATTGGCAGGCGTGTGATACAGAGCATCTGGGGTATCCCATTGTTGTAGCACGCCTTGGCTGATGACACCGACCTTGTCCGCCATGGCAAATGCCTCGGCTTGGTCATGCGTTACCATGATGGCACAGACTTGCTGAGATTTGAGCAACTGACGCACTTCTTTTGACAGGCTGGCACGCAGCTCAACATCAAGATTGGAAAATGGCTCATCAAGCAAAATCAAACTCGGTGAACACGCCAAGGCTCGCACCAGTGCCACACGCTGCTGCTGACCGCCTGATAATTCGTGCGGATAGCTGTGCCGATATTCACGCATATTGACAAGCTCCAGCATTTCGTCAATGCGGTGATTGGTGGCGGTTTTGTCAAGTTTTAGCCCAAAGGCGATATTATCCGCGACAGTCAAATGCGGAAACAGAGCATAGTCCTGAAACACCATGCCAATCTGTCGCTTGTGGGCAGGCGTGTGCGTATTTTTATCAAACAAAGTTGCACCACGAATGCTGATGCTGCCACTGTCTGGCTTCTCAAAACCTGCAATACAACGCAACAGGGTGGTTTTGCCACAGCCCGACCTGCCGAGCAAACAAGCGATTTCGCCAGTTTGTAATTGCAGACTGACATTATTCAAGATGGGCTTGTTATCAAAGCTGATGGATAAATTATCAATACGCAGCATGGTTGTTCTCAAGTTTTGCTAAATAATTAATATTTTTTAAATATAATACACATTTAACTGGGCGGGTTTTACTCTAATTGACATAGGTCAAATCAAGTATGCTGGCTATTTTTGCCCAATTTTGCTAAATAGTATCACAGGAATCAGCCCTGTCAGTACAATCGCCAGTGCAGGCAGAGCAGCCTTGTCATACAAGCCTTCGCTGGTAAAGGCAAAAATCCGCACCGCCAGCGTATCCCAGTCAAATGGACGCATCATTAAGGTAATTGGCATCTCTTTCATGGTATCAACAAACACCATCAGCAGTGCCACGCCCAGCGACCCTTTAAGCAGCGGCAGATATATCCGCCAGATGGTTTGGATGGGTTTGGCACCCAGTGAGGCAGCTGCTTCAATGTGGCTGTGCTTAATGCGTTTCATGCCAGCGTCAATTGACTGTACGCCCAGTGCCAAAAAACGAATCAGCAACGCAACAACCATCACGGCAATTGTACCTTTAAAAATAGCATTGCTCTCGGCAAATGCAGGCACAGTGTCGATGAGCCAATTATCAAGCCACGCCACAGGCAAAAATACGCCAACTGCCAGCACCGCACCGGGGATTGTGTAGCCAAGTGTTGAAATTTTTGTGGCGATGACACCAAAGCGGCTGCCATCAGAGCGTCCAGCGATTGACAGTAGCAATGCCATGATGGCAACAGCGATTGCCGTCAGCAGGCTAATACTGACCGAGTGCCATATTTGTGCAAATATCTCAGCTGCCACCACTTCTTGCCAGCTTTGTACCGCCCATATAGTCAATTGCACCAAAGGCAGGACAAAGGCAAGCAGCAAAATACCACCACAGTAGGCACTGGCGAGCCATTTTTTGTTGCCTGTCAATATGATACGGCGATGGGAATTCGCCTGTCCTGCCGTCTCAAATCGGCGGCGTCCACGACTTAATTGCTCCATCACCAAAAAAATAAACACCAAGGCAATCAATAGGCTTGCCAGCTGCTTGGCAGTGTCAATAGAAAAAAAGCCAAACCATGCCTGATAAATTGCCGTGGTAAAGGTATCGTAACCAAAGACACTCACCGCACCAAAATCCGCCAAAACCTCCATCAGTGCCAGCATTACACCCCCTGCAATCCATGGGCGAGCCATTGGCAGGGCAAGTTTGACAAAGGCTTGTGCAGAACCCAGCCCCAAGGACGCACCTGCCTCTAAGGCACGATTGCCCATGCTGTCAAAGGCGTTTTTGGCAAGCAGATACACATAAGGGTAGAGCGTCAAGCTCATCACCACCGTCAATCCCAGACCATTTCTGACATCAGGAAGTCCGTTTTGTAAGCCCCAAACCGCACGCAGGTAGCTGCTAATCGGCCCTGTATAATCAAAAATCCCAAGTTGCACAAAGGCAAGCACATAAGCTGGCACCGCCAATGGCAGCATCATTGCCCAGCCAAAAAATCGCCTAAGCGGAAATTGCGTCATCGCCGTAAGCCATGCAGCTGTTGTGCCCAAGATTGCCGTGCCAATGCCCACGCCAACAACCAGCAGCAGAGTGTTTTTTAGCAATAATGGCAGCTCATATTCCAACAAAAATTGCCAAATCTCGGCATCAAAATCACCCAAGGCAGCGGCAATCACCGCAAGCGGAATGATAACGAGCAAGGCACACAGTATCAGCCAAATACGAGCAAAAAATAAGGATAAATTCATCATAATCCAAATGATAAGTTTGATTAATTTTCCATCATAAACAGCAAGCTATCTTTATTGACTTGGCTGGCTATTTATTAAGATTAACAAATGCAGCAAAATCCTTGGCAACAAGCCATCATCATTTGATTGGATATTCTTGATAAAATGATAACCAAAAATATACAAATACGCAATTTGTATAACAATCAAGATTGAATGACAATTATTCTTGTTTTCATTTGAAAATTGTTTTATTATAATAGCACAAGATTGGCAGGATTTTTATAAAACTTGCAAATATGATGCAATCTTTGTGAAATATATCGCACATTTGTGGATATGATGACAAAATTGCAAATTTTCACCAACAAAAGGATTGATTATGAAAAAGTTATTTGCCGCATCACTGGCTTTGGCGGTGGCAACGCCAGCATTTGCCAACGAAATCGTGGTTTATTCGGCACGCATTGACGAATTGCTAAAGCCAATCGTTGATGCCTATCAAAACAAAACAGGCGTAAAAGTAACGGTTGTTAGCGACAAAGCAGGGCCGCTGGTCGAAAGACTAAAAGCAGAAGGCAAAAACACCAAAGCCGATGTGCTAATTACCGTTGATGGTGGCAATCTGTGGCAAGCAGCTCAAGCAGGCGTGCTACGCCCAATCAACTCAAGCGTGCTAAAAGCCAATATTCCATCGCACCTACGAGACCCGAATAATCAATGGTTTGGTCTGTCTGTGCGTGCAAGAACGATTTTTTATAATCCAAAAACAGTCAATGCCAGCCAGCTTTCTACCTATGCTGACCTTGCCAGCCCAAAATGGAAAGGCAAACTGTGTCTGCGTACCTCTAGCAATATCTACAGCCAATCGCTGGTAGCAACAATGATTGCCAATAACGGTCAAGCCGCTACCGAAAAAATCCTAAAAGGCTGGGTGGATAATTTGGCAACTGCACCGATTGCTAACGACTCAGGGGTGATTGAGGCGGTTGAGGCTGGTCGCTGTGATGTCGGCATTGCCAACACTTATTATTATGGTCGCCTGTTGGACAAAAAACCTGCACTGGCAAACACGGTCAAAATTTTCTTCCCTGACCAACAAGGCAAAGGCACCCATGTGAATGTCTCTGGTGCTGGCGTGGTAAAATATAGCGACAATCCAGTCGAGGCACAAAAGTTCATTGAGTGGCTATCAAGTGCCGAAGCCCAACGCCTATATGCTGATCGCAACTTTGAATATCCAGCAAGCCCACGCGTAGGCTCAGCTCCATCGGTCGCTCGCTGGGGTGCATTCAAGCAAGATTTTATCAATGTCTCGGTGGCTGGCAAAAACCAACAAAAAGCCATCATGTTGATGAAAAAAGCAGGTTATAAATAATCTGCCAAACCTAGAGAAAACAAAACACCCTGCTTTCAGGGTGTTTTTATTTGGTGTGGCTTGAGCTGATTGAAGCGGTGCTTGCTTGTCAAGGCATAAAAAGAACAAAAGCAGGGTGTGCCGCTTTACTTTACCAAACCTGTCAGGCGATGAGCTGGCTTAGGATTTGTTCATAAATTTTGGTGAGATTTTCCAAATCATCAATCGCAACACATTCATCAATCTGATGAATGGTGGCATTTTTTACACCCAGTTCTACCACTTCGGCATTCATGATGGGGGCGATGAAACGACCATCAGAAGTGCCACCTGAAGTGGACAGTTGGGCGGTTGTGCCTGTTACTTGCTTGATGGCGGAGACCACTGCATCGACAAATTGACCTTTTTTGGTCAAAAATGGCTCACCAGAGAGGCTCCAGTCAATCTGATAGCTTGCTTTGCTGTTATTGAAATGCTTGTCAAAAATCTCATGGGTCTTTGCCTTGAGGCTGTCGGCGGTATTTTCGGTGCAATAGCGGAAGTTAAACAGGACTTGTGCATCTTGGGCGATGACATTGGTTGCACCTGTGCCGCTGTTTATGTTGGAGATTTGCATACTGGTGGCAGGGAAATATTCATTGCCCGTATCCCATGCTGTTGCCACAAGTTCTGCCAATGCAGGTGCCAGTGCGTGCATGGGATTGATTGCCAAATGCGGATAGGCGATATGACCTTGTTTGCCAGTAACGGTGAGTTTGGCATTTAGTGAGCCTCGGCGACCATTTTTAATGACATCGCCCAGTGTGTTGGTGCTTGATGGCTCGCCAACCAAGCAATAATTCATTTGCTCGCCACGCTGTGCCAATGCTTGTACGACCTTATGTGTGCCATTAATCGCCACACCTTCTTCGTCAGCGGTGATGAGCAGCGAAATATCCCCTTTGTGATTGGGGTTTTTGGCGATGAACTGCTCGCACGCCACGACAAAGCAGGCAATGGCGGTTTTCATATCGGCGGCACCACGCCCCCAGAGCTTGCCATCTGCTATCGTTGCCGAAAAGGGCGGATAAGTCCAAAGGCTCTCATCTCCCACAGGCACGACATCGGTATGCCCTGCAAAGCATAGGTGCGGTGCGGTGGGGTTGCTTCCTCTTTTTTTGGCGTATAGGTTATTAACCTGTGCGTTTTTGCCTGTGTCGCTTGGGTCGCCAAAGTGCATAAATTCGCATTCAAAACCCAATTTGTCCAAATAATCAGCAATCAGCTGTAGGCAGTTGGAGTTATCAGGGGTAATGGACGGCAGACGAAGCAAATCAATGCTTAATTGTAAAGTTGGTGTCATAAAAACTCTCAATAAATTCTTACAAATTTTTGATAAATAATCCAAGTAACCAATTGCCACGCCACAGGCTGACGATTCATACAGCAGGCTGATTGGCTTGGTTGTCGCACAGCTGGCGGACTAGGTGCTGTCTTTTACCCATCTGACCAGCTTGTCATTTTCCATGATAAATGGCTGGGCGGTGGGCTGATTATAATCGATGGCGTATTTATTTAATAGATAGTCATAGGCTGCGTCTTTGCTGGCGAACTGTATCGCTTGATAGGGCTCTTGAAATGAGAGTTTTTCAAGGAATAGATAGCCAGTTTTGGCAGGCACCAAGACACCAACATGACCGATAAATAGATAATCACCGTCCAGATTGTCATGCATGACTACCGATAGCATGGTGGCAGTGTCATCAAGGCGAATATTGGCAAATTGTGCCTGCATTTTTTTGGCGTGTACTGTTACATCGGTGGTGGCATCGGTTGCCACGCGTGCAAATAGTTGATTGAACTGTTGTAATTCTTGGGCATTTAATAGCTTGCCAGTCTCAACAGCCTCACGATCCAAGAACAGTAAGCGATCATCTGCTGGCGTGTTGGTGCCGATTTTGATGGTATTTTTTAGCAGCATAAAAGTATTCAGGCGGCAGTTGGTGCCGATAAACCAGCCCTTTTTTGCTTGCCAGAGCTTGTCAATCTGCACCACATCATAGTTAGGCTGCTCGCTATTGACAAAGCCATCTGTCAGGCTGGTGTTTTCGATGGTGGTGTTATAGTCTTGGATCCATGCCATGACAGTATCAACCGAACTTGGGTCTAGGTATTGCACCAGCGTATCACGCATTTGTTTGCGACTTGTTTCATCGCTTAGGTTTGATAGCGTGATGGTCTGCTGTGTGCTGGCTTGGCTCGTGGTTTGGTCGGTAGATTCAATCTTGGTAGGCGTGCAACCAAACAGCATCAGGGTGATGGTGGTGGCAAGTAGGGCGTGCTTCATATTCAGATACCTGTTGTGGTGAATTGGTGGGACATTAGCAAATCAGCTCATCACGCCGCAACCAAGTTGCAATCGAAAACCGTCTGCGGTGCGTGATGGCGACTTGGTGCAACAGATTGCTATCAAACAGCACTAGGCGATTGCGTTGTGGCAGCAGCTGGGCTGTATTGTCTTGCTTATCAATCACACAAATCGCACCGCCATCACAAGCCTGCCAATTGTCATTTAGATAAAAAACTGCCGAAATCACTCGCTCATCACGACCTTTGGGATTGTCGGTATGCCACTGATAACCAAATCCAGCAGGATAGCAGGCATAATGAGCCTCGCTGCGGCGAATGCCTGTATAGAGCGTCTGGTTAAAGTATCGCCCCAGCTGATTGATTGATTCAAGATATGCCGTGCCAAAAGGGCAGTTGTCATCAATCCAGCGAATGCTATCGCCACGGATATTTGCCTGCCGTTCACCGTGTGTCAAGGTTGCCTCGCGATACTCAACAAAGCCACTTTCTGCCTGCAACTTGCCCAAATCAGCCTCGTCAAATACCTCATCAAGCACCATAACACCTGTGCTGATAAAGTCGTCAAGTTTTGGCTCGATTAGGCTTTGCCAATTGACATCAAATGCTGGCATATTGCTCCTTTGTGATTATCATCTTGGGTTTGGTTGTAATTACGGATTAATTATTGGTTAAAAATTAGTAACAGATAATAAGTGATGGCTATATTCTGCACTGCCACCACCAAGCCATCATAAAAATATCGTAGAGACAGCAAGAATCTTATCGCTTAACCTCTGGCATTATTATAAATCATTTGGTTGATTTTTGATATTGCTAATAGTAATGACAAATAATAATCAACCAATCAATATTAATCCTTGACGACCATGCGTTTTAATTTGACCGTGTCAATTGTACAACCAGCGTATCTGTGATAGTATAGCATTTATTTTAAGCAGTTAAATCATGAACTATAAACACGCCTACCACGCTGGCAACTTTGCTGATATTGCCAAGCATATTTTGTTATTGCAGTTGCTTGCTCAATTCTCCACCAAAGGCAAGCCATTTTATGTGCTTGATGCTTATGGTGGTCGTGGATTGTATTCGCTTGAGGCACTTGAGGCGACCAAGACAGGCGAGGCACAGCTGGGCATCAAAGCATTGGAGCGGGCAAGTGCTGATAACCCACCAAAGGCGGTGCGTCAATATTTGATGGATTTGGCACACGCTCGCAAGATTTATGATAAGCATGTTTACCCCGGTTCGCCGTGGTGGATTGCCAATCATGCCAGCAATCACAGCGAACACGCTCCTGTGCGTGCCGAAGCCTTTGAGGCGGTGGCAGACGAGTACGATGCTCTTAATTACCAGTTGTACCAATTGCCAATCGGTATCCACCATCGTGATGCTTTTGAGGGCGTGCCTGCGGTCTTGCCACCCAAAGAAAAGCGAGGCATTGTCTTGCTTGATCCGCCGTTTGAGCAAGAGCATAAGGATTTTGGTCGCTTGGTGGATTTGTTGGTTGCCAGCCACAAAAAGTTTGCCACAGGAACTTTTGTACTTTGGTATCCAATCAAAAATCTGGAAGCGGTAACGCTATTTTATAAAAAAATGAAACGCACAGGCATCAAAAAACAGCTGATTTGTGAGTTGAATTTATACCCCAATGATGTCGCAGTTGGGCTAAATGGCACAGGACTGCACATTATCAATCCGCCTTGGCAGTTTGATATACACGCCCAAGAGATTTTGCAGTATTTGGCACCGATTTTGCAGCCAGACAACGCTCCAGCAATGCCCATTGAGCAGATGGCAGTGGTTCAATGGTTGGTTGGCGAATAGCTTGGCAAGCATTAATTGGTTATTATTTATACAATTTTTGGCAAAATTCATCAGCTGTTTGGGTAATGCAGCCAACAAAGCAAAATGCAGTATGCAATTTGATGAAGTGCTTTTGCCACAGACTTGTTATTTTTCGGCAGTTGCCGCTTTGTGATTATTGAAAGTAAAAAGGCAAATCATGTCAGATCGCCAACACATAAACAGTCAAAAAAACCCACCAGAGCATGACGGCATTACCTTTGAGGTGATTGAGCCTGCTGGTGATAAACCAACCTTGACCAAAGGGGTGTATTTGATTCCAAATCTTATCACCACCTTGTCGTTGTTTGCAGGTTTTTATTCGATTATCCTAAGTGCCAATGGGGAGTTTTATCGGGCAGCGTTGGCGATTTTTGCTTCGGCATTTTTGGACGGTATGGACGGCCGTGCCGCACGCTTGCTCAACGCCCAAAGCCCCTTTGGCGAGCAGTATGACTCTTTGGCGGACTGCGTGGCATTCGGGCTGGCTCCAGCCATGCTGGTTTATAGTTTTGCTTTGCAGCCTTTGGGGCGGTTTGGCGTGGCGTGTGCTTTTGTTTATGTGGCGTGTGCAGCATTTCGCTTGGCACGCTTTAATGTGCAGATTGGCACGGTGGACAAAAAATACTTCATTGGACTTGCCAGCCCGCTTGCTGCCTTGCTTTTGACCTGTGCGGTGTTGGTGTCGTTAAAATATGTGCAAGCCGACCATCATGCCGATGCACTCACTTGGTTTTTTGCCAGCTGGGTGATTGCCTGCGGTCTGTTGATGGTGAGTAATATCAGATACTATTCCTTTAAGGAATTTGATAAGCAAAAAGTACCATTTGTGGTGTTATTGCTTGCTGTATTGCTCTTTGGCATCGTGCTTTATGATGTGCCAGTTGGGCTATTGGCGATTGGCGTTGCCTATGTGTTATCAGGGCTGGTAACGACTTTTTATAAATCTTAACGAAAAATACATTGTATTAATATTAATCACAGCTTTTTAAGAAATTAAAAAGCTGTTTTTATTTTACTAACAATCAAGTAACTCCGCACGGTTTTTGCTCAAATATTTGCAGTGCCAATTTTATAGCCATAAAGGAAAATTGTTTAAATGGAATAAAAGCACATTTTTATTATGATAATAATTATCAAATGAGTTAATATATCAAATAATAATCAATTGATTTTGATAATAATACTTATTATAATGTAACAAAATCAATCAATAAATAACCCATCAGAGTAGACCGTCATGCTCGTGTTTATGCGTGAAAAAATCTGGACAAATCTAAAAGTTGCCAGCCGTATCTTGCTTGCAATTGTTGGCTCTTATATTATTGCAAGTTTGATTGCTTTGTTGCCACTGGCGTTACCGATATCCACGATATCTGCGATTACTTGGGGGAGAATTATTGCTGTTGTGGTTGCTTGTTTGATTGTGCTTTGGGTTTTTTTGATTAGGTCTTTGTTCCAAGCGTGGCTTATGATTTTGACCATGATTTTTGTGCTATTTTTGCTGTGCTGGCTTATGATACCCAATTTTCTTTAGCATTGCTGCTTTTGCTTGATTTGAGTGGGATTTATGATGAATACTAAGACAAAACAAGCTGTCAAAAAGGCAAATTTTCGCCAGATTCTCGCCCCTGTGCATACATGGACAGGGCTTATTTTGGGCTGGCTGTTATTTTTGATATTTTTTATGGGGACTTTAAGTTATTTTAAAGATGAAATCAATATCTGGTCAATGCCGCACATTTACCAGCAAATTGGCAAAAGTCAGGATTGGCAATTGGCCGCCGCTGCCGAGTATGCCGTGCGTAACTATCCTGATGCCAAGCAGATGTTTATTGATTCTGGTGATGACAGATCGCCGCTGACAATCAGAGTGCAACCAAGCAATGATCGCAACAATGTGCTGCAACTTGTCGCCAGTCAAGACGGCAGGTTTGTCAGTGCCGACAATTACAGTCAGGGCGGTGAATTTTTTTACCGTTTGCATTTTGATTTGCATTATATGCCTGTTCGTTATGCCAGATATTTGGTGGGATTTGCCTCCATGATGATGCTGATTGCCATCATCACAGGGGTTGTGATACACAAAAAGTTTTTTGCTGATTTTTTCACTTTTCGAGCCAAAAAAGGTCAGCGTTCTTGGCTTGATGCACACAATGCTTTGTCGGTTCTGCCTTTGCCGTTTCATTTTTTTATCACCTTTACGGGGATTATTACACTGGTTGGTATGTATTTGCCATTTTCAGAAAAAGTTGCAGGCGTATCTGGTGATGCCAGAGCACCATTTTTGGCGTTTGATTGGTGGGCAAAACCCAGCGAGGGTGTCAAGCCTAGCCCGCCACCTGATATTTATCAGTTGATTGACAAAAGTAAAAAATCGTGGAAAATCCAGTCAGATTATGCAATTGCCAGAATCAGCATTAATTATCCCAATACCAGCGACATGACTGTTGCCATCGAAGCTGATGTGGATAAGCAGTTTTCAGTCATTCGTCCTTTTTATGTTTATAATCAGCAGTCTGCCTTGATTCGCCAGACGCCACCCATTCCATCTGGCGTGCTGGCACAGACAGCATTGGTTGGCTTGCATGAAGGTAAGGTTGCTGATTATTGGCTGCGTGTTATCTTATTTATACTTGGGGCGTTGGGCGTTGGCATGATTGCCACAGGTCTTGTTTTGTGGACAATAAAAAGAAAAGAAAAATTAAAAGCTCATCAGCAGGCAGGTTTTGGTTTTGTGCTGGTTGATGGACTAAATATCGCAACCATCATGGGCTTACCCTTGGCAACAGTGGTATTTTTGTGGGCAAATCGTATTTTACCAAGCCAGTATCTGGGCAGGGATAATGCCGAAATTTTGATATTTTTTATAACATGGGCTGCCGCTTTGGTGTTGGCGTTTATTTTGCCCAAAAAATTAGCATGGGCATTCTTGGGCTATGCCACAGCTTTGGCTTTGTTATTACTGCCTGTAGTCAGCATGGTGATGACCGATAGGGGTTTTGTTGATAGCTGGATAAACAAAGATTGGCTATTTGTGATTGCAGATATTTTATTTGTGCTATTTGCTTTGTTGTTTTGTTATATCGCTCACAAAATCTGGCAATATCAGCCACCAACACGCCCAAAGAAACGGTCAGCAATGGAGCAGCTATGAGTGATTGGCTGATTTATCTTGTTATATTTATGGCAAATTTTTGGGCTTTGCTGGCACTAATGATGATAAGCAAACGACATTCCAAAAAATTCCACATAGCAAAGCCACAATTATTAAGCAAATTGGCTTATATTATGATGGTTGTTAGTTTTGGCTTCGTTTTTATCACGCAGCAACCTGCTTATTTTGGTATGGCTTGGTTTTTGCTATTGAGTTTGGCCGCCGTATTAATCTACCTTGGTTTGGTGATTTATGACCATCATCATGGAACTAAAATCAAACCATGATTTATTTTTTATATAAAAATCAATAAGTTGAATAATTTTTTACATTATTTGTGAATTTTGTTATTGACGGGTAATTTTTTTCTGCTATAATAGATTTCGTTTTCAGCGTTACACAATTTAATCGTAATGTCGAAATAAAAATTAAAAAGGTCTTGACAACACAAAATCCTGTGATAAAATAGTCAGCCTTGATTAATAATACAGACGATGTATTATACACTATTTAAAATCCAAACTAAAGAACAACTTGTGTGGATTTTTGTCAATACAAGATACTTAAATAAATTAAAAAATAAATCATTTATTTATTATC
>NZ_FTNU01000016.1 GCF_900156515.1 Moraxella cuniculi DSM 21768 | reverse complement strand
CCATCCATCAAAACCGCAAAGAGCGAGTGGACTTGGATGAAACCATCAGCATTGGTGGCAATCGCACGGAGACGGTGGAGGGGGATGAGAAGATTGAGGTACGGGGTGATCAGAGGCTTGATGTAAACAAAAATCGCAATCTGTCAGTTAAGAAAAACCAAAATATCACTATTAACGGCATGCAAAACGAAACCATCAAACTGGCTTCTATGCAAAGCATTGGTTTGGGGCATGTTCAAAATATTGGTGCAGTGTATGCTCTAAATGTCGGCATTTCCCAGATTGTTAATGTCGCTGTTGTGCAAAAAACAACTGTAGGACAAACCATAGATGCCAGTGCAGGTAAGCAAATTATTTTGAAAGCAGGTAAAATCATTGAATTAAAAACAGGGAAAAGCACCCTTAGAATGGACAGTTCAGGCAAGGTTACGATTATTGGCACCGAATTCTTATTTGACGCCTCAGGTCCTGTTCAGATTAATGGTAAGGAGATTGACTTAAATTGATATGGCAAAGTTTATTAATCATACACCATTTGATGCTTTGTGTTATGCTGGCTATGATGTCAAGCAGCAGGAGTATGATGTTGTTGTTTGTTGTGCTGAATATTTTCTGCATAAAATAGACAAAAATATTGAAACCCACATATTAAGTAAAGACAACCACATTATTGAGCAATTCTATGGTTGTGCTGTGAATGATGTAGAGCCCATACCCTTAACCTTAACCGATGAGTTCTATGGCGAGACTTTGTTGACAAGCGTATTAAATGAGAGCGATTTATCTCCATACAAACCCAAGTGTGATATCATTATACAAGGCTACGCTTATCACAAGTCTCCTACACTCCATTTTGATGCCTCATTTTCTTTGTATCGTTTAGATGACAATAATCAATTGAAAAAACTAGCACACAAAGGTATTAGCATCTTTGGCGAATGTGATTGGACCTTAAATAAAGATGTCGGCAGTATCAGCTTAAATAATTTTACTTATTTTTATAAGCCAACCCAACCCAAAACCCTATCCAAAATATCATTAAGATACGAATATGCTCTTGGTGGACAAAATTTAATTACCCATCAGGGTGATACCGTCTACAATGAAGTCTGCTACAAGAACCCGATTGGCATAGGCTGGCTTTGTTTTGATTATTTTGACAAACTAAAACAATATGAACAGCCTATACCAAATCGCATAGCTATGCCTCAAATCTTATCTCGGGGTGCATCACTTATTGAGCCATCAATCACAAAACAATCTGGCTCTATGACCGCCAAAGAAATGGCACAGCTTGCCTATCCTAATGCAGCAACCGGCTTTGGTTTTGTTCATCGCTCTTGGTCTCCAAGAATCGCCAAAGCAGGCACTTATGATGAGCATTGGCTCAACAATATCCACCCATTCTACCCTGAAGACTTTGATTTCAATTACTATAATGGTGCCCCAGAAGACCAACAAATTGACTTCCCAGATCTACAGATCCCCCATTATCTACTAATAAACAACCTAAGCCCTAATGCAGGTCTTGAAGCCATTATACTACCTCGCCATAGAGCGTTTGTATTGATTTCAATGCTTGGCATCAGAGTGCCAATACCAATGCAGGTAGACACCATTGTCTTTGACAATAACAAAATGTCTTTGAAAATAGTATGGCGAACTGCTATGCTTAAATCCTTTGAATCAAGTGAAATTCAGTTGCGTTTTGAGGTTGATCCAGAATCGCCTCTGATTAAATTTCAAGGAGAGTCCGATGAGTCGTGAAGTTGTCGCAAGAAAACAACAAGGTTGGCTTATTATCTCTAACCTGCCCGATGTCTGTAAGACACCCATAGGCAGCAGCATGATACCTGTACCCTATCCTGTGATTGCTAAATTAACCGACAGTGCCAAAGTTATCAAAAGCGTCAAAGCCAATGGTCATTCGGTGGTTGTTTATGACAAAAGCTATGCAATCAAAACCCTAGGTGACCAAGCAGGGGTTGGTAAAGGTATCAAAAGTGGTACGGTGGGTGGTAAATGCTACCCCAAGACTCACAGCAAAACTGTCAAAGCAAATGGCAAATATGTCATCCGACACAACGATAAATTCCGGATGAATGGGTGAGATATATGGGGATAGCACCTAGAAAGAAAGGTAATACAACCGGTAAAGCGGTTGGGCAAACCAAACCCACCAATAAATCTGCCAAAAAAGCCAATCCAGCTTTAACCAAGCAGGAACTGGATGACTTACAAGCATTGATTGGTTTATTGGGTTTCTTACCAGGCTTGGGCATTGGTGCTGATTTAGTTAATGCTGCAATCTCTGCTATCCGTGGGGATTTTGCGGGAGCCTTGTTTGACTTATTTAGTGCCATTCCTATTATTGGTGATGCTGGCAAGGGGGCGAAGGTCATCAAAGACATTGATAAATACTTGGGGGTTATCAATCGCCTACAAGCAACAGTCATCAAAAAAATCCCCAACAAAACCATTGCTAACAAGCTTCAAAAGGTCTTAAATGAAGCTAAAGAAGAGCTAAATAAACAAAAGTTAAATAACAAAAAACCAAAACCTGCAAAGACTAGTAATAACAAGAAACCCCAAAAGAAGACGCAGAAAGATAGTACGGTTAAGCCCAAACCCAAGTTAAAATGCGGTCAATCTGGTACTTACAAAGATTTAAAAAAATCAACAGGTGATAATAAATATGACAGAGACCATATACCGTCTAAAGCGGCACTTAAAAAGCGTGCAGCGGAATTAAAGGGTGATGAGTTAACTAAAGAAGAAGCTAAAGCTATTGATGATGCAGGTTGGACAATCGCCATCCCCAAGCAAGCCCACAAAGATGCAAGTCCGACTTACGGTAATAAAAATAAGAACCTAATCCAAAAAGATGCCAATGATTTAGCAGGAGCAGCTCAGCGAGACATCAAAGCAATGAGAGATAAGATTGGTAAATACGACAAAGGCTGTGCTAAAAAATACAGGACAGAAACCAACAAAATACTTAAGAAAACTAACGCAGATTATGATAGAATGTTGGAAAATATTTTAGAAACTTTCAGCAAGCAGAAAAGGTAACTTTGTATGAACAGTATTTTTGATTCACTTGTATCTCTACTTGGTCGCTCTGAAAATGATCCAGAAGTGATAGAAATGTTTACACAATTAGGGGTAAAATTTCCCCTAAAAAGACCAAAACGCTCGGAAGATGGGTATTTAATAGAGTTAAATGACCCTAAATTGCATTTAGGTGTAAAACTTCAAGAAGCCTTACCTATGCTTGAAAATAGGGATAAACTAAATGAAAAAGAATTGGTTTTTTCTGGCATTTCACATATTCAAAGAACAACAGCCACAGAACCCATCATTTTTCCTTTTGGAGTTTCTTTTGGGATTTCATTAGATAGGGCAAAAGAAATTTTAGGAGATTATTTTGATGAGAGAAAATTTTTGAGAAAATTTTTTTGGCTTAAGGATAATATCGTTATTCTTTTGAGTTTTGATGAATGGGGGCTTGTTAATGAAATTGCATACAGGCTAATTTTTGATTTTGATTTAAAAAAACTGGATATAAAAATATGAACCACACCGAAATCTTTCAAAAACTTGTTAATATTTTAGGTCGCTCTGAACACGACCCAGAAGTGATTGGCATTTTCAAAAAAACCAAAAAGACATAATACTCATAAGCCAATACATCATCTCAAACTTTTAATGACAACTAAAAAGGAAAAACAACAATGACCACCCCAACCAATCCCATCTCACTCTATCCTTTGCTATTAGACCATTTGGGTCGTGATAGCGAAGACCGCACCGTCATAGAGTTGCTAGAAAACACCCTAGCAACTTATGGCAAGCCTGATTTTGACGATGAAGATGAGCGAGATGTCTATGATTGGGTATTGGTACGAAGAAAAGGGGTGGAGATTGGGTTTGTCGACAGAGCCTATCACGAAGGCAAGCCTTATTATGCGTGGTATTCAGAAGGGGCGATACTGGCACAGGTGTATTTTTATTGTGGTTTTGATGATGTCGCCCCTTATGTTGGCGAGTTGCCCAATAAAATCACTTGGCAAGATGACAGAACCGCAGTATTAGCCAAAATGCAAACATCCATAGGCTTTCGCAGACAATCCGCCCTAAGCGATGTTTGGGAATTTGATGATTATCTACTCACCATGAATTACAATGAAGAGACACAATTGGTAGAGCGTATTGTATTTCATCTTAAGAACCCGCCATTACCCACCCCAAAAGACATCGCACCGCCAGATTTTATCACACTTGCCAAACATCTATATCAACCCATTACCAATCCTGATTTTATCAATCTATGGCAGGGGCATTTGGATGATGATGCACTCACAGAAGCTAATGAAGATGATGAAATAGACTTGACCGAAAGCTATGGTCTAAAACTACACATCGCCAACCAAACAGGCGAGCCATTATTGCAAGGCATTAGCTTTTATGCCAATCGTGAAATGGATTCGGTGGGTTGGCAGGGATTGCTCCCTTTTGATATTCGCTTTGATGACAGTCCAAAAGTTTTATTAAATAAAATCAATCAAGAACCCAGAGAAATAGATGTTGACGTCAATGATGGCTATGCTGTGTGGGATTTTGATGATTTTAGTATGCATGTTTTGTTTAGCACCTTTAAGAATGAAATATTAAGAGTACAAATATCTAGCCCAATTTTTGATTAATTCGTTTACTACAATAAAGCGAGAGAGCTGACAGACAAATGTAGTCTGTCAGATTGATTATTTCATCTGCCACAAAGCCACCACCATCTTAGACTACGACAAAGCAGGCAATCTCATCTGTGAGACCCTAACCAGACATCACAAGCAAACCACCGAACACATCATCAGCCAAACCCTAACTCACAGCTATGACGAGCTGGGCAATCGCATCAGTACCACCCTACCTGATGGCACCACCCTAAACAACCTATACTATGGCTCAGGACATCTGTATAACCAAAGCCTAACAGACAATCAAGGCAACATTCACGAACTTCGCCACAGCCAAAAAGACAGCCTACACCAAGAAGTGTTAAGACAACACAGTCAAACCCACCACACCGCCTTTGACTATGATGTGATGGGAAGACTGACCCAATCTCACACCAGTAGCCCAAACCACATCATCAAACAAGCCTTTTATCGCTATGATAAAAAAGGACAGCTGACACAGTTAAATACCAGTACAAGGCTTGGACAACAAACAAGAAATGTTCCAATGGGTCAAGCTCACCCAAACCAAGCACAAAGGTTTAACCGCACCCATCAATACATCTATGACAAAGTGGGGCGTTTGACAGAGCATAAACTCACTGACCACCAAGCACACACAGGACATACCGAAGTCTTTGGGTTTGACCCTGCATCAAACAGAGTGCCTTTGCCCAATGCAAACGCACAAGCACAACAAAACACACAGAATAAGCAAGAACAAAGACACACATTAACTGGCATCCATCCCAAAACCAAAAGACCCACAAGCCTCATCAGCCAAAACAAACAGATAAGCTACACCTATGACAGTCATGGCAATATCAAGACCAAGACAGAGACACCCATAGACAAACAAGGCAATCAAATCGCTCAATCCCAAAATGGATTGGTTGGTTATCGTAAGTCTATTGAATTTAGCTACAACAGCAATAATGAACTAGCCAAAACACTCACCCTTGAAGACACAGGCTTAACCATCACCAAAACCACCACCCAATACCACTACGATGCCTTTGGACGACGCATCGCCAAAAACTCAAAGGTTGAAAGATTAAACAAACTCAATCAAAACGGTCAGTTAGTTCGTTATCCAACCACTTTACTGCATTTGTCCAAAACCCAAAAGACACAGCATCAAACCACCTTAATGCTGTGGGAAGGCAACAGGCAACTGCAAGAATACACAGACAAGCACATCTTTACCACCATCTATGACCAAGACAGTTTTGAGCCTGTTTCAAGGATTGTTCAAGCTAGAAACACAATAGAAAGCGATAAAACCCAAGAGACCTTCAAAATCTATCACTACCATAACAACCATTTGGGAACACCGCAGGAATTGACGGATGAAAATGGGAAAGTTGTTTGGCTTGGGTATGATTATGCTTGGGGTGGGTCTTATCAAAGTTATTATAAAGAGAAGTCTTTAAATAATTGTGCTATACTAGAACACGAATTACAGCCTATCCGTTTTCAAGGTCAAAGCCTAGACATTGAAACAGGATTGCATTACAATAGATTTCGCTATTATGATAGTGATGTGGGGATGTTTATTAGCCGTGATCCAATAGGATTATTAGGCGGTAATAATGTCTTTGCTTATGCTCCGAATCCGATTGGGTGGGTGGATCCGTTAGGATTGAAAAAGAAAATTTCTTTTGGTCTTTTTGGTGATCATGCAAGAAGGCATGGTAATGGACTTAATCCAACCCAATACAGGATAGTTGCAGAAAAACATCTACATTGTAGTCAGATTAAAGTCAAATTTAGACATAATAAAATGACCAAATTGGCTCACATTACCAAAGTTGGAGAAGATTTGTTTGTATTTACTTCTTCAAATTTATCAAAAACTAGAATATATACACATATGCAGGAGGGTGTAAACTCTAAATATTTGCAAAATATTGGCATAACCCTACCTAAAAAATTATCAATAAATTGCTAAATTTTAATTTGGAACCCATGATGCATAAACACATTAGTGATATTAGAAATGAGCTTTATAAGAAAAATTTTAAAATTGATAATGAGATAGATGGTAATGAACATGATGTCTCAAAATACTGGGTTATAAGCCATATATATAATCCACTTCTTACATTTACAATAATGTTTTATGGATTAAGTGATGATGGCGTTCTCCCCATAGAGGATAGTTATGGCTGTGAACTGATGGAAAATAAAAATATATCTTTATATTTTATAAAAAATAACCAAATCACTTGGAAGAAGAGTTTGGAAATATTTGTTGATAATATACAATCATTTATTGCAGATCGTAGCTCGTAGATACCATCATTAAAAATCAGCCAAGGGCAAGAGGTATCATGGTGGTTTATTGATTTATAGTCATAAAAATATCAACTATTATGAGTCAAGTTTAGGATGAGGCTGACCAATTCAATTTGTATAAAAACAAGCGTAAAAATAATTGACAAACGTTCTTAATACCGCTAATATTTAGTGAAAATTTTGTATTCTGGTGGTTTATCATGTCTCATAATAGTTCATATAAAGGCCATAAAGGTCAAAAGTTCATCGCTCAAAATCGAGCTCCTAGAGTTCAGATTGAGTATGATGTTGAGATGTATGGCTCAGAAACAAAGGTTGAACTTCCTTTTGTCATGGGTGTCATGTCTGATTTAGCAGGCAAATCCAATGTACCTGTTGCCGATTTAAACGAAAGAGAGTTTTTAGAAATTAATGTAGACAATTTTGATGACAGATTAAAAGCAATCAAACCTCGCGTTGCCTATCATGTTGAAAACACCCTAACAAATGATGGTCAGTTGAATGTTGAGCTTGAGTTTGAAAAAATGGAAGATTTCTCACCCGCCAATATTGCCCAACAGGTTGAACCCTTAAAAGAGCTTTTAGAAGCTAGAAAACAGCTTTCAAACCTGCTTTCCTACATGGATGGCAAGGCTGGTGCCGAGGAATTAATTGCCAAAGCTCTTGGTGACAGTGAGTTATTAAAATCTCTCGCTGCCGGTGCAAAAACCAACGACCGTGATGGTAATGACACAAAAACAGAATAATTTAAACACAATGTAATGTAAGGTCCAGCAATTATGAAGTCAGAATCATTACTTCAAGAGAATCAAACAGCAACACAAGTTGCCATAACAAGCGAATTTGAATCATTACTGCAAAAAGAATTTAGACCCAAGACAGAGGAAGCAAAATCTGCTGTCAATCAAGCTGTGTCCACATTAGCTGAACAGGCTCTTAAGAATTCTTTGATTGTTTCAAATGACGCTTATCAAACAATTGAAGCAATGATTGCTGAGATAGATCGTAAGTTGTCGGAGCAAATCAACACCATTATCCATCATAAAGACTTCCAAACACTTGAGGGTTCTTGGCGTGGATTACACCATTTAGTGACCAACACAGAAACAGACCACTTGCTAAAAATTAAATTTATGCCGATTAGCAAAAAAGAGGTTTCGCGTAACATCAAAAAATATAAGGGCGTTGCCTGGGATCAAAGCCCTTTATTCAAACGCATCTACGAAGAAGAGTATGGACAATTTGGGGGTGAGCCCTTCGGTTGCTTGGTTGGCGATTATTATTTCGACCATAGTGCTCCTGATATTGAGATCTTACAAGGAGTGCAAAAAATTGCTGCCGCATCACACTGTCCTTTTATTGCAGGTGCTTCACCTGAACTTATGCAAATGGAAAGCTGGCAAGAACTTACCAACCCTAGAGACCTAACAAAGATATTCCAAAACACAGAATATGATTCTTGGAGAAGTTTGCGAGAGTCGGATGATTCTCGTTATGTTGGATTAGTCATGCCACGCTTTTTATCAAGACTGCCTTACGGTGCAAAAACAAATCCTGTTGATGAGTTTGATTTTGAAGAAGACACAGCTGGTGCAAACCACAATAAGTATACATGGAGTAATGCCGCCTATGCAATGGCTGTTAATATTAACCGTTCTTTTAAACAATATGGTTGGTGCACCGCAATTCGTGGCGTAGAGTCAGGTGGTTTGGTTGAAAACCTCCCCTATCACACCTTCCCAACTGATGATGGTGGCGTGGATGCCAAATGCCCAACAGAGATTGCCATTAGTGACCGACGTGAAGCCGAACTTGCCAATCTAGGATTCATGCCTCTTGTTCACCGCAAGAACTCTAATATGGCTGCATTTATTGGTGCTCAATCTTTACACAAACCCGCTGAGTACTATGATGCTGATGCTTCTGCCAATGCTAAATTATCAGCAAGACTACCCTACCTGTTTGCCTGCTCTAGATTTGCTCACTACCTTAAATGCATCGTGCGCGATAAAGTAGGTTCTTTCAAGGATAGGGAACAAATGGAGACATGGTTGAATGATTGGATTATGAACTATGTTGATGGCGACCCTATCAACTCAACACAAGAAACAAAAGCTAGAAAGCCCCTGGCTTCTGCTGAGGTGGTTGTAGAAGAAGTGGAAGACAACCCTGGTTATTACACCTCTAAATTCTTCTTAAAACCCCATTATCAACTTGAAGGTTTGACAGTATCCTTGCGACTTGTGTCAAAACTACCTTCAGCAAAAAAAGTGTAACCTTGCCAATACAATAGGAGTTTGTCATGGCCTTAGATATGTTTATGCGAATTGAGGGTGTGAACGGCGAATCTAGAGACGCCAATCACAAAAACTGGACCGATGTAAAAAGTTTTAGTTGGGGAGCAGAACAGCCAGGCTCCATGCACACTGGTGGCGGTGGCGGTACTGGAAAGGTTAATTTTAATGACTTAAAAGTAACCACAGCAATCGACAAAGCAGCTCCAACCATCTTAAAAAACTGTGCCACAGGTCAACATTTGGCAAAAGTTGAGATTTCAGTATGTAAAGCTGGTGGTACTCAGATTGAATACTCAAGAACCACACTAGAGGATGTCTTGATTACTGGTGTTAAATTTATTGGTGCCAACGAAAATGAGGCTCTAATTATTGAATACTCTTTCCAGGCTGCAAAAGTCAGAAACCAATACTGGGAACAAAGCGACAAAGGCACAAAAGGTGCCGAAGTTCAAATGGCTTTCAACATCAAAGAAAATAAAACTGCATAATAATCTGCAATTTATTTTCAATAAAAACCTAATTTTTTAAAATTAGGTTTTTATTTCTATCAATTAAGGTGCATCTTCTATGTCAAAGAAACAAGACTTTTTATTGCCTTCACTACTTGATAGATTAACAGATTTTGAACCTAAAAAACGATCGGATGTTTTATCTACAAATAAATTTAATACTCAACTGTATAAAGACTCTGTTCTAAGAGACATACTTTTTTTATTAAACACCACAAATTTCCAAAGCCACCTTGATTATAATCTGGCCGATGGACAAGTATCTTTATCCACATTAAATTTCGGTATTCCCGCCTTTTCTGGGAGTAATTTATCCGATATTGATTGGACTTTGCTTGAGCAGTCCATTGCTGATTGCCTTAAAAATTTTGAGCCTAGATTAGACTCCAACTCTATTAAAGTAAAAATCTTACTTAATGAAATGAATATTCATCGTTTATTGGCTGTACAGATTCAAGGAATTTTAAAACTCACCCCCTATACCGAAGAACTTTTTTTAAAAACCAGTATGGATGTTGAGCTAGGTACATTTGAATTATTGGAGTCCCAATCATGAATGAAAAATTTTTACAATACTACAATAGAGAGCTTAGCTACTTACGGGATGAAGGGGTTTATTTTGCAACACAGTACCCTAAAATTGCGTCAAGACTAGGCATGAATTCCATTGATGTGCCCGACCCTTATATTGAAAGACTGTTGGAGGGGATTGCATTTTTAAATGCTAGAACCAATTTAAAAATTGATGCTAGTTACCCAAGATTTGTCTCTAATATTTTAGAAGTAATTCATCCCCAATTACTCAATCCAAAACCCGCTTGTGCCATTGTTGAATTTGATAGCACACAAAATCACGCCTTGAATGCAATTAATAAAATACGAAGAGGTGATGTATTACAATCCCTACCGTTCAATGCCAACGACCAAAAGGTTAATTGCACCTTTTGTGCAACACAAGAATTGGAACTATCTCCATTAAAACTCGAATCTGTAAATTATATTGCAGCAACTAACTCACCTTCATTAACACATATTACTACGCAAACCACTTATTCAATTTTAAAACTCGATCTTTCGATTGCCGCTCCTTATTTGTGCTCTGATTTAATCCCTGAGCAAATCAAAATATTTTTAGGACATGACGTGGTTAGTTCTTCTCAATTACTTTACTTGTTAATGAATTGTTGTAGTAAAGTCATATGTCACAACCCTGATAAATCACAACCATGGTCTTACACCATTCACGAGAAGCCTGAGCATTTAGGCTTCTCTGATAATGAGTCATTGACCATCAATACTAATAAGAACATCGCGGCCTTGCGAGTCATACAAGATTACATACAATTACCTGAGAAATTTTTATTCGTTGGTCAAAAAGGCATCAGAGAGGCCATCCAGTATGCTGAAACACAAGGATTTATTGAGAAAAACGCATCTCAAACACAAAAAACAATTACAGAAAATGGGGTCAATAAGCGAATTATTGATTATCAAAAACGTCATTTTTGCTTATCTTTTGTATTTAGCGAAACCAATAAGGAGTTGATTCACTCATTGGTCGCTAGTACTTTTTCAATTAGTGCTACACCGATTGTTAATGTCTTTAAGAAAAAAGGTGTAAGATTTTCTGTAGACGCCAATCAAAAAGAACACCATGTGGTTGTGGACAAAGTTCAACCTTTAAACTACGAAATCTATGCTATTGACGAAGTAACAGCCTATGATAAACACAACCAAAAAATTATGACTTACCGCCCTTTTTATCAATACTATAATAATAAGCATAATTCAACTTTTAGTAAAAATGCTTATTTTTCTGTTACTCGAGACCGTCGTTTAGCTCATGATGATAAGGTTTATCGCACCTCTTATCTTGGTCATGAAACTTTTGTCAGCTTATCCAACGTTCTTAGTGAAGAACCAAGCGGCAATTTACACCAAATTGCCTTGGATGTATGGTGCACCAATAGAGATTTACCCATTTTGATGCCTTTAGGCACCGCATCCGACTTTTTGATTGAAGAGTCTTTGCCAGTTAAATCAATTAAGCTCATCAAGAAATTAACCAGACCAAAAGAAGCAATTGACGACCAAAACTCCTTATGGTCACTACTCAATTTAATGAGATTAAATTATGCTTCTTTATTAAACTTAGTAGACAATGAAGGGACACAATATTTAAAAGAAATACTCTCTTCGTTTCCTCATGATAAAAATGATTTGTTAAGACAAAACATTGATGCCATCACCAATGTTCGCATTCAGCCCACCAAGAAATTGATTCGTGACGGTTTGCATAGCGGTATTGTAAGAGGTTTAAAAATTAAACTAATTATTGACGAAGGCCTAATGGGCGGCGTTCACCCTTTTCTCTTTGGTTCTGTGCTGAGATATTATTTAGCTAGCATTATCTCCATTAATTCATTTTTGGAATTTAGCCTTGAAATGGTACACAGTAAAGAGATCATTCGCTGGTCGCACCATTTAGGAGGGAGATTTATTTTATGAACAATACAGAAGAGAGTTTTCATCAATGGTATATTAACAATCAAACATCGGCTGACTACATACAATCACTGTCATCAGGTTATTTCTCTTATGATGTTTTTGATATCATAAGAAAAATGCAATCCTTTGGATTGTTTGATACTTTATCCGAGGGTGGTGCTCACGGTCGGGATACGCAAAAGCTACGCATTATTCAAAATATCTCATTAAAATTTGATCAAAATGCTGTTGATAAAATTCATATCAAGGACAATAGAACTTATCTAAGTATCAATGGCTTAGGACTGCTTAGTATTAATAGCCCTCTACCAAGACATTTGATTGAGTATATTTTTGAAAGAGTTCATTTACATGGGGATAAATCATGGTTTGAATTTGTTAATTTTTTGCAAAGTCGTAGCTTATACTTGTTTTATAAAAGCTGGGATATGGCTCAAAATTTTAATGCCTTGGATAGCCATCGCATACATCAATTTGACAAGTTTATTGCTAGCTTTATCGGCTTAAATACCCAGTCAATGTACAAAAATCAACACGATATTGACATTAAAGACAAACTATATTTTGCAGGATTTTATCTTAATGAAACAAAATCTGCAAAAAACATCGCCCAGTTGTTAAGTGCTTATTTTAATGTGCCTATCCATGTCTCACAAAATATTGGAATTTGGCATCAAGTTGATAAAGAATCTCAAACTGCTATTGGAAGAACTCAATTTCGTTTGGGCGAAGGTTTACTTCTTGGCGACAAAATTTATGATAAACAAAATAAATTTCGTCTTATCATAGGTCCAGTTAATCTTGATACTTATAAACATTTTTTAAGAAATGGTTTGTATTCCAAAAGACTTAAAGCATGGATGGATTTTTTGGCATTTAGTGATTTTGATTGGGATTACCAACTAATTTTATTAAAACAAGAAGTGCCAAGCATACATCTAAACGCTACCAATCAAATAGGCCAAACAGCATGGCTAGGTCGCCCTACGCATCATGCTGACAATATAATACCCACACAAGATTTTTCTTTGTAATTGGTGACCAAAACAGGAGTGATATCCAATGTCCCAAATCAGTAGAAGTGTTTTATTTTCAAAACTTAATGAGGTATGTTATAAATCTTTAGAAAATGCCTACACTTATAGCAAGTTTAGAGAAAACAGCTATGTAGAACTTGTGCATTGGATTCATGTTTTATTGCAAAATGAAGAAAACGACATCGCCCACATTATTAAGCATTTTGACATCAACTTGGAGGTGTTAAGACAAGATGTCTTAAGTGCCATAGAAAAATTACCGCATGGTGCTAGCAACGTCATTGATTTTTCTGTGCATATTGAGACAATCGTTGAAGGGGCCTGGACATATGCTTCATTAAAATATAATGACACTCAAATTAGAAGCTATGTGCTACTTTACATCGCCTTGATGAACAAGCAACTATCCAACATTCTTTTAAATATTTCTTATGAGTTCTCCAAAATTAAAACGGGTGTTTTGGAAGATGATTTTGACACAATCACAAAAAATTCATCAGAAAAAACACAAACCAAGCCAACATCGGATAACTTACCTAAATCAGAAACAGACAGCCCGCTTGCCAAATATGGTATCAACCTCACTCAAAAGGCCAAAGAAGGTAAAATTGACAACATCATCGGCAGAGATGATGAAATCAGACATATGATTGACATCTTAATGAGAAGACGTCAAAATAACCCCATTTTAATTGGCGAAGCAGGTGTTGGCAAAACAGCCGTGGTTGAGGCCCTGGCCTTAAAACTTGCTAGTGGTGATGTACCTGATGTGCTTAGCGATGTTTCACTTTATGTGCTTGATATCGGCTTGCTAAAAGCAGGAGCAAGCATGACAGGTGAGTTTGAAGCTCGTCTTAGAAGTGTGATTGATGAAGTAGAGGCAAGCCTAAATCCAATTGTGTTGTTTATTGATGAAATACACACCTTGATTGGTGCTGGTGGTTCGGCAGGCACAGGCGATGCGGCAAATCTATTAAAACCTGCCTTGGCTCGGGGTACTTTAAAAACGATTGGGGCTACTACATGGAGCGAGTATAAAAAATATTTTGAAAAAGATCCTGCACTAACTCGTCGTTTCCAAGTAATACAAGTTGATGAGCCCAATGAAGATAAAGCAGTAGAAATGTTACGCTCATTAATGGATACTTTAGAATCTCATCATGGTATTATCGTGCTTGACGATGCGGTGCGAGCAAGCGTTAAATTATCACAACGTTATATTCCACAAAGACAATTACCTGACAAAGCAGTTAGTCTTATTGACACAGCCTGTGCTCGTGTTGCCTTAAGTCAGCACGCCAAACCAAGTCAACTAGAATTCCTAGAGCGAAAATTGGAAAATTTAGCTTTAGAAAAATCCACCTTGCTCAGAGAAAATACATTAAGCTATGATGTCACTCAAAGACTTGAAGAAATTGAACAGCTAAGCACAAATTATCAAAAAAAGTTGGATGACATTAACCAACAATGGCAAACAGAAAAAGAGTTGGTTGCACAGTTGATAGACCTAAGAAAACAAATTTTTGACAATAAAAAAGCGAGTGAACAAGAGACAAGTGAGTTGCTTGATAAAGAATTATCATCCAAACAACAAGTGCTTATGCAAGAGCTTGCCAATCATCAGGGCGACAACCCTTTAGTGTTTCCATTGGTGGATGCTAGTACCGTGGCAAAAGTCGTCTCAGATTGGACGGGTATTCCAGTGGGGAAAATGGTCAAAAATGAACTTCAATCTATTCTGGACTTGTCCGAGATTTTAAACCAAAGAATCATTGACCAAGAACAAGGTATTGAAGAAATTGTAAAAAGAATACAAACATCTCGAGCAGGGCTTGATGACCCCAATAAACCCATTGGTGTATTCATGCTTGTTGGCCCATCAGGTGTTGGCAAAACCGAAACAGCACTGGCGTTAGCAGATGTGTTATATGGAGGTGAACACAATGTCATCACCATCAATATGAGTGAATATCAAGAAGCTCATTCCGTCTCCACTCTAAAAGGTGCACCTCCAGGCTATGTGGGTTATGGCGAGGGGGGTGTGCTAACAGAAGCTGTACGTCGCAAGCCCTATAGCGTTGTGCTACTAGATGAAATAGAAAAAGCACATCCCGACATTCATGAAATTTTTTTTCAAGTATTTGATAAAGGCTGGATGGAAGATGGCGAAGGTCGGTATATTGACTTTAAGAACACCATCATCTTACTGACCAGCAATATTGGTACCGAGCTTATCATGGATATGGATAAAGATGGTATTCGTGCTGATGCCGAAAACATCAAGACCGCTTTAAAAGAACCACTACTAGATGTATTTCCTGCGGCACTTTTAGGAAGGATACAAATTGTACCTTATCACTCTTTATCCAAAGAAACACTCAAAAAGATTCTTGGATTGCATCTCAATAAAATCACGAATCGCGTTTATGATAATCATAAAATCAAACTGACTTATACCGAGCAAATGATGGATTTAGTTATCAATCGTTGCAATGATACTCACTCAGGCGGTCGAATGATTGATAGCATCCTAACCAACAGTCTGCTGCCAAAACTTAGCCAATCAATACTCACACATATCATTGAAGGGCGACAGATTGCCAGTATCAATGTTGATGCTATTGGTGAAGATTTTGAGTTTAGGATTGATTATGGGGTTGATAACTAGTTGAGCACACAATAAACGGTCACAAAATATCAGATTTTGTGACCGTTTTCCCTAAGTATCTTGATAAATCATACAGATTCTGGCTCAAAAGGTGTGTCACAAAGAAAACTATTCACGGCCAGTCAGTCAAACTATCATACGGTTTTCAACCTAGAGACAAGCTTGTAGCGAACAGAAAATCTAGCTCAGCACACCTTTTGGACCACTGCCAATTATATGTATTTATCAAAAGATAAAACAAAGCGTAAACAAGGCAAAGAAAAATGAAATTACAAACTGTAAGACTTTTTAATTTTCAAAGTTTTGGTAATGAAATAACAGAATTGCAACTAGATGAAATCACTTACTTAATTGGACCAAATGGCTCGGGCAAAACAGCTGTTTTGCAAGCCTTGTGTCGCTTATTTGCATTCGATCCAGCATTACGTCGCATCAAACATTCTGATTTTCATATACCACATGACGAAAAAGAAATTCCTGAGCAAAGAAAATTAGTGATTGAGGCTGATTTTACTTTCCCTGAGACTTCGGATGATTCAAATAACTCAACAGTAGCACCATTTTTTACCCATATGCGATTAAATTTACCCAATGGTTTTCCTACTGTTAGATTTCGCCTTACTGCAACTATGGATTGTGTAGGGGAAATAGAAGAAAAATTTGAATATGTATTAGATACTGATTTACAAGGAAAGGAAGTAACAAAGTTAGTTCCTAGAGCTGATAGAAATCAAATTCAAGTTCACTACTTACCAGCCCAAAGAGAGCCATCTGATCATATTGCATATAGTGCCAATGCTCTTTTAGATCGTTTATTAAGAGCAGTTAATTGGGAAAAAGAAAGGGATAGTGTTAATGAATTAACAGAACAAATTAATAATACACTTGAAGGCAATCCTTCCGTTAGAAACTTCAGTGAAAGATTAAAGCAAAGCTGGGAGAGTTTACACAAAGGAAGTTATTTTAAAGAACCGAAAATCTCTTTTGCACATTCCGAAATAGAGAATATTTTACAACATATGTCAGTTTCTTTTACGCCTGGTCATGATGAAAATATAGTAGATTTTTCACGATTGAGTGACGGGCAAAAATCTATGCTTTATTTATCATTAGTCTTAGCTTCACAATCAATTAGCCATTCTGTTTTGAGTAATGGCGATGATAATTTTGACATTGCTAAATTACGCCCTCCCATTTTTACAATTATTGCGTTGGAAGAACCTGAAAACAGCTTATCGCCACATTATTTAGGACGTATCGTTAATGCTTTAAAAATGGCAACTGAAAAGCAAGATGCACAAGCCTTGATTGCAACACATGCGCCAACCATGTTACGCAGAGTTTTACCTGAACAGATTCGTTATTTACGTTTAAGTTTAAATAGAACATCGTCAATAAAATGCATTCGGCTACCTACAAAATCAGATGAAGCCCATAAATTTGTGCGGGAAGCGGTGCAAGCATTTCCTGAAATCTATTTCTCTCGAATGGTGGTATTGGGTGAGGGGGATAGTGAGGAGATTGTGCTACCAAGAATTTTTAGTGCCAAAGGTCTCCCAGTCGATGAATCAGCGATTACGATAGCTCCGTTAGGTGGGCGATATGTTAATCATTTTTGGCGATTACTGTCTCAATTAGAAATTCCTTATGTTACTTTATTGGATTTAGATGTCGGTAGATTTGGTGGTGGTTGGGGTAGGATTAAATACGTGAATGACCAACTATCACAGCATTCTTATGGGACATTTTTACAGGAAGATACTATTCCCAAATGGAATGAATCTGAAATTGGAATAAATCATACATATACAGATCAAAATAATCAGAGCAAAGATATTTTTAAGGGATTAGAAGATTTAGGTGTGTTTTTTTCTTATCCAATGGATTTGGATTTTTCAATGCTAAAAGCCTATCAATCTAAATTTAAATTAGAGGATACTGAAGAATTGCCTGATGAGAAATTAATTGTGTCTGTTCTAGGTAAAAGCCACCATAAACCTGAACAATACAGCGAATACGAACAGAAGCTATTTGCTACCTATCATAAATTATTTATATTAGGCAGTAAACCAGCAAATCACCTTCAAGCCCTTGCAAATTTAACTGATGAAGAATTATTGCAAAATATGCCCGCAGAATTATCTCGTCTTGCTGATAAAGTAAAAGAAAAATTACAGGAGATACCTGAATGATTTCAGTAAAACAATGGCAACCTGCTGATGGTTTGACTTTAGAACCCAATGCACTGAAAGCCGTTTTAGAGCAAGAAAAATGCCTTGCATTGACGGCTGGACCTGGTGCTGGAAAAACAGAAATGCTGGCACAGCGTGCTGATTTCTTATTTCGCACAGGAACATGTCGTTATCCTAAAAGAATCCTAGCTATTTCATTTAAGGTTGATGCCAGCACAAATCTAAAAGAGCGTGTTAAGCGAAGATGTGGAAATGAATTATCTTCACGTTTTGATAGTTATACTTTCCATGCTTTTGCTAAACGCATTATTGATCGATTCAGATGTGTTTTAACTGGTAATAATGCTTTGAAGTCGGGATATACCATCGGAGAACAACGAATCACAGGAGAGCAAATTACTTTTAATGATTTGGTTCCTTTGGCTATTGAGATTTTGGAAAATTCGGAAATTGCTCGCAATGCTATTCGTCAAACCTATTCGGATGTATTTTTAGATGAATTTCAAGATTGCACAAATCTTCAATATGAATTAATTAAATTGGCATTTCAAGGCACTCGTGTTCGTTTGACTGCTGTCGGGGACACTAAACAGAAGATTATGGCTTGGGCTGGAGCATTGGACGGTATTTTCCAAACATTTGCTCAAGATTTTTCAGCGGTACCATTGAATATGTACCGTAATTTTAGATCTAAACCTATTCTGCTTAGACTGCAAAATAAAATTATTCAAAGGATGGATTCAAATTCTGTTATGCCTGATGAACAATTGCTTGGCGATGAAGGAGAAATTATCCTTCGTGAATATCAGAATAGTTTAGATGAAGCAATACGGGTCGCTGATTTTATTCAGCAATGGTCAAATGAAGAGAAAGTACCATTATCCGAAATTGCAATCTTGATTTCAAAACAAGCTGATTTGTATGGGCAGCTTATTATGCAGGAATTGGATAGTAGGCAAATTCCTTATCGAAATGAGCAACAACTACAAGATATTTCTACTGAACCAATCGCTCGGTTAATGGTTGATTATCTACTCTGTTTATATGGAAAAAAAGAATCTAATGCTTGGATTCGTTTGGAAGAACAACTTATGCCGTTTGTTGATGATGAAGAATTAGAGTTTAGCCAGCGTCTTTACTTCCAAGATTTTTTTAGTGAACAACAAAGAAAAGTTAAACAAGCGATACAAGAGAGAAATAAATATTCGGATTGGTGGGGAAGAGTTGAAGAGTTCCTAGAAAAGATAAGCCATGAGGTTATCGTTGCATTGTCTTTAGATTATGAATCTGAATCAAGATTAAGAGAAATTATTGAAGAAACTCAAAAACATATTAATAAATTACTGGAAAAAGAACAAGATTTGGTAAAAGCTTTAAGATACTTTTCTGATGATCAATCAGTTAGAATTTTGACAATACACAAAAGTAAAGGATTAGAATTTCATTCAGTGATTATGCTAGCAATAGAAAAAGAAACTTTTTGGGGTAACGCTGATGAAGAAAGGTGTGCATTTTTTGTTGGTATTTCCCGTGCAAAAGAGCGACTTTTAGTAACTTATTCCCAGCAAAGAGAAAGACCTGAAGAAATTACCAAGCAATGGCAAATAAATAGAAATAAACATCAAGAGTATTGGAATTATCTAAGATGATTGTTTTAAGCGAATAAACTTGGTTGTTAGCTAAGTAATATATACACCTTTAAAGACGTATAGAGAGAAGATATACAACGCACCACATTTAATGCCAAACATGAATACTGATTTTTCACCCCTAAAAAGCTTGTGCAAGTGCCACATAATAACCCAAAAAAACAAGAACAACCCTGCCGTTCTTGTTTTTTTGGGTCAGTCAAATAGACTGTGATAAAGCTTTAACTGCTTATCTTTATTCTGTATGGTGGTAAATAGCTGATATTCTTTATGGCTGATTAACCTACATTCACAGCATGGATATTCTTCAATCATATCCACCATCCAACACGCCCTACCGATGTCTATGAATCTCTTTTTATCGGTTAGGACAAGATAGATGGGAGATTTGCTTGTTTGTTTTTGATTGTCAATTGTTGGTTGTTCGCTCATATGTTTATCTCCTGATTGTTCATTGCTCAATACTTATCATTCAATACTTATCGCTTGCTTTACTGTTTTTAAAACGCCTCATTATTTGGAAGCTCCTTTAACAAAGCCGACTTTATCAAAAGATAAAGACTGTCTTCATCATAAAGCTGTCTGTCTGCAAGATGTGTGATTGTTTGCTTAACCCATGCATGCAGAGCCTCATGATTGTTTAGGTTGGACGACGTATTTAAAAACAAACTCATGCCAAAGCCTTGTTGGATAGGTAAATCAATAATCAGTGCTTTGCTAACTTTATTGGTAAGATGAGCGATTTGCTCTTTGTCTTGTATGTCCTGCAAAAGCATCTCCCATGTATCGGCAGAGCTTGATTGATGACGTAATGGATAAATTAACATGATGACCCCTCCTGCTCTTGTTTGCTTTGTATCAATAACGCATGAAACGCACTGCCGTCTTGTCTTGTGGCATTGGGTACATAACGACTATACACCTTAAAGAGCATCATGGTATTGACATGCCCCATTTGCTTGGCAATCCATTCGGGTGCCTCCCCTGCTGACAGCCACAGCGTGGCAGCGGTGTGGCGTGTTTGATAAGCATTTCTTGGTTTTAGCCCAAGTCTTCTTAGGGTTGGGTGCCAGACTCTGCGATTGACATTACGATAATCTAGTGGTTCGCCATTTTGTAAGCAAAATACATAATCAAAGCCATGACTGTGCTTAGTAGACTTACCTTGCTTTTTGTTTGCCTGATAGATAAGATACTGAGCTTGCAGGGCGTCATACACAAAAGGCGACATATCAATTTGCCTATTAGACTCTGCTGTTTTGGGCTTACCTAATACGCCATTAACGATTGCTTGACGAATGTGTATTTCTCGTCTGTCAAAGTCTACGCAGTCCCATGTTAAGCCATCAATCTCGCTTGTCCGCATGCCTGTAAAGAAACGAACCAAATAGTAGTTCTTATAATCAGCTCTTACCCCATTAAGAAACTGCCAAACTTCATCTAAACTAAATGGGACAATCTCAGGCTTATCCGCTTTTAACTGCTTAATATCCACTGTTGGATCATCAAAATGGTAGCGTTTTGACGCTTCTTTTAGTATCATATACAAAGTTGCCATAATTGAGTTAATTCTGGTAGCTGACAGGGTGTGCTTGGCTGTTTTGTGGGTCACTTTGGCGAGAGAAGCACGAAATGCCAGCACGTCTTGTCTTTTTATCAAAGATAGACATTCTTTACCAAAAGCAGGTATTAAATATTTGTCAAGAATAATACCAATTTTTTGTTGGTAGCTTGCTCGCCATTCAATCTGCTTTTCATGAAGCCATAATGTTACAAAGTCGGCAAATAAAGGTGTGCCTTGCACATGACTTTGATATAGATGCTCCTGCCTTGCCCGAATCTCATCAAAATAAGCCACTTTATCGCTTTTAGGGAAGTAAGTTCTGTAATCAAAAGTGCCAAGCAGGATTTCCGCTTCCATCTTTTCTATGACCTTTGCTAATTTTTTACGATTGGCAGGAGTATCGGTCAAATTTGTCGTTTCTCGACATCGCTGATTTCTATAGACAAAGTCAACAAACAGCAATTGACTGCCCTTTCGGGTGCGAATGCTCGCCATAAAATACTCCTTCTTATTGCAATGCCATCATACCAACACCATCAAAGGTGCTTCTCATATCTTTTTCAATCTGCTCCCAGATGTACAAAATCTTGCGTCCACCAAAGGGGCGAATATAATGTACGCCTTCAAGCAAAACACTGTCTTTTAATTGGTTGCGAATGGTGCGAACATCGTACTTAATGCGAGCAGCAAGCTCTTGCGTGGTTAGGTAAGTTTGTGTCATAATAGACCTCTTATACAATTATAATATTAACATATCAAAATAAAAAGTACTTCTTTTAAAGTATTTTTTAATTTGATAGAAGTATAATAATGTATTTTGTAGTTCAATGCAAGTACTTTTTGAAAATTTTTTTGGATTTTTATGATAAAAAGCAATTTACCCATACTTTTGGCTGAACGCAGACTAAAAGTTGCCGACTTGATTCGCATGACCAATATCAGCAAATCAACCATGCACAAGATTTACAATGATCAAACCACTCGCATAGATTTTGAAACAATTGACAAAATATGCGAGGCTTTAAATATACAGGTTGGCGATATTTTTGTATATGTACCCAACGATGAGCAGGATACCAAATAAAATGCGACACCCTGGCTTATCCATAATTTTGAGCAAAGAACCAACAAGAGTTTTTGACATGCTCTTGGCGGTCAGTCAATAAGGCGGTGCGACTCCTATCATACTACCCCTATTTATGACTTCAAAGGATTGTTATAAAGAGGAATGGGTTGCACCAAAGCCTTATCTCCTCACTTTTTATTTTAAAGTAGCAATCAAGGGCAAATATTTGGTTGTGGTCACTTTGGCATTTTATTGGATAAGCAAAAAATCAGCCAAGGCACAATTTAGGCACAAATAAGGCACACAAAAAATTCTGTGTGCCTTAAAAAAGGTTAGTGTTTGAGGCTGATATCAGAATGATAAAACATCAAGCCCTTGATTTCAAACAACAAAAAAGCCCAAATCATCTGATTTGAGCTTTTTAAAATTTGGAGCGGGAAACGAGATTCGAACTCGCGACCCCAACCTTGGCAAGGTTGTGCTCTACCAACTGAGCTATTCCCGCATATTTGCTTTATGGTTGCGTATTATACAGTAAATAAAATTGCCGTCAAGCATTTTTTTGAAAATTTTTTGGTTTTTTATAAAAATTTGGCAACTTTGGTTAATTTGCCATCACCCCAAGGGCAATCCCCCACTTGGCAAGCCAATCGGCGTCGTCTTGCAAATCCAACACACAGGCTTGATGCTCAGCACGGTCAATGCGTACATCAATACGCCAAGATTTCGCTTCTTGGTCGATGATATAAAGCCGCAATTGCTGCTTGGCAATATCGCTTCTGCCATGATGCACCAGTACCGACATTCGCAGCAATACCGCCAGATATAACAAGCCTTTGCCACCAGTTTTGATAATGCGTTCGCCATCATCGGCACGGATAGCACGGCGATGATAACGCACAAGCAGCGATAGCTTTTCTTGGGTGGTGCGTGAAAAACCCGCCATGTCAGCATATTTTAGCAAATAACTGCTGTGCTTTTGATAACTGCTATGGCCAATCGCCAGCCCCACCTCGTGCAGTATTGATGCCCATCTTAATAATTGCTTGTCTGATGATGTCAGCCCAAGTGCCTCTCGCACCTGCTCAAATAATGACTCGGCAATCTTGGCGACTCGTTTTGCTTGTTTTTTGTCCACACCAAACCGTTCGGATAATTGTCGCACGCTGTCATCACGCACATCATCATAGTCCATGCGTGAGAGCATATCGTACATCACTCCCTCGGACAATGCACCATCGCAATAGTGCATTTTGCGTATGCCAAACACTTTCATGACAGCGAGCAATATCGCCACCCCAGCAGGAAAAATCGCCTTGCGATACGCACGAACCCCAGCAATATCAATCATATCAACATGACCGCAGGATAATAGCGATGCCTTTAATTGCTCAACAGCTGCAAGCGTGATGGTATCGCCCAGGCCAAAATCAGCCACCGCTCGTGCGATGCTCTTGATTGCCCCTGATGAGCCGATGACTTCGGCAAAGCCAACTTTTTTGTAGCGATTGGCGTGCGTGATGATTTCTTTTTGGGCGGCATAAATCGCCCTTTCAAAACGATGACTGTCAATATAGCCATCGCCAAAAAACCGCTGGCTAAAACCCACCACGCCCACTTGGGCACTCTCTGTCAAAAGCGGCATCTGTGCCTGACCGACGATCAGCTCGGTTGAGCCACCGCCAATATCCACCACCAATCGCTGCCTTGGACTTGGGCAAGTATGTGCCACGCCCAAATAAATCAGGCGAGCCTCCTCACGACCTGACACCACCTCTATCGGCACGGGCAAAATTTCATTGGCACGCTCAATAAATGCCTGACTATTCACCGCCTGCCGAAGTGCATTGGTCGCCACCACTCGCACACAAGAGGCATTGACATCGGCTAACCTGCCTGCAAAACGCTGTAGGCAGTCAAGCCCTCGCTGCTGAATCAGCTCAGACAGATAATCATGCTCATCTAGCCCTGCTGCCAGTTGTACTTTTTCGCTCATGGATGCCACACGCCGCAATTTATCGCCCTGCCGCTTGGCAATGGTCAGATGGATACTGTTTGAGCCAATATCAACAGCCGCCAACTTCTCGGTATCTTTTGACAACATAAATCGCCTCACTCCATCAAGCCATCTGCCAGTTGCGTTGTTGGGAAAATCATGCGAAAGGTTGAGCCTCGTCCTTGTTGTGAGCTAATGTGAAGTTTGGCATGATGCTTTGCTAATATATGCTTAACAATCGCCAGCCCAAGCCCTGTGCCGCCTGTGGCACGACTGCGACCACTATCAACACGATAAAACCTCTCCGTCAGCCGTTTTAAATGCTCATCAGCGATGCCGATGCCGTTGTCAGTAACGCTTAACTGTACGCCATCAGCAATCTCTTCGTAACTAATGTCAATCTCGCCACCTGCTGGCGTGTATTTGATGGCATTCACCACCAGATTAATGATGGCACTGTACAGATAGCTCTCGATGCCCAAGATATTTTTGTCCGTGTCCAAATGCAAATCAATCAAATGCCCAGCCTTGTTGGTTGCTTGTGCTTCATCAAAAATTTGCATCAATAGTCGTGGCATATTCACCGCCACCATTGGCTTGGTTTCATCGCTTTCTAATCGTGATAACATCAGCAAATCATTAATCAGTGCATTCATGCGTATCGCCTGCTCGTGCATAAGCTTCGTGCCACGAGCCAAAGCAGGGCTTAAATCATCCATCATGCCAAAATTTTCAAGATAGCCCAAAATCACCGTCAAAGGCGTACGCAGCTCATGCGAAACATTACCCACAAAATCCGTACGCATCTGCTCAAGTTGCCAAGTACGCGTGTAATCCTTGATGACGACCAACAGCTGTGGGCGGTTTGGCACGGCTGTGATACTAAGCTGTAGCACGCCATCGGTGTGAGCGTTTTTTTGATAAAAACACGCATCAGCCGCCCCATCTTTATCGCCATGTGTCAACCTATCAAGCAAATATTGACCAATCTCATCATCAAATAGCTGCACAAGATTGCTGGTGTCATCAGAACTGGGATTGGACATACCAAGCAAAGTCTTGGCAGCGGTATTGCTAAAAACCACCCGAACACTGCCAGCCTCATAGGCGACCACAACCACGCCATCAGCCAGCTGGTGAAGCAACTTGCATTCATCAATCGCCTGATTCATCAGCATTTATCCGAAAAACGATAGCCCGTACCACGCACTGTCTGTATCAGCCTATCCGCCCCAAATGGCATCAAAAGTTTACGCAGCCGTCTGATATGCACATCAACCGTCCGCTCGTCAATGTACACATTACTCCCCCAGACAGCGTCCAATATCTGTGTGCGTGTATATGCCCGCTCGGCATGGCCAACAAAAAAGCACAACAGCCGATACTCGGTGCTGCTCATCACAATCTCATCATCGCCTGCCATGACTCGCTGACTGACAGTATTGATTGTCAAATTTGCCACCTGCAACACGCCCTTTTTGTCGCCACCGCCCAACCGTCTTAACACCGCATTGATACGACTGACCAGCTCACGCGTACTAAATGGCTTGGTGATATAATCATCAACGCCAGCATCTAGCCCATAGACCTTATTATCCTCCTCGCCTTTGGCGGTGAGCATGATGATGGGAATCTCATCGGTATTGGGCGTTTTTTTTAGCCGTCGCACAAAGTCAATGCCAGACTCGCCATGCGGCATCATCCAATCAAGCAAAATCAAATCAGGCATCTGCTCAACAACTGCCAAATACGCCCCTTGGATATCAAACGCCTGCACCACCTGAAAATCCGCCAGCTCCAGCGTGCTTGCGATCAGCTCATTGATGGCTGGCTCATCTTCAACGACCAAAATTTTTGCACACATTGTCCACCCCTTAAGTTGATGGTTGTTTGCCACTGTAGTTATTTTGCTTTATTTGCCTAAAAATCACGAACCCAAATATCAGCATGAATATCAGCATTGTAGCACAAATTTATCAGCCATGACGACCTGCGATATAATCAGCAGTGGCGGCGTTTTTTGGCTGTTCAAAAATTTGCCGAGTCGTCCCCATCTCAACCAGCTCGCCCAGATACATATAAGCGGTAAAGTCCGAACAGCGTGCCGCCTGCTGCATATTATGGGTAACGATGGCGATGGTGTAATCGTTTTTTAAATCAGCAATCAGCTCTTCGATGGCGGCGGTTGATATCGGATCAAGTGCCGAAGTCGGCTCATCAAGCAGCAACACTTCAGGGCGTGTGGCGATACTGCGAGCAATGCACAGACGCTGCTGCTGACCGCCCGATAATGACAGCCCTGACTTTTTTAATTTATCCTTCACTTCCGTCCACAGTGCCGCTTTTTGTAATGCCCATGTAACGCGTTCATCAAGAGCGTCTTTGGATAAATTTTCGTATAATCGCACCCCAAATGCCACATTGTCATAAATTGACATGGCAAAAGGCGTGGGCTTTTGGAACACCATGCCCACCCTTGCTCTTAGCAGATTGACATCAATATCATCAGCCAAGATATTTTGATTATCCAGCATAATTTTGCCTGTGGCACGCATGCCCGAATACAGGTCATACATACGATTTAGGCAACGAAGCAGGGTTGATTTGCCACAACCTGACGGCCCGATAAAGGCGGTAACTTTTTTGTTTGCGACAGTCAGATTAATGTTGTTCAAAGCATGATAATCGCCATAATAAAAATGCAAATCACGCACGGTTAATTTGGCGATGCTGGCTTGATTGGCAGCACTTTGGCTGTGATGATTGTCCATCAGCTGAATATTGATGGGCAGTGTGTTTGATACAGTTTGCATAAGCTCTCCAGTTGTATTTTATGATGATTTGGCAGACAAGGTGCGTGCGATGATATTAATCAGTAACACCGCAGCGGTAATCAACAACGCCGCCGCCCAAGCCAACGCGTGCCAGTTGTCATAGGGACTCATGGCGAATTGGTAGATGGTATTTGGCAAGTTTGCCATCGCCTGCGACATATCCGTGCTAAAATATTGATTATTTAACGCCGTAAACAACAGCGGTGCCGTCTCGCCTGCAATGCGTGCAAAAGCAAGCAGAACGCCTGTTATCACACCTGCTTTGGCGGATTTTAAGGTAATATGCCACGCCATCTTATATCTTGGCGTACCCAGTGCATAAGCCGCTTCACGCAAGCTGTTTGGCACAAGTTTTAGCATATTTTCGGTACTGGCGACCACCACAGGTATGACGATGATGGCAAGTGCCACAACCCCTGCCCACCCCGAAAATCCCCTGCCCTGTACCATCAGCGTAAAGACAAATAAGCCGATAACAATAGAAGGTGCGGATAACAAAATATCGTTAATAAAGCGTGTGCTGCGACCAAGCAGTCCACCTTGGTCAAATTCTGCCAAATACACCCCTGTCAAAATCCCAAGCGGCGTACCGACAAATAACGCCGCAAAACAAATCATCAGCGAGCCGACAATGGCATTTTTGACACCGCCCACTGCCATCGGAGGTGGCGTATCCATGCTAAATACAGGCATACTCATCAGCCCCTGTATGCCGTGCGACAACAAAGTCAATAAAATCCACGCAAGCCAAAACAACCCAAAGACCATCGCAGCTATCGCAAAAGCCATGGCAATGCGACTGATGGCACGGCGGCGATGGTATTTTGGCAAATGAATGCGTTCAACAAACGCTGGCATTTGGTTATTCATAATCCCTCCTTTTGCTATAAATCACTTGCCCAGCTGTCTATCAATCCGCATCAGCATAAGTTTCGAGGCGGACAAAACAATCAGGCTTATCACAAACAGCACCAAACCCAAGTGCAACAGCGATGACAAATGCAGCTGACTGCTTGCCTCGGCAAACTCATTGGCAAGTGCCGAAGTGATGGACACGCCAGAGGCAAAGACGCTGGCATTTATCGTAAAAGTATTGCCAATCAAAAAAGTAACCGCCATCGTCTCACCCAATGCTCTGCCAAGCCCCAAAATCAAACCGCCCACCACGCCTGCTTTGGTATAAGGCAGCACCACTTTGACAATCACCTCCCAAGTGGTCGCCCCCATGCCATAAGCTGACTCTTTGAGCATATCAGGCACAACCAAAAATACATCACGCATGGTTGCCGCCATAAACGGAATAATCATGATGGCAAGCACAAGCCCAGCGGTAAACAGCCCAATGCCAATCGGTGCACCGACAAACATCTGCCCGATGATTGGCAGTTTTGCCAAGTTATCAATCAACCACGGCTGCACCATTTCACCAAACCAAGGAGCAAAAACAAACAACCCCCACATACCATAAATAATCGAAGGAATGCCAGCCAATAACTCAATGGCAATGCCCAGTGGTTTTTTTAAAAAATCTGGACAAAGCTCAACCAAAAATACCGCGATGCCAAAGCTAACAGGCAGTGCAATCAGCACCGCGATCGCCGAAGTAATCAGCGTGCCATAAATCGGTGCCAATGCCCCAAATTCACCTGCCACAGGATCCCAGTTGCTGCTTGTATAAAACCAAATACCAAACTGACGAATGCTTGGCATAGCCCCGACAATCAGCGACAACAAAATACCGCCCAGCACCAAAAGTACCAGCATTGCTGACAGCTTGGTCAAAGCCACAAAAGCCACATCAAGCTGCTTTTGGCGGCGGATTTTTTTTATTAATGCTTGTTGCCCAAAATCCATAGCAACCATTTCCTTAATAATATGTCAGACAGTTTATTGTTTATATAATCTTAATTGATAAATAATATTATTTCTGCAACACAGGCTTGCCATCTTTATCGGTAATCTGTTGCCAGCTTTGTTTAAACAACGCCACCGCCTCATCACTAAATGGCACATAATCCAGCTCCAGTGCCGCCTTGTCGCCATTGTCATACGCCCATTCAAAAAACTTCAGCACGCCTGCCACCTGCTCGGGATTTTGTGGTGATTTATGCACCAAAACAAAAGTTGCCGCAGCGATAGGCCACGCATCAGCCGTTGCCGAATTGGTCAAGATTTGATTAAACCCTGCCGATTTTGACCAATCAATATTCCCTGCTGCCGCAAAACTCTCTGCTGATGGCTGCACGAACTTGCCAGCGGCATTTTTTAAGGCGACATGAGCCATGTTGTTTTGTTTGGCATAAGCATACTCAACATAGCCGATGGAGTTTTTGATACGCCCCACATAGCTTGCCACGCCTTCATTGCCCTTGCCTGCCGCCCCTGTCGCTGCTGTTGGCCATTTGACAGCCTTATCCACACCGACCGAAGTTTGCCATTGTCCAGAAACTTTTGCCAAATAATCGGTAAAATTAAATGTCGTCCCTGAACCGTCCGAACGAAACACGGTCGTGATGGTAGCGTCAGGCAAGGCAATCTCTGGATTTAAGGCAGTGATGGCGGCATCATTCCATTTGGTGATTTTGCCCAAATAAATATCAGCCAATATCGCCCCGTCCAGTTTTAACGCCCCTGCTGCCACACCATCAATATTCACCACAGGCACCACACCGCCTATCACGGTTGGAAATTGCACCAAGCCCTCGGCGTTTAATTCCTCAATGCTAAGCGGTGCATCTGAAGCACCAAAATCAACGGTTTTGGCGATGATTTGCTTGATACCGCCTGATGAGCCAATGGACTGGTAATTCACCTGCCCACCTGTCGCAGCACGAAAATCCGCCGACCATTTGGCATAAATCGGCTGTGGAAAAGAAGCACCTGCCCCTGTGATACTTAGCGTTACGGCCTCGCCTTCGGTGCTGGCTGACTGTGCTGGCTGGTTTGCAGGCTGCGTTGTTGATTTGTCGCCAGACTCGGCTTGCTGGCTGTTTTGTTGTCCACAAGCAGTCAGCGTCATGGCGGCAAAAAGTGCAAGGCTAATACACGACAAAGAAAATTTCATGATTGCTCCGTTTGGTTGGATAATTTGGATTATGATACGCACCAAATGCCAACGATTTTTGCCCTTGGTGCATTGCTTGCCATTGTAAGTGGCATAAATGACAATGGCATGACTGGCAAATGACAGCTTGATGAACATTGCATGACAACTTGATGACAGCCTCCAAGCCACCCTACTTATGATTTTGCCATGCACCACCTGACCCAAAGTAACTTGATTGACAAAATTTTGTGAATTTTTGTTGTCAGCACTAGGATAATGAGGTGAATTTGGTTTATAATCTTAGCCACCGTTAGAGGTTTGGCTTTTTAATTTTAAGGACAGATAATGAAAACACTCAAACACAGTCTACTTACTTTGGCAGTATCTGCCGCTGCCATCATGCCCATCGTTGGTTGCACCAGCACCACCAGTGCAGGTGTGGTCGGTGCCGATCGCAAACAATTGCTGCTTGTCTCAAGCCAAGAAATTCTCCAGCTGTCCAATCAAGCCTACGCCGAAACCATCAATCAGGCTCGCCGTGCAGGAAAACTTGACAACAACTACGAGCAAGTCAAGCGTTTACGCAAGATTGCCGACAAGCTAATTACACAAACCGAAGTACTCCGCCCTGATGCCAAAAACTGGGACTGGAAAGTTCATACCATCACCAGCGACTCAATCAACGCCTATGTTATGCCAGGTGGCAAAATCGTCTTTTATACTGGCATTATCGAAAAACTTCGCCTAACCGATGCCGAAATTGCCGCCATCATGGGTCATGAGATTGCCCATGCACTGCGTGAGCATTCTCGCGAAAAAGCCAGCCGCAGCTTTGCCACCCAAGGGGTGCTACAACTGGCAACTGGTGCCTTGGGTCTGTCTAGCGGTCAAGCACAGCTGGCAGGGGTCATTAGCCAATTGGGTCTGGACTTGCCACACTCACGCTCCCAAGAATCCGAAGCCGACAAAATCGGGCTTGAGCTGATGGCTCGAGCAGGCTACGACCCAAACGCCTCTGTCAGCCTCTGGAAAAAAATGCAAGCAACAGGGGGAAGTGTGCCACAATTTCTTAGCACGCACCCCAGCAGTACTACTCGCATTAGCCAGTTGCAATCATTGATACCAACGGTCATGCCTTTGTTCCAAGGCACAACACGCTAAGAGGAATTATGGATACAGCCACCGCCTTATTGGCAGCTTTGCAATCCTTGCAACCTGTACATCTTGCTTTGGAAAATGAAAGCCATCAACACGCAGGGTATTATGATGGCAAGCAAAGCCATTTTAAGCTCACCATCGTCAGCCAAGCCTTTGATGGCATACGCCTTGCTGCCAGACACCAAAAAATCTACGCACTGGCTGATGAGTTTTTGATGAATAAAGGTGGCACCATTCATGCGTTGGCGATTTTTGCCTATACGCCAGATGAGTGGGCAAGCATTGCCGCATCGCCCGACAGCCCGCTCTGTGCCTCACGGCGTAACAATGGCAATCAGGCATGACAGGCAGGCAGACCATAAAATCATCAGAAAAATCACCATACATCTCCCAAGTTGCTTGCGGTTATCATTGCCATGCCAGCACTTTTTAACTAGGAATTATCATGAAATTTAGCAAAATTCTCCTTGCCGCTCTCATCGCCAGTGGCGTTCTGACAGGCTGTGCCACCACAGGCAACATCGCCCCACAGTATGTCAATCCAACCACCTATCAAAACTATAACTGCGAACAATTACAATCAGAGACGGCACGCATTGGTGCTTTGGTAGAAAAAACCAAAAAACAGCAACTTAGCCTGTCATCAACAGGGATTGGTATCGGTCTTGCAGGTGGTCGCCATGGCATCTACCCAACCATCAGCCTAGGCATGGGAACAGGCAGCGGTCAGCGTGCTGCCAAAAATAACGCCCTTGCCAAACTTTATGGCGAACACGATGCGATGATTGTGGCTGCACGCCAAAAGAACTGCAGCTTCGCAGAAGGCGTAAAAATTTACGGAGAATAACCCATGCGTTTGCAAAATCTACTGCCCAACTGGATTTTGCAATTTATCCAGCAACCACGCACCGCCCTACCAGACATCCAAGCAGGATTGATGATGGCGGTGCTTGTCATTCCCCAAAGTCTTGGCTATGCAGCCTTGGCAGGTCTGCCGCCCATCATGGGTCTGTATGCTGCCATTGTGCCTGTGCTGATATACTCATGGATTGGGGCAAGCAGCGTCTCCTCAATCGGTCCTGTTGCCATCACTGCCATCATGACCGCATCAGCACTGTCTGACTATGCCACAGGCAGTTTGCAATACATCTCTCTTGCCATTACTTTGGCACTCATGGTTGGTGCGATTTTGTTGGTGGGTGGCTTGATTCGCTTGGGCTGGATTATGCAGTTTGTGAGTCGTGGCGTGGCAGCAGGATTTATCAGCGGTGCAGCAGTGCTGATTATACTTGGACAAATCAAGCACCTACTAGGCATACCGCTCAACGCCGACAGCCTGATTAACCTTGCCGTCAGCATTTATCACTCAAGTAAGCCGATACACGCACTCACCGCAATGATTGGTCTATTGACACTGGGGCTATTGCTCATCAGTCGTTATGGTGAGCGATGGGTATGGGCGTGGTTGCCTCGCCAATGGCGTAGTTTTGGCAATCGTTTTTTTGTCATCGTTCTTGTTGTGGCGTCAATTTGGGCAAGCCATCGCTACAACTTACCTGCTTATGAAGTCAATGTCTTGCAGCCACTGCCCACGCACCTGCCCACTGCCAGTCTGCCCAGTTTGTCGCCCACTACTTTATTGACATTACTGCCATCAGCACTGCTGATTGCCTTGATTGCCTTCGTCTCATCAAGCACCATCTCAGCACAACAAGCCAGATTGCGAGGCGAGACCTACAGTGCCAACAAAGAGCTTGGCGGGCTGGGTCTTGCCAATATCGCCAGCGGCATTTTTGGTGGTTTTGCAGTAGCAGGGGGCATTTCTCGCACCAGCCTCAACTTGCTTGTTGGGGCAAACTCCCCATTGGCATCGGTCATCTGTGCATTGGGCGTGTTGTTGATTTTGCTATTTTTTGGGGCATATTTGACAGGCTTGCCCTATGTGGTATTGGCATCGGTCATCATTATCTCTGCCATTGCCATGATTGATACCAAAACTCTCGCCCAAGCATGGCAACATGACAAGGCTGATGCTGTCTGCTTTGTTATCACCTTTGCCACTGCGATTGTCTTTGGCTTAAATAGCGGCTTGGTGGCAGGACTACTTGCCAGTTTTGCTGCGATGATTTATCGCACGCATCAGGTGCATATTGCGGTGTTGGGTCGTGTGGGTAACAGTGAGCATTTTCGCAATATTGAACGCTATCAAGCAACCACTTTTGAGGGGTTGTTGCTATTACGCATTGATGAGAGTTTGTATTTTGGCAATGCCCAATCAGTGCGTGCCAATTTATTAAAACTTAGCGATGATTCTGCCATTTGCGATATTGTGCTTATCATGACGGCAGTCAATCATGTGGATTTGGCCGCCCAAGAGATGCTGCATGACTTGAATCAACACTGCCAAGCCAACAACCAGCGGCTGCATTTTGCCGAAGTCAAAGGCCCTGTCATGGACATTTTAAAATCCAGCCAAGTTTTTGCCAACCTATCAGGGCAAGTTTTTTTAAGCACCAACCAAGCGGTGCAAACCCTGCGTCCCAAGTCATAACCTTATGCCAAATCGCCATTGCAACAGGCTTTGGCTTGGGGTAAGATAGAGCTGTTTGCCAAACACGCAAGCGATAATTGTGTACAAACCCATCTTAATCCACCCATTTATGCGGAATCTACCATGCCAAGCCAGATTACTTTGTACAAGCAAATCCACCCAAATCAATGCACAAGCCTTGCCAATCTTGGCTTTAAAAGCCTCATCAATCTGCGTTTTGATGATGAAATTGACGGTCAGCCAAAAAACTGCGACTTGGCAGCCAGTGCCAAACAAGCAGGACTCGTCTATCACAACCTACCCATTGATGGTGAATCAATTCACCTGATTGAGGTACAAAGTTTTGCCAAATTATTAAGCGACACGCCCAAGCCTGTCATGGTATTTTGTGGCACTGGCTCTCGTGCCAAGCGACTGTATCAGTGTGCGTGCATCTCTGGACTAATTTAACTATTAATCAGCACTTAAGAGCCAAATTCACGCCTGCTTGCCAAGCTAAAACGGCACAGGACTGCTCCACTGCATCCATACCTCATGCGTTGGGTGGCGTAATCGCAGCTTATGTGCGTGCAAATTCAACCTACTGTCCAAGCCCAACGCCACGCCCTCGGCATAAATCGGATCGCCAATCATCACATGACCCAAGTGTAACATATGCACACGCAACTGATGGCTACGCCCCGTAATCGGCCACAACGCCACACGGGTAACGGCGTGTGCCTTGCCCATATCATCGCACCGCAGCTCATGATGCAGCACTTGATAATGCGTCAAAGCTCGCTTGTGCCACCCTTCATCAACGATATGTCTAGGCTTGGTGCTAGGCTCATAGCGGACAGGAATGTCAATTGTGCCTTGTTTGTCTTGTTGAATGATGCTGCCCATCACCACCGCTTGATATTCTTTTTGGGGAATGCGGTCAATAAATTGCTTGGCAATGTGCGTCTGTGCCTGTGCTGATTTGGCAAAAATAATCAGCCCTGAGGTATCCATATCCAGCCGATGAATCAATCGCAACTTGGGATTGACTCGCAGCAGTCGTGATTGCAAACTCACCTTTAACAGTCGCCCATCAACGCTAAGCAGCCCTGCTGGCTTATCCAGCACCCAAATATCCTCATCTTCGTAGACGGTGATTGATTTGGCAAAATCAACAAAAAACGCCTCACTTTGTGCCGCTTCGTGTTGATTCATGTTGATAATATCAGCTTCGGACAGGGTCATGGCAGCTCTCGGTCAAATAACAATAGTCATCTTTGATTTGCCCAATCGGTGAATTTGATAAATTCAATCATGCCAGCACAAGCCTTTGGGCAGAAAAGCTGTTATTATAACACGCAATCTGCCACAAACCGCACCTGACAGATGATTCGCTCTTGAATTTTTTGCCAGTCGCCCCATTTAGGCAATTATACAAACTTAACAAAGGTGAAATTATGTCTATTATTAACGCAACCGATGCCAGCTTTGATGCTGATGTGCTAGGCTCCGACCAAGTGGTCTTGGTTGATTTTTGGGCACCATGGTGTGGCCCTTGTAAGGCAATCGCTCCCACCCTAGAGGAGCTGGCAGCAGACTATGCTGGTCGTGCCAAAATCGTCAAAGTCAATGTTGATGACAACCCAGAGTCTGCTGCTCGCTTTGGCATTCGCAGCATTCCAACTTTATTTGTATTTAAAGATGGTGAGCGTGTCGAGGCAGTGGTTGGCGGTCGCCCAAAATCAGAATTTGCCGCCTTGCTTGACAAGCATCTATAAACCTACCCTCAAGCCAGCATCGTGCTGGCTTTTTTTATCACGCAAAAGTGTCATAAATTTGCCACACAGCACTTGACAAAATCATCAATTTGGCTTAATATCTATGCACCTGCAATCACATTCTGCTGATTGCATTTCTTTATTTCTACCCAATCATTTCCATCAATTTGCCCAAATTGGGCTTTATTCATTATTTACCTATCCATGAATCTGACTGAATTAAAACGAAAATCCGTTGGCGAATTGCTACAGATTGCCGAGTCTATGGGGCTTGACAACATGGCAAGAAGTCGCAAACAAGACATTATTTTTGCCATCTTAAAAACCCACGCCCGTAACGGCGAGGCAATTTATGGTGATGGCGTGCTTGAGATTTTGCCTGATGGCTTTGGCTTTTTGCGTTCCTCTGAAGGATCGTATCTGGCAGGACCTGATGATATTTATGTCAGCCCCAGCCAAATTCGCCGCTTTAATCTACAAACAGGGGATTCCATCGCAGGACAAATCCGCCCCCCTAAGGATCAGGAACGCTATTTTGCCCTACTAAAAGTCAGCGAAATTAATTTTGACACCCCAGATCGCAGTCGTCATAAGCTCATCTTTGAGAACTTAACACCACTATTTCCTACCAAGCAGCTGGTGCTGGAGACTGGCAATGGCACAACCGAAGATTTGACAGGGCGTATGATTGACCTGATTGCCCCCATCGGCAGAGGCCAACGCTCCATCATAGTCGCCCCTCCAAAGGCAGGCAAGACGGTGCTATTACAAACCATCGCCCAAGCCATCACCAAAAATCACCCAGAATGCTACCTTATCGTACTGCTGATTGATGAACGCCCAGAAGAAGTTACCGAAATGCAACGCACCGTGCGTGGTGAAGTGGTTGCCTCAACTTTTGACGAGCCGCCACAGCGACACATTCAGGTTGCCGAGATGGTCATCGAAAAAGCCAAACGCCTTGTTGAGCATAAACAAGATGTGGTTATCTTATTAGATTCCATCACCCGTCTGGCTCGTGCATACAATACGGTCATTCCTTCAAGCGGCAAAGTTTTGACTGGCGGTGTTGATGCCAATGCCCTAGAACGCCCAAAACGCTTTTTTGGTGCCGCTCGCAATGTTGAAGAAGGCGGCAGTCTGACCATCATCTCAACGGCACTCATTGACACTGGCTCTAAGATGGACAGCGTAATTTTTGAGGAATTTAAAGGCACGGGCAACCAAGAGATTACCCTCGAGCGAGACCTTGCCGAGCGTCGCATTTTCCCAGCGATTAATATCAAAAAATCCAGCACACGCCGTGAAGAGAGATTGCTTGACGAAGAAACGCTACGCCGCGTTTGGATTTTACGCAAGCTCATGCAACCGATGGAAGATTCGCAAGCAACCGAGTTTTTGCTCGAAAGACTCAAAGATTCCAAAACCAATGACGAATTCTTTGAACAAATGATCAAAAAAGCTCAGAGCTAATAACCGCCAGCCATTATTCTTAATGGCTGGTTTTGTTATGCTGTACCGTTAATTACCTGTGCTACAAATTTTTATCACAAATTTACAAAAAAAGACTTGTCATTTCGTTGTCATCTTTATTTTTTTGTGCTAAGATACGCCCAACACTAAACCTTGATACAATTTATTGTCGCTTGGCTAAAGTGGCAAGCAGATTAATTGTTATATTTTGTTACAAAATTAAGCATTTATTAATAAATTTAACTTTGCATCTGTAATAAATTGTTGTATCATGATACGAATTTTGTATCGACCTATGGACGAGGGTTTTCTCATGTATCAATGAGATTGAGCTTGCTCATGGGTTGTTTTTATTTCATATCCACCTAATTGGAGTTTTACCATGCAAACTAAACTAATCGCATCTGCACTAATCGCTGCTTTGGCTCTAACTGCTTGCTCAAAGCCAGCTGAAAAAGCTCAAGACGCTGCCTCTACTGCTACTGAAGCTGCTGTAGAAGCTAAAGACGCTGCTGCAACTGCTGCTGCTACCACTGGTGAAGCTGCTGCTGACGCTGCTGACAAAGCTGCTGAAGCTGCTGCTGACGCAACTGCTGCTGCTGGCGACGCTGCTAAAGCTGCAACTGACGCTGTAGCTGGTGATGCAAACGCTGCTCAAACTGCTGAAGCTCAAGCTGCTGCTGACCAAGCTCAAGCTGCTGCAGAAACTGCACAAGAAGCTGCTACTACTGCAACTGAAGAAGCTAAGAAGTAATTTTACAGCCACGCTGTTAAAATCTTATAGCAAAAGAGGGTCTTTTAGGCTCTCTTTTTTATTGTCTGATTATAGCAAAGACAGCAACGCCATCACTTCTGGTAGCAATCATACTCATCAAAGACTAACAAATTAGCCAGCTCCGCTAAACCCTCTTAATCGCCATCACGGCAAGCACAATTTAGTAATCAGTCCAAACAACCACGCACAGCAAGATTGCCAATAAACAACCCAGACTGTTTGGTTTTGGTGATGATTGGTACAAAAAACCACCACAATAACTGTGGTGGTTGGGCAGTGGCTTAAGCATCTACAACAGGGATTTTGCCAATTTTTACCTGCCAAATCTTCGGTGCCGTGGCATGGACAGAGCTGCCCTGACTGTCTACAGCCACAGTAACTGGCATATCCTTGACCTCAAATTCATAAATCGCTTCCATGCCAAGTTCGGCAAATGCGACGACTTTGGCATTTTTGATGGCTTTTGATACCAAATAGGCCGAGCCACCAACTGCCATTAAATACACCGCCTTGTTATCAGCAATCGCTTGACACGCTGCCTCGCCTCGCTCTGATTTACCAATCATGCCCAAAAGCCCTGTCTGTTCAAGCATTTGTCGTGTGAATTTGTCCATACGCGTTGCAGTCGTTGGGCCTGCTGGACCGACAACTTCATCACGCACAGGATCAACAGGCCCGACATAATAAATCAGCTTGTTGGTGAAATCCACAGGCAGGGTTTCACCCTTACTTAGCATATCTGTCATGCGTTTGTGTGCTGCATCGCGACCTGTGTAGATTTTGCCAGACAATAGCAATACATCGCCCGTCTTCCAGCTTGCCACTTCTTCTTTGGTCAGCGTATCAACATTCACTCGCTTGCCATTGTCTGGGCTGTAAGTAATGTCTGGATAAGCATCAAGACTTGGCGGTGTCAAGGCGGCAGGCCCTGTACCATCTAGCTCAAAATGAATGTGGCGAGTGGCAGCACAGTTTGGAATCATGGCAACAGGCTTACTGGCAGCGTGCGTTGGATAATCCAAAATCTTCACATCAAGCACTGTGGTTAAACCGCCCAAGCCCTGTGCACCGATACCCAGTGCATTGACCTTCTCATACAGCTCCAGACGCAAGCTCTCGGTTGTGGTCAATTCAGCACCGCTGTCGGCTTTTGCCTTTAATTCATGAATGTCAATATGGCTCATCAGCGATTCTTTGGCAAGCAATGCTGCCTTTTCTGGCGTACCGCCAATGCCAATGCCCAAAATCCCCGGCGGACACCAACCAGCACCCATGGTTGGCACGGTTTTTAGCACCCAATCAACAATACTGTCCGAAGGGTTTAGCATCGCAAGTTTTGATTTGTTTTCACTGCCGCCGCCTTTGGCCGCACAAGTTACATCAACAGTATCACCAGCGACAATTTCCATATGAATGACCGCAGGTGTATTATCCTTGGTGTTGGTGCGTTTGCCAGCAGGGTCGGCCAGCACTGAGGCACGCAGTTTGTTGTCAGGGTGGTTATAAGCACGGCGAACGCCCTCATTGACCATCTCTGCCACGCTCATTGTGCTGTCCCATTGCACATTCATGCCCACTTTCAAAAATACAGTTGCAATCCCTGTGTCTTGGCAGATGGGGCGTTTGCCCTCAGCACACATACGACTATTTACCAGAATCTGCGTCATCGCATCACGAGCGGCAGGGTTTTCTTCACGCTCAAGTGCGGCACTAAGTGCGGTAATATAATCGGTTGGGTGGTAATAACTGATGTACTGAAAAGCATCAGCAATGCTTTGGATAAAGTCTTCTTGCTTAATCACAGTCATGATAAATCCTTCTGGCTAATTTGGTGCAATCAGCACACAAACGGCTAAATTTAATGCAAGGCATTGTTGGTTGTCATCACCCACATTAGCGGTGATAATCTGTACCATTTTAGCATTTTTTGACAAAAATTGATAACACTTGGTGCGGTTATCTTGTTACCTTTATCGTCATTTTATCCATGATTGGCAAATCATCATCACAATCAGCCAATTCTGCCAACAATCAAGTTAATGAGCCACACTTTGTAAAGGCATTAACACCCATCAAAACAAACTTTGACATTTCTCCTGATTGTGGCAAAAGCCGACTGATAAAAGATTTCACCCACGCTGCCTTAAAAAAGAGGGATTGGCAAATAAAAAAGCAAGCACCGATACAATGCTTGCTTGGCATCAAATAGCACTCTAGCCACTGATGCGTTCGATATTGACACCCAAGGCTCGCAATTTATTTTCAACATCATCATAACCACGATCAATGTGATAAATGCGGTCAATGATACTCTCGCCTTCGGCACAGGCAGCCGCCATCACCAAAGACATCGAAGCACGCAAATCGGTCGCCATCACAGGTGCTGGCATGAACTTCTCCACCCCTTCAACGATGGCAGTATGCCCATCAACACGCACCTTTGCCCCCATGCGTTGCAACTCTGGCACATGCATAAAACGATTTTCAAAAATATTCTCAATGATTGTGCTGGTGCCGTCCGCCAAGCAACACACCGCCATCAGCTGTGCCTGCATATCGGTCGGAAAACCAGGATGCACCTGTGTGCGAATATCCACCGCCTTCGGTCTGGTGTGCATAACAGCACGAATCCAGTCCTCGCCCGTGGTGATGGTCGCACCCATCGCCTCGAATTTTTTTAGTACAGGGTGCAAAAATTCTGCCGAAGTATTCTTGGTCAGCACATCGCCACAGCTCATCAAAGCCCCAGCCAAATAAGACCCTGTCTCAATACGATCAGCAATGACACTGTATTCACAACCATGCAAACTATCCACGCCCTCGATCACCATCGTGGTGCTGCCAATACCGCTGATTTTTGCTCCCATCGCCACCAGCATATTTGCCAAATCAACCACTTCAGGCTCAGTGGCACAGTTTTCTAGGCGTGTTGTGCCTTTTGCCAGAGCCGCCGCCATGATGACATTCTCTGTACCGCCAACAGTTACCATATCAAAGCTAAAATCACACCCTATCAACCGACCGCCTGCTGGTGCTTTGGCTTTGACATAGCCATTTTCGACAGTGATGGTAGCACCCATCGCCTCGAATGCCTTTAGGTGCTGATCAACAGGTCGTGAACCGATAGAACATCCACCCGGCAATGACACTTCTGCCTCGCCAAATCGTGCCAAAAGTGGCCCCAGTACCAAAATTGACGCTCTCATGGTTCGCACCAATTCATAAGGTGCGTAATAATTATTCACCGTGCGTGCATTGGCGGTTACTGTATTGCCCTGCTTATCAATCTTAACGCCTGTGCCTGCGATTAGCTCGATGAGCGTTTGTGTGTCTTTTAGTGTTGGCACATTGTGCAGTACAGTTTCATCATTGGGTAACAGCATGGCAGCAAGCAAGGGCAATGCGGCATTTTTTGAGCCAGAGATACTCACCTCGCCTGCGATGCGACTGCTGCCTATGATTTTAAATTTGTCCATAAAATTCTCGTATTATCAAGCCTGTTTGCTGGCATATTCATCAGGAGTCAGAGCATGGATTGTCAAGGCGTGCATGGCACCGCTTTGGATATGCTCATTGACCAATGCAAAAATCATCTGCTGGCGTGCTACCAGTCGCTTATTATCAAATGCTTCATCAACAATCAGCAGCTCAAACTTATTGCCCTGATTGACTGCATCAATATGAGCCTTTGGAAAATGTGGACGCAACAGGTCAATCAACTCTTGTGCATTCATAAAACTTCTCATCTGTTTGCAAATCAACTATTATAACAAACTACTGCCCAGCTTGCGTAATTTTTGTCAATTGATAACAAAATTATTCACTTGGCGTGCCAAACACAGGCGGTGTATTGCTCGGTGCGGTATTTGTCGCATCGGGCGTATAAATCTCTTGGAGCGTGTAACTGCCAGTTGCACCATCAACCGCTGGCAAATCCTCAACCGCAGGAGCCATCTCAACCAAAGTGGTCAAAGTTACCGCCTTTGCCATGCCAGAGGTGGCCTGCACAGCTGCCAAAATCTCATCTTGCTGAGCTGAGGTAAGATAGCCCATGATATAGGCGGTGCTATCACGGACGATGATTTTGTATTGTGAGGATTTGACATCGCGATTGGCAAGCAGCCGTGCATTAATCTTAGAACGCAGATAGTTCTCATGCACTGTGTGGCTTTGGCTTTTGGGAATATCAGTAACGGTAAGGTAATTGAACACTTTTGCCACGCCACGCATTGATTCAATGGTGCGTCCGATTTCTGCTTTGATTTGCTCGCTTGGCACTTCACCTGTCAAAAGCACCTCTCGCAAATAGCCATCGATGGCAATGCGTGCATTATTTTGATTAATGCCGTCAATGGTTGCCAAATTGCGGCGTGCCGTCAGCTCAATGCTGGTGTCGCTTAGACGCTCTGGGATACTACGCCCCATCGCATCCGCCCCAACACTACCCCCATTTGTGGTGCAAGCGGTCAATGCCATCATTGATGCCATCATTGCAATCAATACTTTATTCATAATACAAACTCTCTTTAATAAATTTGCTATTTTGTCGTTATTTGACTGTGTTGCCACATTATCATGCCATGCCCAAGCCTGTCCAAGCTAAAATGCCGCCACCAGCCATTCATGCACCACGCCATCTGCCATCACATCAAACAACAGCACATCAAAACGGCACTCATACTCAGCATATTCAGGGTGCTGCTGCAAAAAATACTCGGCAGTGCGATAAATTCGCCCCTGTTTTGTCGGGCTAATACTATCAGCCGCTGTACCAAACTGTGATTTTTTGCGACTTCTGACCTCAACAAATATCAGCAGCGATTGTTGGCTGGGTGTGGCAATGATGTCAATCTCACCAATGCCTGTAGCGATAAAATTTGTAGCAACAATCTGTAGCCCTGCCTGACATAAAATGAGTTGTGCCTGCATTTCATAAAACGCCCCCTGTCGCATTTTGGCAGTTTTCGCCATTTTGTTTAGCGAATGCGTTTAACAACCACAGTGCCAGCAATTTTATCATGCCAGCCTTGCTTTTTGGCATCAAATCCTGCCCAAATAAAGCCCAAACCCAGCACCAGTGCCGACACCGTATAGCCAATAAAATAGCGAAGTAACGCCCTTGGCACACTGATAAACGCCCCTGTTTTGGCATCACGAATTTGTAAACCAAACAGCATTTTGCCCGGTGTCGCCCCTTTTTTCACCCAAAAGATAATCACCGCCACCGCAAACACAAGGTTTATCACAATATCCATAGGGCTATAAACAGGTATCTCCTCAATCGGCATATTTGCTATCTGCTGCCACTGATAATACATAAGCGGCAAAGTCAGCAAAACAAATATCAAGCTATCCACCAATTGGGCAACAAGCCGCACCCAAAATCCTGCGTATTGATATTCGCTGTCGTCATAGCGAGGGTCGTGTTGTTGTACCATAATCACCTCCAAATCTTGTACGCTGTAGCATAGCAAAGTTTTGGCATTTTCGCCATCATCTCGGGCGATTTTGCTGGGATTTTTTGTGAATTTTCGGTAAAATATCGTTATTTTGTGGAATTTTTTATGAAATTAAGAATTTTAAGCATCGGTCATAAGATGCCAAGCTGGGTACAGACAGGATTTCAAGAGTACCTAAAACGCATTTTGCCCATGATGAGCGTTGAGATGGTGGAACTGCCCCCTGCCAAACGCAGCAAAAATCCATCGACTGCCGATATCGAAAAATACAAACAAACCGAAGCTGCAACCATACTTGCCGCCAAACACCCAAAAGAGCAACTGTGGCTGCTTGAAGTCAAGGGCAAAATGCTCTCAACCGAAACCTTGTCAGACAAGCTGTCCATCGCCATGCAAGACGGCAGTGATATCGCACTGGTTATCGGCGGAGCTGATGGCGTGGCAAACTCGCTGTTGCAGGCGGCGGATTTTCAGTGGTCGCTGTCGGACTTGACGCTGCCGCATCCATTGGTTCGTGTCATACTCATTGAGCAGCTGTACCGTGCGATGAGTATTATTAATAACCACCCTTATCATCGAGGTGGTTAAAATACAACCAAACCTCACACCAAGCAAAAATCTTTTGGCACCAATCCATCAGCCATGCGTGCCACAGTTTGTGTTGATATAATTAACAAAACCCCATCGTCAGACAGGGTTTTGGCTTGCTATCAGCTCAATTTTTGGTTATTCAATACCTTTCATGGTTAGCTTAATGCGACCACGATTGTCAATGTCTTGCACTTGCACCTTGACCGTTTGACCTTCTTTTAGGTAATCGCTGACATTTTCGACGCGCTCATCAGAGATTTGGCTGATATGCACCAAACCGTCCGTACCTGGTAAAATGGTAACAAACGCCCCAAACTCCACGATGCGAGCAACCACACCTTCGTATACCGCACCAACTTCCACTTCGGCAGTAATCGCCTCAATCTGTGCCATGGCAGCACGCGTTGATGCTTTGTCCATACCAAAGATACGGATTGTGCCATTGTCCTCAATATCAATGGTCGCCCCTGTGTCTTCGGTCAGCTGGCGAATGGTTGCCCCACCCTTGCCGATGACATCACGGATTTTTTCAGGATTAATGCTCATTGTGGCATAGTTTGGTGCATGAGCATTAATCTCGGTGCGGCTTGATGAGATAACCTCATTCATCGCCGATAGGATATGGATACGACCTGCATAAGCTTGTTTTAGTGCCTGTTCCATAATGTCGGCAGTGATGCCTTCGATTTTAATGTCCATTTGCAAAGCGGTAATACCTTCGGTAGTACCTGCCACCTTAAAGTCCATATCGCCCAAATGATCTTCATCGCCCAAAATATCTGACAAAACAGCAAAGCGGTCGCCTTCTTTGACCAAGCCCATTGCGATACCTGCTACAGGGGCTTTTAGTGGTACGCCTGCGTCCATCAATGACAATGACGCACCGCAGACCGATGCCATTGATGATGAGCCGTTTGATTCGGTGATTTCGGACACCACACGAATGGTATATGGGAAGCGATCGACAGATGGCAACATTGCTTGTACGCCACGGCGAGCCAAGCGTCCATGACCGATTTCACGGCGTTTTGGAGCCCCTTCACGACCTGTCTCACCCACTGAATAATGTGGGAAATTATAATGCAGCATGAAATGATCTTGCTTGGTGCCAGCCAGCGTATCGACCAAATTCACATCGCGAGTGGTGCCAAGTGTTGTTACTACCAAGGCTTGGGTCTCGCCACGAGTGAACAATGCCGAACCATGCGTATAAGGCAATACACCAACCTGAATATCCAACGCACGCACTGTCTCAAGATCACGGCCATCAATGCGTGGTTTGCCTGATAGGATATTATCACGCACGGTGCGGTATTTTAGCTCCTCAAACAAACTCTTGATTTCTGCAACCTTGTCTGCATAATCCTCACTGTCAGCATCACCAGCCAAGGTCTCAATCGCTTCATTTTGTAGCTCATCTAAACGAGCATAGCGATCTTGCTTGACAGTAATGGTATACGCCTCGCTCACTTTTTCGGTGAATGCGGTTTTTAGTGCCGTGTTTAACGCCTCATTAATCACAGGAGCGACAAACTCTTGTTTGGCGTTGCCAACCGCTGCGGCAAAGGCATTGATATTATCAATCACCACTTGTTGCTGGGCGTGTCCGTACAATACCGCACCAAGCATCTGATCCTCTGACAGTTCTTTGGCTTCTGATTCCACCATCAGCACAGCTGCCTTTGTACCAGCCACCACCAAATCCAAATCACTCTGCTTCATCTCGGCAAGATTTGGGTTTAGCACATATTCGCCATTGATAAAGCCCACACGAGCGGCACCGATTGGTCCATTAAATGGTGCTGGTGAGATGGCAAGAGCAGCTGACGCACCAATCATGGCAGCAATATCAGCGTCTTGGGTCTTGTCCGATGAGATAACCGTTGCGGTTACTTGAATTTCGTTATAATAGCCTTCTGGGAATAGTGGACGAATTGGACGGTCAATTAAGCGGCTGGTCAGCGTCTCAAACTCACTGGCACGCCCTTCACGCTTGCCATAACCACCGGGGATTTTGCCCGAAGCGTACATTTTTTCTTGATAATTAACCGTCAGTGGGAAGAAATTCTGTCCAGCAACTGCCTCTGGGCGTACCACCACAGCAACCAGTACCGACACGCCACCCATATGCACCAGCACGCTATTGGCTTGGCGAGCGATGCGACCAGTTTCTAGCACAACTTGTTGATTGCCATATTGAAATTCTTGACGAATGGTATTAAACATAATGATTCCTATCTATGCAAGCCAGACCAAATCTAAAGCCCTAAGGCATCACATCTGTCAGCACATCTCATGCCTTAGAGTTCTAAATTTTTGCCACAGCTTGGTGATGAATGTGATTGTTAAGAAAAATTTCAAAGAAAAACGGCACGCCAAAGCACGCCGTTTTCGTCTGTGGTAACACACGCCACCACACTGCCAATTAACGGCGAAGACCCAATGAAGCGATCAAATCGGTATAGCGATTTAGATCTTTACCTTTTAGGTAGTCAAGCAATTTGCGGCGTTGGTTTACCATGCGGATTAGACCACGGCGGCTGTGATGGTCAGCTTTGTGTGCTTTGAAGTGGTCTTGTAAGTCATTGATGCGAGCAGTCAAAAGAGCAACTTGCACCTCTGGGCTACCAGTGTCATTCTCGCCACGCTTGTATTTGGCGATGATTTCTTCACGATCTTTGTTCGTTAGCATAACAGTTTCCTATTTGGGCAATGCGATATCATTCGGGCAAGCATTGCATTGCGAAAGCCTGCCTAAGCCAATTGGCACTGATTGATGATTATAACAAATTTTTGTCAATTTGTCAGCTTTTTTTATAAAGATACTGCCATGCCAATTGGGATTGACAATCGGCAGGCATTGGGGCATTTGTTAAGATTACAACAAAAAAGCCCATCGGCAAAACACCCATGGGCTAGATACATCGCTTTTAATTGGCGTGATTAAAAATTATAACGCAAGCCAACTTTTGCACCGTATTGATCTGCTTTAATTTTATCAAATTTACCCAAATAGTTATACTCAACGCCAGCATCTACTGCCAGCTGTGGATTGATGGCATACTGTACACCAGCTACCACGCCTGCACCAACTTTGGTGCTTTTGGCTTTGTTTGCTTTTTGTGTGTTGCTGGAGGCAACGCCATTGATCACCATATCAGTCGTAACAGCCACATCTGCTTTTAACTGATTCACACCCACTCTCAGACCTGCATACGGCGTAAATGCCGAATTATTAGCAAAGTCATAAATCGCTGACATACCAAGCGACTGGGCTTTAACCTTGGTAACGACATTAGCTTTGGCTGATGAAATGAAGACAGACCGCCCTGTAACCTGCCTTGTAATGTCAGCAACTAAATTTCGCATATCAGCGTCAAACACCACCGTTTGTTTTTGCTCAAGCGTACCAAAATTGGTATAATCTACTGCATAACGCACATTGCCAGTGTCTTTACCAAAAGCCACGCCAAAACTTGTGCTGTTATCTTTTAGCTTCTGATTGCCCTCTTTGGTCTGTAATTTGGCATAGCCAACATTACCTTGTACATACAGACCATCGCCTAACACATTTGCAAAAGCTACGCTTGATACACCTGCCAATACGGTAGCTAAAATCATCTTTTTCATCGCAATACTCCAAAATAAAATAAGCCAAAATAAACCAACACTGAAATTCTACCCCCCCCACTTAAACTGTCAAGGAATTTTATGGGATTTGGCATAAATGTTACAAAATTTTACAAGAAAATCTGCCATCAAAAAAAATCCACCGATAAAACACCGATGGATTTGATAATGCGACTGTAGCAGTCAGGCATTAGAAGTTATAGCGAAGACCTAGCTTAGCACCGTATTGGTCTAATTTTACCTGATCGTTTGAACCAACTTTACCAAGGTAGTTGTACTCAACGCCAGCATCTACAGCCAATTGTGGGTTGATGCTGTATTGTACGCCAGCTAGTACACCTGCACCAGCTTGAGCTTTTTTGCTGTCAAGAGAAGCCGCTACTGTACCATTGTTCGCACGAGCTTCATTTTTCAATCTTAGGTAGTTCAAACCTAGACGACCGCCAACATACGGAGTAAAGCCAGATACTGGCTGGAAGTCATAAATGGCTGAAAAACCAACCGATTGTGCTGATAGCTCTGCCTTAAAGAAGCCTGCGTTAAGCTGTTCGTTATTTTCAAGTTTACCAAAATAGGTATAATCACCAACATAACGCACATTGCCAGTATCTTTACCTACAGCGATGGTGAAAGATGGGTTGCTGTCTTTGAACTTTGCACCAGCTTCTTTAGCTTGTAGTTTAGAATAACCAACATTACCTTGTACATATAGGTTGTCAGTGTTTAGTAGGTTGGCTGAAGCCATGCTTGAAACACCTGCCAATACAGCAGCTAGAGCGATCTTTTTCATAATAAATCCTTAAACCTAGGAGAAAACATTGCCATAATAGGCGAGCTAATTTTATCGCCAGTACCTTGTACTGTCAAGTATATTTATAAAATTTGCTCAATATGTTACAAAATTTTACAAACATAAAAAGCTATGCCAGCATTTTTTTGGGCTGTAGTCTGCCTGTGATGGCAAGCTCCCCCAAGCCGACAAAAGCACCGTCAGCATACAGTCGCACCATACACGATGGCTCTGCTTGCTCGGTGAACAAGGCAGCAGCACGCTTGGCAACATTGAGCCGCTGTCCAATCTTAAGTCGCTGCGATTCATCAGCATCAACCGTCAATATCGGCAAATGTGCCACAAGCACATCAACAGGCAGCAGCTGAAGTAACCGCTTGGGCATATCCATCGCCTCCAATGCTGCAAAATCCACCGCCTCTGCCAGCATAAAACCGCCCGTCTGCGTCCGCCGCAGACCAATCAGATGCCCAAGCGTCCCCAAGCGACCAGCGATATCCTCTGCCAAAACACGCACATAACTGCCTTTTGAGCACAATACAGACAATGCCAGCGTCCGCTCATCAATACGCCGCAATTGCAACTGATGAATAACGATACGGCGTGGTTCTCGCTGTAGCTGTATGCCCTCGCGTGCATATTCGTAGAGTTTTTTGCCGTCTTTTTTTAGTGCCGAATACATCGGCGGTATCTGCCACTGCTCGCCTATCATCGCCAAGCTAAGCTCATCAAGCATCGTCTGATCTATCGCTGGCACGGCGGCGGTTGCAATCACAACACCCTGCATATCGCCAGTGTCTGTCTGCTCGCCCAACCGAATCGTGGCTGTATAACCCTTGTTGGCATCAAGCCCATATTGGGCAAATTTGGTCGCCTCACCGAAGCATAAGGGCAAAAGCCCCGTTGCCATCGGGTCTAGCGTGCCTGTATGCCCTGCTTTTTTTGAATCTTGGCTGTCTGATTTGAACAAATGCTTTGCTCGAAAAAGAGCCGTGTGCGAGCTGATATCGGCAGGTTTGTCCAATAACAAAACACCTGAAATAACCGTTTTTTGCATCAGTTGTCGCCATCGTCTGCCGTTGCTTGGGTTTTTTGCATGGCTTGATTGACCAAATTCATCATGTGGTTGCCCTGTGCGGTTACTTCGTCATAATGAAAACGCAAGCGTGGCGTTGTACGAGTTTTCATCGTGCGACTAAGCTCGGTACGCAAAAACCCTGCGGCGTTGTTTAGCACTTTTAGGCTCTCACGATGTGCCTCAATGTTCATGCCACCGTCTTGGCTCGGCTCAAGAATGGTTACATAAATATCAGCATAGCCCAAATCTGGGCTGACTTTCACCGCCGAAATGGTAACAAATCCAGTCAATCTGGGGTCATTAATCTCATCACGGATTAAAATTGCCAAACTGCGTTGGATCTGATCAGCCAAGCGTTGTAATCGTTGATTCATAAATATCCTTTCATGCTTTATTAATATTTTAAAAATTGACCACTGTGCCTAATGCCAGCACTACCAAGTGGCAATGACACATGAGCGTTGATGTATCATCGCCACAAAGCAAAACCCCGCCAGCTTGACAGGGTTTTTGTTGGTTATAGCTCTCGCTTGATTTCGTGAATTTCAAACACTTCAATCTTATCACCAACAGCAACTTCATAGCCCTTCACCGCCAAGCCGCACTCGATGCCTGCCTTGACTTCATTGACATCATCTTTATAACGGCGTAACGATTGTAGCTGACCTGTGAAGATAACCTTGTCATCACGCAATACACGGATTGGCTTGTTGCGATGAATGGTACCCTCTTGCACCATGCAGCCTGCCGCCGCACCGAATTTGCTTGAGCGGAAGACCTCTCGCACTTCGGCAATGCCCAGAATCTGCTCACGATGCTCAGGTGCCAGCATACCACTCATTGCCGCCTTGACATCATCAATCAGTCCATAAATCACGCTGTAGTAGCGAATATCCAATCCTGCTGCGTCAGCTTTTTTCTTGCCTGCATTGTCGGCACGCACATTAAAACCAAGCAATACCGCCTCGCTTGATTCTGCCAAGATAACATCAGACTCAGTGATGGCACCAACGCCAGAGCTGATGACACGCACTTTCACCTCATCGGTAGACAGCTCATCAAGTGCCCCCAATAATGCCTCCAGCGAACCACGCACATCGGTTTTTAGGATAATGTTTAAGGTGGCAACTTCGGTACTGTTCATGCTGTCAAACAAGGTATCCAGTCGCATTTTATTTTGGCGTTCCAAGATGCGATCACGCTCACGAGCAGCACGGAAATCCGCCACTTCTCGTGCTTTTTTCTCATCTGATACCACCAAAAATTCGCTGCCTGCCGCTGGTGCTTCTGGCAAGCCCAAAATCTCTACAGGAATCGAAGGGCCTGCGGTTTTGATACGCTGACCATTCTCATCGGTCATGGCACGCACCTTACCATAATATTCGCCCGCCAAGACCAAATCGCCTTGGTTTAGTGTGCCTTTTTTGACAAGTAAGCTGGCAACCGCTCCACGACCTTTGTCCAAGCGAGACTCAATCACCACGCCCTGTGCTGCACCATCAACAGGTGCTTCTAGCTCCATCAGCTCCGCCTGAATGCTAATTACCTCAAGCAATTCATCAATGCCCATGCCTGATTTGGCAGAAACCTTGACCATCGGCGTATCGCCACCCCATTCTTCTGGAATCACTTCTTTGACCGATAATTCATTAATCACACGATCAGGATCGGCGGTGTCTTTATCCATCTTATTGATGGCAACAATCAGCGGTGTGCCAGCTGCACGAGCGTGGTCAATCGCCTCTTCGGTCTGTGGCATCATGCCATCGTCCGCAGCGACAACCAGTACAACAATATCGGTCGCTTGTGCACCACGAGAACGCATTGCTGTAAATGCAGCATGCCCCGGTGTGTCAAGGAAAGTAATCACGCCACGATCTGTGGTTACATGATAAGCACCGATATGCTGGGTAATGCCGCCTGCCTCACCTGAGGCGACTTTGGTGGCACGAATCTTGTCAAGCAGAGAAGTCTTGCCATGATCAACATGACCCATGATGGTAACAACTGGCGGACGGGTCTGAATATTGCCTGATTTTTCGTCTACTGCCACCTGCAAATCATCTTCTAGCTGCGTATCACTAACAGCGATGAAATTATGACCAAATTCCTCAATCACCAAAGCAGCAGTCATCTGGTCAATGGTATCAGACTCTCGCACCAGCTCGCCCATTTTCATCAATGCCTTGATGACTTCACGGACTTTGACCGCCATTTTTTGAGCCAAGTCAGACAGCACAATGCTCTCACCAACTTCGACATTATGCACGATTTTTTCAACAGGCATTTCAAACTTATGCTTATTTGCCTGTGATGATTTTAGTCCTTTTGAGCGGGTTTTGATTTCTCGCTCTTCTTGCTGACCTTTGCGGCCTTTTTTGCCGCCTTTGCCTGTTGTGCCTGCACTGCCTCGCTTGATTTCACGGCGTTCTTTTTCGAACGACTCCTCCAAAGCCGCTCCCACCAAGCCATCAGCCAGCGGTGCGTCATCTTTGGTGCGTACGATGGTTGCCTGTGTACCATCATCGCTATCGCTGTAGCGTGATGCCATCTCTTTCATTTGTTCAAGCGTGCGGTTTTGGGCATCGATGGCAGCTTTGCGGCGTGTTTCAGCCTCCATCTGACGCAGGCGTTCTTCTTCAGCCTCACGAGCTTCACGGGCTTTTTTGTCTTCGGCAGATTCTTGTTTGGCTGGTTTTGCTGCTTTTTTCTTATCGGCTTTTGGTGCAGCTTTTTGCTCATCGTCTTTTTTGGTTTTTTTGACAACAACAGCACTGCTGGTATCGCTAGCTTTGCTTGGTTCGGCACTGGCACGCATTGCTGCCAAAGTTGCCGCTTGTCGCTCGGCGGCTTCTTTTTTGCTGCGTTCAGCAGCTTGTTTTTCTGCCGCTGCTTTTAGGCGCGCTTCTTCAGCTGCTTTGGCTTGAGCGGCAATCTCTGCCTCAATCTTAGCAGGGTCTGGTTTTTCATAAACGACTTTTTTGGTGCGTACCACATTGATGGTTTTTGCCTTGCCAGAAGCACCTGTTACCTGTGCTGTTGAAGTGGTTTTTGACTTCAGGCTAATGCGAGATTTTGGCTTTTCGCCATGACTTTGTTTTAAAAATGCCACCAGTTTTTGTTGCTCGGCATCACTAACATGGTCATTTTCGCTGCGTGCTGGCAACCCAGCATCGGCAAGCTGCTTTAAGATGGTTTCGGTTGTTGTGTTTGAAATTTGAGCAAGCTCTTTAACTGTTTTTGCCATTCATATCACCTAGTTTTTGCTTAGTGATGGGCATTGGCATCATCTTAATTTGTCTTTTGACAACGCCCATCGTATCTTGTCTGCCAAACACTAGGTCTGGCAGGTTATGCTCTTGACTGCACGCTCATTGCTGTGCGTCCATTATTACCGCCATCATGATTAATCAAACCACGATTGGCGTGCTGCCATGATCAGCCTACCAGCCAATTCGCTGTCCAAGCCTTCGATATCATCAATATCAAATACCGCCTGCTCTGCCAAATCATCAAGGCTAATAATGTCTCGCTCTGCCAATTTATAGGCGATCGCTGGGGTCATTTCATCAAGTGCCAAAAGCTCAGCACTTGGCTCTTTGATGTTTTGTTGCTTGGCAATCTCATCGCTGATAATTACCTCTTTGGCACGCTCTTGGATAGCGGTGATGGTCTCATCATCAAGACCTTCGATTTCATAAAACTCTTCAATAGGTGCATAGGCAACGGTTTCAATATCGCTAAAGCCAACCTCTGCCAATACTTCTGCCAAATCACGATCAACCTCTAGACGCTCATAGAACATCTCAATCACTGCTTGATTTTCAGAAGCCTGACGCTCATTGTATTCCGATTCCAAAATCATGTTGAGCTTGTAGCCTGTCAGCTCTGATGCCAAGCGAACATTTTGACCTTGCGAGCCAATCGCTCGTGCCAGCTGTTCGTTGGTTACAAAAATCACCTCGGCAGTTTTGGTGTCTTCGTCAAGCACCAAACCACTGACATCAGCAGGCTCCAAGGCACTGATGATATACTGGGCTGGGTCTTCATTCCAGACGATTACATCGATACGCTCACCGTCAAGCTCTTGCTGCACCGCTTGGATACGCGTACCACGCATACCGATACACGCCCCCACAGGGTCAATGCGGTGGTCGTTGGTTTTGACCGAAATTTTGGCACGAAGCCCCGGCAGGCGAGCCACATCACGAATCTCGATAATCTGTTCGCTAATCTCTGGCACTTCTTTGTTCATCAAAGCAACAAGCATTTCGTTGCTGGTGCGAGACAATACCAATTGTGGGCTTCTGCCATCACGATTGACTTGTTGCAAAATCGCCGAAACGCGGCTTTTTGGACGCAAAGTCTCTCTTGGCAAAGTATTGTCTTTTGCCAAATACCCTTCGCCACCTTCGCCCAAGTCAATGATATAAGCATCACGGCTTTGTTTTTTGACCTCGCCAGTAACAAGCTCACCCAAGCGAGACTCAAAAGCATCGGCAATTAACGCTCGTTCCGCCTCACGGATTTTTTGGATAATTACTTGCTTAGCTTGGGTTGCTGCAATTCGCCCAAACTCAATTGACTCAATTTGTTCTTCTTTAATGTCGCCGATTTTCCACTCGTTTTCGTCCAAGTCGCTGATGGCAAGCTGGCAAGCTGGCATTTCATGGTCTTCATCAGCCACCACCGTCCAGTAGCGGAAAGTGTCATAGTCGCCAGTTTTGCGGTCAATATGCACACGAATGGCAACCTCTGGCTGCTCGGTGTAGACTTTTTTCTTGGTAGATACAACCAACGCCTGTTCGATTGCTTGAAAAATATCTTCAGGGTTTAGCCCTTTTTCATTACTGACGGTCTCAACCACGGTCAAAATTTCACGACTCATCTGTGGATTCCTTGGGTTGGGTTAATGGTTAATATAATGATAAAATAGTTAATTTAATCAAATAGTTAATAAAAATCCCAGTTTGGGAAGATTACTAATTTTGAAAATCTGCTTAAAATAAATAAAAGTTAGTCTTGATAAACCAAATGTGCCTTATCCACACTATCAAAGGCGATATCAAATTCCAACTTATCCTCGGTGAGGATTTGCATACTGCTATCAGTAACCGACATCAGTCGCCCAACAACCTTGCGGCGTTTGTTCTCTGCTGTGCCAATCGCATGAATCAAGCGTAAATTCACCACCTCGCCGACATATTCTGCCACCTGCTCACGCGTGAACAACGGTCTATCAAAACCAGGGCTTGACACCTCCAGCACATACTCGCCTGCGATGGGGTCGTGTACATCGAGCACGCCTGACACCTGATGATTCACCGCCGAGCAATCCTCGATGGTGACATGCTCACCAGCCGCTCGCTGCTCTGGCAGGGTCTCAATATAGATACGCAATAACGATTTGCGTCCTTGTGGCATAAACTCAATGCCCCACAAGTCCACACCACACGCAGCCACAGCAGGTGCTATCAATTCGGTCAATTCAGCAATTTTGCTTGATGGTTTCATGGTTGAATGATATTTCCTAAAATTTAGCCGAACACGGATAATAAATACAAAAAAACCCACAAAACAATCGTTGGTGGGCAATAATAATACCAGCCGACAGCTTGGCTAAGCAAGCTACCCAAATCCAATGATAACAATCTGAACTTAGGATTTTAAAAAGTGGTAGCGGGGGCTGGATTTGAACCAACGACCTTCGGGTTATGAGCCCGACGAGCTACCAGACTGCTCCACCCCGCATCAATTTAGAATGCCTATTATACAGCAAAATCACCCCATGTCAAGCAAAAATTTTATTTTAATTATTTTATTGCAAAAATATATTTAAAATAAAAACTATATTTATCAAAATAACAAAACAACACCACTCATCACAGCCTTGGTTGGCTTTTTTGATAATCCATAATCCATCAGCCATCAGCCATCAACACATGGATAATGATACTGCTGGCTTAGGTTATTCACAATGCCAATCATATCCAAATCTCTTTGCTCGCTGCTTGGAGATTTTAGCACAACTGCAATGCCTGTATAGCCAGACTTTAGGCGGACATGGCACAGCAAATGATAGCCCCAGTGTGAAAAACTGCCCGATTTGCCACCCAAGCACCACGGCATATCTTTGATTGCTGCAAAAGAGGACGCCACACGAATGCTGCGTGCATTTGCACCTGTAATCGTCAGCGTTGCAACCGACAAACCCCAAAGCCGTGCCAAATCCCGATGCTTTACGGCAGCGACACCCAAACGCATCAAATCCAACACCGTGGATAGCTGTTGCCTATCCGACAGCCCTGTGGGATTTTTAAAGACGGTTGCCGTCATGCCAAGCTGCCTCGCCTTATCATTCATCAGCGAAACAAAACCCAAACCCGACACTTCAGTAACTGCCCGAGCAACTGCCTTGGCAGCGATATTGCTTGAGGGCAACATCATGTTAATGATTAGATTTTCTACACTGATAATATCGCCTGTTTTTAAATTATAGCCAGAACCAATCACCAAATCATCATCAATAATCATCACCTGATGATCCAACTTAAGATATTCCAACGCAACCAATGCCGTCATGATTTTGGTAAGAGATGCAGGAAATATTTGTTCGGTTATCTGACGGCAATGCAGCAGATTGTCAAAATCAGCCACACCTGCAGGGCTGATGGGCAATACCCCAAAATAATCAGCCGCCAAGCCAGACAACAACCCATCAGACCCATCAGCTCGCCTAACCGCCCTTAAAAAACTATCAATATTGTCCATATGCCCACTCATGCTATCGTTTTTGTCGTAAAACCATCAAACTTGGCGACTATTATAACCAAATGCCATAAAAATGTATGCAAAACGGATTGGTTTTTGGCAAGATGTGTCAGTGGCAATTCCCAGATTTGCCGTGTCATCTTGGCAGGATTTGAATCATTTAAAATGGCAATCTGTTTGGATGCTTGATGTAAAAAGCAGTTAAAGACAGATGATTGATTGGGCAAATTTGACCAATGCAGCCCATCAAACAAAAAACCTTGATGATAATCAAGGTTTGGGCAGTATAAATAAAGATAAGATTTGGTGCGATCGGAGGGACTTGACATTATTTTTTAAACCATTGTTTCTTATGGTCTTATTTTTATTAATTAGCAAAATAAATAATAAAATACTGTTATTTATACTGTTAAAATTCCGCACCAGAATACGCCTTTATCCTCCATACTTCGGACAAATGTATAATACCCACAAATCCCCCAGCCGTCAAGACTGGGGGGGGTATCATCAGCCAATCCTAAAAACCTGTCCTCTTTGAGTGCCGCTTGGGTGCTTGTAGCCCAGATGAATCCAGCTGTTTGGACTGGTTG
>NZ_FTNU01000004.1 GCF_900156515.1 Moraxella cuniculi DSM 21768 | reverse complement strand
GTCCTGTCAGATACAGAAGCTTAGTCCTTGGTCAAACCACTTAGCTTTATCAACCTAACCTTTAATCTTGTGTCTAAGATTTGGGGGTCGGTTCACAGCCTATCGGATTTTGTTTTACTGCCATGCAGTCCAGCCTTAAAGGTTTTGTTGCCAATTTTGTGTGCTGATTTTGGCAAAATACAACACTATCTTTGCCAAGCCTCTAAGCCTGCTGATACCCTTACCAATCTCAAGGCTTATTGATTAAGGCATCAGGTTGTGGCTGCCAAAGCCCTTGGTTGTTTGTAGATTGCCACTGGGTCTATGCACCAGCGTTGTCAATGCCTTGAGAAAGTCTGCCTTGGCAAGTTTGCTGGCACCTAGGCTTAGCAGGTGGTTATTGACAACTTGGCAGTCTATCAGCTCAATGCCTGCTTGCTTGGACAGTTGCATCAACGCCCAAAAGGCGATTTTTGAGGCATCAGATTTGCGATGAAACATACTCTCGCCACAAAATATTGACCCAAAATGCACGCCATACAGACCGCCGATCAGCTCGCTGTGCTGTGGCACGCCTGTCCATACCTCTATGCTGCTTGCCGCCCCTAGCTGATTGAGCTGGCTATAAGCGGCTTTTATGTCATCGCCAATCCAGCTTTCGGCGGAATCTTGGCGTGGCTGGCTACACGCTTCAACAACTGCCAAAAAGGACAAATTGCTGCTGATGGCCCACGCTTGGGTCTTGGCGGTGCGTTGTAATGATTTGCTTGGGCGAAAGTCGCTTGGTCTGATGACACAACGAACATCAGGCGACCACCAGCAAATCGGCTCATTGGGCGAATACCATGGAAATGCTCCGCAGCGATAGGCGTGTAACAAGGTGGCAGCGGATAAATCGCCACCAATGCCCAAAAAACCATCGCTATCAGGCAGACTGTCTGCACCAAAATCATAAGGGCAATCATCGGCAAGTGTGTGCAAAGCGTGCAAATGATGATAATCCATCAACAGTACTCCCAAAAAAAGTTATCCGAAAGACAGGCTTTCGGATAACTGGTGTAGGCTTGATTAGGCGTTGCGTTCATAGACGGGCAGTTTTTTGCAGATTTCGGCAACTTTTTGGCGAATGGTAGCAAGTACCGCTTCATCGCCTCGTGCGTCCAGCACATCGCAGATCCAACCTGCCAAATCACGAGAGTCGTTTTCGCTAAAGCCACGCGTGGTAATGGCTGGCGTACCAATACGAATCCCTGAGGTAACAAATGGTGATTTTGGATCGTTTGGCACAGCATTTTTATTGACAGTGATGTGAGCATCGCCCAGCCATTTGTCAGCTTCTTTGCCTGTGATGCCTTGCTTGATTAGGCTGATGAGCATCAAATGGTTCTCGGTACCGCCAGAGACAATCTCATAGCCGCGGCTTTGGATTACCTCCGCCATGGCTTTGGCATTTTTTACCACTTGTTGTTGATAGGTTTTGTACTCATCGCTCATCGCTTCTTTGAAGCAGACTGCCTTGGCGGCGATGGCGTGCATGAGCGGGCCGCCTTGGTTGCCGGGGAATACAGCAGAGGCAAGTTTTTTCTCGATTTCTTCGTTGGCTTTTGCCAAGATTAGACCCGAGCGAGGACCTCGTAGGGTTTTGTGCGTGGTGGTTGTGGTAACATCGGCAATTTGCACAGGGCTTGGATAAACGCCAGCAGCCACCAAACCTGCAATGTGTGCCATATCAACCATCAGATATGCACCGACTTCATCGGCGATTTCACGGAATTTTTGCCAATCAACCACTTGGCTGTATGCCGAAAAACCTGCAATAATCATTTTTGGCTTGTGTTCACGGGCAAGGCGAGCCACTTCTTCATAGTCAATCAAGCCAGTTTCGGTATCCAGACCGTATTGCACCGCATTATAGTTGCGACCTGAGAAGTTCACGGTAGCACCATGGGTCAGATGTCCGCCATGAGCCAAGCTCATGCCCAGCACAGTGTCGTTTGGTTGTAATAATGCCAAAAATACCGCACTGTTAGCATTTGAGCCAGAATGTGGCTGGACATTGGCATAGTCAGCACCGAACAATGCTTTGGCACGGTCAATGGCGATTTGCTCAATCACATCAACATGCTCACAGCCGCCATAGTAGCGTTTGCCGGGGTAGCCTTCGGCATATTTGTTAGTCAGCGATGAGCCTTGGGCTTCCATGACAGCAGGCGAGCAGTAGTTTTCTGAAGCAATAAGCTCAATGTGGTCTTCTTGACGCTGGCTTTCGGCATCGATTTGACTGGCGATTTCTGGATCGTATTGATGGATAGAGAGTTCTTTAAACATGATGATTCCTAGCTTGGGTTGTTTACAAAAATTATGCCGTTAGTGTAGCATATTTTTGGCGGTGATACACTACGATTGTGCGAATTTGTTTGTTGATAGAATTTCAGCTTGGCGGTAATAAAATTCAAGTTAGTGCTTTATTGGGCTGTATGCTTTAGGTGGTTGATAAAAGCAGGCAAAAACTGCTCCGAGATTAACAATCTGCCCGCTTCGGTCTGATAGCAGGTATCGCGAGCAGGGTTTTTGTGATGATAAAATGTGCGATGCTCAATCATCGGCTGGCGTTTGGCAAATAAAACACGACCAATGGGTGTTTTGCCTAAGTGTTTGAGCCGTTTTAGCTTGCCTTTTAGAACATTGAGCGGAAATATACTGCTGGCACATACCCAAGCCTCTTTATCACAGCCGTATAATAATACGCTTCGTTGCCATGCCAGCTGGGCTTTGTTGATGGGTAGGTTCAGAGCGATTTTTTGATGATAAGTAAGCGGCACAAAGCCCTCGGATAACACCTGCACCACAAGCCGTCTGCCAGCTTGTTTTTCAAGCAGACTTGTCAGTGAGCCTGTGGCGAATAAAAATTTGGCAAGCTCTGGACAATCGTGCAAAACAGCATCATCAAAATCTACATTGGCACTCATGATGGCATAATCATAAAAATACAGTTGTACAATTTTAGCATAAAAAGCCACAATTAACACCGTCCTTGGCAATGCACAAGCGGCAATTGGTCAATAAATATAATTATTGATATTATAAAAAATAATAAATAATATTAATAAAATCAATAACTTGAATAATATTTATATAATATATTTTATGAATTAATGGTAAATATAAAACCATTTATTTAAAAAATAATGAACATTGGTACAAGCTATTGGATAAATCGCCCATATTTGGTTATGCTGTGTTTAACGGCAAAGCCCAGCAAAACGGTGCGAGGTCTTTGCCCGACATCATTGTCGGTTGGCGATGATGTATTTGCAAGTTTATCCGTGATCATTACAGGAGTATGTTATGAGCTATCAATCAGCACTGGATCATGTACGCAAGGTAAAGGAGAAGCTGGGCGGCACTTGGAATGCCATTCGTCCAGAAGATGCGGCACGCATGATTGTACAAAATCGCTTTCAGACAGGTTTGGATATTGCCAGATATACCGCTGCCATTATGCGGCGTGATATGGCACAGTACGATGCCGATAACAGCAAATACACACAGTCTTTGGGCTGTTGGCATGGCTTTATCGCCCAACAAAAAATGATTGCCAACAAAAAATACTTCGGCACAACGAACAAACGCTATATCTATTTATCAGGCTGGATGGTGGCGGCTCTCCGTTCTGAATTTGGCCCATTGCCTGACCAATCCATGCACGAAAAAACCGCCGTGCCAAAATTGATTGAAGAAATCTACACATTCCTTCGCCAAGCAGATGCCAAAGAATTAAATGATTTGTTCCGTGCCATGCAAAAGGCCGAAGCCGCTGGCGATACCGCCAAAGTCAAAGAAATCGAGACGCAGATTGACAACTTTGAAACCCATGTTGTGCCAATCATTGCTGATATTGATGCAGGTTTTGGCAACGAAGAGGCGACCTATCTGCTCACCAAGCAAATGATTGAGGCAGGGGCGTGTGCAATCCAAATCGAAAACCAAGTATCAGATGCCAAGCAGTGCGGACACCAAGCGGGCAAAGTTACTGTGCCGCACGAGGATTTTTTGGCAAAAATTAATGCCGTGCGTTATGCCTTCCTTGAGCTTGGCGTAGATGAGGGCGTGATTGTTGCTCGCACGGATTCAGAAGGTGCGGATTTGACCCAAAAAATCCCAGTCAGCCGTGAAGCTGGAGACTTAGCGAGCAAATACATCAGCTATTTGGACACTACCGAAATTGACATCGCCGAAGCCAAAGAAGATGAAATTCTCATCAAGCGTAATGGCAAACTGCATCGCCCAACACGCCTGCCATCAGGACTGTATCAATTCCGTGCAGGCACGCAGCATGACCGTGTGGTGCTAGACTGTGTAACTTCGCTCCAAAACGGTGCGGACATGATTTGGATTGAGACGCCAACGCCTGATGTGGCAGCGATTGCAAGTTTTGTGAATGACATCAAAAAACAAGTGCCAGATGCCAAACTGGTGTACAACAATTCGCCATCATTCAACTGGACGATCAACTTCCGTCAGCAGGCATACGACCGCTGGCTTGCCGAGGGCAAAGATGTATCAGGCTATGAGCGTGATAAATTGATGGACGCCAAATATGACGACTCTGAGCTTGCCCGTGATGCGGACGAAAAAATCCGCACTTTCCAAGCGGACGCAGCTCGCGAGGCAGGCGTATTTCATCATCTAATCACCTTGCCGACTTATCACACTGCTTCTTTGTCCACGCATGAACTTGTCAAAGGTTACTTTGGTGATGAGGGTATGCTTGCCTATGTGGCTGGTGTACAACGCAAAGAGATTCGCGGCGGTATTGCTTGTGTGAAACACCAAGCGATGGCAGGCTCGGATATTGGTGATGACCACAAAGAGATTTTCTCTGGTGAAAATGCCCTAAAAGCAGGAGATGCCAGTAAAAACACCATGAATCAATTTGGCGGCTGATTAAACACTTTGTGAATTGGGCTGCTGTGTTGTTAGGCTTGATTGCTGTACTGCTTGCAGTGCCTATCACCTGTCTAGCATTGGCACCAATTCACTTGGTTAATCTGATAACAGCAATTGCAAACGGTGTTTTGACTTTTGGGTTAAAGCACCGTTTTGCTTTGGATTAGATTTTAGATAATGATTTTTAAGGATAAAACCATGGCGACACAACGCATTCAAAAGGGCAGTTTTGCCATTGATAAGATTTTGTATGATTTTATTGAAAATGAAGCCTTGCCACTGGCAAATGTCTCAAGCGATGAGTTTTGGGCAGGATTTGAGCAGATTGTCAAAGATTTAACCCCAAAAAACAAAGCCCTGCTTGCTTACCGTGATGAGCTACAAGCGAAAATTGACAACTGGCATGAGAACAACAGCTATGAGCTTGGGGCGTATAAAGCCTTCCTAACCGAAATCGGCTATCTTGAGCCAGAAGTGGCGGATTTTGCAATTACCACCGACAATGTGGACGATGAGATTGCCACCATCGCAGGGCCACAGCTTGTTGTGCCTGTGCGTAATGCTCGCTATGCACTAAATGCAGGCAACGCTCGTTGGGGTTCGCTTTATGATGCACTGTATGGCTTTGATGTGATTGACGAAGAAAATGGAGCGGAAAAAGGCAAAGACTATAACCCTGTGCGTGGGGCAAAGGTGATTGCATTTGCCAAAAATTTCCTTGATGAGACTTATCCGCTGATGACAGGCTCGCACGCTGATGCCACTGGCTATGCCATCACAGACGGTCAATTGTCGGTGCAAGTCGGCAATACAACCACCACGCTAAAAAACACCAAGCAGCTACAAGGCTACAACGGCAGCCCTGATAATCCATCAGAAATTATCCTAAAAAACAATGGCTTGCATACCATTATCCAAATTGACCGTGAGCATTTGATTGGCAAAGATGATAAGGCTGGCGTAAAAGATGTGATTTTAGAAGCGGCAGTTACCACCATTCAAGACCTGGAAGATTCGGTGGCTGCTGTCGATGCCGAAGAAAAGGTAGAAGGCTATCGCAACTGGCTGGGACTGATGAAGGGCGATCTTAGCGAAACTTTGGAAAAAGCAAATAAAATCATCACTCGCACGCTAAATGCTGACCGTACTTTCACCGATTTAAATGGCGATACCAAAACCCTGCATGGTCGCTCGGTACTGCTGCTGCGTAATGTTGGTCATCTGATGACGAACCCTGCGATTTTGGTAGATGGCGAAGAGATTTTTGAGGGAATTATGGACGGCGTGATTAGCCCCATGCTCTCAACCATTGACATTATGGGCAAAAATACCCTGCGTAACTCTCGCACAGGTTCTATGTATATTGTCAAGCCAAAAATGCACGGTTCAGAAGAAGTGGCGTTCGCTGTGGAGCTGTTTGACCGTAGCGAACAGCTGCTTAGACTGCCGAAAAACAGCATAAAAATAGGCATCATGGACGAAGAAAAACGCACCTCTGCTAATCTAAAAAACTGCATCGAAAAAGCCAAAAATCGCACCATCTTTATCAATACAGGCTTTATGGATCGCACAGGTGATGAGATTCATACCGCCATGAAAGCAGGGGCGTTTGTGCCAAAGGGTGAAATTAAGTCTGAAAAATGGTTCACCGCTTATGAAAACCGCAATGTCATGATTGGTCTAAAAGCAGGGCTAAGGGGCAAGGCACAAATTGGCAAAGGTATGTGGCCAAAGCCTGATGAGCTTGCTGATATGTACCGCACCAAGATTGAACACCCACAAGCAGGGGCAAGCTGTGCATGGGTACCAAGCCCGTCTGGTGCGACCATTCACGCCATTCATTATCACAAGTGTAGTGTTGCCGAGCGTCAGGCGGCCTTGCAATCTGCCCAAGTGCCGTCCATTGATGATTTGCTCACCATACCGCTGGCAACCGATACCAACTGGAGCGATGCAGAGAAGCAAAAAGAGCTTGAGAATAACTGCCAAGGTATCCTAGGCTATGTGGTGCGTTGGGTGGATTTGGGCGTTGGCTGTTCCAAAGTGCCTGATATTAACAACATCGGCTTGATGGAAGACCGTGCAACGCTTCGCATCTCATCACAGCACATTGCCAACTGGTTGGCACACGGCATTGTTAGCGAAGATGAAGTGTGGACGGTGCTAAAACGCATGGCAAAAGTCGTGGATAGTCAAAATGCCCACGACCCTGCCTACCGCCCAATGTCGGCAGATTTTGACAATAACATTGCTTTTAATGCAGCGGCGGATTTGATTTTTCAGGGGGCGGTGCAGCCAGCAGGCTATACCGAACCGATTTTGCACAAGGCACGATTGAAATTAAAAGGCTATCAAGGCGATTGATTGTTGTTTTTGTGCATAAAGACAAAACCGCTTTTGTTACGGACAACAAGGGCGGTTTTTTGCTTTAAGATTTGGCGGATTGTGCTTTGCAATTTTGCCAAGGGTTGTTACAATGTTAAAGCCTGTGGGTGTCAATGACTTGATAAATGTGCCAAAAATCACCAAGCTGATGGATATTTGGCTTGTTTGATAAATATCATCATGTAGCAACTGCCAAAAATTATCCACTTACTCGGTGCAGTTTAAATTTAAAATAACAATGATGATAATATAAATAATAATGCGGAGAAATTTATGCAGATAAATCAGCTTTTGTTAAAGACCCAAGCCTATATTGATGGCAAGTGGCAAGCAGCGGATAATCGTGCAGAGATTGCTGTTTATAATCCTGCTACCGATGAGCTGATTGGCACTGTGCCAAATATGGGCAAGGCGGAGGCACAGCGTGCGATTTTGGCAGCCAAGCGTGCCTTGGCGACTTGGCAGGGTTATACAGCCAAGCAGCGTGGCGAGCTATTGCGGCGATGGTTTGAGCTGATTATGCAGCACCAAGAAGATTTGGCAGTTATTCTGACCATTGAGCAGGGTAAGCCCTTGGCAGAGTCTCGTGCAGAGATTGCTTATGGTGCGTCCTATATTGAATGGTTTGCCGAAGAGGCAAAGCGGGTCTATGGCGATGTCATACCAGCACCCAGTACGGATAAGCGAGTCCTTGCCATCAAGCAGCCGATTGGTGTTTGTGCTGCCATCACGCCGTGGAACTTTCCCAACGCCATGATAACTCGCAAAGCTGCACCAGCATTGGCAGCGGGTTGTACTTTTGTCATTCGTCCTGCATCACTGACCCCTTTTTCGGCATTGGCATTGGCGGTGCTTGCCGAGCAGGCTGGCATACCTGCTGGCGTATTTAATGTCATCACGGGCGATGCCGAGTCCATCGGTGATGTGTTCACCCAAGATATTAATGTGCGTAAGTTTAGCTTTACAGGTTCAACAGAGGTTGGACGACTGTTGATGAAAAAATGTGCCAGCACCATCAAAAAAGTCTCGCTGGAGCTTGGTGGCAACGCACCTTTTATTGTGTTTGATGATGCTGATATAGATGCAGCGGTGGCAGGGGCGGTGGCTGCCAAATACCGCAACGCTGGGCAGACTTGCGTGTGTGCCAACCGCATTTATGTACAATCGGGCGTTTATGAGCAATTTGTTGCCAAATTCACCCAAGCGGTCGCCGAGTTGGTGCTGGGATCTGGCATGACGGCAGGTGTGGATGTTGGACCATTGATAGACAATAAGGCACTTGATAATGCCGTATCATTGCTCCAAGACGCAACCAGCAAGGGCGGTAAAATTTGCTGTGGTGGCGGCCATGAGGGGCTGTTTTTTGCCCCAACTGTGATTCGGGACGCAACCCATAAGATGCGTGTGGCACATGAAGAGATTTTTGCCCCAATCGCTCCTGTGTTTTGTTTTGCTGACGAGAGCGAAGTGATTGAGCGTGCCAATGATACTGATTTTGGCTTGGCGGCGTATTTTTATAGTAAGGATTTGAACCGTGTTATTCGTGTCTGCGAACAGTTGGAATACGGCATGGTCGGCATTAACACTGGACTGATTTCTAATGAAGCTGCCCCCTTTGGCGGTGTAAAGCAATCAGGGCTTGGGCGAGAGGGCTCAAAATACGGCATTGATGAATATTTGCAAATCAAATACCTTGCCATCGGTGGCGTAACCGCTTAACATTTCATCGGTATGACTTGAGTGATTTGATAATATTATTTTTAATATTAATAAATAATAAAATCGCGCTTAGCAGAACTTGTACTGCTGCTGGACGACTGTAATTTGGCTAGGGTTGGGTTTATACCAGCAAATAAATCTGGTCTTTAACCATGATAATAAAAGCACCACAAACAACCGCTTGTGGTGCTTTATTGTTTTAGCCAGCGTTATTCATTGCCACTTTCTGCTGTGTCGGCAGTTTCGCTGGCTTTGCTGATTTTGCGTACCTCAACCTTAGGCTTTTTGCTCGGCTTTCTGGGCGTGCGAGCTTTGGGTGCTTTTGGGGTTTTTGGCGTTTTGGTTGTCATCAGGTTTAAGATACCAAGCTGTGGTTGCAATTGACCAGCGACATTTTCGATCATGTCTTTGTAGCTGGCGGCTTTGGATTTTTTCTCCGATTTTTGCTCAGCGGTAATCTGCTTAACCTGACTGCCTTTTTTGCTTTTGCTGGTGGTCTTGGACTCGCCAGTTGTACTATCTTTGGCTGTTTTATCAGCTGTGTTGGCGATGTCAAGCGGTGCTTGCTCATCGGGCTGATGCTCGGCAGCTTGCGTGTCGGTTTGCTCATCAAGATGGCTAAACAAGTCCTCGCTCATTGATACGATATTGCCAATTTCGTCAATGGTATCGCTGATGACCTTGCCAACCGTTTCGCTAAGCTGTTCGGTAATGCTGGCTGCAGTAGCCAACGCATCATCAAGCAGGGTGGTTGGGGCGTTATTATCCGCCTCAATCGATACGCCTTCTGTAGCTTCTAGAGTCGTGGCATCGTCTGCTGTCTTGTCATCAGCTGTGTGTATTAGCTCTGATGGCTTGGTTTCTTCTTGATTTTGATAATCGCCAGTGGCGGTATCATCAAGTGCCTCAAGGCGTGCTTCGGCAGTTTCGCTGACGCTGGCCACTGCCTCCATGGGGGCTAATGCACTGTCGATATCAGGAGCGTCATCGCCCAAGTGATTATTCTTGGCAACAAAATCAGGGTGCTGACCTCGTGGATCGTTGCTGGCTCGGCGTGCAACAGGTCGTGGCTCAACTGTGGTTTTGCCTTGTGCTGCCGATAGATGCCCTGTGGCGTTGATTTGCTCATCGAATTGAGCTTTTGCTGCCGCTGTCAGTGGCAGGTAGCCAAAATTGCTAAAATCAAATGCCGTATCTAAGCGGCGTACTTTGCCAACAGCAGCAACAAAGTCTGCAATAAACTCACCGCTGGCAGTCTGACCTAGGGTGCGTGCGATGAACTCACCTGCAGTGCCTGTGATAGACTGTTCGGTTGCCTGCATGGCTTGTGCCACCACGCGTGGATCATTGGGGGCTTTGTTTTGTTGTTTGGCAAGAGCAGTGATTTTCTCAAGCAATGCCGAGCTGATGGCAGCCACATTAGGAAGAGGTGCATCTGTCGCCTTGCTTGGTGGGTTATCATGACTTGCCACTGAATTTTTGTCGCTGTCGTCTGCAATCACGCTGGCAGTGTCGGATTGGACAACAGATGCAGGTTGCGACTGGCTGGCTGTGCTGACAGCATTGTCATCAGCCACCGCTTGAGGCTTGGTTGCCTTGTTGGTTGTTTTTGCCTTGCTGCCATCAAGGGATAAATGAACCACTTGGCTGGCTGGTTTGGCAGCTTCGTTACCGCTGATGTGCATGATGACATCATCGGGGTTCGTGGACTTTTGGCGTGGCGTTTTATCGGCTTTTGGCTTGTCGGTGCGAGCGGTTTTTTCGCTTTTTTCTGCCTGCTCTGCCTTGTCAAATGGCTTAATAGCCTCGCCACGGACAATCTCGCCACGAGATTCGCGGCGTACACCTGCTTCTCGCTTAGGATATTCCTTGTCCTTTGTTGCGTCTTTTTTGGTTCTTTTTTCTGATTTTTCTGGGGTTGCTACCACATCGTCATCGCTGCTTTTTTTGGCGGTGCGAGATTTTTTGTGGCGTTTTTCTTCGCTGTGCTGCTCAGGCTGTGCCACAGCATTGCTGATAAGGGCATTGATATTCCCAGCAGCACCCAGACTGACATTGCCACCATTTACCAGCGATTCGATTGCCAAGGCAGCATCGGTTGTGCCCAGACTGCCTGCTAGGCGTGCCTGTGGTTTTGGGGCAAATAGGTTTGATAGCCAAGCCACAGCTTGTGGTTCGGCTTGGGTTTGTTGTGGCTGTTGTACCTGTTCGGTGGTTTTGCTGGCAGTTTTGGCAGGTTTGTGCCAACGATTGTTGTCTTGTTTTTCGTTGTCAGTTTGCCAATTGACCTCATAGCCACGATCGATATTTTCTTTTTCTTCGGTATCGGCAATGCGTTCATAGCTTGATGGTGCAAAGCCATCTGGATTAAAGTGCAGGCTGAAGTTTGGGCTTTCAAGATGAGCGTGTGGCAAGATGGTAATGCGTGTGCCACTGTCTTGCTCAAGATAAACCAAACTTTCTCGCTTTTCGTTCAGCAGGAATGCAGCGATGTCAGTTGGCACTTCTGCCTGAATTTCACCCATGCGTTCTTTTAGGGCGATTTGTTCAATTTGTCGCATGATGGACAATGACAATGAACGCAAATCACGAATCATGCCGTTGCCATGGCAGCGTGGGCAAATGTAGCCTGTCGCTTCCTCAAGGCTGGGGCGTAGGCGTTGGCGACTCATCTGCATGAGACCAAATTTGCTGATTTCGGCGAACTGCACTCTGGCACGGTCGTGGCGTGTGGCGTCTACAAGGCGTTTTTCGACTTCCTTTTGGTGGCGTGGGTCATTCATGTCAATGAAGTCAATGACAATCAGTCCACCCATGTCTCTTAAGCGTAATTGGCGAGCGATTTCGTCAGCGGCTTCTAGGTTGGTGTGGTAGGCGGTTTCGGCAACATCAGAGCCTTTGGTGGATTTTGAGGAGTTGATGTCAATAGATACCAATGCTTCGGTTTGGTCAATCACGATAGACCCACCCGAAGGCAGACGCACTTCACGCTGATAGGCGGTCTCAATTTGGCGTTCGATACCAAAGCGAGCAAACATTGGCTCGTAATCTGTGTATTTGCGTAACTTGCTCATTTGTGCTGGCATGACTGCACTGATGAAATTTGCCGCTTCGTTGTAGGCATTTTCGCTATCAATCCATACCTCGCCAATATCATCACGCAAATAATCACGCACGGCACGAGTAACCACGCCAGCTTCCTGATGAACCAAGCAAGGGCTTGGGCGAGTTTTGTTTTGTTCTTGAATTGATTTCCAGATGTCAAGCAGATGATCCAGATCATTTTGCAGATCTTCGGCACCTTTGCCCAGCCCTGCGGTGCGTACGATGACGCTCATGCCTTTGGGCAAGTTTAGCCCTGCGATGATTTGTTTCATCTCTTCACGGACTTTGCCAGAGATTTGACGGCTGATACCGCCTGCCTTGGCATTATTGGGCATCAGCACCAGATAGCGGCCTGCCAGCGAGATATAAGTAGACAGAGCCGCCCCTTTGTTGCCTCGCTCTTCTTTTTCTACTTGGACGATGACCTCATCGCCTTCTTTGATGAGTTGTTTGATGTTGTCTTCACGCACATTGCCATGCAGATACTCTCCAGCAATCTCACGCAGGGGCAAAAAGCCTTGGCGAGCCGAGCCATATTCAACAAATGCCGCCTCAAGCGATGGCTCAACACGGGTAATATGACCCTTATAAATATTGGCCTTTTTTTGTTCACGGGTGCGATTTTCGAGGTCAAAATCGTACAGATGATTGTCTTTGCATAAAGCAACACGAATTTCTTCGTTATGCGTAGCGTTGATTAAAATGCGTTTCATGATGTTCCTTAATGGGCAAATCGCCCCAAATGAGCAACATCGGTATTTCAAAAGATTTATCAGGCGGTCAAATTACGCCAGAGGCAAGAGATTATCTTGCCAAGTTGTAATATTTTCCGCCCAAGCGGATTACCTGCCAAACTGCTTGCACCAGTTTAACAACTCAAAATTTTGACAACCACTGGGGATTGCTTGGCAAAAGCAGAGTCTGTCTTGTGCTTTTGAACCAGCGTTGCCAAATTTTTTGTGCCAATTACCTTTGGGCAGACTGGCAAATCTTGTACGGTTCATACCGAAGTTGCATCAACCAAAATATTCGGTGTGTCAAATAATCGTTCGTTGTGGTTGCGAACAAATGTGCCGAGTGGATTTAGAAAGTTTGCCAAATAAGTCTGGTTTATTTGGTATTTTTAAACCAGATAATAAACTTTTCTAAATATTATCAAGTCATCTATGATCAAAAATTGATAAAACTGCGGTCAGGGATTTGTCATTTTTTGGTGAAAATTTTGCTCTTGATACAAAATTCACCGATACATTACCTCGCAACATGCTAAACTATACCAAAACTTTTGCCAAACGCCTACAAAAAAATGTCAAAACCATGAAAAATTTACAAAAAAAACGCCAAAAAGCACCATCGCACCCCCATTTTGCACAAAAATCGTCCCAAATGAGTGGTCAGCAAGGGAAGTTTCATCACAAAAAATCCACCAAGCAAGCACAGGTACAATCTGCCGATGCCGCCATCAGGGATTTTACGCAGGTGAATTTTTTGAGCGTAACGGATAACCAGCATGGTCAGCGGATTGATAATTTTTTGCTTGCACGGCTTAAAGGCTTGCCACGCTCGCATTTGTACAAATTGATTCGTGCTGATGAGATTCGCATTAATGGCAAGCGTTGCAAGGCTCATGACAAACTGTGTGCAGGTGATGTGGTACGCATAGCACCGCTTAGGTTGGGCGTTAGTAAAGAGCCTGTCATCAGTCAGACGCTGGCACAGGGCTTGTTGGCACGGATTGTCTACGAAGATGATGGACTGATTGTGCTAAATAAGCCGCACGGCATGGCGGTGCATGGTGGTTCTGGCGAGAGTTTTGGCGTGATTGAGGCGATGCGTATCGCCACGGGCAAAAAATATCTGGAGCTGGTGCATCGCATTGACAAAGATACTTCAGGGCTATTGCTCATCGCCAAAAAACGCACCACCCTAAAGATGCTACAGGCACATTTTCGCGACAAAACCATACAAAAACAGTATCTGTGCTTGGTGCATGGCATGGTTGAGCAGGGGCAGATGATTGATAAGCCACTGCTAAAATACACGCTGGCAAATGGCGAGCGGCGTGTCAAGGTGGATAAGCAGGGCAAGCCGTCGCAAACCAAGATAGAGGTTTTGGCGACTTTTTGGCTTGATGATATGGCGGTAAGCCTTGTCAAAGCAAGCCCTCTGACAGGACGCACGCACCAGATTCGTGTACACATGGCAAGTATCGGACACGCCTTGCTGGGCGATGACAAATACCAACAGCAAGCTCAAGCACAGACAGCTGCCCAAAAAGGCGTAAGAAGACTGTGCTTGCACGCATGGCAAATCGCTGTGCCGATGGATACACAAACCAAGCAGTTCACTGCAGATTTGCCTGAGGATTTGCAGCAGCTGGTTGGTGAGCGGTTTTGATGACCAGTTTTGAGCTGATGGGTGGTATTTTGATATCGGTAGGCATCTTATTCAACCGCAGCGGTAATCAGCAGCTCTTGCGAGCAGTCTTTTGGCACAGGTTTGGTGGAAGCATTGGCATTAACGGTATTTGTGCTATCAAGCACAATTTCATCACCGATTAAGATTCTTCTTTTTGATTTTTTGTTTAATAAACCAATAACATTTTGATTGTCATCAAATAAAATTTCATTGGCATTGGGCGTGGCTAAAGTATATGTTTTGCCACTAAGAAAAGATCGAACGGATAGGCATTGGTTGTACACAATCAAACTTGTTGGTGGTTTTGTTCTGCCAGCAAATTATCTGTTAGTAAAACATCGGTACTATTTAAATAAAATATGGATTGAGTGTCTTGATTTTTATTTTGATCTTGTTGCATTTCGCTACTTTTGATTGGCCGGACTTTAGTACTTGGTTCGTTGATGGCTGGATTTGAACACGCAGTTAAAGTCAGCATTGAAACAATTGCAACCGTAATTTGTTTTTTCATAAAAATCTCCAAGACTGCATAATATTATGCAGTCTAAATATTGTATTGAGTTTTTCTGACAAGGCAATGACTTGCTCTTGCAAATCTAGGCGAAGCTGTACCTCTTCGGCACTGATGCCATAGGCGCTTTCAAGATATGATTGCTCGGCATAAGCATGGCTTGTTGCTAAGACAAGGGCAGACAGTGCCAATTTGCATCTATTGGTGAATTTCATTCAATCTCCTTTTGTCACATGTACACATGATGCTTATACGCTTCAGATACTATAAAAGCAAAGCAATGCAAGATAATTGCTGGCGTGTATTGTTTGGTGAAGTTTGGGTGTTTTTTGTACAAAATACAGATTGTGATTTATCATCAATAAAAGGCAAAAGCAATGCACCCAATCCATGCCAAAAAGCGGGATTGGCGGTGCGGCTTGGCAATTTTTCCTAGACAATTTGGTGATTTTATTTTACAGTATTGATAATTTTATTTTTGGAAACCGCCATGAAAACCGTAACAATAGACACCACCGATCGCCACGAAAAAATCGCCAATGCCATCACCAATGCCGCTGCCATCGGTCGTGATGAGCTGCTTGGGGCGATTGATTTGGGTTCGAACAGTTTTCATTTGGCGATTGCACGCTTGGATCATGGCGAGGTGCGAAAAGTTGCCTCAATTTCTGAAAAGGTGCAATTGGCGGCAGGTTTGGACGAGCAGAATGTCTTGTCCGAAGAGGCAATCGTGCGTGGACTTGAGTGCTTAAATCGCTTCTCTCAGCATATTACCGAAGTTCACCCAAGTCGTTTGCGTATTGTGGCGACCAATGCGTTGCGTAAGGCGGTCAATGCCCAAGAATTTCTCCAGCGAGCCAACGAAATTTTGCCCAAGCCGATTGAGATTATCGCAGGGCGTGAAGAGGCACGGTTGATTTATTTGGGCGTGTCGCATTCTAATGCCAGTACAGATAGACGGCTGGTGATTGATATTGGCGGTGGCTCGACAGAGTTTATTATCGGTCAGGGTTTTGAGCCGATTGAGATGGAAAGCCTGCAAATGGGCTGTGTTACTTATACCAAAAAATTTTTTGATGATGGCAAAATTACCGAGGCGGCGTTTGAGGCAGCGGCAAAATACACACAAACCGAGCTGCTTGGCATTACCAAACGCTACAAAAAAGTCGGCTGGGATAATGCCATCGGCTCGTCAGGCACAATCAAGGCAGCACGGTCTGTGCTTGCCGAGCTTGGTTTGTCCGCTGAGACCGTTACGCTTGCTGGATTACAAAAACTCAAAAAACACCTAATCAAGCTCGGCTCAATTGAGAAAATTGATTTTGAAGGGGTAAAAGCACATCGTCAGGCGGTATTTCCTGCTGGCGTGGCGGAGCTTATTGCCATCATGCAGACATTGGGCATTGATGAGTTGGGTTATTCTGATGGTGCGTTGCGTGAAGGGGTGATGTACGATATGCTTGGTCGGCTAAACTGCGAAGATGTGCGAGATCGTAGTGTGGCGGCGTTGGCTGAACGCTATTCGGTTGATGCCAAGCAGGCAGCTCGTGTGATGACCAGAGCGGCACGGTTGTTTGATGCTGCAAAAGACAATTTGGGCTTTGATGACGAAGATGCCGATTTGTTACGCCGTGCTGCCAATCTGTATGAGATAGGGCTGGCGGTTGGGCATAGCAATTATCAACGCCACAGTGCTTATCTGCTTGAGCATTCAGACATTGCAGGTTTTTCACAAATGGGGCAGGCGATGATGGCACAACTGGTTTTGCACCATCGCCGCAAATTAAAACCTGACACATTGCAAGCGGTGGAGGCGTTGGGCGGCCGCAAATTGGCATATTTGTGCTTGATTTTGCGTTTGGCGGCACAGTCAAGCCACAGTCGCACCACCAAGGCGGCGGCGATTGATTTAACCGTCAGTAGCCCAGATGCTTGGCAGGTTGTGGTTGGGGCAGGTTTGCATGAGGAACTGATTGCCAATCAGCTGGAACTTGACATACCACAGTTTGCCAAATGGGATGTGGCGTTGAGCGTGGTTTGTACCAAATGAGATGGCCATCATCTACCGACCGATAAAGAAAGTGCCAAAAATTTTGTAAAAATGATGACGGAATTTAAAAAAAGTGCTAAACTAAATGTCAGTTTACATTTGTACAATACTAAGAGTGTGATATGAGTCAAGTTTGGGAAAGTGTGCAACTGGCACGCCATGCAAAGCGTCCGTTGTTTTTGGATTATGTTGAGGCATTGTTTACAGAGTTTGATGAGCTGCACGGCGATCGTGCTTTTGCTGACGATCGTGCGATTATCGGCGGTTTGGCACGCTTTGATGGCGAAGCGGTGATGGTCATCGGTCAGCATCGTGGACGCAGTACCAGAGAACGCATTGCTCACAATTTTGGCATGGCAAACCCTGAAGGCTATCGCAAGGTGATTCGCTTGGTGCAGATGGCGGAGCGTTTTGGTTTGCCTGTATTGACCTTTATTGATACGCAGGGAGCATATCCTGGCGTTGGTGCAGAAGAAAGAGGTCAGGCAGAAGCGATTGCCAAAAGTATCGCAGTATTTAGCAGTCTAAAAACCCCCATCATCGCCACAGTCATCGGCGAGGGCGGTTCAGGTGGAGCATTGGCAATCGGTGTGGCAGATAAGGTAAATATGCTACAAAACAGCATTTATTCGGTGATTTCACCTGAAGGCTGTGCGTCTATTTTGTGGAAAACCGCCGAAAAAGCCGCCGATGCCTCAGAGGCACTAAAGCTCAACGCCACCAATTTGCACCAGCTTGGCTTGATAGATGAAGTTGTGCCAGAGCCTAGCCCTGCCCACGAAGCACCAGAGATGGTCATGACAGCATTAAAGCAGCTGCTTGCCAGTCAGCTTGGAGAATTATCAGGGTTGCCAACCGATGTATTATTGCAGCAGCGTTATGACAGATTGATGAAATTTGATTCGACTGTGTCGTTATAATCAAACAACAATCCTGTGGGCGAAATCAATTTTCGCCCCTTATATTTTGGGGCAAGGTGTGAATACAGATGTGCTAAGTACGACACTGCTTGAGGCTTATCAGGATTATTATGCTCGCAAGCAGGGCGGTAATGGTCGGCTGTATTTGGCGTGCAGTGGTGGCAGGGATTCTTTGTCATTGGCATATGCTTGCTGGTTGCTGTATCAACAAGGCAGGATTGATAAGCTGCCCATACTGCTGCATGTGCATCATGGTTGGCAGACAGCAAATGATGACTGGGCAAAAATGCTTAGCAGTTGGGCGGTGCAATATGGCTTTGAGTGCCATATCCTGCCTGTCAAATTATCAAAAAATAGCGAAACGCACGCACGCGATGCTCGTTATCAGGCGATGATGTCAATGATGGCGTGTGATGATGTGCTGATGCTTGCTCATCATGCCAATGATCAGGCAGAGACTGTGCTGATGCGACTGGCTGATGGTGCAGGCTTGCAGGGCTTATCTGGCATAAAAACTTGGCAAAAAAAAAGCCTGATGATTGAAAATTCAGCCAAGACCATCATGCTTTGGCGACCTTGGCTGACGGCAACTCGCGAGTGTATTAGCCGTTTTGCCCACCAACACGAACTGCCTTATGTTGATGACGCAACCAACCTAGACGATCGCTATATGCGGGGTCATTTGCGTCAGCATATCTTACCACAGCTTGCCATCATGAATCCCAAAGCCATCACCAACATCAGCCGTTCGGCAGCTTTGCTTGGTGGATATTTGGCAGTGATTGATGATTGGCTGGCAGAAAAAATACCCCTTTGTGTTGATGTGGATAATCTGCCGTATCAGCAGGTGCTGTTTTTGCCCAAATTGTACCAGTTTGATGAGGCGGTACAGCAGCTGCTCATTCATCACTGGCTGCAGGCAGATGAGCCTGTGGCACCACCGCAGGCAATCAGTGTGCAGGTGCATCGTTTGGCATATCGCCATGACAACGACCACAACAGCCAAATATGGTGGCAGGGCAGGCAGGCGGCGTATGTGATTTGTCGTTATGATAATTGCCTGTATCGCTATCGGCAAGATGTGTGGCAACTATTGCAGCATTCGATGATACAGCCTCAACGCAATCAAGATGGCTGGGTGCTGCTTGATGATGGCAATTGTCAATTACAGCTTCACTGTCCGCCAAGTCAAATAACAACCGTCCAACAACAAAAAATAACCATTGGACAGTACCAGTATCGTGGCAAAAAACTGGCACAAAAACTTCGCATACCGACTTGGTTACGCAGGCATTTGTGGCAACTGTCCATTGATGATAATCAGTATCTGATTGCCCCTATGATGGCGTGGCGACTGCCCAGCGGTGATGGGCTTGATAATTTTGCACCAATTGGGCGAATGGTGTACAATGACAAACCAAATCGCACCCTGTAATTTTTTTTGGTACATTGCTGTGTTGGGTGCAAAAAGATTGTAAAAATTGCTAATTTTCTATCGGTTGATAAATGGCAAAAAATGGGGATAAATTATGGCGAATTTTGAAGTGTTAAATGGCAAGACCATCAGCTTTATTGGCGGTGGTAATATGGCACGAGCAATTATTGATGGCTTGTTAAAAGCCAAGCAAGACAACAAGCTGGATTTGTGCTTGTGCGTCTCAGATAATAATGAGGACAAACGCCACGCTTTTGCCAGCAAGGGCGTGGAGGCGGTTACTCCAGACAAATCACCCAGTATTATTAGCAAGGCAGATGTTGTGGTGCTGGCGGTCAAGCCACAGGTGATGCGGCAAGTGGCAACGACTGTCGCTCCTTATTTGACAAATCAGCTGGTGTTATCGGTAGCAGCTGGGTTGTCGGTGGCAACCTTATCGCAGATGCTGGGCGATTATCAGCAGATTGTACGCTGTATGCCAAATTTACCAGCCAGCAAGGGCTTTGGGGCATCAGGGTTGTTTGCAGATAATGCCAGTGAAAAAGACCGTGCGATGGCACAGGCTGTGATGCAAGCCTCTGGCATGGTGAGCTGGGTGACAGATGAGGCATTGTTGCACGCTGTTACTGCTGTGGCAGGCTCTGCACCTGCATATTTTTTCTATGTGCTTGAGCATATGATAGACAAGGCAGTACAGATGGGGCTTGAGCGTGCAGACGCACAGGCTTTGGCGGTGCAGAGTATGCAAGGGGCGGCCGTGCTGGCACAAGATAATAACCCTGCCGTATTGCGTGAGCAGGTAACTTCCAAGGGCGGCACCACGGCAGCGGCATTGGCAAGTCTTTATGAGCATAAAGTGGGCGAGGCGTTTGCTGAGGCGATGCAGGCGTGTAGCGACCGCAGTGCTGAGCTTGGTCATATGTTAAGCCAAAGCTAGCTTGTGTAGCTTATTGATAAGAATCTGCATTGAACCGCTGTCGGTTGGACAAATATTCGGATTATCCTACTGGGTGCTTGATCGCCCAACGATCACAAAGAGAAATTTATGAATGCCACTGCTTTTGTTTTGATTATGATGTTTATCAATTTTGCCCTAATGCTGCTTTTTGTGCGTTTTATGATTCAGCTGGCAGAGATTGACAGGCGTGAGCCTGTGGCACGGGCAACTTATCGCTTGACTTCTGTGGTTGATTTGTTTGCTCGTATTTTTCCCAATGTTGGTTCGGGGCGTATCAGCATGGCGGCGGTGGTGCTGATGTTATTGCTTTGCTTGATTGGTGTGGCGGTAGAAAATGCGTCATTGGGCAAATCCATCACTGCCGCTGAGCTGTTTTTTGTTGGCTCGCTGGGCGGTATCATGAAATTTTTGCAGTTGTTGCGTTATACCATGATTGTATCGGCAATTAGCAGTTTGTTGATGATGTTTATGAATGTCAATAACAGCTTGATGGGCGTGCTGATGCAACTGGCTGAGCCGATCGTTGCACCATTTCGCCGTTTTGTACCAAATATCGGCATGATTGATTTGTCATTTTTGGTAGCATTATTTAGCTTGCTTTTGCTTGAAAATGTTGTCGGCATTATTGGGCGATATATTTGGAATTTATAACCAGCTTAGGTCATTTAACAATGATATTGCTGGTTTGGTTGGGCTTTCACCCAAATCATAAATATAAGCGGCGGTGCCGATTGCTAATTGGACAGGCTATTGTCGGCATGGATTATTGACATGGTTGTGGTGATAAAGATGATTGCATAATGTACCAAAGCTGTTTTGCCCCATTTTGGCTCTGTGATGTGGATAAATCACGCTTTTAACATATTTATCTTTACCAATAAAAAGCACTTGGAGTGTGGGTAGATTGCCAAAAGTATCATGACAGCTTTGTAAATACCCCCATGCCCAAGCCATGCGATTGCAAGCTGCCTTTTGATGGGCGTATATGGCAGGCGGTTAAATAAAACAATCAATAACCGCTAGAGCTTACCGCATTTCTCACAGTCAGTTGGCGACTGAAAAAATCGATTGGGTATCTGCTGGGCGGTGGGCGATTGATGTGGTTTGTCGGCATGGCATAGGGTGCGATGTATCCATGTGTCCGCAGCATTGATGGCGGTAATGAGTTCATCACCCATTGCCAGCCGACCTGCGATATAGCTGGCAAGTGAGCAGCCCGACCCATGAAACTCTCCTGCCAGACGAGGCACAATGCTGGTATGGGCAATTTGCTCATTAATGTACAAAAATTGCTCAATATCCCCTGTGTGATATTCATGCGAGGTTTTTAACAGAACCGCTTGCACGCCTTGAGCATTCAGAGACTTGGCGGCATCGTGTAGATTTTGCCGACCGCTCAATGCACGGATTTCGTGAGTGTTGGGTGTGATGAGTGTGGCATGGGGCAGCAGTTTGCCAAATGCCTGCACCAAAGTAGCTGGGTCGCCCAGACTGCCACCAGAGTTGGCAACCAATACAGGGTCAAGCACATAGGGCGTATCAGCTGCGATGATTTTGTCGGCAAATAACGCTGCAATGGCATAAATGTTGCCAACCGTGCCAAGCATGCCTGATTTGATAGCACGCACAGGCAGATCATTGATAACAGCCATCGCCTGTCTTATTAGCAAATCATCACTGACAGGCGTGAAGTCAAACACCGTCTGCGAGTTTTGCACCGTCAGGGCGGTGCAGGCGATGGCGGCGTGAGCCTTGGCAGCTCCGACAGACTCGATGTCAGCTTGTAGCCCAGCACCACCTGAAGGGTCAAGCCCCGAAAAACACAATACTGTGGGTCGCATTTGTCATTCCTTTGTGATGGCATTTCAGTGATTTTGTTGCCAGAGATTATTATACAAAAATATCAAAAAAAGGGCAAAAATCCACCAAGAGCAAAAAAATTCATATTTTTTGAAAAAAAATACTTGCAATTGCCAATATTTTTGCTATAATTACCGTCCACAACGACAGGCGAAATCATCAGTTGATGCATAAGCAAGCGTAGCAGTTTGCACAGCCTAAGTTCGGTGAAGTGGGTGAGTGGCTGAAACCAGTTCCCTGCTAAGGAACCATACCTAATTACGGGTATCGAGGGTTCGAATCCCTCCTTCACCGCCATTTATTTTCTTATGTATTTGCTCCAAATCAAGAAAATAAATAAAAAAAGTGCTTGACTTACAGAATTTATCCTGTATAATAGCCGCCACAACGAACGATGTTTACAGAGTAAGTTGTCCGCACCCGTAGCTCAGTTGGATAGAGCACTTGGCTACGAACTAAGGGGTCGGGAGTTCGAATCTCTCCGGGTGCGCCATATTATCAAAAATCACCAAGATGTTATTTTGGTGATTTTTTTATTATTTCATCACTGTTGGTACTGTATGCCTTGATTGTGGTACAATATGGCATATTTTTAATAGCAAAACAGACAATGTCCTCATCTCATCACACAACAAATACAGCTTTACCCACCCAAACCGCCACTGTTGCCAAGCCTTTGGTTAGGCTGCTTGCCATCGTCTATGATGGTATGTTGATTTTGGCGATGTTGTTTTTGGTGGGAGCGGTGTTGGCAGTGATTGGCACGCTGTTGTTTTTGGATGTCGGCACAACCTCGCAACAAGCCCAAAAACTGCCATTGTGGTACCAAAACATGATCATGACACCATCATTTGTGCTGACTTTGATTGGTTTTTATGGTATTTTTTGGCGAAAATCTGGGCAGACGCTGGGTATGCAAACTTGGCGACTAAAGACAGTGAATGCACATGGTGAGCTGCTTAGCTGGCGACAATCCTGCGTGCGTATTCTTGCTGCTTGTTTGTTGCCTGCCTTATGCAGCGTGGTTGGCTTGTTGATTCACGGCTCAAAATTGGCGGTACTGGTGGCGGCGTTTTTGGGGTTTTTGTTTAACTTTTTGTTTTGCTTATTCAACCGTCGTGGGCTGGCTGTGCATGATATGCTGTCAGATACCCTGACGCTTAAAGTGCCAAAAATTGCCCATCAAACGCTATGGCAGAGTCTAAAACGCCGCAAAAAATAACGCATTTAGATAACTTTTGAGAATCGCCCTGCGTGTTTTTTGTCAAGATAGGCATCAAAAACCATGGCGATATTACGCCCCAAAATACGACCTGCTGGCAAGATGTGAATGCCTTGTTCATCAATGGTTAATAAACCATCAGCCGCCATGTCGTGCAAAGTTTCAAGCTGCTTGGCAAAATAGACCATTGGCTCAATACCAAATCGCACACGCAGCTGTGCAAAATCCACATAATCATGACACAATAGATTCATAATCACATATCTGTGCATATCGTCAGTTGGGCTGCTTGCAATGTACTTGACGGCTGGCAATTTACCCTGATTAATCATGCTGCAATACTCATCAAGCGAGGTGGGGTTTTGTAGCATATGATTGCCAATTTGGCTGATGGCACTGACACCAAAGCCAAGCAAATCGCACTCACCCAAGATGGTATAGCCCTGAAAATTACGGTGCAGTTTGCCGTCTCTTTGGGCGACGGCAAGCGTATCATCAGGTTTGGCAAAATGATCAATGCCAATGTACTGATAACCTGCTTGGTTTAGTAGTGTGATGATGGTATTAAACATTGCCAATTTTTCGGTGGCGGTGGGCAGGGTAGATTCACAAATCCGTTTTTGTGCAGCAAAGCGAGCAGGCAGATGGGCATAATTAAATACCGATAAGCGAGCAGGTGATAGCTTGATGATTGCTTGCAGGGTGGCTGTCATACTCTCAACACTCTGATGTGGCAGACCATAAATCAAGTCAATATTGGTTGAGGAAAAGCCAAGCTCCTGTGCTGTTTGCATGACTTGTGTAATCAAATCAAGTGACTGCACTCTATTGACAGCAATCTGCACTTGATGATTTAAATCCTGCACACCAAAACTTAGGCGATTAAAGCCAAGATTTCTTAGCACCTGCAGGGTGGTTGGTCGCAGCTCTCTGGGGTCAATTTCGATAGAAAAATCACCCTCTTGGGCAAAATGAAACTCTGTGTGCAAAAAATCCCACAACCTTGCCAGTTCATCATCACTTAAAAAGGTCGGCGTGCCACCACCAAGGTGCAACTGCTTGACGATGGGTGAGCCTGTCAGCAGCGATTTTTTGTGGCGAATTTCGGCGAATAAATAATCCAAATAGTCGCCTGCATCGCTGTTTTTCTTGGTGATGATTTTATTGCAGCCGCAGTAATAGCACAAATGACGACAAAACGGAATGTGCAGATACAGCGACAGTGGCGTGCTTGGGTCTTGGTGCGTGAGAATGTCAGCTTCACAACCATCATCAATGGGGCTAAATTCTAAAGCAGTTGGGTAGGAGGTGTAGCGAGGCCCTTGCTGGTTGTATTTATTGATAAGAGTTTCGTTAAAGTAGACGCCCTGAAAATGCGTGGGCTGACGGTTGGCATAAGGATTGTTTGTCATGATGGCTTGGCTTGTTAAATGCTTGAGTTATTATAGCGTACTTTGTGAAAAAATTGACAAATTTTGTCGTCTTGCTGGTCAAATGCTAGCTTTCATCTGGTAGATTAACAATCCCAAGCAATATCAAGGTTTTTGTGGGGTTTTTAAGATTTATTGCTGGTTAAGAAAGGTGGCAATCTTATTAAAACTGTCAAACCTTTAAACTCACGCTTGACATTTGGGTCTTTGGATTTTATGAATAAATATCATTTAATTTGATTGGGGAGTTAATCTGCTAAGCCCTTGAGGCTAAGATTTGCCCAAAAGCAGACAAGCGGCGTACATACCAAGCTGCTATTGATAAATCAAATTATGCTGCAATGCCGTCAAGACAGCCGTGCAAGCATTGGGCAATTGGCAATGGCATGATGGGTTGGTGATTTAATAAATCAAAGCTGCTTTGGCGGTGGCTGGTGCTTAGCCAAAGCAGCAAGGGTTTATATCGCTCCCAAAACCGAAACAATCAGCCATGCACTATAGGCGACAAAGCAACTGATGAGCAGTGCACCAACAAGACGACCCAATTGCCCATCTCGTTTGATGGCGATGGCACATAGCACAAACAACAAAGCGGTGATGGCACACATCACTAAGGTATCACGGTTTAAAATTTCTGAATCAACCGACATTGGCATAATTAGGGCTGCTACACCAACCACGCCCAAGGTGTTAAATAGGTTTGAGCCAAGCACATTGCCCAACGCCATCTCAAATTCGCCTCGCCGTGCGGCAATGACTGACGAAACCAGCTCGGGCAAACTTGTGCCAATGGCAACAATCGTCAAGCCGATAATCAAATCTGACAATCCTAGTAATGTTGCAAGCTCAACAGCTCCCCAGACTATCAGTCGCGAGCTGCTCACCAGCACGAATAATGCCACGAGCAACAAAATCACTGACTTGGCCGTATTGACATCATCAGGGGCAGGAAGCTCGTCTGCTGCCAGCTCATGTGCCACCTCGGTACTGGCAAGTATGGCGGTTTTGGTGGCTTGGGCATGGCGTTTGGCATAAATGATTTGCACGCAGATATTGGCAATTAATAGCACAAGCAGGATAATTGCGTCAATACGGCTGATATTGCCATCAAGCATTAGCCCAACGGCAACGATGGTTGCAACTATTAGCCATGAAAAATCGGTTTTTAGCACTTGTTTTTGGATTGCAATCGGAGCAATTAGTGCAGTTACACCCAGTACTAAGGTGATATTAACAATGTTTGAACCAAAGGCATTGCCCAGTGCCAAACCAGGACTGCCTGCCAGTGCTGACAGTGATGAGACGACAATCTCTGGCATCGAAGTGCCAACGCCGATAATCAACGCTCCGATGAGCATTTTTGGCATATGATATTTATTAGCAAGGGCAACAGCGTGGTCAATGAAACCATCTGCACTAAAAATCAGCAGGGCTAAGCCTATCAGCATGGCAATGATTGCAATTAGCATAAAAGTTACCAATTTGTCGAGAGTTATTGAGGTAGTTTAAAACCATTGATTTGATTGCGTGCCTTATCCATGTCGCCTGTCATCAGCATAGGCATGGCATCAATGGCACAATCAATGGCGGCATCAATACTGATGCGTTCATCGATCATGGGCTTATTTAGCACAAAACTGCTGACCTGTGAGCTGTGTGCAGGGCGACCAATACCGATACGCAGACGATGAAAGTTCGCACCAAGATGTGGCACAATATCCTTTAGCCCATTATGACCGCCATGACCACCACCTGTTTTGAGCTTAATGTTGCCAGCAGCAATGTCCAGCTCATCATGAGCCACCAAGATTTCATCACTGCCAAAGTTATAAAACTTGGCAAAAGGGGCGACCGCCTGACCTGATAAATTCATAAAAGTCTCGGGCAGTAGCAGACGCACAGGTGCATTATGTATCATACCATAGCCGACTTTTGCACGGAATTTTTTGTCAAAACTTAGTGAAATGCCGAATTTATCACACAGCGACTCGACAAACCAAAAGCCTGCATTGTGGCGTGTGTGCTGATATTGACTGCCTGGATTGCCCAAGCCTACAATCAATTTGATGGTCATAACTTGATGTCCAAATATTTTTTGCTTAATAAAAAACCAGTAAGCAACTTACTGGTTTTTGTGATGAGTAAAAATTACTCTTCGCTTGCTTCAGCGGTTTCGCTCGCCTCTTCACTTGCCTCTGTTTCGGTTTCAACAGTAGGTGCTTGCATGGTGGCGATGGTGCGGTTTAGGTCTTCGCTATCAGCAGTTACTAGAGTAACTTCTTTTGGCAGTTTGATGTCGCCAAGGTTGATAGAGTCGCCGATGGCAAGATTTGCCACATCAACTTCGATGCTCTCAGGCAGATTGCGTGGTAGGCAGTTGATTTCAATGTCAGTTACCAAAGTGGTCAATACGCCACCTGCTTTTTTGCCAACAGAAGTTTCTTCGTTGATGATTTGCACAGGTACATTAAAATTCATGGTTTGACCACGAACGATACGCTGAAAATCTACATGCAAAGGGAAGCCTTTGGCTGGGTGGCGTTGTAGTGCCTTGATGATAACTTCTTGCTCAGTGCCGTCAATTGAGATGGCGATGACGCTTGAAAAAAAGGCATCGTTGCTCAACGCTTTTACCAGCTCATTGGTTTTAACGCCGATGCTTACTGGCTCTTCGTTGCCGCCATAAATGATGGCTGGAATTAGGTTTTCTTTACGCAGGCGGCGGCTCGCACCTTTGCCCTGCTGGTCTTGCGAACGAGCAACACCGTTTAGAGTAAATTGGCTCATAATAGATCCTTTTGGTGATTGAAGGCAAACTTGCGACCAGTTTGCCAATGATGCCCCAAGGGCGTTTTGGTGGTTATCCACCAATGACAAATTAGCTGGCTATTATAGCGTATTTTTGTGCATTTGCCAAATTTTTTACCAACTTTAATGGACTATGTTTGTGGCAATGGTTTTGTGTCAATTTCCCCAATTTCCCCAATTTCCCCAATTTCCCCAATTTCCCCAATTTCCCCAATTTCCCCAATTTCCCCAATTTCCCCAATTTCCCCAATTTCCCCAATTTCCCCAATTTCCCCAATTTCCCCAATTTCCCCAATTTTTCCAATTTTTCCAATTTTTCCAATTTTTCCAATTTTTCCAATTTTTCCAATTTTTCCAATTTTTCCAATTTTTCCAATTTTTCCAATTTTTCCAATTTTTTTTGAAAATAATTCTCAATAATAACAGAATTGTGCTTTTTATGTTATAATGAATAGCATTTTGTTTTATTTATTAAGACAAACAATAGTGATTATTTAGATTGTATTATTAACAGCTTTGCTGTTTGGATAAAGGAGTGTGCCTTATGCAAGTTGCGGCGGGCGTTTGGATTTCGTTGGCGATTTATTTTTTGTTGATGATTGCCATCGGTTTCTATGCTTATTTTAAACAACAAAATAATGTTGAAGGCTATATGCTTGGTGGTCGAGATTTGGGCCCTGCGGTAACGGCATTGTCAGCTGGTGCATCAGATATGTCAGGCTGGCTACTGCTTGGTTTGCCGGGTTATATGTATGCCTCTGGCGTGGTGAGTATCTGGATTGCTCTGGGGCTGACCATTGGGGCGTTTGCCAACTATCTACTGGTGGCACCACGATTGCGTGTGTATACCGAGGTGGCGGACAATGCCATCACGCTGCCTGATTATTTTGCCAACCGTTTTCATGACAAGTCGCACCTGCTGCGTATTATGTCGGCTGTGGTGGTGATTGTCTTTTTTACCGTTTATACGGCAGCCAGCCTTGTAGCAGGTGGCAAATTGTTCGAAAGCTCACTGGGGCTATCGTATAGCTTGGGGCTGTGGGTAACTGCTGGCGTGGTGGTTACTTATACGCTGTTTGGTGGGTTTTTGGCAGTGTCATTGACCGACTTTGTCCAAGGGGTTATTATGCTGATTGCCATGTTGCTGGTGCCGATTGTGGCATTTGGCGAAATTGGCAGTATCTCAGAGGGCATGGCAATCGCCCAGCAAGCCAATCCTGAAGTGTTTAACCTAAAAAATGGCGTAACCACGATGGGTATCATCTCGCTGATGGCGTGGGGTTTTGGTTATTTTGGTCAGCCGCATATCATCGTCCGCTTTATGGCGATTCGCTCGGTCAAAGATGTGCCTGTGGCAACTGCCATTGGTATGGGCTGGATGATTTTGAGCCTAATTGGTGCTTTGATGGTGGGGCTTGCAGGTATTGCTTATATCGCCAAAACAGGGCAGAGCTTGAGCGATCCTGAGACGATTTTCTTGTTTTTCTCGCAAGTGCTGTTCCACCCATTGATTGCAGGCTTTTTGCTTGCGGCGATTTTGGCGGCAATCATGAGTACCATCTCAAGTCAGCTGCTGGTGGTATCAAGCTCGCTGACTCGTGATGTTTATAAGCTATTTCTTGACCGTGAGGCAAGTGAGTCTCGTCAAGTGCTGGTGGGGCGCATATCAGTGATAGCGGTTGCACTGGTTGCCATTGTTTTGGCGGGTGATAGCAACAGTTCGGTGCTAAAGCTCGTTTCGCACGCATGGGCAGGCTTTGGGGCGGCATTTGGCCCACTGGTTATCTTGAGCCTGACATGGAAGCGTATGAACAGAAATGGTGCATTGGCAGGTATGATTGTCGGTGCATTGACGGTGATTGTGTGGGTGTATGGAGGTTTTGAGATTGGCGGTCAGCCAGCAAATGATGCGATTTACTCAATCCTACCGGGCTTTGCGTTGAGCTTTATTACCACCATTGTGGTCAGTCTGCTAACTGCACCGCCACCTGCTTATATTGTAGAAAAATTCAACGAAATGGAACGCGGACTAAAATAACCGTATCCAGAGCGACCACCGTACATTTGTGCGGTGGTTTTTTTGTGCATGATTGTGCTGTTGATGACTGATAAGCACAGCTTTAATGCTGACTGATTGGGAATGGAGCTGTGATTGCAGGCTTGGTTGATAGGTTTATCAAATTAATATCTGCACTCATTATAGATTTAAGCCAAAAAAATAACGCAGATAAATGGCTTATCTGCGTTGGTAAGGGGTCATTTGCGATCAGGCAGGCTGATATTCATCTCCAGCACATCAAGATTGTCTTCATGACGGTGATTGATGTTAAGGTTGTCAAGGCTGACACCATTGACATATTTATTGACCACTGCCAAGATTTCACGCTTCATCTGCTCAATGCGATCAGTGGTTAGGCGAGTATTAAGGCGATCGTGGCTGGCAACGATGACTTTTAGTCGATCTTTGGCGATATCGGCACTGTTTGAGCTATTACCGCCACCAAAAAGCGTGTTCCAAAATCCTTTTTTCATCATCAGCCCCCAAACAACCGTTCAAAGAAGCCTTTTTTCTTCACTTCCAGATGACGCAGCGGCACTTCTTTGCCCAAGAAACGATCAACGATATCATCATAGCATTGTCCAGCTGCCGAGTCGGTGAAATGAATCACAGGCTGACCTTGGTTGGAGGCCTCAAGCACAGCATTGCTCTCTGGAATGATACCGATCAATGGCACACGCAAAATCTCATCAGCGATGGTCTTGTAGTCCATCATTTCGCCTTCTGATGCACGAGTTGGGTTGTAGCGAGTGATGACCAGATGCTCACGGACGCTGCCGCCTTCCTCGACTTTTTTGGTGCGGCTTTGTAAGATGCCGATGATGCGATCCGAATCACGCACCGATGATACTTCTGGATTGGTAACGATTAGGGCTTCGTCAGCATGATACATGGCAAGCTGAGCCCCTCGCTCAATCCCTGCAGGGCTGTCGCAGACGATGTAATCAAAGCCCATGTCCTCTGACAGCTCTTTCATCACTTGTGCCACGCCATCATCGGTCAATGCGTCTTTGTCGCGAGTTTGTGAGGCTGGCAAAATGTACAAATTGTCATAGTGCTTATCTTTTACCAGTGCTTGTGCCAACTTGGCATTACCACTGATAACATCAACAAAATCATACACAATGCGATTTTCGCAGCCCATGATCAAATCAAGGTTACGCAAACCCACATCAAAATCAATAATCACGGTCTTAAAGCCGCGTTTTGCCAAGCCTGCACCAAATGATGCACTGGTGGTGGTTTTGCCCACACCGCCTTTACCTGAGGTAACTACTACGATTTTTGCCACAACGGCACTCCTTATAAAACAGCAACACGGCATAACCACCAGTTGCCAAAGCTAATACCTTGCTAGAATAGCATATTTGTACAATTTCATCAATTGCTTGGTTGATTTTTGCTGGCTGATTCTTTATTTATTATAAAAAATGACAATTGTCAAAATAGACAAATGGTAAAATTGTCCATGATAATGCTTTGGCAGCAATCTAACAGTTCAGCCAAGTACGGCGGTGGCGGACAATGGCGTGATGCTGTTTGTCTAGAGATTATGCTTGAGATATTAAGCTGTGCTTGCTACATACAGCAGACCAGATGGCTGTCATCAGTGCGACAGGCTGGGCTTGTCAGTTTTTCCAACCTGTTTTGTTATCAATCATGATGACAGCGTGTTAAGACAATCTTAGGCTAATAAAGTAAAAATCAACCCTTGATTTTCGTCATAAGTAACCTGCACCGCCTGCCCAATCATCTCGCTGGGAATGGCATCACGCAAGCAGTAAGTGCCAGCGACAGACACCAGTGATGGGTCAAATTTTTGGCAAAAAATTCGTGCATTTTTGTCGCCTGTTGCCCCTGCAACCAATCGTCCTAGCCCTCGCCCATAGATATGTAGGCTGTTGTCGGTGATTGCTTCTGCACCCTTGTTCACATCGCCAATGATGGTCAAATCACCACCCAAGTGCTGCAAGCTCTGACCCGAACGCAACATCTGCGTATGGATACTACTGACACGCTGTTGGCTGTCTTGGGCAGTGCTAAGTGTTGCTGCTTGTTGGGTTGCGGCAGCTGGCACGCCAACTGTAGCGGTGGTGTCTGTGTTTGTGGTGTCGTGTTGCGTGGCGACAGGCTTGTCGTGGGTGCTGGGCAGTCGCTCAATGCGTTTGCCATCGGCAGGGAAAATTGCCAATCGCAAATCTTTTGCCTGTATATCAAGCAGACCGCTCACCACACCAATGGGCTGTATATCCATAAGCCACAACAAATCCAGCAAAGCATCAAGCTCTAGAGCAATATCGCTGTCAATGATGATGGGAAGACTGCTGGCGATGGGATTGCTGGCGAGCAAAACCTCCAGTTCGCTACGGATTGCTTGCAAATCATCGGTATGAATTTTTAGGCGGCTAAAGGTGAGCATTTTGCCAAAGAGGGTAACGGCTTGAGTCATGCGTTTTTGCCTTTTTTAAATGGTTATTAACAAATTATCCAAATATTGTGCTGATTGTAGCATTTTTTGCCGTATGAAAAAAGCACCCACCGCCAAGCAATCCACTACCACCCCAGTCGCCAGACTGTCTGATGGCTGTGATAAGCCCATCATGGCTGTTTTATTATGGCAATTGCTGACGGTGTTTCCATTGTTGAATCTTAATCTGTTCTTCAAAGGCGGATAAGGACAGCTCAACCACTTCAGCAACCAGTGTCTGCACCTGTGGATGTGTGGTGTCAATTTGGGAGATGCCGTGAGCGATGGCACGCATTAGCCCATCAAGCGTCTCGTCAGCGAACAGGTGCTGATTGATTGCTGTGGTAACTTGCTTGCCGATACTGCGTCCAACGCTGTGAATCTGTGATTCTATCATGCCACCTGCGATGGGAATGAGCTTTAGGTATTTGCGTAATTCTGGCGTGTCATCAAGTGCTTGCTCAACTGCCGCACCGACACTGGCAGACAGTCGCTCGCCTTGCTCTGCCAGCAATGCCGCCTGTAGTCGCGGTGTTAGTTCACGGCGAAGCAGTTCAAGAATCGCTGTCTCAATTTGGCTGCGGTTGGCGGCGATGGTCTGTTGTAATAATTGCCCATGTTTGCCCGTGGGCTGATGAAGCTGTGTGCGAAAATTATCAATCGCTGTCAAGATAACACGGTCAGACAGCTCTTCTAGCAGCACATGATAATAAAATTGTGCCGATTGTATCCAGCGTTGTGGCACAATCTGTATGCCCAGTCGGTGCAGTCGGCGTACAATTACCACCACTCGCAGCAGTCGCAAAATACGCAAGGCAGGAATCACCCCAAGCACTTCATACCAATGCACAAAAGGAAAGAAAAACCAGCGATAATAAGTACGAGCATAAATCGCCAGCCCCCAACGCACCAGCAATTCACCAAGCCAAAATAGGGTAAAAAACCCACCAATGGTAGCAATGCTGTCATGATAATTCTGCTGATAATTGACCAGCACTGCCGACAGGTTCAGCCACTGTGCCAGACTGTGAGCGATACCACTGGTTAATATCGTATCGGTCAGTATGAGTGCCAAATCAACAAGCAATAGCAACAGCATGAGAATGTCATAACCCAGCTTGGTGCGACTGGGGCGACGCTCTGGTGCCTTGGCTGTGCCATAAAATGGTATGACGCCATCAGGCAGATCTGTCTGCTGTGGCATGCTAAGGGTGTCAAGTGTGGGCGTGCTGCGTTGTTCGGTGTTCATTTTCTATGGCTACAGTTGTGTTGCGGTGTCAAGTTATTTTGATGGATTATTCTTTGGGTCAAAATCATTAAGCAGGGCGTCTATTTTGGCATCTTTGGCTTGCCAAAGCTCATCAAGCCACGCATACATTTGTGCCTTGACGGTATCATCGCTCTCATATTTGCCATTTTTTAGTGCTTCAAGCAGAGCATCATTTGGGCGGATAAATTCAATATCAACCGCCAATCTGCGAAGTTTGCCAGACCACAGATCGGCATAGGTTGGCACGCCATCAGGATAGACCAAGGTCATATCCAAGATGCCGTCAATCTGTTGCCCAAGGCTTGCCAACGCCAATGCCAATCCGCCTGCTTTTGGCTTGAGCAGGTGGCGATAGGGGGAGTTTTGTTTGGCGTGTTTTTCGGCGGTAAAGCGAGTGCCTTCAAGGTAGTTGAGCAGCACAAAGGGCTTGCCGCTTAATAGATTGCACGCTCGGCGAGCTTCTTGCAGATCTCGATTGGCAAGGGCAGGATTTTTGGCAATTTGCTCTTTGCTGTGGCGTTTCATCATCGGAAAATCCAAGAAATAAAAGGTCTGACCGACAATGGGAATATAAATCAGCTCATGCTTGGTAAAAAAGCGAGTAATCGGCAGCACGCCTTCGCTGATGTACTGAATAATGCTGGTATCCACCCAAGACTGATGGTTGCAGATGAGCAAATAACGACCGTTTGGGTCTAGGTTGTCAGGCAGGTTGATACGCCAGTCTTTGCTGGGCAGTACTTTATCAATCAGCAGGTTGTTGGTCTGCAGCCAGTGGTTGGTAATGCCGATAACGGTGTCGTCAGCACGCTTTGAGCCTGTGAGCATCTTGGTAACGCCTGCACCGATAACAGGCACACCAACCAAAAGACTGTTGGCGGCGATGGTGCTGGTACTGGTTATCAGCGACAGTTTTTGGGCGAGTTTGGGTTGTTTTTGGTGCAGTTTTGCAAAAAATGGCAAAGTTTTGCGTCCATTTGACATGATTAACCTCATCAATTCAGCTCAAGTGCTAATGTTTACGATTGTACATAGTTTACCAAAAATTTCTCTCATTGGCTAAGATTTACAAAATTTATTCAGTTGTCTAAATATAAGCCAAGCCTTGACTTATGATGACTGCTGTCAGTGCTTGACATATTTGCCATAAGGTTTGTAAGATTAAGCCAGCTTAGACTTAAACTGACCAAGTGTGGATAGCATAGGCGTGGCAGTGGGGCGGTCTGGTGCATTCGCTGGTGTGATAATTGTTACCAAAGTTGCTAGAATATGCACAATCGCACAGATAAATTACACAGCGTGCATAAACTCATACCAAATGCTACAGTTATTGTACAAAGTAGTCAAATATTTGGTGCATAATGTTGCCATCGCCTAAGAGTGCAGGCGTGCAAGGTGTGGCAGATTGAGCCAAGTGATCAGTTTGACAGCCGATAGATATCATCAGTAAAATTTACAAACCAAAGGAGTTTGTTATGAAACTAAAAGCATTTGGCGTAACCATGTTGGCTGCCAGCGTAACTTTGGCAGGCTGTGCCAATACAGGCACTGGTACAGGCACTGGCATTGGCAATATCGATAAGCGTGTTATTGGTGCGGTTGCTGGTGCGTTGGGCGGTGCTGCTATTTCTAAGGCAACAGGTGGTGAAAAGACAGGCCGTGATGCGGCGATTGGTGCTGCCGTTGGTGCAGGGGTGGGCTGGTATATGGAACGCCAAGCCAAGCAAATTCAAGAACAAATGAAAGGCACAGGCGTAACCGTTGAGCATGACACAAAAACAGGCAATATCAACCTAGTTATGCCAAGCAATATTACTTTTGCCCATGATGATGCATCGCTTAACCCAGCATTTTTGAGCAGTCTAAATCAGCTGGCTGCCACCATGAAAGAATACGGCCAAACAAGTATCGTGGTTGCAGGTCATACCGATTCTACAGGTCGAGCTGACTACAATCAACGCCTGTCTGAGCAGCGAGCAGCTGCTGTACGCAACTATTTGGCTGGTCAAGGTGTGGCGACAAGCCGTATCCAAACCGTTGGCTATGGTATGCGTCAGCCAGTGGCGGATAATACAACCGAGGCAGGCAGAGCCAAAAACCGCCGTGTAGAAATTACCATTTTGGCACCCCAAAGCCTAAATGGCTAATGCCAAACTCTTTGGTATTGTAATAGCAAAAATCCGCCAGCATCACTTAGCTTGGCGGATTTTATTTTCTTAACCAAAATTATGATATTTTTCTCAAACAACACTTGCAAAATCTTGATTTGATGGCATAATAAAGATAAATAAGGAGCGGTTAGGGTTAGCCCCTAACTCAAGCCCCCAAGTAGTCTTGTCCTGCTTTTCGGGCTTTTGGCTTAATAAGCGTTGTTGCTTAATAGAGCCAATACAATGATAACGATTAGCTTGAGTAATGTTTTCATTGCTTCCTCCTTACAGTTGCCACCACTCACACAGGTCGGTGGCGGTAACCTACAAGGCAAGTGTTCCAGCACTTGCCTTGATTTATTTATAATAAAAAATCTTTTTGATGGTGTCAAATATTGCAAATTTTATAAAACAAAAATCCGCCAGCATTACTTAGCTTGGCGGATTTTTTATTTAACCTGTTTGTTATTTTTATGATATTTTTCTCAAACAACACTTGCAAAATCTTGATTTGATGGCATAATAAAGATAAATAAGGAGCGGTTAGGGTTAGCCCCTAACTCAAGCCTCCGAAGTAGCCTTACTGCTTCTCAGGCTTTGCTTTTAATAAGCTGGTAAGCTAATCAAAAGCAAGATGATGATTAAAAGTAGCTTAATCATATCCACCTCCTTACAGTTGCCACCACTCACACAGGTCGGTGGCGGTAACCTACAAGGCGACAGTTGCAGCTGTTGCCTTGATTTATTTATAATAAAAAATCTTTTTGACGGTGTCAAATATTGCAAAACCACCATCACACAAATTAAAACCGCACAAAACAAAAATCCGCCAGCATCACTTAGCTTGGCGGATTTTATTTTCTTAACCAAAATTATAATATTTTTCTCAAACAGCACTTGCAAAATCTTGATTTGATGGCATAATAAAGATAAATAAGGAGCGGTTAGGGTTAGCCCCTAACTCAAGCCTCCGAAGTGTTCGCATCACTTCTCAGGCTGTCTGCATTAATAAGCGTTATTGCTTAATAACAGCAGAATGATAAACAAGATTAGTGTGAGTAATCTCATCGTACCTCTCCTTACAGTTGCCACCACTCACACAGGTCGGTGGCGGTAACCTACAAGGCGACAGTTGCAGCTGTTGCCTTGATTTATTTATAATAAAAAATCTTTTTGATGGTGTCAAACAATGCCACCGCTCGGCAAGTTTTTGCTTGCCAAAATCCCCCAATTGTAGTGTGCCATTATACATGAATCATTTTATCTGTTATTAATAATTATTATTAATAATCCACCCACCCAAGCCAAACTCTCACGCCAACCATCAAGCCCCATCATCATGCCATAAGCCAGCTCTCACCGATGATGACGGTGGGTTTTTTTGTTATCACGATTTACACAAAAAATACAATTTTTTGGGCGGATAAACTGGTTTTGGGCATGTGTTTTTTATTATAATACACAGTGTATTTTTGTGTCCAAATACCGCTATCGGACAGTCTTACAAACAACCTACCACCCAGATTTGCGGGGGGGGGGGTGAGATTGGGGGTATTGTTGTTGGTGAGTTGTTGGTTGTATGACAATCACCGCCACAGTCCACATTGTATAGATTGCTGATGGTCGTCTATAACTAAATCGGAGATCCTATGAATCACATTTATAAAGTGGTTTTTAACAAAGCAACGGGTGCTTTTACGGCGGTTGCGGAGTTTGCAAGATCGCAGGGCAAGAACAGCACTGTGAATAATTCATCTGCGGATACCAGCGTGTCGGCAGGTGTGGTGAAATTTGGCAAAATCACACCGCTTGCAGCGGCTGTGTTGGCGGCGTTGGGGTTGGGTTTTGCGTCTAATGCTCACGCGACTGCGTCGAATTCTTATTACGATCAGGGCGATTACTCAACCGTAGTTATCGGTGAGAACGCCGCTGCATCGACAGGGGCATTTGCTTATGGTGCTCAAGTCAATGCTGACAAACCAAACCTTGCGGCAGCTGCTCACCACTCGGTAGCGATTGGTGGTAATGCCAGCTCAAACTACACTTGGTACGGTACAGCTCTCGGCTATAAAGCAACTGTTTCTAGCGACTCAAGTACACAAACTGTACGCTCAGATGGTGGTGCAGGTTCGGGTGGTAGCAATATGGGTAATGTCGCATTGGGTGCATTCTCGGCGGCAGGTAATACCAACACAGGTACAGAAACCAAATCTATCACCATTGGTGGCAAAACTTATAATTACGCAGGTCAGCCAACAGATGGCACAAGCGTATTAGCCGTTGGTGCTGGTAAGACAGTACAAGTTGCCACAGGCGAGCGTAAATTGGTAGACGGCGGTGGTAATTTAAGCGGTGCTAAAGTCTGGGTAGATGAAACCAAAGACTCTGACGACTACAAATACCGTCAAATCCAATATGTCGCAGCAGGTCGTGTGGCGGAGGATTCTACGGACGGCGTGAACGGTTCACAGCTTTATCAAGCATTTAAGGCGATCCAAGACCTTTCTGCCAATGTTGGCACTGACAAACAAAACTACTTCCATGTAAACGCCACTAATCAAGACAAATCATCTGACCCAACCGCTAACGCCACCAACCTAGCTGCGGTGGACGGTATCGGGGGTGCCAAGGCGGCATATAGCTTGGCGGCTGGGGTAAATGCACAAGCCCTATCAAACAACACCATCGCCATCGGTAAAGATGCAGGGGTGGGCTTTGTCGATCCGCAAGGCTCTCGTCAGCATATTGTGAATGGTCAAATTCAAACCGCGACAAACACCATCGCCACCAACAACAATATCATCATCGGTGATACCGCTGGTACCAATGCCACAGGTTTACGCCAAGTGGTGATTGGTAATAATGCAGGCGATCAATATTTTGGTGATGATTCTGTCACCATCGGTACCAACGCCAACAACTATTCAGAACAAACCGCAGCAGATGGCACGAAGATCGGCACGGATAAATTGGTGCGTGGTCGCTGGGCGGTGGCAGTGGGTCAAAACGCCAGAACTTGGGCGGACGGCTCAATCGCCATCGGTCGTGGCTCTGAAGTCAGCAGCATTAAAGTTGGCGATCAATACACCAATGCCGACCGTGGTATGGCTCTTGGTTATGACGCAAAAGCTCAAGCCCAAGAAGCCATCGCCGTGGGTTATCAGGCGGCAACTAGCCGTTTACAATCTGTCGCCATCGGTAAAGGTGCCAAAGTTGAGGCAAGCAGTGCTGCAGGAATGGCAAACGGTGCGGGCAGTAACATTGCGATGGGTACCAATGCCTTAATCGCCAACACTGCCCGTGAAAACAACATGGCAATCGGTGATGCTGCCAAAGTGATTGGTGATGGTAGCCGTTCGATGGCTGTCGGCTCACAAGCGGTCGTTACAGGCGGTAACCGCAACTCGGCAGTGGGTGGTGGTGCGAAGACGCACGGCGATACCACTTCTGCCTATGGTTCGGCGACCCAAGTGCGTGGTGGTTTTGATGCGATGGCGTTTGGTTCTCGCAGTGCCACCAATGGCGACTACAGTAACCAAGTAGCTGTTGGTTCAGGAGCGATTACAGGGGCAAAATCTGCCACTGCCATCGGTTCGGCCGTAATGAGCTTTGGTGCTAACTCTACCGCCATCGGTGCCACAGGGGGTGGTAGCGAATCCCGTATGGAAAACGCCCTAAAAAATGGCAGTATGACCGATAAAACCTTTAGCATTATCGGTGGTACCAACAACACCGCCATTGGTAATGCCAACTTGGTCGGCTCAACCTCAAAAAATAACTTCGTCTTTGGTAACAATATCAAAGTCGGTGCAACTTCTGCCACTGTAAAAGTCGAAGAAGAAGATGTTACTGCACCAAACGGCACAGTCGTTAAATACGACAAATACACCCCAACCTTTAATGGTGAAAAAGCCGTAGAACAAGCCATTGCTATCGGTCAAGCCGCTGCCGTGAGTGCCAACAACACCATCGCCATCGGTTCAGGAGCGACTGCAAGCGAAACAGAAGCGGTTGCGATTGGTTCAGCCAACCAATCCACTGCCAAGAGAGCAAACACGGTTGGTGCAAACAACCTTGTCGCAGGTGCCAATGCCTCTGCCTATGGTAATAACAACTTTATCAACAGCACTTCAGCCAGTTCAGCCATCATCGGTAACCATAACCAGCTTGGCGGTCAAAAAAGCTATGACGCACGCACGAATGATATGAGGCTATCATCAGCGACCTCGCAACCAGATAAATCTACTGCGGGCAGTTTTGTGATTGGTAATAATAACCGTGTTACCAGCGAAAATACCTTTATCCTAGGTAGCGGTATCAACACGATGGGTGATATTAATGGCAGACCGACTAGCTATCAAAATGGCACCATTGCCAACTCTGTCTATCTGGGAGCGGAGTCTTATGGTGTGTTTAGTGAAGAGGGTAAGGGTCAAGCAGCCCCACTCCTAAACGCTGATGGCAGTGGTACCGAATTCCAAATTGTGCCAAACTCATTTGATACAGGTGAGACCACCACCGCAGGCAGTTATGACTATAAAAACGCCACCGTTGATTACTACAATGCGGCAGGTAATAAAGTCGGTACACTGACCTATGGCGGTGAAAAAGGCTTTGCAGGCTCTTCCCCTGTGGGTATCGTTACCATCGGTGCCTCTGGCTACGAACGCCGTCTGCAAAATGTCGCCTCAGGTGAAATCTCTAGAACCTCGACCGATGCCATCAACGGCTCACAGCTATTTGCCGTGGCAGAAAAAGTCAGTGCAGGTTGGGGATTGCAACAAGATGGTGAACACAAAGACCAAGTTGCCCCAGCAGATATTGTAAACTTCACCAAAGGCAACGGCACCACCGTAGAAATCACCACTGACGGCACCACTTCAAATGTGAAATTTGATGTGGCAGTGGACGGCACCACCGTACAAATCAAAGACGGTAAATTAACCGCCACCAGCAAAGACACTTCTGCGTCTGTAACGGCAGGTTCTACAGCGGTAACGGTAGAAAAAGGCACAGCCAGCACCGTGGACGGTGTGGAAGTGACGGATTATAAAGTTGATTTGTCTCAAGGCAGCAAAGACAGCCTAGCCAAAGCAGACACGGCGGTGCAGTCATTCACCACTTCGGTAAATGGCACGCAAGTTGAAACCATCGACCAAAACAACAGCGATGTAAACTTTGTCAATGGTACTGCGACCACCGCTCGCAACGCTAATGGCGATATCACTTTTGATGTCAATACAGACAGCAACACCATCAAGGTGGAAGGCAACCAAATCAAAGCCAACACCACGCCTGTAACTGTTCGTGCAGACGGCAAGGTAAATACCCCTGCTAATACTAATGCTCTTGTAACCGCTGGTGATGTGGCAAATGCCATCAACAACTCTGGTTGGAACTTGGCTGCTGAAGGTACAACTGGCACTGAGCTTATCAACCCAAGCGATACCGTTACTTTCAGAACTTGGAATGACAACCTAGAAGTTAGCCGTAATGGTGCGGAAATCGCTTATAGACTTGCTGATGATATTAATATCAATTCTGTAACATTTGGCGGCGGTAAAGATGGTCCGAAAATTAACAGCAATGACGCTGGCGATTTGGTGGTAGGTAGCCCTGAAGGCAACCCTGTGAAAATCACCAACCTTGCTGACGGTAAGGATCCAAACGATGCGGTGAATGTATCACAGCTCACCAAAGCCGCTGCTGCTGCTCGCACTAAGGTTGAAGCAGGTAAAAACACCACGGTAGACAAAACCACAGGTGCAAACCAAGAAGATGTCTACACCGTGAATGCGTGGGATACCGCACGCGTGGCAGCGGCAGTGGTTGCACAATTTGGTCCAAGACTAGACCCCGCCTGCTACCAAACCATCAAAAACCACGCATAATAATAAACAACCCCTTGATTTTCAAGGGGTTTTTCATGTGCTGATTTGGGCAATGTGGCTTGGCGTGTATGATTTTAGCAGCTGGCATAAGCATTAATGGATATTAATAAAAACAAATACTTGATGTCAATTATGCCACCGATTAACAACCATCTACAAATCACCAAGCAAGAGAACGCCATCAATCAGCCGCAGTGCCTTTGGACTTCGTCCAGCAAATTGCAATTATGCCAAAAAACAATACAGCTCAAGCACGATGGCAGTTTTTACCCATCAGCAAACCCTTATACTTCCAATATTTTTCTTGTGTCTGCTTCTAGCTTATTTTTGTGGTGTGTTAAACTACAAACGCACAATAAAATGTGCTACTTGTGGCAAAAAGATGGTATTTAATTATAATGGGGAGGGTTTAAGATATCTCTTAGTACCCCTTTGATTTTTGTTTTTTATTTAAGTTTAATGTTTTTGTGTTGGTGGTGGATTTCATCTGAAGCACAAAGAAGGCTCCAACATTGCACTTCTTACATTTTTGTTGTTTGCCACTGCACAAGGCACGCTAGCCTTAATATTCATCACCCTTGATATATGGGAGAAATTATCAATTTTAAAAATTGATTCTTGCCAATATTGTCAATTACATGCTGAAAAACAGAAAGCTCGTCTACCAGAATTTACAACGGGTTGATTAACGATGAAATGGTTATTAGCAATTGCTGCACTTTATTTTGTTTTTGTAAAATCGGTGCACTGGTACACTCACCAGTACCTTGGTTGTATCGCAGTTGTAACAACAGATGGGCTTTCGCATATTGGAAGTGTTGCGACACAGCCCAAGAAGCCCAGTATCAGCTTTCAGATTCTGCCATTTTATGCAATAGAAAAAGAAAACCTCACAAATTCAGCAGACATTCGGATTAAAAAATATAGTTTTGATAACAATAACAAAGTTATTGAGATTGAAAAATCACAAATTCTAAGCATTCAATATGAACATGATATTAGAAAATAACCTTGTAATGTTTTTATAACCAGCAAACCAAATAAGTTAAGCGTCCGAATTCGGGAAAAAGGATAAAATTTTAATACATTAAATAAATGTATCTTTATCTAAATTTGTGTTTTTTCTTATTTTGGAAAAGCTCACCTTGACCATTCTTTTTTATATAGTGCTTAATAAAATCTCGAACCAATAAACCCATTTTTCGATCATTTGCGGTTGCAACTAGTTTGAAAGAATCGTAAAGATCTTTATCCATCAATACTGTCAGTTGGCGTTTTTTTGGTTGCTCTTGAGTATTTTTAGTCATTGAAAATCTAACTCTTTAGAAAAACTATTATCTAAGTTAAGGTGTTTTTGTCTATCAAAGCCACTGTCATATCTTTTTAACACTTCACCTTTGCCGTCAGCACCATAAAAAATCTGCAATTTTTTACCAATATCATCAAGCTTTATATCAGGAATATTTTTGGTTTCATAGGCAATAATTTTTCCCGTCCCTGTTTTTTGTAGAGTAAAATTATCCCCAATCACAACAATATTTCCTGTCTTGGTATTTCCCAAAACAGGGGAGCTAAGTTCTTGACCCAAATCTTTTTCTTGGATATTTTTTATACCATATTGCTGAGATATTGTTTTTGTAATTTCGTTGATTTTTTCAGATTGGCTATGTTGAATAATAAAATCAATCTCTTTGTTTTTTTCAAATGATAAAACTGGCTTATTTCCAGAGTTATCATAATAATAAAAATTATCTGACCTCTCAAAAGCTTTTTTTAATTGCTCATCCGCCTTAGAAAATCTATCCCTAATAATCTCCTCTGGAATATGATGACCTCCATTTTTAACCCTATGTGCAACCCTCGCTATGTGTGTCTCAACACTAGATAGTCCAACATAAACAGTTGTAGTTTCATAACCATTATTCTTAGCCTTATCCATGCGATTAAATATGGTTTGACCACTCAATGTTGTTTCTAAAAAAATATCTTTTTTATCTTTAATTACCTGCTCAAACATAGAGATAGCCAAACGACTGCCTTGCATATCTGCACTACGCTTATCCAACCCTTGCTCTCTGTAAATTTTTGATAGCCTATCAGGGTCAATAACCACAACATTACTTTCATCAGGCATTAAATATCTGTCCCTTGTACTGCTTTTTCCAGCACCGTTGATTCCGCCCAATATAACCAATTGAGGTTTATTTCTCATAGATTTTTATTCTCTTTAACTTCGTCAATAATTTGCATTTTCAGCAAACTTGGGAGATTTGGAAAATCTCTATCTAACTCATCAAAGTTAGATACCGTTTTAAGAGAATCATTAAAATCATAACTAACTGGAATGCCATTAACAATACTTTCGCAATGCATTCTAAATGCCTGTTGCTCAATATATTGACTGTCTCTTAATTTTGAAATAATTGAATTCATCATAATCACAAACCTTGAAATATAGAAACTAATAAACCTTTATAATGTACCATTAAAAATACATTAAATCAATGTATTTTTAATGGTACAATTTGCCAAAATCATCAGGTTTTACATTGGGCAAATGAAAAACTAGAACTCATTTCTTCGCTCGGCAAGTCTTTTTAGAACCGATTTTTTAAAATCATCATTGGAAATGTCTAGTGGTATATCATCCATAAATTTTTTATCATTTTTATTAAGAATAACACCCAGCAAGCAAACCTAGCGTCAGCTTGTGGGCAATAAAGGCAAAATTAACGACCTACGCCAGCTAATTTATGGGTATTTTGCTTATTTATAATAAGCATGGTCTGAAATGCTGTGGTCAGTCTCATCAACCACTTGGGTCAATTCTGGGATTTGTTGCTTTAGCTGCACTTCCACGCCCTGACGCAAAGTTACATCAACTGCCGAACAGCCCTGACAGCCACCACCAAATTTTAGCACCGCAGTCAGACCTGCCTCATCTTCGATAACCTCAAGCAATTCTACAGAGCCGCCATGCCCTGCCAAACTTGGGTTAATCTCCGACTGTAGCACATAGTTGATACGCTCTTCAATGCTGGCATTTTCGCCAACTTGCGGTACTTTTGAGTTGGGGGCACGGAAGGTCAGCTGACCACCAAAACGATCTTTGTTATAATCAATCACCGCATCGTGCAGATAAGGAATGCTATCAGCGTCAATATGTGCGGTAAACTTGGCATATTCAATGTGCAAATCCGCCTCGTCCACCTCTTCTGGCTGGCAGTATGACATACAGCATTCGGCTCGTGGCGTGCCAGCATACTCAACAAAAATACGCACGCCAATGCCGTCTGTTTCTTGCTTGGCAAGCAGCTCGGCCAGATATTCTTGGGCAGATTCGGTGATTTTGATATTGCTTGATAAAGTTTCGCTCATGGGTTGTCTCATCATCATGTACAAATATACAGCCTATATGATAACATAGCTTGAATTTATCAAGGTTATTTTTTATTTTTGTTGGTATTTTAAGGACAATATAATGCAATTTGATTATTTGGTATTTATTGGGCGTTTTCAGCCTTTTCATCAAGGGCATCAATATGTGATTCGTCAAGCCCTGCAGCACGCCAAGCAAGTCATCGTGCTTGTCGGCTCTGCCAATTCGCCACGCACCTTGAGCAATCCATTTGATTTTTTTGAACGCTGCTCGATGATTTTGGGCAGTTTTGCCACCGATGATGCCAGTCGCATTATCTGCGTGCCTTTGGCAGATGCCATTTATAATGACAATCGGTGGCTATTAGATGCCCAACGCTGCATTATGGACAATACCGATGACGGTGCAAACATCGCCATCATCGGCCATGACAAGGACGAAAGCTCGTACTATCTGGGGCTATTTCCGCAATATGGCAGTTTTTTGGTAGAAAATTTTGAGAATTTGTCCGCCACGCCACTGCGACACGCCTATTTTGGCGATGACGACGCCGCTCGTGATAGAGCCTATGCACGCATGACCGATGCCAGCCGTCAGTTTTTGCAAGCATTTATGCAGACTCCTGATTATGCTGCACTCAAGCAGCAGCTGGGCGAGATTCAGCGTTATCAGGCTGCTTGGCAACACGCTCCTTATCCGCCAATTTTTACCACCACGGATGCACTGATTGTGCAGTCGGGGCATATTTTACTGATTGAACGAGGCGGTGATTATGGTCAAGGGTTGTATGCCTTGCCCGGAGGTTTTGTTGATCCGCACGAGAATCTACTCAGTGCGTGCTTGCGAGAAGTGCATGAAGAAACCAACCTACCCATTGACGCACAGACACTGACAAGCCACCTAAAAGCAAGCCAAACCTTTGATGCCCCAAAACGCAGTCAGCGTGGTCGCACCATCACCACCGTGTATTATTTTCAGCTGCCTGCCACCGCCCAACTGCCCGTACTGACAGCAGGCGATGATGCCAAGCGTGCCTTTTGGTTGCCATTGGCAAAACTTGATGGTCAGCAGATGTTTGAAGATCATTATAGTATCATCTGCAAAATGCTGGGCATTTGAGCAAGTTTTATTGGGTGATGACAGATGAAATTTAATACGCTAGATTGGCTACTTGCTCCAATTTATCTCTATCAAGCAACCAAAGTCAAACAAAACGCCATCAGCCTGCCCGAGCCATGTGGCGACAGATCTGGCTGTCGGCAACTTGGCGGTGATTGCGGTACTTTTCGCCTGATGATTGTCGGTGATTCGGCAGCAGCAGGTGTCGGCAGTACACATCAAGACACTGCCGCCTCTGGACGCATTATCCATCATGTATCCGCTCACTTGTATGATACATGTACTCACCTTGACTGGCAACTACACGCCACAACAGGACATACCAGCGGACAGATTTTGGCTCGATTGTACACATTGCCCACCCAAGCAATCGACACTGTCGTGATAAGCGTTGGAGTCAATGATGTTGTCAAACGCACAAGCGATACCATCTGGCAACACAATATCCGTGCGATGATTGCGGTTTTGGTGCGTAAATTTGCCGCCAAGCAAGTGATATTTTTAAGTCTGCCGCCCATGAGCCTGATGCCCTCACTGCCAGCACCGCTTTGCCACTTGCTTGCCAGACAAGCTCGCCGTCTTGATCGATTGTTACAAGCCGTTTGCAAGCATGATGATACAGGTGTCGCTTTGTATTTATCTGATGAGTTTGCCAAGCACCGATTAGATCCCAAAGCGATGTTTGCTAATGATGGCTTTCACCCCAGTGTCAAGACTTATGACATTTGGGCGATGACCATCAGCCATGCCATCAAAGAGCGTTTTGTTCACATTTGCCATCAAAACACCATCTCCACTCGACCAAACACTGCCGTATGATGCCCACGATTGTTAAGTTTATTGTTATAATAACTCACATCAGTCTGTACAAATAACCATTCACGCCACACAGGCTGACGATAGCTGACATAAGGCCCATAAGTGTTTAGGCGTGCTTTTTTATCAACAATATCACCCCCTGCATACAGACCATAATTTAACTCGCCAATGCCTTGCTTGACAGGCTGTTGCCAACGCATAAATGAGCTGTTGCCCCAGTCCAAATTCTCGCTGTCTTGGTTGGTATAACGCAAATGCAAGCGATTAGTCAGTGTGCTTTTTTGTGAATATGCCTTGGCAAATTGCAAGGTTGATAATGCCGTATGTTCACTCTTTGTGCCGTAGCGATACATTTGCTCAAAACGGGCATCAATCTTATGCGGCAGCTGCCACGCCTTATCTGCTGTCGCTCGCACAAATACATCATCAGAACGCACACCCAAATCCACATCAAGCCCAGTGTCTTGGCGAAATTTTGACCATCTTAATGCCAACGATGCGTTATTCTCTCGTGTCTGTCGGCTGCTGTACGCACTGTCCGTGCCAGTTGGTGTGGCAATTCGCTCATCTGTCAGCACACCACCATCTTTTGGCTCATAGTCCAAATTATCATCACCAAACACCACACTAAGACGCTGCTCAAGGGTTGGTAATTTCACCCTGCCACGCACACGAGGCTTGATGGTTGTGCCGTCATATTCATTCCAAGTGGTATCGACCATCACACGCAGACTGGCTTTGGCTGGCTGACTGGGGTCGCTTTTACCAAACCAATTATCAATCGTGCCAGCTTGTCGCTGTAGCCAATTGCCCAGCTGCTGATGTTTGTCATCAAGCCAGTTTTGCTCAATGGGCGACTCGCCAGCTGTTGTACCATCTTGGACTGCTGGTTGATTCGCCGAAACGGCAGCTGACACCACAAGCCCAAACCCGCCAATTAACCACCTTAATTGCACATCACACCTCCTTTTTGACCATCATAAATAGGCGAACGGACACCTTGCAGCTGCCCAATCCTTCCACAAACACCTACAAGCCACCGCTACAGCTGACTTAGCCACAAATTTATCCCAAATCCGACAAATAACACGCCAGCGGCTGCCTGCATAATGGCACTTAGCACACGGCGTTTGGCAAATTTTTCTGCCAATGCTCGCCCTGTATAAATCAGCAAAGCCAAATACGAAAAACTCACCGCTTGCAACACCATCGCCAAAATCAAAAAGCCCAGCCACGGCTTGTCATAATTTGGATTGACAAATTGTACAAAAAACGACAAGAAAAATAAAATCGCCTTTGGGTTGGTCAGGCTAAGCCCCAGCGAACGATAAAAATAATTCTGCCGACCGACAGGCTTTGGTACAGTCTCTTGTGGCAATTGGCGATTCGTCAAGCCTTGATAAGCCGCCAGCAACAACCGTATGCCCAGATAGCCCAAGTACACGCCGCCGATAATCTTAACAAGCTCAAAGATTTCAGGATAGAGACGCATAAGCGTGCCAGCACCCAATATCGTTGCTACCATCAATATCGTATCGCCCAATAAAATCCCTGCCAACGCTCGCCAACCAGCCGAATGCCCATACGATGCCGATACCGATAAGCAGTACAAACTGTTCGGGCCGGGCAATGCAATAATCACCAGCACCGCCACAAAATAAGTAGCAAAATCAGTAATACCAAACACAACCATCTCCAACTTACCGCTCTGCCAACAATCCGCCAAAAACCGATTGCTCAGTACCAAATTGCGGCTATTTTATCAGCAAGCAACAAAAAAGACACCCCAAAGGTGTCTTTTTTTTGGTAAGCAATTACTGATTGGCTTGAGCTTCTTGCAACTGCTTTATCATCTCTTGCTGCATTTTTTGTTGCTCGGCTTGTACCGCTTTGGCATTTAGCACTTGCTTTAGGTCGATTTGGAAAATCAGTACGCTGTTTGGCGGAATCTCTTTTAGGTCTTCTTCACCATATGCCAATGCCGCTGGCACATACAGTTCATATTTGCCGCCTTCTTTCATCAGTTGCAGACCCTCTGTCCAGCCTTTGATGACTTGATTTAGCATGAATGGCACAGGCTGCCCTTCTGAAGAGTCAAATACCGTGCCATCAATCAACTTGCCTTCGTAGGCTGCCAATACGCCATCGTTGGCGGTTGGTGATTTGCCTGTGCCTTCGGTGATGACTTTGTACTGCAAGCCTGACGCAGTGGTCTGCACGCCTTGTTTTTTGGCGTTATCGGTCAAGAATTTCTCGCCATCAACTTTGTTTTTGGCGGCGGTTTGTTTTAGTTTTTCTTCAGCTTCGGTTTTTTTGCGAGCTTCATACGCTTCGCCAAGTTTTTTGACATCATCTTCGCTTAGCGGGCTTTCTTTGCCCTCAAAGCCATCTTTTAGTGCCTTGTAGAACACTTCCAAATCCATCTGCTCATCAACCATTTTTAGGTCTTTACCTGTGTTATATCCCAACACAAAGCTCACCTTTTGCATCTCGGTGCTTTTCTCGTTAATCACCTTAGAGACGGCGGCTTTTTTGTCATCAGCCTTCGCATCGCCAGCTTTGGTGTCTTTGTTACAACCTGTCAAGGCAACCGCTGCAATAATCGCAGCAACCAGTGCGTGTTTTTTCATAGCATTTCTCAACATTGATTCAAGTATTGAAGGGGAAAGCGTGCCAATAATAGCAAAAATTTGCCAAATTTACTATTACAGAGTGGCGTTTTTTCATACTGGTTGTTGTATTATTGTTAAGATTGTCAAAATATCTTTAACAGCTTGGCAAAAATCATGGTTTTGGTGTTACAATTCTAGCCAAACCAAGCCTTAGGCTTGCAATCCAAATCAAATCGGTAGGCTGCCGATGTGATTGTTATCACTCAATTGGAGTTATCCCATGGACTTTAATAGAATCATGATTTTTAACCAAGGCTTGCAAGGGCCGATTGGTTCTGTCATCGGTGCTGTATTGATTTTTGTATTAGGCTGGCTGGCTGCACTGATACTGGCAGCTCTGACTCGCAAGGCACTCACCAAGCTCAATGTCAATGAGCGTATGCAACATTCTACAGGCAGTGCCTATCAAGTGGACAATATTCTTGCCAAGATTGTCTTTTGGTTCGTGTTCGCCATCGGTGTTTCGGGTGCATTAAACCAGCTCAACTTAAACTCAATCTCTGTGCCGTTTGCCAATATGATTAATCAAGTCTTGCTATTTTTACCAAATCTGTTGGCAGCGGTGGCTGTTGGGGTTATCGGCTGGGTGATTGCAACCGTTGCCAAAAATGCCGCCAACATGGCACTGAACAAAACCAACCTAGACGAAAAGCTCTCCCAGCAAGCAGGCGTTACGCCACTTAGCAGCACGATTGCCGATGTGATTTATTGGTTTATTCTGCTGATTGTCCTGACCATGATTTTGGGTCGTTTGGGGCTGACAGGTTTGTTTACGCCATTGACCAACATGATTGACAAGATTTTTGACTTTGTGCCAAATATGCTCATGGCAGCCTTGGTATTCTTTGTTGGTCTGATTGTTGCTCGTGTGGTGCGTGGCATCATCACCAAAGTAGTCGCTGGGCTAAATATCCAAACCCTCGCTGCCAAAGCAGGTGTTAGCAACGAAAACAGCCTACCAAATATTGCAGGCTCATTGTCATTTTTGCTAATCATTGTGCCATTTACCATTGCAGCATTGGACGCATTAAAAATCGAGGCAATCTCTCGCCCTGCAACCAATATGCTAAACAAAATCATGGAAACGCTGCCAAATGTATTCACCGCTGTGGCGATTTTGGCAATTACCTATTTTGTTGTACGCATGGTGGCAAATATCATCAAAGGCCTGCTTGCCAGCACGCAACTTGACAGTCTGCCAGCACGCGTTGGACTACAAGGCGTACTCGGCACAAAACGCCTCTCTGAAGTCATCAGCTGCGGCATCTTGTTTTTTGCCATGCTATTTGCCACGACAGCTGCGGCAGATGTGCTTGGACTTGAGCAGATTCGTGATATTGTTACCATGTTTATCAGCTTTGGCGGTCAGATTGTGCTAGGTGCGGTGATTTTGGCAGTGGGCTTTTGGCTGGCTGGCATCATCGCAGGCATTGTTGAGCGTTCGGCACATGGTTCACGCTTGTCGGCAAATATCGTACGCGTGCTTATCATGGGGCTTGTGCTGGCGATGGGTCTGCGTGCGATGGGTATCGCTGACAGCATTGTCAATCTTGCCTTTGGTCTGACACTGGGTGCGGTAGCTGTGGCATTTGCCCTTGCCTTTGGTCTGGGCGGTCGTGAAGCGGCAGCTCGCTTGCTAAAACGCATTCAAGACAAAGCCGAACAAGAAGCGGATAATAAATAATATCACGCCCACTTAGCAAAACGACATCTTTATGATGTCGTTTTTTATTGCCCTTGATTTGGCTTTTATGCCCACAGCTTTTAGCCTTTAAACCACCATCTTCAATCACCCAAACACCAAGCACAAAATCACCCATTATCAATGCTTGTGCGTTTTTGTCATTTAATCATACCAAAGCAAGCGTTCTTAGCAGTTTGGTGGTCAAATTTTCAGCAAAAATCACTCAACTATTAAGTTTATCTTATTAATATAATTCCAAAAGCCATTCTGCCAAAGCCGCACCACAGCCAAACGCAAAGATTGAGATTTTCTTAATAATTTTTGGCAAATTTGGCTTGACAAGCAAAAAAAAAAAAAACGGTTACAATAACTTACAGCAATCACAAAACCCTTGTAGTTGCTTTGTTAAAATCTTACAGATAAGTAAATCTGTTCAAATAAGGACGCTTGAAAATGTTTAAAATCATTAAAAAGACTGCGGCAACTTCTGCATTGGCAGCAGCCGTCATGACAACAGGCATCGCCATCGCTCCACAAGCCATGGCAAATGGCTACGGCTATGCTTGCACCGTCAATCCAAAAAGCAGCGTGCGTATCCGTGTCAACGCTGGACAGAACTATCGTGTCATCGCAGGCATTCCCAATGGTCGTGGTGTCAGAATCCTAAATTCAAAAATCGGCACCGATGGCGGCTTGTGGTATTTTGTGCAATATGGCAAATACAGAGGCTGGTCGCACTCTGCCTACATCTGCTAAGCAATACTGGCGGCAAAAGTTTGCTCGCCAGTTTACCCCCCCCCCAGAGCAATTATAGCTTGGAATTTATGCAATGAAATTTAGCAAAAACCTTACAAAACACACCTGCAATATGCTGCTTGGTGGCAGCCTTATTATCGCTGGCGGCACCTTGTCTGCTTGTGCCAATAGCACCAAAGCACCCACAGAAAATAAAACAAATCCACCAGCCATCAAAATAGAAAATGGCAATGTGCCAAATGCTCCTGTAGCTCAAGCGGCAAATAACCCCACCGTTCACCAAAATACGGCAATCGCTCAACCAGCTCCAGTACAACAGCCGATGCCCGTAACTGCCACTCGCCTGCCTGTACCAGTAGCAGCTGCCAAATGTGCCCCAGAGGCGTTGGCGGTAGGCATCAAACATTTCGCCTATAACGAAGCCTCGTCATCGGATTTGGTATGGAGCGGTTATGGCAGCCAAAGCGACAGCAAATATAAAATTCACCAAGAAGCCAAAGCAGCCCTACAAGAGCTGGTCAATGCCGCAAGACGCGATGGCGTTAGCTTAACTCCCGGCTCAATCTTTAGAAGTGTGGCACGCCAAAAGCAAATCGTTGCCAACAAAAAATCCCAAGGGCAATCGGCACGACAAATTTATTACACATCATCACACCCGGGATTTTCGGAGCATCATACAGGTTTGACGGTGGATTTTTCGCCAATTGAGAACAGCTTTGCCAACACCGCAGGCTATCGCTGGCTTGTAAAAAATGCCAATCAATACGGCTGGTATCAGAGCTTTACCAAAGATTATACCGCCTATAGTGGCATTGCCGTTGAGCCATGGCACTGGCGTTATGAAGGCAAGCAAGGTGAATACTCGCCAATCTTTGCCGCCAGTAAAAACAGAAGCTGTTGATAAACCATCCAAAAACACTGGAGCATAGTCCTCCAGTGTTTTTTATTATTTATCATTAAATAAAAAGCCTTCTGAAACTGGTTGCAGATATTTACCTTCAATCACAAGGCATTGTGCAGATTTTGCCTTCTTGTTCTCACTACCATCAAAAAAGTCCACCGACTGTGGGCAAAATACTTTGGTCACCCCCAAATTCCACGCCATATAGCCGTATAGAGCAGCGTTAGGTCTGGGATTGGCAATATTTGTTCCAGTAAACGCATCTTCTTTGCAAAATTTACTCCAACTTATTGGTTCAAAACTTTGCTTGTATTTTTCAATATCTGATTTTGTAAATCCGTTGATGGTATCTATCATAGCATTGCTGTTATGGACCAAATACCATGCCGAGTCTTGGGGTCTTTCTATAAAGCGTGATGCATATAATAAAATATTGTAATTTGCAAAAAACATTACATAAAGTGTATACACAAGACTCGGTACAAAACTCAAACCCAATACAAGCAATGTTATATTGTATTCAGGTGTATCATATTGCTTGTTTTCAGTATAATCAGATGCTGAAAGATGTGAAAATAGGCAAGAAAGCCCATATAATACAACGCTTACTATATAAAATATCCAGCTTCTATCTTTTTCGAGAATACTATTGGTAGGAAATACCACAAGCTCAAAAAACAATAGCAAAGATACTACCAGAAATACGGGTGGTGCAAGTACAAAGAGTATCTTTTTAAGCAAAAGCTCTCGGCATCCATATTTATTTTTTATAAAATGAATTGTATAGCAAAAAGAAGATAAGGCAAAAAAGGCAACCGTTAGATTTAACAACCATTCACTATCAAAATACACAGCTAATGCAAAAATCAGTGTGCACAAAAATAAATTCCAGTGAATAAATTTTGAGAGAGTATCTAGAGATAAAGCTCTTTTTTCTCCAAAAAATAATATCTTGATAACTATTAATGGCAAACAAATAGCAAAAAATAAAACTGGTAATAATGGGATTATAATGAGTAATATTGGAGTTATAGACAATAAAAACCCTACAAGGAAAAATTTAGCTTTGTTTGACTTGTTGCTCAAGCTTAATTTGATCGTCAAACTCAATTGTTTTAATCTAGGATGAAAATTAAAAACAGATTGCTTGTTGATTTGATTACCTACAGCACGCTTGGTGTTTTGTTTTTGTTCATCAAAATATATACCAAGTAGCAAAACATGAGACAGAAATGGCGATAAAAACCCAACCGCCATCATCAATGAAAAGATAAAATACGCCACCAAAATAGCAATAAACGACTCAGACAAACCAACCGTGCTTGCAAACAATGATTTTTGATTGATTGCTGTCAAATAAGAATACACATTCAGACCACCAATCACCACAGCAATAGCCATCAGCAAAGACAAGAATTTTATAAGCATTTCCAATATCCGCCCCATACTAGAGCATTTTTTAACACTATTGATTGGTTCATTGGTGGCGGTCTTTGGCTGGGACGGCTGATGCTCAAGATTATCCAGCTGTTGATTGATGCTATTTTGCTCGTCACTTGCATTCATGGTGATATATCCTTGACTTAATAATTTTTGTTAATAATTTTCCAATAACAAATTCAGCCCATCAAATAACACAAGCCCAAACGATATGCTTGGGCTTGTAAGTGGCATTAACCGCCAATCTTCTTATATTTCATTCGCTTAGGCGTGGCATCTGCACCCAGTTTTTCTTTACGCCATTTTTCATAATCGCTGTAATTGCCATCAAAAAACTCAGGCTCTTCGTTCTCAAACGATAAAATATGCGTACAAATACGATCCAAGAACCAGCGGTCATGCGATACCACCATCACCGTACCAGGGAATACCTGCACCGCATCTTCCAAGGCACGCAAAGTCTCAACATCAAGGTCGTTTGATGGTTCGTCAAGCAAGATGACATTCGCCCCTTGTTTTAGGGTTTTGGCAAGTTGCAAGCGATTGCGTTCACCGCCCGACAGGCTGCCTACGCGTTTTTGCTGGTCTTGACCTTTGAAATTAAACCGTCCAATATACGCACGGCTCGGCGTGGTATATTCACCAACGGTAATCATATCAAGGCCGTCCGAGACTTCTTCCCAAACTGTCTTGTTGTCATCAAGCTCATCACGCACCTGACCGACATAGGCAACCTTCACACTCTCACCAATCTCAACGGTGCCTGTGTCAGGTTTGTCCTTGCCTGTAATCATGTTAAACAGCGTGGTTTTGCCCGCACCATTTGGGCCGACAATCCCCACAATTGCCATCGGAGGCACGGTAAATGACAGATTTTCATACAGCAAACGGTCGCCAAACGATTTTGAGATATTATTCACCTCAATCACCTTATTGCCCAGACGCGGCCCTGGCGGGATATAAATCTCGGCAGTTTCGTTGCGTTGTTGGAATTCACGCGAGTTCATTTCTTCAAAGCGTTCTAGGCGAGATTTGGATTTGGCTTGCTGACCTTTTTGGTTTTTACGCACCCATTCCAATTCCTGCTTTAAGGCTTTGGCAAAGGCTTCTTCTTGCTTTTGCTCTTGTTCTAGGCGTTTGTTTTTCTGCTCCAGCCACTCGGTGTAGTTGCCTTGATACGGATAGCCATAGCCACGGTCAAGCTCCAAAATCCACTCAGCAACATTGTCAAGGAAATAACGGTCGTGGGTAATCGCCACAATCGTACCGCTATAATCTTTTAAGAATCGCTCAAGCCATGCCACACTTTCTGCGTCCAAATGGTTGGTCGGCTCGTCAAGCAGTAGCATATCAGGCTTAGAAAGCAAAAGTCGGCACAGAGCAACACGGCGTTTTTCGCCCCCTGACAGCTTGGATACATCAGCATCCCACGGTGGCAAACGCAAAGCATCGGCGGCTTTTTCTAGTTGAGTGTTTAAATTATGAGCATCCCAAGCGGTGATAATATCCTCCATCTTGCCCTGCTCGGCAGCCAATTTATCAAAATCAGCATCAGGCTCGGCATATTCGGCATAGATTTGGTTTAGGCGTTCTAGTGCGTCCAATGCCTCACGCACGCCGTCCTCGACATTGCCACGCACATCTTTGCTGGGGTCAAGCTGGGGTTCTTGGGGTAAATAACCCACCTTAATGCCTGCCTGTGGTCGTGCCTCACCGCTGAACTCGGTATCCACACCTGCCATGATGCGTAGCAAGGTGGACTTACCTGCACCGTTTAGACCCAAGACACCGATTTTTGCCCCGGGGAAGAAGGACAGCGAAATGTCTTTTAGGATTTCACGCTTGGGAGGAACAATTTTTGACACCTTGTTCATGGTGTAGATATATTGAGCCATGATTTTCCTTGATATTAACAATTTCAATAAAAACAATCACTTAGATTGTATTAACCATCATCAGACAGGCCAGCCAATGTTGGCAAACTTAACCGTTTATTATCGCACGCTTTATATGCTAGGGCAAGGTGTTTTACCACGATTTACCCATGGTAATAATTTTATTTAGATACTTGACAAACCGCCATCAATAAAATTACACTATTGTATAAATTAGCTGTCTTTTTATTGCTAATTTGTAACAATTCAGCCAAAGAATTTGAACAAAAAGCCCGTGCCGAACGCAAAGTTACTGGCAAAAATATTGCCGCAGCTTTGTTCTTTTGGCCAGCTCTGATTGGCACTTATTCTAATACCGAAGAAGCCATCAATGCCGCCAAAGAACGACAAGTCAATCTAACCAATCTGTACGAACAAAAAGGTTGCCGTTAATCACTTAACGGTCGGCGTTGGCTGGGGAATTTATCGCCCATGCTTAATATGGTTGGGCGATAAATGCCAAAACCCTGTCAAGCCAGTTGGCTGGTAAGGGTGCGGCAGCTGACCATCTTTTTAATTATCCAGAATTTAACCCACAAGATAAGCCGATGGGTCGCCACCCAATAATGAATTGTGCCAACCACACGCTTATCATTGCTACACCAAGCCATCTTTAACCCAAGCCTTGCACCAAAAACACCAACTCACAATCTGCTTAAAAAATAGCAATGCCATCTGCTTGCGTTTGGTGATTTTGGGCAATATACAGACTTATCACCCCTGCCATTAAGATGATGCCTTGCCAGAATAAAAAATTCCTGCTATTGTTTGTCTTAATCATAAATACAGCCTGCTCAAGCCATTTTTCATTTTTGCACCCAAGCATTGCCATAAATACAGCCCAAGGAGCGTATATGACAGCCACAATCACTCACAACATTGCCGCCCAGCGATTTGAAACACTTATTGACGACAAGGTGGCATATCTTAGCTACCGCATCGTTGATGAGTAGACACTTGATTATAACCACACCATCGTGCCAGCCGAACTTGGCGGGCGTGGTCTTGGCACGGCTTTGGTAAAATTCGCCCTAGAATATGCCACAGACAGTCGCAAAAAAGTCATCGCCAGCTGCTCATTTGTGGCGAACTATATCAATAAACAACAAAATTATCATCATTTATTGCATAAAAATTCATAAACCATGCTAAAATAATAATAGATAATAAATGCACTGTTATTGTTAAAAATTATCAATAACAACCCTCTTTATAAGGAATTTTATGAGCAGCTTAACTTCTGATCAAGTCGCCCTGCAACTAGAGAGCCTGCCCAACTGGTCGCTTGAGGGCAATAGCCTTAGCAAAACTTTCACCTTTGAGGACTTTGCTGATGCGGTGGGTTTTATGGTGCGTGCAGCATTTCATGCCCAAAGCCTTGAGCATTATCCCGTCTGGCAGCACGATTACAACACCATCTGCGTGCGTATCGGCGACCCAGCACAGCACGCCATACACAGCCGAGATGTGCAGCTTGCCAAACGCCTTGAAAGCCTTATTGGCTAAGCTGTCAGGTTTGCCCCATTAGCCACTACCAAGCGGTGTTTATCGCTTGGTTTTTATTGATTGATGACCATGTCTGCTTTATTGCGATTTTTTAAGAACAACAACCACCTTATCATTGCCATCACCGTTGCGGTATGCGTTTATGGGATTTTGTTTAGTGAACTGCGATTTTTTCGTAGCTTTATCCCCACTTTACAACAGCCCACCGCTTATTTGTTGGTTTGGGACAGTTTTTTGCTGACTTACTTAATCTTGGTTGGCTTGGTCTTTGGCAGAGTTAGCCAATCACAAATCCAAGAACAAGCCCATCAAGAATACGAAAAACGCACCACCATGCTGGTACTTATCTGCACAGCCAGTATCATCAGCATTATTACCATTATTCAAGAGATGCGTATCGGTGCCGATGCCAGTGGCTGGCTTGCTGGTTTTCATATTGGGCTAACCATGTTCACACTGGTGCTGTCTTGGCTGTTTATTCATATTTTATTTGCCTTGTACTATGCACATGGTTATTATGACAGCGATAACAATGACCATTATCCGCTGGATTTTCCTTATGAATCCAAGCCTGATTATTGGGATTTTGTCTATTTTTCGCTTGGTATTGGTGCAACAGGACAAACGGCAGATATTTCCTTTACAGGACGAAAATTGCGACGCATTGGGGCATTTCATAGCGTGCTGTCGTTTTTCTTTAATACCGCCGTGCTGGCACTGATGATTGAAATGTCAGCCAGTTTGATAGCCATTTAGCATCGCAACAAAGATGACTGCCACGCATTCTGCACGAAAGCCACTACCGAATTTTTGGTAATTTTGCTATTATAAGCCATCATTTGCAACAACGACAATCATGAGTACACACATTGATACTCGCTCTGTGAGCGATTTTACCGAACACGCCTATCTTAACTATGCCATGTATGTCATCATGGATCGTGCTTTGCCGCATATTGCCGATGGGCTAAAACCTGTGCAACGCCGCATCGTCTACGCCATGAGTGAGCTTGGGCTACGGCACACCTCCAAACCAAAAAAATCAGCTCGTACTGTCGGCGATGTGCTGGGCAAATATCACCCACATGGCGACTCTGCCTGCTATGAGGCAATGGTGCTGATGGCACAGCCATTTAGCTATCGCTATCCACTCATCAGCGGTCAGGGCAACTGGGGCAGTCCTGACGACCCCAAATCCTTTGCCGCCATGCGTTATACCGAAGCCAAGATGAGCCTGTACGCCAACACGCTGCTTGCCGAACTTGAACAGGGTACGGTGGATTGGCAGGATAATTTTGATGGTTCGCTCAAAGAACCCATCACCCTGCCTGCACGCCTGCCGAATATTTTGCTCAATGGCACAACAGGCATCGCCGTTGGTATGGCGACCGATATTCCACCGCATAACTTGGGCGAGGTTGTCAAAGCCTGTATTCGCTTGCTAAAAAATCCCGAAATCAGCATCAAGCAGCTCACCCAAAGCATCATCGCCCCTGACCTGCCCACCAGTGCCGAGATTATCACGCCAAGGGACGAGTTGGTTGCAATGTATACAACAGGCAAAGGCAGCTACAAAATGCGTGCCACCTACCACACTGACCCCAAAGACAAAAATCTCGTCATCATTAATGCCTTGCCCTATCAAGTCTCGGGCAATAAAGTTGTTGAACAAATCGCCAAATTGATGACGGATAAAAAACTACCTTGGGTGGTGGAGATTCGTGATGAGTCTGATCATGAAAACCCTTGCCGTCTTGTCATTGAGCTAAAAAAAGGCAAGCTGGATATTGACAAAATCATGAGCCATCTGTTTGCCAATACTGACCTTGAGATGAGCTTTCGGGTCAATATGAACATGATTGGCATCAATGGCAAGCCTGAAGTCAAAAACCTAAAAACCATTTTGTCCGAATGGCTGTCGGTGCGTCGCAGCGTGGTGATTCGCCGACTACAGCACCGTCTCGAAAAAATACAAAAACGACTGCACATCTTGGCAGGTCTCTTGATTGCGTATTTGAACATTGATGAGGTGATTCGCATCATTCGCGAGGAGGACGATCCGAAGTTTGAGCTGATGAGCCGTTTTGGCTTGAGCGAGATTCAAGCCGAGGCAATTTTAGACATCAGATTACGCCAACTTGCCAAACTTGAAGAAATTGAACTTAATGCCGAAAAAGCAAGCCTTGAGGCCGAGCTGGCAACCATCACCAAACAGCTCAATGATGCCGATGCCCTAACTGAGCTGCTGATAGATGAGCTGACCGCCGATGCCAAAGAGCATGGCGATGCTCGCCGTTCGCCTGTTGTGGAGCGTGAAGAGGCGGCAAGCCTGAAGGCAACCGAGCTTATCAGTAGTGAGCCTGTTACGGTGATTTTGTCGCAGGCAGGGTGGATTCGTCTTGCCAAAGGGCATGGCAACGATCCTTTGAGCATGAACTATCGTGCAGGCGATGGCTACCTGACGCACGCACTGGGTAAATCCACCGAACGCTTGATTTTGCTTGACAATACAGGGCGAAGTTATGGCATTGATACCATCAACCTACCCTCCGCTCGTGGTCAAGGCGATCCCATTACCAGTCTGCTAACGCTTGGCAACGGTACAAAAATTGAGCAAATTCACTTTGCCAAAACCCAAAATATCCTCATGGCAAGCAGCACAGGCTATGGTTTTATCAACAATCTTGACAATCTTGACACCAACCAAAAAGCAGGCAAAGCCAGCATCAATCTCAATGGCGGCACGCTGCTGCCTATCGCTCTGATTGACGAAAAAGACACACTGGTGGCTGTCAGCAGCTCTGATGGCAAATTGCTGATTTTCCCAAGTGATGAGTTGCCAATGCTTGCCAAAGGCAAAGGCAACAAGCTCATCAACCTAAAAGCCGATGAACACATCACCGCCATCGCAAGTTTGTCAAGTGATGACAGTCTGGTTATTACCGCAGGTAAACGCACACTTACGCTAAAGCCTGCCGACATCGCCAACTATATCGCCAAGCGTGCCAGTCGTGGCGGTGCGTTGCCCAAAGGTTTTGGCAAGGTTTCACAACTGTCAAAACACACCACAGACTAACGCATAAACCGCTCAAACATCAGAGCGGTTTTTTATTACAAATACTGCGGTTTGATCAATGCACGCATTTGCTGCTTGTCCAGACGCAGACTGATGGGGCCATACACATAAGGTGCAATCTCATAAGGCTGGTACAAAAACTCCATACCGTCTTTGTCAAAGACAAAATTCCGCGTAACAAAAAATTCCCACGACTGCCCATGCTCTGCTGGGTCAGCTCCCTGACTGCGAAGCATGGCATCAAACTGTGCTTGCAAAGTCTGCTGCAATGCTGGCATTTGATTTGGCAGCACCACATCGGATAAATCCAGCTGACGCTTGGCTTGCAAATCAAACACATAATAAAAATAACTCGTCATGCCATGAGCACCACCAAGATAAATCTCGCCTGACACACTCATCTGTGGCAAATCCTTATAAAAGCCCAAAAAGTCAGGCTTGGCACTCACAACAACCATCTGCTCGCCTGACGCCTCTTTGGCAAGACGGTCAAGGTTTTGCTTGATACGCCCAAGCTGTTCGCCCAGCTCGTCATCACTCACCACAGGTTTGGCATAAAAATCCTGAATACGCTTAGCAGCTGGCGAACCTTCTGCTGACTCCTCACCAGAATCCAGTATGCTTAGCACGGCTTTATTAATCGTACTGTCAATCCACGCATAAGGGGTGCTGATTAGCTGATACTCCATCTGCGGGCATTGGTTTGTGCATTTTTGGTTAATATTATCTTTAGATGATATGATTTTATTCTGCCAAGCAAACGATTGATTTTGCTCTTTTGTCTTGATAACATCAGCAGCCATCTGTACCTGTGGCTTGTCGGCACAAGCTGTCATCATGCCCAGCACAACACACATCGCCGCCCATTGCCAGTATCTCATATACCCTCCCAGTTTGTATTTTATGGCATTAATAATATTCAACCATCACTGTTTTTTTAAACAGCATGACACAAAATTCGCCCACTGCCTCAAAGCTCTCCTGTCGCTCAAGCCATGCTCGCCGCTCGGCGGTTGCCTTATACGCATAAGGAGTCATGGCAATCAATTGTCGCAATGATTGATTATCAAGCTGCATCGGTACAGTGATTTGTTGCCTGTCTGTCAGCACAAACTCTGGTGCAAGCACATCAAGATATTTATCAGGACTATGCTCAATCACCGTGCCAAACAATGCCTCACGCACAGCATACAAATGTCTTGGTGCAGCAACCGCCACCAATAGCACGCCTGATACATCAAGCACCCGATAAATCTCCTGCTTTGGCAGTGGACTGAACAAACTGGTGCAAACATTCACCGAACCGCTTGCCACAGGCAATGCCGATGAAGTTCCCACCAGCCAGCAGACACGCTTGTTTTTGTCAGCCTTGGCAGCAATTTGCACCGCCGACTTGGCGATATCAAGCCCCAAAACCTGCGTCTGTGCTGTCAGTGCCTGCGTATAATAACCTTCGCCACAGCCAATATCCATCACCACGCCTGCCTGCAACTTATGCACAATATCAGCAACCGCCGTGCGAAATGGTGCATAATGCCCTGCCGACAAAAACTCTCGCCGTGCTTGCACCGCCTGCGGTGTATCTCCAGGGTTTTTGCTCTTTTTGTGCTGAACGATGTGCAGATTGACATAGCCTTCTTTGGCGATATCAAAGCTGTGGTTGAGCGTACAACGGAATATCTTGGCAGAAACCTGAAGTGGTGATTGGCAAACAGGACAAATTAACATGACAAATCAGCATTTTTGGCAAATGAACCGTATTGTAACATAAATTGCCAGCTGGCTCGGCGATTTTCTAATTTTAATGATTTTAATCCTATGGTTATTTTTTGCTTGCCAAAATACCGCTGACAATCACCAGCACAATGCCCACCATCGCCATCGCTGGCAATATTTCACCAAACACCAGCACGCCATACAGGGTTGATAGCACCACCACCAAATAACCCAGTGCCGAAACCATGAACTTACGCCCAACCTTGTAGGCATGAGTCATTGCCAACTGCCCTGCCATCGCCGACAGTCCAATGCCAAGCAAATAGGGCAACATCTCAGCAGAGATTGCCGTCCAGCCCTTGATGCTGCTGATGACCGCTGACAGCAGACTTGCCAACGCCGAAAAATAAAACACAATCCGCCAAGAAGGCTCACCAAGCAGCGACAGCTCACGCACCTGCAAATAGGCATAACCTGCAATCGCACCACTGGCAAGCCCGATGACCGTTGGCAAAAGCCCATGCCCCAATACACTGGGTCGCAAAATCAGCCCAATGCCAACAAGCCCCACCAACAATGCTGCCCATGTCAGTGCCGATGGTCGCTGCTTTAATAACAGCAGTGAAAATATCGCCAAAAATATCGCTGAAGTGTGGCTAAAAGTAATCGCGGTCGCCAGTGGCAAATACACCAAGCCAAAAAAGAACATAAACAAGCTAATCGTGCCTGCCAGCGATCGCCAAAAATGTGCCAGCGGATAATTCGTAGCAAATGATCGTCCCAAAATCATCGCCTGCACGCCCAGCACCACCGCTGCAAAGCTCACTCGCCAAAATACCAGCTCATACTCATGCATGGCAAATTTGACGGCGGTGATTTTGACCAAAATGCCCATGGTGGCAAAACAAAAAGCCGCCAAGACCATCCATAATGAACCGATGACGGAGCCTGCGTCTGCGTGGGGAGTTTTTGGCATGATTACTCCTAGAAATTAAAAAGCCAATTGCGAAAATTGGCTTGAAAATTACATTCTGCACTCTCTTGACGACTGTGTTAATTATACACCATCAAGCAACTGGCGTAACAAAGCGATTTCTTTGTCTTTTTGGGCAAGCAGCTCGTCTTTGTGAGCGATAATTAATTGGAGTTTTTCAATTTCGTACACATTATTATAGTATTTGTTTGCATAACTGCCATGATTATCACCAATCAACAATGCCACTTCCTTATCGGCTTTTAGTAATTCAACAATATCAATATTAAAAGTATTGGCAATGTTTTGCAAATGCTCAACCGTAATTCTGCTCTCGCCTCGTTCCAGTTTGGCATAGCCATTTTTGGACATTGCTAGCTTTTATGCCATCTGTTCCTGGGTCAGATGTTGCTCTTTTCTAAGCTTAACAATGTTATCGGCAATATCCATGGCTTACCTTTTGTGGGTTAAAAATGTCAATTTTGTTGGTGGAATAATTGGCTATTTTAGTATAAATTTCAGATAGTTTCAATTTTTATTTGGATAGTGTTATGTATATCACCAATCACAATATGAGTCGATTAATTGAAAAAGTTGAACTATCAGCCAATGAAATATTAAAATTGCCAGATATACAGTATTTCATCTCTGATCAAGAATTAACACAGCTCTCTCGTGCAAAAAAATTTTTTCAAGGTGCCCAGACAACAAATCTAAGCATAATTAAGGAAGTATCTGTGCCAAAAGATACATTTACCAAACTATATGAAGGCATACCGCCTGCCTACCATATCAACCAAGACTGTTACAGGCTTCAAAATCACTACCAAAATCTATTTATTCCAAAAGAGGTGCAAGCTAAAGGCAAGGCAGAGGTTCAACGGTTTCGCAAATATGTCAAGACATTTGACTTTGATGAATTAGAACAGGAATCTACCATCATTGCCATTAAAGCCGAATTTGGTTTCGCAGATGAACGCTTTGCCAAAGAAGAATCTAATAATAGCGGAGCTACTCAAATTGATTTTACAAAACTATTACTATCCGACATTCAAAACATTCTTAATTCAAGCATTCAAGAAATGAAAAATTTTTCCAATATTTCAAAAATACATGAAAAAGTTTTTCAATTGAGATATCGAACACCAGAAGACATTTGTCGGCTCACAAGAAAACACAACCCTCAAACTTCAGAAGCAGCAAAAAATCTGTCTGAATTGAAACATCATTTGTTATTATCAAAAATGGCACTATTTCAAAAGGAAGTAAATTTTAATATAAACAACATTAACGAACAACTATTGAAAAACAATGGATTTAGGGCTTGTAGTACCTGCATCCCAAAAACAAGCCGTCAAAAAATTATTTTTGTTTAGGATAGTTTATGAGTGTAAATATAGTTATTCTTATCGGCAGGTTAGGCCAAGATCCTGAAGGCAAATCTTTTCAGAATGGCGGCATGATTGCACACCTATCAGTTGCCACAAAACAAAAATGGAAAGATCTGCAAGGTGATAGCCAAGAACGCATTGAGTGGCACAGAGTTGTTTTGCATAATAAATTGGCTGATTTTGGTATGACTAATCTCACCAAAGGTAGTCTTGTTTATGTTGAGGGATCTTTAAAGCATCGTCAATACCAAGACAGACAAAACACAACACGATATATCACCGAAATAGAAGCAAAGTTAATCCACCCTCTTGATTAGATTATTTGCTACAAATAACACAAAATTGCATTATTAACAAACCACAAAATAGGTGCAAACACTCGAATTTGTTGGTTGAGTCAATTATGATTGCTATCTATTATACCCATGGTTTTATTAGGAGATTTTATGAAAAATTTAGTACTTATTTTAAGCTTACTTGCTCTGCCATCTTTGGCAAATGCTTATTGCTACGGAAGCGAAAGACTATATAGCTGTAGTGATAGCAATGGCAATAATTACGATGTACAAAAAATTGGCAATTTAACCTATGTCAATGGATATAACCGCAACACAGGCAGTTCTTGGAGTAGTGAATCTCAGACCATTGGCAACATCACTTATCAAAACGGACGGGCAGCTAATGGCAACAGCTGGAATCAAACCATTCAACGCATTGGTAACTCAACCTATTATAGCGGTATGGATGGCAACGACAACTACCAAAGTCAAACTTGCGACTCATACGGTTGCTACTAGGCAAATCAAGCACAATTTTAGAAGTTTAAACATGATTATTTGAGGTGAAAAATGACAAAACGGACGGTCTTTTTATATTTATCCCTACTGGCTGGGCATTCAGTCTTAGCGGCAGACTGGGCTGAAGTCAGTCAAAGTGACAATGCTGTCATATATGTAGATACAGACAGCATTCGTACGCATAAAATTGCCAACGGTCGCATTTTTCGATCTGTGTGGGAAAAATGGGAATATGACTCAGCACAATCCTTACCAAGTAGTAAGAATATAAGCCAACTATTTTCCGATACATTATATCCAATAAAACGTACCGCAACAGAGCAAGAAGAGTACGATAAAAAGAGCAAATACTGGTCTATGAGAATTTTTACCTACTATGATTGTAGTAATAAAAAATCCAAAACCGATGCAGCTAATTACTATAATTTCTATAACAACCCTATCGACTCCATTAACTTCTCTATTAATCTAAGATCATCTGATGATTGGAATAGAGCCGTTCCTGATACCGTAGGCGAGTCTACACTTAATTTTGTCTGCTCCGCCAAGCTAAAAAACAACTAGCCCAAACCAAAATAAAAACCAAATCTTTGACGATTTGGTTTTTGTTTTATCAATGCTCCCTTATACTTCTAAACTCCACTTCAGGATATCGCTCTTGCATCAGTTGCAAGTTCACACGGCTTGGGGAAAATTGAGAAACGAATCACAAAACCCTATCCAAAAGCTCCATTGCTCTTTTAATATCACCTTGTTTAGCTCTATTTTCAAAGCGTTTTCTTGCTTCATATTCAGCAAGCATATTAGACATTGTTTCATCTATTAAATGAGCGACACTTAACCCTCTTTCATTGGCAATTAAATTTAAGCGTTCGTGTTTTTCATTGCTAACTTGAAGTGTTACAGTTCCCATCATTACTCCTTAACTGCAATAATTGTTCTGGTGCTAAAATTTTAATGCCAAAATTTAATTCGTTTTGACGAAAGTCTTTTTGATTATGGCTCACAATAATTTTAGCATTGCCTGCTACTGCCAATTCTATTAAATGATTATCACCTTCATCTTTTAAATTAGGCCTCCACAAATAAAAAATACGCACCCACTCACAAACAGATAACAAGGCATTTAAAATTTCATTGCGCTCATCTAATGATAATTTGCTTTTGACAAACACATCATCACGAGCCAAAACATCTTCATATTCTGCCAATAATGCCACGCCAATAATTGGTGTAAATTCGCCATTTAAACAAGCTTTAATTAGGCGGATGGCATGACAAGACCCCAAGCACGCCCCCACCAAAATATTGGTATCTAAGACGATTTTCATTATAATCCTGCATTAATCCAAAATCAATGCTCCCTGATACTTCTAAACTCCACTTCAGGATATCGCTCTTGCATCAGTTGTAAGTTCACACGGCTTGGGGCAAGGTAGGTCAGATAACCGCCACCGTCCACCGACAGTTGGTCATGGGCTTTTTTCTTAAACTTCTCAAACGCCACCTTGTCATCACAATGCACCCACCGCACCGTGGCGATGGATACAGGCTCAAAGCTGCATTGTACTTTGTATTCTTCTGCCAAGCGATGTGCCACCACCTCAAACTGTAGCACACCCACCGCACCCAAAATCAAATCATTGTTAATTTGGGGCATAAACACCTGTGTCGCCCCTTCTTCGGACAGCTGCTGCAAGCCTTTTTGCAATTGCTTGGATTTCATTGGGTCTTTTAGCACCACACGGCGAAACAGCTCAGGGGCAAAATGCGGAATGCCCGTGAAGTTCAAACTCTCACCACTGGTAAAACTGTCGCCAATTTGTATCGTGCCATGATTATGAAGACCGATAATATCACCAGCATAAGCCTCCTCCAGCGTCTCGCGGTCGCCCGCTAGGAACATTAAGGCATCAGAAACCCGCACCTCTTTGCCCAGTCTGACATGATTCATCTTCATGCCACGCTCATATCGCCCCGAGCAAATTCGCATAAAGGCAACACGATCTCGATGCTTTGGATCCATGTTTGCTTGGATTTTAAAGACAAATCCTGTAAATTCAGGCTCATCAGCACGCACAATGCGTTCTACCGCCTGATGGTCTTTGGGCTTCGGGGCATGAGCAACCAGTGTGTCTAGCACCATATCCACCCCAAAATTACCCAACGCCGTGCCAAACAACACAGGGGTAATCTTGCCTGACAAAAACTGATCCTCGTCCCAGTCTTCGGCAGCAAGCTGAGCAAGCTCAAGACTTTCGACAAATTCATTAAACACAAGCTCGCCCAAGCGATCACGCACATCGGCATGATCATAGCCATCTCTGACTTCTATTTCGCTAATTTGACTGCCTTGTCCTTTTTTGTACATATACAGCTTGTCTTGCTTGATATGATACACCCCAACAAAATCCTGTCCCATGCCCATCGGCCAAGTAATCGGCACACAGCGGATTTTTAGCACACTTTCAATTTCATCAAGCAACGCCAACGGATCTTGAATCTCGCGGTCAAGTTTGTTCACAAAGCTAATAATCGGCGTATCACGCATACGACAGACCTCCATCAGCTTGATTGTCCGCTCCTCAACACCTTTGGCACCATCAATAACCATCAATGCAGAATCCACCGCCGTCAGTGTGCGATAAGTATCCTCGCTAAAATCAGCATGGCCGGGCGTATCTAGGAGGTTCACCATACATTCTTTATAGGGAAATTGCATCACCGAAGTTGTGATAGAAATGCCCCGCTCTTGCTCCATACTCATCCAGTCGCTGGTGGCATGACGATCCGCCTTGCGTCCACGCACCTCACCTGCCACCTGAATCGCCCTGCCCCATAGTAGCAGTTTTTCGGTCATGGTGGTCTTACCTGCGTCAGGGTGGCTGATGATGGCAAAAGTCCTGCGAGCGTTGATTTGGTCGAGTAGATTGGTTGTCATTGTATGCCTTGTTTGTTTTAATGAATGATAAACATCGGTTAGCTGTGATATGCTTTGGGTGATTTGACTGCTTTGATAAATTTACATGGCAATGCCCACGCCTTGCTGCCCTATTATATCTTAAATGAGCCACAAAAGCACCGCCAATCCCGCCCAAGTTCTTTGTATTTATTTATAATCTTGGCAAACAATAAAAACACACCAACGCCATCAGCAATGGTATATTTTTGTTTAATCAAAATCACGGCTGCCATCAATTGTTGCTTTGTTACCAAAATTTTTCGCTAAATATGCTTGACAGTAACAGCATTTTGATATATTTTACCAAAAATAACCGCATAAATGATATGGTTATAAGGAAATTCAATCTCTGGAGTATCTCCCTAATGTTCAAAAAATCCGCACTTTTGACCGCTGCTTTGTGCACAGCGGTTGCACTCACCGCCTGCAAAAACGACAAAAATGCCGAAGCAGGTATGCCAAAAAAACCTGAATGTATCGCCCCAGCCAAACCGGGTGGCGGTTTTGATCTGACCTGCAAACTGGCACAAAGTGGACTAAAAGACACAGGATTGCTTGACAAGCCAATGCGTGTAACCTATATGCCCGGTGGCGTCGGTGCGGTCGCTTATAACAAAATTGTCGCCAACGACCCCGCCAATGGTGATGCCATTGTTGCCTTTTCGACAGGCTCATTGCTAAATCTTGCACAGGGTAAATTTGGCGAAAACTACAGCGAAGATGATGTTCGCTGGCTGGCTGCCGTTGGTACAGATTATGGCATGGTGGCGGTCAATGCAAACTCACCTTTGCAGAATTTGCAAGATTTGGCAAATGCCCTAAAACAAGACCCCAAAGCCATCAGTTTCGGTGCTGGTGGCAGTGTCGGCGGTCAAGACTGGCTCCAAACCGCCATGGTTGCCAAAGCCGCTGGCATTAACCCCAAAGACATGACCTATGTCGCCCTAGAAGGTGGTGGCGAAGCAGTAACCGCTGTGCTTGGCAATCACATCAGTGTTGTTAGTGCTGGCATTGCCGAGATGGGTCCTTATATCGAATCAGGCAAAGTGCGTGTGCTGGCTGTATTCGCCCCCGAAAGACTGGGCGGCAAGCTAAAAGATATCCCAACCGCCAAAGAACAAGGCTTTGATGTTGAGTGGCCTGTCATTCGTGGCTACTACATGGGTCCAAAAGTTAGCGAAGAATCATATCAGTGGTGGAAAAATCGCTTTGATACCATGATGGCTGACCCAAAATTTGCAGAGCTGCGTGCCTCTCGAGATTTGTTGCCATTTGCCATGACTGGCGATGAGCTACAAGCCTATATCAAAAAAAGCACCGATGAGATGCGTGTTTTGTCAAAAGAATTTGACCTAAATTCACAAAACTAAGTTTGTCATGTCGGCAAGCCCATCATTAATACGGCAGGCAAGCTACAGCCTGCCCTTATCAGCCATGTATTGCATAATACATAAGGATACATGATGAACGCAAAATTTGAACGATATTTTGCAGGACTGCTTCTGATTGTCAGTCTGTTTTTGTTATATCTGGCATCGGGCTATGTTGCCCCAATCGCCTATGATCCGTTGGGCCCAAGACCCTATCCAATGCTGCTGCTGGCTCTACTTGCGGCGTGTTCGTTGTTTTTGTTGGTTCGTCCCAAAGCAGAGATTGACCAGCTTGGCTATACGCCATCATTACTAAAAAAACTTGCCTTGTGCCTAGTTACCTTGCTTGGCTATGCGGTGCTGTTTGAGCTGCTTGGCTTTATCATTGCCACAGCGATAATGGCAACCATTGTCGGTAAGCTGTTTGGTGGCAAATTGCTGCATTGTCTTATCTCGGGCGTTGCCATGGGCGTCTTGCTCTATTTATTGTTTGACCAAGCACTTGATGTGCCGCTGCCACTTGGTTTGATTGGATAAATTATGGATACCTTAAACTACTTATTATCAGGCTTTGCGGTGGCATTAACACCAACCAATCTTATGCTTGCTTTTATTGGGGCATTTTTGGGAACAATCGTTGGTATGCTGCCTGGTCTTGGCCCAATTAATGGCGTTGCGATTCTTTTGCCGCTAGCCTATGCACTTGGCTTGCCACCTGAATCTGCCTTGATTTTGCTCGCTGCGGTCTATTTGGGCTGTGAATACGGTGGTCGCATTTCGGCAATTTTAATCAATGTTCCCGGTGATGCTGCTGCCATCATGTCCACCCTAGACGGCTATCCGCTTGCCAAGCAGGGCAAGGCAGGGGTGGCGTTGTCATTGTCAGCGGTCAGCTCATTTACAGGCAGTATCATTGCAACGCTTGGCGTTGTGCTGTTTGCACCACTGCTTGCCAATTGGGCGGTTGCCTTTGGCCCTGCAGAATACTTTGTGCTGATGGTGTTTGCCATCACCTGCCTAAGCGGTCTGGTTGGCGATCAACCCATCAAAACCGCAGTTGCTGCCCTAATTGGTCTTGGTCTGGCAACCGTTGGTGTGGACGCTGTTACAGGCGTGTATCGCTTTACTTTTGACTCGGTGAATCTGTCTGATGGCATCGCCTTTACCACGGTTGTGATTGGCTTTTTTAGCATCAGCGAAATTTTAATCATGCTTGAGCAGACCAGCACAGGACAAAAAGCCCTTGAGCAAGGCAAGCGTGCGTTGTTTAATTTCAAAGAATTAATGTTCTCTGCTGGCACGATTTTAAGAAGTGGCGTGATTGGCTTTGTTGTCGGCGTGCTGCCCGGTGCTGGTGCAACCATTGCCAGTGCCATGACTTATACCAACGAGAAAAAAATCGCTGGCGACACAGGCAAATTTGGTGAAGGTGATTTGCGTGGTATCGCCGCTCCAGAGGCTGCCAACAATGCCTCAGCCTGTGGTTCATTTATCCCGATGCTAACCTTGGGCGTACCCGGCTCTGGCACAACAGCGGTGATGATGGGTGCTTTGACCCTATATAACATCACGCCCGGCCCACAATTATTTGCCGAGCAGCCTGATATTGTTTGGGGTCTGATTGCGTCATTGTTTGTAGGCAATGTGATTTTGCTGATACTCAACCTGCCACTTGTTGGATTATTTGCCAAAATGCTCAACACCCCAAACTACATTCTCATTCCAGCGATTGCTGCGGTGAGCTTTGTGGGCGTGTATGCCATTCATAGCACGACTTTTGATTTGATTTTGATGGTTGCTCTTGGTGTTTTGGGCTATGTATTACGCAAGCTCAATTTCCCATTGTCAGCCTTGATTTTGGGCTATGTATTAGGTGAGCTGATGGAATCAAGTCTACGCCGTGCCTTGTCCATCTCACAAGGGGATTTGGGCATCTTATTCCATGGGCCAATCGTACAAATCCTATGGGTGCTTGTGGTGCTGATGGTACTGCTGCCTGTATATCGCTGGCTGCGTAACAAAAATCGCAAACACATCGCCTAAGCATAAGCAGCCACAAAAAGTGGCTGTTTTTTGTTTGGTTTTATACTCTGATTTGTATGACAAACTTGGGTCAAGCCACCCTTTGCAAAGCCCAACAAATCATCGCAAGCCATCTGGCATACTGGAGAATTTTATGACAACGACACTGCCAGCGTATTTATTGAGCTTTTTGATTGCACTTGCAGGCGGTGCTTTGGCAAACTTGCTTGGGTTGCCCATTCCTTGGCTGCTTGGCTCATTGATTGCCATTGGTGGCTGTAGTTTGGCAGGATTGCCCATAAAAAATGCCGAAATTGGTCGCAAAACGGGCTTGATGATTATCGGGCTGTCGCTTGGCTTGTATTTTAGCCCACAAATGCTTGATTTGATTGCACAGTCAGTTTATCTGCTGATTGCGGTTGCCATTTTTAGCATCACACTGGGAATTATCGGCTCAATCATCGCCTATCGCATTGGCAAAGTCAGCTTTAAGACCGCTTGGTTTGCCTCTGTTGTCGGCGGGGCGAGCGAAATGTCCAATCTTGCTCAATTGCACAATGCTCGTGTGGATTTGGTGGTTGCCGCCCATACACTGCGAGTATTTCTGCTGGTAACGACCGTGCCATTTTTTTATCAATTCATGGGCTATCACGGCGAGGATAGTCGCACCCTTGAGTCAAGCCAAGCGGTCAATTTTGCCAATCTACTGCTACTTTTGGCACTTGGTGCATTGGCTGCCAAATACTTTGAATACAAAAAATGGTCAAATCCTTGGACATTTGCACCCTTGTTGGTTGCTGCGATTTTGACCGCCAATGGGGTGCATTTGTCAGCGATACCGCCTGTTTTGTCATACTTAGGTCAGGTGTGTATCGGCTGGACGCTTGGCACCAAGTTTCGCCCTAATTTTTTTCAGGTTGCACCACGACTGCTGACTGCCACTGCCATCAGCGTGTTGATACATCTTATGCTGACATTGCTGATGGTGTGGCTATTGACCCATTATAGTGATATTGACAAGGCGATTTTGGGACTGGGTTTTGCCCCCGGTGGCGTGGCAGAGATGACCATCACTGCCAAAACTTTGCAGCTGGGCGTGCCAATCGTTACCATGCTGCATGTGGTGCGTATGATTGCTGTGGTCGCCAGTGCAGGGGTGCTGTATCATTGGCTTGATAAATACTTTATCAAGCAATAAACCAAACAAGCGATTCTGCCACGCCTATGCTATAATAATTATCAACACTCAATCAAAAACAACGCCATGACTGACAATAAACCAACATTTAACACCCACTACCCAAACCCAACCAACCTTGCCAAAATAAACACAGATCATATCAACAAAACAAGACCGCCTGTGATTTTGGTGGACGGGTCTTATTATCTGTTTCGCTGTTTTCATGGCTTGCCGCCGCTGACCAATTCGCAAGGCTTGCCCACCAATGCCATTCGTGGCGTGCTAAATGCCCTAAACAAGCTCATCAAAAAATACCAGCCTACGCACATGGCGGTTGCCTTTGATACGAAGGCGGCGACTTTTCGCCATGAATTATCCGCCGCCTACAAGGCACATCGCCCACCGATGGATGAGGATTTGCGTGTGCAAATTCCCTACATTCACCAACTGATTGAGCAATTGGGCATACCGCTGCTAAAGATAGACGGCTTTGAGGCTGATGATATTATCGGCACTTTGGCACATCGTGCTTGCCAAAATGGCTACCCTGTCGTCATCTCCACAGGTGATAAGGACATGGCACAGCTTGTCAATGACTGCATCACGCTAGAAGACAGCTTTACAGGGAAAATCACCGATACCCAAGGCGTGCTGGATAAATTTGGCGTGCACGCAGAGCAAATCATCGACTACCTAACTTTGATGGGGGATGCATCAGACGGCATCGCAGGGGTGCCAAAAGTCGGACAAAAAACCGCCGCCAAGCTACTCAATGAATATAGCAGCATTGATGGCATTTTGGCAAATTTACCAAACATCAAAGGAGCAGTCGGCAAAAGCCTAGCCGACCACCAAGGCGACATTCCACTAAATCGCATCTTGGCAACCATCGTAACTGATTTGGATCTGCCCATTGGCTTTGATGACATTGTGCTAGACAACAGCCATGCCGCCCAAAAACAGCGTGCCAAAGATTTGCATGAATTGTATCAATTACTAGAATTCAAAAAAGAGCTGGCAGAAACAGCCCAAATCCTTGCAAATGACACTCATGATAATTTAGAAAATATACATAATTCCGCTGATAATTTGCCACAAAACCACACCGATAAAGAACCCCTTAGTGTGCCAAATCTTCCCACAGGCACGCCTTGTTATCATACCATCAGCACGGTATCAGATTTTGAAAATTTAATACATAAATTAAATAGCGTGCCTTATTTTGCCATCGATACCGAAACCACAAACATCGACTGGCAGCACGCCGATTTGGTCGGTATTTCGGTCAGCACCGCCAATTATGAAGGCTATTATATCCCTGTTGGACATACGGGTGATTTTGGCATATTGCTTGATAATCAGCTGCCTTTGGACTTTGTGTTATCAGGGTTTAAGCAAGTTTTGGAAAACCCAGCCATCGGCAAAATCGGACAGCATCTTAAGTACGATGCCCATATTTTTATGAAATATGGCATCAAGCTAAACAACTGGCAATCAGATACCATGTTGGCAAGCTATGTCATCAATGCTGCCGCCACAAGGCATAGCATGGACGCACTCGCCAAGCATTACTTGGGCGTTGATACCATTACCTTTGAAGCGGTGGCAGGCAAAGGTGCTAAGCAGATCAGCTTTGACAAAGTTGCCATTGATACTGCTGCCAACTATGCTTGTGAAGATGCTGATATTACATTTAGATTGTTTAGTATTTTTAATCAATATCTACAAGATGACACGACAGCCGCCAAATTACTGCACCAGCTTGAACTGCCTACCGCCAAGATTCTTACTCAGATGGAGCATGACGGCATCTTAATCGATCGTGATTTTTTGGGCAGATTGTCTGTGGAATTTGACAAGCAAATCATGGCTTTGGAGCATGATGCCGAGCGTATCGCAAAAGAGGCGTTTAACCTTGCCAGCCCCAAGCAGTTGGGCGAGATTTTATTTGACAAACTGGGCATCAAAGGTGGCAAAAAAACCAAAACAGGGCAATATTCCACCTCTGAATCTGTGCTGGCAAATATTGACCACCCGCTGGTTGATGTTGTGCTAAACCACCGCAGTTTGTCAAAGCTCAAAAGCACCTACACCGATGCTCTCGCCAAAGCCGCTGACAAAACAAACCGTGTGCATACCAGCTATCATCAGGCACTCACCAGCACAGGGCGACTGTCATCAAGCGACCCTAACCTGCAAAATATCCCGATTCGCACCGATACAGGGCGACTGATTCGCGAGGCGTTTATTGCTCCGCCTGACCGCCTCATCTTGGCGGCAGATTATTCACAAATCGAGCTGCGACTGATGGCACATTTTAGCGGTGATGACAGTCTGATTGATGCTTTTCGCCAAAATCTAGACATTCATACCGCAACCGCTGCCGAGATTATGGGCAAAGACATCAGCCAAGTAAGCAATCTGGAGCGGCGAGCTGCCAAGGCGGTGAATTTTGGGCTGTTATACGGCATGAGTGCTTTTGGACTTGCCAAACAACTGGGTGTCGAAAGAGGCGTTGCCCAAGACTACATCAAGCGATATTTTGCCCGCTATCCTGCCATCAACGACTATATGCAAAACACCAAAGACATGGCAAAACAGCACGGCTATGTGCAGACAATTCTAGGACGCAAGCTATACTCGCCAGACATCAACAGCAGCAATCGCATGGTGCGTGATGCTGCCGAGCGTGCGGCGATTAATGCCCCTTTGCAAGGCTCAGCAGCCGAGATTATCAAACTTGCCATGATTGCTGTCGATAAAATCCTGCCAAAAGATGATGCCAAATTGCTCTTGCAAGTGCATGACGAGCTGGTGTTTGAGGTTGCCAAAGACAAAGCTGTCGTCATCGGTGAGATGATAAAGACCGCCATGCAAAATGTCCTGACCAGCACCGCCAAAGAGCTAGGCTGGCAGGTGGATTTTGCCGTGCCGTTATTGGTTGAGATTGGCATGGGCGATAATTGGGATCAGGCACATTAACCAAAGTCAGCTCATCTATAAGCCAAACAGCACTTTGGGCGATTTAGGCATCATGCCACTGATAATCAAACACCTCGCCTGCCATGCGGTCAATATGGCTTGCCACCACGCTTTGTAATTTTGCCAAATCCATCGGCTCACTGCCACCCTCAACAGGTCTAATTTCGACCTGCAAAGCATCAGCCGATGGCAGCAGAACCACTTCTGCACTGGGAAAATGCACCACAAACCCCGTATCGCCCAGCGATGATATCTGGAATTTATGTTGCCAATGATTGGTCAAACGCTTGGCGATTCTTAGCCCGTCAGTGGTAGTGATGACTGCTTGGCTCATGATTTACTCCATAACTATTTTATCAAAAACCGTCAGCACTGCCAGTGAGAAACATCGCACGCATTGCTTGGGCGGTTTTGTTGCCTGTGTTATTTTAGCTTGTTATTATAAGAGCTGTATTGATTGATGGCAATCCAGAATTGATAAGATTGATGGTGAATAAACAGTTGATAAGTGTAAATAACAGGTGCTGATAGCCGATTCCAAAAACAACAAAACCGCAAACTTAGTGCGGCTTTGTTGTTTTTACGGCTGTAAAAATATCCATACTCTCTTCCTTGCTAGCATCTCATCCATGCTCCAATCCATTGGAGTTTTCCGTTGCTATGTGCATATTATGCACCAAAATCACAACGATAAACAGATGGCAAATGCGTCAATTGTTGTAAGAAATTGCTTACAATTGAATAAATGCTATTGCTTCACCCAAGCCCCCTGTCGCCATACCAGTGCAAAACGGGTGGCTTTGCCGTCTTTTTCAGAGCCGATATACTGCTCGGCATTTTTACGACTCCAACGCAAGATGGTCGGATTGCCTTCTTCATCAACATCAGGAGCATCAAACAAATAATGAAATTTTGGCTCAAGCTCATCTTTGATGGTACGCAATTCGCTCAATTTTGGCGGACGAGTTTCACGCACTTTGGGGAATTTTGATGCCGCCAAGAACAGACCCGCCGCCCCTTCACGCAGCACATAATGGTCATCAAACCGCCCAGAGCGTAAATGTGGCATGGCAATGGCTGTCATGCGTGGCGGTGCTGCTTGTCCATTTTTTAGCACTTTTCGCGTATTGTCGCATTTTTGGCAAGCAAAATACGCCCCAAAACGCCCAGTTTTTAGCTCCATTTGCCCATCGCATTTATCACAATCAATGGTTGGTGCGTCATTACTCGTGCCAGCAACCTCAAACACGCCCTGCTCTAACAAATGGCCTTCACAATCAGGATTGTTACCACAAATGTGCAATTTTAGCCCACCATCGACGATATAGCCGTCCATTGCCGCATTGCACAGCTGGCAGCGTTTTTTCTCCAGCAAGGCATGAACCTCTGCCGACTCATCGTCCGCATCAAAGGCAAATGCCGATACTGGCATGAGATTTTTTGTGCCTTTACAGCGTTCTTTTGGTGGCAGATTGTAGCCTGTGCAGCCCAAAAATACGCCTGTCGAGCCTGTACGCACCTGCATGGGTCTGCCGCAGGCATCACAGCCAATCTCTGGCACATTGGTTGGGTTGTTTGGTCGCATACCGTCTGATGATTTGGCGGTGTCTAATTTTTGTTTAAATTCATGATAAAAATTATTCAGCACCACTTTCCAATTCTCATCACCAACTGCCACTTCATCAAGCTTATCCTCAAGCCCTGCCGTGAACGCATAATCCATCAAATCAGGGAAACTCTCAATTAGGCGTTCGGTAACAATATCTCCCATTTTTTCGGCATACAGGCGTTTGTTCTCAAGTTTTACATAGCCACGCTCTTGAATGGTTGAGATAATTGAGGCATAGGTTGATGGGCGACCGATACCGCGACTTTCTAGCTCTTTGACCAGACTTGCCTCACTGTAGCGTGCTGGTGGTTTGGTAAAATGTTGGCTAGGCTCAATCGCCGTCAATGGCAATTTGTCGCCAACAGCAACCTTTGGCAGCAACACATCATCGCTTTTGGCTGGTGGCTGTATGCGAGTATAGCCATCAAAAATCAGCGTCCGTCCTTTGGCTTTTAGCTCAATGTCAGCCGCAGCCACCAACAAACTGACCGACTGATAGCGCGCTGGTGTCATTTGGCAAGCGACAAACTGCCGCCAAATCAGCTCATACAGACGCTGTGCATCTCGCTCCATCGCTGTCAATTGACTGGATTTTATGGCAACATTAGACGGACGAATCGCCTCGTGTGCCTCTTGGGCATTTTGTTTGTTGCCATAAAAATTGGGCTTTTCGGGCAGATAAGCACCGCCAAACTGCTCACCGATATAACCACGCACCGCCGTCAATGCGTCTTGGCTCAAGAAAGTTGAGTCAGTACGCATATAGGTGATATGACCAGCTTCGTACAATCGCTGTGCCAAAATCATGGTTTTTTTGACGCTAAAGCCCAAGCGAGTGCTGGCTGCCTGCTGCAGTGTCGAGGTGATAAATGGGGCAGAGGGACGAGACTGGGTGGGTTTTTCGTCAATGCTTGATACAACAAAATCAGCAGAACTTAGCACCGATACCACCGCATCTGCTGCTTGCTTATTATCCAGCTTTAGGCTCTTGCCGCCTTGCTTGACTGCCTCTAGGGTCAATACCTCACCTGCTGCGGTGTTTTTTGTGTGGATTTGCCAATATTCCACAGGTACAAAGGCACGGATTTCTCGCTCTCGCTCTACCACAAGGCGGGTCGCCACAGACTGAACACGCCCTGCCGACAGCCCACGAGCGATTTTTGCCCACAATAGTGGCGAGACCATAAAGCCCACCACACGATCCAAGAATCGGCGTGCTTGCTGGGCATTAACTCGGTCAATGTTGAGCTTGTCAGGGCTTTTAAAGGCATTTTCAATGGCGGATTTGGTGATTTCGTTAAACACCACACGGCTGTATTTGTCGTCATCGCCACCGATAACCTCTTTTAAGTGCCACGCAATCGCCTCTCCCTCTCTATCCAAGTCCGTTGCCAGATAGATTTTGTCAGCATCTTTTGCTAAGGCCTTTAATTCACGAATTACTTTGGTTTTGTTTGGCAAGATTTCATAAACAGCCGCCCAGTCATGCTCAGGGTCTACCCCCATACGGCGAACCAATGCCCTCTGGGCTTTTTGCTCACGATTTAGCCCTGCCTCCTCGTCCTTGCTTGCTTTTGTGCCGCTGCCACCGACAGGCAAATCTCGCACATGGCCAATGCTTGAGCGGACGATATAGCCACTGCCCAGATATTTGTTGATGGTTTTGGCCTTGGCTGGCGACTCGACAATCACCAAAGCCTTACCCTTGGCATTTGCTGTGGTTTTGGTGGTGGTTTTTTTGCTGGTTGCCATATCTTGCCCTGTCATAAACAATTTAATAAATAGTAACTTTATATTTAAATATCTTAAAAAATACCCATCATCGCACAAATCATTTGGCGATTTATTGACGAATTATTGCATTTATAGGGTGAAAATTTGATTTTGTCAATCATTTTTCACAGTTTGTGGTGATTTTGCCCTGTTTTTTGTGCATTTATCCAGACAACCTTAGTGAATTTATCAGCCAATGTTGTCGCCTTCAGCGGGTTGTTGATTGACAACGCCCATGCTCAGCTTAACCGTCGCCACCGTTTCTGCCCAGCCGATTAATGCCTTGTACATATCCACCAAGTCCGCCGCTGCCTGATTTTTATCCAGTTTATACGCCTTATGACTGTGCTGATATTTGTCATCAAGCCAATACAACGCCACCGCATTTGCCTTCATTGACAACCCCAAAGTGCGTGAGGCAATCGCACCAGGCAACAAAATCGGCACGCCGTCCAATCGTGCCGCCTGCTGACGCATTTTGGCGGTATAAAAATCCTGCTCCACCAGTCGCCAGACACCTGCCACCGCTTGATACTGCACCATTGGCAAGGCAAGCTCATGAGCGGTCAGCGTATACTGGGCAATCTTGGCGGTAGCCTCGCTTGGATGACGATCGGCAGGCACAGGGCTGATGAGGTTTTTTTGAGCCACAAGCCAATCAGGGCAAGCGATGAGCTTTGGGAAAATCTGATAAGATCTCGCCATCAGGCGAAAATCCGCCACCCGTACCGCTGCTGGGCTTGGACGAGCCGCCATAAAATTGCCCAGCAAAAACCCTGCCACTACCAGCACCACGATAATAGCAATCGCTGTATTTGACAAATCCATCGGTACACCTATAATAACAACTGGCGTTTGCCACTATTATCCATCGCCGAAACCAAGCCTCTTTCTTGCATCTGATCAAGCAAGCGTGCTGCACGGTTGTAGCCAATGCTAAATTTGCGTTGCACTGACGAAATCGATGGCTTGCGTGTCTCTACCACATATGCCGCTGCCGCCTCGTATAATTGATCGCCATCGGCAACACTGCTGGTATCGCCACTGCCCTCACCATCAAAAGTATAACTCTCTGACAGGTCGATATAGTCAGGACTGCCTCGCTCACGCCACGCATCACAGACACGGTTCACCTCATCATCATCAACATAAGCACCATGCACACGCTCGGCAGAGTTTTTGCCCGGAGCGATAAACATCATATCGCCATTACCCAGCATATCCTCGGCACCGCCCTCTTCGATGATGGTACGGCTATCCACTTTGGTATTAACCCTCAATGCCACACGAGATGGCACATTTGCCTTGATCAGTCCTGTAACCACATTGACTGTCGGTCGCTGGGTGGCAAGCAGCAAATGAATGCCAGCAGCACGAGCTTTTTGTGCCAGTCGCACGATTGGCTCTTCGGCAGTTTTGCCCAGCTGCATAATCATGTCAGCAAACTCATCTGCCACAATGACAATAATCGGCAGTGTCTTTAACTTTGGTGGTTTGGACTGACTGACGCTATCATTGGCTTGCCATAATGGATCATAAATTGGCTCGCCACTTTGTTCAGCTTGGATAATTTTTTTGTTAAATTCGGCAATCTTGCGTACACGCAGCTTACTCATCAATCGATAGCGGCGTTCCATTTCATTCACGCACCAAGTCAATGCCGCCACCGCATCTTGCATATCAGTAATCACAGGGGTTAATAAGTGCGGTATGTCGTTATAATTCGCAAGCTCCAGTTGCTTGGGGTCAATCAGTACCAGCTTCAGCTCATCGGGGGTATATTTTAGGAGCATGGATAACAAAAATGAGTTCACCAGCACCGATTTGCCCGAGCCTGTCGTACCTGCCACAAGCATATGCGGTGCTTTGGCAAGGTCAGCAATCACCACCTTACCGCTAATATCCTTGCCGACAGCGATGGCGATTTGTTTGTCTGGGTCTTGGTAGTCTGGGGTATCAAGCAGCTCAATCAATCGCACCATTTCACGCTTTTCATTTGGTACTTCGATGCCGATGTATGGCTTGCCGGGGATAACCTCAACCACACGCAACGATTCCTTCAGCATATTGCGTGCCAAATCTCGCGCCTCCCGCGTTACTCGGCTTGCTTTCACACCTGCTGCCAACGCCACCTCAAAGCGTGTTACCACAGGGCCGACAGTCGCCGCCATCACCTGTGCTTGGATATTATACTCTTGCAGTTTAATCTCAAGCAATTCAGAGGATTCTTTTAGCTTTGCTTCACTAACCTTTGGCTTATTTTGATAATCTGGGGTGTCAAGCAGCGTAAGCTCAGGTATTGGCGATAAACTCATGCGATAGGCAAGCTTACCCATTGCGTATGACTTGGGCTGACCGCCAGCTTGACTTGGCTCATCCGCCCAAGCCGCTGTATCATTTGGCTCATCTGATAATCCATCAACCAGCTCTGGCATCGGCTCGTAAGGCTTGGCAGATACGGTTGTCTGTGGCTGATGATTGGCATCAACATCAGCAGAATCAATGCGTAATTTACCCAATTGATTATATCTATCCACTGTGCTTGGTACTGCCTCATCTGGCTGTATCTTTGGCTCATCAGTCAATGCCAGCGATATGCTCGCCTCATTGATGATATGCTCGTCTGCCACAGTGCTGTATGGATTTGGCTCATCATCTGACTCATACTGCCAAGCTGGATTCTTATCATCGCTCGGCATCTGCTCGGACAAACTTATTGCTTGGGTCTGTAGGGCAATCTGCTCATCAAGCACTCTTTGGGCAGCAGCATCTTGCTCGGCTTGTCGCTTGGCAAGCAGCTCATCTCTTAGCCCAGAATGACACAAAAAACTCTCCAACGCCCCGTGATGATTATGAGCCTGCACGACATCATCAATCGGCTCATCAACATCGTCAGCCACAGGCTGCTTTGGCACTTCTGCCACTGGCGTTTGTTCATTATCGGCTTTTGGGCGAGCCTGCCCCACCCAGTCCATAATCATCGCTGCCACATTTGCCCAGCGAATCTCAAAACTTAGGGCGGCAATAATGCCAATCAACGCAATCAGTGCCAATGCCGTAACGCTCGCCCCCAGATTGATGACTAGGTTTTTTTGTAGCTCAAAACCCATCGCACCGCCCAAGCTGGCTGCAAGCCCATTATCCCGAAAATCACCCATATAAGCCAGCAAAGCACTGATAAATGCCAACAACAAGGCATAAGCTGACACCCTTAGCACCCACAGCAATTTGGCGTGCAACCACCACAGTCGTGCCAGCTCATACGCCAAAACCAGCACCAAAAACCATGCACCATAACCAAAAAAAGTATGCAAAATATCCGCCACCCACGCACCCATACGCCCAGCGACATTGGCAATCTCAGGATTGCTGCCGATATGCGACCATGCCGAATCCGTCTTGTCGTACGACAGTAATGCCAAGAACAAAAATACCAACAGCACCGTGCCAATGACAGTGAGTAGCAATTGCCCAAACAAGGACATTTTTTTTGGCGTGATGAATTGATTTAGCGATAAAGTTTTCATGGATACTCTAGCATAAGGGTTGGGTGGTTAAGGTTGTCGCACAAAGCCCAAAGCCAAGTGGCAACATAACCGCTTATTATAGCGAAATTTATGGCATTTTACCAAATATTCCACAACCATGCCGAATTCGGCGACCAAAGCCATCGCTTGATACAATTTGGCATGGCTAATTTTGTCAAACGATGAAAAAATTAAGAAAATGTTTGCCTTTATTGGATTTTTCGGTAAAATTATAACAATTATTTTGGCTAATGACCGCTACCGATAACCAACGGTCTTTGCCATCTTGTTTTTTGTCATTACAATTTTAGGAATTTTCATGACTGATTTACGCCCAATTGCACTTGATTTGCAAGACATTCACAAAAGCTATGGCTCGCTTGAGGTGCTAAAAGGCGTTTCTTTGACTGCTCATGATGGCGATGTTATCAGTATTTTGGGTTCGTCAGGTTCTGGCAAATCCACGCTGTTGCGGTGCATTAATCTGCTCGAAAAACCAAGTCTTGGCAAGATTATTGTCGGTCAAGAGGAGCTAAAGCTCAAAGCCCACAAAGGCGAACTGGTTGCCGCTGACAAAAAACAACTGGAAAAACTGCGTTCAAAAATCGGCTTTGTTTTCCAAAATTTTAACCTCTGGCCGCACAAAACCATCTTACAAAACATCATCGAAGGCCCGACCCAAGTGCTGGGTCTATCAAAAGCAGAAGCCATCAGCGATGCCGAGCGACTGCTAACCAAAGTTGGTTTGCTGGACAAAAAAGATGCCTATCCTGACAATCTATCAGGCGGACAAAGACAGCGTGTGGCGATTGCCCGTTCGCTTGCCATGCGTCCACAGGTGCTGCTTTTTGACGAGCCGACATCTGCTCTTGACCCTGAATTGGTCAATGAGGTTTTGGCGGTGATGCGTGAGCTTGCTGCCGAAGGTCGCACCATGCTGATTGTAACCCACGAGATGCGTTTTGCTCGTGAAGTATCCAGCAAGGTGGTCTTTTTGCACCAAGGTCGTATCGAGGAAATCGGCACGCCTGAAGAAGTATTTGACAATCCAAAATCACCACGAGTGCGTGAATTTATGGCATCGCACCGCTGATTGGTATTGTGCCAGTTGGCTGAAGAATTTTTGTTTTATTAATACAAGCTGGAATTTGTCTCTTTTACTGCCAAGAACCCAGCTTAAGGAAAAACCGTGATTAAACCATTTGCTACACTTGCCATCGCTTGCCTTGCACTGGTTGGCTGTTCACAATCAAAAGACGAAACCGCCACAAGCGAAAGCAAACAAACTGCCGAAACCACCGAACAACGCGAGCTGATTATCGCAACCGAAGCCGCCTACCCTCCGTTTAATGACACCGACCCCAGTGGCAATATCGTTGGATTCGATGTTGATGTCATCAATGCCATCTGTGCCGAAATTCAGGCAAAATGCCAAATCGTTGCCCAAGATTGGGACGGCTTAATCCCAAGTCTATTGATGGGCAAATATGACGCAATCATCGCAGGTATGTCCATCACGCCAGAGCGACAAGCTCAAGTGGATTTTAGCGAGCCATATTTTTCAAACACCATCGCATGGCTTGCCAAAAAAGACGGCAGCTTTGACCCCAATAACATCACCGACAAAGTGCTGGGCGGTCAGCGTTCCACCACAGGTGCTGCCTACATTAGCGAAAAATATGACGGCAAAGATGGTAACCGTGTGCAGTTGTATGACACCTACACCAACGCCTATCTTGACCTAAAAGCAGGTCGAAACCAAGCAGTCATGGCAGAAAAAGCCTCTGCATCGGATTGGCTAAAACAAGCAGGCAACGAAGAATTTGGTCTGGTTGGCGAAGAGATTAACAACAACGACAACCTAGGTATTGCCGTGCGTAAGGGCGATGCACTAAAAGCACAATTTGACGCAGCACTGGCAACCTTAAAACAAACAGGAAAATTGGCAGAAATTGAAAAAGCCCATTTTCAATAATACCTACCGCCACACGCCACGCCAATGACGGCAAGGCAACCTAAGCCCCAAGTGAATGCAGACTTGGTTGATGTTTAACAAGAGGAGTTTATCATGAAATTTATTATAAAATTAACAACCGCCGCCCTTGCCCTTGCCACACTTACCGCTTGCGGCACCAACAATGATAAGCCCGCTGATGCTACACGACAAATTCGCATCGCAACCGAGTCAAATTTTAAGCCCTTTAGCTATCTGGATACGCAGGGCAATGTGGTGGGTTTTGAGATTGACCTTGCCAATGCCCTGTGCGAGCAAATCAAAGCCCAGTGCAACATCATCAGCCAAGATTGGGACAGCTTAATTCCAAGCCTAAACGCCAATCAATCTGATGCGATTATGGCAGGTATGTCCATCACGCAAGAGCGTCAGCAAGTGGTGGATTTTAGCGAGCCGTATTTTGACAATGCGTTGGTACTGGTTGGTAAAAAAGGCGATGCCACCACCATCGATAGCATTGCTGGCAAAACGGTCGCCACACAGCAGGCGACACTGGCAGCTGATTACCTCAAACAAAACCACCCCGATGCCATCGTCAAGGCTTATGACAAACAAGACAATGCCCATCTTGATTTGTCAGCAGGGCGTGCTGATTTGATGCTGTCTGATGCTGTGCCAATCACCGACTGGCTAAGCACCGAGACAGGGGCAAATTTTGAGATCAAAGGTCAGCCCATTGACATCAATGACAAGGTTGCCATCGCTGTCCGCAAAGGCGACACTGCCCTAAAAGCAGATTTTGACAATGCACTTGCCGCCCTAAAGCAAAATGGCAAATATGACGAAATCGTCAGCAAGTATTTTGACAAACAAACTTTATTGCAAAAATAACACCGCCAAGATAGGCACCCATCAGTCAATCAAGGAGATGATGATGAAACTAAAAACCACCGCCCTATTTGCAACCATGCTTGGTGCATTGGCATTAACTGCCTGCGGCAACCAAAACAATACAACCGACTCGGTGCTGCGTATCGCCACCGAAGGCTCTTATGCACCGTATAATTTTACCAATCCTGATGGTAGCTTGGCTGGGTTTGATATTGACATCGCCAATGCTCTGTGCGAAAAAATGCAAACACAATGCCAAATCACCGCTCAAGATTGGGACGGCATTATCCCTGCACTAAAAACAGGCAAATTTGATGCCATCGTTTCGGCAATGTCTGTAACCGCAGAGCGTAGCGAGCAGGTAGATTTTAGCAAGCCTTACTACATTAACTATTTGGTATTTTTGGCAAAAAACGATTCCAAATTTGACCCAAGTTCAAAAACCGACATCGAAAATGCCAAAATCACCGCCCAACGCTCAACCATCTCAAGCCAGTGGCTGACCCAGACTTACCCAAACAGCAAGCCACAGCTGTATGACACGCTGGACAATGCCTTTATTGATTTGGGCAATGGTCGTGCCGATGCCATGATTTCTGACAAATTACCTGCTTTGACTTGGCTGAAATCTGATTTGGGCAAAAATTTCACCATCAAAGGTTCTGATATTGACATCGATGACAAAGTCGCTGTCGCCGTTGATAAAGGCAACACAGAGTTGCTACAAAAAATCAACGACGCCCTAGATGCCATCAAGGCTGATGGCACTTATGAAAAAATCGTCATCAAGCATTTTGGTGCTGAAGGCATGCCAAAGGACTTGCAATAACACAAGCCCATCAGCACAGTTCCACCAAAGACGAGTTTATCAGGCTTGACCTAGGTTTCTAGGTCAGCGGTCTGTTTTGTGCTACAATAATCCATTGCACTCTTGGCTGGGCTAGACCTTGCCAGTGTGCGTTTATATTAACATCAAAAGTTGCTCAGGCAACGCACAAGGTATCAGCGTGTTTGACTTACAAGGCTACGGCCCAATTTTAATACAAGGTACACTTTTGACCATCAAACTGGGTCTTGCCAGTTTGTTTTTTGGTTTGATTTTTGGGCTGCTGGGTGCGTGTGCCAAACTCTCAAACCTGTGGATTTTGCAAAAACTTGCCAATATCTACACAACTGTCGTGCGTGGCATTCCTGAACTGCTCATGGTGTTTTTTATCTTTTATGGCGGCAGTGTGATTTTTTTGGTCATCGCCAAACAGCTTGGCTATCAAGGTCGCATTAATATTTCTGAATTCTGGGCAGGGGTTGTGGCTCTTTCTGTCATGTTTGGAGCCTACGCCACCGAAGTTTTTCGCATGGCGATTCAAGACATTCCCAAGGGTCAGTTTGAGGCTGCCGAAAGTCTTGGCATGACGCCTTTTCAGACTTGGACACGCATTATCCTACCCCAAATGTGGCTTGTTGCCCTGCCCGGACTTGGCAACTTGACACTGGTACTGCTCAAAGACACCGCCCTAGTATCACTCATCGGACTGAAGGATTTAATGTATTTTGCCCAGCGTGCTTCGCAAGCAACCCAAAAACCATTTACTTTTTATTTGGCAGCGGCACTGATTTATTTGGCTTTGACATCAATCATTACGCTGTTTGTTATGTGGTGCGAGGCTCGTGCCAACCCTGCTGCACGCTACGCTAAGATGTTACGCAAACAATCACGAGGTCAGGCATGAATTGGAATTGGCAAGCGATTATTAAGTATTTTCCTGACCTGTTGTCAGCGTCCATCACCACGCTTGAGCTGGTGATTGCCTCTTGTGCCTTGGGTCTTATCTTTGGTGTTTTGCTTGGCTTATGGCGGTTGTCGCCTGTGGTATGGCTGCGTGCAATCCCTGCGATGTATATTTTCTTTTTTCGTGGCACGCCGCTTTTGGTGCAGATTTTCTTAATCTATTATGGCTTGGGTCAATTTGATGCCATCAAGCAATCTGCCCTGTGGCAGCCTGTGCTAAGCCAAGCCTACTGGTGTGCCATCATTGCTTTTACACTCAATACCTCTGCCTACATTGCCGAGATTGTGCGTGGTGCCATACAAGCTGTGCCACAAGGCGAACTGGAAGCTGCCGATGCCATCGGTATGTCCAAGCTAAAAAAATTACGCCGCATCACCCTGCCTCGTGCCTTTGGTATCATGATTCCTGCCTATAGCAATGAGGTGATTTTTATGCTAAAAGGCAGTGCTTTGGCGGCATCAATCACTGTTGCTGAGCTGACCTATAAGGCTCGTGAAATCATGGCTGCAACTTACCTGAACCTTGAGATGTATTTTGCCGCTGGGGTGATTTATCTGCTCATCAGCTGGGTATTTTTGTTCGCATTTCGCCAGTTTGAGCATCGCATCAATCGCCACAAATACTACACACCTACTCATCAATCCTAAGGAGCCATCATGACCCTGCATACCATCATCTTGGCCGCTGGCAAAGGCACACGCATGAAATCCACCAGACCAAAGGTGCTACAAACCTTAGCTGGTAAGCCTTTGGTGCGTCATGTGCTAGACACTTGTGCTGCCATCGGTGCAGACAGCACTGTGCTGATTTATGGCTTTGGTGGTCAGATGGTCAAGCAGGCACTGGCAGGGTATGATATTATTTTTGCCGAACAAACCGAGCAACTTGGCACAGGTGATGCTGTCAAAGTCGCCCTACCTCATCTGCCCACCACAGGCAAAAGCCTGATTTTGTATGGTGATGTGCCACTTACCACCGAAAACACACTCAAACAATTGGTCGCTGCCAACACAGCTGGCATTTCCATGCTGACCCTAGAGGTGGACAATCCATTTGGGCTGGGTCGCATTATCCGCAAAAACGAGCAAGTCATTGCCATCGTTGAACAAAAAGACGCCACCGATGCCCAAAAAGCCATCAAAGAAATCAACAGCGGCATTTATTGCGTGGACAACGCCCTATTGCACAAATACCTGCCTTGTCTCACCAATGATAACGCACAGGGTGAATATTACCTGACCGATATTGTCAAATTGGCGGTTGCTGATGGTGTGGAGATTGCGACCATTTCCCCAGAGTTTGATTTTGAAATCGAAGGGGTGAATGACCGCATTCAGTTGGCAAATCTAGAACGCCACTATCAGGCTCATCAGATACGCACCTTACAACACGCTGGCGTGCAGTTTGCCGACCCTGATCGTGTAGATATTCGTGGGCGACTGCGCTGTGGGCAAGATGTGTTTATTGATATCAATACCATATTTATCGGCGAGGTGTCGCTTGGTGATGGTGTGCAGATTGACGCAGGAACAATCATCACTGACAGCACCATCGGCAACGCCACTCATATCAAGCCTTATTGCGTCATTGACGGCAGTAATATCGGCTCTGATGCCAGCATTGGGCCTTTTGCCCATTTACGCCCCCAGACTCTGCTGGCTGACAATGTCAAAATCGGCAACTTTGTCGAGACCAAAAAAACCACGCTCGGACAAGGCAGCAAAATCAACCACCTAAGCTATGCTGGCGACAGTGAAATTGGTCGCGAGGTTAATATTGGTGCTGGCGTCATCACTTGCAACTATGACGGCGTGAACAAATCTCGCACAATCATCGGTGATGGTGCTTTTGTGGGCAGCAATTCCAGCCTTGTCGCTCCTGTTAATATCGGCAACAACGCCACCATCGGGGCAGGATCAGTGATTACCAAAGATGCCGCCGATGACAAATTAACACTGGCACGCAGTCAGCAAGTTACCATTGACAACTGGCATCGCCCCACGAAAAAAACCTAAAAATCACCGACCCCAACTTGGCAAATTTATCACTTGGTGCAGTCTTTTGCACCAAGCATTGTCCTGCCAAGCTCGCACTTGCCTATAGATTTGGCAATATTCCAAGTCTTGTCGCTATAGTCTTGTCGCCAATTTTGGTTCAAACAAACAATGCTGACCGTGTTAATTTGCGATAAATTATCATGGCTTTATCGCACTCTTGTCCCAAGCTGCAAGTTTATTCAACCGACAAACCCATCATTTTGCCACTTGGCTTTGCTGCCAAATAACCTTTGCAGCCTTAGGCATAAACATTTGCCAGCAGATAGCTATCCGCCACCCATACAATTTTGGCAATTGATTAAACATTAGCAACCGCCAAGCAGATCATTGCCAAGCCAAGTGTTTGCATCCATATGGGATCGTACCCAAATTTTGATGGCATCAACTGTTATCTTAAAGCACTCAACCGTCAAGTTAAATCATCGCATTGGTGCATTTGCCAAAATATCAGTCAATAATCGCCAATAAGCCGCCACCGATTCGATATGCACCATCTCATCAGGCGAGTGAGCATTTTTGATGGTAGGCCCAATTGAGACAATATCAAGGTTGGGGTGGCTTTTTTTGATCAAACCGCATTCCAGCCCTGCATGAATGACCTTGATATCAGGCTTGCGGTTTAGGATTTTTTCGTACAAAGACACGGTCAGGGCTGTGATTGGAGAATTCTCATCAGGATTCCAGCCAACATAATCGCCGCTAAAACACACGCTTGCACCTGCTAGGCGTGCAATGCTTGACAAAACATCGCACACCGCCATCTTGCCAGATTCTACCAATGAGCGAATCAGCAACACGCACCGCAGACCTGACTCATCAAGTGCCAATTGCCCAAACGATAAAGAAGTCTCAACCGTATCTGCTACCACATCGCTTTGGCGTACCACTCCATTTGGCAAAGCATGAATCAAATCCACCACTTGCGTGCTGTCTTGTGGTGTCAAGCTGGTATCTGGCAGGGCAGTTTGTGCCACCGTACCAACAAAGTTCGGTTCCGCCTTGGCAATTTCGGCAGCTATTGTATCCAAAGTCAGCTCAATGCACTGCACAACTTGGGATTTGATGGTCTGTGGCAAACTGATGGTTGCGGTTGCCTCACGAGCGATGGCGTTTCGCAAAGTACCGCCATGCAGTCCAGAGATGGCAAATTGTCCAGAAAACTGTTGATTTAGCACCGCCAAAACTCGTGCCAATATCTTGATGGCACTGCTGCGGTTCTTATCAATATCCAGCCCAGAATGCCCACCACGCAAGCCCTTAATATCGATGGTGATGGCGGTATCAAAGGCGGTTTTTTGCCACAGCACGGGCAATCTGACATCAGCATCAATGCCACCAGCACAGCCGATATACACCTCGCCGATTTCCTCGGTATCAGTATTAATCATCATCGTGGCGTTAAGCTCGCCTGATTGCAAACCAAACACCCCAACCATGCCAGTCTCCTCAGTCATGGTAAGCAGCACCTCAAGCTCTGGGTGAGCCAGCGTATCATCTGCCAATACCGCAAGGCAACTTGCCATGCCAATGCCATTATCCGCCCCCAAGGTCGTTCCTGTTGCCATCAGCCAAGCACCGTCATTGGGATTGATTCGCAGCCTGATGGGATCGGTGGCAAAATCATGCTCCACTTCAGCGTTGGCCTGTGGCACCATGTCCAAATGTGCCTGCAAAGCGACGGTAGCACGATTCTCATAGCCTGCCGAAGCGGGTTTTTTGATGATGACATTGCCCACCGCATCACGGCGTACTGCCAGCCCTTGCGACTTTGCCCATGCGACAATATCAGTTGCCAAAGCCTCTTCATGATGGCTTGGGTGAGCAATTGCACTGATGCGTGCAAACCATTGCCATAACAGACTCGGCTCAAATGCCTGAACCACCGCCAGATTTTGTTCATATGCCACAGCATGAAAACTCATACAACCTCCTAGTTATTTTTGCTATCTTGGTATCGCCTAAGTTTATTTCTTAATATGCCAATCATCACCCCAAGCAGTACAGCCACAGCAGGTCTGCAATGCCCCACATCGCCCTTTTGTCCGCCAATCTGTCAATATTAATCAGCAAAACGGCAAAACACCTGTCCAATTTATACGCCCATGCCGTTTATATTAGCGGCAAGCTATCCAAAATTATACCGCAAACACCTGATCTGCCGCCAATGCAAAGCGTGCCACCGTGCCATCAATATCGGTTAATTTATCAATGCCAAACAGTCCAATGCGAAAACTGCGATAATCTGCTGGCTCATCAAGTTGCAATGGCACGCCTGCAGCAATCTGCACGCCCACTTCGGCAAATGCCGCACCCTTATGCACCGCCTCGTTTGGTGCATGGCAAACAATCACCCCATACGCCTGCACTGCTCGATCGGCAACGCTGTTAATTCCTTTGGCATTTAATAAAGCCAAAATCCGCTCGCCAAGTGTGATTTGGGCATTTTTTAGCACATCATAGCCCTGTGTCTTTGCCTCAAGCAATGCCTGATACAACTGCACCAAGCCATCGGTTGGCATCGTGGCATGATAAGCATGACCGCCACTGTCGTATGCTGCCATCACATTGAGCCATGCTCGCAAATCAAGTGCAAAACTTGATGGCGTACTGCACGCCACTGCTTGCTTGGCGGCATCTGACAACATCACCAAACCAGCACAAGGTGTACTGGACAAGCCTTTTTGTGGTGCAGACAACAGCACATCTATGCCCAACTTTTTCATATCCAGCCACAAGCACCCCGAAGCAATACAATCAACCACTAACAGTCCATCAACTGCGTGCACCGCTTGTGCCAGAGCCTTGATATAATCATCAGGCAGCATAATGCCAGATGCTGTCTCAACATGGGGTGCGAACACCAACTGCGGACGCTGCTTGTGGATATAATCAACCACCTTGTCAATATCAGCTGGGACAAACTGTAACACGCCATCGTGCTGCTTGGCTTGTGCCTTGAACACCTGACAAGACTTCACCAAACCTGTTGCGTCCATAATCTGCGTCCAGCGATAACTGAACCAGCCATTACGAATCACCACACAGTCCTTGTCTTTTGCCAGCGTATGCACCACCGCCTCCATGCCAAATGTGCCAGAGCCAGGTACGATTGCCACCGCATCAGCCTGATATAGCTGCCGAAGCTCATAAGACAACCCTCGCATCACCGCCTGAAATTGCATGGACATATGATTAACCGCACGCTCGGTATATACCACCGAGTACTCAAGCAGTTGCTTAGAATCCAAATTTGTTGCCGACATAGACACTCCTTGTTGTTAATGGTAATTAAAAATAAATAATATATCAAATATCATTGCACAATATTATGTGCCAATGCCACAGATACTACCACGCCCACCCGAAGGCTTGGTAAGCAAAAACACAAAAATAAACCCACAAACTACAGCCTGTGGGTTTTGGGATTATTGCTTGGCAGCATCACTTGCTTGCGACTGGCTGGCGGTGTCTGCTGATTCATCAGTTTTTTCAGCCGATTTGTCAGCTGCCGCCTCAACTGCCTTGTCCGCTGTGGCTGTGTCGGTTGTCGCAGCATCGGCTGGTTTTGCACCACCCTTGGCAGCGGTTTCGGCGAAGGTTGGCTGACCATGGTCTTCAAAAATTATCTCTTCTGGCTTTGGTGCTTTTGCCATAGCTGCCTCTTGTGCCGCCTCAACACGATCAACAGCATAGACTTTCTCTTTCTTATCGCCACAAGCACTGAGCATCATCGCCGCCGACAATGCCACAAAAATTGCCAAAGTTTTCATAATATTCTCCAAATAAAACGCCCAAATGCGTTACAAAACCCATTTTTCAAGCACAAATTCGATAACCAGCTTGGCAATAAAGCCAAAAAAGCCCATGCCCAAGGCAACAAAAATCCAAAAAGTTCCTGCCTTGCCTGCATCAGACTTTTTTGAAATATCCCACATGATAAAAATCAAAAACCCGATAAAAACTGGCAATAGGACATACAGCCCCAAAGTGGTTATTGTCTCGGCAGATACCATAAATTGTGTCGCCATCACAGACATCAAAAGCACCTTTGTGATAATTTATTACCACATTATAACAATAAAAATGGCAACTACCAACCTTCATACAAGAATTAAACACGATATTTTTGGAAAAATTTGCTAAAATATTGCCCAAAGCAACCTTTGGCAAATTTTTCGTTTATTTACACAGGATATATCATGACGCCAAAAAGCCACAACCAGCCTGCTGTTACCGCCATTTCTTCAGACGCAGAACCAAAGTTCAGCTGGAGCGGCATTACCATACTTGTCGGCTTGTTGCTGGCGGCAATTGCTGGCTGGCTGTTTTTTGGGTCATCATCAGCCCCAGCCCCACAGCCAGAGGCAGCGACCACTGCTTATGATAAGCAAGAACCGATGGTGTTTGAGTTTTATGAAGTTCTGCCCAATCAAAAGTTCCAAAGCATTCCTGAAGGTGTAAGCATTCAGCAGCATAAAGCAAGCTCTCTGCCTGCACCAACGACAGATTTGGTCATCGGCAGCACCGCCAAGTCCAGCGATGACACGGCCGCCAAATCAGACGATACGCCAGTCGGCACCACCCCAGACCAAGAGTCCGATCGTGGCATCGCACAAAACAAACCCACGCAGGGCGATTATATCCTGCAAATCAAAAGCTACCGCAAAGCCGAAGAAGCCGATATCAAACGAGCCGAAGTGCTGATGGCTGGCGTAGATGCTGTGGTGATTCGCCGCACCACCAAAGACGGTATAAGCATCTATCAGGTCATCTCCACGCCAATGAACGAAGCCGAAGCCAGTGCTGCCAGCGTTCGTCTACGCAATAATGGCATTGATTCACTGATTATCAAGCAATAAACACCAAAACCCATCACAATTGGCTTATTTATGAAATAAGCCACAACCTTCTTGCTTCTTGTGCCATGATGGGTAAAAATAACAGCCAAATAAAACCAAAATTCACCATTGGCGAAGTAATTGCCATGCCATCTGACTGCATTGGTTGGTTATTTTTAAAAACCACAGAAAATGCTACAGGCAGCACACAAAATCTTGGCATGGTTTTGTGCATGAGAGTGAATTGATAATACAAATCTACAAGTGAATACACGAGCATAAACGCCACAAACCGTCCGTGTCTGTCAGCGAATTTGTACAAATGGCACAACAGACAGCTGTGCCACGAAGGTTATTTTTTGATGAGTTTTTTGCCAAGTATAACCCCTGCCAAAATCAACAAGCCTGCAATCAGCCCAACCACACCATTATACAGCGTCTCGGTCAAGCCACCAAACACGCCTGACAATGCCGACAGCGTCTGTGCTTGCTCGCTTAAGATTGCCACACCATGCACCAAAATACCGCCACCAACCAAAAACATCGCTACAGTTCCTGCGATTGACAAAAATCTCATCAGCTGTGGTGCAAAGGCAAGCAGCCCCCGACCCAGTGCTTGTGCGGCAGATGATGGCTTGTTCAGCAAATGCACGCCCATGTCATCAAGTTTGACAATCAGCCCAACCAAGCCATACACCCCCACCGTCATCAATATTGCAATCGCTGATAGTGCAGCTGCCTTGGTGGCAAGTGTCGCCGCCGTCATCACCCCAAGCGAGATAACGACAATCTCTGCCGATAGGATAAAATCGGTACGAATCGCACCACGGATTTTGTCTTTTTCGAGTGCAACCAAATCCACCTGCTCATCGGCATTGGCTTTTAGGCGTTGCTGATGGGCTGCATCGTCATCAGTATCATGTGGCAATAAACTTGGAGCGACTTTATGGACAACTTTTTCTGCCCCTTCATAGCACAAAAACGCCCCACCAATCATCAAAAGCGGCGTGATTAACCATGCTGCCACAGCACTGATAATCAAGGCTGCTGGCACCAAAATCAGCTTATTAACAAATGAGCCTTTTGCCACCGCCCAAACCACTGCCAATTCACGGTCAGCACGCACCCCTGTTACTTGCTGGGCATTGAGTGCCAAATCATCACCCAGCACCCCTGCGGTCTTTTTTGCCGCCAGCTTTGTCATTACCGAGACATCGTCCAAAATTGCTGCAATGTCATCAAGTAGCAGTAGTAAACTACCTCCTGCCATATTCTCACCTTTATTTGTTGTTAAATTGCCAATTGGCACTGGCGGCTATTATAGCGATATTGTCTGACTTTTGTGTGGCAGATTTGTAGCCAATATCATCAAATCTCAAGGTCGCTTGCACACCATCACCGCACGCATGGGTCTGGGGTAACCCTCTACGGTCTTGCTATTGTCATCACTGTCCAAAAAATCACCAAGCGAGTGATAAGTCATCCAATCGGTTGCTCGCTGCTCATCGGTTGTGGTGATATTGACATCAACACAGCGAATATCCACAAATCCTGCTTTTTTGAGCCACACTGTCAGGGCTGCCACCGAAGGCAAAAAATACACATTGTTCATCATCGCATAGCGGTCTTGTGGTACCAGCACCGTATTTTCGTCCCCTGCCACCACCAAAGTCTCAAGCACCAGCTCGCCCCCATGTGCCAGCTGAGCTTTTAGCTGTGCCAAGCACTCAAACGGCGATGCCCGATGATACAACACCCCCATACAAAACACTGTATGAAACAACCCTGCCTGCCGTGTATCTTGGGGCAACTCCTCCAAACCCACAGGGATAAAGTGAATTGGCGATTGACCAAAACGATTGCCAAGCTCGCCCAAAAAATGCCGTATCGCCATAAATTGATGATAAAACAAACATGACGGATCAATCACCACCACCGTGCTGGCACCAGCACCAACCATACGAAAGCCATGATAACCAGAGCCGCCACCGACATCAAGCACTCGCCTGCCTGTCAAATCACTGATGTGCGGTAACACTCGCTCCCACTTTAGATCGCTACGCCACTCGGTGTCTATATGAATCGTCCTATCATCACGCCCAATGATAAAGCCACCTTTTCGCCACGGCATCAGATTGGCAAGCAACGCCCTGCTGCGGCGATACTCACTGTCATCAAAAGCCACTTCGGCACGCACGCACGCCTCATCAAGATAGACAGCGGTTGGGGCAATTGGGGGCAGCTTATCGACCACCGACTGATAAAACGGTGCATGAGCATAGCGGTCTTTATTTTTGACGGCTGTCAGCCAATCAGGCAGTCGTTTTAGCCATTCATAGGCAATCGGATAATGCTGTGCCAGAGCAAACAATGTCTGATACAGTGCCTGCTCACTGCGTACAATACTTGTCATAATCTTAACTGTCAATCAACCAGCCGTTGGCTTGGCGTTATTTTAGGGTTTAAATGCCACAATTGAGGCAAAGTTTAGGAACATAAACCAAGTCAAGCACCGCTGAAAACCTGCTTGCTGTAGCCTGTCATAATGCGTCTGTAGCGTGTCGGTGATGAGGACATTTTCAAGGGCGTTGCGTTTGCCGCTGATTTCCATCTCGCTGTAGCCATTGGCTCTTTTAAAATCATAATACCGCTCAACACGCCAAGCATCATACTGCTCATCATCAAGATGGGTTTTTTCGGTCAAAATCAAAATACCCCCAGATGCCAACGCATGATAGCACTTGGTCAATAGCTCAAGTCGCCGATTCGGTGGCAAAAACTGCAAGGTCAAATTAATAATAATCAAATCGCACTCGGCAAATTCCACTTGACACACATCAGCACACTCAAAGCGGATATTGTGCTGCGGATAATGCTCGCCAAGCACTGTTTTTGCTTTATCAATCATTGGCTGCGAGATGTCAATGGCGACAATCTCAAGCTCATCTGCGGCAAATTTATCCGCCAAAGCAAAACTTGCCGCCCCAAGCGAAGTTCCCAAATCGTACACACGGCTGACCTTGTTGCCCTGTGCTGTCGTCTGGCGAAACAGACAATGTCTGCGTGCCAAAATCGGCAACATCGCCAGCATCTGCCCATAGCCCGGCACACTGCGGCGAATCATATCAGGAAAGCACGCCACCACTTCTTCATCAAAACTAAAGCGTGCGGATTTGTCCAAAGGCGTGGTAAATAAGGTATCGTGTTTGGCGTTTGGCATGGTTTGTGCTACACTAAAATGCGTCTATTATAGCATTGATTGGCACAAAAATTGCGATAAATAAACAAAATCCTTGGAGTGGTTATGAATAATACAACAACAATACTGCTGGGCGGTGGCTGTTTTTGGTGTACCGAATCGGTTTTTTGTTCTTTGTCAGGCGTGGTGTCGGTCGTCAGTGGCTATGCTGGCGGCACCGCCGAAACCGCCAATTATCCCGCCGTCTGCACAGGCAATACTGACCATGTTGAGGTGGTAGAGGTCAGCTATGACGAAACCATCATCAGCACGCATGATATTTTGTCGGTGTTTTTTGCCACGCACGACCCCACTACCTTAAACCGCCAAGGCAACGACATTGGCACACAATATGCGTCAGTGATTTATTATTATAACGAAGCACAAGCCAAAACTGCCGAGCAGCTCATCACCGAGCTAAGCGATGATGGCATGAATATCGTTACCCGAGTGCAACCAGCTGTGAGCTTTTATCCAGCAGAAGCCTACCACCAAAACTACTATGCCAACAACCCCACGCAGGCTTATTGTGCGATGGTTATTCCGCCAAAACTTGCCAAATTGCGTGCCAGTTACGCACATTTGCTTCGCTCATAAACCACCCAAGCCAAATTATTTTGCGTGGTAATCTTACCGCTTTGTTGCTGATTTGGTTGATTTTGGCGAAATTGCCCAATTATTCACCGCCAAGATGATTTTTGTTTTGAATTTTTTGCCAAAATTGGCTAAGCTAGGCGTATTTGCCACAACTTAAGGATTCTTATGAAAATCTCCGCCTATCTAGCCCTTGTCTTGGCAGGCTTGGGTGCAGTTAGCACCGCATCTGCCAATGGCAATGACCTGCCCAATCTTAGCAACAGCGAGTTTCAGCAGTGCTTAAATACCCTAAAAAACACCGCTGCTTTTCGTGGCGTTTCTTCGGCAACCTTTGAGGCTTATCGCCCTGCCCAGCCAGATCCGAGCGTGATTCGCTCGCTGAATTATCAGCCCGAGTTTAAAAAAGATGTCTGGGATTATTTGGCATCGCTGGTTGATAGCGAACGCGTCGAAGATGGTATCCGTGCCAAGCGTGAGCAAGCCGATGTGCTACGGCGTATCGAAAGTCGCTATGGCGTCAAGCCTGAGCATGTGCTTGGCGTATGGGGCGTGGAGAGTAATTTTGGGCAAACGCTCGGCAAGAAAAATCTCTTTGACAGCCTTGCAACCCTCTCATGTTTTGATCGTCGCCAGTCGTATTTTCGTGGTGAGTTTGCCAATGCTCTAAAAATCGTACAAAATGGCGACATCAGACCGCAGGATATGACAGGCTCATGGGCGGGTGCTTTTGGACAAACGCAATTCATGCCCAGCACATTCTTAGAGCTTGCGGTGGATTTTGATGGTGATGGTCGCAAAGACTTGGTGAACTCAAAAGCCGATGCACTGGCAAGCACCGCCAATTTTTTGGTAAAACGAGGCTATCGCAGTGGCGAGCCGTGGGGCTATGAAGTCAAGCTAAATGGCTATGATGGCTCAAGCGGTCGCCGCAATAAGCAGCCCATCAGCCATTGGCGATCACAGGGCATCACTCTGCCAAATGGCAAACCACTGCCTGATAATATGGCTTCGGCAGGTCTATTATTGCCTGCTGGCAAAAACGGCCCTGCATTTTTGGTGGGCAAAAATTTTGACACCTTTTACAGCTACAATGCCTCAGAAAGCTACGCTTTGGCAATCGCCCATCTGTCCGATTTGATCACAAGCGAAAATACCAACACCGATTTTGCCACCGCTTGGCCAACTGATGACCCAGGCATCGGCCGCCGTGAAGCCAAAGAAATCCAGCAAGGGCTGATTGATGCAGGTTATGACATTGGGGCGGTTGATGGCATCATTGGCGACAACACCCGCCGTGCCATCATGGATTATCAACGCAAAGCTGGGGTCAATCCTGACGGCCGTGCAGGGCAAAAATTCCATCGGCTCATCACCAGTCAAGGCAAGCAAAACAGCACGCCTGCAAATAACTTGGGCAGCACAGCCACCAAGCCCAGCACCATCACGCCATCTGCCACCAGCTCAACTGGCACGACCTATCGGCGTGTCATCAACGCTGACGGCTCGGCATCGCTTGTGCCTGTCAAATAATCCCATCAAAAAATCCCAAGCCTACACTTGGGATTTTTAATCATGTTCAATCAATCGTCCTGCTTGTCATCGTCCCATTCGGCATAGGTTTTTGCTGGGTCAATGCCTTGGCTTTTTAGGTAAGCAACCTGCTCGGCAAGCGTGCGTTTTTTCTCGGCATCGTGCATGGTTTCGGTCAATTCATCAAATTTTTCAATTTCATCACGCAAGGTTGATTTGTCAGTTGTCATCACATACTCCTTTTAATGATTCAATGATACACAATCGCAGGTGCGTATGGCGACTGCCACCGCAGCGATTTATGTTATTACAACAAATTTTTATCAAAAATGCAAACCGTCATCGCTGGGGATAATGGTATTTTGTTGCAAGTTGCCCATCGCTGTCGGGTTAAATTTCTGCTGGATTGTTGATTTGTATATACCACAATGAAATTTTAGAGCGTTGTTTTGGTAGAAATACGAGTGGAATACAAAAGAGCCAAAATCTCCGATGTAAAAATATCGGAATATCACAAAACAATGTAACTGCCATTCAAGAAAACCACCCAATGAAAAAAGTTATTTTGACTGTCTCAACCGTTGCTTGTGGACTGCTGATTTTTTATCTGAATTATTTTCAAGCAAACAAGCACCCTGATGACAATCTGGTGGCTTTTTTGGTTATATTGCTGGTTATTTTAACTTTTTGCATATTAAAATTTATAAAAAATAATTAAAAGCCACTTATTGGGCAATTTTTACCGCCCAAATCCATAACATTACTATGGATATAAGGGGGAAAATTCACTGTCCACAAATAGCATCGGCACGCCTGCCAATCGCTGTGCGGTATTTGCCACATCGCCCGCCATGCTTGATGCATAAAAAGTCAAAACAACATCGGCTGGCTGATGGTGGCTGCTCTTTATCCCAAAAAAATCCAACAAAGATTTGACGCGTTCGGCAATCGCCGCTCCCGAATCAAGCAAAGTCATATTTACCGCATGGCTGTCAATCCACTCCTGCAAAAACTGGCGAAAAAATGGATAATGCGTACAGCCCAGCACCACCACATCAACCCCCTGACTGTGCCAAACCTGCATTTGTTCGATAAGCAAATCCGCCACCTGATGATCGATGGGCATGCCCAGCTCCACCCATGGCACGAGCATCGGCTCAAAATGCTTATGCACGATTATCGCATTGGGCGTTGCCACTTCATCAATCACCTGTGCCAACAGTCTGCCTTGAAGTGTCGCCTGAGTGGCAAGCACGGCGATTTGCTTGTTTTGGCTGATTTGGCAAGCTGGCTTGACCGCAGGCACCAAGCCTACTATCGGCACGCTACAATGTGAACGCACCGCCGTCAATGCGTGTGCCGAAGCACTGTTGCAGGCTATGACAATCAGCTTACAGCCTTGTTGGCAGAGCCAATCCACCGCTTGCAATGTCAAAAACAAAATCTCATCGCCAGACTTGCTGCCATAGGGAATGTTTTGCGTATCGGCATAATACACATAACGCTCATTGGGCATCAGTTGTTGCAGATGCCGAAACACCGACAAACCACCCACGCCCGAATCAAAAATACCAATCGGTGCATCGCTTGTCTTGGTCGTCAATTCTGTCTTGGTATCAATCATCAAGCACCATCACCCACACTATGACGGCAACCACCGTCCAACATGACACAATAATACGCCACAAAGGCTTTCTTATTATAACAAAACCTGCACAAAAACAATATCCGCTACCGCTCAGATGGCTCATTTGGCTGGCTGACAATATGCACCTTACCACCGCTTGTGATGTGCAAATGTGTGTGCGTATCAGTCTGATAAATCTCGCCAAGCTCCACCAAATGATACATGGCATTATTCATCAGCCGTGCCGTCAGATTAAAACGAGTATCAATATACAGCCGAGATACGCCCTCATACTCTGCAAAATACAAATCATGCTCATCATCAAGCCGTATCACATCGCCATTGGTTGTCTCAAACTCAACCCACAACAGCCCCAAATCCACAACCTGCCTTACTTGGTTGATAAACAATGGCGTATCTGCAACATCAATCCGATATTTGTCTGTTGGCGTTTTTAGATAATGCACCTTTTGCCCATCAACATATTCCGCCCATAATACACTGGCAAATAAATCCACAAGTGACTGGCGGGTCATTTTTGTGCCTTCATGCCACCATTCGCCATTACTACAAATCTTAATATCCAGTGGCGAGGTGCTGTTCGGTTGCCATTTTTGCAAAGGTGGTATCTTGCGTGTGCGTTCTGCCGTGCCAGTTGCCACATTCAAATCTTGGTTTAACTTATTGATTATATTTAAATTTTGTTTCATTTATCAATGCTCCATCAGCAGGCTTAAGAATTTGTTGCCATCGGCTTGTCCAAATCATCATAAGAAAATGACATAAATGCAGACCATGATAATGCCGCCCAAGATTGGTATGCTTATCCATAGCAGCAACAAAAAAACTTGCCTAATTTGACAGGATTGCTACAATAAGCAGTAATATTTTATCACGAACCAAATTATTTGCCAGCCGAGCCTGATGGCGAGCACGCTTTTTTATAAATATTACATAATTATTTGAGGGTATTTTCATGCAAATTCAACGCGAATCTATGGAATTTGATGTGGTGATTGTTGGCGGTGGACCTGCTGGATTGTCAGCTGCCATTCGTCTGCGTCAATTGGCCATCGCCGATGGTCGAGATGATTTTAGCGTCTGTGTTATCGAAAAAGGCTCAGAGTTTGGTGCCCATACACTATCAGGTGCGGTGATGGAGACTCGGGCGTTGGACGAGCTGATTCCTGATTGGCAACAAAAAAATGCCCCACTGACCGTGGCAGCCACCGAGGATCGTGTCTATATGCTAACTGGTGCCACCAAAAGCGTCAAACTGCCAAGCTCAATCATACCAAGCAGTATGCACAACGAGGGCAATTATATTGTCTCATTGGGCAATGTCGTACGCTGGCTGGCAGAACAAGCCGAGAGCCTAGAGGTGATGATGTTCCCAGGCTTTGCTGCCAGCGATATCTTATACCATGAAGATGGCTCGGTGCGAGGGGTGGTAACAGGCGATATGGGGCTAAATGCCAAAGGCGAGCCTAAGCCAAGTTTTGAGGCAGGTTATGAGCTGGTTGCCAAATACACGATTTTTGCCGAAGGATGTCGTGGACATCTGGGCAAGCGACTTATCAGCCGCTTCCATCTGGACAAGGGCAAAGACCCACAGCACTACGGCATCGGGCTAAAAGAATTGTGGGAGATTGATGCCGACAAACACGAAACAGGTGTCATCATGCACGGCTCTGGCTGGCCATTGTCAGAGACAGGCACGACAGGAGGCTGGTTTTTGTATTTTGCCGAAAACAATCAAGTCAGTTTCGGTCTTGTGGTTGATTTATCATACCACAATCCTCATGTTTCGCCATTTGATGAACTACAAAGGCTCAAGCTACACCCTGTCATTCGCCCAATTTTGGAAGGTGGCAAACGCCTATCCTATGGGGCAAGAGCCTTGACCAAAGGCGGTCTGAACAGCTTGCCAAAACTTAGCTTTGCTGGCGGGGTGCTAATCGGCGATGATGCAGGATTTTTAAACCCTGCCAAAATCAAAGGCACGCACACAGCGATGAAATCAGGCATGCTTGCTGCCGAGAGCATCTTTAACGCCATCAAAGCAGGTCGTAGCGGCGATGAAGTGCATGAATATCAGACCGCCTTTGAGAATTCATGGCTGTTTGACGATGCTTATCAAGCACGCAATTTCTCACCTGCACAGCATCGCATGGGTGCTTGGTTGGGCGGAGCATTTTCTTTTGTAGAACAAAATCTACTCAACGGCAAAATGCCTCTGACCATCAACGACACCACGCCTGACTTTAGCACGCTGGACAAGGCAAGCCACGCCTACAAGCCAGACTATCCTCGTGCCGATGGCAAGCTGACCTTTGATAAGCTCTCCAGCGTCTTTATCTCAAACACCAACCACGCCGAAGATCAACCCTGCCACTTACGCCTGACCGATCCGACCGTGCCGATTGCCAGCAACCTACCGCTGTACGCCGAGCCTGCTCAGCGTTACTGCCCTGCTGGCGTCTATGAAGTGGTGCAAAAAGAAGGCGAAGAGCCACAATTTGTCATCAATAGCCAAAACTGCGTCCACTGCAAAACCTGCGACATCAAAGACCCTGCCCAAAACATCACTTGGGTTGCTCCCGAAGGTGGCGGTGGCCCAAACTACCCAAATATGTAACACAACAACACGCCTACAAATGGCGTGTTTTTTATTTTTATAAATTTATTAGTTAATAAAACTTAACGCATGGAAAAATTGAAAAATTGAAAAATTGAAAAATTGAAAAATTGAAAAATTGAAAAATTGAAAAATTGAAAAATTGAAAAATTGAAAAATTGAAAAATTGCAATTAGCAAATTAACACGCTTAATCTACTTTAATAAAAGGTTTTGGCGTATCTGGCAGGATAATTTGCCAAGCCGATTATGGCAATTGATTGCACCTCCAGCCCTTGGCTTACTGGCTAAAATTATTGCGAAGATTTGGATTGGCGATGGCTATGCAGCAGCTCATGCGACACCATCTCTAGCACCTTGTTATCGCCATATTGGGCACTGCGGCGGATAAGTCGTGAAGGACTGTGCATCAATGTGCGACTGACACGATGGGCAAATTGCTCCAAGACAGCTTTGGCATCTTGACCTTGCTCAAGCTGTGCCATCGCCTCTGACAACAACGAATCTGTATAATCCTGTGCCATCTGCCGATAATTGTGGATATGACTGCGTGCCAGCTGAACCTGCATTTGTGCCTCTATCTCAGCAACCAGCTGACCAACCAACAATTCCGCCTCAACAGCCGCCTGCTGACGCTCTGCCATATTGCCTGCAATCACATGTTGCAAATCATCAACCGAATACAAATACACATCGTCCAGCTCGCCAACTGCCGACTCAATGTCTCGCGGCACCGCCAAATCCACCAACAACATCGGCTGATGGCGGCGAATCTTGAGTGCTTGCTTAACCATCGCCACATCAATGAGCGTTTGCATACTGCCACTGCAACTGCTGACAATATCCGCCTGTGGCAAAATCTCTGGCAATTGCTCAAGCGTGGCAAGCTGCAATTGCAACTGCCGACCTGCCGCTGTTGCCATTGCTTGCAGTTCATCGGCCAATGCTTCGGCTCGTGCAGGACTGCGGTTGGCGATGATGATTTTTTTTACGCCCAATGCGGCAACATTATGAGCCACCAAGCGGTTCATCTCGCCTGCTGCCACCAACAAAAAACTAAGCTCGCTTGGATTGTCAAAAATCTGCGTGGCAAGTTTGGCAGTGGCAAAGCCCAAAGTTACCGCCTGTTCGCCAAGCTTGGTATCACGGCGGACAGTGCGAGCAGCGGCAAATACTTGCTGAGTCAGCCAGCCAAACTCTCTATCAACACCGCCATGCTCGCGACTGATGGCAACCGCTTGGCGAATCTGCCCCAGAATCTGCGGCTCGCCCAATATCATCGAATCAAGCCCTGCTGCCACACGCAACCAGTGGTTCAATGCACGAGAATCTTGATAAGTGTACAGATAAGGTGCAATCTCATCAAACGCTACGCCTTTAAATTGAGCAAGCCACTGGGCAACGGCATGCAGGTTTGCTGGCATTGTCTGCACGACATCATCATCTGCCATCATCTCATCAGCGGCAGAGTTATCAGTAATGCCTACATACAGCTCGCTGCGATTGCAAGTTGAGACAATGGCACAACCTGCAACCTGTGATGACAATTGCGTGATTGCCTGTGGCATATCCGAGCCAAACGACAACCGCTCCCTTAACGCAACAGGGGCAGTCTTATGATTGACTCCGATAACCGCTAATCTCATAAAAAACCGTCAAAAATGGCACAAATAATTAAACTGCCTATTATAACAGCTAACGGCGTTTTTGTGGCAAATTCGCCAAGAAATTACGCATGGTTTTGCTAAATTTTTCTGCCGACAATCATTTTTGACAAAAACTTGGTAACAAATCAGCCCAAGTGGGATATTTTTGCAATTTTCTTGTCATTTTTTGTTGGTTTTATTTGCACTTATCAAAAACAGCCTTATAATATAGTTTTGGGATTTGGCGTGGTTTATACTCATCATGAAGCAATTTTGGTGCAATCGGCGAATTTGGCGAAAAGGCAACACCAAGCGTGTGGCTTATCAGCCTGCACCTACAATTTGCCCACCAAAATGTTCACACAGCAAATCTGCCCATCGCCCATCAACGCTCACCCTGTGCCTAAGTGCCACCCTGTTGATTGGCACTTCGCTGATGGCAACCAATGCTCAAGCGAACATCTTCGATCCTTTGCTTAGGATATTATTGCCTTTTTATAAGCCTGCACCCCAAGCAGAAAATAGCCCTGATGCCACCGAGCAAGCAGACGCCACCGATATCGATGACGCACCGCCGTCATTGCCTGATGATGGCAATGATGACCCCTTGCCATCTTTGCTGATGACAGATGATACGCTGGCAACTGGTGAGCCTGATTTGCAGGCAGATATTGCCGCCATGCTCTCTGATGACACGCTGATTGCCGATGATATCGAGCCTGTGCTTGATACGCCCGATTTGTACGCATTGCTCAAGGCTGAATTTGCCGCCGATCGAGGCGAGATTGCCAAAGCGTTAAGCATTTATAAGATGGAATCTTTTAAAAAAAATGCCACCAGCGTGTTTGAGCGTGCTTTATCTTTGTCCATTGAATACGAAACGCCCAACAAATCACTTGCCTTCGCCAGTGCATGGCAAGCCACCAACCCTGAGCATATGCCTGCTTGGTTTTATGTAACGCATTTGGCACTCAAGGCAGGTGAGTACAAACAAGCCGCCGCCATGCTTTCAACCATTTTGCACTACGATCCTCGTGCTGATTTGGGGCAAATTTTGACAGGTATTATTCCACCAAAAGCCGAAGACAAGCGTGCTTTGTTATACGCCCTGCAAGGACTGGGCGAGACCAACGCCTCCATTGCTGTGTTGCGTGCTGGTATCTTGATGGGGCTAAACGACCCTGAAGCGGCACGATTGCACATCAACCAAGCCCTTGCCAGTGAGCCTACCAACCTAGCATTCATCACGCTAAAGCTCAATGTACTGCGTGCTGCTGGTCGCATGGACGAGCTGTGGCAATTTTTATCGCAAGCACGCAAACAACAACCAACCGAAAAAGAGCTATATCTATACGAAGCTCGCTATCTTATCGAAACAGGCGATTTGACCAAAGCATGGCAACTGCTCAATGAAGCGGTAAAAAACACCAAAGACAAAGACATTACGCTATTGGCTGGATTGGTCGGGCTAGACAGTGCCCGTTTTGCCGATGCCATTGCTTTGCTTGAGCCGCTCACCAAACTGCCAGACATCGCCAACCAAGCCAATTATTACATCGGTATCGGCTATGAACGGCTGGGCGATACAACCAATGCACGACTGCATTATGAAAAGGTCAATCACTACGAATATGTGCTTGATGCCACCAAAAAAACCGTCGGGTTTTATTTGGCAGAAAACAACAGCGATGCTGCCATCAAGGCACTGGTGCGATTGCGTGATGAGTTTAGCTCTTATGCCACCGACAGTTATATCTTGCAGGCGGAGATTTATTTGCGGCAAGGCAACAAACAACAAGCCAAAGACCTGCTCACCATCGCCAATCGTGAGCTGACCAATGACGATCGTCTGCTGTATGCCAGTTTTCAATTGTTAGAAGATGAATTGGAGCCAGAAGATAAGCGACAAGCCATCAATCGCCTGCTTGAGATTGATAGCTTTAACCCCTACTATCAACTGGCAGATGCCAAATTTCGCCTAAGCCAAAACCCCAATGACGCACAGGCATTGGACACTGCCTTGGCAATCAGCAATATCAACTTTGATGACCCAAGCTACGACAGTCAATTGCAGCTTGATGCCCTATTGGTGCTTGCCAATCATGCCCTGGCTCAGAACAATTACGATGCGGTCATTGACTATCTACAAGCCCCTTATGAAGTCATGCCAACACTGCCTGCTGGCATTACTTTGTTGCGTGCTTATCAAGGATTGGGCGATACCGAAGCGGTCAATACACTGCTTGCCGATCTCCAAACTCGTTTCTTAAACAACCAAGATGTACAGCTTGACAGTCAGATTTATTAATCAATCCAAGCACAAACGGTAATCCACTTATGAATAACACTACAGCACATGATTTGCCAGCCCAACGCCCAGTGGCAATCACCATCAAAAAAGCCGTCCTGTCTTGCGGGCTGACCGTCTTATTGCTTGGCGGCTGTGCAACCACACAAGGCATTACGCCATCAAGCACCCCCCAAACTGCTGACGCACCGATTCAATTTGCCATCACAGGCAAGATTGGCATCATCACCCTGACACAAGATGGTAGGCAATCAGGCAGTGCATTCTACGCTTGGTCGCAACAAGGTGAGAGATTTGCAATGGATTTGACAGGGGCGTTGGGCATTGGAGCGACTGAGATCCGCTATGATGGCACAACTGCCACGCTCTCAAGCGAACGCACAGGCACAATCACAGCGGACAGTCCAGAGGCTTTGTTGTACAATGCAACAGGCTGGCAAGCTCCCATTTCCCAGTTGCCCTATTGGATTGTTGGTCGCATATCGCCCAGCGACTCTGACAGCACTCAAGATGCCACAGGTCGCCTAGTGCGTGCTGTTAATGGTGCATGGGTTGCAGAATTTTCTTATAACCAAACCAATCTACCAACACGGTTACAAATCACGCACGCTGACGGTCATCGTGTTACCCTGACCATTGCTCATCAATAGGCTACCTATGTCTTTGACAGTATTTTCTCCTGCCAAAATCAACTTATTTTTGCACATTACTGCCAAGCGAGATGACGGCTATCACAATATCCAAAGTGTCTTTCGTGCTTTGGATTTTGGTGATTGGCTGACATTTATGCCAGCTGCTGCTGATGCACCATTATTAACCTTGACAGGTGCTGATACCTTGACCGCCAACCTGCACGACAACCTAATCAGCCGTGCCACGACTGCTTTGGCAACACGCTACCCAGATGCTGCCACGCCCATCGCCATTCATCTGGACAAAAAAATCCCCACAGGTGCAGGATTGGGCGGTGGCTCAAGCAATTGTGCCACCACGCTTATCACCCTAAACCAACTGTGGCAACTAAACCTGTCCACTGATGAGCTGCTCGCCATTGGCAGGACTTTGGGGGCAGATGTGCCATTTTTTATTTTCAGCCACGCCCAGCAAGCAGACGCACACGCTTTGGGCATTGGTGATGAGCTATCAGCACTATCACTGCCCGCTGCTCGCTACTTGCTGCTTTTTCCGCAGGCTCATTTGGCAACCAAAACATTATTTGCCCACCCAGAGCTGAACAAAAATCACGCCCTCTTGGACAATATTAACGCACGCTATTTGGAATACGGCGAACGCTTGGAGGCTGGCTTTTACAACGCCTTTGAAGCCATCGCCAGCAAAATCAACACCCAAGTCGCCACCGCCTTAGATTATTTGCAACGCTTGGCTGCCATCACCAACACCCACCCAAGGCTAACTGGTACAGGCAGCACAGTTTTTTTGCCAATTCCTGCCCACATTGATTTGTCCGAATTAACCGCATGGCAACTGTCCGCCCCTTGTCCCTGCGTGGTTGCTGACAGTCTCTATCCTGCATCAGAAAATTTATAAAATTATTATTTTTCAATAACTTATATAAATTTTCAATAAATTTTTGGAAAAATTCTTGCAATTTGACAAAAATTTGGTATAATTTTTTGCCTATACAGGGGTATCGCCAAGTTGGTAAGGCATCAGGTTTTGATCCTGACATTCGTTGGTTCGAGTCCAGCTACCTCTGCCAATTTTCTTGTGATAATGCACTGCATTTTACAAGTCAAAGTTCGCAATCTTTAAAATTGCACCTTAGGGGTATCGCCAAGTTGGTAAGGCATCAGGTTTTGATCCTGACATTCGTTGGTTCGAGTCCAGCTACCTCTGCCAAATCCAAATCAAGCCAGCCAATCGGTTGGCTTGATTTTTTTGTATCAGTACCGCCTTATTGCACGGTGGCAAAAATTATCACAAAAACCGCCAAAAAACAGCAAAGATTGTGTAATTTTTTGCTCAAAAATGCTAAAATATACCCAAATTTGATGGCTCTTTAGCCCCAATTCGCTTTTATAGGATTTTTACCATGTCATATATGGCTGTCTTTTCAGGTAGTGCCAACCCACAACTTGCCCAAACCGTTGCCGACAACTTGCACATTCCATTGGGCAAAGCGGATATTACTCGCTTTTCTGATGGTGAAATCGCCATTGAGGTCAAAGAAAATGTGCGTGGCAAAGATGTATTTATCTTGCAGCCAACCTGTGTACCAACCAACGACAATCTGATGGAGATTGTCCTGCTGGCTGATGCGTTGCGTCGCTCAAGTGCAGGTCGTATCACTGCTGTGATTCCTTATTTTGGCTATGCTCGCCAAGATCGCCGCCCTCGCTCTGCTCGTGTGCCTATTTCAGCGAAAGTTGTTGCTGATATGCTATCAATTGCAGGCATTGATCGTGTGATGATGGTTGATTTGCATTCAGATCAGATTCAGGGCTTTTTTGATGTGCCTGTGGACAATCTGTACGGCACGCCTGTGTTGTTACGCGACCTTAAGCAACAAAACTACGAAAACCTGATGGTGGTTTCGCCAGATGTTGGTGGCGTTGTGCGGGCTCGTGCCATGGCAAAACTGCTTGGCGATGCCGACCTTGCCATCATTGACAAACGCCGTGCCCGTGCCAATGAATCGCAAGTCATGCATATCATTGGTGATGTTTCTGGTCGTGATTGCGTCATCGTTGATGATATTGTTGATACCGCAGGCACGCTATGCAAGGCCGCCCAAGCCCTAAAAGACAACGGTGCCAACCGTGTGGTTGGTTACATCACCCACCCTGTATTATCAGGCAAGGCAATCGAGACCATTGCCAATTCTGCACTTGACGAGCTGGTTGTTACCGATACCATTCCATTGTCAGAGGCTGCCGCTGCCTGTGCCAATATTCGCCAAGTCAGTATTGCTGCGATGATTGCCGAAGCATTGCGTCGTATCAATAACGAAGAATCCATCAGTGCCATGTTTGAGTACGATGTCTGATTTGCACTCTGACCGCCGAGAATATCGGCGGTTTTTTTTAATCTAGGTGGATTCATTAACAATCCACCTTTCAAACATCATCTTGTGCTTTGGTAGCACAGCTTATTTTGGAATAAATGCCTTATTTGTTAATCAACAAATCAAGCCGCCACAAACCCACTACAACCATCACCCAAAAATATAAAAAGGTCAAGCAAAACTTGACCCAGTCTGATAGCCATACCGATCATTGTACACGAGCATTTATAGCATACGAGATAGTAGCTTGTCCTTCATGACAAACTGATGATACAGTGCTGCCAAAATATGAGCCGCCACCAATGCAAGCAAGGCTGGCCAAATCAAATTCTTGTGCAGGTTCATCATCATACTGCCCAGCTCGTCATTGGGCGTTGCAAATCCTGCAATTGGCAGCACGCCAAAAACATTCACCCCATAGCCAAACGCCATCGAAGCAAGTAAGCCTGTCAGCGGCATGGCGAGCATCGCCACATACAACAAGCCATGTACCGCAACTGACAATCCGTGCTGCAACTTCGACATCGCCACAGGGCTTGGTGCTGCACTGACAAAGCGATTAATCAAACGCAAAACCGTCCAAATCAAAAAGCTAAACCCCACTGATTTATGCAGGCTGATAAACTCCTCACCTTGATTGATAATTACCACCGCCGCAACAATCAATGCCGCACCCACCCAGTGAAAAATGCGTGCTGCTATATTGTATTTTGACACATAAGATGCCGCCGTCTGACTCATAAATTCTCCTTTTGATTGAACTTGATATTTGCTGGCGACCACCATGCTACCAAATCAAGCATCGCAGCATTGTTATACTTGGGTCTTAACTATACTGGCTAAATATCAAGCAATTGATTATTTTGAATAAATTCCAACAATTTTATCAAGATTTATTCAGTTTTTTATTGCTTAAATGTTGGAATTTTGTACCAATATACTTGGCAATTAGTGAAACACTGCCACCAATACCGCACAAAGCCAAAAGCCGATATTTTCCTACAAACAAAACCATGTTAAGATAATCTGATAATCCATTTTAACACGCCAAAGCCATGCCAACAAAAATGCCAGCAGCTCATCAACACAACCATCATTTACAACGCCGTGCCTTGGCGGTGATTTTGTCCGCCCTGCTATTATCCGCCTGCACCGAACCTACAAACAGCCAGCCAGCCACTGGCGATACCATCACACTGCCCAAGCAAGCAGTGATGACCGTAAAAATGGTCAAGTATCAGCCCAGCTTCGCCTTTGTTGGGGTCATCACGCCCATCAAACAAACCACACTCACAGCATTAACCCCTGCCAGCATTAGTAGCATCAGCGTACAAGCTGGCGACAGGGTCAAAAAAGGCGATGTTTTGCTGACTTATCTGCCCGATACATTGGCACAAAGCAACCAATCTGCCACGCCGTTTGAGCTGACTGCACCATTTGACGGAACGATTGACAAAATTTTTGCCCAAACAAACCAAAGCTATGACAAGGCGGACGCTTGGCTTGAGATTAGCGACACTTCACAATTAAAATTCATCAGCCAGCTCTCTGCCAGTTTGCTTGAGCATATCCAAGTTGGCGATGCGGTGAATTTTGGGGTTGATGGTGTCAGTCATACAGGGCAAATCAGCCAAGTGGACATTGATAAAGACAATCCCAACCTCATCAATGTCCATGTGATTATTGACACCACCAATGACGAGACGGCAGATTTGCTGGGGCGTGGCGTGGTCGGTCATATCAACTACGGTCAGATTCAGGTTGGGGTCATCATGCCTGCCGATGCGGTTTATGATACAGCCTTGCAGCCTGCTAATCTAAGCTTATTTTTGCAGCCACCGCACAAGCCTGCCACACCTGTTGATGGCTTTGTTTGGGTTATTAAACAAGATCACAGCTTGTCCTTGTCGGCGGTCAAACTGGTTGAATATTATCCAAAAACGCAGCAATTCTTGGTGCAGGGCATCACAGAGGATAGCTTGGTCAGCACCGCCAAACTTGATAAGCAGGCACATGGTAAACAAGTCATGCTGCAATAATGCACAAACTACGGATATCTTACAAATGTTACGCTTATCTATAATCTGTTGCGTATTTTGGAAAATTGGGCAAAGTTTATGCAATTTGCTACAAATTTACTCTTGCCAAGCCAGCAAAAACTTGGCAAGATATACTTATTGCAATTAATTTATATTCAATAAGTGATTAGATTGCTTATTATTACTACAGACAGGTATTAAAATGAATAAACAAATCCTACTCATCGAAGACGATCCAGATTTGGCAGAATTAATCAGCGATTATCTGTCAATGAATTATTATGAAGTGCATCATGCTGCCACAGGACAGGCGGGGCTTGATATTTTGGAAGCCAAAGAGCGTGAAATTAGCTTGATTGTGCTGGATTTAATGCTGCCTGACATGGACGGTATGCAAGTCTGCCAAAAAGTGCGTGGCTCAAAAAATAACGCCATCAACAAAGTTCCCATCGTCATGCTAACCGCCAAAGGCGACACCACCGACCGTGTGCTGGGTCTTGAGATGGGTGCTGATGACTACATCGCCAAGCCCTTTGAACCTCGAGAATTGCTTGCCCGTATCCGTGCAGTATTGCGTCGCCACGAGACACCAAACCAAGCAGACACCAGCTCAGGCAGTCTAAGTTTTGGTCGCTTGACAGTGTATCCAGACAGCCACGAAGTTACCATTGACGAAAAAACCGTCCGTCTGACCACGCACCAATTCCAGTTGCTGCATTATTTTGCCACGCACGCAGGCAAGGTACTAAACCGTGAGCAGCTATGGCAAGCCATGCCAAATGATGACAGCTCGGAGAATATTGACCGTGCCATTGATGTGCATATTTCACGCTTGCGAGCCTTGATTGAAGACAATCCACGCCAGCCCAAACGCATCATCACCGTACGCGGAGTTGGCTATCAGTTTGCAACCGACCAAGTCTGATGACCAAGCCATCAAGCAGTCGCCTGATGGCTTAAAATAATACTGGCTGGCTACCCAACGCAAGGATTTTGTCAATGGCAAAACTGGCACATTATGGCAAGTTTGGCTTTCGTTCAATTTCAGCACGCTTATTTATCAGCGTGTTTTTGGCATTATTGACTTTTACCATCGCCTTTGTGATACTTTCACAATTTGCCCACAATAACTCCGATGATGCCAAAAATCGTGCCATCGCCAGCCAAATCATGACGCAGATTGAGCCGTTTTTGACCGAGGCTCGCACACTTACCGCCGAGAATAATTTGCTACAAGCTCGTTTTTCGCTGGCGGTTATCAAAAAAAGTTTTGATATTTTTGATGAAAGTCTCAATGCCAAAATCGGACTGTATAATGCTCAAGGGCGGCTGATGCTACAGACCGAAAATACAGAACTGCCACCAATTTTGCATCCTGAACCCCCTTGGATTAGCCAAATTTTCTCCCCCTCGCCTTCTCATACCGTTGTCAGCAGTCCGCTGGGTTTTTCGCTGTGGTACGAAAACCGCACACCCTCGCCAGAGCGGCCGCTGATGGCGTGGTTTAACCTGTTTTCGGGTACGATTTTATTATTTACCATCATGTCAGCGGTGCTGTGGTGGATTGCTCACAGCATTACTTGGCGAATCAATCAGCTAAGTCAGCAGATGAGCCGCTTGGGCGAAGGGGATTTTAGCGTGCGAGTGCCTGAAGAAGGCAATGACGAAATCGCCATCTTGGCACACGGCTTTAACCAATCTGCCGAAAAAATAGAACAGCTTATCAATGCCAACAATCTGCTTTTGGCACACGCCTCTCACGAGTTTCGCACGCCAATTACTCGCATTCGCCTACAGATTGAGATGATGCAAATGCTGCTTGATAAGCTCGATGACGAAACCAAAGAAAAATTCAACAAGCGTGCGGCAGCGGTCAATCGTGATTTGACAGGATTAAATGAGCTGGTTGAGAGTATTTTGCTTGTTTCACGCCTTGATGCTGGTCATGCTCTACAAGCAAGCGAGCAGGTTGATTTGTACGAGCTGGTTCGCCAAGAATGCCAGCACTACCCCGAAGCAGAACTGATTGGCGAGCCAATTTGGCTCATCGCCCAGCCCAAGCTGCTTACGCATTTGGTACGCAACCTGCTAAATAACGCCATGATTCATGGCATACCACCCGTGTCCGTCTATCTGTATCAAGTGGCACGGATTGATGATGCCGCCACCATTCCGCAAGCACTGCTTGACAATAATTCAGCCACAGACCCTGATACGCTTGTGATTAACAATGATGATACCGAACACAAAACACCAAGCGATTTTTTAAAACGCCTAACACGCAGCAAAGAAAAAGACAAAGCCAAATCCGACAAGGCAAACTATGCCGTGCTTGCATTTGTCGATGAAGGCACAGGCATTCCTGTGGACAAACGCGAGGATATTTTTAGCCCCTTTGTTCGCCTAAAACAGGAGAAAAAAGGCTCAGGGCTTGGCTTGTCATTGGTGGCACAAATCACCGAAGCCCACAGCGGCATCATCACAACAGACACTTGGCAAGGTCATACTCGCTTCTTGGTTGTACTACCGCTAAACGCCAAACCAAACCGCCAAGCCTTAGAACAATCACCCAAATCCGCACCATAAAATCGCCCAAACACTGCCAGTTGCCATCACCAAGCCAAACACGGGCAATTTGGCATGGGTAAATCCATCAAACTGTGCTATACTATCGTTATTTATTAGCATAATTTAGCAATCCAATGTCCACACACAGCCCAATGATTGCCCTATCTGGGGTCAGCAAGACTTTTATCATCAAAAAAGACGGCAAGCAAGATTCTTTCACTGCGGTGCAGCCGACCGATTTGTCCGTCCAAGCAGGCGAAATATATGGCATCATCGGTGCATCAGGTGCGGGCAAATCAACCTTGATTCGCTGCATTAATCTGCTTGAAGTGCCAACCACAGGGTCTGTGGTGGTTGATGGTACTGATTTAACCACGCTTAGCGAAAACCAACTGATACAAAAGCGGCGAAAAATCGGCATGATTTTTCAGCATTTTAATCTGCTGCATTCACGCACCGTTTTTGAAAACATCGCCCTGCCGCTGGAGCTGGCTGATACGCCGTCATTGGTTATTGAGCAAAAAGTGAACAAATTGCTTGATTTGGTTGGCTTGGCAGACAAAAAACACGCTTACCCTGCCAACTTATCAGGCGGACAAAAGCAGCGAGTGGCGATTGCTCGTGCCTTGGCTTCAGACCCCAAGGTGCTGCTGTGTGATGAGGCGACTTCGGCACTTGACCCTGCCACCACACAATCAATCCTAAAACTGCTCAAGCAAATCAACCAAAAACTTGGCATTACCATCTTGCTCATCACACACGAGATGAATGTCGTCAAGCAAATCTGCGACAAAGTAGCGGTCATTGACAAGGGCAGACTCATCGAACAAGGCACGGTCGGCGAGATTTTTGCCAACCCCCAAACCGAGCTTGCCAAAGCATTCATTCGTTCAACATTTCACATCGGCTTGCCTGATGATTTTTTAAATAAACTAACAAATGAACCTACTACCAACCGCTCGCCAGTCATCAAATGCGAATTTACAGGCAACTCGGTGGATATGCCCCTGTTTTCTCAAGCCTCCAAGCAATTTGGTGCAGAGTTTAATATTCTCACCTCACAAATGGACTATGCTGGCGGTGTGAAATTTGGCTTTACCATCTGTCAGGTGATTGGCGAACAAACAGCCGTCATGCAAGCGATCGAGTTTTTGCACGCTCATCGAGTAGACATTGAGGTATTGGGTTATTTGGACAATCCAAACTATTAAAATCAACATCAAGATTTCATCATTATTTAGATATTTTTAAGTATGGAGTATGCTTGTGTGGGACACTCTGATTGCTAATTTTACCAGCGAAATGCACCCAAAAATGTGGATGATGGTTGCCCAATCAACTTGGGAGACGCTCTATATGGGGCTGGTTGCCACGCTCATTGCCGTACTGGTTGGTCTGCCGCTGGGATTTTTGGCATTTTTGACTGACAAAGGTCGCATTTTCCAAAATCACACTGCCTTTGTTTTGTTGGACGCTGTTATCAATGTTGGTCGTTCCGTGCCGTTTATTATTTTGCTGATTATCCTGATGCCTGTTACGCGTTTTTTGGTCGGCACAACGCTTGGTACAACCGCAGCAATCGTGCCGCTTAGTGTCGCTGCCATTCCATTTTTTGCTCGCCTGACCGCCAATGCTTTGCTTGAAATCCCCACAGGGCTGACCGAAGCCGCCAAATCCATGGGGGCAACGCATTGGCAGATGATTAGCAAATACTACTTTGCCGAAAGTCTACCAAGCCTAATCAATGCCACAACGCTAACCTTGGTATCACTCATTGGCTACTCGGCGATGGCTGGCGTAGTCGGCGGCGGTGGCTTGGGCAGTCTTGCCATCAATTATGGAGAGCATCGCAATATGATTTATGTCAAATGGATTTCTACCATCATCATCGTTGCCATCGTGATGATTTTCCAAAAAATCGGTGATTTTATCGCAACAAAAGTCGATCATCGCTGATGGTGAATTTGGCTCATCTCTTTGTGAAAAAATTTCATAAGTTTAGGCATAATTTGCCGATGAAAACACTTGCCCTTGGCTGATATTTTGTGGTTTAATAACCAATAATTATCGTCCAAGTTTTATAAACTGTGTGGCATATTCAGACATTTTTAAGGATTTCACCATGAATTTTGGTAAGTTATTTGGTATCTGTGCTTTGGCATCAGGCATTGCTTTGGCTGGTTGTGGCAACAAACCTGCACAAACCACCGAAGCCCCTGCAGCAACAGACCCAACGGCACAAACCATCAAAGTTGGCGTAATGGCAGGGCCAGAACAAGCTGTCGCCGAAGTTGCTGGTAAGGTTGCCAAAGAAAAATACAACCTGACTGTTGAATTGGTTGAGTTTAATGATTATGCTCTGCCAAACACCGCTGTCTCAAATGGTGATTTGGACGCCAACGCCATGCAGCACAAGCCTTATCTTGACGAAGATACCGCCAAAAAAGGTCTGGATAACCTTGCCATTGTTGGCAATACATTCGTCTATCCTTTGGCTGGTTACTCAAAAACCATCAAAAACCTAAGCGAACTAAAAGATGGTGCTACCGTTGCTGTGCCAAATGACCCATCAAACTTGGCTCGTGCGTTGATTTTGCTTGAAAAACAAGGACTAATCAAACTAAAAGACAACAACAACCTGCTGTCCACCACGCTTGATATTGTCGAAAATCCAAAAAATCTAAAAATCAAAGAAGTGGACACTGCTGTGGCTGCTCGTGCGATTGACGATGTGGATTTGGCAGTAGTTAATAACAACTATGCAGGTCAAGCAGGTCTAAACGCCAGCGAACATGGCGTATTTGTCGAAGACAAACAGTCTCCTTATGTTAATATCATCGTGGCTCGTACGGACAATAAAGACTCTGAAGCGATTCAGAATTTTGTCAAAGCCTACCAAACTGACGAAGTAGAAGCCGAAGCCAAAAAGCAGTTTAAAGATGGTGTCGTAAAAGGCTGGTAAATTTTTCAACTTCCCCTCCCCCGCAAATTGGTGAAGTATGAAAGCACCCCAAAGTTACTTTTCGTTGCTTTGGGGTGTATTTTTATTGATAAGCCATGCAATCATATTGTAAGTTTTCTAGTCATGCACAATTCACCGTCAGCAAGGCATGGGCAACCAAACCACCTGCGACGCATCAATAGCCATCGCTTACTACAGCACATAGCCCTTGCCAGTAGGATGAATGAACGGATAGTCCATGGGCTTTATTTACCCCACTTGCAGGCTTAGCTGCCATTTTACAAATCACACTCAAGCTGCCAATATCAGCCAAAACAAAAAGCACAGAAATATCTGTGCTTGACTGCCAATATAAGCCTACCCCATTTGGTTTTTGGGTATTGTGCTTATATTTTATTTATCGTTCGTTGTTGGGGTGTTTTGCTTGTTTCGCTGATCAATTTCGCTCATCGTTGTTGCTGGAATGAACTGCTCTTTATTTACATCAACCCCTTGTGCAGCGTGTTCGGTTTTTAGCGATTTGGCAACCTCAGGCGGCATATAATTCTCATCATGCTTAGCCAGCACTTCGCTGGCGACAAAAACCCCTTCTTGCATTTGCCCCGTGGCAACAATGCCAGAGTTTTCGGCAAACAAGTCAGGCAAAACACCGCGATACACCACAGGCACTGTCGCCTTATAATCCGTGATGGAGAATTGGATATTCAGCGGATCGGCAGCATCTCGCTTGACGCTGCCTGCAACCACCATGCCCCCTGCACGAATTCGCTTGGCCTCAGGTGCCTGACCTGCAGCGATTGCTGTTGGGTCAAAATAATAATCGGTTTGATTACCAATGGCGTACAAAATCAACGCCACCGCCACCGCTGCACCGAGCAGCACGGCAAATACCCACATCAGTTTTTTTTGTCTTACGGTATTCATTTTTGCCCCTTTTTCGCCTAGTTGGTACGACGCTGTTTGTTGGTTAATCGCTTATTTGACTGGCGTTTTTTTAGTTTTTTTAGCACCATATTGCGTTCCGCTTTGGCATAAACAATCATACCAACTACCGCCAAAAATACAAAACCATAGCACAGCCAAACATAAAAGGCATGCCCACCCATCGCAATAAAGTCAGCAAAGTTTGCAAAATATGGTGTCATTATCACTCTCCATCGGCTCGCAAAAGCAGCCGCTGCACCCATGCCTTATTTGCCTCACGCAACAAAATCAGCGAATTGGTACGATAAATTGCCAATGCCGCCACCAAAAAATAAGCACCAAGCAGCATAATCAGCAGCGGCACCCACATTGATGCGTCCATTTTGGGTGCATTGGTGATGGAAAAAGTCGCCCCTTGGTGCAGCGTATTCCACCACTCGACCGAGTATTTAATGATGGGCAAATTCACCGCCCCGACAATGGACAAAATTGCCGCCGCCTTGCCTCGGTTGTTGCTGTGCTCAAATGCGACAAATAAAGCAATCACCCCAGCATACAAAAATGCCAAAATCAACATCGAAGTCAAGCGTGCGTCCCATACCCAATAAGTTCCCCAAGTTGGCTTGCCCCAGATTGAGCCTGTCAAAAGACTTAGCACGCAACACACAAAGCCAATCGGAGCAATGGCTTGGGCAACCAAATTGGCGGTTTTGATTTTCCATACCAAAAAAATCACCCCAAGCACGCTCATGGCAAAATAAATACTCATGGCAAGGCTGGCTGCTGGCACATGGATAAAAATAATACGGTATGAATTGCCCTGTAGATAATCGGCAGGAGCAAATCCCAATCCCCATATCAGCCCAGCAGCAAGCAGCACTGCAGCAATGCTGGCAAGATACTTCACCCAAGGTGAGAAAATCTGAAAAAACCGCTCCGTTCCCACGGTGGTCAAAAATGCTTGCCACAGGCGATTAAAAAAACCGCCACGCTGATTATTTGTATTATTGTTGTGCAAAGCTGGGGTGTCTTTTGGCATAAATCACCTAGCTGGTTGTGCTGTTTTAGCGTTAATAAATGCCCTATTATAGCACATCACAACCATGCTTGCCATTATCCTACAAGCACAACAGTCTGAATAATCCATCTGACTGCCAAAGGCTTGCAAAATTTATCATTTAACTGCATAATGCACTTAGTTTATACATCACGCCATCATCTGCTAAGGCTGCGGTGATTGGCTTGGATTTTGTTCCGTGTATTTTTGGATAATTTGCTTTTGGATAATCGTATGAGACAATCAACCCTTGCCAAAAAATCTTATAAATCATCAAACATCTCTTTGGTGCTGCTTGGTACGGCTGGCCTGTTGAGTGCCTGTTCGCCAACCGACACGCCACAAACCACACAACAAGTCCAGCAATCACAACAACCCAGCTACACCAGTGCCGAAGCCCAAGCCCTGCAAGAGCAAGCTGCCGCCTTGCAAGCTCAGGCTGCCGAACTTGAGGCTCAAGCTCAAGCCGCTGCCGCTGGTGAGCAGCAAGGTGAAGCCACCGCAACTGATGGTAGCGGTGCGGGCAGTATGCTTGCCGCCGCTGCCGCTGGTGCTGCTGCAGGATATATTGCCAGCAAAGCCGCTGGCAACAAGGCAGCCACCGCCACTGCCTCACAAACTGCCCAAACGCCCACAACCACCCAGCAACCAGCCCAAAATCCGCAGCAACAAGCAGCAAACAACAATCGCCAAACACTGGCTCAAGCCACCCAAGACAACAAAACAGGCACAACTCGTCAAGGCTTTGGACAGACAGGCAGTGCAACTGGCAGCACAGCTTCATGAAACGCATTGCTGTTACTGCTCGCCCTGACTGGCAAGAGCAGATGGCTCGTATTGGTTTTGATTACCACAGCATTGATGGCAACTATTGGCAAGAAGATGCTTGTTATCTGTTTAACGAAAAACAAATAACCATCATCGAAGATGCCACCAATGAGCTGCACCAAATGTATCTGCAGGCTATCGCCCATGTCATCAAAACAGGCGACTATGCCATGCTTGGTATTAATGATGATGCAGCGGCGTTGATTGAGTCAAGTTTTCGCAATCAGCAATTTAGCCTGTATGGTCGTTTTGATTTGTGCTTTGATGGTATCAATCCACCCAAATTGTACGAATACAATGCCGATACCCCAACCTCATTGTTTGAGGCAAGTGTTGCCCAGTGGTATTGGTTACAGGCACAAACAGGTATGCTTGCTGATGCCGACCAGTTTAACAGTATTCATGAACGGTTGTTGCTAGAATTTGGGCAATTGGCACACACCATTGGCAATCACACGCTGCATTTTGCGGCAGTCTCTGCCAGCGTGGAGGATTTGACAACCACTCGCTACCTGCAAGATGTCGCCATACAGGCAGGGCTTAGCACGGATTATTTGGACATTGGTACAATCGGCTATCGTAGCCACGATGGCAAATTTACCGACACCAAAGACACAATCATCACGCATTTATTTAAGCTGTATCCATGGGAGTGGTTGCTTGACGAACCTTTTGGTCAATACATCACTCATGCAGGCACGCAATTTATCGAACCTGCCTATAAGCTATTACTAAGCAATAAAGCCATGCTTGCTGTGCTGTGGCAGCTGTTTGGCAATCACCCAAATCTACTGCCAGCAAGCCTCGATGCCAAGCAATTAACTGGCAATGTCGTCAAAAAACCCTTTTTCTCACGCGAGGGGGCAAATGTCAGCTTGCAGCACAACGGTTCACTGCTTGCTACCGATGGGCAATATGGCAAAGAAGGTTGTGTTTATCAAGCCATGCAGCCTTTGCCAAAATTTCATAACAATCAGGGCAAAGAAGTCTATGCGGTTGTTGGCAGCTGGGTGGTGGGTCATGGTGCAGCTGGCATGGGCATTCGCGAGGACAGTACGCTGATTACCAAAGATACCAGCCTGTTTGTGCCACACGCATTTATCTAAAATCGCCCATCGGTCAGTGTTACAGCCTGACTGATGGACAGCATTGGGAAATTATCAAACTTATCAATTTTGCAAAATAAATTTGACCGCCCCATTGCCAGACTGCACTTGTTAAACCACCCAAAATCTCCTTAATGCCATCAAAAAACTGCACCCAAGACAGCCAAGTGTTTCAAATCAGCTGACAAGATTTTTTGTCATAACCTGTCATGGGTTGAATGTTATCAAATCAACAAAAAAAGACCTTGTTGCCCAAGGTCTTTTTGTGTTTTTTAATGATCCCATCAGACAATTAGAATGGAATATCATCATCAGCAACACCCGCTGCTGGCGAGATGACAGGCTTGTCAGCTGGCGGTGCGGCTGGTTTTTGAAAAGAGTTATGCTGTGCCATATTGTTGCCCTGTGCTGACATATCAGCACGGCTATTCATCGGAGCAGCTTGAGCATTATCCGAGGACGCAAACTGATTATTGTACGGCATATTATTTGGCTGATGGCCATAGTTGTTTTGGGCTGGTCGGTTGTTGTAGCCCTGATTTTGGTTTGTGGTATAACCTTGATTATAGCCACCTTGACCCTGCCCTGCATAGTGATTTGGCTGGTTTTGATAGCCACCATAGCCACCATTTTGATTAAAATCGCCACCGCCATTGCCACCACGAGTGCCAAGCATCTGCATGGTATCAGCACGCACTTCGGTGCTGTAGCGTTCTTGCCCTGTTTGTGTGTCAGTCCATTTGCGTGTACGCAAACTACCCTCAACATAAATCTGCGAACCCTTACGCAGGTATTGTTGTACGATTTCGGCAAGTTTGTTATTAAACACCACACGATGCCACTCGGTATGCTCCTTGCGTTCGCCAGTATTGCGGTCTGTCCAGCGTTCGCTGGTGGCAATAGAGACCGTAGCAAGCATACCGCCATTATCAAATTGTCTAACTTCTGGGTCGTTACCTAGATTACCCACAAGAATTACCTTATTGACACTCATACGATTTCCTTTTTTGTTAATCAGTGGTGAATATCAGCATTCACAAGATTGATTATAACCAAACTTTGCCAAATTTTCCAAAACAATTTGCCAAATTTTGTAATTTTATGGATTTTGTCGCTCAAGCATCGGTCTTAAAAATCTGCCCGTATGCGATTTATCGTCCGCCGCGACTGTCTCTGGCGTACCAGTGGCAACGATTTGTCCACCGCCACTGCCACCTTCGTAGCCCAAATCAACAATCCAATCGGCTGTTTTGATGACATCCAAATTATGCTCAATGACCACCACCGTATTGCCTCGATCTCGCAGTGTGTGCAAAATGTGCAAAAGTTTGGCAATGTCATGAAAATGTAGCCCCGTGGTCGGCTCGTCCAAAATATACAAAGTCTGCCCTGTGTCTCTTTTGGCAAGCTCTTTGGCAAGTTTGACACGCTGTGCTTCACCACCCGACAGAGTCGTTGCCGATTGTCCCAAGCGAATATAATCCAGCCCCACTTCATGCAACGCCTGCAGACGGCGGAAAATGACAGGAATCGGCTCAAAAAACGCCAACGCCTCCTCAACGGTCATGTCCAGCACATCGGCGATGGATTTGCCTTTGTATTGCACCTCAAGCGTTTCACGATTATACCGCTTGCCATGGCAGGCGTCGCACGGCACATACATATCGGGCAAAAAGTGCATCTCTACCTTAATCAACCCATCGCCTTGGCACACTTCACAGCGACCGCCTTTGACATTAAAGCTAAACCGCCCTGCCTTATAGCCCCTTGCTCGTGCCTCAACTGTCTGGGTAAACAAATCACGAATCAGCGTAAACACCCCTGTATAAGTTGCAGGATTACTGCGTGGCGTGCGTCCAATTGGGCTTTGGTCAATATCTACCATCTTGTCCAAATGCTCAAGCCCTGTGATTTTTTCATACTTTTCTGGCACAAGCGTACTGGCATGGTTCAATGCCGTGGCAGCCAGTGGCATCAAAGTACGATTAATCAATGTAGACTTGCCAGAGCCAGAAACGCCTGTAATGCAGGTCATCACACCGATGGGAATTTGCAGATTGACATTTTTTAGATTATTGCCAGACGCTCCCACAAGCTCAATAAACAACGGCTCGCGGTGGGTTTTTTTGCCTTTTTTTATCTCAAGTGTTTTTGGCTGATGGCGAACTTCTGGTACGGCTATGAACCGCTTGCCAGACAGATACTCGCCTGTTAATGAGCCAGCGGTTGCTGCCACTTGCTCGGCGGTGCCAGCTGCCACCACACGCCCACCATGTACCCCAGCACCGACACCGATATCGATGATATGGTCGGCTTGGCGTATGGCATCTTCATCATGCTCAACCACCACCACCGTATTGCCCAAATCTCGCAAGTGCGTCAAAGTGGATAGTAGGCGGTCATTATCTCGCTGGTGCAGCCCAATGGACGGCTCATCAAGCACATACATCACCCCCATCAAGCCTGCACCAATCTGACTTGCCAAGCGAATCCGCTGTGCCTCACCACCAGAGAGCGTCTCTGCCGAACGAGCAAGGGTCAAATAATCCAAACCGACTTTGGTCAAAAAGCCCAATCGCTCACGGATTTCTTTAAAAATTTTGTCGGCAACCTCACCCTTGGCACCCTCTATTGTTAAGTTTTGGTAATAATTCCATGCTTCTGAAATCGGCAAATGAATAATCTCGCCAATGACGCGATTGTCCACACGCACATGGCGGGCAATGTCATTTAGACGCACGCCATCACAAGCATTACAAGTGGTATCGGACAGATATTGTGCCAATTCATCACGCACCAAATTGCTGGTTGTGCTGGCATAACGGCGTTCCAAATAGGGCAAAATCCCCTCAAATGGCACGGTCTTGGTGGTTTTGCGTCCTCGCTCATCGGTGAAGTTAAATTCAATTTTCTCTTTGCCAGAGCCTTGCAAAATCACGCTTTGCTCTTTGGTAGAAAGCTGTTGCCAAGGCTTATCCATGTCGATGCCAAAATGGCGGCACACGGTAGATAACAAACCAAAATAATAAGCATGGCGTTTGTCCCAACCATGGATTGCCCCTTGGTTGAGCGACTTGTCAGGGTGGGTTACGATGCGTTCGGCAGCAAAATACTGACGCTTGCCCAAGCCATCACACGCAGAACAAGCACCAGCAGGATTATTAAAACTAAACAATCTTGGCTCAAGCTCGCTGACCGCCTTATCGCACACAGGGCAGGAATGCTTGGCGGACAAAATTTGCTCATCATCACCACAAGGATTGCCGTCCATGTGCGACAAAATGGCAATATCGCCGCCCAATTTTAATGCCACCTCAAGGCTTTCGGCAACACGATTGCCCAAATCCTCACGCACCTTAAAACGGTCTACCACCACCTCGATGCTGTGTTTTTTATTTTTCTCCAACGCTGGCAATTCATCAGTATCATAAACCACGCCATCAATGCGAACTTTATTAAATCCCTGTGCCTGCAATCCTTCCAAAAGAGCGATATGCTCCCCTTTGCGTTCACGCACCACAGGTGCCAAAATCATCAATTTGCTATCCATGGGCAAAGCCATGACACCATCAACCATCTGACTGATGGTCTGTGCCACCATCGGCTCATTATGCTCTGGGCAATATGGCACACCCACGCGTGCAAACAGCAGTCGCAAATAATCATACACTTCGGTAATCGTACCAACCGTTGAGCGAGGGTTGTGGTTGGTGGATTTTTGCTCGATGGCGATGGCAGGCGACAAGCCTTCGATGCTATCAACATCTGGCTTTTCCATTTGCGACAAAAACTGGCGTGCATAAGCCGATAAACTCTCGACATAGCGGCGTTGTCCTTCGGCATAGAGCGTATCAAACGCCAATGACGACTTGCCTGAGCCTGACAAACCTGTGATGACCACAAATTTATCACGAGGAATATCGACATCAATGTTTTTAAGATTGTGCGTGCGTGCACCACGGATACTGATTTTGTCGTGTGCCATAAAGTGCCTTTTTTGGATAAAATAAAGCCTGAGCAGCCATGCGATTTATTCGCCATCAATCCATCAACAGACAGTAAGCATGAGCATAGCTGGGCTACAAAAACAGTTATTATAAGACAAAATGGCACAAAATGGGCAAAATTAAACTTAAGAAATTGTAAGCAGCTCACCAAAATCTCAAATGACTTGGTCGTCTTGGGTTAAAATATTTTGGGCAAAATTGCCCACCATCACCAATCTGTAATTTTAAATGCCACAAGGCAAACACAGCCATCTTATACCAAGAAATTAATGCAATAAACCGCCAAAACCATCACCAAAAACACAAAACCAGTATAACAAAACACCAAATGACTATTATCAATGGCGGACAAATTTGCTACACTGATGCCAATCCACTGCCTTATTAGGATTAATAATGACCTATCGCATCTATCTTGGTGGCTCCTTTGACCCCATTCATCATGCTCATCTACAAATGGCGATGGCGGCATTTCGGCGATTAAGCCTGCTTGGCTTGCCAGCAACAATATCCCTGCTGCCCACCGCAGGCAATCCGTTTAAACCACCGCCAACACCTGCCATGCACCGCATGAATATGATTGAGCACGCCATCACACCACTGATTGCAAGCGGTATCATGATTGGTATTGATGATTCTGAGCTGGCACGCACACCGCCGATTTATACCATTGACACGGTGCGATTATTACAAAAAAAATACCCCAACGATGTGCTGATTTTTGTCATCGGTGGCGACAGCTTGCACACTTTGCCAACATGGCACAGCCACGAGAAACTCATCAATGCAGTCAAATTATGGGCGTTTGGGCGGATTGGCACAGCAGACAAGATTGACGCATCGCTGATGGCACGCTGCACGACAGATTTATCGCAGTTCTTGGCAGAAAATGGTCGCATTTTTTTGGACAGCTCGCCGATTGCTGCCATGTCATCAAGCCAAATTCGCACCTTAATCGCCAAGCAAAACTGGCAACAAGCCACCGACTTGGTCAATGATGAAGTACTGGCGTATATCTTGACAAATAAACTATACCAAACTGGCTAACTGTGCTATAATTTTTGATTGCAATAAATTTATCAAAACGACAATTATGACAACTTTAACTTTAGAGCAGACTTTAGCACTGATTATAGAAACTCTGGACGATTTGAAGGCCAAAAACATCACCACGCTTGAGATTGAGCATTTGACCGAAGTTGCCGAACGCATCATCATCTGCGATGCGACAAGCAAACGCCATGTCAAGGCATTGGCGGATAAACTTGGGGCGGCAACCAAGGCGGCAGGACTGGCACCGCTTGGTCGTGAGGGCGACAAGGACAGCGATTGGACGCTTGTGGACTTGGGCTCGGTGGTGGTGCATATCATGACACCGCAAGCCCGTGAATTTTATGACCTAGAAGGCTTGTGGTCATCGCCAGAAGCCCTAAAAGACTTGGCAGTTCAGGCTCGTGCCTAATTTGCAAGAGACTTTCACACAATCAACCTGTGCTTGAGTGGCGTTTGAGCATCATCGTGGTAATAAAACTCTGATTTGTTTGTGATGTTTGCATATCTACAAACAAATCATGCCCTAGCTTGGTTGCCATCAATCATGACTGCTGGATAGCGATTTGTCATCCAATCCCCAACCATCTCACCGATGATAGCACCTAAAGCACCTGCTTTACAAGCCTCGCCTTTGGCTTTGGCTGCCACACAGCCTGTTAAACCAGCAGAGATTTTATGTATGCTGTTATTGATGATACCAGTGTCATTGACAGTTACCGCGATTCATTGTAGAGTCTCTGTCAAAGTCTTCTTGGTGTGGTTTTCAACTTCCATAATAACTACCATCATCTTGTCTCCACATGACAGGCGGAGCGGATATATAGAAATACAGATTAACATCATCATCAAGCCCATCAGTAGCTTCTTTCGGAAAACTATCCTTAAGATACTGTATAATCTCTTCTGTTGGTGCTTCCCAAACTCTTCTCTCAAATGGAACACCCTCAATATAAGGTACATCAAACTTAATTAAGCCATCATCTAAAGCATCTTTGGTCAGCTGAAAAAATAAAGTTTTTTGATCTTCGAATGAGATTTCTGGTATGTATCCAGAAATATGATCAAATAAAGCAGAAAACCATAAATTTTTTGCACTGTCATAGATTTCTTGTTTTAATTCATCAGAAATCTGAATCATAACTTATTTCCTTAAAAATTTAATTTCTGTTCTTTTGCTCTTATGTGCAAAACCACTTGGAATATCAATCGTCCAAACAGAGCCTGTTTTGTTAGCACTTGAAGCAAAGACTCTGAGATTAAAATTACCATACGGTGTTTTAGCAACATAAACAATTCCTTTATTTGGGATGTTTCTTGGTGGAGGTAATGGCTGACCAGTAAGATCCATAAAATATCGTTTTACTTCTTCATCGCCCACCCCTTTGAATATACGAGTTAATCCTGAACTATTTGCTTCTTGATGCAGTGTTTTATTGCCAATTTTGATACTTTTGCTTGCGTTATTTTCATCAAATAGTTTACGAAGCTCATTTACTTTCTCTGCCTGAATACCTTTAGCAGTAATCTTTTCATGCCGATCACGGCGATAATTTGCATTATTTTTGCCAATATTGTTTGCAGGTTTGTTTACAACCGCTTCAGAAACTACTCTACCACTTTTTTTAACAACCGCTTTTGCAGATGTACCGCCAGGGATTGGGATAATATCAAGTATGAAGTTTTTATAACCTTCACTGATTTCATTTTGTGTTGCGTATCTTTGACCTTGTTTTGGTAGGCAAGATTGTGTTGTAGTCCGTACACAAATAATAAAATCATTATTGCTGTTTTTTAAATAGGTGATGTTTTCTGATAATTCAGCAAGATTGTCTGGAATATCTTTAATCGCCTGTAGCTGCTCCTTAGCATAAGTACCATCTGCATCATCAGTAATTTGATTCCACTCATGCCCCAGCATAATTCTAGCGGTAGAATTCCACCTAACCGCTTCAGAAGCCATATTTGCTGCGGTGTTGATATCTTTATCAAAGATAAAGGCAGCAAAGCTTGCAGCTAGGCGAGATTCATTGATGATTTGTTGTCTTTGTTTGTCGGTTAATGTGTTTGGATTATCTATTTTTCTATCCGCCCACATCTCACCTATCATAGCACCTAGGGCAGCTGATTCACAGTCATTTTTGGCAATTTCAGCAGAGATACAGCCTGT
>NZ_FTNU01000006.1 GCF_900156515.1 Moraxella cuniculi DSM 21768 | reverse complement strand
TTTAGGGACCATCCTAGATGACTAACCCAAACTACCCTTAACTAATTGCTTTAAAATGGAAATTTGAGGTTTAAGGTCATTGTTATTAAAACGCCATTCGCATTCTTTAAGATAAAGCCCAAAATGTTCTTTGGGAACACCGTTAAATTTGCGTAAATGGCGTTTTGCCTGATTCCAAAAATTCTCAATTCCGTTAATGCGATTTTGTTTCTCTGCAAAATATGTACTGTGATTGATTCTAAAGTGATCAAACTCACTGGCATCAAGTACATCACAGCTTTAACCGGAACACCAAGCTCATTGGCCAATTGTTGTGCAGTACCACTAGAACCGCTCCAGCACGAACCAAAACAAATGGGTGCTCCTGCTTTATAATCTGGATTGCTTTTAACAGCTGCCGCCACCTGTTCAATACTAATAGGCATAGATTTTATTATATTTTCTCTACCGCCAGAAATCTTGACAGACACACATCTCAATAATACAGGAATTCCTCCAATTTTATCATAATTCAATACATCATGGACGATAACATTATGGTCGTTATTGGCGTCTACCGAATAGCACTACACACAATAATCGCAACACTAACAACAGGTACTATCAAAGGAGCAATATCAGGTGGCATAACAGCATACAGCATTCCAAAGGTTGATGAATATCTCACAAAACAAGGCTATACCAAACAAGTAAGAGACATAACCTTACTTGCTCTATCAGCAGTACTAGGCATAGACCAAGAAAACAAAGAAGCCGAATCCATTTGTCAAATATTGCTCTAAGCAATCCAGCCACCTCAACAGTCAATCAATTTGGCTGGATGGTGCATGATAATGGAGGATTTAGAAATGGACACGGCGGTACGATTTCTGGGAGTGCTGGGCGTAGACTTAGGGTCGTCAATAGGAGCAATAACTTTAAGATTTGTTATCATTCAACCTAACCTACCAAAAATCATCTAAACTATCAAGATTGTGGTCGATGATCATATAGGTGTACATTTAACTCTTTTAACGCTTTGTCTTTGTTAAAGCTATTATTTTTAAATCTATTGACTATATGTTAGCTGTCAAATTTTATTTGTCTGATAAAATAGTCAAACAATCAAGACTGAAACACTCCCATAAGTTTAACAGAAAAAATATAAAAAAGACCAATAATGCAAATAGCAAACTTTCTTTTTTTACACATAGTTTTTTGCTATGTGTTTATTGATGCAATACACCACCCCTAAATAGATAAAATACAAAATAAAATATACAATCACAACCGCAACCACCCGTAACAGTGGCACAATCCATATTCAGAAATAATCGCTGTTTGGGTAAAATACACTATACCAATGCAGCAAAAGAACAGTATATTAAAAGCACATTAAAAAATAAGTAGCAGTCGTTGTATAAATTTCTCTTCATTTTCTTATCCTAATGATTTTAATCTTGTCAGCTTCGTAAGTTGTTGTTAGCTGTTTATTATTATCCCAAGGCGTTTAATATTCTGCAAAATATGCTCTATACACTCAATAAAACATTAATTTTTAATCTTAGTATCAAAATCTTTAAAGAAAACTTCGCCATTCAACCACTTTTCACAGTACTTCTTGGTTGGTTGTTTATCTTTGATTAAAATATCAAGTACCACACTCTTATTAAGATCAAAGCTAACAATCAAACCAATCTTTGTTAAAAACTTATAAAAAAGTGCAGACTAAGCTGCACTTTTTAGATTACCATGCTTGAGCCAAGGCGGATAATGCACCTTTTAACATGGCAGATACGGTGCTGTTACAAGTGCCAATGCCTGAATAAATCTGCCCATCAACCGCCAGTTGAATATACGCTGCTGCCGCTGCATTGGTTTGGTTGCCTGTTTCATTATCTGTACGCATGACCCTATCAATGGCGTGTTCGGCATAATTGGTTACATGGATTTGTCTGCCTGTGGCTTTTACCAAGCCATCAATAAATGCCGACAACGCACCATTGCCCTGTCCGATGACCTCAAATACCTGCTCGGGTGAGGCAACCTGACCCTGAAAAGTTACCTCGCCACCACGATTGCTGATGGTATAATCACTCAAATGGAATGTATCTTGGCTTAGATAAGCATTGGTGAAAATATCCAAAAGCTCTTCGGTTTTTAGCTCTCGTGCCAGCGTTTCAGCTTGGGCTTGCACCACGCGTGCAAAATCAATCTGCGTCCAGCGTGGCAAATCAAAGCCATAATGACGCTGCAAAATATACGCCGCACCGCCCTTACCCGACTGGCTATTAATACGCACAACATCTTGATAACCACGCCCGATATGGCTTGGATCAATGGGCAAATAGGCGACATCCCAGTGATTGTCCGTCTCTTGATGTTTTTCGTTATAATCCAGCGATTTTTTGATGGCATCTTGGTGTGAACCACTAAAGGCGGTAAACACCAACTCACCCACATAAGGGTGGCGTGGATGCACAGGCAAGTTGTTGCACTCACTGACGATTTGCACCACTTCACTGACTTGGCTAAAATCAAGCTTAGGATCAATGCCTTGCGTATACAGATTCATCGCCATAACCAAAATATCCATATTGCCAGTGCGTTCGCCATTGCCAAGCAGTGTCCCTTCGATACGGTCAGCACCTGCCATCAGCCCCAGTTCTGATGCTGCCACCGCACAGCCACGATCATTATGCGTGTGCAGGCTGATGATGACATCTTTGCGATGCTTTAAATGACGGCAAAAATATTCCACCTGATCAGCATAGACATTTGGTGTGCTGGCCTCAACAGTTGCAGGCAAGTTCAAAATCACCGCCTGACCCAGCCATGGTTGCCATACTTCACATACCGCATCACACACCTCAACCGCATAATCAGTCTCAGTCTGACTAAAGCTCTCTGGCGAATACTGAAACACCCATTCGGTATCTGGATAATTTTTCGCCTTGTCTTTGAGCATTGTTGCACCATTGATGGCAATTTGCTTAATTTGCTCTTTATCCAACTGATAAACTTTATCACGCTGCACTTTTGAGGTTGAATTATACACATGCACAATCGCACGCTTCGCCCCCTGTAGTGCCTCAAAAGTACGATCGATTAAATGCTCTCGTGCTTGCACCAAAACTTGCAAAGTTACATCATCAGGCACAAGATTGTCTTCAATCAAGCGGCGTGTAAAGTCAAACTCCACTTGAGCCGCTGAAGGAAAGCCAATTTCAATTTCCTTAAAGCCAATATCAATCAATAGTTTAAAAAATTTTAACTTTTGTTCAATATTCATCGGGTCAATCAACGCCTGATTGCCATCACGCAAATCAACACTTGCCCAAATCGGTGCTTGTGTAATTTGTTTATCTGGCCAAGTGCGGTCATTTAGCTTTGGTGCAAAGGCAAAAGGCTGATATTTGCGAAAATCAAAAGCGGGATTTTTTGGCAAACGCTGCGACATAACAACTCCAAATACTCAAAAAACAAGCTGGTAATGACCAAAATAACAATTCGTCAATTTTTTGGCAATCCAAGCCAGCAATCAATATATCATTATCATAACAAAAAATTATAGCGATTTTTGCCCAAATTAGCATTATTTTTCTAAATTTTTGGTGAAATTTACCAATATTTTGTTAAAATATAGCGAAAACAACTCATTTTTTGACAATTGGCAGTTTGTTTATGGATAATGCACTTTTTCTTGATGCGACCGACCGCAAAATTTTACGCCTGCTAACCAGCAATGCCCGCTTGGCAGTCGCCGACATCAGCGAGATAATTAATCTGTCCGCCACGCCCACCATTCGCCGCATAAAACGCCTTGAACAGGCGGGCATTATCACAGGCTACCATGCCAGCACCAATGCAAACGCACTGGGCTACTCGCTATCGGTCTATGTGGCGGTGAGTATGGATAAGCACACCCCCGAGAGATTTTTGGAGTTTGAGCAACAGATTGCAGGCTTTGACGAGGTTGTCAGTTGCAGCCTTGTTACGGGACGTAGCGAGGATTTTTTGCTCAAGGTGCTGGTTAAAGATATGCGTCATTATGAAGAATTTTTATTACATAAATTAAGTAAAATTGATGGTGTCAGTCAATTGCACAGCAGTTTTGAGCTTCGTGAAGTATTTCATCGCTCAGCAATTTAATGCCTACAAATTCACTGCCGCTCTTTGATTGTCAGAAAATGAATTAATCCAAAGCCATGATTTTATGGCAAATCGCCTCCAGCATGGCTTTATCATGGCTGATAATGAACATCGCTGTGCCATACTGCTGGTTGATATTTTTAAGCAAATCTAATAATTTGGCAATAGAAATTCTATCAAGCATTGCTGTTGGCTCGTCTAAGATTAATACCGAAGGTCTGGCAAGCAAGGCTCGCACAAGGCAGATTCTTTGACATTCACCGCCTGATAGCTCATCAGGATAGCGGCACAATAGCTGTTTTGACAAGCCGCACAATGCCAATAATTCGTCAATCAATGCCAGCTCCGAAGTTGGCTCTTGATTATCATTTGCAGCAATAGCCTCCAACAGACTATCAAGAATTGTTAAGTCAGGGTTAAGACTTGCCTTCACCTCTTGCATGACAAGTTGCACACGGCGACGCAATTGCCGCAAGCTACCAGCACCCAGCCGATGGGGGTTTTTGCCCTCAATTAGCACCAATCCTGACACCTTTAGCCGATTGTCAAGCTGCAGCACCGCCTTTGCCAAAGTGCTTTTGCCAATGCCTGACGCTCCCATCATGCCGATAATTTGACCACGCTGTAGCTGCAAATCAATCCCTGACAGCACCTGCTTGATGCCCCACCAAAATCTGCGATAACCGACAGCAACCTGCTGTAACTCCAGCACCGCTTGCTCAGTGTTGTTGATACTCGGCGTTGTGGGCGTACCATAATCCACCGCCAATAATTGCCGAACAATGGCATGATTGGATAAATCTTGCACCGTACCGATGGCATGATGGCAGTTATCATCTGTGCGTGCCAATGCCAAAAGCTGATCGCAATGAGTCATGACGCTTGGCAAATCATGACTGACCAAAATAAGTGCCGTGTCATTTTGACGGCATAAATCGGTCAATAGTGCCAAAATTTCATCGGTTAATTGACTGTCCAAAGCACCCGTTGGCTCATCGGCGATGACAAGCCTTGGTCTTAAAGCAAGTACTTGTGCGATACTTATCCTGCGTGCCTCACCCCCTGATAATTCATGCACATAGCGGTGCAAAAATTGTTCAGGATTTGGCAGGCGTACCAATCTTAACCAATGAAGCATATCTTGCTTGCGTTGTTTTTTTGGTAAGCCAAGCTGTCTATACAATTCATCAAAACTCTTGGCAACTGTGTGCAGAGGGTTAAATGCGGCTTTTGGTTCTTGAAAAATGTAACCAATACCTCTGCCACGCAGCGACAAAAACGCCGCCTCATCACCTTGTTTGTCAATCGGTAGCGAAGCACCAGCAAAGGTTGCAGATTGAGCCGTCAGCACAAAAGACTGGGGCAATAAGCCAAGCAACGATAGCATTAGCGTTGTTTTTGCCGCACCTGATCTTCCCACCACGCCCAAAACTTCGCCCGAATGCAGGTGCAGTGTCAGATTTTCGATTAATGGCAAGGCAGGCTTGTCATCAGATTGCAACCAAATGCTAAGATTTACCAATGACAAGACGCATGGCGGACTAGCGATCTCGGTCAAGTGCATTTCGCAAGCCCTCACCAACAAAAATCAACAACAATAACAGCACGGACAATACCACAAAACTTGACAATACCAAATGCGGCCTGTCCAGATGATTCTTGCCCTGTGCCAGCAGCTCTCCCAGACTTGCTGAGCCTACAGGCAAGCCAAAGCCCAAAAAATCCAATGTGGTTAATGCAGCAATATTTGCCGCAATGGCAAATGGCAACTGCGACAATACCAACAACAAAGCACTTGGCAAAATATGGCGACGCATAATCACGCGTGTTGGCACGCCCAAATTTTGAGCAACAAGCACATAAGGCATTTTACGCATACTCAAAAAATGCAGCCGCACCAAAGGCACAAAACTCAACCAACCAAAAGCAAGCAGCAGTAAAAACAACACAAAAGCCGATGGCTCAAACACGCTGGCAAAAGCAAGCATCACAAACAGTTGCGGCAAGCCGATCCATATTTCAAGCAACCGCTGTCCAAGCAAATCCACCACGCCAGCAAAATACCCCATCAAAGCACCAATCAGCACTCCAATCACACCGCCAACAATCGCCAGCATAAAACCAAACAACAACGCCGTTCGCAATGCATACAATATCCGTGCCACAACATCACGCCCTACTGCATCAGTTCCCAGCCAATGCTTACTGCTTGGCACAGCTGGGTGCGGCATCGCAGCATCAAGCACCAAAGTCTGCTCGCCATAGCGAATCGGCGGCATCAGCACAGTACCTTGACGCTCAATCAATGCCATCACCGCAGGGTCTTGATAATTGGCAGTGGTTTCAAACTCACCCCCAAAGCGTGTCTCGGGATAGTCATAAAAAATCGGTGTCAGATACTGTTGCTGATAACGCAACAAAATTGGCTTATCATTGGCAATTATCGGCACAAATAAGGCAATCACCACCACAATAATTAACAGTATCAGCGATATCAGTGCCAGCTTTTGCTGACAAAATCGTTGCCAATATTTTTGCCGTCTGTGTCCTGTTGTTTGCTTGCTCATCTTACACCTTATCAACCAACATGGGCAAAATCAACACGAGGATCAAGATAATGATACAATAAATCAAACAACAGCTGGGTCAGCATGGAGATGAGTGTAAAAACATACAAAATACCAAACATCAGCGGATAATCACGCTGCATAACGGCATCAAAACCAAGTCGCCCAATGCCATCAATGCCAAAAATCACCTCAATCAACAAATTTCCCGTGAACAGCACGCCCACCACCGCCATCGGCAACTGTGCCACAACTGGCAACAGAGCATTCTTTAGCACCTGACGATAGATAATGCGTGAAAATGGCAAGCCTCGCGTACGCATTGCCAGCACATAGGGCTTGTCAAATTCAGCCAGCAGACCAAATTTGGTCAAATAAGCAATGCCAGCGATAGAACCTAAGCTGCTTGCCAGTACAGGTAAGGTCAAATGCCACAGCAAATCCTTTGCCTTGTCAAATAAATTCATCATAGCAAAATTATCCGACACCACGCCTTGCAAAGGAAAAATTTGCCAAGTACCAACGCCTGCCAATAGCACAAGCAAAAACAATGCCAAAACCACCACGGGCAGTGCGTGTAAAATTGCCAGCACAAAAGTAGTCAGATAATCACCCATTGTCCGATGATATCTCGCCTTATACAGCCCAATCATCACCCCAGCGGCATACATCATCATCAGGCTTAATGTCCCAAGTAGCATCGTGATTGGCAATTTTGTAGCAATCAGAGACATCACCGACTGCCCCTGAAAAAATGACTCGCCCAAATCAAATTGCACAAACCTACTTAACATCTGCCAAAAACGCTCCGCAACTGACAAATCATAGCCAAAACGCGTCTGTAGCTCCGCAAGCATCTCATCAGACAAACCAGCACTGCCGATATAATTCAGGTTCGCCAATGCAAATCCTTGCGTGGCTAGAGATTGTTGTTCACTGGCAATTTTGTCAAGCTGCTCTTCAATAGGCCCTCCAGGTGCAATCTGCACCACCACAAAATTAATCAACAAAATCACAAACAGTGTGGGCAACATCAAAAGCAAGCGACTGAACAAATAACGCATAAATTAAGCCATCAAATCCCTGTACAAAATCGAACAACCAATGATAATAAGCAGCACCCCGCCTGCAATCATCGCCCCCTTGCCAAATCTATCGCCCAACTGTCGCCCCAGATACAGCCCCATGGTCGCCATGATGGTGGTTGCCAGCCCAATCAAAGCAGCTGCAAGCCAAATATTCACCTGCAAAAATGCCAGTGTAACGCCCACCACTGTAGCATCAATGCTGGTGGCAATTGCTGTAATAAATAGCCACATGCTATTGCGACCAGCGACCTGTTCATTATCCATGCTGATATCAAGGTTTTTACCAACTTCCTGCTGTCTATCATTTGTCAGTGCATTATAAATACATCGTATGCCCAAAAGCGTCAGCAGTACAAAGCCAAGCCAATGATCCACCGCCCGTATCCACTGATGAGCCGCCTGACCCAACGCCCAGCCAATAATCGGTGCAATCGCCTCAACAACACCAAAGACCAACCCCTGCTTCATCGCCTGCGTTATACTCACCGAACGCAATGTCGCACCTTTGGCAATCGCTACCGAAAACGCATCCATGGACATAGAAAATGCCAAAACCACCAATGCCAACAGACTCATTATTTTTCCTGAAATTGATTAAGATTTTACCCAATATCTGTGCGACAAATAAAAGATAACTTATTGTAAAATAATTAAAAATAGCCTAGGTTTTAAATTTTATCACACAGCAAAACAACAAGCGGTTTATTTGATATTCGGCACAATTTATCCGCTGTATTCTACCACAAACCCGATTCAAATAGATAAGTGTAAATTAAAAAACCTTTTACCACAGCCGTTATTTCGTTAATCAAGCCATCTTAGGCTTGATTCTTTTGCTCTCGCAACCATGCAAATACCACAAGTGGTGTATTGTCCATCAGCCGATGCTTGTCGGCCAGTCGCTTTGCCAATTGCTCATCACACGCCTGCACAAATACATTGATTTTGCGTTCGTTGGCGAGCGAAGTTGGCAGGCTTATGCCCCCATCAAGGATTTTTTGGCTTATCTGCTTAGTATATTGCTGGATAAACTCTTGATAATTATCAGTTGCCATCATGCTGGCAAATTTTAGATTTGCTAAAGTATATTCATGGGCGGCATAAAACAGGGTATCCTCTGGCATCACCGCAAAACGACTGATGCTGGCAAACAATTGCTCAGTAGTCCCTGTAAAGATACGGCCACAGCCTGCACTAAACAGCGTATCGCCACAAAATATCCGATAACTGCCATCAATACTGACAACATAGCTAAGATGACTATCCGTATGCCCTGCTGTCTGCCATACCACAAAATCAAGCCCCAATAAACCCAGCACATCGCCATCATTGACGCTGTTTGCCCCATCAAGCCCATGCTGCTGATGGGCGTAGAGTTTACACTCAGGATAGCTTGCTATAAGCTGTGCCACGCCACCTGTATGATCGTGGTGATGATGGGTGATTAAGATGGCGATGGGCTGATATTGATTATTTTTATTAAAAAATTCAATTACTTCATCAGCACTACCAGGGTCAATAATGACCGCTTGATTCTTATGACAAATCACCCAAATATAATTGTCCTGCAATGCCCGAATGGCATGAATTTGGTATTTATGCATCATTTTTTTACCTCGTCTGGTGCGTGGTACCACCAATAATCCAGCCCAATAGCAGCACTGGGCAATTTCTCTGGGTGCTGATAGCCTTGATAATACATGACATCGGTGCTATTTTTGCCGTACCATGCAACCATATATTCGCCAGCCAATAACAATCTGTCCAAGACTTTTGTGTACAGGACAATCTGCTCACGATTATCCGCCTGCACAAGCCGAGCAATCAGCTCATCTATTGCTGCACTTTGTATGCCGATGGTGTTCTGATTGCCCACCTGCCTTGCCGACTGGCTACCCCACAGGTAACTCTGCTCCACACCTGGGGCATTGCCCTGCATGAACTCATCAATAATCATATCAAAATCATACTGACGCTTGCGGTTGATATAGCTAGCCTTATCCAATCGTTTGAGTTTTGCTTGCAAACCAAGTCGTTTTAAATTGTTAAGATATGGTAATAAAATTGCTTGATATTTATCATCAGCCACCAAAATCTCTACACTTAGCTGCTTGCCTGTTTTGTCATACAACCAGCCATTTTGATAAACAAATCCTGCCTGTTGCAACAAGGATTTGGCAGCCAATAAATTGGCTCTATTAATACCATCACCTGCTGATACTGGCTGAGCTGGCACGCCATTAAGGGCAGATTTTTCATCATTGTTTAAAGGCAGGCTTAACAAAACCTCATACTCTTTGGCATCAGGCTTGCCCACCGCTTGCAATGGCGAACCATAAAAATAACTATTAAGCCGCTGATATTCACCAAAAAGCAGCTGCTGATTGCTCCACTGAAAATCAAATGCCAAATTCATCGCTCGCCGCACCCTGATATCAGCAAATAGCGGTTTGCGTAGATTCATCACCAAACCACGCATCAACACAGGGTTGGTGTTTTTGATGGCAACTTTGTTGATTGGTTGATTTTTTGGCAAAAAAGTCGCCCAGCGTTTAATGTCATTTTCGATACGAAAACGATACGCACCTGCCTTAAAAGCCTCAAACGCCACCGCCTCATCGGCAAAATAGACATATTCAATGGCATCAAAATTAAAACGACCTCGATTAACCATCAGATCACGCCCCCAATAGGCATCATCTCGCACATAACGCACACGGCGTGAAGGCTCAGCAAGTTGTAACCGATAAGCCCCACTGCCCATCAACGGCTCAAGGCTAACCTTATCAAACCTTGTGATGATGTCTTTTTTTGCAAAGATTGGCATAAGCCCAACGGTGCTTTGCAAATCGCCAGCTGACGATGGGTTGAAATAAAATTTCACGCGATAATCATCAAGCACCTCAACAGCGACAATCCCTGACAAAAAAGCACGCCAAGACATTAGACCTTTGCTCAAAATTGCTTGATAAGTCGCCTGAACATCATGGGCGGTAACTGGGCTGCCGTCCCAAAACCGTGCTTTTGGATTAATGTGGTAAATAATCCAGCTGTCATCATTGGGACTGAAGGTAACTTTCTCGGCAAGCTGCGGATACAGCACGCCCACCTCATCAAGCGAACCTGCCATCAGCGTATCGTACAAATAAAAAGTCCCTGTGGCAGCAATACCTGTGTCAATAAAACCATTTAGACTATTAAACATACCGATGGCAGGCATGGACAGCACGCCACCTTTGGGTGCATCTGGGTTGGCATACGGCAAGTGTGTCGCCGTGCTGTATTTGGCAGTATTGTTGATGCTAAGCGTTGTTTGCGTGATGGTTTGTTGGTTGATGTGGCTATTTTTACGCTCTACCCCAAGGGTATCGGCGGACAATGTTGTCAAAAATTCTTGGCTTGCCGCAGCTTGGGTTTGACCATCACCCTGCGAAATAGCCAAAGACCCTGCCGTATCTTGGCGACACGCAGGGGTGATGAGCATCATACAAATAACAAGCCAGCGACCAAGACGATGGCGTGGCTTGTTTTGGGCGGCAACAATCATGGGCTTAGCCGTATTTGCGTTCAAACTCCGCCATAAAGGCTGTCAATGCCTGAACTTGCTCAAGCGTGATGGCGTTATAAATGCTTGCTCGCATACCACCAACCACACGATGACCTTTTAGATTGAGCAATCCTGCTTGTTCAGATTCTGCCAAAAATACCTTATCCAAAGCATCATCAGCCAATTGGAATGGCACATTCATGATAGAACGATACGCTGGATTGACTTTGTTGCTATAAAAATCACTGCCATCAATGGCATCATACAGTGTTTTGGCCTTAGCATGGTTAATCTTGGCAATCGCCTCAACACCGCCCTGCTCAAGCAACCATTCAAAAACCAATCCTGCCAAATACCAAGCATAAGTTGCAGGCGTGTTCATCATTGAACCGTTGTCAAGCTGGTTTTGATAATTCATCACAGCTGGGCAGTATGCAGACGCCCTATCAAGCAAATCCTTACGAATAATGACCAAAGTCAGCCCTGCAGGACCGATATTTTTTTGAGCACCTGCATAAATCATGGCAAATTTATTGACATCAATCGGTTCAGACAGAATACAAGAGGACATATCAGCAACGATGGGTGCATCAACTTGCGGCACTTGAAACATCTGCACGCCATGGATTGTCTCATTTGGGCAATAGTGGAAATAACTTGCCGCATCATCAAGCTGCCACTGACTGCGATCAGGCACATCAACAAAGCCTGCCTCGCCACCTGTGGCAACAAGGTTGATTTTACCCAAACCCAGCGTCTCATAACGCTTTGCCTCTTGATAGGCTTTTTGCGACCATGCACCAGTCAGTAAATAATCAGCCGTACCATTATTAAGCAAATTCAATACCACTGCCGAAAATTGCAATGCCGCCCCACCTTGCAAAAACAACACCGCATAATCATCACTGATATTCATCAACTGACGCAAATTGGCTTCGGTCTGCTCGGCCAATTGTGTATAGTGTGAGCCTCGATGGCTAATCTCCATCACTGACGCTCCCAAGCCTTGCCAGTTTAGCATTTCATCTCTGGCACGCTCCAAAACTGCCGTGGGCATACTGGCAGGCCCTGCACAAAAATTTGCAAATCGAGTCATAAATCATCTCCAAAAGTCCAAAAATGGTTTAGTATATCATGCAACAGCATTTTGACGACAAAATTTCTTAGGCGTTTTTAGCCACCACCTTGCCGATGCTCACAGCCAGCTGTATTCATCAATCTTGATAAACCTAATCAGAACTGTGCAATGCCTGCCAAAATCGCTGCTTTGCTGTTTTGTCAAGTAACATTTGCTCAATCTGGTGCGACTGATGCAGCTTAAGCTGATATAAATTTTGCAGGTTTAAATAATCAGGCAAGCTGGTCAAAGGTGCAATATGCCTAAGCCCCAACGATTCACGCATACAGCCAAAAATAAAGCCCTTTAGGCTGGTATTTGCCATTGAGATTGAATTGGCATTGGGGTCATCAACAAAAGGCGGATAGTCTAGTTTTTTAACCATACAACTTAGTCCATGCATTTGTGCTGCCTGCCCAATCGCCCGCTGCAAAGACAGCCACAGCTCACGCCCTGCAATATCCAGCCTATCCACATCAACCATTATCAGCCACTGACGATATGCCATCGCCTGTATCTGAAAGCGAATCTCAAGCTGACTTGACTGGGAAGTTTGCAGATTGGGCAGTGGCAATGCTACTTTGGTTTGGTTGGCGTGCTTATCTTGTGTGCTTTGATGGGGAATGCTGGCAATCTGTACCAAAGGTTTGACAGGTGGCACATTTGCGACATCTCCACGCTGGCTGTCTGTTTTGCTGACAATATCCGATTGACTGGTGTGCTGCTTGGCTGGTTTATCCGCCAATGATACTGCAGGCTGAGTAGCAGCAGGCAAAGTTAGCACCCTGCGGTTTTTGTCCACCCATAGGACGATGCCCAGCTGCTGCAAGATTTGGCGACTGTGCTGATGAGCCAAGATGGCTGTTTGTGTGCTGTTTGTGGTCAGGTGGATCATGATTGCCAGCTTGTCAAATTCCTAAATTTCTTAATTATAGTTACTTAATTATAGCCGCTTAATTATAAGCTGATTGATTGCTCAAATCATGACAAACAGAGCCTGCTTGAGCAAATTGCATGCCCCATTTGCGATATCCTTGCGTATCCAAATGTATCGCCCCTGTGGCGTACAACCCCAGACCCAGTTGCCACTGTTCACCATAATCACGCCAGTATTGGCACAGACCATCTTGCAGCCGAACCATTGCCTGCGTGCTCATTGATGATGGCACCTCAATATCTATTGCAGCATTTAGCAAATGCTTACTGCCAACTGCACCTCCTGCACAGCTGTTGAGCGTACCATGCCGATACACAGAGCGAATTCTACTATCCTTTGGCAAGATGCCCTGCTGTATCAACTTATTATACACTGTCAGCGTTGGCAACAAATAATCCCAAAGCTGTCGCGGCGGTATGGCATAAGGCTCATCACTACAAGTCTGCCAAGAGCGTGCTGTCGTTGATATTTGTGCCATCGCAGGCATGGTTGCATTAAGATTGTTATTCAAAAACTGCTGATATTCCAGCATGGCTTGCTGCCTGCCTGCTTGTGCCGCAAGCCACTGGCGAAAATGCTCATCACTGCCAACTTTATCAGCTTGCATGGTTTGCGTATCATCAAAGACCTTGCGGTCAATGCTGGCATTTTTGCCAACCGCATTCGCTGCATGATGAGTCGATGGTGCGGTAGCTGGTTTTTTCGCCATACAGCCTGCAATGATAGGCATGACAATCAGCCCCATCAAAAGCCACCCACATTGGCGAGCCATGCTCATATTTTTTGCCCCATCATCATACCCAAAGCCACGCCCATGTCTGATTTTTGCCATCTTATTTATGCCATGTTTCATGTAGTATTATATTGTATCATGTTTGAACTTTGCTTGGCATTTTTCTGCATGAATTTTTTAAAGGCGGTATTTTTTGAGAAATTTGTCAAAAAATAACGATTTTGCTCAAAAGATAAGCAAATTTTACCATTTTATTGCACAAAATCACTTGTATTTTATCAAAATAGTGCTAATATAAGACATCGGCATTTTGTGCCAATAAGTTATTTTGATGAAATTTATTATTTTTTAATAAATTTTTAACCTAAATTAATACTTTGTGGTATTGATTACTTAACTAGTAGCGACTCTGATCAGCAAGGACTCGCTGGATTTGGAGCATTTGTTTTGTTTTGTTTCATAAATACAAAACAAAGCCCCAGAGCTTTCAACACTATAGAGGCAATCATGAAAACAGTAAGTAAGACTTTATTGATGCTCACAGGATTCACCCTAAGCACTGGCATCAATCTAAGTGCATCAGCCAATAACAATGGCAATATTGACAGCGTGCTTGAGCAACTGACAGCACAGCACAATAATGCCTCAAGTCTGGTAAAATCAGCACGCCAGCCCTCTTCACTGGCACTCAACAGCCCTCTGATTGCCCAATCTGCCAACAAAAATACCGACAAAAAAGACGATGACACGCCCGTGCTTGACAGGCTAACCACAGTCGCCTCAAATACGGTAAACAAATTCAAACAAACAGGTATCGCCAGCTGGTATGGTCGCCAATTTCATGGTCGCAAAACCGCCAGTGGCGAAACTTTTGACATGAACGCTCTGACTGCAGCACACAGCTCATTGCCAATGAACTGCTATGTGCGTGTTACCAACCGTGATAATGGCAAATCTGTTGTTGTCAAAATCAACGACCGCCCAAAAACCAATCGTGTACTTGATTTATCCTATGGGGCTGCTCAAGCCATTGGCATTACAGGCAATGTTGGTAATGTTACCATCGAACGCATTGATTAAATATAGCATTATCAATACTTTCTTTGTTAAAAGACTGGTAAATCCAGTCTTTTTTGTGCCGAGATAACAATACATTTGGCACGCTTATCAACAATTCCAAAACATTAGCTCATTGGCAAATTGCTGATAAGATGGCTTGTTTTAGGGACAAATACGCCACCGACTGCTGAAATTCTGCTTGCTGCGGTACCAAGAAGTGATGCGTGAACTTCGCTGGCATGCCTTTTAGCACATAAATCTCATCAGCAAGCAAAATCGCCTCGTCAATATCATGAGTAATGATAAGACAAGTTAAATTCTGTGTTTTTTGAAAATTATGAAACCAAGCATACATTTCTGTCTTGGTAACAAAATCCAATGCCGAAAATGGCTCATCAAGCAGCATCAGCTCATTATTTGACAGATAGGTACGCAACAAAGCAGCTCGCTGCCTTTGTCCGCCAGACAGCTGATGGGGATAGTTCATGGCAAGTTTTTCCAGCCCAAACAAAGCAAGCCTAGGATAAATCGCCGCCTCAATCTGGGCTTTTGGGGTATTTTTTAGCACCAAAGGCAAAGCGATGTTGTCATATACTCGCTTAAAGGGCAGCAGCAAATCCTTTTGTAGCATATAGCCTACATTGCCTGCAACACCTGTACAATCTGCCCCATTGATACGCACCTGCCCTGATTTGGGCGACAAAATGCCAGCAGCGATATTAAACAAGGTTGTCTTACCAACACCGCTTGCACCGATGATTGCCACCACTTTTGCCGTATCAACCGTCAGATTAATCCCATCAAATAGTGGCAATCGTTGATTTTTGCTAACAAAATCATGATGAATGTCAATCAGTTGCAATTTGGCAACCGTATCTGCTGACATGAATATCATAAGCGATAATTATTGTGGCAAATAATCATTGCTAACACCTGCCTGCGGAACAAATGTTTCGCTTAAGCCTTTGTCATATACCCACTGAAAAAATCTATCCCAACGCTGATAATCAAACCGTCCCCAATCGCCTTGCTCGTCCAGATACTGCTTGGAAATGTAGGCTTGGCTTTTTTGTGCCAGCTCTTTGTTCACTTCTGGTGCGTATTTGATTAAAATATCAGCACTTTGTTCGGGATTTTTGGCGGCGTACAGATAGCCCTCTTTGATTGCCACCAATGCTTTTTTGTATTTTTCTGGCTCGGCTTTGAGCGATTGGCTATTGGCAATCAGCAGCGGTGCATAATAATCAAAGGCAGGGTTTGCATCTTTTAAATAAAAAAAGTTGGTCTGCACGCCTTTAATGCCTGCATAAATACCGTCCCAACTATAATACGCCATAATGTAGTCAAATTGATTCATACGCAAGGCGGTGGTTGCATCGGTAGATTCTCCAGGGATTTTGACCAATGGCGTGCCAACAATCTCCGCCACCACAGCGTCATCAACAGGATCTTCCCAAGTTGAATAACGCTTGCCAGCCAATGCTTGTGGCGACTCTGCACCCAGCGAAGCCAGTGATAATAGCCCTGCACTGCTGTGCTGTGTGATGGCAGCAACAGCGGTGATTGGCTCGCCTTTGTTTAATCGCTTGACCATATTGGGCTGAAAATATACGCCAAAATCAGCTCGTCCATTGGCAACCAGTGTCGAGGTGCTGTCTTCGCTTGGCTGGACAATTTTGGCATCAAATCCTGCCTGCTGAAAATAACCACGATCAAGTGCAACATACAGTCCTGTGTGATTGGTATTTGGCACCCAATCAAGTGCGATTATCAGCTCTTGTAACTGCGGTGTATCTTCTTTTGCCGTGCTGTCTTGCTTGCTGCAACCAGTCAAAGCAAAAACCGCCAAAAATGCCACAGCCAAGATGGGTGATGAACGAAATTTTCTCATGTATTACTCCTTGTAATTATATGCTAAAACACGCCGCTGTAGCCATTTTACCAAAGCAATAAGCAGCAAAGTCAAAAAACTGATTAAAAAAATTACCGCAAACATATTGTCAAGCTCATAGGACTTGCGTACACGAGTCATGTACACGCCCAAGCCATAATAACCACCAAGCCACTCTGCCACCACAGCCGATATTAATGCATAGCTTAAAGCAACTTTTAGCCCTGTGAAAAAATACCCCATCGCCGCTGGAATTTTTAGATGGCGATAAGTTTGATAAGTGCTGGCATTCATTGAGCGAAATAAGTTCAGCTCATCGGTACTCACCGAGCGATAACCATCAAGCAAAGAAACCGTCATCGGAAAAAACACCGACAGCACCACCAGCACCACTTTTGGCAAAATCCCATAACCAAGCCAAATAACCAACAAAGGTGCAATGGCAATGGTCGGAATGGTTTGATTGAGCAAAATCAGCGGATAGACACTTTGGCGAAAATTGCGTGATAAATCCATCACAATAGACAAAACAAAAGCCAGCAAGAGACCAATTGTTGTACCAATAAAAGCAGTTATTAGCGTATATTTGGCATGATCAGCCAGCAATGCAGCATCATCAATGAGTGCCTGTATGATTTGCCAAGGGCTGGGCAGTAGATAATCAGGCAAAATACCGATTGCTACCACCAATTGCCACAGCAATAATATGGCAAAAACCAACGCATATTGACGCAAAAATTTGGCTACAAATGACATCATGACTGAGCAATCTTGTTACTATTATCCACACATTAATATAAATGGCAACACGGCATCAACCGATAAATCTATACTTAAGGCACATTGTACCACAGACAAGATACCATGAAAACCGCAACAGATAATAATTCTCAATAAGATAATCTTAAGCCCTTAGCACACGGTTGCAGGTTTTGCCATGGCAAGCATTAGCCGCTCAAATCCGAGTTTTTCTTGTACATGTTGCATCATGGAGATTTTGACATCATCACACACCGCTTGCAAATCCTCAAGCGTCTGCCAATCAAGCGGCAGCTGACCCAAAATTGCCTGCGTATCCAAATCTGCATGCAAACAAGGCAAATCAAGGCAAACACGGCGAAGCTCCGCCAACATCATCAAGGACAGTGTCAAAAAATCGGACAAACTTAGGGCTTTTTGCCAATAATTGCTGGCAGCACTGGGGCTACGCATGGCTGATTGCAATGCTGCAAAAGTTTGTAGCCAGAGTTTTCGCTTGCCAAACCAATCCGCACTAGCAATGTCTTTGGCTTGCAAAACTGCCCCATCACTGATGGCAAGCAGCATGGCAGCTTGTTTATCTGACATAAAATCGCACAGGTATTCCATGGCGTGCTTATGATTGATGATGGATAAAGGCAAGGTCTGCACACGGCTTTTTATGGTTGGCAAAACTTGGGCGACAAAATCTGTGATAAGTATCAAAAACACGCCATCACGAGGTTCTTCTAGGGTTTTTAATAACGCATTGGCAGCGGAAATGTTTAATTTATCAACATGGTCAATAACAATAACCTTAACACCCTGCCCCTTGTTTTGGCTGTAGTTGTGCAATTGCCGAATGTCATCAATGCCAACACCATCGCCAGTATACACATCGCCAAGCTGTGCCGAAGCTGGCAATACCATCAAATCAGGATGCGTCTGTGCCGTCAGCCAGTGGCAACTCTGGCAAGTTGCACAAGCACCCGCCAAGCTGCGATTTGGGCATAATAAATACGCCACCAATCGCCAGACAAAAGCCCTTTTGCCGATACCAGCCTGACCTGCTGCCAGCAAGCCATGTGGCAATTTGTGCTTCTCAAACTGCCCAGTTAGCTGTTGCCATGCTTGCTTTTGCCATGGCAGTACTTGGTCAAAATACGCCTGCGTGGTTAATTGCTGTGTCATCTGTATAATCAATAAGCCAATAATTGCGTCAAAGGCATGGCATTAAGCCGCTGCAAATCCTCGGCAGTATCCACCCCTGCTGGCAGTTGCACTTTGGCAATCTCACAGGCAATCTGCTCGCCATGCTCCAGCACACGCAGCTGCTCTAGGCTTTCAAGTTTTTCAAGCACGCCTTGCTGCCACTTGGTAAAAGCCTTCAGTGTACGCACTCGATAAGCATACAATCCCAGATGACGCAATGCCTGCCACGGAAAATCATCTGTTCCATCACGCCAATGTGGAATCGGCGATCGACTAAAATACAATGCACGATTGGCATTATCCAGCACCACCTTGACAACCGAAGTTTGCAAAAATTGTGTTTTATCAATAATCGGTTCGCACAAAGTTGCCATGGCACACTCAGGCTTGGCAAGCAGTAACTGCACCACCTGCTCAATCAATAACACAGGTATCAGCGGTTCATCACCTTGCACATTGACCACGATATCATCATCGGCAAACCCCAGCTGTGTCACCACCTGTGCCAATCTGTCCGTGCCTGATGGGTGCGTTGTATCGGTCATCAGCACATCAATACCCGCCTCTTGGCAAGTCTGATAAATGCGTTCGTCATCGGTTGCCACACAAATAGTGTCAGCAAAGCTCACTCGCCTTGCCTTCTCGGCAGTCCACAGAATCATCGGCTTGCCATGAATTGGCAACAACGGCTTGGCAGGCAGGCGAGTTGATTGATAACGAGCTGGGATAACTAGGTGAATTTTTTGCATGCTATTTCCAAGTGGTCTATTTATATAAATTTACTTTCAATATTTTTTATTAAAATTATCAAATCAATACTCATGCACCATCTCATCTAATGGCGAAGTTGGGCAATATTTTGTCATCAAAAGATCGGCTGCCTGATACACTGCCTGCGACAATTTTGCCTCAACGGACAGCACCCAAATGTTGGCAAAAATTGGCAATGGATTGCCTTGGGCAAGCAGGCGTAATTTTACCGCATCTTTGCTGGTGGTGATAATCGGCAGCTTGTCCAATCCCATTAAATCGTCAATGGTAAAATCATGATGATCGCCAAAGGGACGCTCCACAACATCAAAACCAAGCTCGGTCAAGGTGCGAAAAAAGCGAGCAGGATAACCAATGCCACTGACAGCATAGACCGCTGAGCCTACCTGTGGCGGTGGCTGATTGCTTGGCTGTAAGGCTACCAATTTTCCTGCTTGTAGCACCATGGTTGGCTGATTATCGCTGGCTGGCTTGGTTTTGTTGGCATGGTGATAAACAACCATCGCACCCTCAAGGCGATTAATCGGCTCACGCAAAAACCCTTGAGGCAACAATTTGCCATTGCCAAAACCACGCATCATATCAACCACAATCCACTCTTCATCACGAGCCAGTGCATAATGTTGCAGCCCGTCATCGCTTACAATCAGGCGAATATGCGGAAAACTGGCAAGCAACAAGTCAATGGTGGCAGCACGGTTGGCACCCACTGCCATTGGTAGCATATGCCCTTTGGCGGCTAGGCTTTGGACAATCAGGCATGGTTCATCACCCACTTCATGCGGCGTGCTGGTTGGCAGAACCAGTCTTGGCATGGTTTTTGTATCACCACCATAACCACGGCTAATAACAGCAACCTGCACGCCTTGGGTCAGCAGATACTCAACCAAGGCAATAATCAGTGGTGTCTTGCCACTGCCACCAACGGTGATATTGCCCACCACCAGCACAGGCACAGATGCACGATAGACGGGTAATTTGCCTGATTGATATAGCCATTTGCGTAACCGACTGATTGCGTGATACAGCCAAGACAAGGGAGCAAGTCCAATCAACCACGATGCTTGCCTTTGCCACGCTTGGGTCAATATCAGTTCTGCTTTTTTCATCGTAATTTATTTATATATGATGAATGTTTGTTTAATATTAATTTATAATCACCAAATCAATCAATCACCCTGCTCAATCATTGGCGGTCAGTTTATTAATCAGTGCGGTCAATTCATCATTGTCATAAAAGAAAATTTCCACACTGCCTTTGCCGTCTTTGCCTTGTTTTAATTTCACCGTTGCCCCAAGTGCATCAGAAATTTGCTGGCTTAATGCCAAAATCTCATAATCAGGTTCGATTTTGTTGGCAGGTTCAGGGTTTAGGATTGATTTTACCAAGCGTTCGGCATCACGCACGGTCAAGTTGCCATCGACAATTTTTTTGGCGATGATGGGCTGCTGGGCATCAGACAGCGACAACAACGCTCGTGCATGCCCCATATCCATCACGCCATCTATCATATATTGCTTGACTTCATCGTGCAGGTGATTGAGTCGCATAAGGTTTGACACTGTGGTGCGAGCCTTACCCACCACAGAAGCAATCATCGCATGACTCATGCCAAACTCGGTATGAAATCGTTGCAAGGCCTGTGCCTGCTCTAGCACATTCAAATCCTCACGCTGGATATTCTCAATCAATGCCAAGGCAATCGCCGTTTCATCTGACAACACACGCTCAATGGCAGGAATACTCTCAAGACCTGCCAATTTGGCAGCACGCCATCGCCGCTCACCTGCGATAATCTCATGCGTGATATCGGCATGTGTTTTTTGTTCAGCTGATAAGAGCGGACGAATCACGATTGGTTGCATGATGCCATGCTGCTTGATGGATAAGGCAAGCTCGTTCAACGCCTCTTCGTTCATATCACGGCGTGGCTGATATTTCCCCGATTGTAGGCGATTGGTGGCAATCTGCACCAAGGCAACTTTTTCACCTGTTGGTGTTTGTTGTGGCAACTGGGCGGACTTTTTGGCTTTTTTAGCTTTGTCGTTTTTGCGTTTTTCATGCTTGGTGGATTTTTTGGCAGATTTACCAAGATCATCAGCCGAAGCACTCGCCTGATTTAGCACTGCCGTATCAGCGTCTATTTGCGTTTGTTGTACCGCCACTTGGGTGCTTGCAATCACCTCTCTTTCGATGCTGACATCTTTTAATAACAAATCCAAGCCACGCTTGCCCAAGCCGTGTTTTTTATTCATGAGATTTTCCATTTTGTTTGCATTTGATTAACACCCAGTCATCATCATAAATCACACCAATGATGATTAATTTTGCTGTGCATCTGCCAAGCCAAATTGCCAAAATAACGCAATTTCTCGCCGCTGATATTCGCACAATTCATGGGCAGCCATTATATCGCCACGCTCAGCAGCCATATCGGCATGGTGATTATCCAAGTTTTGGTAAGCTGCCATATCATCTGACGGCTCGTCTGACTGTTCCACATCAGCTGGCTGATTTTCTGGTATCTGTGCCGATGACTGCTGTGGATTTGCCATCGCAGTTGGCACTTCGGCTGTGATTTGCTCTTGGGTGGAATAATCTGACGGCTGTGCCAAAGTAGCCTTGGCATCATCAATCACATCAACCACTTGCCGTCCTACTTTGGTGCCACTTAACAAAGCCTCCAAACCACGCTTTGCTCCCAGTCCACGCTTTTTTGCCATTTAAGTTTCCTATGCCGATAAGTTGCGTGCTTTGGATTGAGCGACCACTTCATTCATCAGCATATGATAAGCGATGGCACCTTTTGAAGATTTTTCATAGCCAAAAATTGACTGCCCAAAACTTGGTGCCTCTGCCAATCTGACATTGCGAGGAATACTGGTCTGATATACCAAATCGCCAAAATGACGCACCAGCTCTGCCGAGACATCTTGTGCCAAGGTGTTGCGATAATCAAATAAAGTACGCACAACGCCACGAATACTAAGATTTGGGTTGATATTTTTAAGTTTATCGATGGTCGCAATCAAATCAGCCACCCCTTCTAGAGCATAATATTCGCACTGCATTGGGATAATTACCCCTTCGGTTGCCGCCAACGCATTGACGGTAATCATGCTCAAACTGGGTGCACAATCCATGATGATATAATCATAATCAAGGCGATTGGCTGCCTTGGCATCAGCGATGGCTTGTCGCAATAAAAATGGTGCGTCCGACACTCCAGCCAGCGATACATCAATCCCCGCCAAATCACGGTTGGCACCGATAACATCAACCCCTTGCTCACTTTTTATGATGGCATCGGCAAGTGGCACGCCATCCAGCAGCACATCAGCCATCGTATGGGTCAGGGCATTCTTATCCAAGCCTAGACTTGTGGTGGCGTTGCCTTGCGAGTCCAAGTCAATAAGCAGCACCTTTTTTTTGGCAATCAGGCTAAGTGCCGCTGCCAAATTTACTGTTGTGGTTGTTTTGCCGACACCGCCTTTTTGGTTGGCGACTGCGATAATTTCCATGATAAAACCTTATTTGTGGTATTGGTTGTTATAAAATTTCAGATTGATAATGCAATCAGCTGCTTTGTTGTTTTAAATAAACCACGCAGCGATCATCGTTTAATTGTGGCACAGCAATGGTGCAGACCTCAATTTGCCAAGCGTCAAGCTCTGTAAATTCTTGCTGGCTGGGTGGTTTGCCCTTCATGGCATACAGCACCCCATCTGTTGCCAAGCACGGAGTCGCCAATGCCACAAAATCAGCCAACGAAGCAAAAGCTCGTGAAGTGATTACCTGATAATGCCGAGCTTTGTCAGTATGATGATGCTCAATGCGGGCAGCAATGGGGGTAAGATTGGTTAGCCCAAGCTCACTGACAATCTGACGAATAAAGCGGATTTTCTTTTGGTTGCTGTCCAGAGCATCCACCTGCCAATCTGGACGCAAAATTGCAATAATCACCGCAGGCAGCCCCGCACCTGTGCCAATATCCAGCAATCTTACCGAGACACTATCAGCAAATGGCAGCTTTGGGATAATTGCCATGCAGTCAAAAATATGCTTCACCAACGCCTCTTTTGGCTCGGTGATGGCGGTCAGATTATACGCCTTGCCCCACAGCAGCAAGCCGTCCAAATAACGCAAAATTTGCTCGATTTGTTTTTGGCTTAATGACACACCAAGATCTGCCCCAGCCTGATGAATCTCATCGGCAAATGCTTGTGCCTGATGCAAAATCTTTGAAAATTTGACGGCTGTACTCATAGCAAATGCTTACCACCATAAAATATAAAAATAAACACAAGTTAGTCCATCAACATAACTTGCATAAGTTTTGTCTATTTTATCATGCTTTAATCTGCTAAAATACCCTTTTTTGCTTGAGCAAGTTGTGTTTTTGCGATTTTTAGTGATTTTTATGACAATTTGCCCAAAAAATTTTAAAACCAAAAGACAATTATCACGATTGCTTAATAATATCTATGAAAATAACCGCCCTTGCCAATACGCACCGACTAAGTAGTGATGCTCTAAAACGCCACACCGATGCCACAAAATTACCCAAGTCAAGCCGCCTAAGCCTGCCCAAGCCTGAGCTTGATTTTGGGCAAAAACACGCCCTAAAGAACATCAACACCGCACTGGATATTCAAGCGGCAGGCTATCATGTATTTGCCGCAGGCGAGACAGGGCTAGGCAAACGCACGCTTATCACAAGACTGCTCAAGGAGCGTGCCAAGTCAATGCCAACGCCAAACGATTGGATTTATGTGCATAATTTTGGCGACGCTCGCCGCCCAATTGCCATTGATTTGCCTGCAGGCACAGCTGCCATCTTGCAACAAAAAACACACAAGCTGTGGCAAGTTGCCAAAAAAAAGTTGAGCAGCAAACTGCTTGGCGAAGTGCATCAAAACCAAATCAGACGCATCAAATCCACAATCAGCACCAGCCAAAATGAACAATTTTCCATCATTGATAATGAAGCAAAACTGCATAATCTTAGCCTAAAAAGCAGCAGCGATGGTCGTATTGAATTGGTGGCACTGGATAATAATCAGCCGATTAGTCAGCAAGCATTGGCAACTTTGCAACATAAATTAAGTCAAGCTGAATTGTATATTGAAGAATTAGAAGATGATATCCACAGTCAGCTTGATGCACTGTATCAAAGCACCGCACGCAAAGTGCTTGAGCCACTTTTTCGCCCATTGCTCGATAATTTTGCTAATTTTGCGAAAGTTATCAAACACTTAAAAGCCATGCAAGCGGATATGATTGACAATGTTGCACGCATTATCAATGGCGATGACGAGACTTTTTTGCCCACCACATTAAGCGATGTGCCAAGCCGCTATGCCATCAATATCATTAGCAGCCACAAAGCAGGTGCAGGTGCAGGTGCACCGATTATTTTTGAGGATTTGCCAACCCACTTGAACCTGCTTGGGCATATTGAATACACCACCGAACTTGGTACGGTATTGACCGATGTCAGTATGATTCGCGCTGGAGCATTGCACAGAGCCAATGGCGGTTTTTTGATTTTACAAGCCGAAAATCTGCTAGAGCACCCTTATGCATGGCAGGGGTTAAAACGAGCTCTGCAATCTGGCCAAATCAAAATTTCAAGCCTTGAGCAAATGTTGACCTTGACAGGCAGTTTGTCGCTTGAGCCTGACAGTATTTGCCTTGATGTAAAACTTATCTTGCTCGGTGAGCTGTCTTTGTATTATCAGCTTTTAGAAATGGATTCTGAATTTTATGGCATGTTCAAGATTCGTGCAGATTTTTATGACACCATCAAAAGAGATGATGCCAGCGAATACATGATGGTGCTAAAAATTGCCGACATGATAAAAGCTCGACAACTTCCTGCCTTTGATAACACTGCTTTTGCGGTGATTATTGATGAGCTTGCCAGACTGACTGATAATCAAAACAAACTGGATCTACACGCAGGCAGACTGCTCGGGATACTGGTTGAGTCAGCACGCATAGCCAATTTGTCCAATGCCAAAACAGTCAAAGCCCTGCATGTCAAAACCGCCCTGTCCGACATGACAGAACGCACAAGCTACCTCAAGCAGCTATACTGGCAAGAGATTTACAACGGTCAGCAACTCATCACCACCACAGGTGCTGCAGTTGGTCAAATCAACGCCCTAACCATCATCAGCTATGCTGACAGCGAGTTTGGTCTGCCTGCTCGTTTAACAGCACTTATCACCCCTCGTTTTGGCACAGGGGAGGTTTTGGACATTGAACGAGAGGTGGAATTGGGTGGCAGCTTGCACGCCAAAGGTATGCTGATTATGTCTGGATTGTTGCGGTCATTGTTCAGCGAGTTTTGTGAATTGAACTTCAGTGCCTCTTTAGCATTTGAACAAAATTATGGCGAAATTGATGGCGACAGTGCCACGCTTGCCGAAGCTTGCGTGCTGCTATCTGCACTGGCTGATGTACCACTTGCCCAAAATATCGCCATCACAGGCTCAATGAACCAACTGGGTCAAGCCCAAGCAATCGGTGGTGTTAATGCCAAAATCATCGGCTTTTTTGAGGCGTGTCGTGATGCCCTAGACGGCAGTCAAGGGGTTATTTTGCCACGCAGTAATTTGCCACATTTGATGCTGCCAGATGATATTATTGATGCTGTACACGCTGGCAAATTCCACCTGTATGCCGTCGATCATCTCAATCAAGCACTTGAGCTATTGACAGGCATGGCAATTGCCGATAAAAATAAGCATGGCGAATACAAGCGAGCGACTTTGTTTGGCAAAATCATCAAACGGCTTGAGGGCTGGTCGGATAAAGACAACAAAGATGAAAAGTCCAAATAATCTTTGAGATTGTTTATACCAAATCCCATTAATATTTTAAAATTAATTAACAATGAAAACAACCACACGCAACCAACCCAAAAAAATAAGCATCAGCAAAACTGCCGACACGCCAGCTTCACGCCCAATGAATGCCGAAAAACGCTTGGCATTTTTCCAAAAATTAGCCGAACATATCAAAGATCCTGTTACCGAGTTGAACTACAGCTCAGAATTTGAGCTATTGATTGCTGTCATGCTCTCTGCACAGGCAACCGACAAAAGCGTCAATATCGCCACCGAAAAGCTCTTTGCTGTAGCCAACACCCCCCAAGCAATTCTCGATCTTGGTTTGGATAACCTAAAAAAATACATTAGCAATATTGGATTGTATAATTCCAAAGCGGCCAATGTCATCAAAACCTGCCAAGATTTGCTCACCAAACACAATGGGCAAGTTCCCCAGACTAGAGATGAACTTGAAATGCTGGCAGGCGTGGGTCGCAAAACCGCCAATGTCGTACTAAACACCGCATTTGGCAAACCTGTAATGGCGGTTGATACGCATATTTTTCGCGTGGGCAATCGTACGGGGCTTGCCACTGGCAAAACAGTGCTGGCGGTCGAGAAAGCATTGCTTAAACGCATTCCCAGTCAATATCTGCTTGACGCTCACCATTATCTGATTTTGCATGGGCGATACACTTGTATGGCACGCCAACCAAAATGCGGCTCATGCGTCGTGTATGATGAATGTATGTTTAAGGATAAAGAAAAATGGGCGGAACAATAACCCGCCCAGTCAAATAGAAATGTTAAGAAAAACTTACAAATATGCAAGGCATTTCATAATAACACCCTGTCAAGCTGTGTGATTTGCCCTTTAGAGCTTTTGCTAAGATTTTAAGCAAGGCCTTGCTCAAACAAAACCTGTGCGATGGCTTATTAATGGTAAAAATAAAAACCTGTAACTTAGGCTACAGGTTTTTCTTTATGGTACCAGTGGTCGGACTCGAACCGACACGCTTTTAAGGGCAACGGATTTTGAATCCGTCGTGTCTACCAATTTCACCACACTGGCATGTATGGTTAAGCTCGCTGGCTTATGTGTGCGTATTATACAGGATATTTTTGCCCTGTCAATAACTTTTTTTATTTTTTTCAAAATTTTTTTGCAATTTATCACTTGTCGGCAAATATAACAAACCTGCATCAAAATACCACACATTTTTTCATAAACTTAGTCGCGATTGGCAAGTGGCAAATGCTTGCGTGTCAGTGGCTGACATGATACCATATTGATAGTAAGGTTTTGTTGTTTTTCATCAGTGATTAAGGAGTTTTTATGACCAACAAAATACCAACAAAAACAGCGGCAAGCACGCAGCCCGCTACCAAAAAAGCAACACAAACCAAACCTGTCGCCAAAACCCCTGCCAAGCCTACCAAAACCACCGTCATGGCAAAAACAGTCGAACAACTAGAAGAACTGCTTGAACACGCCAGCCCAGAAGAATTGGCAGAATTCGGTCAAACGCTCAAAGAATACCTCCCCGCTGCCCAAATCGCAAGCCAAATTCGCACCGATAAATCAAAAGACACGCAACTGTCCGAAAACTGGCGTGAAGGTGGTTATCCGTACAAACACCGCCTAAGCCGCAAAAATTACGAGGCACAAAAGTATAAACTACAAATTGAGCTATTAAAATTACAACGACACATCAAAGCCACAGGGCAAAAGTTGGTGATTATTTTTGAAGGTCGTGATGCTGCTGGCAAAGGTGGCACCATCAAGCGGTTCATGGAGCATCTAAACCCTCGCGGTGCTCGTGTTGTCGCCCTAGAAAAACCCACAGATCAAGAGCGTGGGCAATGGTATTTTCAGCGTTATGTGCAACATCTGCCAACCTCAGGCGAGATTGTTTTATTTGACCGCTCATGGTACAACCGTGCGGTGGTTGAGCGTGTGATGGGTTTTTGTAGCGATGAAGAATATCGTACTTTTATGCGTCAAGTGCCTGAATTTGAGAAACATTTGGTCGAATCTGGCATTCATTTAGTAAAATTCTGGTTCTCTGTCAGCCGTGAGGAGCAAAAAGCTCGCTTCGCCAGCCGCGAAAACGACCCACTAAAACAATGGAAACTGTCGCCTGTAGACAAAGCGTCATTGAACAAATGGGACGATTACACTTTGGCAAAAGAGGCAATGTTTTTTAATACCGACACTGCCGAAGCACCATGGATTGTCATCAAATCAGACTGCAAAAAGCGTGCCCGTCTTAACGCCATGCGTTATGTGCTGAACAAATTAGCCTACGAAAACAAAGACTCTGGTCAAATTGGCAATATCGACCCGCTGATTGTTGGCCGTGCTGGTGCATTGTACGAAATGGACGAACGCACTGATTTGGCAGTTGCTTCTGCCAAAATTGTGCAAAAAACACCTCAAGCCAAAAAACCCACTGGCAACAAAAAATAAGCCCATTTGCTGCCCCGACTGGTTTGGGGTGGCAATTCTTGCCAAACATTGAGCCATTTTGCTAAAATAAAGTATTATTTTAGCAAGTTAAGCCATGTCAAATTTTATCGCAGATCGTGCCATTGCACTTAGCCAAGCCAGCAGTGATGCTGATGCCATTGAACAAAAACATCGCCAAATCGCCGCCGACTTTGAGCAAGAACTTGCCAAATCACCACCTGATTTGACTGGCGTACAATTGGCACTGTCTGACTATTTATCCGCCGTCAAGCTAGTGCTTGATGATTATTTTGATCATGAAGTTTGGGTGCGTGCTGAGATTCGAGCGATTAACAGCAAAGGTGGGCATTATTATTTTGAACTGGCAGAAACCGATGACGAAGAAAACATCACCGCAAGTTGTCGTGCGACTTTGTGGCGTTTTCGTGCCAAAACCGTCTTGGCAAAATTTACCGCCGCAACAGGCCAAACACTACAAGCAGGCACAAGCGTACTGTTAAAATGCTCAGCAAGTTTTCACGCTCAATATGGCTTTAGCCTAAATATCAGCGACATCGATCCGCATTATACGCTTGGCGAGTTGGCAGCCGCCTATCAAGCCATGAAAAATCGCCTGCACGAATCTGGATTGTTAAATTTAAATAAACAAATCCCACTGCCATTTGATATTCGTCATGTGCTGGTTATTGCTCCAGAGCAAGCAGCAGGACTGGGTGATTTTCGTGCAGAGGCTGACCGACTGGCAGCTACCAAGGCTTGTTTTTTTTCTTATCACCATGCTACTTTTCAGGGAAACGGTGCCGCTGATGAAATCCGCACCACCTTTATAACCAGCCTTGCCAGCTTCCAAAAAAACCACAACACACTGCCTGATTTGGTTGCAATCATTCGTGGTGGCGGTGCTGTTGGTGATTTAGCTTATCTAAATAATTATGAGTTGGCGGCTGTTATTGCCGAATCGCCAGTACCTGTCTGGACAGGCATCGGCCATGAGCGAGATTTGGTACTGCTAGATGAAGTAGCACACACTCGCTTTGATACGCCTTCCAAGCTGGTTTTGGCAATTCAATCACATCTGGTGCAGATGACCAGTAAAGCAACTGTGGCAATGGCCAGGCTAATCAAGTTTAGCAAAAATAAACTATCCAAAGCCAGTCAAGACAACCAGCAACAATTACAACGCATTCGCCTAAATAGCACACACAGCATCAGTTTGGCAAAAAAAGACCTATTGCACCAGCATAAATATCTAAAAAACAGCACAAAGCATCATTGCAGTCAGACAACTCATCGACTCAACACCCTGCTGACAAGCACTCGTGCTGCCACCCAAGCTATTACCACACAGGCAAAAATCAACAATCTTCGATATTTCAACCAACACAAGATTGTATTTGATTATTTATCAAAATTAAAAAATAATTGCCGATATTTACAGAGTTTGATTCTTATTCAGCACCCCAAGAGAACCCTGAAAAAAGGCTATGCCATCATTCATGAGCAATCACAATCTGCTTGCAACATTGCACATATTGCACAACTATACCCCAAGCAAAAGATTCAAATCACATTACAAGATGGCACCGCCACCGCCACCATTGATGCGATTGATACACGCCAAATGAATAGCACAACGGAGATTTTATGAATCCTGTCATTTATGCACAGCAACGCTATACCTGCAAATCCTATGATGCCAACCGTAAAATTGATGCACAAACTCTTGATGATTTATTACAAATGTTGTGGCTTAGTCCTTCATCAATCAATATCCAGCCATGGCGATTTTTTGTTACAGATAACGCACAAACCAAAGAAAAAATTATAAAATCAATGATTGATGGCGACGAACATAATGTAGCAAAAATAAACAATTGCTCTCATGTGATTATTTTTTGCACACGGACAAACATCGACCAAGATCATCTCATGCGTGTGCTACAGGCAGAAAAAGACAGTGGCAGATTTGCCAGTGAGGACATCATGAAAGCCAGACTGACGCTATGCCAACATTACATATCGCAGCTAACAGCTGATGCTGATACGCTTTTTCACTGGGCGGAAAATCAAACCTTTATTGCCTTAGGGCAACTGCTGTTATCCGCTCAACTGCTTGGCGTTGATGCTACGCCAATTGGTGGTTATAATAAACAATTACTAAATAAAGAATTTGAATTTGATAAGCAAAATTTACAAAGCTCTGTCTTGGTCGCACTTGGCTATGCCAGCAACAATGACAATAACAAAACCTTAGCCAAGGCTCGTTTGGACAAAGCAGAAATTTTTGAATTTATTTAAAACAGCTCATCTTCACCAGCTGCTATGGTGATATTTGTTCAGTTTTTATTAAAAATTTTTCCACGACCCTATATTGCTCATCGGTGGTTTGACAGGCATACATCGCTTCACGAAAGGCGTTGGAATTTGGCAAACCACCCGTATACCACGCAATATGTTTGCGAGCAATACGACAGCCTGAATATTCCCCATAAAAGCGATACAGTTCATCTAAATGTGCCAGAACCACTTGACGAATCTCAGCAACAGTCGGCTCTGGTGCTATTTTTCCTGATTGAGCATAGTAAGCAATATCCCGAAATAGCCACGGCTTTCCTTGTGCTGCTCGCCCTATCATTACAGCATCAGCCCCTGTCATGGCTTGCACCTGTAATGCTTTTTGAGGACTGTCAATATCTCCATTGACAATCACGGGGATTTTTACCGATTGTTTAACTTCTCTAATTAATTCATAGCGAGCCTGCCCTGTATAAAAATCCTCTCGCGTCCGTCCATGTATGGCGATGGCTGCCACGCCTGCCTGTTCGGCGATTTTGGCAATGGACAAAATATTCTCCTGACCATTGGCAAAACCCAACCGTGTCTTTAGAGTAACTGGCACATCAACCGCTGCCACCGCCGCATCCAGCAATCGTTTTACCAAATCCTCATCTTGCAATAATGCCGAACCTGCCAATTTTTTGCAGACCTTTTTGGCAGGACAGCCCATATTAATATCAACAATTTGTGCCCCATTGGCAACCTGAAACTGTGCCGCTTGAGCCAATTTTTCTGGTTCGGCACCTGCAATCTGTGCCGAAATTGGTGCAATTTCACCCTCAAAATTGGCACGATACAAGGACTTTTTGCGTGCATATAATGCAGTATCAGCAATAATCATCTCGCTGACAGCATGACCTGCACCAAATGACTTGCACAATCTTCTAAAGGGATTGTCAGTAACACCTGCCATCGGTGCCACCCACAATCTATTTGTAATTTGCAAATCTTTGATTTTTAAAGGTTTTAGTAAAATATGCTGGTTATTGTCATCATTATTTGTTGTCATATTTTTCCCAGACATCGCCAAATTTATCATGCAAGTATTGTATCACAAATCACAACCGATTGATAAATTAGCATACCGCAACCGATTTTATCAATTTATAATAAATTCAATATTGACGATTGCTTATAAATCAATTAAAAACCATCTTATAAGCAAATCAACATCACTGTTCTTTATTATCATCACCTTCCTGATTGTCCTCTTCTTGACCATCCTCATTGTCTTCATCAAAATACCAATCATCTTCTGCCTGCCCAGACTGACCCATGATAAGAGCAACCATTGCTTTTAGGTATTTATCATTACTATTTTGTAGTTTATCTACCAAGTCTTTATTATATTCTATAAAGTTTATGGTATTGCTGGCGTTAGGCTCTCGCATCGAAGCAGGCAGCCTGTCAAATAAATTCGTCTGCACAGGGCCAATATTGGTAAAGCTATCAACTTTTAAGGGCTGGCTTATTTTGAGCTTGGCAGTCGCCTCATCATTACCACGAATCAAAGGGTTTTTCCAATATTGTCGCTGATAAATCCAATTAATGCGATTGCCAGCAAGCCCATAATAAGAAAAGGGCTGATACGATGGCAAGTCTGCATCTGGCGATGTCCGCAACTGCAACTGATAGTCGCTGCTAAGTTGTTGTAGCATATTGAGCAAAAACTGCACAAGCAACTTGGCATTTATTCGGATGGATTCCATCGACTCGCCTTCTACTGGCTCATCGGTGCTTTGATTGGTATTAACCAGCTCAATTAAAGTTTCGCCATCAGCAATGCTTCGCCCACCATCAGCAACCGAAGAAGTCAGCTCGGGATATTCTCTGGTGATATTTTGGTATAAAGTATCAACAAAAATATAGCGAGCATACGCCAACTGCTGTGCATTGGCAGACGATCGGATAATTTTTGGGCTTGATGTTATGCGTTTTTTTGCTTCATCGGGTAAATCATCTGCAACCAATTCTGCCAAAACAGCTTCGGCTTGCACCCAATCAAAAGTATCTGTAGGCAGGCTCAAAAAACTCTGCTTTTTGGCATCTAATATCATTTTTAATAAATGATTGCCAAAGTTGTCTGGCAGGCTGTCATCATTTAGATTAATTGCCAGCCATTTATTCTGCCACTGGTTGCCCATTGCCTTATCCAATGTCTCACTATAAAGCATGGCTAAATTATCCGCCCAAAGATACAGTACGCCCTTTTTTAGATCCAGATACAAAGGTTGGTTGGCATACGCAGTAAAATTGCGTGTCTGATAGCCAAAGCTAGGCAAGAAGCTTATCATGCCAAGCATCGGTTGATAATTGCCAGCTATGGACAAAGTGCTTGGCTCCAATAGATAGGTACGCAATAATTTTGCTTTTTTGACCTCAAGGGTGGTGTGCTTGCCATCATGCTCAAGCTCATAAACGGTTTGGTTGGCTTTTTTGACAATATCATTTTGGTTAATTTGTTCACGCAACTGTACAAATAGCAAATCCATCTGGGATTTGGCATCTAATTGTTTATTTTCACTAAAAAATTTATCCGCATCAAAAGTCTCAATCCCTTGATTTAATATCGCTTGTTGATCGGCAATGCATTGCAAATATTCTTCTTTAATTCGCTGATGCTCCGCTGTTTGCTCCACCTGTTCTGCTGCCACATCTTGCTCTGCCATCAGTTTTTTGGTTAAGGCAATGTAGGCGACATCATGGCTATCTTCACACGATTGCATGATATTGGCACTGGCGGTAAGCTGCTTATCTGTTGCCGCTGCCAGTGCATTTTCACGCACGCTATTAGAGACATAAAAGTCTGTACGGTAGCCAAACGACTGTCTGGCTTGAGCTGCCATCGCCTGCATAAGTGCCTCTTGGGCAGGTTTGGCTGTGGTTGTCGCCATGGGTGAAGTTGCAACACAACCACTTAAGCCAAATAAAGCAGCAACAAGTGATAAAGGTTGGAAAAATTTAATCTTCATTGGGATAGCTCGCTGCCGTTTTGTTCTGTGTTTTGACAAGTATCATCACACGCATCATCTGACTGCGTGTCCGTATCGCCATCTTGTCGATAGCCCTCTCGTGCCTGAATTGCCAGTTTGCCAATTTGTCCATCTTGCCAAATCTGCCAAAGCCACCGATTGCCATCTGCTGATACAGCATTGCTGGTTTTTGGCAGTTTTGTGGCATAAGCATGGTCAAATGGTTTATCACTCAGACGAGTTCGTCCAACGATTTGCATGGCGACATTAGTCATTTGCTGATTGTTATTTTGTATAGACTGCATGCCAATCAGTTCGCCCTGCCCGTCCAGATAATAATACAGATGGCTTGAGCTATTTAATGGCAAAATCGCCTCAACCAATGACAAAAAACTGCCAACATCATCACTTTGATAGCCTTGATTAACCAATACCCAGTCATCAATTGCTGATTTTATGCTGGCGGGTGTTACTTTCAGACCTGACTGTGCCAAGAGTTTTTTATTGGCATCTTGATAACTGTCGGCATTGGCATCAATGTAGTTTTTTAAATCATTGGCGACCAATTTGGCAATAATTGCCAGCATTTTGCCCTGCTCGGCAATATTTGGACTAAATTTAATCACTTGTGCTGCACCGATCTGCTTGGCATAGTCATCACCACTCATTGCAACAGGGGTGAATCGTTCGCTGTCCAATTGGGCCAGTGCCAACGGATATGCCCGCATCACCGCATCAAAAACCACTTGGGTAGGAATCATTTCTGCCAAAGGCTGCGGCAAATAAAAACGCATCTTGCCCTCAGCAATTTCCTCTGGCAGATATGCGTATTTTGGAGCAGCCAGTGCCAAAAGCGGCAACAATGCCGAGCTGTCAGCGGTGATTTGTGCTTGGTTAAAATCCAGCATGACTGGCAACTGCAAAGACTGCTCGGCAGTTCTAGAACGATATTCAAGCCCCAACACACTGCTGATTTGCCGCTTTTTGGGCTTGTAATGACTAAGTATGGTGATGGTGGTATTGTCGTATTGATACAGATTTTTGGCGGTCAATTGTTCGGGGCTTTTTTTGATATAATCAAGCATCGATGAAAACATATTGGCATAGATATTGCCACCAATACCCGTTGGCAAAGGCAGCTGATTGTCCAGTTCGGGTTCTGCTCCATCGGTCTTGCCCTGTTCAGAATTGTCGGCAGTTTTCATCTGCTTATACGACTGAAGCAAAGAAGGTCTGTCGTATTCTGCACCTTCACCAAAAACCTTGTCATAAAAATCATGCTCAAGGCTCAAAGACTGCTCATAATCATCAGGCAGCGTGATTGGTTTATCAAAAGGATAATACTCATTGACAGCATTGGCACTACAGTACAATGCCTGATAATATGCTGCATTATAGGCTTTAGGGTCGGTAGCAGGGGTAATCCCATCTCGTTTTAGCTGCTCTTGGGTTTGTTTGTGCTCATCTAGACATGGCTTTATTGCCGCCATTGTATCCAGCTTTTTTTGACTTAAGCCATTTTCGATATACGAAAAAGCATCTTGCCGCGAGCTGGTGGTATAGGCGGTTCGGCACATTGTATAGTTTCGCCAGACATTGTCATACACTGCGTAATTCTTAGCTGACAGCGATTTGTTTTGTCGCTTTGCACTAAGTATCTGCTGCAAATCCGTCTGATAATTGCTGGCACATTGGCGAATTATTTCTATATCTTGACGCTGATAACCCTCTGCTGTTTTTGCCAAATCCAACAAGCCTTCATCGCTCGTTTTAATACAGCTGGCAATTTCATCAAGCTGTTCCTTAATGGATGCATCTTGACTGGTGCTGCTAGGCTTGGTTTTGATTTTCTCATCAATATTAGCCGAAGCCTCCGACAAGCAGCTTTTTAGGGAATTATAAGTCTCTTGAATCTTTTGTGAGCGTTGCTGATAATCATCAGACATGGCAATCTCACGACTTATGGCATTGGCTGGCACGGTGTTATTTTTTTCATCATAATATCGCAAATACGGCAACGAATCATCTTCTACCAAATACTCTGCCATGCCGCGATAAGCGTCTTGCTGGTATTCTGCAGCGGCTTTATTTTTCTGATATTCCTTGAGTTTTAACATCGTCGTCCAAAGGCTATCAGCATTGCCATCAATCTGAGTGTTCGTATTATAAGGAAAAACACGATAATGATAAGTTGATAACGCATAGCGTTCTTTGCCCAGATGCTTACTGATTGCCGCCAAGGCATCGGTCTTGGCACGCACCGCAGGCGTATTGGCATTGTCTGCAAATGGCAATTGGCTTTGGCTTGGCTGTGGTGCTTGCGTATCAACGCTTTGACAGGCTTGTAATAACATCGCCACAATCATCAAATAGCCCCATTTGGGCTGCAAATGTATCCGCTTCTTTGTACCTTGTGAGAATTTTTTTATCATATCAAATACCAAATCCCATCTTGCTGTGCCATGCCTCAACTTCGCATCGCCCATTTCTTCCCAAAACCGCTTAGTTGCACGGCCATCATGCTAATTTTTATAAATCAGTAATGTAACATAATTTTTACAATTTGCCAATAATTTGTTAGCCAATCAGGGATTGATATACAAAGGGTATGATTACCACGACACCGACCATAAAAAAGCCCTGTATGACAACAGGGCTTTGCTTGGTTAAACTTAGGCTTTAAAATATGCTTGCAGTACTTCTAGGCACTTTTGGGCTTTGACTGGTACTTGCTCTTTTGAGCCTGTCAAAGCAACCAAGTTCAGCTCTGGCAAGCTGTGATTTGGTAAAATTTGTACCAATTTACCCGCCTCAAGCAACGCTTTAGCATGAATTTCATTGGTTTTTACAATGCCATAACCACGCTCTGCCAGATTTAGAGCGATGTTTTGATTATTGGTAACAAGGCGTGCATTGACACGAACGCTTTGCTTGCCACTGCCATCTTTAAAATCAATGTTTTCGGTTGGTTTTTCGCTGCACAAAATCATGTTGTGCGATGCCAAAGTTTTTGGACTGTCCACAGTGCCGTGTTCTGAGAGGTATTTTGGTGAAGCAACCAAGATTTGTTTGATGGTTTTTAGGGTTGTGCCTTGTGCAGACTCGCTTAGTGCCAATGCCACATCGATGCGATCTTCGATCATGTCAAGATTATCACGAGAGATGATGTTCAGCGATAAATTTTCATGCTCAGCCAGCCAGTCTGACAATGCAGGCACAAGGTATTCTTGGGCAAGCTCTGCTGAAGCGGCGATACGCAAACTGCCAGAAACTTCATCTTTTAGTTGAATGACGCTATCACGACCTTGTTCAGCCGCCTTAACCATCTGCAAGGCTGCATTATATAAGCTCTCACCCGCCTCGGTTAGGCTTAATTTGCGAGTTGAGCGATGCAACAAAGTAACACTTAGATCATTTTCCAAAGAGCGGATTTGTTGGCTGACAGCACTGGTTGTGATACCCAGTTCTTTAGCAGCACCGCTGAATGAACCATGACGCACAACGCTTGCAAAAACCGCCATGCCGCGTAGATTATCTAACATATTCACCTCTAAATTTCATCAAGTTCATTGTGTTTTATTGATAATAATAGTTGAATAATTTAACAAGCAAGTCATTATAATAAATTTACTCTCAATGTTTGCAAAAAATAATGACTGCTTGGTCATTTTAACCATACCATCGATCAGTTTTGTTGCTGTTTTTGCTGTATTGATGGTGATGAATTAATAAAATCAATACAAATCACAACTTAATAAACCAATGATAATCGCTTGCATTTTGATATGAACTATAAAACAAATTTAACCGACTGGCAAGAGATTGTTTATAAAAAATGTGTCTTATTGTAAAGTATTTTGCCAGTTTGTTTACAAAATGTTATTTTGGCAATAATTGCTTAATATGTTCAAGATGGCAGAAAACTAAGCAGTATTTGCAGCAAAACAATAACATCAAGTCTCAATGCTAAGTTTGGAATTGGTCAAAACCGCGGTGCCGTCATTAACCACAAAACCCTGCTGCCATAGGTGCAAAAAAACAGGGCTGTCAATCAGTTGCTTTTGGGCATCTTCACGAATCTGTAGCTGACGGCTCTGTAGCAAGGTTTGTGGCGTTTGTGCCAACATTTCTTCCAATACAGGTTTATCAGCAAGCTGTATTTGCGGATAATGTTTGGCAAATTTTTCAAGCATACTGGCAAAACTTGCCTGCACCTGCGAATTATCCCCACTGGTATGCAAGCAGCTCGCCCCCTGCACCTGCCCTGTCATGATGCTATTTGCCATCAATGCCAGCTCATCTGCTGCAAAAATCTCCTCCGTGCGTGCCAAATGCAGCCAATAATCCCATTTTTGTACCGTCCACTCACCCACGAGCTCAACACTTGGTGGCTTTAGTTTATCAAGCATTTGTGCTTGACTCATCACCATGCCTGTGCTGTTTTGAGCCTTATTGTCAGATGGCGTATCTGTGCTGTGTGTTGTCTCATCAAGCTGTGCCAGAGTATTTGCGTCAAGCTTTTGAGCATCGTCAATTTTTTCAACAAAATCCTCTTTGGGCTGCTCATGCTCATTATCCACCAACACCGCAAGTGTTGGCTCGGCATCGATTTGCTCAAGCTCATCATGCGTTGTCGTCTCATCATCTTTTATGGCAGGATTTGGTGGTGTTGTGTCATTTTGAAAGGCGGCAGAATCATCAGCAAAATCATCATGCACCACAAAATCCGCCGACACCGCCATCATTTCATCATCTAACAAGGCTGGATTTGACACGGGATAATCCATGCGTGGTGGCTCATCTTGGCTGGCTTGCCAAGCGTTATCGGGCGATTTTTCATCATGATGATTGATAAGCTGATGATTTGGCTGATAATCATCGCCATCATCTGCCTGATTGTCATTAATGGATTGCTCATCAAGCTGTAAGGCAGATTGTGCATCATTGCATTGTAAGTCCAATGTATCTACACTGTCAGTATCATCACAGGCTTCATTGCCGATGGTCTCATTTGTGCTTGGTGATGCAGATGCTACACTTGCTGCAATTTTGTCATTTTGGTCGGAGTCATCTGTCAGCTCAGCCCTTGCCAAATCATCATGGACAAACTGTGCCTGTGTCAGAGGACGAAATGCCAACAAACGCAAAATCGCCATCTCAAGTGCCTGCATTGGCGTATTTGCCAGTCGAATGCCCTCACGGCTTTTGATGGCGATTTCATAATACAGTTGCAGCGTATCAGCACCGATGATGGCGGATAACTGTTGTAATTTTGCCGCCTGCTCTGGACTGGTATCCATTGGAGCATCGGGCAGGACTTGCAACACCGCCATCTGATGAATGCTATCAATCAGCTCATCAAATACCGCTGCCGCATCGATCATTTTTTCACGCATTTGCTGGATTTGTTCGGCAACACCACGGCGATCGTCTGTATAAATTAACTCAAGCAGCTGCACAATGCTGACCTGATTAATCAAACCAAGCATTTGATTGACCGTATCTGAACGAAGCATACCGCCACCAAAGGCGATTGCCTGATCGGTCAATGACAACGCATCACGCACCGAACCTTTGGCAGCACTGGCAAGTTGCCACAACGCCTCGTTGGCAAAATCAATTCCTTCACTGCCTAGCACTTTTGCCAAATGCTCCACCAATAATTGCTGCGATAACGGCCTTAGCACAAACTGCAAGCAGCGTGAGACTATCGTAATGGGCAGTTTTTGTGGATCGGTGGTGGCAAAAATAAATTTGACATGAGCTGGTGGCTCTTCTAGGGTCTTTAGCAGTGCATTAAACGAGTGCGTTGAGAGCATATGCACCTCGTCAATCAAATACACCTTATAACGCCCTTGTGCGGGTGCATAAGGCACATTCTCCAGCAAATCCCTTGTGTCTTCAACCTTGGTGCGACTGGCGGCATCAATCTCAATCAAATCCAAAAATCTACCCTGCTCAATGCCAACACAGACATCGCAGCTGCCACAGGGGTTGCTGGTAATGCCTGTTTGGCAATTTAGGCATTTGGCAAGAATGCGTGCAATGGTTGTCTTGCCTACCCCACGCGTGCCAGTGAACAAATACGCATGGTGCAACCTGCCTGTATCAATGGCATTGGCAAGTGCTTGGGCAACATGGGTCTGTCCAAGCAGTTCATGGAAATTTTTTGGGCGATATTTGCGTGCTAGGACTTGATATTGCGTACTCATCGTCTGTCAATCTTGATTTTAAAAACGGTCAGGCTCACACGGCTCATGACGGATTGCTGTTTGCTCATTATACAGATGAATGCTCTGCTTGCCAAATTCATCTTCGGTTAAGATGTATTTTTTGCCAGAGCGGTTCATTTTGTGCATCATGCGTTGATACCAGCCAGCAAAACCTGTCGTTGGCTCATGGTCATTGTGATAAAACGCATTAATCACCGCAGGCAAGCCCAAACCGCACACCACACCTGATAATAACACGACAATAAAAGTATAACCAATCAGCACATTGGTATAAGGCTGCAATTGTGGTACATTAGCAACCGCCAAAATCAATGCCAGCGAAATACCGCCACGCACACCGCCCCATGAGAGAATCTCAAGGCTGCCATTATAGGCATTTTTTCGCACCGAAGGAAAAAAGGCAAATGAGATAAAATTGGCGATAAATCTTGCCAAATGCAGCAGCACAAACGCCACCACGCCGCCGATGACAATATTGGCACTCAAATCCAAAATAAACAACTCAAGCCCAATCAAAGTAAATAAAAATGAGTTGATAATCCCTTCAATGGTATGCCAAAAATGATTGACTTCATCAATCTCTTCTTTTGCCAAAATCTCTTGCCATTTGTTACCAACTATCAGCCCAGCGACAACGCAAGCAATCGGTGCTGAAGCATGGGCGTACAATGCCACCAAATACGAGCCTGCAGCCAGCAAGGCGGTAATCAATATCAAAGACTCTGATTCGTTTTTGCCCTTGAGCAGGTACAAAGCCGCTCGCCCAAAAGCAATGCCGATAATCGCCGCAACAACCACTTCATAAGCCAGCGATTGCATGACGGCAACTGGGCTAAATTTATCACCCTGCACCACTTTTAAGATGGTCATAAAAATCGCAATACACATGGCATCATTAAACAGCGACTCGCCCTCAAGCTTGACCATCAGGTGTCTGGGTGCTTGGATTGAACTTAGCACACCCTTGATGCCAATTGGGTCAGTTGCCCCCAGTGCCGAGCCAAGCAGCAATAGCACAATCAGTGGCACAGCTGCACCTGTTAGCCATTGATAGCCAAACAACATCAGCCCAAAAATCACCGCACAAAACAGCAATGCCAACGATGCCAAAATCCCAATCGGTTTCCAGTAGTTTTTTAAATCCGATATTTGAAATTTTAATGCCGATGAGGTTAGGATAAAACAAATCACCCCGTTGATTAAAAAGTCATAAAAATTGATATTACGAACCGCTTGTTCAATGGATTGGATATTGATATTAATAAACGGATTGCCATTTAACAAAGTTGCCAGCCACTGCAAAATAAACACCAAAAGTGCCGAAACGATAGGTACACCAATGGCTTGCGGCAAGCCCAAAATGCGTTTGTTAAACAAAGTGGTGGTGATAGAAACCAAGCACACCACAACAAAAATCTCTAAAAAAATAAAACTACCCAAAATAAATTTCCAAATTTTATAAAAATTAGTATAAATTAAAGCTAAATGAAATAAAAAAGGGGCAAATTCACCCCTTTTATCAAAAATACTTTGGATTATTTGTGCCGCATGTGTGGAAATAAGATTACATCACGGATACTGGCAGCATCAGCAAAGAGCATGACCAAGCGGTCAATACCAATCCCCTCGCCTGCGGTCGGTGGCAAGCCATATTCCAAAGCCTCAATAAAATCAGCATCATAGTGCATTGCTTCGTCATCGCCTGCGTCTTTTTCGGCAACCTGTGCCTTGAAGCGTTCTGCCTGATCAATCGGGTCATTTAACTCACTAAAGCCATTGGCAAGCTCTCTGCCACCAATAAAGAACTCAAAACGATCCGTGATGTGAGCATTGTCATCATTGCGGCGTGCCAGCGGTGAAGTTTCTGCAGGATATTCTGTGATAAAAGTCGGCTGACGCAATTTGCTCTCTACCGTTTCTTCAAATACGATGGTTTGTAATTTGCCCAAACCAAAACTTGGCTTAACTTCTTGCTTAAGCGTCTGCTTGACAAAGGTCGCCAAAAATTCACGGTCGCTTAATTTATCAGCATCAATTTGTGGATTATGCTCCAAAATTGCCTCAAACATACTTATCTTTTTAAATGGGGCTTTAAAACTAAAAACCTCACCCTGATAAGGCACATCAGTACTACCCAAAATATCCATGGCAAGTTTTTCCAAAATATTTTCGGTCAATTGCATCATGTCGGTATAATCAGCATAAGCCTGATAAAACTCAATCATGGTAAATTCAGGATTGTGGCGAGTTGATACCCCTTCGTTGCGAAAGTTACGGTTAATCTCAAACACTCGCTCAAAACCACCAACGACCAGCCGCTTTAGATACAGCTCTGGTGCGATACGCAAAAACAGCTCCATATCCAGTGCATTATGATGGGTAACAAACGGTCTGGCTGACGCACCACCGGGGATAACATGCATCATTGGGGTTTCTACCTCCATGAAGCGTTCGGCGGTTAAATATTCACGAATGCCTGCGATGACTTTGGCACGAATCTCAAAGGTCTTGCGTGTTTGTTCATTGACAATCAAATCCAAATAACGCTGACGATAACGCACTTCGGTATCACTTAGCCCATGAAATTTGTCAGGCAGCGGACGCAAAGATTTTGTTAATAATTCAAAATCTTGTAAATGTATATACAAATCACCCTTGCCCGAACGACCAACATATCCCGTAGCAGCGACAATATCGCCCAAATCCAGCGATTTGATTTGCTCAAGTGCCGACTCGGATAAACCTTTTCGATCAACATACAGCTGAATGCGACCTGTCATGTCCTGAATGACGATAAACGAGCCACGATTGAGCATCACTCGCCCTGCAACTTTGGCATGAACTTGCTCGCCACTTTCGATGGTTGCCTTATCCAGACCTTCAAATTGTGCTTGCAGATCGCCGCAATAATTCTCACGCTTAAAGGTGTTTGGATAAGCGGTTTTGCCCTGCTTGGCAGCTTGTTGTTGCAAGGTTGCCAATTTGGCATGACGCTGGGCAATCAAATCGTTATCAATGGCTTCAGATTCGCCTGCTGGGTGGTTTTGCTGGTTCATAAAATTTCCAATTAACACTGGTTATCAATTAAATTGCATTTAATAAAATTTTATCAAATAGTCATAAACTTTGCTATTTTAACAGATTATCAGCAATCTATCATTAACAATTTGCCAATTTGTGCGGTTAATTTTGGCAAATCGTGCTTTTTTATGGCTAGCTGCTCATCGCAGTCTTATGGGTAAGATTTTTTGTAGAAAAAGTTGGCAGCTGTAAAAAATTTTGTTATGATAAAACCATCATTTATCAGCAAAAAGGAGTTGTTATGACGACCAAAACTTTTGGCGTACCGTATCGGATTTTACGAGATGATGTACAAGCCTTGATGATTGATGTGCAAGAAAAACTATTGCCGCACATCGCCGATTATGAAAGCATCAGCAACAAAATCGCTGTGTTGATTCAAGGCTTGCAAGCACTCAATGTCCCCATCATGCTCAATGAGCAGTATAAAAAGGGATTGGGCGAAACCGTTGGTTCGTTGTATGGTTTGCTCAATGAAGCCAACCGCACAAGTTTTGAAAAACGCAGTTTTAGCGTTTGTGATAATCCACCAGCTTGGTCAAATATTGTACAAAATAACCGCCGCATCGCTTTGCTTTTTGGCATCGAAGCTCATGTTTGCGTACTACAAACAGCTCTTGATTTGCTTGATAATGGCATACAGCCCGTGATTGTTGCCGATGCCATTGGTTCACGCAATCCTTATGACAAAAAACAAGCCATTCGCCGTATGCGTCGAGCAGGTGCAGCGGTAACGACCACAGAGGCGATCTTGTTTGAGTTGCTGCGAACCGCTGACGACCCTGCGTTTAAGACCATCTCAAGCTTGGTCAAATAACCTAAGTTTTCGATTAAAGCCTGATTAATAGTTATTTAATCAGGCTTTAAAAATTTGCTTTATTGTTTTGTTATCCACCAACCAAGCCATCACAAGGGCTTGGCTCGTAGTTTTGGCAATGGTTGTGATGGCTTTATGAGCGGTAATCGGCATTGATTTTGACATAATCATAAGACAAATCACAAGTATACACGGTGTCTGTCGCCTCACCCTGCCCAAGATTGATATGAATGGTAATCTCAGGGCGACGCATGACCTCCGCACCCGCCTGCTCGCTATAGCCTACCGCCAGACCGCCTCTTTGGCAAATCGCAACCTCGTCAAGCCATACATCAACACGGCTTTGTTGTAGTGCCACGCCAGCATTGCCAACCGCTGCCAAGATTCGCCCCCAGTTCGGATCTGAGGCAAAAAATGCCGTTTTTACCAAAGGCGAATGAGCAACCGAATATGCCACATCGGCACACTGCTGCGTATCAGCACCGCCTGTTACCTTGACAGTGATAAATTTACTCGCCCCCTCGCCATCACGCACAATCAAAGTTGCCAAACGCACAAAAACCCTCCGCAATGCCTCATAAATCGGCTGATAATGCGGATGATTTTCGTCATTGATAATCGTGCCTGACTGGGCGGTGGCAATTAGTGTACAACAATCATTGGTTGAGGTATCACCATCAATGCTGATGCGATTAAATGACTCATCAGCCAATCGCTTGAGCATGGTATTTAGCAATTGAGGTGCGATATTGGCGTCAGTCGCCACAAAGCCCAGCATGGTTGCCATATTGGGGCGAATCATACCTGCACCCTTTGAAATACCCGTGAAGTGATATACGGTATCACCAACCAAAATACGCTCACTGGCAACCTTGGCAATGGTATCGGTGGTACAAATGGCGTGTGCTGCCTGTAACCAATGACTCTCTGCCAAATCTGCCAATGCCGTATCCAGATGGGCGATGATTTTTTCGCTGGGCAAGGTCTCACCAATCACCCCTGTAGAATACGGCAAAACATCACTAACAGCCACAGATGCTCTCTCTGCCAAAGCCTGACAGGTCGCCAACGCTCGCTGATAGCCATCATCACCAGTTGCCGCATTGGCATTGCCCGTATTAATCAGCAAATAACGCGGTGATGACTGCTGAATATGCTTACGCAAAAGCTGCACAGGTGCTGCACAAAATTGATTTTGGGTAGTGATGGCGGCAACAGCAGCGTTTTTGTCAATCTCAATGATGGTCAAATCATGGCGATCTGCATAGCGTATGTGTGCTTTGGCAACGCCCAATCGCACGCCACTGATTGGGTGAATGGTTGTCGGAAGGCTAATATCACCAACTGCCATGATAAACTCCTTATGATGATGGCTTGGATTAAATTTAGCAAATTGTGCATTAATTATAACTGACAAAAGCCCATCAGTCGCTGTGTTTATAAAATAATCTCAATAAGTGGCTATGCTTACTTTATAAAGCAAACTTTGCCCAAATCGGTGCATGGTCAGAGGGCTTTTCCATGGCACGAATTGGGTAACTGATGCCAGCAGCCGTACAGTCTTTTTTGAGCGTATCTGTGCATAAAATATGATCAATTCGCAGACCTCGCTTGGGCGTATCCTCAAAACCCCGTGAGCGATAATCAAACCAGCTAAACTCGTCTGATGATTCTGGATAAAACAAACGATAAGTATCGCTAAGCCCAGTTGCCATCAAGGTTTGGTACCATTGCCGCTCCTCTGGTAAAAATGAACAAGCCCCTTTGGCAAGCCATCGTTTGGCATTTGCCTCTCCGATACCAATATCGCAATCCTCAGGCGAGATATTCATATCACCCATGACAATCAGCTCTCGCCCCTGTGCCAACAGCTCACAAATATAATGGCTTAGGTCGGCATAAAAATCACGCTTCATGGGAAATTTGCTTTCGTGATTGCGATTCTCGCCTTGTGGGAAATAGCCATTGATGACATCAATCTGCCTGCCTGCAAAATCATATCGTGCATGAATCAAGCGTCTTTGTGCCTCAATATCGGCAAAAGGAAAGCCTTTTTGTACAAAAATCGGTGCTTGCTTGGATAATAATGCCACGCCATAATGCGACTTTTGCCCAAAAAATTCCACATGATAACCAAGCTCATGCACCATCTCAATAGGAAACGCCTCATCATGCACTTTGGTTTCTTGCAGCCCTATCACATCGGCAGCAAGCATTTGTTGTACCGCAGCCAGTTGATGTGGGCGGGCACGCAGCCCATTGATATTAAAACTTACAAATGTTGTCATGATTTGCCTATTTTGCTGATTTTGACCTGATATTTTAACAAGTTTTTGAGTATTTGTGGAGTTTTTTGCCACAAGATTACCAGCCATGCCAAATAGCATTCAACCATTATCCATACCGCCGTTGATTATCCGCCGTTTTATAAAATCAAAAGTAGCAAACGGCACCCAAACGGTGTACAATAATTAGCTAAGTCAAATTCATGTAACTATTATGCCAAACTCAATGCCAATTTTTCAGAAAAACTACAAAGTATACATCAACCATACAGATGCTGGTGGCATCGTTTATCATGCCAATCATTTGACATTTTTTGAAAACTGTCGCCGTGATTGGCTGACAACGCTGGGCTATGACGGTTATTTTTTTGATTCATCGGCAGACAATCATAACCCACAAAGTAGCCATCATGCAGTGGTGCATTTTGTCGTTAATCATGCCACGCTGGACTATCATACCCCTTTGTTTGTTGATGATGAATTGTGCGTTACTGTGGATAGCTATCAGCTGCGTCCAGCCAGCCTAATCATACAACAGAGCATTTATCGCCCAAATCAAGAAAAAGCCGCCACTTTGGGCATGATTACTTTGGCTTGTGTACAAAATGACGGCAACAAAATCCGCCCCTACCGCTTGCCAGCCGCCTTTGTTCATGCCCTGCAAAGCACACACGCCAATCAACATCAGGGTGATTGATGAAAAGCAAGTTACTGGATTTTTGCCTACAGCTATCCATACCACAAAAAAATCCACCACAAGCTGCACAAGGTATGCTATGCACGCATGACAAAGTGGTGCTGATGGGTGAATCTGGCTCGGGCAAATCACTGCTATTATCGGCACTAGCAGGACAGATTGCCTATCAAGGTTGGGTGAAATTACACCTACCACACGGTATCGAACAGGCAGATATGCCGCCTTATCTGTGGCGAGACAAAGTTGCCCTACTGACCCAAAATCCACTCATGCCAGATGGCACAGTGCTTGACAATTTACAACTACCCTACCGTTTTGCTCAGCACAAAGACAAGACTTTTGATTTACACTGGCAACAAATGCAACTTACCAAATTCCATAAAGAACCAGATTTTTTGCAGCGTCAGAGTCAGAGCCTGTCAGGAGGCGAAAGACAAATTGTGCATTTTTTACGAACTTTGCAGCTTGATCCAGTTGTTTTATTGCTTGATGAGCCGACTGCCGCCTTGGACAAAAGCAGTGCAGCCGTGCTGATTGATTGTATCAATCACTGGACTGCTGATAAAGACCGTGCAGTATTATGGGTTAGCCACCAGCCAGATGAGAGCGACAAACTTGCCGCAAGCTGTTGGTATATGCGTGCAGGCTCTTTGGATACGAGGGTGAGATGATCTTATCAATGCTTGATGTGGCATTTGCTGCAATGCTGATTGTGATTGCCATACTGATTTCTCTCTGGCTGCAGCTTGGTTTGGCAAAAACTCTGCTAATAGCCGCCATTCGCACAGTGGCTCAGCTTAGCCTGATTGGTTTGATTTTGGCATGGGTTTTTGCCAGACAAACATGGTATGAGGTCTTGACAATCCTTACAATTATGACGCTGATAGCCGCTTTTGCTGCCAAAAATCACATCAGCAAACCCTATCAAGGCTTGCTTTTTGATACTTTATTGTCCTTGAGCGTGGCAACTTTTAGCATTGCCTTGGTGGCTATGTTGTTGATTTTGCAAATTACACCTTGGTATACGCCCCAGTATATCATACCCATTTTGGGGCTGATTTTGGGCAATTCACTGACGGCGATTTCTTTAACCACAGGGCGATTGATTGATTATCTGCACGAACAACAAGCACAAATCCGCATGCTGCTGGCATTGTCAGCCACACCATTTGAGGCGTGTCATCATGCAATCAAAGGTGCAATTACTGCTGGCATGATGCCAACCATCAACTCAATGATGGTGGTCGGCTTGGTAAGCCTGCCCGGCATGATGACAGGGCAAATTTTGGCAGGTGCTGACCCCACCCAAGCTGTGCGTTATCAGATTGTTACCATGTTTTTGATTTGTGCAGGCAGTGCCATCTCTTGTACTTTGTCGGCATTGCTTGTGGTACGAAGATTTTTTGACAATCGACAGCGGCTCTTATTGCCCAATTGATTATATATAATATTATCTTTATTAATATATAATAAAAACACCATATCCTTGTATACAGAAGCAGGCTGACAATCAAAGTTTTGAACCACCTCAAAAAACCATCATCTCATCAAAGTAATTTTGTCAAAGCAGTCCATGCCAAATTTACGCCAGCCCCATTAACCAAACCTTCAAACAAACAAAATAATCAAAAAACAGGCTTATTAACAGCACCACTGTCTAACAGCCTAAACTTTTGGCAAAGTTATGAATAAAAACAGCACAAAGTCTCACCCTGTGCTATTTTATTAAATTAAGCAACTATCTTTGTCAAGTGCGTCAATTATAAGCACTGAACGATAGCATCGCCCATTTTGCTGCATGACACCAGTGTTGTGCCATCTTCATAAATATCTGCAGTTCGCAGCCCCTGCTCTAGTACTTTTTGTACCGCATTTTCAATCTGAGTGGCACAAGTTTCGTTATTTAAGCTATAACGAAGCAGCATCGCCAATGACAAAATTGTCGCCAGCGGATTGGCTTTGTCCTGCCCTGCAATATCAGGTGCCGAGCCATGTGAAGGCTCATACAAACCCTTGCCATTCTCATCAAGGCTTGCCGATGGTAGCATACCAATAGAACCCGTCAGCATTGACGCTTGGTCGGAGAGAATATCGCCAAAAATATTGCCTGTCGCCACCACATCAAACTGCTTGGGAGCCTTGACCAATTGCATGGCAGCATTATCCACATACATATGGCTAAGCTTGACATCAGGATATTCTTTTGCAACTTCGTTAAAAATCTCTTTCCATAATTCTGTGGTTTCTAGCACATTTGCCTTATCCACACTGCACAGTTTTTTGCCGCGTTTTTGGGCAGCCTCAAAAGACACTTTGGCGATACGGCGAATCTCACTTTCGCTATAACGCATGGTATTAAAGCCTTCTTTTTCGCCTTTATCGTTGGTGATGATACCACGAGGTTCGCCAAAATAAATATCGCCCGTTAATTCACGCACAATCAGAATATCAAGTCCAGACACCACCTCTGGCTTGAGCGTAGAGGCATTGGCGAGCTCTTTATAAAGAATCGCTGGACGCAAGTTGGCAAATAAATTCAAATCCTTGCGAATGGCAAGTAGTCCCCGTTCTGGGCGTAATGGACGCTCCAAATTGTCATATTGTGGAGAACCCACCGCCCCAAGTAATACCGCATCGGCTTTACGCACGATTTCTTGGGTTTGGGCTGGATAAGGTGAGCCATACGCATCATAAGCCTCGCCACCCAATTTGGCATATTCGTAACTAACATCTAGCCCGTTGGCGATGAGTTTGTCAAGCACTTTGACGGCTTGGGCAACGATTTCAGGTCCGATACCATCACCGTTTAGGATTGCAATGTGTTTTGTCATAAGGCTTTCCTTTTCAATATCATCAATAAATAGAATCTGGATTGTTTGATTTTTCCCATGTTATCATTTCTTGGATAAGTTGCATTGACTGTGTATCTTCATTCCTTAAACGAGAAATGGTATTCGTCATTGTAATAGATTGATACTTATTCTTATTTGTTTCAAAGTCTGAATAATAAATAATATTATCCTTATCAATCTGCCTAAAATGACGAAACCAGATTCCCAATTCTGGAATAACTTCACGAATATAATTATAATTACTCGTTACTTTAACAACCGCAATTGGATTATGATGAGCAACAACCAAAACAATATCGCCAATCTTTATATCTTTTGCAAAAGGCAAATAAGTTTTTTGATAACCCAAACTATCATCATTTTGTAATGTCAATAAATCGCCAGCATTACTCTCTTTTTTAAAATCCAAACCAATAAAACCTTTGGCAATACTAGTGTGGGCATAAAAACTTGAAAATGTACTATCATCTGGGTGTAATTGCATACGCCAATATTGAATACTCATAAAAAGTCCTTATAAAAATCAAGCTGTCAATTCTTTAAACACCCACGGTCTGTCCGCACGGGCTTTTTCTTCAAACGCACGAATTTTATCAGCATCTTGCAAAGTCAAACCAATATCATCCAAGCCATTTAATAAACAATGTTTACGAAATGCGTCCACTTCAAAATTATATTCTTTGCCACTTGGCGAAATCACTTTTTGATTTTCTAAATCCACCGTCAGCTGATAGCCATCATTTGCCAAGCATTCTGCAAACAGTACATCAACCTCATTTTCGCCCAAAATCACAGGAAGCATACCGTTTTTAAAACTGTTGTTATAAAAAATATCCGCATAACTTGGTGCAATAATGGTTCTAAATCCGTACTCATTTAATGCCCACGGTGCGTGTTCACGACTCGAGCCACAGCCAAAATTGGCACGAGTAAGCAGGATTGTCGCACCAGAATAGCGGTCTTGATTTAATACAAAATCAGGATTTTTTGGGCGTTTGCTGATATCCTGCCCCAAATACCCTTCGTCCAAATACCGCAACTCATCAAATAAATTATCGCCAAAGCCTGTGCGTTTGATGGATTTTAAAAACTGCTTGGGGATAATCAAATCAGTATCCACATTGGCACGGTCAAGCGGTGCAACAATGCCAGTTTCGCTGATGTATTTTTTCATTATCTTTTCCTTTTAATCTTTTACCAACTATAATAAGCTGTCAAGCTGGCTGTTGCCAATACTTTGCCATTTAAATTGAAGCCCAAAACCGCAGGGCTGATGGTATTTGGCAAATCCAGCACTTCATTTAACGCGTATAGGGTAAAAATATAGCGGTGCGGTTTGTCGCCCTTTGGGGGAAATGCCCCAATAAAACCTGCCAAACCTGCATCATTTTGCAATTCGATAACGCCATTGCCAAAATCATTAGATTTGCCTTTTGGCAATTCACGCCAATCAGCAGGGATATTAAACGCATTCCAGTGCCAAAAACCCGAGCCTGTTGGTGCATCAGGGTCGTACATTGTCAGCACAAAACTTTTGGTTTCTTGTGGGGCGTTTTGCCATTTAAGATTTGGGCTGATGTTATTGCCTGCATACCCCCAAATGTTGGCAACATAGTCGTTTACCAGTGTGCTGTTTGGAGCAATGTCATCGCACGATAGTACCATTTCGCCTTGAATTTGTGCAGGTTGGCGGACTTCCAAATAAGGGTTTTGGGCTAGGTTGTTCATTGCACTATTCCTTTTGGTTGATTAACAAAATTTCGTTTATATAGCCGATGGCTTTCAATATTTGCCTGTGCATCTTTAATATCCCAAATTTGTAATTCCCAAGGATAATAAAAATTACTGGCGTTTTTAAAATAACTATGAATGCCAATATAGCCGTCCACATCACGCAAATACCAATTTTTGAGTTGATATTTATCTTTGTATTCGTCCAAATGCGTTAAAATTTCACCGATACATTCGGACGGCAGAATCACTCTTGCTCCAAAAATATCATTTAAGATATTATTAACAGGATATTGATTTTGTCTTGCCAAATAGCGGTTAATTTTATCAAAAATGCTTTCGGCAGTTTTTACCCGATAATAAAAATGAATGTCTTTGATATCAGCAAAAAACAAATAATCATTAATCGCTTCGTGCAAATTCAGCCGATACGACAAAATATGTTCGGTTGGCACATTGGCAAGTGTTCGTGATAAATTCACTTTCTCAACCTTGCCTGTTTCAAAATAATCGGTTGAATATTGGGCGTGAATTTGGTTAATTTCACGAATTAAGCGTTCGGTTTTTTCCAAATAATTCATTTTTATTTAAGATAAATTAAGCTCATCATCAAGACACTTTAACACATACCTTTGACAGTCATCAAGTGTTTTAAAATACTTAACATCATCGCCGTATAATCCCAATCCATTCATTTTTATTAATCCACATCTCATCACAATTAATGGTATTGAAGCGGGTAATTAATTTGGAGAAATTTTTTTGACTTTTGGGGTGATGGCATTAATTTTTAATCACAATATCCTGCCTAAACTCTGTAATCATTTTCATAAAACAAGCATAATTACATCTTTAATTTGTGCATTAAATACCGCACCATTTCCCCTCTCTAAATAAGACAATCATAGCACAGATTGTCTTATTTTTGCCTTATACCACCGCTCGCACATCCACAAAATGCCCATAAATCGCTGCTGCTGCTGCCATTGCAGGGCTAACAAGGTGCGTGCGTCCGCCATTGCCTTGGCGACCTTCAAAGTTGCGGTTGCTGGTACTGGCACAATGCTCACCTGCTTGCAATTTATCGGCATTCATCGCAAGGCACATTGAACAACCCGGCTCACGCCATTCAAAACCTGCGTCAATAAAAATCTTATCCAACCCCTCATCTTCGGCTTGTTTTTTTACCAAACCAGAACCCGGCACAATCATCGCTTGCTTAATGCTGGCAGCAACCTGCTTTCCTTTGGCAATCGCCGCCGCCTCACGCAAATCTTCAATGCGTGAATTGGTGCATGAGCCGATAAATACGCGGTCAAGAGCGATATCAGCAAGCGACTGCCCTGCCGACAGACCCATGTACTGATAAGCACGAGACCAGTCGTTTCTTTGTACATCATCTTTGGCATCTGCCAGTGTTGGCACGCTTTGGTTGATACCAATAACCATCTCAGGAGAGGTTCCCCATGATACTTGCGGCTCAATCTCTTCGCCCTGCATGACAATCACCGTATCAAATACGGCATCATCATCAGAATGCAAAGTATGCCAATAGCTGACAGCCTTGTCCCAATTTTCGCCCACTGGAGCATGCGGACGACCTTTGACATAGTCTATTGTCTTATCATCAACCGCCACCAAGCCCACTCTGGCTCCTGCCTCAATCGCCATGTTGCACACTGTCATGCGACCTTCGATGGACATATCACGGAACACCTGACCGCCAAACTCTATCGCATAACCTGTACCACCTGCTGTGCCAATTTTGCCAATGATTGCCAAAACAACATCTTTTGGCGTTACGCCCTTACCCAATTTACCATCAACACGCACCAGCATATTTTTCATTTTTTTGGCAACAAGGCACTGAGTCGCCAATACATGCTCAACCTCACTTGTGCCAATGCCGTGAGCCAAACAGCCCAAAGCCCCATGCGTGGCGGTATGGCTATCACCACACACCACTGTCATGCCCGGCAAAGTCAGCCCCTGTTCAGGCCCAACCACATGCACAATGCCCTGACGAATGTCATTGATGCCAAATTCGGCGATATTAAACGCTTGGCAGTTATCATCAAGCGTTTGCACTTGAATTCTTGAAGTATCGTCCTTGATGCCTGCGATGCCCTCTGCGCGCTCTTTTTGCGAGGTTGGTACATTGTGGTCTGGCGTGGCGATATTTGCCGAAATACGCCATGGCTTGCGTCCAGCCAATTGCAACCCTTCAAATGCCTGCGGACTGGTTACCTCATGCAACAAATGGCGGTCAATATAAATCAAACTTGAGCCATCATCACGGCTTGCCACCAAATGATCATTCCACAATTTGTCGTATAAAGTTTTGCCTGCCATATTAACTCCACGGTTAGCTAATCACTTAATTGTCAGTATAAGCGGTTTTTAATAATAAAACAAATTTATAATTTTTTAAAATTATAAAACTTTTTGGAATAATTTTCACCAGTTAATCCACATCATTATAGCAAATTTGCCCACACTTGACAAAAACACAGGCAAAAACAAAAAACCAAATCAATGACGATTTGGTTTTTTTGGCTTATTTTGGTGGTGGTCCGTATCTGTTTTCCGTCTGATCGCCTTCGATGGCAAGTAAGGCAATCAACGCTAAAGTACCAAACAATGGAATCAATGATAACAAATACCACCAGCCACTTTTGTTGGTGTCATGCAAGCGTCTTGCACCAACAGCAATTTCTGGTATAAAAAATGCCAAGCTTGCCAATATGGTAATAACAAAATTAAAATCAGGACAATCGTCAGATTCACAGTACTCCAGTGCATTTAAAAAAGCATCATTGAATAATATTGCATCTAAAAATATTGCTGCAATCATAATTAAAGAACGGGACAGAAAAAAGAACCAATATTCTTTGCGTCTTGCTCGACCGCGAAAATTGGCATAATTTTTCATGCATTTGACAAACCAATCAATAAGGTTATATTCCTCTTCCGATCTCTGCTCTTGGGACATCTGATTTAGTACAACCGCCCCTGTTTGCCCACCAAGTGCCTGATAAATATCTATCGCTTGCCAATTTTCACCGATGGCAAAATCAACGATCATGCCTCGCTGGGGGGGGTGGCAATACGCCATTGTTCGCCAGAGAACTTATAACGATTTCCGTCATCGGCAGTAATAATGCCCGTATTGGTTTGAATGGAATAGTCAAGTATTTTTCCTTGCATAATACACCTATGATTTGCTGTTAAGTAAAAATAAACTAAGAATACCTTAGCCTAACAATGCTAAGATACTTTTAGTATGAAGTCAAGCCAAATTAAGCAAATTTACCCCTATGATTTATCAAGCAGTCCATGGTATACCGCCAACCAAGACATTAATGCCAATCACCGCAGTTTTGGCTTCTCGTTGCCAATATCCACCGACACAAACAATTGCTTTTTTATAAATTCGAAAAAGCAGCACATGGTATTACTTGTGCTATAAAAACAGTTTTATTAAGTTGCACAATTATCAAATTATCGCCAATGGTGAAATATACGCTTGATAAATTTGCATTACCAAAAATTTTCATTGCAAAACTTTTTGGAATACTTTAAGCTATAGCCATCACTAAATATCTGTATGCTTATTTGTACGACTGGACACCGCCATGAACACCATCAATCTTGCTACTTTTGTTGCCGTCATGCAAACAGGTAGCATCTCTGCCGCTGCCGAAAAACTATACATCACCCAGCCTGCTGTCAGCAAACGAATCAAAAACCTAGAAGATGAATTTGGCACTGTGCTGTTTGATACCGTTGGTCGTAGCATTATTCCAACGGATGCCGCCCATGATTTATTGCCCTATGTGCGTCGCTGGCTTGATGATTACGAAACCTGCAAAGCAAGCCTACAGCACGCCAAAGAAACCGTTTCAGGTCGCCTAACCATTGGCACCAGTCATCACATCGGGTTGCACCATCTTGCCCCTGTGCTAAAGCGATTTATCCAAACCTACCCTGCTGTGCAGCTGGAGGTACGGTTTGTTGATTCTGAAGAGGCACACAAATTGGTGCTAGAAGGCGAGATTGCTTTGGCATTTTTGACACTGCCACCAACCTTTGACAGACGGCTCAATTATCACACACTGTGGAGCGATCCGTTGTATTTTGTTACAGGGACGCTTAGCCCTTTGGCACAAAAGTCCAAAGTCAGCCTAATGCAGCTGGCACATTATCCTGCCATCTTGCCCGCTGCCAATACTTTTACCAGCCAGATTACGCTGGCGGAATTTGCCAAATATAATTTGCGACCCTATGCCACCATGAGTACCAATCCGCTAGAATCCATTCGTATGCTGGTATCTGTCGGCTTGGGCTGGTCGGTGCTACCTGAGACGCTCATTAATCAAGATTTGATTAAAATTGACATGGCAGAAACCATTGAATTGCAGCGACATCTAGGGCTGGTTACCAATCCAAACCTAACACGCTCCGCCAGTATGCAAGCACTCTTATCCATTTTATCCATCGCACCATAATGTCGCCTAACAATTCATCGAGCAAACCTGTCGCCTATGGCAGTGATGAATAAAGCATATCGCAACAAAAACAGGCCATTGTCAGCCTGTTTTTTGGTTCAAAAGCCAGATAATTGACGCAGTGCCGCCTTTAGCAGAGCGGAAGTATTGGTAGCGTCCTCAACTTGGGCTTGGGCAAGTTTAATGGCAGCTTGGGCTTCTTTTTCTTTGTAGCCAAGATTTAATAAGGCACTTTCAACCTCGGCAATTGCCTGCATACCACCATCGGCAACATCGGTAAATAAATGCTCGTCAGTGGTTATATCGCTAGCAAATTCGTTGAGCTTGCCCTTAAGGTCTAAAATGATGCGTTGGGCTGTCTTTTTGCCAATGCCCGGCACACGCACCAATGCCACATCATTATCTCGCTCAACGGCTTGCCTGATTTCGGCAGCGGTCAAGGTTGATAGCATTGCCAGTGCCATTTTTGCACCCACGCCGTTAATCTTGATGAGTTTGCGAAACACATCACGGTCTTGTTTGTCAATGAATGCAAACAGACTCTCGGCATCTTCACGCACATGGTGATGCACATACAAAGTCAAAGTTGCACCAACGGTCAGCTGGTAAAATGACGGAATGGGCAACTCCAGCTCATAACCCACGCCACCAGTTGTCATCAGACAAGCAACAGGTGCATTCAGATATTGCACCTGCCCTGTGATACTGCCAATCATTTGTAATATTCAACCATTTTTTCTAGGCTGATTGGGCGAATCTTGCTGGCATTACCTGCTGCACCAAATGCCTCATAGCGTGCCTCACAAATCTCCTGCATTGCCTTGATTGAGGCTGATAGATATTTGCGTGGGTCAAATTCCGCTGGGTTTTCGTTCATGAATTTACGAATCGCCCCTGTGCTTGCCAGACGCAAATCGGTATCAATATTGATTTTGCGTACGCCATGCTTGATTGCCTCAACCAATTGCTCAACAGGCACGCCATAAGTTTCGCCAATATTACCGCCATTTTCGTTGATGACTTTTAGCCATTCTTGTGGTACAGAGCTTGAGCCATGCATGACAATATGCGTATTTGGCAAAGCAGCATGAATTTCTTTAATGCGGTCAATTGCCAAAATATCCCCTGTGGGTGGACGCGTGAATTTATAAGCACCATGCGATGTTCCAACAGCAATCGCCAACGCATCAACATTGGTATCAGCAACGAATTGACGAGCTTCTTCCACCGAGGTTAATAGCTGACTGTGGTCAAGCACCCCTTCGGCACCCACACCATCTTCCTCGCCTGCCATACCTGTCTCAAGACTGCCCAAAACACCAATCTCACCTTCAACCGATACGCCACACGCATGAGCCATTTTGACCACTTCACGCGTAACAGAGACATTATACGCATAATCAGCAGGCGTTTTGCCATCTTCTTTTAGTGAACCATCCATCATCACCGAACTAAAGCCAAGCTGAATCGAACGCTGGCAAACTGCTGGACTGGTACCATGATCTTGGTGCATAACAACAGGAATGTGTGGCCATTCTTCAATGGCTGACAAAATCAAATGACGCAAAAAAGGTGCACCTGCATATTTGCGAGCACCTGCCGATGCTTGCACAATCACTGGCGAATTGGTTTTGTCCGCCGCCATCATAATGGCACGCATTTGCTCAAGGTTATTGACATTAAATGCTGGCAAGCCATAGCCATGTTCAGCAGCATGATCCAGCAGTTGGCGTAATGAAACGAGTGCCATAATTCTCTCCCGAATTTAATAAGTAACTTGATTAAAATTTATCAAAATCTCTGCAAAATCATCAAAGATGAATGCCATTATTATACCACATCAATGGTATTTCATACAGTGTTTTCTACCCAGTTGATTGCCTGTACAAATACAATAAAAGCCAACAAAATGCTGGCTTTTTTATCAGAGCTTGAATCAGTACTGCTGATCTTCAGGTGCTCTTGCTTCGGCAGATTGACCATTTTCTGCGTTACCAGTTGCTTCGGTAACTGCAGCACCGATATTTTTGGCAGCTTCCGAAGCGGTTTCGGCAGCATTTTCTACAGCGTTGGTTGTTGTTTGAGCAGCATTTTGTGCAGCGGCTTCAGCCTCTTTGGCAACTTGTTCTGTGCTTGCTTTTACATCAGCGGCAGCAGAATCAGCAGTTTGTTTGGCTGAATCTTGGGTTTGTTGGCTGCAAGCTGCCAATAGCAACGCCGCCACTATTGCAAATAAACTCTTGTTCATACTTCATCTCTCTTTGCTTGCCCTGCATCGGCTTATGATACCCTTGGGTAGTTTGGCGATGATTTGGCAAAATTAACTAAATGCTATTAGTTTAGTCATACCCAACCAATTTGACAAGTACAATAGTAAAAATGCAACAAAAAATAACAAAGCATTAATTTACCATTAAGTTTGGCAAATATCTGGTGGCTTTTGTACAAAATTACAAGTGGATTAATGCCAACTTATCCAGCCTTGCTGTCTGATTTGGCATAAAACAACCACCCGCCTTAACTGGCTTGCAAGGCAGCAATTGCAGGCAAAGTCTTGCCCTCAACAAATTCCAAAAACGCCCCACCGCCTGTTGATAAATAATCAACACCATCAGCAACTTGATACTTGTCAATCGCTGCCAGCGTATCACCACCACCTGCGATACTAAAGCCCTGACTGTCTCTGACGGCAAACGCCAATATCTGCGTACCTGTGCCAAATTTATCCACTTCAAATACCCCAACAGGACCATTCCATAAAATTGTAGCGGCATTGTGAATATGCTGGGCAATCAACTCGGCACTGTCTTTGGCAATATCTAAAATCATCTCATCATCAGCAATATCATGCACAGATTTGACTTGGGCATCAGCCTTGTCCAAAGAGCCCAAAAAGTCATCAAAGTTGATTTGTGATTTTTTGGCAACCACGACCTCTGATGGCAGCAAAATATTGGTTTTTTGCATGATTTGCTTAGCGGTTTCTACCAAATCAGGCTCATATAATGACGCACCAACATTCACCCCTGTGGCAGCAAGGAAAGTATTGGCAATACCGCCACCAACAACGATACTGTCGCATTTTTCGGCAAGACTTAATAGCACATCAAGTTTGGTTGATACTTTCGAGCCACCAACAATTGCCAGCACAGGCGATTGCGGATTATCCAAAGCACGCGACAAAGCAGATAATTCAGCAGCCAGCAGATTGCCTGCACAAACCGCCTTGGCTTGACCCTTGGCGGCACGAATCACCCCTTCGGTTGAGGCTTGGGCTCGATGAGCCGTGCCAAAAGCATCCATGACAAACACATCGCACAAGTTGGCATACCGCTCGGCAAGTTTGTCGTCATTTTTCTTTTCGCCGACATTAAAACGCACATTTTCAAGCAAAACCAACTCGCCTGCAGCAATTTCCACACCGTCCAAATAATCTGTCTCAAAGCGTACTGGCATATCCAGTGCCGCCGCAAGATAGTCCGCCACAGGTTGCAATGAATATTTTGCCTCAGGCTCACCTTCAACTGGGCGACCCAAATGCGATGCAACCAACACGGCGGCATTTTTTGCCAATGCGTCTTTTAAGGTGGGCAGTGCCGCCTGCAATCGCACATCACTTGTGATGACGCCGTCTTTGATTGGCACATTCAAATCCTCACGAATCAGCACGCGTTTGTTTGACAAATCTAACTCATTCATGGCAACGATGGTCATAGGTTATCCTTATAAATTAATAAAGCAAAACTAATGAAATGATATAATACAATCAATCCGATTATAAAAAATTTTTATAATCCTTGCAACCGTTGTTTTGGGCATAACTGATAAACAAGCAAAAATCATCAATGCAAATTATCAAGCCCAATATCAACCAATTATAAAAATAAAATTCACTGATTGTTTAATTTAACTAAACCTGAAAAATCGCCCCGTCCGCCAAGCGATATGCCACCAAATTACCGCCCCAAACACAACCACCGTCCAAAGCACGCACAAATTTGGTGTCTATTTCGGCTCGCAAAGCTGCCCAATGCCCAAATAAAATACGCCGCTCACGCACCACAAACCATTCAAACCACGGACGAAAATCAGGTGGCATATCATCATCAAGCGTCTGCTTGAATGAAAATTCCAACAGCCCTGATTCGCTGCACAGACGCATACGGGTTAAGTAGTTGGCGATGGCACGCATTCTTTTGTAGCCGTTTAATTTATCCGACCATTCATCTGATTTTTTGCTGTATAAATTAGGCAGCAGTCTATCAAGCTGCTTTAGGCTGCCGCTAAGCTGATTTTGTAGCTCTTTGGCGTATTTTGCCGCCTCGCTGATGCTCCAATTGGGCGGTATGCCAGCATGCGTCAGGACGGTTTTGTTGTCAGGAAAAACAAGCAGTGACTGGTTGCGTAACCAATTAAGCAGCTCATCGCAATCTTTTGCTGCAAAAATCGCCTCCGTCTTGTCTTTGGGCTTGACTGGCAAGATGCCTCGCCATGTGGCAATTAAAGTAATGTCATGGTTGCCAAGCACTGTGGTCAATGCCCCCATGTCGGACAATTGCTTGGCTTGGCGTAAAGTTGCCAGCGAATCCTCACCTCGTGCAACAATATCACCTGCAAGCCACAATTTATCACAGCCTGCATCAAATTGTATCACCTCAAGCAGCCGATTAAACGCTGCATGACAGCCTTGTAAATCACCGATAACATAGTGATGGCGGTATTTTTTTGTATGATTTTTCATGGATAGTCTGTATTTGTTCGGTGAACCAAGTCAATTGATACGCTTGGCAACCAAGTCAGCAAGTGCAACAAATTCTGCCACGCCCAAGGTCTCGGGTCTGGCTTGTGGATTGATGGCAATCTGCTCAAAATCTGTCTCGTCAAGCGTTGGCAATAAGGCACTCGCCTTAAAAATAGCACGCAAAGTCTTACGGCGATGATTAAACGCCTCACGCACCACAAGCGAAAACACTGCTTCATCTTTGGCAGTGATGGGCTTATTGGCAAATGGTGTTAAGCGAAAAACGGCACTGGTAACTTTTGGCGGCGGATTAAACGCTCCATTTGGCACAGTCAGCAGATATTCCGACTGGCAATGATATTGCATAATCACCGACAACCTGCCATAGGCCTTGGTATTTGGCTCGGCAGTGATACGATCAACAACTTCTTTTTGGAGCATAAAATGCATATCACAAATCACATCGGCAAATTCCAACAAGCGAAACAAGATTGGCGTTGAGATATTATATGGCAGATTGCCCACCACACGAAACGCCCCTTTGCCTTGCTTAATGGCAAGCTCTCGATAATCAATATCCATGGCGTTATCATTAATGATGGTGAAATCAGGGTGGCTATTTGCACCAATGTTGATTTTTAATTGAGCTGCCAAATCTCGATCAAGCTCAATGACCGTCATGCCATCAACCTCCGCCAACAATGGCTCGGTCAAAGCCCCTAGCCCCGGCCCAATCTCAAGCAAATTATCCTGCCTATTAAGCCCAATCGCTGCAACAATTTGACCAATAACCGTGGTGTCATGTAAGAAATTTTGACCAAATCGCTTTCTGGGTGCGTGTTTTGCCTGCTGGGGAGATTTTGGAATGATATGTGCCATGGCTAAATTAACTAATTATAATAAATGATATAAAATTTTATCAATAAACCACGACAGATGGGTTTTGGTATCGCAATCGTGGCAAAGGTGATAAATGACAGTCTCAAGCTGATTTTATCGACACTGGCTTGGCTTATGATAGCATGATTTGCTGATTTTTGCTGAACTGTTTGGCAAATGATTGTACAAATCAGCCAGCGGTCATCTTTTGGGCATAATTAATCGCCTGCCATAGACTTGAACTTGATGCACCACCTCGCCCTGCCAAATCCAATGCCGTGCCATGATCCACCGAAGTACGCACATAAGGCAGCCCCAGCGTGATATTTACCGTATCGCCAAATCCGTGCGATTTTAGGGGAGCAAGCCCCTGATCGTGGTACATGGCAATAACCGCATCACAGCTATCCAGATGCGGCTTGGTAAACAATGTATCAGCTGGCATGGCAAACGAGACATCGATACCAGCCGCTTGCATCTGTGCCAATGCTGGGTTAATGATGGTCAGCTCTTCATCGCCCAAATGCCCTTGCTCGCCTGCATGGGGATTTAGCCCGCAGACTAAGATTTTTGGCTTGGCAATGGCAAATTGTTCGACCAGTGCCTGATGGGTGATTTGTACGGTTTTGATGATTTCATCAAAATTTATGGCATCTGCAACTTGTCTTAGTGGCAGATGAGTTGTTACCAAAGCAACCTTCATGGCTGCATTGGCAAGCATCATCACCACCTTATCACAGGCTGCCTTGTGCATAAAATATTCTGTATGTCCACTAAATGGCGTACCGTTATCAAGCAAAATGCCAGCCTCAATCATCACTGATTTTTGGATTGGGGCGGTGATGATTGCAGCCACTTGATTTGCCATTGCCAACTGATGAGCCAGCCTTAGCTGTTTTTCAACCATGATGGCGTTGGCAGGATTTAACTCTGATGGTTTTACCTTTTCATGGCAAGCTATGTTCAAAATCACCACATCGCTACTTTTACTAGAATAAAACAAATCATCGCCTGTCTCATGCGGTATTTTGCTTGGGTAATCTGATTGCTCAAACCAAGCTGTGGGCAATTGCTCAATCCCATCAGGCACATCAATGATAGACCATGCTGGCAAGCGATCAATCACCCCTGCCGCCTTTAGTTGTTTGGCACGCTCGTATAAGGCGACAGCATCAGCAGCAATCAGCCATCGCCCTGTTAATTTGGGCAAAATATCCAGCACAATATCCATGCCAATCCCAGCAGGCTCGCCTGTGGTAATAAGCAAAGGTTTGTTTTGCGACAAAGCGGGCTGGCACAGAGAGGATTTTGGCAAATTTTGGTAGGCTGCTGACATTTTTTGGCTATCCGATGGTGATTTTGTGGTACAATTTGCCAAGACAGTTTAGCACTTTTTTTGGCAAAAATCGACAAAACACCCAGCAAGGACATGACATGACCCCAGATAATGACAAGCCAGATGGTCTGATGAGCCGCCAACCGCCACATAATATCGAAATGGAGCAGTCGCTATTGGCGTCATTGATGAGCATTCCAGAGGCTTTTACAAATATCGAAACCATCGTCAGCAGTGAGGATTTTTATGGTGAGCGGCACAAAAAAATCTTCGATGCCATCAATCACCTAGCCAACATCAATCAGCCCTACGATGCCTTGATGGTGCATGATTACCTTGAGCGAGTAGGTCAGCTTCAGCAGGTTGGTGGTGAGGAATATTTGGCAACCATCAACCAAAGCACGGCGAACTTTTTTAATCTTATCAGTTATGCTGAAAAGGTAAGAGAGCTGTCCATTTATCGACAGCTGATTGGCTCGGCAAATAATATGCTCGCCCTTGCCTATCACCCAAAAAAACAAACCGCCACGGAGATTTTGGATACCGTTGAGGCGGATATTTTTCGCATTGGTGAAAGTTTTGCCAGAGGCTCAAGCAAAACAGGGCCGCAACGCATTGATGATGTACTGGTCAATGTAACCAACCAACTACAAGAGCTGCGTACTCGTCCCAATGGTCTGATTGGGGTAAATACAGGCTTTGAAGAGTTAAACAATAAAACCTCAGGCTTTCAAGATGGCAATCTGATTGTGCTGGCTGCCAGACCTGCCATGGGCAAAACCGCATTGGCATTAAACTTTGTGCAGGCTGCCTTGATGGAAAATAAAGCCGCTGCGGTATTTTCTATGGAAATGTCAGCCGAAGACATTGCCATACGAATGTTGGCGGCATGGGGAGGCATTCATCAAGGGCGACTAAGTTCGGCAAATATGCAAGAAGATGAATGGGCAAGATTAATGAACGCCATGACCCTATTACAAGAAAAAAATCTCTACATTGACGCTCGTTCAGATCTTAGTCCATCAGAAATACGCGCCAGCTGTCGCCGCATTGCCAAAAACCACCCAAATGGACTGGGCATGGTGATGGTTGATTATATGCAATTGATGCGTGTGGCAAATCTAAGCCACAATAAAGTTGCCGAAATTGGCGAAATTTCTCGCAGCTTAAAGGGCTTGGCTCGTGAGCTAAACTGCCCTGTCATCGCTTTGTCGCAATTAAACCGTGCCGCTGATGACCGCCCCAACAAACGCCCCATGCTGTCAGACATTCGAGAATCTGGACAGATTGAGCAAGATGCCGACTTGGTTCTGTTCGTTTATCGAGAGCATTACTACAAACAAGATAAAGATGAACTAAAAAATATCGCCGAATTAATCATCGGCAAAAACCGCCGTGGCGAACGAGGCACGATACCGCTGAAATTCTTGGGAGAATATGCACGCTTTGAGGATTTAATCCCTTCAGAGCTGCCCAGCGATTATGTGATGGAAGAATGATTTTCCCAGCAAACAAACAAGCCAACTGCCAGCCATGTCATCACAAGTTTGGCTAACTCACATCAACCTTATCAAGCAATAATACCATGAGAAGTACGACAATCACCATACACCCAGACGCACTGACACACAATCTGCAAGTCATCAAAAACAAACTGCAACCAACCACCAAAGTCTTGGCGATGGTCAAGGCCAATGCCTATGGTCATGGTATCGAAGCTGCTCTGCCTGCCTTGTCGGCTGCGGACGGCTTTGGGGTGGCGTGCATGAGCGAGGCTATGGCAGTAGCAAATGCCCTGATGGTTGCCAAGCCCGTTATTCTTATCGAGGGCGTATTTAGTCAAGCAGAATGGCAGCTCGCCATCGAAAAAGATTTTGGCTGCGTTGTTCACCATAATCAGCAGCTAAATTGGGCATTGCAAAATCAGCCCCAAGCCACCGCCCTGTGCCGCACCATTTGGCTAAAATACAACACAGGCATGAGCAGACTGGGATTTGATGACACTACCATTATTGATGCAGCCAAGGCACTAAGCGATGCAGGCTATCGGTTGATTTTAACCAGCCATTTTGCCTGTGCTGATGACAAAACCCACCCACTAAATGCCGTACAGATTGACAAATTTAACGCCGCACTGGCACAGATTCGCAAATTTGCTCCCAATACACAAGCCTCTTTGTGCAATTCGGCAGGTGTGTTTAATTTTGACACAGTGCATTATGACTGGGTGCGTGCAGGCATCGCCCTGTATGGCTCAAAGCCAACCGCACAGCACCAAGCCAGCGAACTTGGGCTAAAACCTGCCATGACCGTATCTGCACAAATCATGGCAATCCATGAACTGACCAAAGGTCAAAGCGTTGGCTATGCTGCCTTGTGGACGGCAAGCAATGATTGCCGCATTGCAGTGGTGAGCATTGGTTATGGTGATGGCTATCCGCGTGTGATTGCAGATGCTCATGTTGGTATCATTGATAAGAATAATCAACTACAACACTGCCCCATCGTTGGGCGAGTGGCGATGGATATGCTGATGGTTGATATTAGCAATATCGAAGCCGAACTGGGTGCAACTGTAATTTTGTGGGGCACATCACCACACATTGATGAGATTGCCGCCCGTGCAGGCACCATTGGTTATGAGCTGATGTGTCGGCTCACCACTCGCCCAACACGACAAATTAAAACAATCAATGAGTCGTTGTGATACAATAAAACTTCAAAATCATCTAAGGAGATATATGAAATACTCAATCAACACGCTGCTGATATTGGCCACACTGTTAAGCACTGGTTCAGCTTATGCCAAATTAACAATTGATAATGATGCTCGCCTAAAAATTGGTGCAAACGCCAGTTTTAACGCCACCGCCTATGCCAGCAAAAACCAAATCACCCTGATGCCACAAGCATTCTATGACAATAACCGTGTGTACATTGAAGGTGCTGAAGCAGGTATCTACGCCCTAAAAGACAATCGCCAGCAGCTGCGTCTTGGTGCCAGCTATGATGGCCGTAGCTTTAGCCCAGATGATGCAGATACTTCGGCACTTAGGCAACTTGACAAGCGCCAATGGTCAGCACTGGCACACGCCAGCTATATGTACATCACCGCTTATGGTGGCCTGAAGGTCAAAGCAAGCACCGATTTATTAGACAGACATGGCGGTCAAACAGTCGCCCTATCACACTTAAGCAAATTCACCAAAGACGCATGGACCATCTATCCTGAAATTGGTGCCGTTTGGCAAAGCAAAGACTACAATCAGTACTACTATGGCATCAGTCCCAACGAGAGCCTGCGTACTACTTTGCCAGAATATCAAGCAACTTCTGGCTGGTCGCCATTTGCAACCGTTACCGCCAATTATCAGCTCAATGACAAAATCAGTCTCTTTGCCAATCAGCGACTGGAATTGCTCTCAAAAACCCAAAAAGACAGCCCGCTGACAGATGGCAGTATTGATAGCAAGACACGCATCGGTGTCAATTATCAATTCTAAAGCACAAAAAACCACCGAACTTTCGGTGGTTTTTATTAAATCTTGATAATCAATCTTCAGATGCCTTAAGTTGGATATAGTTTTCGATACCCATATCCTCGATTAGCTCTTGTTGTGTATTTAGCCAATCTTCATATTCTTCATTGCCATCTTTTAGTTTTATCAAAATCTCTCTTGAGACATAATCACGATTTTCTTCACAAACGCCAATGGCATCAACCAGTACATCATGCTTGCGTTGCTCAAGTTTTAGGTCGCACGCCAAAATTTCAGCGACATTTTCGCCAATCAACAACTTGCCAAGCTCTTGCAAATTTGGCAAGCCTTCAAGCAATAAAATTCGCTCAATCAGCTCATCAGACCATTTCATTTCTTGAATGGACTGCTTATAAAACGCTTCATTTAGCTCATTAATGCCCCAGTTTTTGACAATGCGTGCGTGCAAAAAATACTGATTAATCGCAATCAATGACTGTCCCAATACCAGATTTAATGCACGGATAACTTGCTTATCACCTTTCATAACACTCTCCAATCAATGTGCTGCGGTTGGCTGTGTTGGTTCAGCAGTTACGCTTTGTAGGTAGTTTTGCAGCCCCATCAAATCAATCAGACGCAGCTGTTTTTCTAGCCAGTGTGCGTGATCTTGTTCGGTATCTTCTAGCTGACGCACCAGCATATCACGCGTTACATAATCTCTCTCCGCTTCACAAAGGGCAATGCCTTCTTTAAGATGCTCTTGTACACTATGCTCCAAATCCAAATCGCTTTTTAGCATACTTGGTACATCATGCCCAATGTTGATTTTGCTGACCTGCATATTTGGCACACCGCCAAGCATCAAGATGCGTTGAATGATCAATTGGGCGTGCAGCGTCTCATCTTCCATTTCATGATAAATGCGATCGTACAATTTGCCAAAATGCCACTCGGCATACATTTGCGAATGAATAAAATACTGATCTCTTGCACCCAGTTCGCCGCCCAATAAAAAGTTCAGATAATCAATGACTTTTTGAGATGATTTCATAATATGACTGCCTATGTTGGTTGATGTGTGATTTGCTGATTGCTCATCAAATCAAATTTATGTGGCGTATGATAACACACAAATGCCCAAAAATAAGCCAAATTTTGTAAGGTTATTGAACTGCGAACGCTTCACACTCTGACGATTGCTTGCAAATGCAATAAAAAATCATCTACAAACCAACCCAGAATCCATGCGTTAATAACAGAATAAGCCATTGTTTTTATTGAATTTTTTGATAATTTTAATAAGAATTATTTTAAAAAAGAACACCACAGCTGACAATGATTATCCATTCGGTGAATGTCGGCTGTGGTGATTGATATTTTTATAGATTGGTTTTGTATTTTTGGTAACAATTGGGCAACAATATTGCAAGCCCTGCAAATCAACTTGCCATAACATCGATGCCGATGGCACAGGCTTTATGCTCTTCAACCAAATCCTGCACCATTGGTATGCAGCAACCACAGCAAGTGCCAACAAGCAGCGTCTCTTGCAAACCCTGCACACCATCTACGCCAGCAGCCAATGCGGTTTTGATTTGGGTATCTTTGACATCATGGCAGATACAAACATACATCAGATAAGCCCCTTATATAGCTATTGCACACTGATTGGTATTTATCAAGCGTGCCAAAACTCATTTACAAAAGCAAAGAATTCTCTTTTGTCCTTATATTAACAATAACCGTTCGTATTTGCAAATATTTTTTGGCTAAATTTATCAAAATATCAAAAAATCATCAAATCACGCCCTGTTGTGATATTTTTGTATCATTTACTGGTTTTTTGGTGGCTTTATCTGTACAAAACCAACAGCAATCGCTAAAATGTTTAATGGGTATTTTATTGGCACAAAAATAACAGAGATAACAACAATGACAACATTAAAACCATTACTGACAACACTTGGCGGTGTATTTGCCATCAGTGCCATTTTGTATGCAAGCCCAGCCCAAGCAAACTGCACCTTGCCAGCGGTCAAGCTCTCTGGCAGCTTTGAAAAAATCACCTGCACAGCTGACCCCAAGACGCTTTTGGCAAGCACCGCAACAGGCAAGCCTTTGGCGTTACTTGATGACACAGGTACTGTTTTGGCAGACTTGTCCGCCTATCAAGCGGTATTGCCCATGAATTTTCAGGCAAACTTATTGCCTGTATTAAAAAATAATAAGGTTGGTTACATTGACCGCCAAGGTAGGGTTATTATCGGCTTTGATTATGATAAAATGCCCACAGGTGATTGGGCAAGAGCTGCCAGCGATGAACGCATCATCACCTATGCCAATGGTCGCTATGTCATCATCAGCACAATCGGTCGCTTGATTCGCACTTTTGCCCCCAGCGTCAGTCAAATTGATGATTATCAAGCAGGGCAGGCAAGCGTGATACAAGATGGACAGCAGTTTAGCATTGATAAAAATGGCAACAGAACCAGCAAAAAGCCACTGATGATGCTTGTTGCCAGTACGGCAAATGTATCATCGGTCAGCAGCCAGCCACCAACCAAGATTGCACAAGCTGGCACGCCAACCCTGCCAAACATCAGCCAAACCCCTATCGCAGGCATAAGTCAGCAACGCAGCAATACCCGCACCCTAATCAAACAGCAACAAAATGGCAAATGGGGCTTTGTTGATGAAAAAGGTGTTCTGCAAGTGCTGTATGCCTTTGATGAAGTGCGTGATTATACCGAGGGATTAGCAGCGGTCAGACAAGGTGAGCTTTGGGGCTTTATTGACGAAAAAGCCGACTTGGTAATCCCTTTTCAATTCCCCCAAAGTGGTATTAATCAAGGTATCATGCCAATCAACCCCAGAGAGTCGCTCAAGTTTGAGCACGGCAGAGCATGGGTTGGCAGTCAAACTGGCGGTAAAAAATTATGCATCAACACCAAGGCGGAGGCGGTTGATTGCCTTGTGCGGTATTAAGACAAACAATCCAGCCAGCCCTGCTTGGCACAACAGATTATGGGTAGTTTATGATCAGTGTTTTTGACTTATTTAAAATTGGTATCGGCCCTTCCAGTTCGCACACTGTCGGACCGATGGTTGCTGCCAATCGTTTTTTGCAATTGCTTGGCGATGATTTGCCACAGGTGCAACAAATCACCATTGAGCTATACGGCTCACTGTCTTCAACAGGCAAAGGCCATGCCACAGACAGTGCAGTTTTGCTTGGCTTGCTTGGGCATGAACCACGCAGTATCGACACCACCAAAACAGCACAATATCTAGAGCCTATCTATCAAGACAATCAACTGAATCTGGCTGGGCGACACAAAATCAGCTTTGATGCCAATCATCATCTACTTTGGGACGATACCGCCCTGCCTGCCCACCCAAATGGTATGCGTTTGCTGGCCAAACTCAATGATGGCAGGCAAATAGCACGCACTTATTATTCTGTTGGTGGCGGTTTTATTAAAGATGAACAGCAGCTCACCAGCGAGACTAAGCAAGAGGACACAGTTAAATTTACCTATCCGTTTAACAGTGCCGAAGAGCTGGCGATGCTATGCCAAACACACAATCTGGATATTGCCAGCCTAATGATGGCAAACGAAACCACCCTGCGTGATGAAGAAGAAATAAAAGCATATTTAAATGAAGTTTGGGACACCATGCAAGCCTGTGTTACACAAGGGTGTAAAGTTGATGGCATCTTGCCCGGTGGATTAAATGTCAAACGGCGTGCCAAAGCTCTGTACGAGCAACTTTCCAAAGAGTATGGTTATTCTGGCAATGGTGGCTTGCTGGCAATGGACTGGGTTAATTTATACGCACTTGCGGTCAATGAAGAAAATGCCGCAGGTGGCAAAGTCGTTACCGCCCCAACCAATGGTGCAGCTGGCATCATTCCAGCGGTACTGCATTATTATCGTGGTTTTATCCCTTCATTTAACTATCAGGGCGTACGAGAGTTTTTGTTGGTGGCAGGGGCAATCGGTGCGTTAATCAAGCAAAATGCCTCAATTTCAGGAGCTGAAGTCGGCTGTCAAGGTGAAGTTGGTTCAGCCTGTGCAATGGCAGCGGCAGGCTTGGCTCATGTGCTAGGCGGTACGGTGGCTCAATGCCTAAACGCTGCTGAGATTGGTCTTGAGCATAATCTGGGGCTAACCTGCGACCCCATTGCAGGACTGGTGCAAGTGCCATGTATCGAACGCAATGCCATGGCATCTGTCAAGGCAATCAATGCCGCTCGCCTTGCCTTGCGTGGTGATGGTAGCCATCATGTTTCTTTGGACAAGGCAATCGCCACCATGAAAGCCACAGGCATGGACATGATGGATAAATACAAAGAAACTGCCAAAGGCGGACTTGCCATTCATGCAACTGATGCCGCACAACGCATTGAGATTGTCAATATCGGCACAGGCTTTAGTCAATGTTAAAACAGACCAAGCCGAATATGCAAGCTTGCTTGACTGCGTATAAATCCGCCTCTTTTGAGCATGGTTCTTATAAAAAAGCCCTGAATAACAGGGCTTTTTAAACAAACTTGTAAAGCTGATTATTGCTCGGCAGTCTTTGAGATAACTTTGTTCAAAGACCATGCAGGAACAACCTTACCTGTTTTTTGATCCAAGAAGCGTTCTTGTTTCAAATCAAGCACATAGCGATAGCCAGTTTCGTACTCAAAACCTGCAATTTCACCACTTAACACATTATAATTGCGATCAAAAGTACGGCGATACTGCAAGCATTCGGCTTGTACGGTTTCGCCAGCTGTATTGGTCAGCTCACACACTGCCTTGCGTGGAGCAATCTCAACCTGAAAGCTACGCAAATCCTGCACTTGCACTTCTTGTAATTTGCCCTCGACCATGACTGCCTGTGTGTCATTCAGTGGTTTGCTGGCACAACCAGCCAACGCCACAGAAGCCAAAACTGCGGTTGCAAGTAGTTTTTTCATATCATTCTCCCTAGATAGTTTTCGGATAAATGCCAATCGGCACAATGAAGATATTGATTTGTTATAAATCATATCTGTCATTTATCCTATCATACTTTGGGCGATTTTTGCAAAAATTTTGCTGCATTTAGCACAAGATAAACTTAAGACGCCCAAGTTTGGCAGTTGTTATTTTGATACAATCAAGTTATCAACACAGCCAACAGCCGCACTCTACACATCACACAGCATGCTCATAAAAGTAGCCTTAGCTGCTTTTTAAAGGGTGATTACAGCCCTGCTTCTTTTTCGGCTGCCTCGACCGTTTGGCGAATCAAAGTATTAATGGTCATCGGGCCAACACCTCCCGGCACAGGCGTATAAGCCGATGCAATATTGTCAATGCCTGATAGTTCAATATCACCACAACCGCCTGTATCAGTCGGGTGAAACCCTGCATCAACAACCACTGCACCTTGTTTAATCCAATCTTTTTTGATAAGTTCTGGCACGCCAACAGCACCAATGACAATATCAGCCTCTGCGATATATTTTGGCAAATCTTTGGTGCGTGAATGACAAATGGTAACGGTACAGTTGGCATTTAGCAACATCATCGCCATAGGCTTGCCCAAGATGGCACTGCGACCAACCACCACAGCGTGCTTGCCCTCAAGCTCAACATTATAATGTTGTAACAAGTGCATAATGCCTTGTGGCGTGCATGAGCCATAGGCAGACTCACCCATTGCCATACGCCCAAAGCCCAAGCAAGTAACGCCATCAACATCCTTGTCAAGGCTAATGCGATCAAAGCACGCCCGCTCATCAATCTGTGCAGGCACGGGGTGTTGCAACAAGATGCCATGCACATCAGGATTGGCATTTAATTCGTCAATTTTGGCAAGCAATTCGTCAGTGGTTGTATTGCTTGGCATTTCAACACGGATACTGTCCATGCCAATGCGTTTGCAAGCATTGCCTTTCATACGCACATAAGTGGCAGAGGCTGGGTCATCACCAACCAAAATAGTTGCCAAAATCGGTGTGCGACCTGTTTTTTGTTTTAAGATTGCAACGCGTTCACTCAATTGATTTTCAATACTGCTTGCCAATGCTTTGCCATCTAGTACTGTAGCCATAATTTGCTCACTTTGCTGGGTTTTGGAATAATTATCAAAGAATTATTATAGTCAATTTGTGCGTTTTTTGCCAGTCAATTTTGCTCGCCCACTGTCCTCGTTTGGCATGATTTGCAACACAACAGCACCTGATGACAAAGTGGCTTGCACCACACCACCTTCGGCAAGATTGCCAAACAATATCAGCTTTGCCAGTGGCTTTTTAATTTCTTGCTCAATCAATCTTGCCATAGGGCGGGCACCCATTGTTTCATCATAGCCCTTTTGTCCCAAATAATCACGCACCTCATCGCTGATGCTTAGCTGTATCTTTTTGTCAGCCAACAAATCCTGCAGCTGATTGATAAATTTATCAACAATACAGCCAATCACTTGGCGATTTAGGGCGGCAAAATGCACAACTCCATCAAGACGATTGCGAAACTCTGGGCTAAACGCACGGCGAATTGCCTCTTGATTGTCATGATGATGGTTTGATTTGGTAAAGCCCATCGGATTGCGAGACAGGCTATCAGCCCCCACATTGGTGGTCATGATGATGATTGTCTGCCGAAATGAAACGGCACGACCATTATTATCGGTCAAGGTGCCATGATCCATGACTTGTAGCAATAGATTAAAAACATCACTATGTGCTTTTTCTAATTCATCAAGCAGCAGTACACAATATGGATTTTGCTGAATCTTTTCGGTCAAAAGACCGCCCTTATCATGCCCAACATAACCAGGTGGTGCACCAATGAGCCGTGAAGCCGTATGTGCCTCCATGTATTCACTCATGTCAAAACGCACCAAAGGCAAGCCCAACAATTGTGCCAACCGCTTACTGATTTCGGTCTTACCCACCCCTGTCGGCCCTGCAAATAAGAACGCGGCAATTGGCTTATCAGGGCGGTTTAGTCCAGCTCGTGCCAACAAGATGGCATCGCTTAATCGCCGAACTGCCTCATCTTGCCCAAAGATGAATTCTTTAAGATTATTATATAGATTTTTTAATATATATTTTTCGTCTTGATTAACTAAACTTGGGGCAATGCGTGCCATTTTTGCCACCACTTGCGTGATGATTTTTTCATCAATAATAACAGGATTGGGCTGTGTGGTATTATTGGCTTGTTTGACATTGGTGGAATTATTTGCCAAACCATCGCGTAAACGAACAAACGCCCCTGCTTCGTCCAAAATATCAATCGCCTTATCTGGCAAAAACCGTTCGTGCAAATGCTTGACAGATAACTCCACCGCAGCCGTGATGGCATCATCGGTATAGCAAACTTGGTGGAATTGCTCATAATGTTCTTTTAAGCCCTGCAAAATCGCCACAGCTTGTGCCGTGGTTGGCTCGGTAATGTCAATTTTTTGGAAGCGGCGAGACAGTGCATGGTCTTTTTCAAAAATTTGACGATATTCAACAAAAGTCGTTGAGCCAATGCAACGAATCTGCCCTCTGGCAAGTGCAGGCTTGATAAGATTAGAAACATCAAGCGTGCTATCCATAGATGAGCCTGCACCGATGATGGTATGAATCTCGTCAATGAACAAAATCGCTTCGGGCAATTTTGTCAGCTCATCGAGCAATTGTTTGATGCGATCCTCAAAATCTCCACGAAATTTTGTACCTGCAATCAATGCTGCCATATCCAGTGCATAAATCGTCGCACAAGCAAGCATCGCAGGGGCTTTGTCATTAACAATCAACCACGCCAAACCTTCGGCAACTGCCGTCTTGCCAACGCCTGGGTCGCCAACCAAAATGGGGTTGTTTTTGCGGCGGCGAGAGAGAATTTGAGCCGTGCGTTCTATCTCTGCTGCACGCCCGATAAGCGGATCAATGCCGCCCTGCTTGGCGATTTTGTTGAGATTTTTGGTGTATTTTGCCAAAATATCATTATCGGAGTTTTCTGACACGGTGGCAAAGGGGTTGTCAGTTTGGCGTTTGTCTGCTGAGATTTGCCGTCTCAAGGACAACAAAGTTAGCCCGTAGCCTCGCAGCAATTTGCTGGCATAGCTGCGTTCTTCTTTGATAATCTCAACCAATGCGTGTTTTGGCAGCAGGTTTTGACCACTGTCTTGTGCATACAACACAAGCTGGGCAATAAGGCGAAGATAAGCCTTGCTGGGTGTGGGTTTGTCCACTTCGGCAACAGGGACAAAAGCCGCCAAATATTGCTCCAAAGCCACTGTCAAATGAGCAATATCCACACCGCACGCCTTTAATGTCTGAACACTGTCATCATCTTGACAAAGCCCCAACAACAAATGCTCCAAAGTGATGAATTGATGGCTGTGCTGGCTTGCGATTTGTTCGGTCAAATGCTCAATGTGGCTAAAATCATTATCTGACATGGTTATCCTTAAGCATATCTTTTAGGCTTGTTCAATGCTAATAAATAATGGAAATTGCTCCTGCTCGGCAAGTGATGTCGCCTCATCAACTTTCATTTCGGCAATTTCATAAGGCAGTACCGCCACCACCGCACGCCCCGTCTGGTGTATCTGCATCATCAGCTGATAAGCCTGCTCAATCGGTTTATCAAAAACAGCGTTTAGCAAAAATACCACAAAATCCATCGTTGTATAATCATCGTTGTGCATGATAACAGCATACAAATCAGGCATCTGCCAGTCGCTTTGGGTCTGGCTGATAACATCAGTATCGGGCATGGTTTGAGGTTTAATCTGTGTCATAAAGGCATGATGATAATTAACAAAAGATTGGCTAAATACTGCTTATTTTTAATGCAAAAACAGGCAAAGCAACGCCCTGCCTGTCTGCTTACCCTTGTGATTATTCGCTTTTGACGATTGGGCGTTGGCTGGCATTTGACATGGCAGCGGTTGCTGGCGGTGCATCGGTAATCAATTTACCAATTTGCCAATTATACAGCTGTCGTACCTTTTGTGTGCCTGCGGTCAATTCCAATTTCATTTGCTTTGGCACAAAGCCCTCTGGCATGATAAAACGGCCACGAATATTGGCAACGCCACGCACATCATAGCTAGATGGCTCAAGCGGAATCTCCACCATGCTGGTTTCGTTTAATAAAGTCAGCTTGGGGAACATTTTTACCGCCTTGCCAGAAATATCCAGCATTGCCACATCAAAACGGTATTCAAAAGTATTCTCAGGCAACGAAACAATCTCTGACGCCAAGATATTTAACGCCACACCACCCTGCTCTGCCACCGAAGTTTTGAGCAGTTCATTGACTTGCTCAAGCTGCAAATTGGTCGTCTTTAGCGATTCAATATCGGTACGCAAACTCTCAAGCGTGGCACGGCTAATGTCTCGCTCTTGGGTGGCGGTGGCAATGTCTTGCTTAAGCTTGGCATTTTCGGCAGTCAGCTCGCTGACGCTTGCCACAGCTTCATTATTGGCAGTCATCGTTCTTTCGACACTGTACAAGCCTTGGCGATAGCCAAATTTATAGCCAATCACCGCAACAATCAATGAGGCAAAAATCAGAGCAATCAAAAACAATGCCAAAATTTGGTTGGTTGAACCACGCTGATTTTTTGTGGTTGAAATAAAAACTTGCTTCACGGTAAAACCTTGAATTGATATCATCAAAAATAGCGATATTATAACAAACATTGGCAAAATAAGAATAACTATTTTTATCAGCTACGAAATTTATACAAATCATTCTCATTCATCATTCAATCCACGCCGCTTGCCAAGCAAGATTTGCATAATTAACAAAAAATAATTACAATGACAACAGGCTTGATTGCCAACTTTGCCATTTGTGCGTCATTTATCAATAAGGAAAAATATGCCCACTGCCCAAGCCATTAGCCCACAAAGCCTATGTGATTTTTGTGATACGCTCTTATTTGCTGATGAATTTCGTGATTACTGCCCCAATGGCTTGCAGATAGATGCAGGCGTGCCAATCAACAAAATCATCACAGGCGTTACTGCTTGTCAGGCACTCATAGACCGAGCGATACAAGAAAAAGCTCAAGCCATCGTCGTGCATCATGGCTATTTTTGGAAAGGTGAAGACGCGGCAATCACTGGCATGAAAGCAAAACGCATCAAAGCCCTGCTTGAACATGGCATATCATTAATCGCCTACCACCTGCCGCTTGATGCCCACCCAGAGATTGGCAACAACCGTGCTTTGGCAGATATGTTGGATTTGACCATCACAGGTGCATTATATCCACACGAAAAGCACCCTGTTGGCAATATCGCCACAAGCAAACCAATAAGCTCAGTGCAGCTTGCCGAAAAAATCACCCAAGCATTGGCTCGCAAACCGCTACACATCTGTGCTGGCTCGCCAGATAGAACATTACAAAAAATTGCACTATGCACAGGCGGTGCACAAGACATGATTGAGCAGGCAGCCAAGATGGGCTGTGATGCCTTTATTTCAGGGGAGATTTCCGAACGCACCACACACATGGCACGCGAGCTTGGCGTGGATTATTTTGCCGCAGGGCATCATGCCACCGAGCGTGGCGGTATCATGCGACTAACAACCGTGCTGGCGGAGCAATTTGACATTGGCGTACAGTTTGTTGATATTGACAACCCTGCTTAGTTTGCTTCAATTACCCAAATCGCTTCGTTTGATAAAAATTTGGGCAACTTGGCAATTTAGCTGCATTTGTACAGATTGTTAATCGCATGATTTATTGTGATTTGCCCAATAATCCCGATAAATACTTGTAATTTATCAAAACATCCCAATAACCAACAAAAAACTTATGCAAGGATAATTCATTGAGCATCGTTCGTACTGTCAGCACCGACCTAAATCCGCACAAATTACGCATCGCATTTGGCGAATATAATAAACACTTAAAATACATTCAAGAACGACTACAAGTGCAAATCACTCACCGCCAAGACAAATTCATCATTACAGGCGATTTGACCGCTGTTGAACGCAGCGAATTTATTCTTGGCAAACTTATAGAGCTTGCTGACGAAAAAGATGACATTACAGGCGATGAGTTGCATTTAATTGTCCAATCAAGCCTTGCCAGAGAGCATGACGCTCAAGATAGCCATGATTTGACCGCTGTATCTTTGCGAACACGCAAAGGCAAAATCACCCCTCGTGGCAGTAACCAGCAGCGATATGTCAAAAAGATTTTGGCATCTGACATTTCTTTTGGGGTCGGGCCTGCTGGCACGGGCAAAACTTACTTAGCGGTTGCTTGTGCCGTGGATATGCTTGAGCGAGGCGAAATTGAACGCATTTTATTGGTGCGTCCAGCGGTCGAGGCAGGCGAAAAATTGGGATTTTTGCCTGGTGATTTGACACAAAAAATTGACCCCTATTTGCGTCCTTTGTATGATGCTTTGTACGAAATGCTGGGCTTTGAAAAAGTGGGTAAATTGCTAGAGCGGCAAGTGATTGAGGTTGCACCGCTGGCATACATGCGTGGTCGCACACTCAACAACTCATTTGTGATTCTCGATGAGGCACAAAACACCACGCCAGAGCAGATGAAAATGTTCTTAACGCGACTTGGTTTTGGTTCTCGTGCCGTCATCACAGGTGATATGACACAGGTGGATTTGCCACGAGGTCATCAATCAGGGCTTGCCCAAGCCATCAAAATCCTCTCTGGCATTGAGGAGATTCACATCACTCGCTTTGATAGCAAAGATGTGGTCAGACATCATTTGGTACAAAAAATCGTCCAAGCCTATGATGCTTTTGACGAAGCAGAACAAATCAGCCGTGCCAACAAAAAATCCCAGCAAGCTGCCAAACTTGCCAGCAATATCGAAGAGACCGATGATGAGTAATACCGTTGAATTGAGCTTTGCCGAAACCATTGCTGCCGATATACAACAAAGTTATCATGCCATTGATTTGGAAAAAATTGCACGCACAACATTGACAGCAATGACGGATAAATTGCCCAATGTAAATTTTCGCTATTTTGCCGAATTGGACAGTTATTGGTACAAACCAAAATTGCTGGATATCTATATCGTTGATACCAACGAGGGTCGCAGGCTAAATCTACAATCACGCCACAAAGACTATGCAACCAATGTGCTGTCTTATCCCAGTGATTTACCTGCTGATGTTTTGCCATTGTTGGACGAGGTGCATCTGGGTGAGTTGGTACTGTGCCACGAGGTCGTTTGCCAAGAAGCAATCGGTCAGCACAAACAATTTGACCATCATCTAACGCATTTGGTGGTGCATGGTATCTTGCATTTATTGGGATTTGATCATGAAATCAGCGAACAAGACGCTGATGAGATGGAGCAATTTGAGATTGAAATTCTGGCCAAACTTGGTATCAATAATCCCTATCTTGCCCAAGATTAGCTTGAAATCTGGCAATAAAATAAAAAAATTGCCAAAAAAATGACTTCATCAGCACATCTTCGGCACACTTTGTATCTACTACCGTTGCTACCTTCCGGTCCTGGCGGGGTTCATAGTACACAGTTGCGAAGCTACCGATGAAGCCAAGAGATATTATAACAAAAAATCAATTTTTTGCAAGTGTGTTTGTGAATTTTTTATCAGGCATTGTCAGCATACGATATCACAATGGCGAAATTTAGCAAACATTCGTCTGAAAAATACTCTTGCTATATTAATAACAAAAATTTTGCCATTTTATAAAATTCATCAACAACACCAAGGTATCACCCTGATTGTGTTAATTTGTGTTACAATATGTAATAAATCAGCATAACAGGATTAAACATGACGGACAAGCACCACACTCAAAAAGCATCAGACAGTGCCATGTATTTTACCTTGTGGCGATGGCATTTTTATGCAGGTATATTTGTTGCACCATTTTTGATAATCTTGGCAAGCACAGGTCTTGCAATGTTGCTTTTGACAAATATTTCTGGCAAAGATTTGGACAGAACGGTGGTAAATGTACAAGCCACAACCGCCACCATTGAGCAGCAGGCAGCCAGTGCAATCAACAGCGTAACGGCACCAGATGTGGCGAATGCACAAGTGGTTCAGTACATTAGTCCCCGTGCAGCGGATACGGTCGCCCTGTTTCGCATCAAGGCCGAAAAAAATGGCGGCAGTATTGATAATATGGTGCTTGTCGACCCGTATACCGCCACTGTCATTGATAGCTTTCCTCGTCAGAGCAACTGGTATTATGTTTTTGATAGCATTCATGGAGACATTCTGCTTGGTACGGTTGGGGATTATTTACTAGAAACCGCCGCCTCTTTGACCATTTTGCTAATTATTACAGGGTTGTATCTTTGGTGGCACAGGCAACGCAATCTTAAGACAATGCTGCTACCCAAAGCCCAGCCCAAACGCTCATTATGGCGAGTGATTCATGGCACACTTGGTAGCTGGGTGTCGGTCATTCTGCTGTTTTTTTGCATCACGGGCTTGGCGTGGGCAGGTATTTGGGGCGAAAAAATGATGCAGGCATGGAATCAATTTCCCGCTGGCAAATGGGGCGTTGAACCCCTGCCTCAGTCCGCCTTGGTGGTTGATTTTGCCAAAAAATCCACCCCAAGAACCAACAGCAATCAAGCCACAACCCATGAAATGACAACGCACGGCAAAAGCCTAAATGATGGCGGCAGCAAAGATGCCCCATGGGTACTTGAGCAAACGCCAATGCCCATCTCCAACCAAGCCAACAAACAAGCCAGTTTGCCCACTTTAAACAGCATCAATCAGCAGGCTCAAATGCTGGGTTTTCAGGGACGCTATCAAATCTACCAGCCCAAAGGCGAAACTGGCGTTTGGACCATCAGCCAAGACTCCATGAGCTATGACATGGCAAGTCCAACCGCCGACCGCACGGTGCATATTGACCAATATTCAGGTGCTGTATTGGCGGACATACGCTTTGATGATTATAATGCCATGGGCAAATTTATGGCGGCAGGAATTGCCCTACACATGGGAACATTGGACTGGTGGAGTGTATTGGCAAACGCTGTATTCTGCTTGCTGGTGATTGTGCTGTGCATTGCAGGCTATGTGCTGTGGTGGCAACGCCGTCCAACTGCTGGCTTACGCAGTCTCAACCCGCCTGCTCGCAACAAAGTCGCCAGTCTGTCGTGGCAATTTGCCATCATCTTGCCACTGCTTGCTGCACTTTTCCCCACCGCACTGGTGGCAGTCATGGTAATCGCCTTGCTTGATTGGTTGCTAATCAGTCGCATTGATTGGCTAAAACAGCTGCTCAAATAACCATCTGACACGCCGAAGACACATGGCTAAAGCTACAGACACACTTAGCCATGTGTTTGGCTCTACACAAAAAACCATGGTGATTATCATACTGTCAAGAAGCTGGGTGTAAGGCAACATCGCAAAAACAACCCATCTCTAGACCGCCAATTCATCACAAAGCAGATTTAATGTATCAAAATCAAATTTAATGGCAAGACTTAAGTAAAGCCATTATACAAGCCAATCTTGACGGCAAATTTAACTTAAAAATTTTACCCACAAAATCAGGCAAATCACGGCTGTGTTGGTACAAAACTTGCCAGCTGCTCACCAAAGCCCGCCACTACTGTTGGCGTATCAATCACACGGCATTCTGCCAATTGAAAAGATACTGGCTCTTTGTCCAAAATTTTGCCAGTCAGATGGGCAACGATTGGCATATGACACACCACCACGACACATTTATTATCATCGCCAAACATGGTGGTGATGGTACGGTCAATGTTACTAAGTGCCACATTGGCATCATCGTCTGGCGTGATGCTATCTAGTGTGATGAATTTAGGTGATGGCTGCATGGTGGCAAGTTGTTCAAGGATAACCTTTGCCGTTTGCTCTGCACGGTTGTAAGGGCTTGAGATAATCAAATCTACCGTATGGTGCTGGCTGATATATTCTGCCGTTTGCTGTGCTTGCACACGACCAAATTCCGTCAAATCACGCCCTGCATCATCAGCACAATAAGCGGTTGCCTGTCCATGTCTTACCAAGATTAATTTCATAAATCACCCTAAAATGTGTTGGTTTGATTGCATTGTTGTCAAATTGGTCAATTATTCATCAATCGACCGAGATTTGTTGGCACTGCTTTTTAGCACTTCGCTAAACTCACGGCTAAGTCTGGCATTACTCTCATCATGCGGCAAAACAAATTCTACATCGCTGCGAAAACCTGTTTCCATCAGGTTTAATGCCACGCCCAAAGCCGCCTTGTCTTCGTACAACACTGCGTATAGTGCGTGGGTGATTGGCATATAAACACCCAATTCTTTGGCACGGATATGCACCTGCTCAATGGTATTCACCCCTTCGGCAGTTTGTCCCAATTTTTTCACTGCCGCCTCAAGGCTCATACCCTGCCCCAACATAAAGCCAACACGATAATTGCGACTTAGCACCGAGTTGCAAGTGGCGTACAAATCCCCCACCCCTGACAATCCCAAAAAGGTCAGTGGATCAGCACCCACTGCCACACCAAAACGGCTCATCTCCGCCAACGCCCGAGTTAGCAGCATGGCTTTGGTATTCTCGCCCACCTCGTACGCTGCCGCCATACCCATGGCAATGGCGTAAATATTTTTTAATGCCCCGCCCAGCTCAACACCTCGAATATCATCGCTGGCAAAAACACGGAAAAATGCACCGTGCAACGCTGTTTGCACCGCTTTGCGTAACATCTGTGATTGTGATGCGATAACCGTTGCCGAGGGCAGATTATCCATAATCTCTACCGCCAAATTTGGGCCGCTCATCACGCCAAAATTCACCTCTGGCAGCACCTCTTGGATAATATCACTCATCAGAGCAAAACTGTCTTTTTCCATGCCTTTGGTCAAAGAAATAACCGCTTGATGGGTGATAAACGGCTTGATATTTTCTAGCGTTTCTCGAAATGCCGAGCTTGGTACAGCAACAAAAATCACATCCGCACCCATGACTGTTGCTTGCAAATCATGGCTGAACTTTAAGCGTGTATCCAGCTTATGGCTGGGCAGGTATTTTTTGTTGATATGGGTTTTGTTCAGTGATTTGACCGTGCGTTTATCACGCACCCACAAGGTGGTATTTGCACCATTTTTTGCTGCCAAATTTGCCATCGCCGTACCAAAACTCCCCCCTCCCAAAAAAGCAAATTTTAACAGTGTCTGTGGCGATGGCTCAGATTTTGCCTGCTGCAAAGTTTGGAGCGTTTTGACCGTTTGCTTCTTTTTTAGACCTGTCAGTTGAGCAATGCTGTCAAAAATTGGCGTGCCAGTCAAGCCAGAATGCTTAATGGCACTGACCGCATCATCGGCAGCATTGACAATTTTTTGCACTTTGGAGTTTTTGTTGGCGGATTTACGCAATTTCATGGTTTTTCCTTATTTTGGTGTCATGGGCTTTGGCTATCCATTGGCAATCACAGCAATATTTGCTTAATTTATAAGCAAATCATTGATACAATGATTGCCAAACCACCAACGATTCATCATGATTTATAAGTTACAAACTCACTCAAATCAACATCATCGCGATTGGGCATCTGCACCGTGCTTGAGCCTGTATAAATAAATCCACAAATAGTGTCTGCCTGACCCACCCCAAAATACGCCTTCACCTCTGGCAGATTGCACAGTGGCCCTGTACGCCACACAGTGCGATAGCCCAGCGATTCTAGTGCCAATAAGAGATTTTGAGCTGCCGCTCCTGCACTTAATAGTTGCTCAAAAGGCGGAACTTTTTCGTGCGTTTTTAGGGCGGTTGCCAGCGTGATAATCATGGGTGCCCGCAGTGGCATATTTAAGATTTTTTTAACTTCTGCTTCATCAATCACTCTGCCATCAGCTTGTGCTTGTTGCTGTGCTGCTTGCAACAATACCTGCCCAAACTCCACCAGAGCATCGCCAGTTAATACCGTGAATTTCCAAGGTTTTAGCTGTTTATGATCAGGTGCTGCCATCGCTGCCAATAAGGCGGATTCCAACTCGTCTTGGTTTGGCATCGGCAATTCCAATTTGCCAATACTGCGTCTTTTGTGAATTATATCTAAAGTATCATTGCTCATTGAATATTCCTTTTTTATAAAATACACCAAAGTTAGCCCAAGCGATGTTCGGCAGATAAATAATCCTCGGACTGCATCTCAAGCAAGCGTGAGCGTGTGCGTTCAATCTCAAATGCCAATCGCTCGCCTTGATATAGCTCAAGAATGGATTGCTCGGCACGCACCAATAATTTGACACGGCGATCATAAAATTCATCAACCAAATAAATAAATCGGCGTGTCGGATCCATCAAAGTATCATTTAAAAACGGCACATTATCCACCATGACCGTATCAAAATCATGAGCAATCTCAATAAAATCCGCCGCTGAGCGTGGCTGCATACACAAGGCACGAAAATCCACAAGCAGCATTGTTTCGGTGCGTTTGATGATTTCAATCTGGCGACCACCTATGGTAATCGGTGCATGACTGATGCTCTGTCCACCTGCCAAAGTGTCAAATCGCTGAGCAAGCCAGCCTGTTGTCTCATCTGATAATGGTGAAGTGTATAATTTAGCTTGTTTTAACAATCTAAGGCGGTAATCAATGCCAGCATCAATGTTCATTACTGTGGTATGCTTTTCGACTTGGGCAATGGCTGGCAAAAATCTATCTCGATGAATGCCGTTTTTGTATAAGCCTGCAGGCTCAATATTTGAGGTTGCAACCAAAGTAATGTCTCGCTCAAACAACATGGTGAACAAATCACCCAAAATCATCGCATCAGAGACATTGGAGACAAAAAACTCATCAAAACAAATCACCACCGCCTCATTATGGATAATATCGGCGACTTTTTGTAGCGGGTCGGTTTGTCCTTGCAGTGCCACCAATTCCTTCTGCACTCGCTGCATAAAATGATGAAAATGCATACGCATCTTTCGCTCGATTGGCAAGCTATCATAGAACATATCCATCATCCAAGTCTTGCCACGACCAACCCCGCCCCACATATAAAGCCCCTTTGGCATCTCGGTTTTTGGGCGGAATAAATTGGCAAACCAGCCTGAACTTGGTTTTTGTGCCTTGATAATCTGATGGTGCAAATTATCCATATAAGTTACCGCTGCCAACTGAATGGCATCTTCGGCAAACTCACCTGTTGCCAAGGCGGCATGATAACGCTGTAGTGGCGTTTGCACAGTCATGGTATTTTACCCTTTTTTAGATTTTTTTAAATAATTATCAACAAATAATCCTATGGAAAGATTGGCATTCATGGCAAAGTATGCTGCTGCAACGCATCTCTTAGCTCAACCAATTTGCCATGAAAAAAATGCCCAGTCGTCAGTACCGTATGTGGCAGCTGCCTATCTTGGACGAATTTGGCAAGGCTTGCAGGGCTAACCAATTCATCTTGATCGCCATAAATTACAAAACTGCGATTGGCTTGCCACTGCGTTGTCTGCATACCCTGACGCATGATCGAAGGAGCAACCAATGCCAGATTGTGCAGCACGACATCATTAAACTCATCAGAGGCTGTGATTGCACTTGCCAACTGACAAGCAATATAACCCCCCAAAGCTAAAACCACCCAGCCACAACTTGCGTGCAGGTGTGCATGACAACGCATATCGCAGCACCGTCATGGCATCATCAAGCTCGCCCATGCCCGTGCCAACACTGCCCGTTGAGCGACCAACACCACGAAAATTAAAACGAATCGTATCCATGCCTGCATCACGGCAGAATCGGTACATGGTGCTAACTACCTTGTTATTCATCGTGCCACCTTGGGTGGGATTGGGGTGGCAAATCACCGCCAAAGCATCACTGGCACAACGCTGTCCACCCTGCCAAATGCTATCCACTTCCAGCACACCGCTGGGTGCATCGATTAAGGTGATTTGTTGTTTTGTGGTCATAAGGCATCTGATATAAATACAAATATCTATCATTATAGCACAATTTATCCAACAATTTCACAAACGGCAGCAAGCCAAACTCTAAGCTCACACAAGTATCGTTCATAACGATAAACCGCTGTCTGCATTTGGACAATCAATTTGTATAAATGCGTAATAATTTCACAAAAAGCCGACAAGCAAACGGTAGCAATCATGTCAATAATCCATTATGATAACTAACAAATCCCACTTTATTACCAAAGGAGTCATCATGAAACTTGCCCTTATGCTAGTGGCGGCAGCCGTATTGACCGCTTGTGCCAGCACCAGCGACACCAGCCCTGTCATCACACGCCAAGACGGCACCAAAGAAACCACAGGACTTGGCTCAACCAAAGCCAAAGCACAACAAGCCGCCATCACTGCCGCAAACAAACAATGTGGCAACAAAAGCGTCATCGTCCTATCAGACAGCAGCACCTACAATGGCGTACTTGATGAAAAAACAGGCCGCATGATTGAACAAGGGGTTGGGGTTGTCAGTGCTGTTTTTGGCAAAGCCACACCGAACCTAAGCCGTAATGATGACTATGAATACACCATCAAATTCCAATGTCGCTAAACTGATTATTTGACAGCGGACAAACCGTCAATCTAGAAAAATTACGCAACAAAAAACAGCCCTCATCAACGAGAGCTGTTTTTTGTTTGGCTGTATTGCCAAAGAATATTAGCGAGTGCGTGGATAAATCTCATCTGCACCAAAGAAATAAGCGATTTCACGCTCAGCAGAGGCAACAGAATCTGAACCATGTGCTGCATTCTCGTCAATGCTCACGGCAAAATCAGCACGAATGGTGCCAGCTTCAGCTTCTTTTGGGTTGGTTGCACCCAAGATTTCACGGTGTGCCAATACAGCATTTTCGCCTTCTAGCACTGACACAACCACAGGTCCTGAAGTCATAAAAGCAACCAAATCAGCAAAGAAGCCACGCTCTTTATGCTCAGCATAAAAACCTTCGGCATCTGCTTGGCTTAGGTGCTTGTATTTGATGGCAACTGGTTTTAGCCCTGCTTTTTCAAAGCGTGCGATAATCTCACCGATGTGATTTTTGCCAACGGCATCTGGCTTGATGATTGATAAAGTGCGTTCGATAGCCATGTTAAATTTTCCTTATGCTATTGATGAATGAAATTAAAATAACCTTAAGTTTTTTACAATTATAGCAATTTTTTTGTGTAGTTGCCATAAAATTTCATCATGTGATTGGATTTTATTTTTATGGCAAATTTGGTATAATGGCGGTCTATGAATTATTTTTAAAGATGTAACCATGTTAAAGAAACTTTGTATCAGTGCTTTGGCAATGATTGCAGTGCCTGCACTTGCTGATAGCTATTGGCAATATGACGGTCAAACTGTGGTTAGGCTTGAAGCAAATGGCAACGACAGGACATTTTATATTCATAAAGCCAGTGCCAACTTAAGACGACAAGGTGTACCAAGCGGCGTGATGCTATTTGATGGGCAGCGTAACGGTTATCGCTATAGCGGTACCGCTTATGCCTATCCAGCTGCCTGTAGTTATGGTGTGCCATATTATGTCAGTGGCCCTGTGTCAAAAAACCAAACCAAAGTTGTGATGACAGGTCGGCGTCCACTTGATTGTAATGGCTCAAAGACCATACCAGTTACCATGACTTTTACTTATTTATATTCAGATTAATTATCAGGAATCATTATGGGCTTTAATTGCGGTATCGTAGGCTTGCCAAATGTTGGCAAATCAACACTGTTTAATGCACTTACCAAAGCAGGTATTGCAGCAGAGAATTTCCCATTTTGTACCAAAGACCCCAATACTGGCATTGTCCCTGTGCCAGACCCTCGCCTAAAAGCATTGGCAAAAATCGTCAATCCCGAACGCACCATTGCAACCAGCATGGAGTTTGTTGATATTGCAGGCTTGGTGGCAGGAGCGAGCAAGGGCGAGGGTATGGGCAACCAATTTCTTGCCAATATCCGCGAGACAGATGCCATCGCTCATGTGGTACGCTGTTTTGATGATGACAATGTGATTCATGTTGATGGGCGAGTCAATCCCCTATCAGACATCGAAACCATCAACACCGAGCTTGCCTTAGCCGATCTTGACGCGGTAACTCGTGCCATCAGCAATCTGAACAAAAAAGCCAAAGGTGGCGACAAAGACGCACAGGCAGCGTTGGCAGTATTCCAAAAACTTGAACCACTGCTTGCCGATGGCAAACCTGCACGCATGGCAAAACTTGATGACGATGAGAAAAAACTCATCAAAAGCTATGGACTTATCACCCTAAAACCTGTCATGTACATTGCCAATGTTGCCGAAGATGGCTTTGAAAACAACCCCTATCTTGATGCTGTGCGTGAATTTGCCGCCAGTGAAGAAGCGATTGTAGTGCCACTTTGCAACCAAATCGAAGCAGAAATCGCCCTGCTGGACGAAGCAGACAAAGCCGAGTTCCTCGAAAGTTTGGGCATGAGCGAAGCAGGTTTGGATCGTGTGATTCGAGCAGGTTATGAGCTGCTAAACCTTCAGACCTACTTTACCGCTGGCGTTAAAGAGGTGCGTGCATGGACGGTCAAAGTCGGTGCTACCGCTCCTGAAGCTGCTGGCGTGATTCATACCGATTTTGAGCGTGGCTTTATCCGTGCCGAGGTGATTGGCTATGATGATTTTATCGCCCATGATGGCGAAAAAGGTGCCGCCGCCGCTGGTAAATCTCGCCTAGAAGGCAAAACCTACATTGTCCAAGATGGCGATGTGATGCATTTTCGATTCAATGTCTAGGCAAATCAAAGCGTGTTCTCTTGACACGCTTTTTTTGTGCATTTTTGCAGTTATAAAGCAATCACCCCGCCCTTTTTATTGCCTATCAAGACAAAAACAACCATGTCAATTCATTAAATCTTAATAATTAAATCAATAACTTATTGACAACACTTGCAACCAATTGATTTTTTATTCATAATATACACTTATACACTCAAATAAAACAACAATCAAATGGATGCACTATGACCATCGAAAAAGCAACCAATCGTGAACAAAAAAAACGGCAAACTCGCCAAGCATTTTTTAACGCTGTGCTTGACTTGTGTATGAGTGGTCAGGGGTATAGCTCAATCAGTTTGCGGCAAGTTACCCGTGAGGTTGGCGTTGTACCGACAGCATTTTATCGACATTTTGATGATATGGAAAGTCTGGGCAAGGCACTGGTTGAAGATGAATTGGGTGTTGCTCTTGCCATGTTGCGTGAGCATATGCAGCTTGGGCGTAAGCGTAGCTTTGATAGACAAATTGCCAAAAGTGTGCAGTTGTTTTTTAAGGCGGTCAATGCCCAGCCTCGCTACTGGCAATTCATCGCCAGTGAGCGATTTGGCGGCTCCGAAGCGGTACGCCGTGCCATCAGTGAGCAAATTGCCACTTTTGCCAAAATCATGAGTGAAGATTTGGCACTGCAACCTGCTTTTGAGCATATCAACAGCTATGATCGCTATCTGCTTGCCGAAACAGGGGTGAATTTGTCCTTTTCTTGGATTATTGATTGGCTTGATTTGACACATACTCCAAATTTTATGGACGAAGACGAACGCCCATCAGCCGATGAGCTTGACGAAAAAAAACAAGCCATGCTACGCCACTGCACACGCCAAATGCAGATGGTGCTATACGGAGCTTATAATTGGAAATCCAGCGAAGAGACGCTGCTTGACGAACAAATCCAAAACTAACCGCCTTATTTTAAGCTAAGGTTGGCCAACTGCCGACCTAGGTATTTTTGCCCCTTGTATCTGCATTTATGAGCCCAAGCATGACAACAGCACCAAAATCAATCCTAAACTCCAGCCCAAATCAGGTAGCCCAGCACAGCGACACGCAAGCTGTCCAAGCCAAGCCTGCTGCCCCTATCAAGCCCAACGACATCATACCTTGCAAAGACAGCTATGAAGAGCCAAACCATATCCTGCGAGTAATCTCTATCAATGTCAATGGATTGCGTTCGGCACACAAAAAAGGTTTTTTTGAATGGCTCAAAAACAGTGGTGCTGATGTGGTGTGCATACAAGAATCACGCATCACACACGCCCAGTGGACGGAGGATTTTCGCCCTACAGGTTGGCATACGCATTTATTCGCTGCCGAACGAGCAGGTTATGCTGGAACTGCAATTTATAGCCGCTTGCCATTTGTTGCTATCCAAGATGGCTTGGGCTTTGAGCTTGCTGACAGTCAGGGTCGCTTTATCATGGCGACATTTGATTTATCCACCCATGGCATTGATACGCCTGTGCATATTGCGTCTTTGTACTTACCCTCTGGCTCATCAGGCGATGAAGCCCAAGCACGCAAAGATTTATTTTTGCAAGAATATCGCCAAATTCTCAAGCAGTGGCGTGAGCAGAATAAATCAGTGATTATCTGCGGTGATTATAATATTGTCCATAAACGCATTGACATAAAAAACTGGTCAGGCAACCAAAAATCATCAGGCTGCCTGCCTCATGAGCGTGCATGGCTTGATCATATCTATGATGAGCTGGGTTATGTTGATACATTTCGCAGCGTAAGGCATGATGCTGATATTTATTCTTGGTGGTCAAATCGTGGTCAAGCCCGTGTCAAGAATGTTGGCTGGCGTATTGATTATCAAGTCTGCTCGCCTGACTGGCACAAACGCACAGTGGGTGCTTGGGTATATAAAGACAGCTGGTTTAGCGACCATGCACCTGTGATTATTGACTACCGCCTATCGCCATAACCACTCAAGTGCCAGCTGTATTCTTGTTTTATCCTGTAAAAAACAACTGGCGTATCTGTCAGCTGATGGCTAATTTATCATTTTTAATAACAAATAATTCACATTATCAATTAAAAATGATAGCAATTTATTCAACAGTTAAGTAAAATATCCTACAATTATCATTTTGGCTGAAATATCAATGATAATACAAACAGCCAACCAACAAAGGGATTTGTACCGCCAATAAAATTGCGGCTGAATATGCAGCACTCATAACAGGCTGTACAAGTACATTTATTTTTATCATTTTTAATCAAGGAGTAAGCATGTATACTTTTTTAGCCATGCTGCCAATTCTTATTGTATTTACGCTGCTGGTGGTTATGCGACTGCCAGCCAAATACGCCATGAGTCTGGCTTATGCAGCAACTGCAGCACTGTCCTATTTTGTGTGGCAGACCAGCGGCAACCAAATCGCAGCTGCCACCATACACGGTGTTTTGACCGCAGTTAATGTTTTATTTATTGTCTTTTCAGCAATTTTAATTTTAAACACCTTAAAGCAAAGTGGTGCCATCACCGCCATTCGCCGTGGTTTTATGGATATCTCGCCTGACCGCCGCGTCCAGATGATTATTGTTGCATGGTTATTCGGCTGCCTAATCGAAGGCTCAACAGGCTGGGGTACGCCATCAGCCGTTGCCGCTCCGCTACTGCTGGCACTGGGCTTTCCTGCAATGGCTTGCGTGATGGCGGTACTGATTATCCAATCAACGCCCGTTTCATACGGTGCGGTTGGTACGCCGCTGCTTATCGGTGTAAATTCTGGCCTTGAGAACAAAGAAGATGTCGCCGCCGCCCTTGCCAATGCTGGCATGGACTTGCCTGCTTATATTTTTAATATCTCGGGCAATGTTGGCTTTATTCATAGCGTGGTAGGATTTTTAATTCCATTAATTTTGTGTGGATTTTTGACCTTATTTTTTGGTCAAAAACGCTCATTCACCGAGGGCTTAAAGGCAGCACCTTTTGCCATCTTTGCAGGACTTGCCTTCACCATTCCTTATTACCTAACCGCCAAATTCATCGGCCCTGAATTGCCATCAATCGTTGGGGCTGTGGTCGGCATGGCATTGGTGATTCCTGCCGCCAAGCGTGGATTTTTGGTACCAAAAGAAACCTTTGATTTTGCACCAAGAGAAACATGGGCAAAAGAATGGGTCAGCGAAATTGCCGTTAGCGAAACCCAAAACCAGCATACGCCGAACATTTCTGTTGCTCGTGCATTTTTGCCCTACCTTATCATCATCGGCATTTTAATCGCCACTCGCACCATTGCCCCACTAAAAGCATGGCTAACCAGCGATGGCAATTCCATTATCTTTGCCAATATTCTAGGCACAAGCATCACCAACAAAACCCAACTGCTATACTCACCTGCCACCGTGTTGTTGCTGGTTTCTATGATTTGTATTGTGTTGTTTGGTATGAAAGCCGACATGGTGAAAAAAAGCTGGTCAGACTCTGGCAAAACCATGATTGCTGCCGCACCTGCCCTGCTGTTTTCTGTGCCGATGGTGCAAGTATTTATCAATTCAGGCACTGCACCTGATGCCGCTGTACAAATCCTAGCCATGCCAAAAGTGCTTGCAACTTCGGCAGCGACGGCGTTTGAGGGTATGTGGCCACTGTTTGCACCTTGGATTGGCTCACTGGGAGCGTTTATTGCAGGCTCAAACACCGTTTCTAACATGATGTTTGCTCATTTTCAATGGGGAACTGCTACCCAGATTGGGCTTGATGTCATGCAAGCTGCACAAGTTGTCTCGCTGCAAGCGGTTGGCGGTGCTGCAGGCAATATGATCTCGGTGCATAATGTGGTTGCTGCCTGTGCGGTGGTTGGCTTGGTCAATCGCGAGGGCTATGTCATTCGCAAGACGCTCATTGCCATGGTTTATTATGTGCTACAAGCAGGCTTGGTTGGTATGGCGATTATTTTTAGCCCCATTTGGTGGCTTGCTGCAATCATCTGGCCTGTGTTGTTTTTGGTATTGCTTAGCCGTGTTCGCATAAAAAATAGCTAAGCGATCAGCCTAACATGATGAAGTCTTGCCAAAGGCTTCATCATGAACAAAATTAGCACTTGCCGTTTTATGGCAAAAGCAAGTAAAATAGCCGTGCTTAATTTTGATTTAATTTAAAAACATACGCTTGATGTGTTGTCTTTACCCAATAAATTAAATTGAGTATTTTTTTAAATTAAATTAACCATTACAAATTCTCCGCTCTGTTGGGCTGGTGATTGTTTGATACTTTTAATAAATTCAATATTTAGAGGCTTGTTATGACCGACCTAAGCAAAATTACCGAAATCGAAGATTTACGCCGCATTGCCGAACGCAAAGTACCGCGTATGTTTTATGACTATGTGGACTCTGGCTCGTGGACACAGACCACCTATCGCAATAACGAAACGGATTTTGATCGCATCAAACTGCGTCAGCGGGTGCTTGTGGATATGGAGGGTCGCTCACTGGCAACCCAGATGATAGGTCAAGATGTCAGCATGCCTGTTGCCATTGCACCGACTGGCTTTACGGGCATGATGTGGGCAGATGGCGAAATTCACGCTGCCCGTGCTGCCGAAAAATTTGGCATTCCGTTTTCGCTATCAACCATGAGTATCTGCTCAATTGAAGATGTTGCCGAAAATACCAGCAGACCGTTTTGGTTTCAGCTGTATGTCATGCGTGATAAAGAATTTATGCAAAATCTAATCAACAGAGCCAAAGCAGCACATTGCTCGGCACTTATCTTAACTGCTGACTTGCAAGTGCTGGGACAACGCCACAAAGACATCAAAAACGGTCTGTCCGCACCACCAAAACCAACCCTAAAAAATATCCTAAACCTCATGACCAAGCCGCAATGGTGCTACAATATGCTTGGCACCAAACGCCACACTTTCCGCAATATCGCAGGTCATGCCAAAGGTGTATCTGACCTGTCAAGCCTATCAGCATGGACCGCTGAACAGTTTGACCCAAGTTTAAGCTGGGACGATGTTGCTCGCATTAAGGATTTATGGGGCGGCAAACTTATCATCAAAGGCATCATGGAGCCAGAAGATGCCATCATGGCAGCCCGTTCTGGTGCCGATGCCATGGTTATCTCAAATCACGGTGGCCGACAACTTGATGGTGCTCCTTCGTCTATTGCCGCCCTAGCCGACTGTGTGCAAGCAGCACATTCAGAGAATGCCAATTGTGAAGTTTGGCTTGACAGTGGCATTCGCTCTGGTCAAGATGTCCTAAAAGCCATTGCACTGGGGGCAAAAGGCACCATGATTGGTCGTGCCTTCTTGTACGGCTTGGGTGCTTATGGCGAAGATGGAGTGCGTCGTGCTTTAGAAATTCTTTATAAAGAATGCGATGTAACAATGGCATTTTGTGGCCATACCAACATCAATACCGTCAATACCGACATTTTTGTCAAAGGCACTTACGAAAACCTCAAACTTAGCAATCCGCACATCAACCCAATCCGCTGGTGATGACAAGCAAAGCACAAAAGCCAAGATAGCCTCTTGGCTTTTTGTTTGCTGATTGACTCATTGATTTTATCACGCAGGGTGCGATTGACAAATCAGCCCAAAGCAAAACAATCATTAACCATCATGCTGATAATATTTCTAGTTTCTCGTGCTTGATGACTGATATTGTGATAAACTAGGGCAAATTTTTAAGCAGCAAATCACATCATGAATACAACCATTTTACCCAACGAAGAAATCCGCATCAGCCAAGGCAGCACGGTGCTGCTGCATTTTGAGGTGAGCCTAACCAATGGCACTATTATTGATTCCACCTTTGACAGAGCAGAGCCTGTACAATTAACCATCGGTGATGAAAGTTTGCTCGCTGGCTTTGAAAAGGTGCTGATGAACCTAAAAGCAGGTGATACTCGCACCGCACATTTGTCAGCAGATGAAGCCTTTGGTCAATGGAATGCAGAAAATGTCCAAACTTTTGCCTATGCACAATTTGCCCTTAGCGAACCCAATCCGACCGTTGGCATGATGATGGAGTTTGCCGACAAGGGCAAAAATTCACTGGTAGGTGTCATCAGTTCAGTTGATGATAATGAAGTGCGTGTGGATTTTAATCACCCTTTGGCAGGGCAAGATGTGCTGTTTAAAGTACAAATTTTTAAGGTAACGCCCAAAGACCAGTCAGCCCTACAGATACGATAAGCATTGCAAGCATTCGGCTGTCTTTATTTTATGTCATTGATTTGTTACAATAAATAGCCAAAATCAATCACTTAAACATGGTGAGCGATTGCGACAATAAAATTTAGCAAATCGCCATTTATGCTATATATTGTGTTAAATTTGTCAAAGTTAAGAGAAAATTGTGCAAGACAACAAAACAGCTCCATATCTTGACCCCAGCTCGGTTGGCATCGTAAAGCCGCAGGTTTTGCGATTTGATGAGCCACTGACGCTAGAATGCGAACGCATACTGCCCAGTTTTGAGCTGGTTATCGAGACTTATGGCACGCTCAATGCCGACAAATCAAACGCCATCTTAATTTGCCATGCCCTATCTGGCAGCCATCATGCCGCAGGTTATCATTCGCCTGATGACACCAAAGCGGGCTGGTGGGATAGCTTAATTGGCAATGGCAAAGCAATTGACACTTCAAAGTTTTTTGTTGTTTGCCTAAACAATATTGGCTCATGCCATGGCTCAACAGGGCCAACCAGCCAAAACCCCGCCACTGGAACCATTTATGGTGCTGATTTTCCACTCATTACCATCAAAGATTGGGTAAAAACTCAAGTCATGCTTGCTGACCGCTTGGGCATTGCCAAGTGGCACGCTGTGGTTGGCGGATCAATGGGTGGCATGCAGGCATTGCAATGGTCGGTTGATTATCCTGATAGGCTGGCTCGGGCGGTTATCATTGCCAGCACGCCCAAACTGTCTGCACAAAATATCGCTTTTAATGAAGTGGCTCGCCAATCCATCTTGTCCGACCCTGATTTTCATCAAGGGTGGTATCTGCAACATGGCACTTATCCTCGCCGTGGGCTTATCTTGGCACGCATGGTTGGCCATATCACCTACATTACCGAAGAGGCGATGAAAGCCAAGTTTGGCCGTGATTTGAAATCTGGCAAATTCATGTACGGCTATGATGTTGAGTTTCAGGTAGAAAGTTATTTACGCTACCAAGGCGAACGCTTTAGCAAAAATTTTGATGCCAATACTTATCTGCTCATGACCAAGGCACTGGATTATTTTGACCCAACTCGCGATTATGCCGATGATTGCTTATCTGATGAAGAAGCATTAAAACAAACATTGGCACGCACTCAATGCCAATTTTTGGTCATTTCATTCAGTACCGACTGGCGATTTAGCCCAGAGCGTTCGATTGAACTGGTGGATGCACTCATCGCCAACCAAAAATCAGTCAGCTTTGTCAATGTTGATGCACCGCATGGTCATGATTCATTTTTGTTTGATATTCCTCGCTATGTCAATGCCGTCAAAGGCTTTTTGTCCGCCCCATTTATTGACCAAACACACGCCACAAAACAACCCAAGGTGAGATATGAATAACATTGACCATCAACTTGCCGAAAAATGGATTCGCCCCAAGTCTCGCGTGCTTGATTTGGGCTGTGGCGATGGAACTTTACTTGCACATTTACAAAAAACGCTTGATGTGCGTGGCTATGGGCTAGAAATTGATGAGCATAAAATCAACGAAGCCATTGGCAAAGGCTTAAATATCATTGAACAAGATCTTAATGATGGCTTGGCACGCTTTGCCAATGATAGCTTTGATACGGTGGTAATGGCTCGTGCCTTGCAGGCGGTCAAGGCACCAGACCAGTTGCTTATTGATATGCTGCGTGTCGCCAAAGAAGGCATCGTTACTTTTCCGAATTTTGCCTATTGGCAAAACCGTGTATATCTGGGTATTAAGGGCATTATGCCGATGAGCGAGACACTGCCACACGAGTGGTATAACACGCCCAATATCCATCTTTGCACCTTCAAAGACTTTGAGCGACTGTGCGATGAGAACAATATCCGCATCCTAGATACGGTTGCCATCAGCAATAAAGCAAACCAGCGACTGTCCGCCACCATCGCCAACAAGCTGGTAAAATCGCTGCCAAATTTGCTTGCTGATGTGGCAGTATATCGCATTGCCAAAGGATAAATGTTACTAAATGTTACAATGCTAAACTTATCATTGAACAAAAGTTGAGATTAACTCAAAAAAATATTATAATATCGTTTTGAACTCAGTTTATGATAAATTCAGCTTGGTATGATGAATTAATAAGCAAGTTGAGTTTAATAACGGTTTTATTACCACCAAAACAAATATTGTATTATTAATTTTTTATTAATAATTTATCATCTGTCGCTTGCCATTGCCATAGGATATGACCATGAAATTGCTAAAAATCGCCCTGCTCACTGGTGTACTTAGTAGTGCAGTAGTTACACACGCCCAAACAGCAACCAATGTTCGTTTTGAAAGCATGGATATTTCCAGTCTGACCAACCATGCTGCCAGCGGCAATCATCATGCCCAATTTTTCCTTGCCAAACGCTTGCAAAAAGGTGAAGGCATTGCCAAAGATGCCAGCAAAGCTGCCTATTGGTACACTCGTGCCGCCGAGAAAAATATTGCTCCAGCCCAGCTAAATCTAGGCATTATGTATCTGCGTGGTGAGGGCGTAAAAGCAGATATGGCAACGGGTCGTGCATGGCTTGAGCGAGCTGCCAATTTGGGCGATAATCGTGCCAGCTATGCACTGGCAATGATTGACGAACAACAACAGCGACTGGTTGATGCCTATAAATGGTATGATCTATCAACCCGAGATGGCATGCTTGATGACACCGTCAAAGATCGTGCCAAAGCCAAAGTTAGCCAACTGGCACTCAACTTATCCTCTAGCGAGATCGAATCTGCCAAACGCAGTGCCAATGCATGGTTTCAAAACCAATAATTACCCAAAATAAAAAGCGGTTTCTGACCGCTTTTTTTGTTTATCAAACTAGGGAAGTATTAAAAACATTGGCAGCCGTGATGACCATTAGCCATCGCTTGATATCAGCTTGGTAATTGGCTAAAAGTGGCAAATCTCTGTCGCAAATTATCTTGCCAAGCTGGTTATCTCATAGCATCTTTTGGGCTTAGTCCGTACTTGGCAGTCCAGCAATAATCAAGCCAAAAGAGACTTATCAATTTAATCAGCCTGACTGCCAATAGTCACTTTATTTATTCGGCACCAGCAATACTTGACCGATACGCAAACTGTCGGTTGGTTGCAGATTGTTCATTTTTGCCAGTTCGGCAACACTGATGCCATAACGGCGTGCCAGTGAAATCAACCCATCGCCCGCCTTGACGGTATAGTTGCTCGTCAGTTTTGGCACTTTGATACTTTGACCAATGATAAGATTGGCATTGGTGCTTAAGTTGTTGGCAGCTGCCAAACTTGCAATTGAGACACCGAAGCGATTGGCAAGACTTGTCAAACTATCGCCCGCCTTGACCGTGTAATTTTCTGTTGCATTGCTAGGGCTTTGGCTGCTTGGATTATTTGTGCTAGCACTGTTTACTGTACTCGTTGCCTGCACCCCTGCTGGCAATCTTAGCACTTGCCCTATCAGCACGCCATCGGTGATGGCTAGGTTATTTTCATTGGCTAGGGCTTGTAGGCTGATGTTGTATTTACGAGCAATGGCGGTTAGGCTTTCACCAGATTGTACACGGTGGGTGGCAGTTGCTGTGTTGCGTGTATTTTGAGTGCTGTTGGTTTGGTTGTTGGTTGTGGTGGTTTGTGGTTTGACTTTGCCAGCAACCAACCAAAGTTTTTGACCAATGCGAATGTGAGCATCTGTTGCAAGGTTATTATAACTTGCCAATTGACCAACGCTTAAGCCATTAGCTGCTGCAACAGAAGTTAGGCTATCGCCTGCTCTGACGGTGTAGCTGTCGGGGCGTGTGGGCTGTTGAGAGGTTGTTGATTGTGCCTGCACCCCTGCTGGCAATCTTAGCACTTGCCCTATCAGCACACCATCGGTGATGGCTAGGTTATTTTCATTGGCTAGAGCTTGTAGGCTGATGTTGTATTTACGAGCAATGGCGGTTAGGCTTTCGCCAGATTGTACACGGTGGGTGGCAGTTGCTGTGTTGCGTGCATTTTGAGTGCTGTTGGTTTGGTTATTGGTTGTGGTGGTTTGTGGTTTGACTTTGCCAGCAACCAGCCAAAGTTTTTGACCAATGCGAATGTGAGCATCTGTTGCAAGGTTATTATAACTTGCCAATTGACCAACACTTAAACCATTAGCTGCTGCAACAGAAGTTAGGCTGTCGCCTGCTCTGACGGTGTAGCTGTCGGGGCGTGTAGGCTTTGGCTTGCTCTGCTCTGCCTTTGGTCGTGCTGTGGTATTTTGGCGAGACGCTGGTACCACTGGCGTCTGGGCGGGTTCAGGCTCTTGGGCAGGCTGCGTGTGGTTTTGGGCAGGTGGCAACTGCTCAGCACTCACAGTCTGTGGACTGTTGGTAAATTGGAGCGTCTTGGTCTCACCGCGTGCATCCAGCACTGACTGACCTGTCTGCACAGCATCCAGCTGAATATTACCATCTTGTGGGTTGATTGCTTGCACAGGTTCGCTGGCACTGGCTTCAATTTGTGCTGCAATAAAATCCCTCTCTGCTGCCGACAATGGTGGCTCTTGCACAATGGTATTGTTTGGCGTAACTTGTGCGATGGTGGTTGGCAGAGTATTTGAGGCAATAAGCTCCTGTTCAGAGCTGGCATTGACCGCCGCACCTGTCTTTGGTGCCACATAGCTGATTGATTGTGCTGGTGCGGTCGCAATATAATCACCACCAAAGCCAAAGCCTTTTAGTGCTGACAACTGGGCATCAACCGAGCTTGGCAAGCTGTCTGGGATAACGATACGATTCGGGCCAATTTCATCAACAATCTGATTGAGCAATGCTGGGTTTAGCAGTCTTAATTCATCGGTTGAGATGCCTGTAACTGTCGCCACTTCTGCAAGACTTACGCCATAATTGACAGGCACGGTGCGAAAATGGTTGTGATTGGCAATGGCGGGCAGATAAATGCCATAAGTATTTGGTGATTTGACAATTTGTGCAACCGCCAAGAATCTTGGAACATAATTCATGGTTTCTGTAGGCAGTTTTAATGACCAATAATCCGTTGGCAATCCTTGCTCTTGATTTGCCTTGATGGCACGAGAGACACGACCCGGCCCTGCATTATAAGCCGCCAATGCCAACTCCCAAGAGCCAAACTGGTTGTATAAGCTGGTCAAAAAATCATAAGCCGCTCGTGTAGACTCAATCACATCACGGCGACCATCGTAGCTTTGGCTTTGATTTAGCCCATAAATTCGCCCCGTGCTTGGGATAAATTGCCACAGCCCTGCAGCGGCTGCATTACTGGTCGCTGATGGATCGTACGAACTTTCAATAATCGGCAGCAATGCCAATTCAGAAGGAATGCCACGGCGTTCGGCCTCTGCAACGGTGTGATACAGATAGCGAGAGGCTCGTGCAGTCAGTCTGTTTAGGTAACTTTGGCGTGTATAAAACCATGATTTTTGTGATTCGATGCGAGCATTATTAATCTCACCAATACGATAGCCACGACGAATCCTATCCCACAAATCACCATAGCGTTTGACCGCAAGCTCATCACCCTCCACCATAGACATATCGGTAGCTTGCAGTAGGCTCTCAAGTGCATCAAGCATATCAGGATTTAGCACGCCTGAAGTATTTGCGTCAGTGCCTGGCTGAGTAATGACAATGGGTGATTGTGGTGTACGCAATACAGGTTGCGTGCTGGCAGGTTTGTTGGTACCTGTGCTGCTACAAGCAACCAAAATACAAGACGAGATAGCAAGGCTAAGAGGTTTTAATAAATGCTGGCTTGGCTTGGCTTGGCGAAATTTTGTCATTCTTCTTGTATCCTATGGCTATGCTCAAAAATGCTAAAATATAAATGTTCAACTTGGAACATTAAGTCAATCAAACATATAATAATGCCCTATTTTTGCCATTTTGGCAACTGTTTTGGCAGAAAAATACCGCTGGCATTTGTCATAATCACAACAAATAAACCTGCGGTAGTAATTGTGTAAGTTTTTTGTATTAAGCGGTTGCTCTTAGTCTATTGTAACCTGTGCCACCGAACGAAGCAAAACAGTATTATTGCCAGTTTGCGAAAGTGTGGCACGAGATACTGTCTTTACGGTAATGGGCTTGCCATCTTGAGTCCAAGTTTCGGTAGTAACAACCTGAGCCCGTGCCTGATTGCCTGTAGTTACAATATCACTGATGTCAATGCGATATTGATAACCTGTAGATTTTGCCCAGCTTTTTTGGAGCAATTGCAAATAACCCTCTTTGTCCAAAGAGCTGGTTTTGCCATTGCGTGATAATGAAATAATGGCATCATCGGCAATCAAGCGTGATACTTGGGCGATATTTTGAGCATTGGCAGCACTGCTAATGGCACTGGCATAGCGGTTGATGTCAGACTCACTGATGGCATAGGCGTTGGTGGTGATTAAACTTTGCACCCCCAATGCACCAACAAACAGACCAAGGCTCAGCCCCTTGCTGATTGGTTTGCCAGCAAGTTTACCAACCAAGCCCAATGTACCTGTCAAAACGCTGGCAGCAGCAGCCTTTTTAAAAAAATTGCGAGTGCCACTTTTCATACAACAACTCCTTAATGAGCGTGTCAATTATATCAACAAAACCAAATTTGGCTTTATTATGAATACATTTGAGATGATTTTAGCCGAAATGTGCAGGCTGTTTTGTAATATTTTGTTGCAATTATAGATAATCCTTGTGTCTAAGTTGCATGGCTTGTTATGGTAAGGTTTCGTCTTCTTCAAGTTTTGCTCCCAAGCGAGCCATACGCCTATCCATCAGCTGCCGTGCCAAAGCCTGCATATCATCAACGCGATCAAACTCATCAACAATCTCAAGCCCAAGCAGCGTCTCAAGCACATCTTCTAGGCTAACCAAGCCTTTTACTTCGCCAAATTCACCAACTGCCAAGGCAATATGCACCCGCTCTTTTAGCATTAAATCTAATAAGTCAAATAACTTCATCTTAGCAAAAACAAAGTTAATCTCACGGCGGAACTGCTTGATTGGCGTGTGTATTTCTTGGTTGGCTTTGGCGATTAATAAATCCGACTTCAACACAAAACCTGTGGCATTGTCCAAATCCTCATCAAAGACTGGAAAGCGAGAAAAAGGCAATTTTGGGTATTTTGCAAACACATCGCCAACGGTCATATTTTCGTCAAATGCCGTAACCACCGAGCGTGGCGTTAGGATATCCTCCACATTAATCACGCCCAATGCCAGTGAGTTTTTGATGATGCGAGATTCCATTTCGCTCATCTGCCCTGAACTTTCGCCCTGATTGGCAAGTGCCAAAAACTCATGGCGGTTAAAGCTGCTTTCTTGATTGCCACGAGTCAGCCAGCGAGAGATTTTTTCGGTAATCCAAATAATCGGCAACAGCAAAATATTAATCGTGCGGACATAATGAGCAACCGCGATGGCAAAACGCCGCCAGTAAGTCGTGCCAAGCGTTTTTGGGATAATCTCTGTGCCGATTAAAATCACCAAAGTCAGCACCGCACTAAAAACACCAAACCACGCATTGCCAAAAATAATCACCGCCTGTGCTCCAGCACCCAATGAGCCTAAAGTGTGAGCGACTGTATTAAGCGTCAAGATTGCCGAGATGGATTTTTCGATATTGTCTACCTTAACATTTTTTAATAAGGCGGCATTTTTTGGACTGTTCTCCTCTAAAGTGTCAATATAACTGGGCGTCATCGTCAAAAGCACAGCTTCAGAAACTGAACACAAAAACGACACAATCAAAGATAAGCTAATAAAAAAGATAAGCAAAATGACATTGAGCTTTGTGCCACCAAATTCAAAAGAAGCGTATGCCACAGTTGGCAAAATCAGCACAAATAACAAAGCAAAAAGGCGAGAAATTCTCTGTCGTGGTTGGGGCATATAAATAAAAAATTGCAAAAATTAGCTCCCATATTAAGTGAAAATGCAAAAAACTGCAAGTCTTGATTTAGAAATTTGCCATCAATTATCAAGCGTGTCATCTGGCAAAATCACAAATCAACAACCTGCATTGTATTAGTTTGATAAATCAGCTCAAAAAATCCATGCCAGTTATGTAAAAATATGCTATGATAAAAGTTATTTTTTCTGCATTTTCTTAGACTGGCACAACTGCCAGACAACAAAAGTGCAGAGCAATCATTTGTGGAAAATTGGCACATTTTGCCAAAATAAATTTTGGAGTTTTTATGCTAGAGTTGTTAATTAACACCGCCTATGCCAACACGGCTGCCCCAACCACACAATCAACTTTTATGAATTTGTTGTTGCCTGTGGCATTTTTTGCAATTTTTTATTTTTTGATTATCCGTCCACAGTCAAAACGCAACAAACAGCACAAAGCCATGGTTGATGGCCTAACAGTAGGTAATGAAGTGGTATTTGCAGGCGGTTTGATTGGCCGCATCAAAAAAGTTGAAGGCGATTATGCAGTCATTACTTTAAATGATAATACCGAAGTAAAAATCCAGCGTGCCAGCGTCTTGATGGTACTGCCAGCTGGTACGATTGACAATATCTAATCTACAGCCCAAGTCTCTTGACTTGGGTGTCCTGTGCTGATGTGGCATTTGGCGTTTGCCATGAATTACTTGATTGACAAATTTTAACCAATCAAATCATCGCTGCATCAGCAATACTCTCACCAACCAATAAGAATATTGTATGCACTACCCTGCTTGGAAATACATATTAATCGCTGTGGTGCTTGCCATTAGTGGCATTTATGCACTGCCGAATTTATACCCTGATGAGCCTGCCGTACAAATCACAGGTGCAACTGCTGGCACGCAACTGTCTGCCGATGTACTGACACAAGCTGAAAGCCTACTAAGCAAGGCGGGGCTTAGCTATCATAATGGCAGTTTTGAAAACAACAGCGTCCTTGTTCGCTTGCCCAATGCCGAAGAGCAGCTCAAAGCTCAAGAGGTGCTGCGTCGTGATTTGGGCGATCAATATGTCATCGCTCTAAACCTTGCCCAAACCACCCCACAATGGCTAAAAAATCTCGGTGCCAAACCGATGAAGCTGGGTCTGGATTTGCGTGGTGGCGTGCGTTTTGTTCTGGAAGTGGATATGGCAAAAGCACTGGAGCAGCGTTTGGCAACTGCAAGCCAAGACGCTCGCCGAGTGCTGCGTAGCGAACAAATCCCTGTACAGAGTATGCGTACCACCAATGACGGCATGGTGCTCACCTTTGAAAACAATGACAATCGCAACCGTGCACAAACGGCATTACAAAAACAGCTGGGAGCAGATTTTACCCTGCGTCCTTTTGCAGACAGCGAAGGAGCGGCATTGCAACTGGCGTATACCGAAGCTAAGCTACAAGAAATCAATGAATATGCCGTTGGTCAAAACTTAACCACTTTAAGAAATCGTATCAATGAACTGGGCGTGGCTGAAGCCTTGGTACAATCACAAGGCAGCAATCGCATTGTTGTTGAATTACCGGGCGTGCAAGATACAGCCGAAGCCAAGCGTGTCTTGGGACGCACTGCCAATCTTGAGTTTCGTATGGTTAGCGAGGCTGATGCAACCTACAGTGGTGGCATTCCGCCTGCAGGTAGCGAAGCCTTTCCTTTTGGTACGCTGGACGGTCAGCCGATGCTGCTTAATCGCCAAGCCATCATCACGGGTGAGCGAGTACAAGGGGCACAATCGGGTCTTGACGAAAATGGCCGTCCGCAGGTTGCCATTACGCTTGATACCAATGGCGGTCGCCTAATGCAAAATGCCACTCGCACCGCTGTCGGCAAACAAATGGCGGTTTTGTTTATTGAAAATAAACAACGAGTCAGCTTCGAAGAAGATGCCAATACAGGCAAACTTATCGAAACTCGCACGCCATATACCGAGACACGCATCATCAACCGTGCCACCATTCAGGCGGTGCTTGGCTCGCAATTTGTAATTACTGGACTGGATTCAGAAGCGGATGCTGCCGAACTTGCCCTATTGCTGCGTTCTGGTGCTTTGGCGGCACCGATGTATTTTGTCGAAGAGCGTACCATCGGTCCATCGCTTGGACAAGATAATATTGACAAGGGTCTGTTCTCTACCCAAATTGGCTATCTGCTCGTCTTTTTATGGATGATTGTGTTTTATCGTGCTTTTGGAGTGATTGCCAATATCGCCTTGGCGTTTAATGTGGTGATTATGGTTGCCATCATGTCGATTCTTGGTTCGTCTTTGACTCTACCAGGGATTGCAGGGATTGTATTGACCATCGGTATGGCGGTCGATGCCAATGTGTTGATTTTTGAGCGAATTCGTGAAGAGCTTGCCAATGGCGTGCGTCCCAAATCTGCCATTGTTGCAGGTTTTGACCGTGCCTTTAGCAGTATTTTTGATGCTAATATCACCACTTTGCTGGTTGCATTTATTCTCTTTGCCATCGGCACAGGTCCAATTAAAGGCTTTGCGATAACACTTGCCATTGGTATCGTCAGCTCGCTATTTACCGCCATTATTGTAACGCGTGCGATGATTCAGCTTTGTTATGGTTATCGTAAAAATTTAACAAAACTTAGCATTGGTTAGGAGTCAAAGATGAGTAATGAGTACACCCCAAACGACCCAATTGGTGCTAATCAGCCCCCTCGCCGTCGTCGCGCGCCTCGTCGTGATGGCAAAGGAGCAAATGCAGCCACCAATCAAAACACCCTTGCCGACCAAGCCATCATCGCCGACCAAGGTGATGAGGCAGCCGTCAAGGCAGGTGGCGTCAAGCTAATCGCCAATCAACGCATCATTCCTTTTATGAAAATTGAAAAGCCAATGATGATTCTGTCGGCACTGCTGGTGCTTGCAGGGATTGCAGCGATTATCATCAAGGGTCTTAATCTGGGTCTGGATTTTACAGGTGGTGTTTCTGCCAATGTTTCTTATCAGAATCCTGTCGAACAGACGCAGGTCGTGCAAGCACTGGCGGATAATGGCTATCCTGATGCTGTGGTTCAGTATCTTGGCACTCGCCAAGAATTGCTGCTGCGTCTACCACCGCAAGATGCCTCAGCTGAAGATCTAAGCAGTAACTTGGATAAAATCTTGGACTTATCTGGCAATGCAGCCACGATTGACAGCATTAGTATTATCGGCAGTCAAGTGGGTAATGAGATTTATCTTAACTCGCTGCTAGCACTGTCAGTGGCACTGGGTATGATGCTAATCTATGTTGCTACGCGTTTTCAGTTCAAACTTGCTCTGGGTGCTGTGCTGGCTTTGTTTCACGATGTCATCATTGTTGTTGGTTTGTTTGCCATCATGGGCTGGCCGTTTGACTTGACGGTATTGGCTGCAGTGTTGGCACTGATTGGTTACTCGGTGAACGATACCATTGTTGTCTACGACCGCATTCGTGAAAACTTCCGCCGTGTGCGCGGCTTAACCCCCAGACAAGTGCTGGACTTGTCATTAACCGAAACGCTAAGACGCACCATCATGACTGTTGGTACAGTCTTTGTTGTGGTGATTGCCATGCTGTTTTTGGGTGGTGATGGACTATACTGGTTCTCGGTGGCGTTGTTCATCGGTCTGATTGCAGGCACCTATTCATCAGTATATATTGCCAGCTCAATACCGCTGATGCTTGGTCTGTCTCGCGAGGATTTTGTGGTAAAAGTCAAGCCAGAGTTTGAAGAAGAAGTTGTTGTATTTGCCGATCCAGAGTTGCAAAACAGCAAAGACTAATACCAAAAAACAAAATACGCTCAAATTTTTGGGCGTATTTTTTATTGTGCAAACAACCAAGCAAAAAACATCGCAACCAATACAAACACCACAAATCACCCGACACATTAGCCAAATAACTTAGCAGCATTCATCGTATGTTTAATGACCATCTGCATTACTTGGCAACACTTTGTCATAAGTCCATTTTTGATTATGCCATAATCCTGTGATAGATTGGTATTTGTTTCAAGCAGTGTTTTGATAATTACCATGCTTGCTACTGACTGGATTTTATTTTTGGATAATTCTGCTGGTAAATAATCAATTTTATGACAAAACCAGCACCAGCATACATTCTGCCATAAAAATACCCCAATGCTTCTGAACCGACCCCCAAATCTTAGACACAAGATTAAAGGTTAGGTTGATAAAGCTAAGTGGTTTGACCAAGGACTAAGCTTCTGTATCTGACAGGAC
>NZ_FTNU01000023.1 GCF_900156515.1 Moraxella cuniculi DSM 21768 | reverse complement strand
GAGTTTGTGCTCATCGATGCCTGTCAGCTCGGCAAACTTGCTGGCAGTTACCCAGTCAATGGGGACAAGCCCCATTTCAGCCAATACAGCGGTTAAGTCGTCCATCTTTCACCTCAAAATTTTAGCATACATCATCGGGCAGTGTGGTTATCACTTTGCCCGTTCGTAGTTCAACAGGCAGGGCGTATTTCCAAGAGCCACGATGACCACAAAACGGATGGCTGTCGTATTGGTCAATGCCAAACAAAAAATCCAACTCAAAGTCTTCATACAGCAGCACCTCGTCATCACCCACATAGCACGGCACATATTTATCGCCACGCAGAATCATCGCTTGGATAATCTTTATAGGCTCAGGCTTAGCAGGTGGCTTTTCAAACTCCACGCCATATAATTGCTCAAGTGCCGCGTGGTTTTCTTCAGTGGCGTGATGAATGGTTGATACTTTATCGGTTGAATAATAAAATCCTTCGTGGGTGAAAGAAAACTCTCTACCACCCTTATAAACGCACAAAGGGAATTCTGTTCCTCCCCTTAAGTACTTCATAACTTTGTAAACTCCTCTACCCAAAGTTGGACAATAAACTTTATCGCCTACTTTAAATTTTTTCATGATTTCTCCTTTGTTGATAAAATCCCGCACCGCTTTGTTCATACGCCGCCTGTGCAGCTTTTTGGCTCGTTTTAGTTTTTATTCACAATTGGTCTTCACTCCTATAATCTTAATGTCTTTTAATTCTTGCATTAAGAATCTCGTCAGCCCATACCAAGGAAATTGATATTTTTGTTGCCACAGGCAATCAAAACTTACCTTGTCTAGATAGCGACGCACGACGCAGGTTTGTACTCGCAGTCTAATCAGCCTGTCAAGCATCACTTGGATAATCTCACGGCTTGTTGGTGATGCTGTTGGTGCCGGTGGTTTTTCAAATTCAATGCCGTATAGCCGCTCAAGTTCTGCGTGATTTTCAGGTGTGGCGTGGAAAATTACAGGGATTGGGTAATAACTGATAAGAAAACCATCATCGGTAAACTTATAATCAAAATCATCAGTTGTAATCTGCAATCTATAGATTGGCAAATTACTTTCTTCCAACTTAAATATTTTTTCATTTTGGTCTGGGTAATAGACCAAATCACCAACTTTAAACTTGCTCATAATAAACACTCCTTAAAACGGTATATCATCCGTTACAGTTTGGGGCGGTTTGCTATAAATTTCATTCACTTCGCCGAACTCTCGTCCAATAACTTTCCAAAACTTGCCATCTCGCTTACACTCAATTTTGGCAGGACGGTTAAGTTTACTGTTATGCAATAGATGCAAGGCATCATCGATACTTGTTGGTACAGGACCTAGATTATGTGCACGCCACCATTGGCAAGCCTTGTCATAAGCATAGCCTTCATGCTCGATGCAGACATATTCGCTGATTGGTACAGCGTCATAATCGGTAAAATAATCCACTCGTAAAGTGGCATTGCCAGACCGTCGGCTGGTATGCTTGGTGTAAGACAGGGCATCAACACGCATCCAAATTGGTGCTTCATCTGCCAGTACTTGTGCATGGCCTGCTTTGTTGGCGATATCTTTGGCATCGCCAAACGATGCACCGCACTCAAGGCATTCGCTGGTGTACAGCGGATTTTTCTCACCACATTCTGGGCAGTGCTTACATGGCTCGCCATTGGCGGTGGTGCTTTGATGACCGCTGTTGCGACCACGCACCCGATTGACAGGGCCTTGCTCATAAGTGGTGCTGGTATAATCCAACCACAGGCAATCGCTCTTACCATCGGCGATACGCATCCCACGCCCTGCGATTTGTACATACAGCACTGGCGATTTGGTAGGGCGTAACAGGGCAATCAAATCAGTCATTGGTGCATCAAAACCTGTGGTCAGCACGCCAACATTGACCAGTACATTCACCGCATCATCATGATCATGCGGCAGTTTGTAGGCCTTTAGGATTTTTTCTCGGCTATCGCTTGGCGTATCACCGATGACCATCTCGGCTTTGATATCGCCAATGGTGCGTACTTGTGCCAGTACCATCTCAGCTTGAGCGATTGAGTGGCAAAAAATCAGCCATTTGTGCCTGCCATGACTGCGAATATACAGATCATCAATGCAGGATCTGACCAATTCTTCATCTTCAAGCACTCGTGCAAGCTCAGCATTGTTATAATCGCCTGCGGTGATTTTGACGCCTGTGGTGTCAATCTTAGGCTGCATTGGCTCAACGACCAAGGGGGCGAGATAGCCAAGTTTTAGCAGCTCATCCATCGTTACACGGCTTGCCACACCTTCAAAGATGGGATTTTTGCCTTGCCATAGCCACACGCCATTGCCACGATAGGGCGTGCCAGTAAAGCCAATCACCGCCATGTGTGGACTTGTGGTATCTTGCAAAGTCTCAATCATCTTGCGGTACATACCTGTGTTGGCGGTGTTGATATTGTGGCACTCATCGATGATCATCACATCGACTGTGCCAAGTTCATCGACGCGACGAGCCAGTGTGCCGATGGTGGCAAAGATGATTTGGCTGTCGGTGTCTTTTGAGCCAAGGGCTGCACTGCAAATGCCAGCTGGTGCATCAGGCCAGATGGCGAGCAGTTTTTGCATGTTCTGTTCGCACAGCTCACGACTTGCCACACACATGACGATGCGAGTGTCAGGGGCTTGACTGATCATATCTTGGCATAAGTCGGCGATGATGATGGATTTGCCCGCACCGACACAGGCATCAACGATGGGAAAGCCCTTTGGGTGCTTGGCGAACCAGTCGTACAGTTCGCGCTTGACCCTGGCTTGATAGTCTCTAAGCTTGTACATCAAAGCTTCCTTTGGATTGATTAATGTGTACCAAGCCATTTGTCGAGCGATAAAACACTTTATCATCTTCATACCGCTCAAACTCAAGGTTTGGCAGAATATGCGGAATAAAGCGGTGATGCTCGCAGGGCTTGGCGGTGTTAATGACGGTGGCGGGCGTGGTGCGTTCACATTGCCAAGCGGCATCAGCGATGGGCGTTGAGTGAATGCAAGTTCGGCAATTGACATCAGGCAGCTCCCAATCACCCGCGTAACAAAACGGCTGATACTCGCACCATTTGCACTCATACCAAGATGGCTTATTTGACAAGGGTGCATCGGGCGTGTCTGCATAGATGATACGAGCTGCTCGCTCAATCAGTGATTTGGCATGGCCTGCATCATATTTGATGCGTTCGGCGTACAGCTCATCAGTGTTTTTGTTCACCGCCAGATAGTACGCTCTGCCAAGCTCAAGCCCGTGCATATAGACCTGCATCTGATCGTAATGCATGGGCTTGGCAGTCTTAACGCCTTTTTGCTTAAGCTCATTAAATGACTTTTCTGCATGGGTCTTAAACTCAAGCAAGTGCCAAGTTTTTTCAGCACCTTTAATGCCGATGGCAACACCGTCAGCATGACCACGAAAATGACCATCACAAAAACTAATCGCCCATTGCTCGCCAGTGGCTGCATCGATATCATAGACAGTTACACCCACAGCTTTAAGATCTTGAATAAAGCGTGGCTCGGCAAGGTGTCCTGTCTCAAACAAGCGATACAGCCGACCGTCGAACATTTTTGCTTTGACCTGTCGAAAATCCATCCATAAGGCACGAGTGCAGCCCTTGCCGATGATGCTCGCCCCCAGATAGGTGCGAGCCCCTTCAAAGCGGCTATGCTGATAATGCTCATAGATGGCAGACACTGTCGGATCGACGGTGTATTGACTGATGTCGGTCATAATAAGTACTCGTTATGATCGGTGAAGCGTTCGCTGATTGCCCAGCCCTTGAAAATGGCGGAAGTGCTGGCAAACACTTTGCGATAGCCATGTTTGCGTAAAATCTCATCAACAAGGCGAATATTGTTCACCTTGTCTTCGACTTCGCGTTTACTGATGCGGTGCTTGCCAATCAAGCTTTTGGCAAGCTTAACTGGATTTGTCATATTACCCCCTTATCCAAGGCTTGCTTGCTGCTTTTGGCGGTGGGGTGAATGACGGCTGCGATGGGGCACTGGCCTGCACTGCCTTGTAGTCCTTGATATCGTTTTGCTTTTCACCTTCGTACACTCGGCTGTCTGATACTTTGATCATCACAGGGATGCCGTGTAGCTGTTCTGAATCTTGTAAATGACCCAGTCCGCAGGCAGTAGATAGCTTAATCAGCTGTTTGCGTCCGATTTCTTGGGCTTGGCTGTTTTTGTTGGTCAGGGTGATATTGCCAAATAGCACTCGCCCTGCATACTCGCCATCAATGACCTTAAAGCCTAGCGATAGGTATGAGCCTGTACCATCTTTGGTGGTTTTGACTTCCGATCGCTCAACTTGAGCGATGTAGTTGCCTGATGGTAGGGCGGCGTAGCTGTCGTTTTGGGCAGCTTGTGCTTCTTCACTGGTGAAGCCAAAATTTAAAGTTGCCATAGTTTATACTCCTAAGATTTTGTGTTGGATGACAGATAAGTCAGCAGGCTCTTGGGGATTAAGCTTGCCTGAGCGGTCTTTTGCGTGATACTTGGTATCAGCTTGGGTTTGTAGATGGCGAACTGGCAATCCATTCTCATCTTTGCTGACTTGCAATAAAAAGACTTCATCGAAAAAGTAAGCCAGCCCAGCAGGCAGACGCTTGCCTGGTAACATGGGCTGATAACGCACTACGCCAACATCGTCTTGATAGCTCTCCATCTTGGCACTAAAGTACACATTGCGTGGCAGATCACGAAATGCACGAATGGCAGTCTCAACTTTTTCTTGCATCTCGCCGTAAGCTTGGCGAGGGTCTTTGCTATTTCGCTTAGCATCATTTAGAATCACTTCAGCGATTTCGCTAATGCTATCTAGACAGATCCAGTCATAGCTTAGACCTTGTTCGTCTTTGGTGAGCCAATTGTAAGCGTCTTGCAAGTCTTGCAATGACTTAATCTCAATGACATCAATGTCGGCTTCTGCGATGGATAATAACCCTGCTTCAGCGGATAAAATCACCGTCTTGGATAAGTCAGGCGTGGTGGCACACAGCACAGTCTTACCTGCACCTGCTTGACCATAAACGCAGACTTTGATACCGTTTTTGGCGGTAGCTTGCTTGGTGCTTGTCAAAATCACTGCCATCAGTCGAACTCCACTGCGATGCTAGGTTTGGCAGGCTTGATGGTCAGATACTGGTGCAGCACTGGGGCAAGATCATCTCGCAACGATTCAAGTGCTCGAAATCTTTTTAGATCTAGTGTTGGCTTCCACTTGATGCAGGACTGGACTTCGGCAGGCAGGCTATCCCAATGGTGAGAAACTGCTGCATCATCAAGTGTGCGAGTGATTTTGCCTGTGGTTTTGACCTTGAAATCATCACCTTGGTAGGTGGTGATACCTTCGTCAGCGACACCGATCTGCTCAATGAGCTGTCGCTCAATCTCTAGCCGTGCGGTGTTGGCTTGTTGCTCGGCGTGTTTGGCTTCTCGCCATTTGCTTGCCAGCTCTTTGATGGTCATAAAAGAACTCCTTTTACTCATGGGTTTAGCTCCCCCTGTTGTGGGCGGATAGATTCTTGATAATACTGGCGTCCAAGCTCTTCTTGGATCTCCATCTCACGATCAAAGGCATATAGACAGCCTTTCATCATCAATACCATGCCAAGTAAACCAAGAATACGCTGGATAGGATGGATAGATTCTTGCATTGCATCTCTCCTAAGTTAATCTGACGCTGGCATCTTAGATTGTTTTAGATTTCACTTATCCAAAATGCCAGTAGCTGATTAGCTTGCTTGCCTCCGTTTGTTGTCTATCACGGTGGGCTTAATAGGATCTGTGCTGTTAAATAATTTGAATCAGTTTCATTGGCTGATGCTGCCATAATAAACAAAATGTTTATATATGTCAAGAATGATATAAACAAAACGAGAAAAAAGTTTATAAATAATTGATATATAAACAAAATGTTTTCTCAAAGTGTGAAAAAAAACCGCCCAATCAAAGGGCGGTGAATTTGGGGTGATAAAAACTACCTGCGGGGGTGGTTTGGAGGCTTAGGCTTTAAAACCAATATCATGAAATACCAGCAACCAATTGCCGCACTCTATACCTAGATGACGGCAAATATCAGGGATTTTTAATTCCCTTGGGTTGGTTGCTTTGCTTATGCATTTATTAAATCCTTGTTCGGAGGTGATGACAGTACTGCGATATTGTGAATGTATGCAAATATTGGAAAGGTCATTGTTTAAAAGGTCAAACTTATTAGGTGGAAAACTCTTAGCAATACCCATCAGTCTGGCTTTTAGTTGTGCCATTTCCACATCGTAATCATCAATAATTTGAACACAAAACCGTGTCATAAAACCATCAAACACTGATAGGTCGTAATTTGCCTTTTGAATTTGGGCAATGATTTCGGCATAAATATTTTTGGTAATGACAAATTTGATTTGTTTTGCGATGATGGCGGCATCTACCAATTCCCAAAGGGCGATAAAGATATCCGGTGGATAAAAACGATAGCAGAAATCCAAGATGGCATTGGTATCTAGACAAAATACTTTCATGAGAACACCTTTTGTTCCAGATACATCAAATCATCAGCATCTTTTAGGCGTAGCATCTTCATGGCTGTTGTAATGGGGATAGCATTGTGCCACACAGCAGCAATGACTTGCTGTAGGTAGACTTTGCCAAATTGGTTATGTGTACGAGTCTTTTGTGCTATGCCAAAATTGGCATTGGTACCATCTGCCTTCGCATCTATCTCTGACAAATAGGCGTCTAAAGATAATTGGTCAATCAACCCAAGTAATTTTAGTTGGATAGCGATTGCTTGACGACTAACTTTAACAGACTTGCGAATACGGTTGATATTGTCTGCCAGATTAACCGTACTGTCATAAAGATTATCGGCAGTGTTTTTGGGTAGTAGCACATGACCTGCCACTTGGTTACAATACTGTTCAAGTTTTAGATTGTCTGATAAAATATCACCATCAATGGCTGATTGTCTTAGCCCCAAATGTACCAGCTCGTGAATCATGGTAAATAGCCTGCGAGAAGGAGATTGTCCAGATGACAAAATGGCAATGATGGGCAAAGTATCATAGTAGATCGCCATACCTTCGGATTTAATCCTGATATTTGGTAGCTCAATGACCATGACATTATTTTTTTCAATCAAAGTACGCCATGACCGATAGTAGTCATCATTATTTTGCGTTTTAAACTTGGCTTGATCTACCCCAAGCCAATAGCGAATCAGTTCTGCATCACTTGTCGCATCATTGCCTGATAATTTCAAAGAAAATTGATCGATTGACTCATCCAAGCTTTCAAACGCATAGATAAGATTATTTCTATTATCAATCAGCTCATGTAAAGCCTTTTGAGACTTGTACTCAAGATCTTCGCTATCATCAAACGGATTGATATTGCGGTGATCGACCGTTTCTGGAATATCATTATCTTGTATTTGGTCGGTCAATAAATAAAAGTCCGGAACAAATAAGAATTTGGCCAGTTTCTGGATTTGATTATAACTGAACGCTCGATCTTGCTGTTCGCCTTTTTCAAGTGTGGATAGGGCGATATCTAATTTTTTGGCAAGAAACTCCCTAGAAAGCCCTATTTGCTCTCTATAGTGGCGTACAGCCAAAGGGGAGTGTTGAATATAGTTTGCCATAATCTCAATAAAAAAAGAAAAAACTTATCTTGCGACCGATATTGTACCACGCCAAAATTTGTTACATTGTAAATTTGCACATTGGTTTTGAAATTTTTAACACCGTCAATCAATACTCCACCAACTTCCCAACCACCTTACCTACAAGCCGGCATTCGCCCATCGGTAGCATCTTTTGTTCTGGCCAGTCGGGATTGAGTGGCTTTAGGTACATATCAGACTCAGTCTCACCCAGTACCAACTGTTTAAATGTCGCTTCGGTATCGTCATTGCACTGCACGACGATTAAATCACCATCTTTGAGTGCAAGTGTTGAGACATTTGGTTCGACATAGATGATGTCATCAGGACGAAACTCTGGCCACATCGAGCGGCCACGCACTCGCAGGGCAAAGCCATCCGCTGATAGATTGCGTGGGCGTGGATAATAGCCCAGTGCGTCATCTAGGGTTACAGGTGAGACCTCAGACCATGAGCCTGCTGCTACCCAGCTGATGAGTGGCACATCATTGGCAGGCATCGCCACACGCACCGTATCGACAATCTCATGTGCCTGTTCATCGGTCAGTACGCCACCAGATTGCATCGCTTCAATCTGTGCTTTTAGATCATTAAGAATATCGGATTTATTACTTTTGGGTGGTGGGGCATGACTTACCGCTCCTTGACCTGTCAAAATCCAGTCAATGCTCAAGTTAAACACTTTTGCGATTTCTTGAGCACCTTTTTTAGAAATACCACGCTTTTGCCAGTTATTGACACTTTGTGGACTGGCGTTAATTGCCTTAGCAATTTCTGCTGGTGTTTTTCCTGTGGCTTTAATAATGCGCTCAATTGCGGTCTTTTGCACAATCGCACTCCCAAAAATAAACAAGTTGTTTATTAATTTTAGCAAAGTTGCAAAGATTATTCAAATCTTTGTTTTTAAACATTATGTTGATTTTTATGTTTATTATGTTTATAATGAGCAATCATTTTGTTTATACTATCAACCATCACTTATGACTGACAAAGAATTAATCGAAAGACTTGGAGGTGCGAAAGTTTTGGGCAAGTATCTTGGTCTAAAAAATCCGCATCAAACAATCGGAAACTGGTGTAAGCGTGGCATTCCTGCACGGGTGAAGCTTGATTATCCACAATTGTTTCAAACAAATAATCCACCAGACTTAAGAATAGAGCATCAAAAATGACCCCATTAATTAAACAACTATCGCGTGGCTTGCCATCGCTTTATCAGACCTTTGATGATAATGCCGATCGCAAGAATCCTGCACTGGCTCGACAGCTGTGGGGGATGTTTGACGATGTCAAAGATGAACTGCACAGACTCAATGAGCAGGGTGCAGGCGTGTATGTTACTGTCAATCAAACAGACGGCAAAGGGCGTAAAAAAGAAAACATCGTCGGTGTTAATGCTTTGTTTCTTGACTTTGACACCCCAGATGCCGATCGTGTGGCTCGCTTACAGTTACTGCCGCTACCGCCGAGCATCATCAATGAATCCAGCAAAGATAAGCATCACGCTTATTGGGTGCTGTCTGATGAGATGTCATTGACGCACTTTAGCGACTGCCAAAAACGCTTGATTGAGTATTTCACCAAGCAGGGCTATGCACCAGATAAGTCGATTCATGACTTGTCAAGGGTGATGCGTGTCGATGGCTTTATACATCATAAAGTCAAAAATGGCATTGAAACAGAGCCATTTATCAGCCGAGTGGTGAGCCAGGGGCGTAGTTATCGCTGTGATGAGCTTATGGCATGGCTGGCAAGCTTTGATGATGATTTGACAACACCAAGCTACCAGCTCATTAACACACCCTCTACCCATACGCATGCATCAGATTTTGTGCGAGCAGCGGCACAAGGTCGCTGGGGCTATGTACTGGCACGGCTAGGCTATGATGTCGGCACTGGTAAGCATTGCCCATGTCCTGTCTGTGGTGGGCATGATCGTTTTCGCTTTGATAATCACAATATCACTGAGGGCGATGGTGGCTGGATATGTTCACAAGGCAATGGTGATACCACAGGCGGTGATGGACTTAGCTTTTTGATTGATCATGCTGGCATGAGTGCCAAAGATGCCATCCGTGCTGTGTGCGATGCTTTGAATGTATCATTACCCAGTGTGCCAATGGCAAATGTTGATTTTGCTAAGCTTGGAAAACAAGCAGGCAATAAAAAAGCATCACCTGCGCTCACAAATGATGCCGTTGTAGATTATACACAGCTAGAGACTGTTGAACTACAGGATAATTATACATCACAAGCGACACCTAAGCAACTGTTTTCGCTACCCATTGATCCGCAGATTGATGCAGAGCTGGAGCGTGTGATTCGCAGTTATAGCATTTTATCCAGTGATGAGATGGTGATGGTGGTCAAAAATATTTTGATATGTGCCATCGGTGGACGCAAGGTAAAAAGCGAGTCCAATAACCCTACCAATTCATTCTTTATGGTGCTTGGTGAGACAGGCTCAGGCAAGAATATATTGACCACAGCAGTGGAGGGGATTTTAAGCCAATGCCGTCTATCGCACTTAAAGACAGGCAGTGGCAACACTTCATCGTCTGGCTTTATCTCATCCTTGGTGAGCACGCCTGCACAGGTGCAGATCATTGATGAATTTGGTCAGGTGCTATCTGCAGCACGCTCGCACGGTCAGAGCCATCAAAAAGAAGCGTTTATCAAGATCATGGAGACTTACAGCAGCTATGATTCATCCATTCGCTCAAAGAACTATTCGCAATTTGGTGCAAAAAAGGCAGAAGCAGCAGTTGAAGTGCTGTGCCCGTCCCTGACGCTCGTAACGATGGCAACACCGATGCAGGTCGCTCGTGCACTGACCAGTGAAGATGTCGAAAATGGCTTTGTAAACCGTTTTATTATTGTGAATATGCCAGAGCATGGCGATGATGATTTGGATACATTTTGTATCACCGACCAAACTGAACCGCTACCACTATCTCAGCAGTGTATTGATTACCTGCGAGCAGCACGCTATGGGGCCAATCGGGGTAACTTGGTTCAGTTTATTGATGAGCCGTACAATGAACGCCCAAACTGGCGTGTGTTGTCATGGGATCCTGTCGCTAAAGAGATGGTCAATCAATACTACCGCACGCTCGAAAGAGAACGCCGCTGCCGCAAAGATGGGCTATTTACAGGGGTAACCAAACGCCGTCATGAGCAGGTCATGCGACTTGCCACTGCCTATGCCAATTTTAACAGCGTCAGCACAGGCGAACAGCTCATCACGCCTGAATGCGTGGCGTATGCGACTTTATTTGTGGAATTCTTTGGGGCGAATGCACTGGCATATCTAAGAGCGAATTTGGCAGATAATGACTTTGCTAAAATGCGTAATCTGGTCTTGGATAAAGTAAACAGCATCAAAGAACATGATAAACATCGTGGCATCACCGTTCGTGAAATCGCTCGAGTTAGCACACTGTTTCAGTCGATGCCAAAGTATATGCGGGCACAGGTGGTCAACACACTCATCGATGAACAGCTGATTTTGTTTGTCAAAATGAGCTCGGCATCAGGTCGTGGACCGAAACGTGAAGCACTAATTGATCCAAAATATTTTGATCCACAAAAGATGGTGTTGGTAGAATTTAAATAAACCTGTCGATTTAATTAATACTGGCACTGACAGGTATAAGCTAAGCGTAGCAAGGCTTTGGGGGTAATCTGTCAATTAAATCATACCCCTACATATATATAAAATATAAATAAATATAGGTATATATATGTTTTTATTTATATATATAAGATAAAGCCTTGTGTAGTAAGGGTTATACCTGTCAGTTTTGATACTGACAAGATGTAAAAGTTTGGGAGTTTTTGTGAGTAAGTACAACAACAAAAAAACCATCGTTGATGACATTGCCTTTGATTCCAAAAAAGAGGCCGAGCGATACAAGGTGCTTAAGTCAATGCAAGATGATGGCGTGATCATCGCCCTAGAATGCCAGCCAAAATTCACACTCATCCCTGGCCAGTACTTTGAGACCATTGGCAAGCGAGAGCGTGGTGTCGATTATGTGGCGGACTTTCGCTACATAGATCGACTGGGGCAAATCATCGTTGAGGATGTCAAAAGCCCAATCACCGCCAAAGACAAGGTATATCGCATCAAGCGTAAACTGGTGAAGTACTTTCATGATGTGGAGATTATTGAAGTATGAGATATTACTACAACCCCACCACCGATCAATACGCCCAAGTGCTGGGCGTGGATGACAGAACAGGCATTGCCACCGTCATCATTGATGACAAAGAGTATGAGATGGATTGGCATGAGTTTATTGGCAAGTTTAAACAGTTAAGAGACAAAGATGAAAGAAGTAACCCAAATCAAAGATAACGAAATCATTTACCAATCCGCACCTGTGGCACATGATCCTATCAATCATCCCAAACATTACACAAGTCATCCAAGTGGCATTGAGACCATCGAGATCACCCGCCACATGAACTTTAACCGTGGCAATGCGGTGAAGTATCTGATGCGAGCGGGGCTTAAAGACCCTGCCAAAGAAGTGGAAGACTTACAAAAGGCGGCGTGGTATATCCAAGATGAGATTAAAAGAATCAAGGGGGATGTATGAACGAATACAAAGAGTGGGGCAAGTGGGTGAGGCATGACCCTGATCGCCTATCAGCGAAGAGCAGTTGGGGATTGGTCATGCGTAATAATGTGCCAATGGGCTATGACAACTATCGCATGACAGATGAGCGTGGATGTCAGATTGATGCAGCGGTCGCATCACTGGCTAGCTACAGCAAAGTATGTGCACATGTGTTTGTGATGACTTATGTGTATGGTTGGTCACGCGATAAGATTGCTAAAGAGTATATGACTGAGTTGATGTATCAAAACACGGGACGCAAGGCAACACGCTTTGATGTCAAGGATAGATTGTTGGTTGCCGAAGGATATGTGGCAGGAATCACAAATATATGTTGAAATGTTAACATTGATGTGTTATTATCTTACCATAATGAATAAATGCGATTATCGAATGATGGTCGCTTTTTTTGTGGGTAAAAACTATGGCAACACCTTGTCGAGCAATACAATGTAAAAACCTAGTTGGCAGGCGTTCTATGCAAGGGTATTGTGATACACACGCACACCTACGATACAATTGGCGTCATACACGCAGTGCATCTGAGCGTGGTTATGGCAGTGCATGGCGGCGGTTAAGGGCTCAAATATTGCAGCGTGATAATTATCTGTGTCAGGCGTGCAAGGCAAATGGCAGATACACAACCGCAACAGATGTTGACCACATACAAGCCAAGGCACACGGCGGAACAGACAGCCCCGACAATCTACAATCACTGTGCAGAGCTTGCCACAAATCAAAGACAGCCACAGAGGGGAGGGCGGGTAAAAAGTTTTGAGCCTTGCCACAAAAAACCGTACCCCCACTAAAATTTTTATCACCGCGAAATTGGAAGTTTTGAGGTAAAGTAAGATAAACAGGTGAGAAGATGAAAGGGCGAAAACCAAAACCGACAGCCATCAAAGAGCTGACGGGCAATCCTGGCAAGCGAGCCTTGAACAAAAACGAGCCGAAATTTGCCAAGATTACCGAAATTGAGCCGCCCAATTGGCTGACTGATACAGCGACTGTTATGTGGCGAACCATCATGCCAGAATTGCTCGCAACTGGTGTACTTACCATTGCTGATGTGCATAATGTTGAGGCGTTTTGTATGAGTTATAGCAGGTGGCGTGAAGCTGAGCAAGAAGTAGAACGGCACGGGATTGTCATCATGGATAGCAATGGCAAATTGAACAAAAACCCTGCACTTACCATCATCAATGAAGCCAAAACACAAATGATGAAATTCGGCTCATTGCTTGGGCTTGACCCATCATCACGAACACGGCTAACTGGTGCAGCCAATAGCGAACCTATTGCCAATCCTTTTGCAGATTTATGATAAATGTACAAAAAGCCCTAGACTATATCCAAGGCGTGCTATCTGGCGAGATTGTCGCCAATAAATACATTAAGCTGGCTTGTCAAAAGCATTTAGACGACCTACAAAAAAGCGAAACTGACCCTGATTATCCTTATTATTTTGATGCAGCGAAAGCGGAAAAAGTAGCAAAATTTATCCAACTTTTACCACACACTAAGGGGAAATGGGCATCAAAAGGTGAGAAAATCACCCTTGAACCGTGGCAGATTTTCGCTTGTTGCCTGCCCTTTGGCTGGCTCAAGCGTGCAACGGGTTATCGCAGATATACCAAGCTGTTGATTTTTGTTTGTCGTAAGAATGGCAAATCAGCCATCGCAGCAGGCGTGGGCAATTATATGTTTTGTGCTGATGGTGAATTTGGTGCGGAAGTGTACAGCGGTGCAACCACCGAAAAGCAGGCGTGGGAAGTGTTTCGACCTGCCAAAATCATGGTTGAACGCACCTTGCAGCTCAAAGATTATTTTGGCATCGAGGTGAATGCCTCCAACATGGCACGCCCAGCCGATGGTTCACGCTTTGAGCCAATCATTGGCAAGCCTGGCGATGGCTCAAGCCCATCATGTGCCATCATTGATGAATACCACGAGCATAAAAATAACGACCTGTACGACACGATGGAAACGGGCATGGGTGCCAGAGAGCAGCCGATTATGCTGGTGATTACCACGGCAGGTTCGTCAATTGGCGGTGCGTGTCATCAGATGGTGCGTGATGCTGAGCGTATGCTTGACGGTGCTATTGATATCCCTGACCTGTGGGCGGTGCTATACGGCATGGATAAAGACGATGACTGGACAAGCGATATTGCCCTAAAAAAAGCCAATCCCAACATGGACATTTCGGTATCAGCCGAATTTTTGCAGGCTCGCCAGCGTGATGCCAAGATGAGTGCAGCCAAGCAGGCGATTTTTCGCACCAAGCATTTAAATGAATGGGTGGGGGCAAAAAACGCATGGCTGAACATGGCAAAATGGGCAATGGCACCCGAACGCTTGCCGCTGTCTGCCCTAACTGGTCGTCCGTGCTTTATTGGGCTTGATCTTGCGACAAAAATTGACATGGTGGCACTGGTGCTACTGTTTCCACCGTATGGCGATGACAAGCGGTATCATGTACATGGGCGGTATTATCTGCCTGACAGCCGCGTGATTGAGGAGCTAGACAGCAACACAGACCGCTATCGGGCGTGGGATAAAGAGGGACTGCTTAGTCTGACCATGGGTGAGGTGATTGATTTTGATGCCATCAAAGATGACTTGCGAGAGTTTTATGGCAGGTTTGATGTGCGTGAAGTGGCGTATGACCCTTGGCAAGCCACGCAATTGGCTCAAGAAATGGAAAAAGAAGGCATGGTGATGGTGGAATTACGCCACACGGTGCAAAATTTATCCGAACCCATGAAAGAGCTGGAGGCGTTGATATTGCAACAAAGAATCGCCCATGGTGATTGCCCAATTTTGTCTTGGCAGGCATCAAATGTGGTGGCAAAAATCGACGCTAAGGACAACATTTATCCAAACAAAGAGCGGTCAGAAAACAAAATTGACGGCATTGTTGCACTGATTATGGCGATGGGGCGAGCCAATGTGCATCAACACATGGGCAATATTGACGATTTTTTGGACAATATCATCATTGGTTAGTTTGCTGCTTGGCGATGTCAAGCAAGGACTGGCACAGGGTGATTTTGTCGGTAAGTAGGCGGTTAAGTTCGCCCTCTAGCCAATCAGGCAGCCCTCGTTCGTCATTTAACCACTGGCGAACTCGGCGGCTGTCAATGTTTAAGGCTCGTGCTAAATCAGATTGCCACTGGGTGCCGTATAGGGCTTGTCCGATGGCGGTTAATTTGTCTTTGCTCATGGTGCATTCCTTGAAAAAAGCCCCAAATGGGGCTTGGGTATTCATCATCATCTCCAAGTGATAAGCTGGCACGATTGCCTTGCTTGTTGATGAATATTGTACCTAATATTAGGAACATTGTCAAGCACTTTTGTCAATGCAGGGTGAAAATTTATCGGTATTATTTTATGTAGCAACGAATACAGGCAGAATAACATGAATGATACAAACTGGTGGCAACGCTTTTATGCCAGATGGTTTGCAGGGGGTAGGCGGCTGGATAAGGGCAGTGAGGTTGCTCCGTTTAATTCGGTGCATACGCCATCTGGCACAGCGGTTACAGCAGAAACTGCACTAAAGCTATCCGCCGTGTGGGCGTGTGTACGCTTACGCAGTCAGACCATCTCAAGTTTGCCACTAAATCTACGCACACAGGACAACGAAACGGCACACGAGCATCCGCTACAGCGTATTTTGCACGAGGCACCCAATGCCGATATGACAGCGTCGGAGTTTTGGGAGGCGATGCTTGTCAGCCTTGATTTGTGGGGAAATGCTTATGCACTGATTAGCCGCAATCGCACAGGGCAGGTGATTAGCCTTGATGTGCTTGATCCATCAATCACCACGGTCAAGCGGGCAAAAAATGGCGAAATCAGCTATATCATAGGCGACAGCGTCTATCATGATGATGAGGTGCTGCATATTAAGGGCTTTACGATGGACGGCTTGGTGGGATTGTCGCCAATCCGCTATCAGGCAGGCGTGATGGGAGCTCAGATTGAGGCAAATACTGCTGCCAGCCATACTTTTGGCAATAATCTAAAAGCGGGTGGATTTTTGCAAACAGGTCAGGCGGTGCTAAGCGATGAGCAGCGAACACGGCTAAGAGCCAGCCTTGAGCATTTTTCACAGCCTGAAAATGCAGGCAAATTCATGGTGCTAGAAGCTGGCATGACGGTTGCCACCAATGCGGTAAAAATGAACCCTGCCGATGCCCAGTTGCTTGAGAGTCGCTATTTTGGCATTGAGGAGATTTGCCGAGCGTTTGGCGTACCGCCACAGCTGATTTATCACACAGACAAGGCATCAAGCTGGGCAAGCTCGCTTGAGGGCATGAATTTGGGCTTTTTGATGTATTCATTACGCCCAAACTTGGTACGCATTGAGCAAGCCATCAAGAAAAAACTGCTAAATCCTGCTGAGCGTGCCAAATATACGCCAAAATTTGCCGTTGAAGGCTTGTTGCGTGCTGATAGCCATGGTCGTGCGAACTTTTATATGTCAGCCCTACAAAACGGCTGGATGACTCGCAACGAGGTGCGAGCGTTGGAAGATTTGCCCCCAATGGCTGGCGGTGATAGTCTGACGGTGCAATTAAACTTAACACCACTTGAACAACTTGGTGAGAATAATGAAAACCAAAGCAATCCAATTTAAAGCCGAAGCCGTCAAAGAGGACGGCTTTTTTAGTGGCTATTGTAATGTATTTGATGTTGTTGATAGCTATGGCGATATCGTGAAAAAAGGGGCATTTGTCAAGTCGCTCAATGACTGGCAAGCACGAGGCAAAATGCCCCCTGTGCTGTGGCAACACAAACGAGATGAAGTCATCGGCGTCTGGCATAAGTTGTATGAAGATGAGCATGGTCTGTATGGCGAGGGGCAGCTATTTGTCAATGACATTGCCAAAGCCAAAGAGACACATACCCTACTAAAACATGGGGCAATCGATGGGCTGTCTATCGGTTATGGTCTTGACAAATGGGCATATGACGAAGAAAAGCAGGTATATGAACTGCTGGAAATTGACCTAAAAGAAGTATCGATTGTTACTACCCCTGCCAACGAATCCAGCCGCATCGATGCGGTCAAATCAACGCTATCACAAGGGAGTCTGCCCACTTTATCCGAATTTGAAAAATTCCTGCGTGAGGCAGGATTTAGCAAATCGCAAGCCGTTACCATTGCAAGTCATGGTTTGCGTAAATTGTTGGGCGAACCAGCACAGCTTAGCGAAACTTTAGAAATCTTAAAATCAATCAATGGTGAAAAAAAATGACTGATATTACCAAAGAGCTTGCCATCGAGCTAAAAACTGCCACAGACAAAATCAAAAACTTGGGCGAGGAGCTACAAGGTCGCATGGAAAAAGGCGAAACGGCACTCACCACGCTAAAGGGTGATGTTGATGAAGCACTGACAGCCATGAACGAAATCAAATCACGCCTAGACGATGTTGAACAAAAACAAGCACGCCGTGGCGAACACAGCGAACCTACCCAATCCATCGGTCAGCAACTATATGATTCAGAGCAATTTAAATCATTTGTGAGCAATCCGCGTGCAGGTCGTGATGCCAAACTTGAGCTAAAAGCAACCATCACCAGCCTAACCACTGATACAGACGGTGCGGCAGGGGCTTTGGTGCAGACCCAACGCCTAGGTGGCATTATCGCACCACCAGACCAAAGACTGCGTGTGCGTGATTTGCTGATGGCTGGCACAACAGACAGCAATGCCATCGAATATGTCAAAGAAACAGGCTTTGTCAATGGTGCAGCAGCACAAGCAAACGAAGGGGACAAAAAAGCCCAATCGCATATCAAGTTTGGCACCGAAACGGTCAATGTTCGCACTTTGGCTCATTATGTCAAGGCATCACGCCAGATTCTTGATGACGCATCAATGCTCCAAAGCTACATTAATGGACGGCTGTCTTATGGCTTAAAGCTCGTGGAAGACCGCCAGTTGTTGAATGGCGATGGCGAAAATGGCAACCTAAAAGGCATCATTCCACAAGCCACCGCCTTTGCTGACAAAGCAAGCATGGCAAGCTACACCATTCTTAACCAATTGCGATTGGCTCAATTGCAGGCGGTATTGGCTGAATATCCTGCAAGCGGCTATGTGCTAAATCCGATTGATTGGGCAAAAATTGAATTGCTCAAAGATGGCGATGGTCGCAATATCATTGGCATTCCCCAAGGGGTAGCAAATCGCACGCTGTGGGGCTTGCCAGTGGTGGAAACAACCGCCATGCAGACGGGTAAATTCCTAACAGGTGCGTTTAATATGGGGGCTCAAATCTTTGACCGTCAGACGCTATCAATCGCTGTGGCAACCGAGAATGAGGACGACTTTGTCAGAAACTTGGTAACTATCCTATGCGAGGAGCGTCTGGCGTTGGCAGTGTACCGCCCAGAGGCGTTTATTTATGGCGATTTGGCGGCGAAATAACCGTATCAAAGCCCTTGCTTAGTGCGAGGGCTTTTTTCTGGAGATAAAAATGCAATACATTGTCAAACGACAACACTATGGCGATAAGCAGTACTACGCAGGCGATATTCGCATCGTGCAAGATGATTTTATTGCCAAAAAACTCAAAGAGCTTGGGCTGATCGCTGACAAGCCAAGTAAAACGACTAAGACTAAGGCGGACGCATGATTAGCCTTGATGAGGTCAAGCACCAGTGCCGCATTGAGCATGACGATGAAGATGGCTTGCTGGTGGTTTATATCAACGCCGCCAAAACCTATGCACAATCTTGGATTGATGATGAGCTTGATGAAGAAAATCCAGCACAAAAGCAAGCGTTGCTGCTACTCATCGGGCATTGGTATGTCAATCGTGAAGCGGTCAATGCTGATTCTCAGCTGCCGATTCCGTATGGCTTTGATGCCATCATGCAACGCTACCGCAAGATGGGGGTATAAGATGAAGGCAGGCGTGCTAAGACACCGCATACAACTCCTCAAACCCACCACCACCCGTTCAGCCACAGGCATGGTAAAAAGTAGCCATGAGCCTGTTAAGACGATCTGGGGGCAGTTTAGTCATTTATCCGCCAAAGATGTGCTGACCGCCAAGGCAGCAGGCACCGATGTACAGGCTCGCCTAACGATTCGCTACCAAACTGGCATTGACCACACCATGCAGGTTGAGCATGGCGGACAAAGATACGAAATTGTCGGCAAACCGCTGGCAGATAACCGCACTGGGCGAGAATATCTGACGCTATTGCTAAAGGAGGTGTCATGAAATTATCGGTAAAAGTCGAGGGCTTGGACGAGCTTGATAAAAAACTTGGCAATCTGCGTAAGGATTTGCGAGGCAAATCGCTGTACAACTCACTGATGGTGGCAAGCACGCCGATGTATAAACAAGCCAAGCGGCAAGCACCAGCAAGCGATGCTGCCTATCGCCGTTATATGTCTTCAGGGCAGGGCGAGGCAACTTTTAGGTTTAGTAAAAATGGCAAAAAACTCAAAGGCAAAAGACAGCGTGCCAAACGAGGCGAGGGCAAATTTGTCATACAGCAAGCAGGACTGCTCAAAAAGAACATTCGCCGTGGTCGGTTAAATAAAAATTCCACCAACAAAAACCGTGCCGCCATCGGCATCGGGGTGAATGTCTCTGGCAAAACAGGCTCATCGGCGTTTTATTGGCACATGGTGGAATATGGCACAAAATATCACCAAGCCCAACCATTTTTACGCCCCGCCTTTGAAAACAACAAAGAGCAAGCGGTTGAGCGGTTTAAACAACAGCTGGATAAGAATATTAAGAAAGCCACAGGTGGGTAGGTTTTGTCTTGACCTTGTTTGTCATCAGCCCTATAATACCAATAAAGGCAATCGGAGTGTTATCATGGTCGATATCAGTAAAATTCAGCAAGACATCGCAGAAAGTCAAGCTCGTGCTAATAAAACCTATGTGGATATTGAAGGCATTCGCCAAAGCATTGAACAAAGCCGTGCCACCGTTGAAAAAATCCACCAAGATGTTGTCGAAAGTCGTGCCAATACCAAAAAAATAGAAAAAGAAGCAAGGCTATACCCCTATGTTACGCTGGGGGCTGCCATGGTTGGTGGCTTGATTGTCTTTGTCTTGACGCGGTTTTTTGCTTAACTAAAACCATGCCATGATGAAAAATGTAGCAACAGCCAAGATATGGCTTGATTTATCAAGGGTTACCAACCAAAAAGGAGCGACAGGCTTATGAATCATAAAATCAAAAGCGAATATGACTTCAGTCAAGCTCGGCGTGCCACCGAGATACCGCACCTAAATCGTCTACGAGAACAACAATTGCTCGATGAAGATGTGCAAAAATGGCTCGCCAGTCAAGATACAACCACCAAAATCCATATCAATCAACTGATACGACAGGTCATGGCAATTGCTACTCATTGATTAAAATTTAGCCCAACAAACCACCCCCATGGGTGGTTTTTTATTGGAGAAAATATGCACGCAAGTGAACAAATTTTCAACATCTTATCAGAGCTGGTTGATGGCAATATTTATCCGCTGTTTGTCCCAGAGACCGCCCCTGACAGCGACCGTTATATCGTCTACCAAATCATCAGCACAGAGCCTGACAACACGCTTGACGGCACAACAGGGCATGAGTGGGTCAGGGTGCAGATTGATGTATATTGCAATGATTATGATGAAATGCTGGCACTGTCTAGCCGTGTGATTGGACGGCTAAATGGCATCACCCCCAGCAACTATTTGGGGGTGCAGCATCTTTATGAAGCCAATCAATACCGTGCCATTATTGAATATGAATTTTGGCAAACCTTTGTTTAACCGCCCCTTGTGGGCATTTTTTTGGAGTAAATTATGGCAAAAAATGTCGCCAATTTAGTCGATAGCTTTTATCAGCTGTTTGTGTCCGCTGACGGTAATACCTTTAGCAAGGTTGAACATTTGCAAAAATGTGGCGTGCCGTCAGAAGAAAAGGTGATGGACGAGGTAACCGCCACCGACGATGAACGCACTGTAAAAGCTGTGGTGAATTTCAAAGAAGAGTCAGAGATTGAGTTTGAATTTGTGGTCGATCCACAAGACACCGCCCAGCAGCTCATTCAGACGGCGTTTGATGAAGGAGGCGAGCTGTATTTTCAGCTAAAATTTGTCAAAGCCGCTGCCGAGAGCCGCCAGTTTAAAGGCATGGTGTCCAAATTGTCTTTGGATAATGAAGACATTAAGAAAAAATTAAGAAAAACCGCCACCATCAGCATCACAGGCGATGTAACCAAAATCAGCTAAGGAGACAGTGATGAAATTTACCCGTGAAACCCTGCTAAAGATTCTTGCCAAGCCTGCCGCTGTCAGCAAAGTAAAGATTGACGAGCAGTCGTTTTTTATCCGCAAATTAAGCCTCAAAGACCAAGCCGAGCTTAGCAAAATTGACCGAGAAGATGTCATTGGTCATGTGGCAAAACTCACCATCAAAGCACTGTCTGACGAGAACGGCAACCAGCTACTCACCGATGATGACACTGAGGCGGTGCTTGCCATGCCAAGCGGAATGCTATTCCAGCTTGCCGAGCAGATTAATGCGGTCAATGGCTTTAACAAATCGGTGGAGGATGCCGAAAAAAACTGATTGAAAATCCGCACAAACGGTTTTTGTTCAAACTTGCCTTGCAGCTTGGCTGTACGGTGGGCGAGCTGTGCGATAGACTAAGTTTTGATGAGTTTATCGACTGGCTTGCCTATGATGGCATTGACCCGTTTGGCGGATTTCGTCAAGATATCCAAACCGCCACTTTGTTATACGCCAAAGTGGGGCAGGGCAGCCTGACCGATTATCTGCCGATTGACCCAAATCCGATGAGTGAAGAGATGCGTGAGCGGTACGAATACGAGCAAGCACTCAAAAACAGCGAGAAAGAAGCACGGCAATTGGCACAGATGCTTGGACGACTAGAGGATAAAGCAAATAAGCATTGATTTGTGGATGAATGATGGTTATAATCTGACCATTATCCACCCAATAATCAAGGTAGGTCTATGCTTGGATTGCATATTGTCAGATCTGATGATTTTGCCGAAAATACAACTGTGGCAAATCTATTTGATCACATGACCATGACCATTGCAGGCACCAAAAAAACCACGACATACAATCTTAGTAAACAGCTAAGAGCGATATCGGTATTGGAAGAATCAGCATTGCTTGCAAACAGTACAAAGGCACAAAGATTTGCCACCAGCTTTGTTGCTGGCGGTATGTTGATTGGTGCAGGCGTACTACCTGCATTGGCAACACTATTAATCGGTCATAGCCTGCCTGAAAAAACCAAATCAGAATATTTGATTTTTGTTGAGTTTACTGATGGCAAGCGTGCAATTTTAAAAGCCAATCAAAAGCACTACAACAAATTGCAAAAATACTTGTAACTACAAAATCCAAAGCCCCATCCTGTGTGATGGGGTTTTTGCATGGTGGACAAAATGTCATTAAAGATTAATATCGTACTTGGTGCCAATACGGTGCATTTTGACCGCAGTATCGCCAAATCTACCAAACAAGCCCAAGACAAATTACAAGGCTTGGCAGGATTTGCCAAAAAGGCTTTTGATAAAATTGGCTTGGTTGGGTCTCTGGTCGGTTCAGGGACATTGTATTCACTACAACAAACAGCAGACCAAATGCAGGATTTGGCAAGCAAAGTCAAACTTGCCACCAGCTCAACTGACGAATACAATGCGGTGCAAAATCAGCTTAGGCAAATCGCCAATGAGCAAAAATCCAGTTTTGCAGGGGTGGTGGATCTGTATACAAGCTCAAGCCGTGCGTTGTCGGCATTGGGCAAAAGCCAGCAGCAGACCATCGATTTTACCCGCAATCTAACCATGGCAATGAAAGCAGGTGGCGGCTCGGCACAAGCTCAAGCGGCTGCCCTGACCCAGCTTGGGCAAGCCTTGGGCTCAGGGGCGTTGCGTGGTGATGAGTTTAACTCGGTTGCCGAGCAAGCTCCTGTGCTTCTTGACTTGGTGGCAAAACAAATGGGGGTCAGTACTGCCGCCTTAAGAGACCTTGCCAAGCAGGGCAAAATCACCTCCGATGTGGTCTATGATGCCGTTGTCAATGCCACAGACAGCCTAGGGCAGATGAGTGCAAAAATGCCCACCACCATTTCCCAAGGTTTACAGGTCATCAAAAACAGCTATGATTTTTTGGTGCATGACATCGTCAATGAGATGAGCGGACTTGGCGAAAAAGTCGGTCAGGCATTGGCATTTGTCGGTGAAAACTTCCGTACGCTTGCCACGATTGCAACAGCGGCATCGGTGGCATTATTGGGCAGTTATGCCAAATCGGTGCTGGTTGCCAAACTGGGTGCCGACAGCTTAACTGCATCGATTGCCAAGAATATCATATCACTAAAAACTACAGTACAAAGCACAGTTGCCACTGCTTACAGCCTTGATAATCTCACCGCCACCCAAGCTCGTGCAACTGCTGCCATAACAGGCTTTGTGGCATCGACCCGTGCCAGTATCGCCAGTGGTGTGGCGTATACCAGACAGCTTATGACCATCAATGGTGCCAAGTCTGTGATGGCAGGTGCAACCGCTCGAGTAACTGCAAGTGTGATTGCTTGTGGCAATGCCATGCGTGCAGGCACGGCGGCAGCGATAGGCTACACCAGAAGCCTTGTAACTGCCACCGCTGCCAAAAGAGCCTTTGTTGGTACAGCTACCTTGGCAGCTCGCAGTGTGGGGGCGATTGGCTCGGCGTTTAAATCCTTGGCTGGATTGATTGCCCGCCACCCGTTGATGATTATCGGTGGTATCATCGCTGCCATCGTGGTGCGTACCATGGGACTACAAAAAGCGATGGACAGCCTGTCTGATGCCATCAAGATTGTTGGGCTTATGCTGGGTGATTTGGTGGATGCTGGCATCAATGCCTTTATGGGGCTGTATAATGCCGCCAGCAATTTCCTATCAGGGTTTTTGGGCAAATCAGAACAAACCACCGAGGCTGTCAATACTGCCTTTGGTGGCTTGTTTGCCAATACCAAAGGTGGCTTTGTTGGGGTGCTACAGGTCGCTGCTCGTATCTTTGACCGTATGGTCAATGCTGGAATTTCTGCAGTCAATGGGCTGTATCGGGCATTTGTACGGCTGTGGAATGGGCTAAAACAGGGCTTTGCTGCTGCCTTCGGTGCGGTAACCTCTGCGGTGGCAAATGGCATTAATGCTGTGCTTGATACCGTTGATGGGGCAATCTCTGGCGTCAATAAGATGATTGCAACAGCAGCAGAGGCGGCAAGGGGCTTTGGGCTTGATGTTAAAACTCCGCAAATTAACAAAATCGGCTATCGTGCCAATGGCATGGTCATCAATGTCAGCAAGACTGCCGAAACAGACATCATCTCGGCACGCTCCAATTTTGAAGCCAGTGTGCTGGCTTATGCCGACCAAGTGGCTAAGACAAACAAGGCCAATGCCGACCTTGGCAAAGCCGCGGCAGCCGCCACCACCGCCAATAATGACGCTGCCAAATCCGCCAAGGGCAAAGCCAATGCCGACAAAAAAGGGGCCAATGCCGCCAAAGAGCGTAGCAAACAAGACAACGCTGCCGCCACCGCCGCCAAAAAACTTGCCGATTCTTATAACAGCATCGCTGGTAACCTACAAAAGCAGCTGTGGGAGCTTGGCAACAATCCCTTGGGGCTTGAGACAGGCAAGGTGGAATATGAGCTGACGCAGGGTGAGCTGCGTGGTCTTGGGGCAGAAAAAGCCGAAAATGCGTTAAAACTGGCAAACTTTGTCGATCAGGCGAGCATCAAATCTGATCTGGAACGCAATGCTTTTGAGGCAAAACTTGCCCTTCTTGACACTGATTTTGAGAAGTTTTTTACACGAATGTATGGCGGAGCTGGGCTGGACAAACTGTCAAGTCTGGGCTATGAAGCAGGCTACAACGCCACCACAGGCAATGCCCAAGTGGTCATGACCGAAGCGGGCAGGCAAGAGCGGTTTAATGCCTTGCTTGAGATGGCGACCCTTGAGGCGGACAAACTAAGCAAAAGCTATGCTGACAACAACCGCGAGCTTAACAATCAGCTGGCACTGCTTGGCGTGCGTGATACTTATGCTAAGGAGATGCTACAGATTGAGCAGTCGGTCAATGATGAGCTTGCCAAATACCGCTCGATGGACAAAGACAACGAGCTTGGCGAGCAGTACAGCAGAATCAAAGAGGCAGCCGAGCAAAACGCCGAGCTACAAAAACAGCTGGCAACGATGACGGCATACCGTGAAATCACCGACAATCTTGCCACCGATGAGCAAAAACGCAGCACGGAGCTGATGAGCCAGCTTGATATCTTAAACAAACAAAGCCAGATTGCAGGCAGGTTTGATATTAAGACTGCCGAGCAATTGATTGGCAATGCCATTGGTTCAGCTGGGACTGCCAGCACGCCCTTTGATGAGCTGATTGCCAAAAAGAACGAAGCCAACGAGCTGCTAAAACAGGCAAATGACACCTTGCTTGCCAATGAACGACTCACCGCCGAAGAACGCATTAATATTGAAAAATGGGTAGCCGATGAGCAGCTAAAAATCAAAAAGGCACACAACCTTGCCATGGGGGAGCTGGTGCTTGCCCAAGCTGCTGAAACCACCGCCCAGCTTGCCGATGGGCTAAAGCAATCACTGGGCGAGCAGTCCAAGGCTTATCGTGCTGCCTTTGTCTTGCAACAAAGTTTTGCCATTGGCTCGGCGGTGCTCAATATGCACAAGGCAATCTCTGATGCCTTTGCCGAAGGGACAACCTTCGCCCAAAAATTGGCTGGCATCGCTGCAGCAACCACGCAGGGCATGAAAATCGTTACTGCCATTCGCCAAATCCAAAACCCTGTCATCGGACAAGCCCATGACGGCATCATGAGCGTGCCAAAATCAGGCACTTGGAACCTTGAAAAGGGCGAAAGGGTGTTGCCGAAGCACACGGCAAAAAATCTTGACAAGACTTTGGCAAGCGTGCAAGGTCGTGGCAATACGGTGAATGTCAGCGTAACGGTCAATAGCAGTGGCGGTGATGTGCAAGCCGACAGCCAAATGGGCAAGCGATTTGGCGAGGCGATTCAACTTGCCGTGCAAGCCGAGCTGCAAAAAGAACGCAGACAAGGGGGATTGCTGTATGGTAGATAAATAACAAAAAAGCTCAAACTGTGGCGGTTTGAGCTTTTTCTAAATTAACCCCTTTCACCTACAAAGGAGTAATCTGTGGATAATTATATCATAATTTTGGGGCAGTTGATGAAATATACGATTGAAAAATACGGTCTTTGGCAGACGATTTTTGCTTTTTTGGCACTGTTTTCAATACCAGTACTGTTTTATAAACTTGATGCGATTTTAACTGCTGTTTATTTGTATTTATAAATGGCAACAAAAAGCCCAAACCTTAATCAACAGGCAGGCAGGTGGCAAATGATTGATTGGATTATCAAAACATAGTAAGATAGGCTAAGTCTTATTTTTGGTGATATGATGATTGCACTAGATTTACCCATCGCAACCGAGCAAGCACTGATTGCCCAAGCCAAACAACATGGCTTGAGCATTGAGGATTATTTATTACAGCAGCTTGACAGATTAACCCAAAGGCAGTTTGGTGGTGCTGAATCGGCATTGATTGCCATCAGCGATGATTTTGACGCACCTCTTGATGAGTTTGAGGGGTATCAATAATGGGCGGCTTTTTATTAGATACCCATGTGCTGATTTGGTTATTATCCAACCCTCAAAAATTAAGCCAAAACGCCCGTGCGGTCATTCAAAATCGCCAAAATGCTTTATATTATAGCCCGTTGTCTTTTGCCGAAATGGCAATCAAGGCAAGTTTGGGTAAACTTGTCATGGCAGAAGGCTGGCAAAAAGTTTATGTGGATTTGTTGGCAGCACAAGCAATTTTGCCTGTGCATCAAGACTGGCAGGACAGTATTATCTTGCAAAAGTTGCCGTTTTTGCACAAAGACCCGTTTGATAGAATGCTGATTAGCCTTGCTTTGGCAAATCGGTTGTCGTTGATTAGTGCTGATGGCAATTGTGCCTTGTACGACCTTGAGGTGATTTGGTAGCCCTGCATTTGGCAGGGTTTTTTATTGGAGTAAAAATGAAAACCTTCACTTGGAAACTAAACGCTGGGGCGTCTTGTGAAGTGGTGCATCAAGTAACCAAAACCCAGTTTGGCGATGGCTATGCCCAACGCACAAGTTTTGGCATCAATAACAAACGCACCGACTGGAGCGGGGTAAAGACGGGCGATTTTGCCACAGTGATTGCCCCCATCATGGCATTTGTTGATGAACACAAGGGCATCACGCCTTTTTGGTGGACAAATCCGCACGGCAAGCGGTGCAAATATATCTGCACTGATTATCAAGTCGCCCAGCGAAAAGGCAACTTCTGGCAGATCGGTCTGAAGTTTGAGCAGGTTTTTTAATTTAACCAAGCAACATAACAAAACCCCAGCTACGGCAAATAGTTGGGGTTTTTATTCAACCCTTTGTGCAGATTTGCAAAAAAGGATTAAATTTCATGAGTGATTTTATCACATTACTAATACAGAGTGAACAATTATCTATGGAAAAATTGATGATTATATTTCCCTTGATTTTTTAAAAATAAGTGCTATTATAAAAATAAGGAGTGGTTAGGGTTAGTCCCCAACCAAAGCCCCAAGTAGCTGTTACTACTTTTCGGCTTTGCTACTTTAGTAAGCGTTATTGCTTAGTAGAAGTAGCACGACAAATAAGATTAGTGCGAATAATCTCATTTTCATCTCCTTATCAGTTGCCACCACTTCCAAGGTCGGTGGCGGTAACCTACAAGGCAAGGCTGACTCCCTTGCCTTGATACTTTTATTATATACACATTCAGACAGAAGTCAAAAATCTGTCAGCTTTGGCAGATTTTTTTATTAACAAGCCCAGCCAAAAACCTGCTCTTGTCGCATTTGCAGACGACTGGGAGGAAAAAATCAGTGTCCAGATTAGCAAAAATCAATATCGCAGGCTTATTAAAAAGTAGCTTGGGGTGGTTTTTTGCCGTCATTTGTGCCGTGTTTGTGTATTTTGCCGTCAATGCCCTTACTCTGGATTATAAAAAAACAGGGGTGAGGCTTGTGCTTTGGGCGGAGCTTAGTTTTTTATTTTTATATCTTAGGCAACAAAACCGAGCAAGGTTTTTGCAAAGGGTCATCGCCATCACTTCCTTGGGCATGGTGGCACTATTAATCTTTGTCCTAATCTTATTTTTATACAACCCAAAAGCAGGTTTTAGCTCTAATTTTAAGTGGATATTTTTTTATTATGGCATTGGTACGCCTTTGGGTGTGCTGTTTTATTTTATTCATCACAAATCACATCGTCAATCATAAGCCCCAACAGGGGCTTTTTTTAGGAGTAAATTATGAGTAATGTCGCAACCATCGAAACCGATAATGAGCCTTTGCAAGTGCCGCTATTGGCTCGCGAAGAGGCAAGTCTTATCAGTCAATTCACCATGCAGGTGGACGCATGGCTAGCCAAGCACGGCGAAAAAGCCCAGACCATCGAGATTGTCTATTATCCTGATGATGACGGCTTTGAGATTGTTAATAATGAGCCAAACAATGGCTTGCTTAGTCGCAATCGCATCAGCATCTTCCGTGGCGAGCTTATCGCATGGGCAACCCAGCAAATCCAAGCCCTAAAAGGTTGGTCAAACGAACGCAGTATCAGCGAGTTTGTGGCTGTGTATCGTGATGGTAGCTTTGGTGTTTTGTGCAAAACGGCTGCTGCATCATGACTTTTAACAACCAAATCCAAAAGAGTAGCGTGCAGGGTTTTATCACCCTGTACGAGCTGGACGCAAGAAAATTGGGCGGTGAGATTTACCGTTTTCATGGGCATAATGACGGCATCATCACATGGCAAGGTAAAAACTTCCACCCCATTGCCATCACGGCAGAAGGGCTTGAGGTGCGGTCAGACGGCAGAGCCTCCGCCCCAAGCCTAACCCTGCACAATGACATTGGCGGGGTGGCAGGTGCGTTGCGTGTGCTGTGCTTAAGATTTGCAGATTTTGCAGGGGCAAGGCTAAAAGTTATCCACACTTTGGCAGAGTACCTAGACAGCACCGATGAACAAAACTACAAAATCCAGCACTGGTACATTGAACAAAAAACGGCTGAGACCAACGCCACAACGACATTTGAGCTGTCAAATCCTGTGGACTTTGAAGGCTTAACAATCCCTGTGCGTCAAATCACGGGTTATTGCCACTGGGCGGTATGCGGTCGCTATCGTGGCGAAGAGTGCGGCTATACAGGCACGGCAATGTTTATTGACGGCAAACCAACCGACGACCCCGCCAAAGACAGCTGCACAGGCTCACTGCACGAATGCAGACTGCGTGATAATGTTGGTAGCTTTGGCGGTTTTCCTGCGTCTGGGTTGGTTTAGTCAAAACACAGCAAAACGCCCAAACTGGGGAGAATGGGCGTTTTTAACCAATCTTTTGCTGAAAATTAGAAACGAGACTGATTATAGATGAATTTTAACATAAACTTGGGGTAATGGATAGTCAAAATGCTGGAAAAATACGAAAACTCGCCAAGGGTTAGATTTTTGATTAACTGGGTGGTGCTGTGCCTAACGGTTTTTGTACTAACAGGCTTTATCACCGCCGTGCGTTGGTGGTAGTGCTTGGCGGTGGGCTAATCCAGCGTGTTGGCATACTCAACCAACGCCGTCTTAATCGCCATCGCCTTGCTACAATCTTTATGGGCGATGATTTTATTTAGAGCATCTAGCACTTCAGGCTCGGTGTGGCTGATGACAAGAGCGATATTGGCTAAGGCTTTATTGCGGTAAGTGTTGGTGGCTTTTTGGCGTGCATTTGGCATAAAAATCCTTGATTTTTTGATGATAAACCAGTAAGATAAAGATAAGGAGTGGCTAGCCTTTCGGTCTAGCTCAAGCCTTGAGTGTCGTTACCACTTTTAGGCTACCTGTTTAATACGCTGGTGTGGCGATTAAGAGCAGGATAATGAAGGCGATGATTTTGAGAACGGTAGTCATTGCCTTACTCCTTATGTTTTTGGTTAGGTTTATAAGCCTAACGCTCATCTTCACATCATTGTGTTGATAAAGCATATTGTATACTAGAATACAATAAAAGTCAAGCATTGCACGCCAAAAAAGTGTGATTTGTTTGGCTTTGGAGCAAAGGTGCTACCATGGTAGACATAAACCGTATTGATTTAGGCAAGCTGGATAAAGAAAACCTAGAAAAGGTGAAGCTTATGTTAGATATTAACAAAATCCAAGCTGATATCGAGATGACACGCCAAAGCGTCGAGCAAAGCCGTGCCACGGTTGAAAAAATGCGTAAAGAAAATCAATGGTTTCCTTGGTTGCAGATTATTACCACTTTGACCACAGGCATTTTGACAGGCGGTGTTGTGGTATTTGTTTTGACAAAGTTATTACAATAATTGCTTTAAAGTTTCAAAAAGTCCGCATTCACTGAAGAATGTGGGCTTTTTATTTAACAAAAAAAACGGTCAAACGACCGCTTTTTGTTAAAGATGGGGCTGGATTATGGGCTTGACTGCACAGCATGGCTGGCAAGTTTTGCCAAAAATCCTGAACGGGTATCGTGCGTTTTGGCAATGTGTTCATCGACTTTTTTGAGCAAATGCTCGCTCCATGACACATTAAACCGCACCTGCTTATCAAAAGCCGTCTCGTCAATGGCAACCACCGCCCAAATCACGCCTTGATAATCAGGGTCGGTTTGCAGGGTCTCAATGGGTGTGGTTTGAAACTCAAAAGGCATATCCAGTTCAAGCATGGTTTCAATGTGGCTTAAAATGGCTGATTTGGTCTCATCAATCACTTCATCAAGGGTATCACCAAAGCCATAACAACCTGCCACATCTGGCACAATAGAGCCATAATTTGCCATGCCTTCATCTTTGCTGATGGCGATTGCATAATGTATCATCATACACTCCTATTTTTGAGCTTTTATGAATTGGTAGCCTCATTTGAGGCTACCTTGTTACTAGAAGTTCAGCCCTGATTTCTCCTTGGCATCTTTGATTTGACCGATGCTTAAGTCTTTGGTAGGGTGGCTGATGGTAATCAAAAAGGGCTTGCCCTGTTTTTTAAAATGGTGGTGGCTGCCTTTGACGCGAACCAACACCCAGCCATCAGCTTCTAGCAACTTAATCAACTCGCCGCTTTTCATAAAAGCTCCTTTGTTGTTTAAGTATGTGTATTATTACACACAAAAGCCAAACCGTCAAGTATTTTTGTGTAAAAATGTGGATTTTTATTACATTTCCCATTTGACAAAGTAAAAAAGACAGGGTATGATAGCCGTACTACTAAACTCAAAGCGGAAAATTCACACCGTCATTGTGATTTTTTTTGTACCTAAAATTTGAAAAATAGCGTTCCTAGAATTTCAGGAATGGTAAAATTTCAAAACAAAATTCGTCTTATGACGGGTTGATAGGGGTAAATAAAACACCTGCAAAGGAAATAGCCCCAGCCGTCTTTGAGCGGTAGTTGAGACCCGTTGCCCTATTTTGGGTAACATTCATTAACTAAACTCAAAGGTATCGTTATGACAAACCTAGTCATCGCAAATCACACCATCAGTCAATACAACGGTTTTTACTCTCTTAACGACCTGCACCGTGCAAGCGGAGCTGAAAAGAAACATCAACCTGCTTTATTCTTTCGCAACGCCGAAGTTCAAGATTTGATTTTGGAAATCGAGCGTTCTACGAATTTGCAGAACGGTGAAAAGTCAATAGCTTACCATACTATTCAAGGCGGAAATTCCAAAACCACCAAACAAGGTACTTACGCCTGCCGTGAACTTGTTTACCGTTATGCCATGTGGATTAGCCCCAAGTTTAGCCTGATGGTCATTCGTGCCTTTGACGCACTAAACACAGGAGCTATCCCTTGCCTTGCCAAAACCACCGCTGATGACCGCCGCCTATCCGCCACCCAAATCGCCCAAATCCGAGCGGCGGTCAAGCAGGTAACAAGCACAGGGGCGGTCAGCTATCAGTATCTGTATCATGCCATCAGTACAGA
>NZ_FTNU01000001.1 GCF_900156515.1 Moraxella cuniculi DSM 21768 | reverse complement strand
GTTATGGTTCCCCTTAGGACATCCACCCCATTCGGCTCTCCTAGTGCTCCCCCATGTAAAATCAAACCTTGATTCCACTCAACCCCAACTCTCCCAATCTCAGCTCCATTAACTGCGTCGACTACACTACCGCCTGTTGTGGTGTAGGTAGTGATGGCTGTGGTTAGGCTTAAGATACTTGTGATGGTATCTTTTTGTTCTTGGCTTAGCTCGTTTGGTTTTTTGCCATATAGATAATTTGATAAAACTGGAGCAACAGCTTCATTGGTTGCTCCTGATACAGCACCTGTCATTGGGTTATTACCTGTGGCATAGCTTGTGGCAGCACCTAGTATGGTATGAGATAATCACAGCTATTCACAACCCTCACTTTCATACCTTTTGTTTGTCTGGCGAATTTTAACTAAAATATCATCACTTAAAGTAAAGTCTTGTAAATTTTTAATATTATTTAAAACCAAGTAGCGTTTATACTCTTCATAACTATGCAATACTGTTAATGTGTCGTCCCTAGTGTCTACAATATAATAAATTTTTTAATCATACAAAATATCATATATCGATTGACCTGAACAGATCTCAGACTTTAAACCATACAAAATCAGAAATTTGTTTTCAAGAAAATAATCAACAATGCCTCTAGAAACAGTAAAGGACTCTCCGTCTTTTCTTCTAGCCACTAAAGTATGCATGTTTAAATGCTCATTATATCCAATATGATACTTTTTCGTGCTTGGTGTTAGTCTATCATACAAAATAAATAAAAAGAGTGCAATGCATAATATAATCAGTGTTTTTTTACCAAACAAGTTTTTTTACCAAACAACAAATCGCAAAATCTTTTTTGAATCATAATTCCCTTTAATTATTTTGAAATACTTTGTCTTTGTTAAAATCATTGTTGATGATTTGGTTAAGTTGGTTTTGGGTTTGTTGTTGGTTGGGTCTATTGTACCATAGCCTAAGCCTTGTAAGTTAGAATTTGTCTGGTTGGTTTTATCCACATCTACAACTTAACAAAAACACAACTAACCCATAGACTTTTCACAAATTTTAACCCAACCATCCCAGTTTAATGACACATTTAACCCTGATTGATTAGGCATAGTAAATACATCCACCCTAAATTCATTTTTACAATAAACAGCTAAAAATTTTTGATATTCCGTGTTATCTATTTTAATCTCAACCCATTTCTGATTCGACATAACGGAGTTGATACGATTGATTAATTCATCATCATATTCATTATAGATATAATTAACATAAACCGCTGTAGGTCGATTCAATGTCTCTACACTGTCAGGCAAGCCAATGCCTTTTGAGATGTCATTCATTTGCTGTCTTACTTGTTGATAAACTTCATGTCTCTTTGGAATGGCTGGATTGCTATAATCTGGTTTGTTGCAAGATGAATAAATAATTACAGAAAAGAAAATAAAGATAGTAAATATCAAAGACTTCATTTTGGACTACTCCCAGGTGCAGGACCTGCGACAATTTTTGATGTTTGTTTGTCTAGATGATATCCTGAAAATTTTAGTTTGCCACCAGAATAACTATATTGATTTGTGCCAACACCTCTTAAAAATGTATGATTCTTTGAGCCGATAGAATTACCCGTGCATAGCCCCCGATGACACCCTAAGATAGTTAGAGAAGCTCCTGAGATTTTATCATCTAGGTCTTTAGACGATTTTGGTCTTTGGGAATAATTTCCCCAAGTCAATGAGGTCGAAAATCCAGTAACTTTTGTAGATAATGCCACTTCAAACATATCTGTTATATAAATATTTCCATTGTAATTGTTCATCACGAAGCTATATCCTCCCACTCCATATCCAAAATTAAAAATAGTAACATCATCTTGGGTCTGTACGCTTTTTAGGATATAAGATGCTCCATTATGAATTTGTCTGGCAATAATGCTTTTCAATGTTTCAATATTGCAAGCATTAACATCACCAGCTCTACACGCCCCAGCATTAATTGCTCTGTGTTTTTGCACAGAATTAGCACCCCCATTCCACTCAACCCCAACTCTCCCAATCTCAGCTCCATTAACTGCATCGGCTACACTACCGCCTGTTGTGCTATAAGCAGTGGTAGCTGTGGTTAAGCTTAAGATACTTGTGATGGTATCTTTTTGTTCTTGGCTAAGTTCGCTTGGGTCTTTGGTGCCATATAAATAATTTGATAAAACTGGAGCAACAGCTTCATTGGTTGCTCCTGATACAGCACCTGTTATTGGGTTATTGCCTGTGGCGTAGCTTACGGCAGCACCTAGTATGGTATGGGCTAGTAGGTGTTGCGGGCTTTGTTCTTCTGGGCGATTACCACCATCAATTTCGTTTTTGAGTTTGTTTTCTTTAAAATATTGCCCAATCCGATAAGCAAGCTCTGGACTTGCCGCTCTTGCCACATCGCCTATGATACCATTTGAATTAGGAGTGTACAAGGCAGAGGTGATGCTATCGAAGATTCTTAGGTTGGTTTGTATCTTTTGGGCTTTGTTTTCAGATGATTTGCAATAACCCCAATGAGCTAAACTCTAAATAAAAAATAAAAAATGCCTACGGAATAACATATAATCGTCAAAGAAAACCAAAAAAATCTTGATAGCTTATGCTCATTTGATCTTACTTTTACTCCAAGCGACCAAAAATCCTTTCCATAAATATATCTCCAAATATTAACAAAAAACATCAAAGAAATAATCGATACTGCAAAAAATTCATAAAAATCAAAATAATATTTCTGATTTTGCTCAATTGATGCAATCATACCCATTAAAACGGGGGCGATAAGCATAATTTTATTTGCATTCATTTTTATAAACCAATAAAATTCCATGTCAAAGCATTAAAAATATAAAAAGAGGCTGTAGTAGATAAGGCTTACCCCCTCCACGCCATTTTCTCAATACCTTAAGTTGACTAGATGGCATACCACAGTTAAATCCAAACTCACATTCTTTGATAACAGGCTGTCGGTATAAACAATGCTGTCAGGCTTAACTTTACTTGTTATGATAGACATTAGAGTGCTTTGCTTGGTATCTTTAACAACAACCACATAAACCTACCATTTCGCTTTAACAAACCAAACACAGCAGTTTTACCACCAGCACCACAACCACGCTTGCCTTTTTGAGTGCAACCTTTGTTGCCCTCATCAAGTTCAATTTCATCATCAAAGAACTCTTTGGTTTCTTGGGCTAAATGATAGTCTATCACAAACCTGATTTTGTAATAAAATAAAGTTGCTGAACGAGCAGTTATTCCAAGTACAAAAATTCAAGCAAGCTTTTTAGGCTTTTTGTTTATTTTACAATGGGTTATCTTTATAAAGCTAGTATAATATAAGTGTTATTCTAGTACGGCTCCTAAAAATATACCAACAATGATAAGGAAGTAGATGCCAAGCGTCAATAAAAAGAAAACAAACCTTTCGATTTTGCTAGCCGTAGCTTTTGTTCTCATGCCTACTGACTCAAACTCCAACCCTGCAAAATAATCACGTATAGCAGGAAGAAATAAGAGATTGGTCGCAAAAGCCATAACAAATTGACCAAAACTAAAGCCAAATGAATCTTTAAATGTGATAGCCACTACTGAGCTAATAGCTAGTGATACTCCAAGTAATATGTTATTACTGACATACATTTTCATTTCCCTTAGATGATTGTGAATTAAAATTATTATAAATACAATCTGTGATAGTATCATTGACACCCATCTGATCAATAACTGCCGATATTTTTTTGTTTGAACCAACAGCATTTTCTGTTCTCTTAGAGACAAACTCGCCAAGAACCGCCTTGCTAAAACCCTCATTTTCTATTTTTGATGCCACTGCCAATGGTTTTGTTACAGCATAAAGCGTCTTCCCCATGACTGGTATAAAATGTGAGGCATTATTCATTGTTGTAACTACTTTTTGATCTTGTTGCCTGCAATATACCGTCTCATTAAAAGCACACTCTTGGTAATTGCCACTCATAATGGCAGCATTGCGAGAATCTATTTCCTGTTGAGTAACCTGCTTTATTGGCATGACCGTATGTGTAACTGGCGTGGATTTTGAACTTGGCTTATTGGTGGCAATATTATCCTTATACCATGTATATTTATAACTCGATGCTTGTACTTGGATAAATTTTATTAAATTATCATCTGGTTTTTTGATATTGCTAAAATTTTGATTCATGCTAACAATACCATTTCGTGTATCAACATTCCAAAGTCTTGGATCGTACTCTTTACCAATTGCGTTATCATAAAGCACATTTTTAATCTTAGAGGTATTTTGTGAATTAATTACAGCACCTACCTTCTGATTAAATCTCTCATTGTAACGACCACTATTTGCCCAACGCAAAGCATCCTCAATATCTTGAAGCGTATAAGATTTCCCGTCAGGTTTTTTTAATCCTTTCTTTTTGGCTAAACCAACCAATGTCGCAGCAAGGTCTTTTTCCTGCTTATGCAACTGCCTATTAAACGCATCTACATTCAATGCTGTGGCTGTAGTTACTGTATCCACTCCTGCCAGTTGGGTGATTGTTGCAATGCCGAGATTACTGACGAGATCAACGGCATTTTTGGCAATCTGTGGTGATACACCTTGATCAATAAGTATCTTGATTGCTTGTTGGGATATCTTATTTAGTATTGGTGCAGATAGGGCAACAGATCCTGTGGTGATGGCTCCTTCAACCGTGCCAGTACCTAAAACACCAATTAGGGTATGCAAAGCAACACGATAAACCCCACCCTCTGCCCATTTCTTAGCTTCTTCGGTGTTGCCCTGTGCAAGCAGTTCAAGTTCTTTGTTTTGGGCATAATCACCGATTCTTTTTGGGGCTTCTTTACCAAATTCTGTGGTAATTACCACTTGAGCATTTAGCTCTTTAATCGCTTGCTCCTTATCAAAATCATTAGTAATGATTTGATTTAGTTTATTTTGCACTTCTGGTTGGTTGAAGTTTTCTGTGTTGATGTAGTCAAGTCCTGCTTGGTCTGTGATGGCAGAATGGGTGGTGCTGGTTTTGTTGGTTGGGGGTATTGTACCATAACCAATGCCTTGCAAACTAGCGTTGTAGCTGGTTTTGATTTGGCTGCCCTCGCTGTCTTGCTCTTTGTTATTAAAACCAATCCCTACACCGACACTGATGGCATCACCTTCATAATTTAGGTGATTTTCAATGTTTTGGGTTTGGATACCTTGGGTAAATTGGGTTTGGTTTTTACCTGCATAGGTGATAAGATAGCCACCAGTGAAGCTACCTTGTCCTTGTACAGATAGGGTTGATTGATTGGCTTTGATGCCTGATTGGTTGGTTACTTGGGCGTAGCTGACATCTATGTTGGTTTTGCCCCCATTGACACTAAGGTTCTGGGGTTTGCCATCAAAGCCAACATCGGCACTAAATCCTGCTTGTTGTTGATTGTAGGTGTATTGGTATTGGTCTTGACTGATGCCAACCGCGAAAAATCTCGCCCATTTTTGCAATAAATCCCTTTTTGATTTTGTTGCACTGAGTGTAAGATAATTTCATTGTGGTAAATTTACCATAAAAACACCCCAAACTTCACAGCTTGGGGTGTTTTTGGCTTGGATTATCTTTTTGGACGCTTGCTTGAATGTTATCATGGATAATTTTGCATATCTAACAAACTCACCTCTTAACTTGTTAATTTATAAGATACATACTGCCGTACTTACTGGGAGAAGCCCTGTCTTTTGAGATAAATTTCAGCTTTTAAACTTCACCAAAATATTATCCTCATAGCTAACTTTTGCACTGACAAATGAATTGACCCTGATATGGTCAAAACCACCAAGCCTTTGCCAAGTGTCAGGCTCGTATTTTTTAAGGTACGCCATATAATCCATAAGCTCACTTTTGGTGGAGCTAAAAAAGATGTAAGGCGGACGCACATAGTTCATTAAAGTTAAAAACTTGGTCATGCCAAAATAACCGTGCTTGGCGTATGCTCCTTGCTTTGTACAAACATAAGGTGGGTCTAGAATAAGCAAGCAATTTGGTGTGTCTTGGTATTTTTGCAACAGTTTTTCAAAGTCTAGGCACTCGATGATAAGGCCATCAAGATAATTGTCCGCACTTGGATAATCAGTCTTGGTAATGCGGTTATAAAAGGTGCTTTCGGCTAGAAACTCATCAAGGCTACTCACTTGCCGACCGCTGAATAATAACCAGCCTGCCAAGGTTTGCACATCAATAAAAGTCCCGCTGTCAGCACTTTTGGCAATCAAATTGTTCACTTGAGCTTTGGCGGCAGCAGACAGTTTGATATTTCTTGGTTCGTCTTTTAATAGCTCAAACAAGGCTTGGCGTAAACGATTGGTGTCATTGATGTGTGCAAGGCGTTCGGCATAGCCATCAAAGTCGTTATAAATAACCGTTGCCTTTGGCAAAATACGCTTGGCATTGTGAGCAAGCAACCCAGAACCACCAAAGACATCAAGCACGGTCAAGCCTTCGCCATCATTTGGGATGTTGTCTTTTAGAATTTTTGTAAAATGCTGTAAAAACATTCGCTTTTGCCCGATAAATGGTAACGGAGCGGTTTTGTAGTGTTTGGTGGCAAGTAAATTGAGTGTCATAAACTTATCCTTCGAAAGTTAAAGGCGTTCAGGACGCTCACAATGATGGGGATTTGGTTATTTATGAATGAACATCAGTCATTATGCGGGCGATGCCCTTTGTCAATATCAGGCTTTGCTTGGGTTTGCTGAGTATTAATGTGATTTAAGGTTTTGCATCTTGGGCATTTGATGGCAAAATTGCCCGCACCAATGGCTAAAAGTTTTTTGCAATTTATGCAACGCTGTTTCATTTTTGCGTAATCCTGTAGATTTTGTGATAAAATAACACCGCTTAGCTAAGCAGGCGGTTCTTGGGCTACGCACCTAACTGCGTGGCTGGTATGGCAATGCTCCAACATTGTCATACCGACCGTCTTTTCTTTTTTGGCTAAAAAGCCAGCTTTTTCTTGTCTTTAAGTCATTTTGCACCTGCTTGTAGACCTTGCAAATACACAGTTTTACCTCCTCTTTTTACAGCGGTTAAAATTTGATTTCTTTGATTGCGACCATCTTTTTTAAAACCAATATGCACCCATGCCCCATCACCACGGCTTGGAAATTCCAAGATTAACTGGTCAAAGGCAATCAACCCCTTATCTCTCATTTCAATAATTTCTTTGGCAAAAGCCCTTGAGGTAAAACCTGTGGCATCGCAATCTGCCGCCAGTCCATATCGATGTGCTGAAGTTTTTGAGCCACCCACCAAGCGATTGACCGTCTCATTTCTAAAGCAGGAAGTAACGATAATGCCAATCGGTCTTTGATATTTTTGATTAAGATAACTGCGGATTTTTTCAAGCTGATTTGCTGTATATTTAATATTGGCAAGCTCAGCTTGGTTTGGTATGTTTTTAATACCATTGCGGCTTGCGGTCTCGCTGCGTGTCATTTCACGATAGCTAAAATTCGGCGTGATTTGTATTGGATGGTTTGAATTTGACATTGAAAACTCCTAAATAAATTAAGGTTAAAATCAGTTATCTAAAATAGATAAATGACGGGCAATTTCGGCAAGCTGATTAGGGCTAAAGCGAAAGCCTTGATTTGACCCAAAAATGGCGTTATAGCACCACTCGGAACAAAAGAATTTATCTGCATTTTGAGGCAGTCCAACCACACAGCCTAATGCCCCAAAAAGGTCATAACCTAAGCCGTGATTTTGTTTGTAATAACGGATAATCTGTTCGGGCAAGACCCCATCAAGGGGGATTAAGTCCCATTTGTCGGGATTTAAGGGCATTATTTTGGTACGCACACCGCCTTCGCGAATGCTTGATGAATAGCACCGATAACGACCGTCAGGTAAGGCGATGGCAATCTCGGTGTGGCTGTATTTGCCACGAGTGAAAAAGCGTGTAATGCCATCATATAGGCGATAAGTGAGTTTGTCGCTACGCCCACGATAACAGGCTAAATAGACTTTATTCATTGATGGCTCCTTGTTCATAAATTGCTGTCCAGCCAGCTGAATAGTCATATTCCAAGGGATTGTCCGAAGCCAGCATTGCCAAACGATGCTTTTCAGCATTGGCAAAGTCGGCTTGTTCAGCTTGTAAAATCGTCATCGCCAGTTCGCCCAAAAGTGGCTTGGTTAATTTAACAAAGCTGTTATCCATCGTTTTCCACATAAGCTCTGGCGGCAGCTCTGGCAAAATCTGCAATGCCAAGTACTGCGTGCGAGAGCTGTCGTCGGTATGAAACCATTTTTTGACCGATGGCAGATATACCCCGCCGCGAGTGATGGCGTGGCGTTTTTGTTTGATGGCTTGCCAGATTTGGGATTGGTGCTGGGCTTTGATGATGGCTGGATTGGTTTTGCTATTACCAAAGACAAACTTACCATCAATAAAGCGAGTATCCCCCTGATGGTTTTGGCAAAACTCGGTATAATCATCATCACCAATGGCAATAATTTCATCTTCTGATAAATCATATAAAAACAAAAAATTACCATCAATCCAATCAAAACGACCCTCGGTATCCGTTAAGCGAATATAATGCATCAATAACCCTCCACAATCACAAATAAATCAATATGTTCAGATTGACCGCCATGCGTTCTTGTCATATTTAACCAAACATTGCTTTTATTACTGCCTTGATGACGAAACGCCCAAGCCACTTCTTGTTCGGCAGCTTCCGCTGCAAATTCAACCGATGAAGTGGCATTGCCACTTCGCATTATTTGGGCTTGTACAGATAGGACTTTATTTGGCATAGCCGTCCATAGAGCAATCGGGATTTTATAGGTGGGAACGTGGTGATTTTGATAGTCCACTGCATTATCATCTCGCCCAAACCAGAAATCCCTGAAGTGTTTCAAGTGGAAATATTGCCTAATCAGACCATCGGCAGATGCCACCACTTGACCTGCCATCTCTATGGTGTTGGTTGTGCTGTTTGGCACTGTTGCTTGTGCGGTGATGGTGCGATTAAACTCTCGCACAGTTGCCTTGGTCAATACAGTCGCCAAACTTACATTGCCCGACCCATCAAAACTCACATTGCCCGTTACCGCACCAGTTAGGCTGATGGTGCGAGCGGTGGCTAGGCGTGATGCACTGACGGCGTTACCATTGCTGGCAAGTTTGGTATTGTCATAAATGATGATATTTTGGCTACCGTCAAACGCTACGCCATTAATGGTGCGAGCGGTGGCAAGTTTTGTGGCACTTGCAGCGGTTTCTGATTTGCCAAGTTTGCCCGTCTCTAGGGCTATAACTTTGTTATGCACCTGTCGCACAGCAAAAGGCGTGGCAGCCTCATAGCCTGATGTTGAGGTATGGTCATTGTTTAGCCGTGTTATGCCATAGACGGTGGCACTGGCGGTTGGTATGTCTGTAATTTGACTCCATGGATGGCTGTGGCTGGCATCGGCAAGTGCTGGTTTATTTTGGATATTTGCCCAGTCTAGGCTGATGCTATCAGCTGCTGCTTGGGCGGCGGTTGCCAGTTTATGCACCTCTCCTAGGGCGTACTCTGTGGCTGCCTTGGTGCTGTCGGTGCCATCTGTCTTGTTTGACAGCATGACAATGCCCTGCGTGGTGGTGCTTGCCTTGTCAATCTCATGGCTGTGGGTATTAGATATCGCCGTATTGGTGCTGTTGGCGGTGATTTTGCTGGGTATGCCAAGCGAAATCATTCGAGAGGAGTTTAGCTGACCGCCACCCATCAGTCCTTGTCCTGCTAATATTGTGGTGGATTTGTCAGTTTTTTGACCAGTCAAATTGCTGATGCTTTGATTGACGCTGGCGATGTCTGCTGCCAGCTTGTTTTTTAGCCATAGCGTGCGGTTGGCAAGCTGTCTTGGAGCTCTATTATCAACGCCGTTTTCGCCACCCATCACAGGGTCTGATGTCTCAAGCTGATAAATACCAGCTTCCCAAGTGGAGGTTTCTTGTAAATTTGCCATATTTTTTCCTTCTAAGTCAGTTAAGCTGTACCACGCGTGTATCTGCCGTCTCGGACAATTTTGCCATTGTGCCTGATGCTTGCCTGTGTAAAATCAAGGGCGGACAAGATACAGCGAGCAGGAGCAAAGGCTGATAGGGTTTTACGAAGTAAATTAGCCTGCTCAATTGTAATAGGCTCATGAATGATGATGCGGTAATACGCCCAGCGGTCAGAATGTCCGTAATTGTAAGCACCATCTCGCCTTACAATCTCACCATTGTGTCTTTTGTCGCCAAAGCCCTCAATGATTGTGGCATTGCCAAAACCCAGCCGTCTAACAATCTCCTTGACCGCCCACGGCGTGCCTTTGTAGCGGTGCAAGTCATACGCCCCTTTAATAAGATTTCGCCGTGCTTCATCACTCTCGGCAAGCCAATAACCGTCCACCCCTGCGACACTCATACTGTCTGCCAAAATGGGCAAATGCGTGCTATCAACAAGGTCAATCAAGCGTATCAAGAGCTTGTCAATCGGCAAGTCATCAAGCGACAAGCTCAAATCAGCAAGGGCGGTAAACAGCTGCTCTTTGGCAATCGCATCGGCATAAATGAGCCTATCCATCTGTTTGCTCCACAATGCGGATATTGATGTGATTGCAAATAGCAACGGTATCATCGTTAATATTTGTTAGGCTTGGGCTAATCAGGCGTACATCATAGACCCCAGCGACCTGCAAGGTTTTGGCGATGTTAAGTGGCACAATGTCTTGCCCAAGTTGGCTTTGGGCTTGTTGTTGATAACTCTCAAACGCACTTTTGGCATTTTCTAGGATTTCATCAGTATTCGTTCCTGTAAAAGTTATTAGCTCGGCATTTAGGGTAAAATTCACCACCTTGGCAGAATTGACCGTTACCGTATCGCACAAGGGGCGTACCTTTTCATCATTTAAAGCCTTATTTACTGCACGGATAAGATTGTCCGAGACTGGCATTGTTCTGCCAAGCAAATGCACCGCCACCGTCCCGCCAATCGGCTGCCCCTCACGGTCTGTTGCATTGCCGACATAGACATCAATAATCTCTTGGCTGACCGAGCGAGCAAAATAAGCATACGCTCCTTTTGAGCCTGCATTGCTAAACCGCTCAAAGGCAAGCATAATCCGCTCACGGTAGCTGTCGTCATTTTCCACATCTGACCCATTTTGGCTGATGGTGATATTTTTGACGGATATGGCAATGGTCGGATGTGGGCGAGTTGCCAGCGTGTTGATTTGCCCCACGGCATAGCCATTGCCCACTGTGCCTGCTTGGGTACAAGTGGCATTTAGACAAATACTTGGGTTGTTTTGGGTAAGCTGTCCACCCTCTTTGGCAGCAAAGGCAATATTACCTGCCAAAACCTGCGTGCCTTTGGCGATTTGAATGGTTAAATTGCCAATTTCAGAAGGACTAACACTAAATTCCAACACCGTATCCGCAGGCTGTGCGTTCAGCCGATGTGTGCCAAAATCCGCCCCTGCCACATCAAGCATCAAGCCTGTAGCATAGGGAATGTGCTGCTGACGGTAGGCTTCATTAAGTTGTTTTCGTAGCAATAACTCACGATAAGCAAAGGTGTTAATAAGCAAGCGTTCAATATGGGCAGGTTGTAGCACTTTGCCTGCACGGTTTTCGTAATCTTTAATCGTTTCACTTAAAATCGTGCCAATGTCATCGTTCACGATTTTTAAGTTTTCTCGTTTTGGTAATGCCACGCTTACGCCCTCATGGTTATGCCGTTAAAGCACAAAATCGCTTTTATAAATCTCACCTTTGACACTGTCCGCCACTTGCCAATCAATTATCATCGTCAAATGTGGTGCAGCTCCTGTAAAATAAATGTCTTTAATGACCACTCGCTTTTCCCAAGTTTGCACCGCCAAATGCACCTCTCGCACCATATTAGGGATAAGAATGTCGGTCGGTGCATCAAGATAGTCCAAATGAGCTGAACCAAAGGTGGGACGCAGGACATCAGAGCCTTTTTTGGTGGCAAGGATAATATCAAGGCAGCGAGCAATGTCCAAGATGTCAGCAATCGCCGTACTGTCAGGCGATAATTGCCAATGCCGATGCTCTTTTTGGTGCTTTGTGGCGGTCATAAAAATACACCCAAATTTGACTTGGGTGTATTGTATAAGATGACAAACGCAGGGTCTTTTAAAGGGTTTTAAGAAAAATCTGGATAAGTCAAGGCATATCCGTTCGGCTATTGCCAGCGGCAACACCGCCGTGCGTGTGTTTTTTAAGGCTCGTGCCATTTGCAATCACATCATTGCCCGCCCTAACTGAACCAGCAACATTCATATCGCCTGTACATTCGGTAATGGGTGTATCTAGTTTTACCTGCTTGGCAGATTTAATCAGTACATCACCACTCGTCTCTACAATAATTTGTCCATTTTGGCGGTTATGGCTGATGATGGTATTGTTGCTAAATCGCTTAATCCACAGCTCGCCATTGTCAGTAGGCGTGGTGTCTTTGTCATTATAAATCACGCCCAAAACCACGCCACCATCACCACTTGCATTCATCAGGCAGACACAAGTTTCTCCCACATCAGGCAAGGCGTAGAACTGATTGCCACCTGCCCCCATGCTAATCACAGGCAGCCAGTCGCTTATCATGCCACCCAAGGCATTAAAAATAACTTTCACTTTATGGCTTTTTGGGTCAATTTGACCAACTTCGCCAAATTGGAGCGTGGCGGATAGGTTGTTGTGGGTATAATTCATTGGGGTTTTTCCTGTTTTTTATCTGTTGCTGGTTTGTCTTGGGTATCGCTTGCCCTTGGGTCAATATATTCAAGCATTTTAATCTCAATTGTGGTTAAAAAACCTTGGCTATTTAGTATATGGCGAGCTTGTTTAATCAGATATTTGCCACTAAATTTACCAAAATCCTGCACCAAAATCGCCTGTCCTGCCACCAGCATGGCATTGCCAACCAGTTCAATTTCCCCTGCGATTTGCTCATCTGCTTGATTTTGGGCATGGGCATTTGCCATTGCCGCCACTTCACCATCTGTGGCATTGTTGGGAGCGGTGATTTTCAGGGTGTCGGTGGTGGTAGGTTTTGCTCCTTTTCTTTTGGGTTTGGGCTTGGCGGTTTTGGTGATGGTTTGTTTCTTTTGGGTGTTGTAGGTAGAGACTTGCACCTCGCTTGGCATATCTTTGATAACATCACGAAAACGCACATCAATGACTGATGTTTTGTCCAGCACTGCCACCGCTTCGTTTTCGCCAAGTTTTTCATTGTCATAAAAGACCAGCGTTTTATCGACAATTTTAAAACTATGACCATAAGTTTTGGCAAGGCGAGTCAAAAATTCCACATCTCGTTCTTGGTACTGAGTTGCTGTGGTAATTTTAATATCACGAATCTGCCCTGTTATCGACAAATTGAGGCGTTTTGCCACTGTGCGGACAATGTTGGCAAGCGTGGTGTCTTTATAAACCTCGGCTTGGTTTGTACGATTGGCTTTGCTAATCCCTGTGGAGAGTGCCTTTAGTACGACAACAGATGGCGGATAGCGATATTCAATTTCGCTAATCTCAAATCGCCCAAGGACAATCAACTCATCCATATCATCAGCAAGCAATAACTCCACGCCGTCGCCATTGTCAGGATACCAATCATACAACCAGTCGTCATTCACATCTTCAAGGGTGATTTGTATCTCATCTGATTGGTCTGACAGGTAGTCGGTATAAGTAATTTCCAACAAATATGGCGTGATGGCGTTTGTGATGTCTTTTTGCTCATAGATGACGGCAAATTTCGGCTTGTCGGTGTTTTGTATCATATTCTCTCCTGCTGATAGTTACAGAAATTAAATGGTAGTGCTAGGCAGGCGAACGCATTGCCGTTAATTTCAAAATTATCTAAACCAAGGGGGTAAGTTGGTATTTTTGGCTTGCGATTTTTGGATAATTGGTACAAGCACCATCGTGCCTGCTGCCAAAGTTTCCGACAGAGCAAGCTGTGGATTGGCATCAATAATCCGCCCAATCTCGTCCACCGTGCCATAATAGCGATGGGCGATTAAATCAAAGCGGTCGTGCTCATTACAAGTGTGGATTAGTACACTACTCATCTAAACAGCCCCTTTAATGGTTTTTTACTGGCAATTTTTGCGGTGAGTTTAGACACGGTGGATTTGCCAATGCTCATTGCTCCCATTGCCCCTGTAAAGGCGGTCTTTGCCTGTGTCAGATTGCCACTTTGCACCGCCCCAATGCCAACGCCCACCTTGCCCAGCGTATCCGCTACCGCACCACCAAAACTACCCACACCACCAAGCCTATCAGCATAAGCGGACAGTGCAGGAATGTTTGATAAACCCTTAACAACAGTTGAGCCGTCTGACACAATCTCTGATAAGGTCAGAGCATAGCGTGCAGGGTCGTTTGACAGCTCACCAAGCAAGGCAAGTTTTGATGAAATGCCATTAAGCAAGTTTTCGCTGCGTGTCCACGCTCCAACATCCGCCATCAGGCTTGCCGTTTCTATGTCAATTGGGGCATTGATACTGTCATCTTTGAGCGATAATAACGGCACGCTGTCGCTGGTGGCGATGGCTGGCGTGGGATTGGGGGCGGTAGGGTCGCCGATAAACTCAGTCAAATCCACATCGATGTCCATCGCCAAAGTATCGCCTGTGTCATTTTGGGCGGTGGTAGTTACGGACAATCTACCAATGGTATAAAAGCCCATCATCTGCCCAGAGCCTGTAACCAGTGCTTGGGCATCTTGTGAAACAAAGGCTTGGTGCAGCACTTGATAACTTTTGGCGACATCGCCAAGCCGCCAATGCAGGCGTAGGCTAAATTTGAGCTTAGCAAGCAACAACCCAAGTGCTTGTGTGCGTGGCTTACCTTGTATGACTTCGTGATGGGCAAATTTGGCATCATGCGTCATGGTTAAAGTAGTGAAACTTTCGGTTATCTCAAAGGGGATTTCACCCAGCATTGCATACATCAGTAAGCTCTCCTAAGTTTGTCCGCTTGCATACGGTTAAACATTTTTTCAAATTCGGTTTGGGAGAATTGTAAGGCTCTTTCAATTTTGCCCATATCACCCCCATTTGCATTGATGGTGGGATTAAAATAAATGGTGATACTGCCTTGATTTTGGGCATTGGCGTTGTTGGCATTTGCCATTCTTGCTTGATGCTCGCCCACACTTGTACTGATTTGGGCGGATAAGTTGCCCATTTTTGCCCCAAAGTTTGCCGTAACGCCACTTGCCACTTGTCCAATGGCGGACACAGGTCTTTGACCACCTTTGTTAATGCCAATCGCCAAACCCTCAGACACCCACGAACCAAACTGACGAAACACACGGCTGGGGCTGTTGATACCAAGCATTCTTTTAGCGGTGCCAGCGACATTGCCAACCGTACTACTGATAGCCCCCACAACCGCTCCTGCCATTGATTTGATGCCGCCAATAAGCCCTTGAATGATATTAACCCCAAAGGTGCGAAAGCGTCCAACAAGCCCACTTAAAAATCCCCAAACGGCAGAAAAAGCGGCAGCAAAGGCAGAAACAGGGCTAAATCCACGAATGATTGCCATCAAGCCTTGCACACCTGCCGACACCAGCCCTTGAATACTTGCCCACACCGAACCAATAAAGCCTGTGATACCAGTCCATACACCAGCTGTTACCGCCTGTACCGATGTCCAAAGACCACCAAACCAAGCGACGACACCGCCCCAAATACCAACAAGCCAGCTCCAAGCATTGCTTGCCCCAGTGGTTATTGCCGTCCAAGCATTACTTGCCCAAGCAGTAATACCCGTCCAAAGACCACCAAACCAAGTGGTAAAGCCACTCCAAATGCCGACCAGCCATTGCCACGCACCGCTTGCAGACTGGGTGATGGATTGCCAAAAGCCGATAAGTACAGGCTTGACCGTATCCCAATTTTTATAAATCAGATACGCCACGCCAGCGATTGCCATGCCGATAAGCACAATTGGATTGGTAAGCATTGCTCTGCCTGCAATAGCAATCACTCGCCCAACCATCATAAAGGCTTGAGCAGCTTTCATACCCACACCAACAAGCGATGAACCAAACAGCCTTGCAAATGTCATGGTTTTGCCAAGTACCGACACAAAGCCTGCCACCCCTGAACGAATGAGATTAAGCCCACCTGTGAACAGACTAATCGCAATACGAGCTTGGCGTGCCGACAACCCAAACAATCGCAAGGCAGAGACAGCTCTACCCATTTTAAGCAGCCCAAATGATGCCGACAGCAGTTTTACCGTGCCAGCTGTGCGAACGCCTATCCCCATTACACTCAGCAGTCCACTTGATAACAAACTGAATACAAATCGCACACCCAAAGAACCCACTTTAAAGGCAAAAAGAGCAGCCCCTATCTTAAAAAGTGTGGCAACAAGCTCAGGATTGGCTTTGGCAAAGGCGATGACTTTTTCAATGACGGGCTTTAAATCATTAACCAGCCCATTTAGGGCAGGCAACACCACAGAACCTACAGTGATGCCCAAAGCAACCATCTGACCCTTAAGCGTCTGCAAGTTATTGGCAGTGGTTGCGGCTCGTGCCTCGTACTCGTCATTCATTGAGCCTGCGTATTGCGTGCTGTCAGCAACCTTATTTAGGTTATCTTTTAAGGTGTCTAGCTGTGATAATAATGGGGCAATAGCCAGCAAAGACTCGCTACCAAATAGCGACTCAAGCACTTGCCCCTGTTCATACTTTTCAAGTTTTGAGATGGATTCTAGGACTTTAAGTGTTGTACCTTCTGCATCTTTTTGCATATCTTTGGCGACTTGTTCTGAATCCAGTCCCAGTTTTTGATAAGCAGCCCTTTGTGATTTGGTGGCATTCTCACCTTTTCCTAACGCCAAAAACATATTTTTAATGCCCGTGGCGGCAATTTCTTCATTAACCCCCATGCCACGAATGGTCGCACCCACCGCAGCAATCGCTCCTGCCGATGAGCCAGCCACTTCACCAAAAGCACCGACACGCTGCACGATGTTCATGATGCCTTGGGCGGCGGCAGGTGTGTTATTGCCCAAATAATTGATTTGGTCAGCAAGTTCCACTACCTGCGTTTGGTTCATGCCAAAGGCGGTTCGCATTTCAGCCATTGACTGACCTGCTTGCTGTGCCGACACATCAAACGCCACGCCCATTTTGACCGCATCGTCAGCAAATTTCATCAGCTCACCTCGAGCGATATTTGACTGACCACCCAATGCAACAATCTGGGCAATATCATTGGCGGACATAGGGCGAATGGTGGATAGGTTTAGGATTTCATCAGACAGTTCTTGAAATTGCTTTTTGGCAATCACAGGATTGTCGCCGAAATCCACCACTTTTTTGACATCTGCCATCGCACTTTCAAAATCAATGGCAAGCTTGACAGGTGCAGCAATCGTCATGCCAGCTCCAACCAGCCCCATGACTTCGCCTTGCATGTTGGCACGAGCCGCACGGTTATTTTCTAGGCTGGTTTGAATACTTGCTTGTTTAATGGCATTGACTCTAAGACCTTTCATGGTGCTGCCAAGCTTATCATACTGACGCTGCAATTTTGACACGCCAGATGAAGTGCCTAAGCGGTCTATCTCGCTTTTTAATCGTCTTTGCTCATTGCCCAGAATGTTTGAGCTACGGCGAACACTGTCCAGCCCACCCGTCAGCGTTTTTAAGGCACTTATCGCCCCGCCAATCATCGCAGACGCACTGATAACAATTGATAATTCGGTTGCCATAGGGTAGAATAATCCTTAATGATTAAGGGAGAATATATGCCAAAATTCAAAAACAACAACCCAGCATTTGACGATGTGTGCATTTATGGTTGCAGCATCATTGGTGGGTTTTTGTCATTTGGCTGCACTCTTTATGGGTTGTATCATTTTTTGCCCGTGTGGTTTGACAGTTTATTGGCATTTGTTTTATTAACACCCTTTGTCGTTCTCATTACAGGCCTTTTGGTAACAGCTGGTATGCTTGCAGGCATGATGCTTGGGACTTGTCTTTACCTCATTTGCACCAGCGTTTTGGGTCTGTTTTCTTTTTTGAATGCAATTCCCCAAAACAACCGAATAACTAAGAAAACCGCCAAGCCTATCAAGCCTACCAAAGAAAAAATTGAGCTGATTGTTGGGCTTGTTGTCATGGGCTGTACAGCAGCACTCATTGGTGTTGGTGTTTTTACAAGCGTGCCAAACGATGGCATCATCGCTGCATGGCTGATACTGACAGGGATGACGGCTTATATCGGTAATAGATATTTAACAAAAATCCAAAGTCAATCCTAGCCTCCACTCCGCCCATATCCTGCCTTGGCTTGGCGGGATAGTTGTTTTAGCCAGACATCAAACTCATCAAGATTAAGCTCATCGATAGCTTGCCCACTCCACCCATACCACCATGCAAGGTCAGCGATGGCATCATGGAGCTTATCCAGCCAATTTAGGTCAGGCTGACCGCCCTTAGCGTTCGCTAAATTTGCGAAAGGCATCTTGAATTTGCTTGTAATCCACTTGGTCTAACAAATCCAAATCTTCTGGCACAAGAGAAGTTAGGCGAGCAAATAACGCCAGCTCCTGCTCTATCTCGTTTTTAAGCTGTCCCACCGCTCGCAAATCACCCACTTTGGCACGACGCATTTTAAGTTCACTCACAGTCTCGCCCAGCCCGTTTTTAAAGGGATATTTCAAAGCGATGGCAATGTGCGTACCAAGCTGTTCTTGGACAAGATGGGCAGGGTTGGCAGTGTTTTGGTTTTGGTTTGACATAACAAACTCCGTAAATAAAAGGTAAAAAAATACGCTCATCAAACGATAAGCGTATTTTAAAAGGTTTGGGATTTTGGGTCTTTTAAAGGGTTTTAAGAAAAATCCTTTACACCCCCACCACACGGCGGAAACTTGCCAGCACATCAGTGCCATTTACACGATATTCATTTTTAAAGGCATTAAAATAAAAGATTTCTTTGCCATTTACAAGCTGTCTGACCTCATGGGCTTGAAAAGTGCTAGAAAACTCCGCCTTTTCTTTGGGTTTGTAGCTTCCCAAAGGATTTTTGGAGAATGTACCTGTTAGGATAGTAACGAGTGGCACTTCGGCAGCCAAGCCTTGTGCGTCATGCTTTTGCACATCAGCACGCACCATCAGTTGCACTGCTTTGAAAGGATGATAGACGGCGGCAAAGACATTTTCATAAAAGCTATTCCAAGTAATTTCTCCTTCCATCGCCTCCATACCACTTGGCAATTTAATCGTGCCGACCAGCCCAAGCCCTTTGTATTCATCTTGAGAGATTTCCACATCAGGCAGCTTGATTTCGCTTGCCTGCCCAAGCAGACTGTTGCCATTGACATAAATGTTGGCGTTAAAAATGGCGTTAATTTGCATTGTTTTTCCTCTTATTTTTTAGCAGTCAAATTGACAAGGTATTTTCTCGTCATGACGCTGGCGTTGGTAATGCGTTCGGCAGGCAGTTTTGGCGTGTAGTCATAGACAAGCGGAATTTGTCCCTTGCTAAATGCATCCACAAGGTCATATTCATAATCCAATGACACCGAGTAGCCAACAATGGATTTAAGCGTGCCAAGATAGGTGCGAATGCCCTCAATAAGACTATCAATCAACGCATCATCAATTGGTCTGTCCACATATTGCAATTCAAACTGGCGAATAGACTCATCAATAATATCGCCTGTGCGTTGTGCCACTTCAAAGTTTTTGATATGGCTGACCGATGGAAAGCACGCCAAGCGGTTGCCCCAAGCCCGAAAACCTGTACCATAGCTGTTAAAGACGGTGGTGATGCCTTTTTCGTTTAGGCGGTTGGTCTCGGACTGTGGGTCGTCAATGCGAGCGGTGAGTGGAATTTCTAGGGCGGTTACGCCAAGCAGCTCGTGGTTGGACTTTGAATGCCAATAACCCTTGTCCACATCTACTTTCATGCGTAGCCCTGCTAAATGCGTGGCAAGATGTTCCGCGCCAAGAATGCCCACCACATACGGATAGCACAGCTCAGCACGGTCACTACTGGTGTTAAAGTTAATCGCACCGCTTGCCCCTCGCCCTTGCAGTGCTGCCGATAGGCTTGTACCTTTGGGAGCGTTGATATAGGCAATGGCGTTTAATTTATTTGCCATGCTAATCATTGCCGAGCTTGCCGTGGCGGTTTGGTCATATTCAGGCACGATAATGATTTTGGCATCCGCCCCAAATTTACCAAAGCCCTCTGTTAAGAGTTCAAGCCCTGTGCGTTTACCACTGCTTACCACGAATCCACCCAAAATATCCGCCTCAGTAACTTTGGCAGGGTCGGTGTAGGTATAGCTAATCGTTGCAGAAACAGGCTGGACATTAAAGACAATCTCACCTGTCAGCGTATTGATGGTATATTGGCTCTCATTTAGCACCGTTTGACCATCCTTGATGATATAGCCCATTTGAATGGCAGGGTTGGTGGTTTTGGCGGTTAAGGTATTGACATCAACTGTCAAGACTTCGTCTGTGATGACCGTCTTATGGCGAGCAGGGTCGCAGACATTGACAACATAAGCAATACCAGATTTATAGCGTGTCCAGATATGAGCAGCATCAGGCAAGGTAAAGCCTGCTTTGGTGATTTCATCTCCACCAAATTTGGCAAAGTCTTTATTGGTTTGACATAAGGTTAGCACATTGACATCGCCAATGGGAGCCGTCCCCACAATGGCGGTAATCGCCCCATTGACGGTATAAACAGGACTAGAGCCACCGTCAATGCGACGGGTTTCGGTGCCGTGATGAAAAGACATAAAATACTCCTTTTAAGGGATTTTTGGTTTAAATGGGATTTGGTCAGCTTGCTGGTTGTCTTGTATGAATCTGCAAAAGTTTTGGTCGGTTATCACTCTGACAGACTTCCACGCTTTGGGTCTCGGTGCGTACCTTTAATTCATATTGCCACGCTCCGCCATCTTGGTGTAGGTATCGTTCGCTTATCAGATGAATTTTGTTGCAATGCTTGGGACGAAAGCCTGTGATGACCTCTCGCACCTTATCCAGTAAAGCAATCGCTCCTTTGTCATGATGGACACCCCGCCCAAAAACTGTCAGCGAAAAAGTCAATCTACGAGTTTGGATAATGGCGTGTGTATCATCTGTCATCTCATAATCCGACCCCTGATAACCAATCAGCACCGCACCAACAGCGTGAATAAAGCGATAAGTGGCAGGATTGTCAGGAAACAAATCTACTTCCACGCTGGGCAATTCTTGTCGCAACTTTTCTCGCACGCTTGCCAAAATCACCAAAGTAATGCTATCTGTCATCAGTAACCACTCCAATCCAGCTTACCACGAGAACGCACTCGGTACGCCCCTCGTTCTTTGTGCAGGGCGTTTTCATTTTTAGCAAGGTCGGTGGCAAATAGGTGCATTTTGCCAGTTTGAACAAGATTTAGCATTTTTAAAGCATCATCATAGGCAGTCTGCAAGGTTTTTGGCATTTCACTGGCGTTAATCCGCCGCTTATGTAACCAATATCTAGCAATGTCGCCACACCAAGTATTTAAAAGCGTTGGCACAGACTGCAAAGGCAGAGCATAACGCCCCGCCAAATAGCCGTCCGCCACTTGGCAAGCGTGGCTGATTGCCTTATCCACCACCACCCAATCAGGCTCCAAGCCTTGATAATCATAATGGCTTGTTAGGTCATCACGACTAAGCTGGATAAGCTCTACCTTGCTACACAAGACAACCATATCTTCACGGCTGACATAAGGGGCGGTGCGGTTCATTGATTAAGCCTTTTTGCGTATGGATTTTTTAGGTTCAGCAGTTTCGGTGGCAGCCACTTCATCGCCGAGCGTATCGCCATGAGCAGTTTTCTCTACTTCAGTGGCAGCTTCATCAGGTGCTGGCTGTGGCTCAAAAACAGGTTCTTCTGGCGCTTTATTGTCAAGGAGCGTGGTATGAGCAGATATTTCGGCATACACATCGTCAGCCAAATCAATGATTTGACCTGCTTCAATGCGTACCAGCTCGCCATTTTGTTCTAGGATTAAAGGCGTGTTTACTTGCACTTTTTTCATTGCTTTTTCCTTATCTTAATAGGACTTTAACAGGTTCATTTGCACCACTTGCCGATGACAGGGCAAGAAATTGCCCTGTTTCGGATTTGATGGCACAGCCTTGGGCATCGCTTGCAACTTTATCACCCATTTCAATTACGCCGCCAGATTCCACCACGCCCACACCCAAAATTTCTACCGCCACGGACTCACCAGCTTTTACATCCACAGGGACAATGCCAAAAATAGGGTCATCGGCTGTGGCTTGTCTGCCTTTTGCACTGACAAAGCGATTGCCGATAAGTTCGCTCATCGCCAGCATAGTAACAGCAACGATTGCTGATTTGGTTGGATTTGCCATTGTTGCACTCCTTATTTTTTAAGCCTTAAATCACATTTTCAAACAAGAAACCGCACGCACCGCCCACGACAGCAGACTTACGAATATCGGTATAACGCACATATTGCACCTTACCGCCCACAGCATCATATCTGTCCACGACAGGTAACCCGCGGCGGCGGAAAGTGTAGCCAAATGCAGACTCACCTTCGTCATTGCCATCTGGCACTTGGTCTGGGCGGACAATCAGGCTGGCAAAATTCCCCCAAATCGGTTTGGTTTGCTTGCCACCTGTAGGGATAGACACCGCATTACCAACTAAAATTTCATCAAGCTCAAGCAGTTCTTTGAGTGTGTTGATACCAAGCAAAGGCTTGTTGGCACTGTCGCTGATGAGTGAGCGAAGTTTGGCATTTCGGCGGATTTGCGTATAAACCTGTCCACTTAGCACCAGCGTCTTCGGCGTTACGCCTGTTGCACTTCGTACCTGCTCTTTGGCATCGTCAATGATTATTTGAATGTCGGCATCATCGCTCGTCCATTTTTCGGATGCAAAGTCCTTGCTGTGGGCGTTGGCATAGACCGATTTTGTTTGGATAAGTCTTGCAATTTCGGCTTCTTGACGAAGTTGCACACCCTTCACCACACGGCGTGTGGCTTTGGTATATTCATCAAATTGACTCTCGTGTTGCTCACGATAGTCCACACCTGCCGCCAAATCGTGTTCTTCTAGCACCACAGACATTGTGGTGGTTTTATCCAGAGTGATGATGTTGCTTGCTGCACCGACCGCTCGCTCGGTTTCATACTCCACCAGCGAACCCTTGCCAAAAATCGGCACTTTAATCCCTTCTTTATCAATATAAACCACAGGCATAATCCGCTCGCCAATAAAATCCGACTGCATATAGCCTACGGCAAGATTGGTCAAAACTTCATCTTTGCCACGCAAATGCTGTAAATGTGTTGCACTCATCATATACTCCTAAATTATTCTAAAATTAAGCTGTACGGCGGGCAGCTTCTTCATAGCTGATGTTTTCATCTTTCATCAAAGCGGTGGCTCGCTCGTGATGGCTTATATTCTCGCTAAAACTCACCGTGTTTTTGGTTACTTTATCGGTCAGATGCGAATGCTGTTTTGGCAAGTTGCCCAAAAATTCTTTAAAGGCGACCGCCAGTGGCTTTTTGTCATCACCTTCACCAAAGTCAGCGGTAGTATCGTTTGGAAATTCGGCAAAGTTTAACACTTGGGTCAATAGCTCTTTGTCGCAGGGCTTAATTCTGCCATCTTTGACCAGAGTTTCGGCAAAGTTTGCATTTTGGGTGCTGGCAAGCTCTCGCTCTTTTTTGGCTTGCAGGGCTTTAAACTTGGCAAGTTCAGCTTCGGCTTTTTCGGCTCGTGCCAACGCTTCGGTTACATCTTGGTTCATTGTATTCTCGCTTTGGTTGTTGAGATTTGGGGTGGAATTTCGGTCATCGGATTTGCCTTCACCATCAGTATCGTTTTGTGGTGGGGCGTTGGTGTCCATGCTTGGATTTGCGGTATCGCCTTGATTTGCAGGCAGCTGACTTTCACTAAAATTAAAAAATCTGGCAAAGATGCTTTTGATATCAAAGACAAGTTTTTCGCTCTCAGACAGCTCACCAAAGCTGACAATACCATCGCTGTTGTCATGAAAACTCACAGGCGACAAGCCTTTGACCGCAGGAGGCAGTGCTCCCAAAAACCCAATGTGGCGTAAATACCAATTAGCAGGCTTAGGGTTGCTTGGGTGTTTGGGCGGGTAGAAACTTGCCGAAACTTTTTTGTAGCGACCTTGTTTGACCAATGCTACAAAACCTTCGTCCATTTCGCCAAATTCTGCGTACAATTTATCACCTTTGACAGATAAGGATTTGACCCAGCCATACGCGGGGGCGTTGTCATCAGGGTGTCCGATGACGATGGGAGCCTCGTGAAAGCTCGGATTGTAGCCATTTGCAATGGCATTAAGGTCGTCAGGCGTGATGGTAACTTCTTTGCCTGAGTTATCGGCTCGTGTGCCAGCGATAAAGATTTCTTGTTGTATGGTTTGCATAAAATTAACCCCATATTTTTGGGTTATTATGCACAACTTGTCATGATTGGTCTTTTAAAGCGTTTTAAGAAATTTCTTGGGAAATTCAAAGATTTTAATAGAATTTGAAAATAAGCGATTTAAGGGGTTTTTGGGGCGTGTTTGGGCAAATATGGGGATTTATAACAAGAAAGGTCTTAAAAGCGGTTTTGACCGTTTTTGACCGCCTTTTATGAGGCATTTGCTAGGTGTTATTCTTGTCTTGGTCATCCCACAGGCAAAATTGACGGCTGCTTAATTCAAATTGGCGTTGCTCTTTGATAATGGTATAAATGCGTTGCAAGGTTACGCCATACTTTTTGGCAAGCTCATCGTGATTATCCCCTGTAAATTCCTCATAGATGGTGCGGTTGCGACGAGCAGCCTTGCCAGAGATATTTTTTGGAATGTACAAATTCTCACCGCCAAACTCATCAAGCACAGTGTCGGTACTCTCTTCGGCAATGGCAGCTGCTTGTTCTTTGTTTACGCCCTGATTGATAAGGGCATGGTAGATGATGTCGTACAGGGCTTGGCTAAATTCATGTTGGCGAGATTTGCTCATAATTATATTCCTTTTGGCTTGTTAGTGAGGGTTTTGATTTTGCTTTTCTAGTCGCTTCAGCCAGTTTTTTAGCCTTTCGATGATATTGCTGGCTTGTTTGCTGCTTAGGTTGTCTATGGTGGTTTTGGTTTGATTTTGGATATAGCTTGTCAATGCTTGCTCGCTTGGATTTTTAACGGCTCCAAGTTCGTATAATTCCAGCCAAAGATGACGCATTAACTTGATTTGCTCACCAATTTCAATGTCATATTTTTCTTTCATGGGTTTTTGGTATGCCAATTTGGAACGAACCGTAAAGCCCAATGCCTTTAACCTTGCCAACACCTTGTTTAATTCGCCAATATTCATCGCTTTGGTGCTGGTTTTGCCTGTCATCGATATAAGGAGCGAGCGATAAGTGTCATCATCAAGGCATAGTTTGCTTTTGCCGATATGAATCAGCTGAATCAGCTTAGGTTTGTTATATTGGCTTTTAGGGTATGATTTGTTTTTCATAAGTTTGCTCCTTTGGGTGGGCAATGCTGCATATACACCATTGCCCTTGGCTTAGTTTGATTGGCACGACCTTTATTTAATGATTATTTTCATGGCACTCTTGGATAAATGCAGCGATAACAAATGTGGCAAATACCACGCCAATGGTCAAAATTGCCACTAATACACAGGTGGCAAAGATGCCAATCACAGGGGAAATGTACGCACCGATGCTGGCGATGGCGATTAAGATGAGTAAAATGACAAATACCAACATGGCTGCAAAGAGCGTGGCTAGATGTGTGGCTTTTTGGGCATTGGTTGCATGCATAAGATACTCCTTATAAAATTTATAAATTGGCAAAATCAAGGCTGATTTGGTTGTATTTGCCGTGTTCATCTCGCTCATAAAAGCGGATATATTCTTTTGATGAGATGACTTGAGTGGCATCACTAATCGCTTGCATTGCTTTTTGCCATTTTTCATCAACAATGTTAAGACTGCGTAAGGACAACACACGGCGGATATTAATTTTGCCTTCTTTATCCACGGCAAAGGCATTGTCAATGATGGCTTTGACATTGTCATTACTATCAGCTGTCCAATCACGCAAACATTCATCAATCAAAGATTTGGCAACTTGTAGGCGTTCATCAAAGACCAAGTTGTCAGAAATGGCAATTTGTACTTTGTATTTACCATCAAAACTTGTGATGGATACATTGCCTTTTTTGCCACCAAGCACCGTGTCATATTCTTGAGCAGAGATTTGCAAAAAGCTGTTAAATTCATCAAATACAATATCTTTAATGCTCATGATGTGGGTCTGTAATGCTTTGGCATGATTAACAAGCTTATTGACTGTTTCATCGCGAAGCAGGTCAATTTCTTTAATTTTATCGACAGGGATTAAGTGTCCTTTGTCATTTAGGCGGTAGCCGTCTGGGATTGGGGTTTGGGTGTCAGTCATAAAATACTCCATAGCTTTGGGTTAAGTTAAGTTAATTCAAGATAACGACATTGCAGGGTGTGAGCAATCATAAACAATCGCATTTTTAGCAAGTTATCGTCATTGTCTTTATTAAGTTCAAATAAATCATCTTTGGCAGTCATAATCGCCTTTGCCAGTTTTTCTTTGTCAAGCTCGCCGTTATTGATTAAGATTTTGATGGCATCATCAAGCAGCAACATGGACAAAGAATATTGGGCATCGGTATTATCATCAATGTGTAAAATCATTGGCATAACACGCTCCTAAAATGCCAGCGTAAACAACAAGCCAACTCCAAGCACAATCATAGTCAAGGCAAGTAAGGCAATCCACACCAAGTGGCGGTCTTGACGGTACTGTATGCGAACAATGTCCATATCCATTTGTGCCAAACGCTGTTTTTCGTGCTGTAGCCACAGGTATTCGGACGCCGATAAGTTTGGTTGGTTGTCTTTGCGGTAGGATTGTTGAGTGTTCATTTTCGCTCCTTAGATACTTTTAATAATGTCGCTATCAACGGCGTCAAAACCCAAATAGACGGTTTCGTTCATCGCATGGGCAACAAGGTTATTTACCGCCAAAGGGTACAAAAGGCTATGCTCGTGCATACCTGCTTTGCTGCGAGATTTGACAGTCAGGCGTTCGCTGATGGCATCAAGAGCGGACTCATCTAGTATGCGTTTAATATCACCTCCTGCTCGCTCAAATTTATGCTTTAAATAGCTTGCAAGCTTGCCATCGGTCAAAGGCTCTAAGGTGGCGATTTCACAGCGTTGCACCACTTCTCGCACGGTAGGGTTATTTTCAGCAAGTTTGGTGGCAAGCTCAGTTTGTCCAATCAGCACAATCCCAAGCAAGCGGTCAAAGCCTGCTTTTAGCTCATAAAAGCGTTTTAGGTGCTTTAAGGTGGGAATGGGTAAGCCGTGAGCCTCCTCAATGACAATCAGATGGCGATTACCCGCCTTGTGGCTTTCGGTTAGAGCCTTGTGGATTTGGCGAAAGCGAGCCTCTGGGCTTCTTTTTGGCTTCTCACTTGGGGCAACCGCTTCTAGAATGCTTTCTGCAATATGTACTGATTTTAAAGTTTTGCCCTTGATGTCATTATCCTCCATCGCCAGCACATACGGCTCAATGATGATGGTAGATTTACCGTCTTTTAAAATTCGGTCGTGCAAGTCCTCTCTCAGGGTGGATTTGCCAGCACCTGATTCACCAATAACTGCAAGAAATCCGCCGTTGCTTGCCACATCATACAGGCGTTCACGGATATAGCGGACATCGTCGGATTTAAAAATATCGTCCGATGAGCGGATTTCGTCATCAAAGGGGTCGCAACTTAGCCCAAAATGGCGGCGAGTTTGGGGGTTTAGGGTGGATTTTCTAAGCAACATAAATTCATCCTTATCTTGAGTTTGGGGTTTGGTTTGGGTCAAAATGCTAGGCACGCTGACCTTGTTTTTTATAAAATACTCGGCAAGATTTGCCTTAAATGCCACAGTATTTTTGCTTGGAAAAGTGCCATGAACCACAGCATTAACAAGGGCGGTTTTGCTAATGCCAAGCTCGTTTGCGATGGTTTGGTAGGACTTGCCAAGCTCATTAAAAGCGGTTTTCATTAGACTTTCCTTTATGCAATTTTTAAAATCGTTTTCAGGGTGCTGCTTTCGGTCAAGACCTCAAATACTTCATCAAGACCGCTTGCATGAATGCCATCAGGATAGCGTTCTTGCAGTACCTTAACCGCCAAGCTCCAATCCGCCCCAAGTGCCTCTAAGCGTGGTTTTAATTGCTTGGCGATGTCCACTTTGGATAAGACAGGTTCAGCAATGGTTTGTTTGTAGCGACCATATTCCACGCTTTGCGTGCCTTTTTTGGGCATATACAGCGTGTTGTCATTGTCCAGCACCGTATCATTATGCTTATAAGGGTCAAGTTTGCCACCAAAGGGCAAGGCTTTGGCTTTTCGCTTAATGTCAGCTTGTTCAAGTGTATCCGCTCCCATGGCGATTTTTTGCAACTCTTTGGCGTGTGTTTGGGCTTTGGTGTCATTATGAGCCTTATAGCCCTGACCGATGATGATGGCACTTTCACGAAAGCCCATCTCGTCAAATAGCACTTCTGGCACAGCCACCCAATTCTCGCTCATGCCATCTGCTGCCTCTACACACACCCTAGCACCGTCCACTTCCCACGGATTTTGGGCGACTAGGATTTTTTGTCCAACAAGTACAGATAATGCGGACACATCATACACCTTGCCCTTGTAGCGAATTTCAAGCTCTGGGGTTACTTTGGCTTCTTTTGGCACAGACAGGGTAAGCGATTTGCAATACTCAGCTGGCGGAGCGATGATAAGCTCATCTGACTTTATCTTTTGCCACGCTTTATAGCGGGTTAAGCCGTGCCGTGAGTGGACGGCTTGACTGTTAAAGTATCTTAGCCACTTGTCGCACAAGGCGTTTAGGGTGTCAATATCATTGACCTCCACAAACCTTAAGCCACTCTCAAAATGCGTCTCCACAATATCGTTGGCTTTTTCCACTTGCCCTTTGGCTCGTGGGTTGTTGGGTTTGTTGATTTGCACCGTTACATCTAGAGCTTGGCATAGGGTCTTAAATGCCGAGCTGGTGTTAGCAGAGCCAGGGTCTAGCATGACCATCTTTGGTACACCACGAAAAGGGTCTTTGCCGATGTCAGCCTTGGGCGACATCATACGAATAAAAAAGTCGCACAAATTTGCCGAAGTCTCCCCACCAAAATAATAATGACAATACACCGCTCCGCTTGCGTGGTCTGTGCCTGTATATCGCCATACGCGGTCATTGATGATTTTGACCACATTGGCAGGTTTGTTTTTATAAAACTCATCGTGGCTTGCCACACGCAGTCCTGTATCTTTGCCCGCTCGTGGCAGGTAGTACAAAATGCACAGACTGGGGTCAATTTGCCACAGATGATTGGGGTGCAAAGACTTCATCGATACCACAGGAGCAGGCTCAAGTAGCTGGTCTGGGTGCAGATGATAGGCTTTTAGCCCACGCACAATCGCCCCTACCGACAATGCTGTGCCGTCTGTGTGGCACGCCTGTATCATACCGTTAGCACGAAGCATTGTTACTGCTCGCTCCACCGTCATAATGCGTTTGCCATTTTTTCGCATACCCTCCATCACCACGCTACTGATGAGCTTGGCATCACCAAGGCTTAGGGTCATCTCACCTTTGTCGCTACGAGCCTTACGAGCAGGCTTGACCGCCACACTTTCTAGTTTGCGATACAGTGTTGAGACGCTCATTTGTAGCTCTTCCGCTTTGGCTTGCAGGTAGCGTGATTTTTCGCCACGCCCTAGATTTTGGGCGGTTTTGGCGATTTCGCTTAGGCGTTCTACCAAGGCTGGGTTGAAAGACAGATTGCTCGTTGCCATTTTTTGACCCTTATGATTATTTTGCCAACTTACACATCGTCTTCTGAATAATCAAAAGGCAGTGGCATATCCATATTGTCCGCTTCCATCGGTTCATCTTGTGTCAGCCAAACAGGAACCTCGCCCATCGGAGCCTCCGTTGGTAGCAGGTATTGCCCACGCAGGATTTCACAGTCTAGGATAAGCTGATTGATAGCCCCCACCATCAGAGCGGTATGGTCGCTTCCGTGTGCTTCTTTGTGAGCGACAAAACCATCAAAAATGTCTTTTAGCTTGCTAATCTCAGAGCGAGCGGACACTTCTGCACTTGCCAGTTGTGCAGACAGTTCTCGTGCGACATCGGCAGGTTTGGGCTGTTTGTTTTTATTTTTGGCGAGTTTTTCAGCAAGCTCGTCAATCTTGGCATTTTTCTCGCTCATCACTTTGTCTTTGGCTTTGCTGTCTTCACGGGCTTCACGGAGGGCTAGGCGCAGCTCTTTGATGGTCATTCTGTCCACATCGTCTAGCGTATTGCCGTTAATATCGCCACCTTCGGCAAGCTCCACTAGGGTATCGTCATCTTCTACTAACAGCTCCAACAGCTTAGATTTGCCAAGCGTGATGAGCTTAGGCTGGGCTTTTTGCATTTGCGGGGTTGCAAAGCGTTTGGTGGCATTTATTAGGCGTTGCACTTCTCTTTTGTGTATGCCAAATTCTTGTTCCACTAATTCAACAAAACGACCGTGTTCGGTATGTTCTTTTAGGACGATTAACGCCTTGCCAAGCTCAAACATACCCTCTAAGGTTTTGACAACCGCTTGGCGACCTCGTTCAATCCAAGTGGCTTCGTTATACACCTCGCCATTACCCCATTGCTCCATCACCTGCATACTGTGCAGGGCTTGTTGGTTGATGACATCTCTTGTGATGACTTCTACGCTTGTGGCTTCACTCATTTTTTTAATACCTTTTGCTTTGGTTAATTTTCAAAAGCGACGACATCGTCGCTTTTACCTAATAGCCAATACCGACATTGCGTTGAATTTCGTCCATTCTTGCTTTTAGCCTCTCGTGCTGTTTACGATAGTTTTCAGCGATTTGCAGGGTGCGGATAGAGTAGGCATAGTTGCCATTGTCCAGTTTTTGCACCAAGCCTTCACTGATTAAATCTGCCAAATCACGGCTGACTTGGGTGGGGGTAAATCCTAAGTTATCGGCAATTTCTTTATTACTAATCCCAATCAAGGGGTGGTTATGCAATGCCTTAAAAACTTGCAAGATACGAGTGCCTTTACTGCTCATCTTTTTCTCCAAAAACCTTATAAAATAAGGGGTTAACATGGCAAAATGTGCAAATTTGTGCTAAAATATACCGATATTTTAGACACGCATTTCGCCCTGTTTTAAGCCAAAAAATACCGCAATGTCGTGCGAACGCCCGAAGTGTCCTTTGGCTTGTCCATTAAAGACTTTATACACTTCTTGCGGTGTCCAGCCTTGCTCACGAGCGACTTGGGCGATAGGAATGCCTTTGGCACGGTACTCGGCTTTGACTTGCTGGACGGTTTTGGTAGTCATAACAACTCCTGTGGATAAATGTGTGATTTAAGGTAAGTTTGTGTGGTGTGTGTATATTATTGCTCAAAATTTTGAGCATTTCAAGTAATTTTTTTAATTTTTGGTCAAAAAAATGAACAAATACCAAGAAAGACTGCGTTCAGAGATTGATAGAATTGGCGTTCAAGAGCTATCAAAGAAAATGGGTATAGCTAGAAATACCTTATATAATTGGGCTGAAAAATCCAATACACCATTGGATAAGCTAATGGAATTGGCTGAACATGGCTTGGACATAGAGTACATTATCACTGGCTCAACAAAGGAGAATGCTCAAAATATTGAACAAAACTTCTTTGACGATGAATTCTCTCTTGTGCCATTCTACGATGTGGAGATTTCAGCAGGATTTGGGCGAGATAATAGTGATGTTCATGAACCAACCAGCCATCTTGCCTATCGCAGAGACTGGCTCAAAAGACAGCGACTTCATATCGACAGTCTGATATCCACACGCATCAGTGGCGACAGTATGGAGCCAACCATTCCTGACAACAGCACTATTTTGATTGACAAAACTCGCCACCAGCCTAGAGATGGGCATATCTATGTCCTGCGTAACGGGGATACTTACTGGGTTAAGCGACTGCAAATACAGCCCAATGGCAAGTTGGTTTTAATTAGTGATAATAGCTTTTATCCACCAATGACCCTAGATTTAAAAACAGAGAGCGATGTTGAGATTGTAGGTCAGGTAGTGAATGTATCAAAAGATTTCTTCTAACATCAAATGGAGAATTATCATGTGTAAATTGTTGGTTCTGTTTTAGTCTTTTAGGAAGGCTTTTATGAAAAAATTCACACTTCTGCTGCCATTTGTTCTTGCTCTACCCATTCAGGGCAACACAGCAGGACATATGGAGCAGGCACTCATTGAGCAAAATCAGTTTGTATTTCAGTATAATATGATTGCTCAAAAATCCATACCGAAACTACCAAAAATCTCTCTAAATAGCACCAAAAATGCGGAGACCAAACAAATTGCAAAAGGTATCACAATAAAAATCACCAAAGCCAGTCTAGATGGTTGGCTAGGCAAGGTGGATGTCAAATGCACGAATATTAACACAGAGCCAATGCTTAATAAATGTATGACAGCGATGTTGGTTGCTGCTTATGCAACCGATATGGAAATTGATGCAGAAACAATGCAGGAAACTTTTGAGTTGGCACTGGAAAATGGCAATGCCCAATATCTTGATAAGGGAACAGAAATAGAATACAACATTGTATTTGACCAGCTTAAAAAACAGTTTGATTTCAACATTCAAGCAGAAGGCGGACATATTGTACCAATGGGCGAATAAATCAACCAGATTTTAAGAATGCCTAATGAAACTTATCCATCTGATATCACCCCTTGAGATTTTGTGTAGATTTTAAAATCTTGCAGGAAAAACAAATGACCCAAACCATAGATATAGATTTTCGTATTAAGTATAATATGGATACCACGCCAAGCGTAGACGATGTAATTACCAGCTTGACTGCCCTACAACATCTCATTCCCAAAAGCGTGACAGTATTAGATAGGCTCTATCCTGAACTTACTATTCATACTACAGAATTACTTGTAGAAGATGTTCGAGCAGGTAGCTTATGGGAAGACCTTAAAGTAAAGCTCACTGTCGGCTTGGTTGGCGAAGAGAATGCCAAAAAATTACAAGAAATTTTAGATGACAGTATTAAGAATCATCATATGTTAAATAAATTGCTATACGCAGGATTTGGAGCGGTTATTGCTTATGGCACAATGACTGCTGTGCAGTCGTGTAGCAAAAAAGAACAGGCTGTTGTTAATAATTTTTATGATAATAGCACCAATATTGCCATCTTGTCAGAGCATAGCGGTCTATCAGGCGATGAAGTTGTGGCGGTTGTGCAGTCTGTGATGGACAAAAAGACAGTTCAAAAAACAGCTGATTTTATTCGCCCAGCCAAGCAAGACCCAAAGGGCAGCATTGAGATTGGTGGCAAAACCGATACCCCTCAAATAATTCCAAATGAAATTGTGCAGGCTGTCCCAGAACAGGTAGAAATACCACAACAAGAAGAGCAAGAGCAGGATTACAGTAATATAGATGTTTATGTCTATACCAGTGACCAAGATAAGAACACTCAAGGATGGGCTGGCATTGTGCCAGATTTATTTGAACAACGAGTAAAGTTTGAATTGGCAGAAGACATTAATCCTCACGAATTACACGGGCAACGCAAAATTAAGGCAGACATTACAGTCATTAAGCGTTATCAAAAGTCTCAGAATAAATATGTGGTTACCAAAGTTATCATTCATCGGGTTGCCAAGTAATTTTCCTCTTTCAAAAAACAAGCCCCCAAGCGTAAACTTGAGGGCTCTGGTTATCAAAGTAGCTCTGCCCACCTCATACCAATAAGACTTGTTTTTGGCAAGTCTTTTTTATTGTCATCAAGCCACTCACCCAAGCAATTTTTAAAACGCTTTAAAGGACTTGTTGTACTCATCTTGGCATAATACCCTCAAATTTTAGCACAAGTTTGACAATGAAAATTCTTGACCTTATCACAAACCCACAAACAGGCAAACTTTCCCACACCCGTCTTTGGGCAAATGTCGCAAGCCTTGTTGCAACTGTTCAATTTATCCGCCTAAATACCGATGACTGGCAGCTTTGGCTGGTATATCTGGGTTCAGTCGGTGGTTATGCAGTGGCAAGAAAATTTTTGGCAAGTCGTGATAATACAAACCAAAGTTACGAATACACAGGAGGTGAGCGTGAGTGATGTGATAGACACAGCCCAAACCCAAAGCGAGCTGATTTTGGAGCATCAAATCAGACAAGCGACCCAAAAGACAAGCCTGCCCACCCGCACCCATTGTATTGACTGTGATGAACCCATTCCGCTTTTAAGACAGCAAAAAGTTACAGGGTGTCAAAGGTGTGTGGCATGCCAAACCGATTTTGAGAAGCAAAACCTAAGGGGCGTGTAGATGGATAATACTTTTATCAGCATTGATTTTTGGCAACTTGTTGGCTTTTTGTTGTCGTTTTTGGGCGTATGTTGGGGCTTTGGCAAAATGCTACTTGCTCAGTTTCAAGCCCAGCAAGACGAACGCCAAAAAGCCCAAGACAAACTATCCGACAAAGTTGAGCATTTAGAAACCCTATTTGCCGAACAAAAAGCCGTCTTGCCCGAAAAATTTGTCCTACGAGAAGATTATATCCGCAACCAAGCCGTCCTAGAAGCCAAAATGGACAGCATTCAAAAGACCTTGACCGACCTGTACAAAATGGAGAGCCAAAGACAATGAACGAAAAAGCACGCCGCGAGGGTATGCGTTGGCATATCATCAACACCCTGCACAAGGCTCGCCCATACACCACCAGCGAGATTTTTTTACTGGATGTGATGCGGGGGATTTATGCCGACATTACCGCCTTAGAACTTCGTCAGCAACTTGAATACTTATCCAATGCCAGCTTTATCCAACTCACCAAACAGCCCAATGGCGTGTGGTATGCCGACTTAACTTATCAAGGGGTGGACATTGCCGAATATACCACTGATTGTCCACTTGGTATTGGGCGACCTGACAAATACTGGCAGGATTAGGGGGTGTTATGGCACAAAGAAGCAGTGTTGAAAAACTTCCCAGTAATATTCGCCATGAATTAGAACGCAGGCTTGCTGACAATGGCTTTGGCAACTATACCGAACTTGCCGACTGGCTAAAATCTCAAGGTTATGAAATCAGCCGAAGTGCTGTTCATCGCTACGGCTCAAAGGTACAAAAACGCTTTGCCAGTATCAAAGCAAGCACGGAGGCGGCACGGCTGATTGCCGAAGGGGCAAGTGATGAGGGCGATACTCGTTCAGAGGCACTGATGGCAATGGTGCAGACCGAATTGTTTGACGCATTGGTGGAGATTGGCGATATGGACAATTTGGGAGCGGTTGAGCGGTTTAATATGGTTGCCAAAGCCTCCAAAAATATCGCTGCTTTGACTTCAGCAAGTACCAATTTAAAAGAATATCAAGCCAAATTGCAGGTCAAAATTGAACAAACTGCCAGCGATGTCGCCAAAGCAGTCAAAAAAGGCGGACTGTCTGACGAAACGGCTGACGAAATCCGCCGTAAGATTTTGGGGATTGGAGCATGACAACCAAGCAGCCCATCACAGACAATACCTTATCTCGCAGTCCAATGGTGCTATTGCCCTACCAACAACGCTGGTGTGCTGACACATCGGCGGTTAAAGTGTGTGAAAAATCACGGCGTATTGGTTTAACTTGGGGTGAAGCGGCTGATTCGGCTCTTTTGGCAGCCAAGACAAACGGAATGAATGTTTGGTATGTCGGCTATAACAAAGATATGGCACTTGAATTTATCCACGACTGTGGCAACTGGGCGAAGTTTTATGGTTTGGTGGCAGGCGAAATAGAAGAGACCGAAGAAGTCTTTGTGGATGGCGATGATAGACAGGCGATTTTGGCGTTTGTCATTCGTTTTGCGTCAGGACACCGCATTACCGCCTTGTCATCTCGCCCCAACAACTTGCGTGGTAAGCAAGGGCGGGTCATTTTGGATGAAGCAGCTTTCCACGAAAGCCTGTCAGAGCTATTAAAGTCAGCGATGGCTCTGTTGATGTGGGGAGGTCAGGTGCATATCATTTCTACCCACGATGGGGTGGACAATGCCTTTAATGAACTTGTCAATGACATCAGAGCAGGCAAAAAGCCTTATTCTTTGCACCGCATTAGCTTTGATGATGCCATTGCTGATGGTTTGTACCAACGCATTTGCCTAAGGCGTGGCATAGAGTGGACAGCCGATGGCGAAATAGAATGGATAGCGGACATTAGGGCAAGTTATGGCGAGGACGCCAAAGAAGAGCTGGACTGTATTCCCAAAAATGGCGGTGGCAAATGGCTAAACCGTGCGTTGATTGAAAGTCGCATGAGCCCTTATACACCCGTCATTCGCCTTGATAAAAGTGATGAATTTGCTTTATTGCCTGAATATAACCGTGCCAAAGAAATTAACGATTGGATAACAGACACCTTAGAGCCACTCCTTGATGGCTTGGATAAAAGCCGTATCAGCTTTGTGGGCGAAGATTTTGCCAGAAGTGGCGACAAAACTGTGATTGTGCCGCTTTTGCAATACCCAAATTTAATCCTAAAACCGCCCTTTATCTTAGAGCTTGGCAATATGCCCTTTGCCCAGCAAGAGCAGATTATGACCACCTTATTAAAAGGCTTGCCCAATTTGCGTGGTGGTGCGTTTGACGCAAGGGGTAATGGTCAATCACTTGCTGAAAAAATGCAGGACACCTTTGGGGCGGACATTATAGAGGCTATTATGCTGTCAGAAAGCTGGTATCGCACCCACACCGCCCCTTTTAAGTCTGCCCTAGAAGATGGCACACTTACCGACTTACCCAAAGATGAAGATATTTTAAACGATTTGCGAGCCTTTGAACTTGTGAACGGCGTACCACGCATTCCCACCACTCGCACGCAGGGTACAGATGGCAAAAAACGCCACGGCGATGCAGGCATTGCCTTGTTGCTGGCTCATTATGCCAGCCGCGAACTCAATGTTGGGCAAATTAAGGTTGCCACTCGCAAAGTCAAAAGAAAAAGTAAACTCACCCAAGGATTTTAAATGACCACACCAAACCAAACCCATGCCCCAAAGCTGGATAAAGACGAACTTACAAGCCAAATCGCCACCGCCCATCGTTATTTTGGGGTGTATAAATTTAGCCAAATTCTCCCAAATCCTGATATTGTCCTAAGACGGCTTGGCAAATCCAGCCTGTCGGCTTATCGTGAGCTTTTGATTGACCCCATTGTGGCAGGGGCGGTACGCCGTCGTAAGGCAAGCGTCTCAGGGCTTAATTATCGCCTTGACAGTGAGCTGTCGGATAAAGAGCAAGCCATCATTAACCAGATTTTTGACAATCTGGACATTTATGGGCTGATTGGGCAGATTTTGGAGGCGATATTGTACGGTTATCAGCCCATTGAAGTCATCTGGCAGTTTAAGGACGGTATTTGGATGCCTGACAGGTTCATTGCCATACCCCAAGAATGGACAGGCTTTGACACTGACGGCGAGCTTGTGCTGATTGATGGCATTGCCAAGACCGCACCGCCACCCTTTAAAATCCTTTGCCCAACCAATAATGCCAACTTTACCAATCCTTATGGTACGGCAGAATTGTCTTGCGTGTATTGGGCGTGCGTCTTTAAACGGGGTGGTTTAAAGTTTTGGGCGGAATTTGCCGAAAAGTTTGGCTCGCCTTGGATTATCGGACACGAACCTCGCTCCAACACCGATGATGATACGAGCAAGCTCCTTGATGCCCTAGAAGAGCTGATGGGCAATGCAGTAGCAACAATCCCCAATGACAGCAGCGTAGAAATCAAAGAAGCCACAGGCAAAACAGGCTCATCGCAGGTGTTTGATGATTTTATTCGCTATTGCCGCAGTGAGATTAACATCGCCTTACTGGGTCAAGACCAAACCACCGAAAAAGACACAAGCCACGCTTCGGCAATGGCAGGACTTACCGTAACAAAAGACATTCGTGATAATGATTGCCGTGTGGTAGAGAGTTGTTTTAATACTTTGCTTACTTGGATTTGCAAGCTTAATTTTCACAATGTGAGTCCGCCCAAATTTGTGCTATATGAAGACGAAGTGGGCGACAAAACATTGGCAGAGCGAGACCAGATTTTGGCAAGCCTTGGCGTGGTATTTAACCAAAGCTATTATGAGCGAGCGTATAATCTGTCAGCAGATGAATTTACCCTAAATGCCCAAAACACCACACAAACCACCCCCAATTTTAGTGAAAAATCCTTCACACCACAGGGCGATTTGTCTGATAAATTGGTGATAGGCGTGCCAAGTGATGATGATTTGACCGCTCAAATTGGGCAAATGCTAAGTGATTTTACCACCTTAGACAGCAGTAACTTGGATAATGAAACGGCTCTTTTGGAAAAATTAGCCAGTCTTTACCCCACAATGCACATTGACAAGCTGCAAGACAAGCTGACCCAAATGTTGTTTATTGCCGACACGCTATCACGCCTACACACCCAAGAAGAAATGGGGTTAAATTAAGATGAGTAGTATTGATAAACTCACAAATAAAGAGCTAAAAGCCTTATTTGATATGCCACCAAAGCAAGCCATTGAACATTTAAAATCTAAAGGCTTGCACATCTCTTGGGATTGGCAAGACACGCACGCCCTTGCCCATGCTCGCAGCTTTACCATTGCCAAGATGACCGCCCTTGATATGCTTTCTGCCACCAAAAAAGCCATTGAACAGGCGATGACAGACGGCACAGGTTACAAGGGCTTTGAAAATACCATCAAGCCTTATTTGGTACAGCAAGGCTGGTGGGGTGAAATTCTGGCAAAAAACCCCAAAACAGGTCAGACGGAACCAGTCAAATTAGGCTCAAATCGTCGTCTAAAAACCATTTATCACGCCAATCGCCGAACCGCCATCATGACCGCCAAATACGAGCGAATGAAACAGGCGACAGACACCCACCCTTATTGGCAATACTCAGCTGTCCTAGACCGCCGTACTCGCCCAAACCACTCAGCAAAACACGGAGCCATCTATGCCCACGATGACCCCTTTTGGTTGCATTCTTACCCACCAAACGGCTTTGGTTGTCGTTGCACCGTCAAGGCAATCACCAAAAATCAAGCCCAAAAAGCAGGGATTGACAAAAGTGATGATGAGCGTATTTTGGGCGAAAATGGTTTTGGCGGTAGTCCTGTTGCCAGTCATTTGTTTGATAAACTTTGGTATGACAAAGCCAAACAAGCCCTTGGGCAAAAACAGGCTCTTAGACAAATTGCCAAAGATATGGCAAGTGATGTCAGGATAGCGGGGTTTTTGGCATGGGTTCGGCAAAGTCAGATTAATAGCAATTCTCAAAGACGAACCTATGGGATTGGCTTGGTATCTGAACCTGTGCTTGCCAAGATTACTGAACACAAGATGGACGAATTAAGCCCTGTGGTAGGCTTTCGTGATACAATTATTGTAGGTCATAAAGCCACTCGTCATGCTGCCAATAATGATGCACTAGACCTCAGAGCCTTGGAAAAAATTATCAGAGACTTTGGTAAGCCAGATTGGGAACTATGGGATAACCAAAATAAAACGATACTTTTAGCATATCAAGTTACAGACAATAAAGTTGCTAAATTAACCCTAAAGGCAAATAAGGGCAACATTGAAGCAATTTCTGGATTTTATGTAAGTATAGAGACAATCAAGGCGGGAATTGTGGGTGGTGAATATATTCAAATTAAGAAATAAAAATCCGCTACTTCGTCTGAATCGAACAGATTAAAAACACAATCACTTGTGTCCAGACCCCGTGCCTGACCCCGTAGCGGAATGGTTTTATTATACCAAACTCAGGAAACTTTGCCAATGCTCATTATCAACCTAGACGACAGCCAAGCCCAAGATACTTTGGCTCAATTATTAAAAAATGCCACGAATAGCCGTGTCATTATGCGGTCTTTTGCAACAGAATTAGAAACCATGACTGCTGACAACTTTGACAGTGAGAGTTTTGGCGGACAAGCGTGGGTGCGTAAAGCCTTTGGCGGTGGCAAAACCCTAACCGATACAGGCGAGCTAAAAGACAGTATCACCAGCAGTGCCACCAGCCACACCGCCACCGTTGGCACCAATGTGGCATATGCTCGTATTCATCATTTTGGTGGCACAATCACACCAAAGAAAAAACCCCATCTTGCTTTTGCCACGCCAAACGGCTTTGCCAAAGTGAAATCAGTTACACTGCCATCTCGCCCATTTTTACCTGTATCGCCTGCTGGACAATTACAAAGCGATGGTGATAGACGGTTAATAGAAGTTGCCTTATCCGCCCTGACAACTGACACTTAACCAAATATCAGACAGCTAAAAACTTCACCCAAAATCCACTCATCACCACAAGCTTATGTGTAAAAAATAGAAAAATAAAAAAAGACAGGCATTTTTACCCATCTTTTCCCACAGACCTACAAATCAAACCCTATCCAACTTGTTGCACCCAGTGCAACGCCCTTGCAAAATGGTCTATCTTATCTTATCCCACATCGTTTCAAATTATCCCATTTATTGCAGAGTGTATGGTTGGTTTATTGTGGTGGGTGTTACTTGACGGCTATTAATGATTAAGTCTTTGGCAACAGTGCCTGTTAAGTGCTGAGTGCTAAGGTTGGCACCATCTAGGATAAGATTGCCTTTGATGTCATTATAAGTGGTGCCACCTACTTTGATTTGGGTGTTTGTATGTGTTGTGGTTTGCTCTGTGCTGTTGCCTTTTGCTTTGTTGGCATTGATGGTAAAGCCAGCAGAGTTTGAGCTTAGTCCATCGGTGCTAAGATTGGCAGAGGCATAAACACCAAAGCCTACGCCTTTACTGCTGTTTTGGCTGTCTTGGGTGCTGGTCTGGGTTGAGGCTTGGTAGATGACATCGCCCTCAACATGGTTGTATAGGTTTTGTCCAACACTGATGTTTGAGCCTGTGACGGTGAGTGTGCTGTCATCGCCTTTGCCTTTGACATCAAAGATCAGATTGCCATCTGCATGAATGTTGGCAGCGTCGTTGATTTGCTGGTGGCTTGTGGTTTGGCTTTTTATGCTTTGTGAGCCGATGGTAGCTTGGGCTCTGATGCTGCCGAAGTTTTTGTTTTTTAGGTTTTTGGCGAGTGTGTAGCTTTTGGAGGCAGCTGCAAGACCTCCCATCAGTTGCATTCTGCGAGAATTGGTGTCTTTGGTGGCATCTTTGAGTGCTATAATGCTTTGAACATCACCAACAAGGCTGCTAGAAACACTGGCAGTTACCCCTGTGGTTTTCTGGCTAAAGCTGTATGTATTGGCAGTAGTGGCATTTTGGCTTGTGATATTGACAGTTTGTGCTTTAAATAAGATATTGCCTGTATTGGCATCTGTCTCATCTTTTTGGGCGATGATGTCGCTGTTGATGACATCTATCTTATCGCCTGATTCAAGGCGGATGTTACCCCCTGTGGTGGCAATCAGTGAGCCTGTATGGGTGGTTTGCTCATGGCTGTTTTCTTGGCGAGTGTGCTGTTTGCCTAGGGTCACTGAGGCGGGTGCGGTGGTAAATATGCCTTTTTTGGTGATTTGCTCGCTACTGTGGCTACTTAGGCTGTCTTCAGCAGAGCCAATGCTAAGCTGTTTGTCGGCTTTAACAAGAATATCGCCATCCGCCAATACTTCAGTTGCCATCAAAGTAGTATTGACACCACTGATAACAACTTGATTGCCACTCACCTGATTTTTTATGCTGGTGCTGCTGTGCTGCTCAAAGCTGGACTGCTCGGTCTTACTGCCTGTTAAGCGGCGATTGGTGTGTAAACTTGCACTCTCTACACTCTGTGTTTGCCGCCCCTCAGTCATGCGTACATCACCGGTCGCCATAACAGCAGTTGTGCCGCCTGACTGCACACTTGAGCCTTGGATGTTAATGTCCGCATACTCACCGATTGTTCTGATGATGGTATCACCATAACTGCTAATATTTGAACCCACATCTTCTGTTTGGTTGTAGTTAAAGTAATTATTGTCATCTGCCACCGCACTAATATGGTTGCTCACGGTAACAGTGCCAATGTCGATGCCGTTTTCGGCGGTCATTTGGGTGCTGCCGCCAGTGTTGTCTGATGTGGCACCTTGATAGATGATCTGATTGCCACGCAGACTTAGGGTGGTTAATGGTTTGCCTTGTTCATCTGTTTGGTCTTTTAAGCCCTCACCAACACTGATGGTGGCGATGTGTGTGATGGTGGTGTTGGATGAAGAGCTTTGTCCTTGTGTGTTTGTTTGGGTAGCTGTTAGACTTTCGTTGATGATTTGGTTTTTGGCATCAAGGCTCATGGCACTGTCTGCGTATATGGTGCCATGGTTGGTGATGTCATTGTTTGCTGTGATGGCAATAAAGTTGCCTTGCACAGCACCTTTATTGGTGGCGTTATTTGCGGTGATGTTTATGCTGTCTTTGGCAATGACATTACCGTTGTTATCTAGATTGCCCGTCAGCTCTATGTTGATGTTTTTGCCAGACATGGCAGCATACCTACCATCAGGGCTAAGTGTGCCTGTCGTGATATTGGCAGATCTTAGATATAGCTTGGGTACTAAGGCATCTTGGGTTTTGGTGATGGTATTGCCATCTTTGTCTTTGGTGGTGTAGGTGATGGGCTGTTTCACCAGCCAGACGATGTCGGTGGTTAAGTTTGCCATCTGATCAGGCGTAAGTGCCGTGCCAAGCGTGTAGCCGAACTGTTTGGCTGCCGTGATGCCTTGATTCATCAGCTGTTTAAAGGCTTGTTCTTGATTGGTATAATCGGTGCTGATGTGTCTGCCTGTTAATAGCTGATATTGTTCTTTGAGGTATTGCTGTTCTTTATAGCCATCAGATAGGCGTTTGTGGATGTGATTTGGGTCTGATTGTAGTGCTTTTAGCATATAATCGGACGATAACCACTGTTTGTAATCGGTAAAGGCGGCATCGGTCTGAATCAGTGGTTGATTTGGGTCATCGGCATTGATGGTGTATAGGGCTGATGCTGGGATGATGATGTTATTGTCATTGTTATTAATATCAATAATGACAGAGTTGTTATTGGTTGTGGCTGGCTTATCAATCCTTGTGCTGCTTGCTGTGGTGTTGATGGTGGCGTTTAGGATAGGCAGCTCATACGTTGCCAGCGGAGCAAAGGATTGTACAAAGGCACCACTGCCGATATCAATACGCTTATGCCTACGACCTGCACCAGAGGAGACAACTGTGCGGCTGATAAAGCGGCCATTTTCGGTTACTTTGGTTTTTTCACCATACAGACCGTTGTCAGGGTTTTGGATGATGCTATCGCCAAGCACTGCAAAGCCTGCGCCTGCATTTATCTGGCTTTTATCATTAATCAGTGTATTGCCCTGAATGATAAGGTTGCCTCCTGCCACCATGCGAGCAGGGTCAGAGGTTAAAGTTTTATCCTCATAAACAACAAAGTCTACAGTGATTTCATCAATCTCTTCACCAACACGCTGGTGGCTGCCATTTGCTTGTTTGACATATAAAGCTCCAGTTGGTGCACCTTTACGGCTGGTTGGACCTAGGTAGGCTTCATCGGTGGTGTAGATATTGAGAGCCAAATCAACATCACTTTTGGTTTTGTTAAATTGGCGGTTGTATGCTCTGATGGCAAGTTCTAATGCTTCGATGGCAGCAGCATTGTTCTGTTCCCATGTTAATAAAGGAGCCATGGCTTTGGTGTAATTTGCCAAATCTTCATTGTATTGTGTGCAGGCTTGGTTGCTTTTAGGTGCCAAGGCACAGCTTTGGGTGGTTTCATTTTCTGGCAGATCAGGCTCATCTAACAGATCCTGAGCTTTAATGCTTGGGATAGGCTCTTTGGGCGGCTCAATTTTAAAGTACGACCAGATGGCAGAATCATTGCCGTAGTTGATGATGCAGTCGCTACCCTCTGTACAGTCAAACAATCCTGCCATTGGTTTATTGCCCAAATCGGCGGTATTGGTGCTTTTTTGAATGACAGGAGCTGCCCCTGACTGCTCACGATTGCGATAGAGTGTTTGTCCATAGACAGATCCTTCCTCTACCTTGACTGTATGCTTGTTAAAGTCGGCATTGGTGTTTAACAAGGTTTTGGTGCCAACCTGCATCTGCCCACCAGATTCAATGGTTGCACCGTTATTGATGATGGCTTCGGCTTTGCCTGTGGCATGATGATTGTCATCGAGAGTGCCGCCAATGTTAAGACTGTCAAGACTTGTGATTAAAGCTTGACTGTCGAAGTTTTCGTTAAACTTACCTGCTCTGTCAGGGTTGGGATTATTATTAAGCGTTTTAACACCAATATCCAGACGCTGCCTAGCAGCGATGACTGGGGCGGTGTGCTGGTCGTTTTTTTGGTTGGTTTGTTGGTTGGCAGCTTTTGCTGGCGTATTATTCAGCGTGTCAGCCTGGATGGCAAGATGTGTGCCATAGATACGACCACCAGCCAAGTTATCAATGGTGCCTACAGCTTTGATGAATGTGTTTTCACTGTTGATCAGACCACGGTTTGTGATGTCATTGGCATTAAGCGTCAAATCATGATCGGCGGTAAATTGGCTTTGGTTAATCAGCTTGCCACTTGTTGTAAACGCCAAGCGATTGGCAACAAGCTTATCTTGATCTGTGTGGGTGTAGTCCACTTCTTGGGTGATGGTAAGTGCATCAGCTGCGATACTGCCACCGTTTTGTAGCTCTTTTGCAGTGATGTCTGCTTGCTTTGCTGCAGTAATACTACCACCTTGATTGCTGATGTTGTCCTTGGCGATAAGTATCATATCACCACCGCTTAGCAGACTGCCTTGGGTATTATCAATCCCAGAACCACTATCAATCACCATGCCATTTCTAGCAGTGATGCTGCCTTTACTGTTGTCAAAGCTCGTTAATTGCCAGTGGATGTCGTCTAGGGCGATTTTACTGTCGGTGTTGGCAAGGGTCTTGGTGTTTAAGGTTTGTGCATCAATCGATGCTTGATTGGTGTTCTTTGTCTGCTTGGCGGTGATGTTGATATCACCTGTGGCGGTGATGAGTGCTTGTTCGTTTGTATTGGTTAAAGATTTGGTCGTGATAAAACCATCAGCACTTGGTACTGGGATGGACTGAGTTGTGTCTGTGGTTGCAGGTAGTGATGGGTTTGATGAGTTGGCAGTGTTGGCTGTTGTATTGTCTTTAGAATCACTACCAATACTACCAGCACTTTGAGCACTGCTTGGCGTGCTTGGTGTATCGAGGGTGGTTTGCTCATACAGACTTTGACCGATGACGGCTTTATTGCTGTTGGTGAGTGTGTCTGTGCTGATATTAAGACGGCCTGTGCCTGTTTGGATGAGTTTGCCTGTATTGTCAAGCTGATTGGTGGTAAGTTGTAAAACACCACCATAAATACTGTCTTGATTGTTTAAAGTATCAGTGGCATCAATTTGGGTGGTCTGAGTGCTATGGATGGTGCCTGCACTCTCAAGGTCTTTTGTATTGATGGTGAGATTGGCTTGTTCGCTAAGCAGTGTGCCATCGTTTAGAACAGAATGATTATGGGTATTGATGGCAAGTTTGTCTTTGGCAGACAGTATGCCAGTATTAATAAGATTGCCCTGAGCATCTAGGGTGAGTGTACCGCCTGCCTGTACGCCTTTGCCAGTTGCGGTGATGACACCAGCGTTATTAACCCCAAAGCCTTTGTCCGTGCCAATCAGATGGATTTTACCTGCGTACATGCCGCCAAGCGTTGAGATGTCTAGAGCAACGCCTTGCTGTTCTTTATTATTGGCAGTTTGTCCAGCAGATGATACATCGGTTTGTTTATTAGTGGCATTAAGCTTGGTAAAATCACCATCTTGAAGATTGATTTGATTTTCACCCAAGATAACATCAAGTTGTTTGCCTGCATAAATCTCATCATTGATTTGGGCAGTTTTGGCAATTAAAGCGGCATAATCGGTGTTTTGTAGGTTTAGTTTGCCAGTAATACTCATATTGCCAGCATGATTGCCACTTACTTGATAACCAGATACCTGCCCTTGATTGACTTGGCTGCCTGCTGCTGCCAGATGGACATTGCCTGCATTGATAAGCCCAGCGCCATTGACCACTAAGCCTGATGGATTAGCAATGATCACATCCGCCTTTTTACCTGCCACTTCAATAAAGCCGTTCAAATGACTTGGCTTGCTTGAATTGATTTGGTTTAAGATGGTAGAAGCTTCACCACGAGCCATAAAGGGGTTGGCTGCCACAAAGCCTGCAATTTGGGTATTTGTTGCTTGGCGGTTGTTATTTAAAATAACACCAGAGTTGCCGACATCAAATTGGCTATAATGGTTATTGGATAAACCACGAGCATTGGGTGTTGTGATATTGACTGAAGTGATGCCACTGGCTGTGGGTAGAATGATTGGCTGTAAGGCTTTATTGGCAGATTTGTCAGCTAAGATGGTTGTTGGGGTGTTGGCGTGGGCTGATTGTAATAAGCATAATAGCACAAAGGATAAAGCGGTTACTTTGCCCATCATGCCTTTTATTGACGGCTTGTTGCCAGCACTGACACTGTTACAAGACACACCACGAGCATATTCACAAACCGCCATCCAAGTCTGTGTGGATTTATTAAAGACGATTTTATAAATATGGTTCACGGTTCAAATCTCTGACAGATAAAAACAATGGTGATATGATTGTAACATTTTAGTATAATGATAGCAATAATTAACAATTTGTGCAGATTAACACCGCTTGATATATTCTTTTTGATATTTTTGGGAAATTTGGTGATGGCTAGATACTCCGTTCTTTTTATTTGCATGACAGCAATTTTTACTCACGGCATCGCCCTTGCCAACACCAAAAGCCAAACCCTAATCCAAACCCAAGATGCTCGCAATCAAGCTCTGCTTAACCAATTGGTGCCCAATCCAACGGTATTAACAGGTATTGATTCCATCCCGTCTGCCATCAACGATGAGCAAGCTTTGGCAGATGATAGCAATATTTGCTTTGATATTTATCGGATTGGCTATTCGGTATTATCACAAGATGATATTGCCTTTGCAGACAAGCTTGGCTTTGCACTCATGCCTGAAATCATGGGCAGTAGCAGCGTATTAGGTAAGTGTATGACAGTCACTGATATCAATGCTGTCTTGACTCGTGTGCAAAACCGCTTAATTGAGCAAGGCTATGTTACCAGTCGTATTATGGTGGCTGATCAGAATTTATCTGGAGGTGAATTAAGATTAACCGTAATTCCTGGTAAGATTGGTCAGGTGCTGGTGAATACAGCGGATAGCAAAGTACCTGTCTATGTTAAAAACACAGCCAACCAGTCTTATCCTGCTATCACTCAGCCTGCCATCTTAGACACAGCACTCACTACACAAACAGGCAAGCTATTAAACATCCGTGATTTAGAAACCATGCTTGAGAACTTTAAACGCGTGCCAAGTAGTGATGCTAATTTTAAGATTGTGCCGTCTGGTGATAAGCGTATTGGCTTTAGCGATATTTTAATTGACTATAGTCAAAACCGTCGTCTTCGTGGTAGCTTAAGCATTGATGATTCAGGCTCTAAATCCACAGGTAAATATCAAGGCATGGCAACCTTGAGTGTGGATAATTTGGCAAATTTTAATGATTTACTCTATTTAAGCTTTGGGCGGGATTTGGGTAATCAGCTTAATGACGATAAAGATTATCCGTCTAATAAAAGCAAAGGCTCTAAGAATTATGGTATTGGTTATGTATTGCCAATTAAAAATAGTTTATTACAACTAAATGCCAATCGCTACACCTATCATCAAACCGTAGCAGGCAGCACCCAAGATTATGTTTATGGTGGTACTTCTCGTGGGTATAACGCCAAATTATCACACTTAATACACAGAGATGCTCATAGCAAAAGCCATGTGTATGTCGGTGGGTTTATCAAATCTCAAGAAAGTGATATTGATGGTACAATCATCGATGTACAAACTCGTAAGATTGCTGGTTATCAAATGGGCATTACTCATGAAACCTACCTAAAACAAGGCAAGCATCAGCTTACGACAGATATTTCTTATAAACGCGGCAGTGCAGCTTTTAATGCCTTGCCCTCACCAGAAGAGCTGTTTGATGAGGGTTCTGCCCGTGTCGGTATTTATCAATTAAACGCCAATCTAACAAGTAAATACAACCCAAGCATTAACAACAAACCACTACCCATCATCCACAGTACCACACTCAAAGCCCAATACGCCACAGACAGCTTAACTCCAGATTTAAAGATGGCAATTGGTGGTAGGTACACTGTTAGAGGCTTTGATGGTGAGCGTTCATTGTCTGCTGATAATGGCATCTTGGTAAGACAAGACATCAGTTTTTATCCAAGTTTTTTAAATAAACAACGGGCAAATAATCAAGGCATCACAATCAACCAAAACAACCCACAAAACAGCACACGAAACAGTCAATCAAGCCATGCCATCTATTTAGGGTTGGATACAGGATACATCACCAACCACAACAAAAGCCAAAATGAGCTATTGCTTGGACAGCATCTAGCAGGTGCCGCCATTGGCATTAAAGGGCAATACATGCCAAATACCAAGAATCCTTACTTAAGCTTTAACTATGACATTTTCACCTCAAAAGCAATCAGCGAGCCCACAGGTTTTTCAAATAAAGATTGGGTGAGTGGGGTGAGTTTGGGGGTGGGGTTTTAAAAGCAAGTTGATATCAAAACCATCAGTTGAGCAGATTGGCTTGGCTGGTGGTTTTTTATGGGGTGGTTAAATCAGAGTGGAATAAGTGGTCACGTGAAGAGTGGAATGGGTGGTCATTTGGAGTGGAATGTGCATTAGATATTTATAATGTATATAAATATGAAGATGGTACTGTGTTGGAATTCCCATACAAAAAGCGGGACGAGTATTCCGAAGTTATTTTTGATAAAAGAAAACGAAATATTGAGCCTATATTTTTGGGAAAAAATAATTTATGAAGACGGATCCGAATGGATACCACCTTTTTCAGAAGGTATACACATCATCAATGAAGATAAAACCGAGTTTCTAGTCATATTCAGAGAAGAACCCAGTTCTTTTAGTCAAATCAAAGAACCCCCTTGGTACTTCTCACCGCCTGCCCATGCTGCTATTTATTATTCAGATGGTACTTTAAAGCATCAAATCACCATACCTAGAGGTGCCGATGGTAATTTTATTTTTACAGAAGCAGGATGTTCAACCAAATATCCACATCTTAGAACCGTAATTTTACAATTTATCAACCCATACATCAATAAAGGCTTGGTATCATCTTTATGCCATAGACCCTGATAAACCTGAACTTATCAGTACTGGAGAGATGATAAAATGGTAGCATTTAAATCCTGTAGATGCCACCTCTCTCGCTGTCAAGCCAAGCTTTTAACTGACACAAAGGGAAACTTTATCACCGCATATCCTGTAAAAGGTGGTACATGATGAAAAACATCAATTAACCCTTATGCATCAAAAGCAAATGAATATTTAAGTCAGGCTGGACGAAGCTTTACAGCCACAGATGATGATTTTAATAATCAAAGGTTGTTTTTAAATAGTGCATTTGATACTAACAGTTATGCAAATTATGCCAATTTGTTAAACAATATCAATACTTCAGAAGCAGTCATTGCTCTCACAGAAGCCAAATATCAGTTTATCAATGGTTTGATTCAGGGAGTGCAAGACAGTGTTTTGAGTACTTCTAAACTGGCAGATTTAATACAAAACATGAGTCTTGATGAAACTTACTCTGCTATAAATCTACCGTTGATGATGTTGGACGGTTTGTTACAGATGAAGATTATAGACAATCATCTTTGAAAAAAATAGAATATAATCTGAACGAGCAAAATAATTATGTTTTACTAAAAACCCTACAAGGCGATGCCAAAGACTTAGCCCAAGATGCTGGTAATGTCTGCTTTGTTGCAGGGACGCTTATTCATACCATTCATAGGCTAAAACCCATTGAAACCATTAATCATGGTGATTTAATTTGGTCTCGTCAAGAATTTGGTACTCTTTATGGCTATCGTCCTGTTATTGCCACCAAAGTAACGCCTAATCAAGAAATCTATGAAGTTGTTGTAAAACATGACAATGACAACACAACAGAAGTATTCAAAACCACCGCAGAACACCCATTTTGGGTGGAAGGCATTGGTTATCTTAAAGCCTCTTTATTAGAAAAAGGCATGATACTGCTTGACAAACATGGGCTTGCCAATGTTATAATCATCAGTCAAAGAAAGCTTGCCAATACCGAAACAGTTTATAACTTTGAGGTGCAGGATTTTCACACCTACCACATTGGCAAATGCGGTGTGTGGGTGCATAATGCGAATTGTTGTGATGTTATCAGAGCCAGCCTAGAAGATCGATATGGCAAATTAGATGATAGGCATTTTGGTGCTGATGGTGAAATTTATTGGCGAAATCCATTAATCAATAAAAATGAACCAATCAACAAGATTACCACCATCAATGGCAAGCAATATGTTAAAGATCCTCTGACTGGCAATCTAGAAGATGCGACTAAATATACAGTAGGTGTAGACCACATCCTACCACAGAGCTATTTTACCAAAGACCCTCCTTTAGTAAGCTGCCCAAAGAAGTACAGGATTCTATCATAAACAATCCCGAAAACCCACAGCCCATGCTACAATCTGCCAACTCTTCCAAAGGCTCAAAAATTGAATTAAACAGTACAGGTTGGGAGACTTGGAGGGTAAAAAGGTGGATGCTGGTTATAAGGGTTATTTGAGAAAAACTCAGAGTGAGATTGATGAAAGGCTAAAAAGCTTTATATACAATATAAGATTAAATAAAAGGGATTGGTTGATATATGGCTATTTACACAGTAGGAAAATTAAATTCTGATCTTGATAATGAAAAAATTGCATATATTGCAGATACTTATTTGGACATCAAGGCAAAAGAGCGTGACTTTATATCTAGTAAAGAATTTACAAATATCAATGATTTTCATATGGGAAAATTAGACTTGTGTTTTAATGAAACCATACGATCATTAAAAACCACTTTCCAAAAACTTATACTTATTTATCGAGCAAAGAATTAAGATATCAATTAATGCTGGTATGGTATTTTTGATGAAACTATAAAAGATAAATTAAATACTCCTGCCTTTATTATGATCATCGAGTATTTTGGGCAAAAGGAGGGGATTTTATTCATGGTCTTTATGAAATCACCAACCCCAAAGCCATGCTTGATGAATATTTTCTACATGTCTTTTCTCAAGTGGGTGAAGAGTACAGTAAATTTGACTTTAGTCCATGGGCGGTTGGGCTTTGAGGATTTGGTGTAGGTTGGCGGAGGTTTTTCATTCGCCCAGATTAATCGGATTGAGATTTGGCAATGCCAACCAAAGTCAAGCCATCGCCCGTTTATGATATTTGGTTCAAATCCAGCAAGCCAGCTTTAAGACATACAAAAACAGCTTGGCACTTACCAAGCTGATATACAAGCACATAAATCACACTTCTGGGCTATGTTCTTCAATCAACGGCTTAAGCTCGCCTGCCTGATACATCTGTAGGATAATATCACTGCCACCGATCAACTCGCCATTCACCCACAACTGCGGAAAAGTCGGCCAGTTAGCAATCAATGGCAGCGTGCTGCGAATTTCGGGATTTTCTAGGATATTGACAAAGGCAAATGGTCTGCCAATCTGAGTCAAAACCTCCACCGCTCTTGCCGAAAAGCCACATTGTGGAAATTGCGGCGTGCCTTTCATGTACAAAAGTACAGCATGATCTTTGATTTGATTTTCAATTAGGCTTTTGATTTCTGGATTAATATCAGTCATAACTTTTCCTAAATAATGATAAACTAAGATTGGTATGAATTAGCTTATTATAAAGGTGGTTGCTGATTTTTTAAAGGGTTTTGTGGATTTTTTAGCATGGACAGCACATCACAACTGCCAAGCACGGTAGCAAATTCACCATGCAAACTTGCCAACGCCGTCCGATGAATCAGCTCGCTTGGATATACCGTGCCATCATGACCCTTGCGGTCAAAAGTTGCCGTTGCATCATGCACCACCCACGCCTGATAGCCCAAATTGCCCGCCATGCGTGCGGTGGTGGATACGCAGTGATTGGTTGTAAGCCCTGCCAGCACCAGTTTTTTAATCCCCACCTCATCAAGTTGCTGCTGCAAACCCGTGCCGATAAAAGAAGAATTGACCTGTTTTTGGATTATCCGCTCGCCTGCCTGCGGTGCGGTTAGCGGCTTAAACGCAAATCCTGATCGATGTGGTGCCAATGGCGAATTTGGCTCGGTGGAAGCATGGCGAATGTGAAAAATCGGCATCTGTCTTTTACGCCACGCTGTCAGCAAATCAAAACACACCGCCTCACAGTCTGGATTGTTGCGATTGCCACCCCAGTGTGCCGTTTCATCAAAGCCCAGTTGCAAATCAATCAATAGCAATGCGGTCTGATTATCAATCATCGCTTCTCCTATTTTAAAATTATTAATAATACAATAAAGAAATCACATAAGCCAAATGCCAATCAATCCCAATAATCGCTTGGCAACTTCCAAATGGTATAAAACACCAAAGCCAATCTGCCCGTCATGCCTTGTTTACTTTTGGCTGCCTGACATTGTCAAACAACCAAAATGCCGCATAAACACAAGCTGCCATATTTGCCACCACAAATCCCCATACCAAAGATGGCAAATCAACTGTCGTCATTGACAATACCAAACCTGCAAACATCAGCACCATAAGCCACAGGCTTTGTATTCGCCAAGTTTCGCCCAGAGCCCTGCCATAGGTCATCAATGCCCAAAGCAGCATCTCAGAACATAAAAACAACAAAACAGCAATCGGATACTCGCGGACAAACGCCAAAAATGGTTGCTGAAAATCAAGCAGTCCAATACAAATCAGCCAAACAGCCACTGCCGATAACGCCATTAAAAAAGCCAAACCTGATGCTGTATAATAAGCATAATCGCCAAGCGACCGCCATACAGACGCCCTACCATCGTATCTTGTCAAAAATTTCGCCAAAAATACAAAACCATTATTACTCACCGCCACCGCAAATACCGAGATCAACAGCGACACCATAAACAGCGTCTGCAGGATGCTGGCAGCACCGACAGTGTCTTTTAGCCACAGTAGTGCCTGACTCATGGATAATCGCTTAAAAAACTGCAGCAGCACAATCGGCACGCTAAAGCTAATAATCGGAATAATCACCGCCATGGCACGCTGGATAAACGCTCCATACATGCCAACCAAACGCCCTGCCGTCATCTGCTGTGCTTCATCGGTATCATCTTGGCTAAATAAGGCACGGTTGCGATAAGCAAAATACGAAAGTACACCCAGCATGGCAGTCTCCGCCAGCATATAACAAATCGCTATCTGTGCCGCCACCGACTCTGATATCGCCCCAAACTGATACACTGCAATAAAAATCACAAAAAAAATCAGCAATGCCAAGGCATTGCTGTAGTTACTGCCCTGCACCACCTTTTTGCTCTCGCCATATATCACCAAAAAATCATAATAAAAAGCAATAATGATAGAGATAGCAAAGGCGATGGCGATACTGCTGTTTGCCAAATCACCAACCAAGGCATAGCTGGTGTATAACAAAAATCCCAATGAAATCAAAACAGCTGCCACAGTCGCCAAAACCAACATGGGGACAAAAATCTGCCGATGTGGCAAGCGTGCCGCATAAAACCGCAAACCAGAACCCATGCCCAAGCCCAGTGCCAAAGCAACATTATACAATGACGCATACAAAACATAAGCGTCCGCTTCCTCAGGGCTTGCCAGCTGCATGACCAAAAACAATGTGGCAAAATATAAAAAGATGGGCATAAAGCGGTTTAATGAAAATGACGCCGATAATTTTAGCTCAGCTCGCCAATGAAAATTATCAGAAATCCACTTCATACATATACTCGCCAAAATGCTTAAAATACAACTCTTGCGTCCTATCAAAACAGCGATTTAGGTTATCAAAATCTTCCTTGCCACGCATTCCAAAATAAGGGAAGTGGTGCATATACCTACCGTAGATGACATCACAATCTCTAAAATAAGCCTTAGTATCTAAGATATGGTTATGCCAAATTTCATCAACTTCAATAGAAGGAACGATAATCTCTGGTGTACCATCGTAGATTTTCATTAATAGCATAAAGTTTTTATATTGGCGAATGGCGTCTTTTACTCCTTGCTCTGTCCATGTTACTTCCTGTCCATCATAGCTTGTTGTTAATTTTTTCTCAATCCAATAAAAATCCATCTCTTGAACATACGCTCTGATTGCATTATCCACACTATTCATTCATCAAACTCCTTTTAACGACAAAGACAATAGAGCAAAAAGCCCTATTGCCCTTACAATTTTCCAGTAAATCAACAACGATTACTTACTCAAACATACACCGTGCAGCTTTAGCCTTTTTACGCTCTAAGCTTACAACAGCTTGTGTATATGCGACTGATTGTTGAACGGTTGATTTTTGAACTTCTTTCATAGCTAACTCCTTGTTTGCTAAAAGTTAATGGAAAATACACCCATTACCAATACCAAATCATTTAGTCTAGCAACTGGTGCAATTTCATTAAAGCAAAAATTTTTAACTCGGTCAAGAAAAAAAAATACTCATTTTTCACTCAAAATGTAACAAAATATTTCAAAATCGTATTTTTAATCAAACCGCCTGAAGTAATACCACTGCACTGGCAAAAATTCCTTCGCCACGCCCCAGATAGCCCATTTTTTCGTTGGTGGTTGCCTTGATGCTAATTTGGTTAATTTCCACACCCAAGACATCAGCGATACACTCACGCATGGCGGCATTATGCGGTGCAATTTTGGGAGCTTCACAAATCACCGTCATGTCTGCATTGAGCAATTGGTATCCATTTTTTTTAATTAATTCATAAACATTTTTTAATAAAATCTTACTATCAACACCTGCAAATCGTTCATCTGTATCAGGGAAATGCTGACCAATATCACCAAGTGCCAACGCACCGAGCAAGGCATCGCACAAAGCGTGCAATAGCACATCGCCATCTGAATGTGCCAAAATGCCCTGTGTATGAGCAATTTGGATACCGCCAAGCGTTACAAAACTGCCTTCGGTAAAAGCATGGACATCAAGCCCCTGACCAATTCTTAGCATATCATCGCCTTATTTATAATTTATAGTCTTCTTGCAATTATTGTCTGGTGTGGCAGCCACTTTGCTGATGACCAGTTTTTGCCCTTATCAAGGCAACACCTGTCATCTTCACCCCAAAGCCACAGGGCGTTTACAAACCACAAGCCAGTATAATAATGTAGCATAAGCTGATTTTTTTGGCAATGAATAAGCAAGACAGCAGCCATCACAAGTAGATAAACCACAATAAGTCCAGCCCACTTGAAAGCATTCCCCCTGCCCCCATATAGTCAAGATACACACAATCTGTAGTAGACACCATGAGTACAACTGCCTTTACCCTTGCCGATGTGGCAACCAGCGTGAATAAATCCCCAAAAGACATCAAAGTTATCGTTGGTATGTCTGGCGGTGTGGACAGCTCGGTCAGTGCTGTTTTGTTAAAACAAGCAGGCTTCACGGTTGAGGGCTTGTTCATGAAAAACTGGGAAGAAGATGACGGCACTGAATATTGTACCGCCTTAGAGGACTTGGCAGACGCACAGGCAGTGGCAGACAGTATTGGCATTCACTTGCATACCGCCAATTTTTCTGCCGAATACTGGGATAGGGTTTTTGAGCATTTTTTGGCAGAATATCGTGCAGGACGCACGCCCAATCCTGATATTTTGTGCAACAAAGAAGTAAAATTTAAGGCATTTTTGGACTATGCCCTGACACTGGGGGCAGATTTTATTGCCACAGGGCATTATGCACGCCGCAGTTTTGCCAGCGATAGCAAGGCGAAATTGTTGCGAGGGCTTGATAATAATAAAGACCAGAGTTATTTTTTGCACGCAGTGGGCGGTGATAAACTTGCCAAGACTTTATTCCCTGTAGGCGAGCTTGAAAAATCTGCCGTGCGTGCCATTGCCGAACAATACAATCTTGCCACTGCCAAGAAAAAAGACTCAACGGGCATTTGTTTTATTGGCGAACGCAAATTCAAAGACTTCTTGCAGACCTATCTGCCTGCCAAACAAGGCGATATCTACACCGATGACAATCAAAAAATCGGCACGCACGATGGTCTGATGTACTATACCATCGGTCAGCGTGGTGGCATTGGTGTCGGTGGCGTATCAGGCAGACCCGAAGAGCCGTGGTTTGTTCTGCACAAAAACCTTGAAAACAACCGCCTAATTATCGGTCAGGGGCATGACCATCCATGGTTACAAAGCACGCAGCTGACCGCTTATAAACTTGACTGGGTTGATGATGCACCCAAGCACGGCAGCAAACTATTTGCCAAAACACGCTATCGGCAAAGCGACCAAAGCTGTACTGTGTTGGTAGAGGGTGATAAACTGCGTGTGGTTTTTGATGAGCCACAACGAGCTGTTACCCTAGGTCAGTCGGTGGTGTTGTATGACGGCGATATTTGCCTAGGTGGCGGTGTGATTGATTGGTGCGATGCCAAAACCGACTAAGTCTGCCAAGCCTATCGCACGGGTCAATGACCAATCATCAACCCGTGCTTTTTATTATGACAAACTCTTATAAATCTGTGCTTGTTGATTGTCCAGATTATTCAGGCAGCTTTGAATGTTTTGTTTTACCGCTTCATGCACCGCTTGGTAATTATTCGCCTGCCATTCAGGCAAAGTTTTGGCTGCCGATTTTACATCGCACAAATATTCATACGCCTTGCGATTATCCCAGCTGTTTTGTAGCGTAATAATAAGCTCGTTATTTAGCTCATAACTTTCTTTGCCCACAAGTTTGGTATAAATCAGTGCAAAGCGTCTGGGCGTTACCGTTACTTTTTCAAGTGGCTTGTCTTGCGGTGTCAGCTTGTCATGGTTTGACAGTAGCCATTGCTCAAAATCAGGCTTGGCATAGTCCAAGATTGGATTTGCCAAAGCAGGCTCTAGCTTTTTGCCTTTTAAGTCATCTTTGCTAAAACCATCACCTCCGTACGCTCCCTTTGCTGCCACTATGCCCACAGTGATTAACACCGCCACTGCCGCTGTTTTTTTTCGCTGAACAATGGTCAGATCAGGCTCGATAGCGAGCGTTCTTTCACGAAAAATCAAGTTAACCTTAGCATTGCCGACATCAACCTGACTTTGCTGCTTGACGCGATAGACATTTTGTTCATATGTGGCCTGTTCTTTGCGAATCTTTTCCTGTGCCTCTGGGCTAATTGCCTTGGTGCTTGCACACCCTGACAGCAACAAAGCACCCGCCACTGTAGCAATGATAAATTTTTGCATGATTTTCTCCCTAAATACAAAAATGACATTCAACAACAAATATAACACATAATACAGCATAAAAGCAAAATAAATTAACACATATTTAACAAACAGAAAGGTTTTAAAAAATGAGTAAATTTGCTATACTTAAGCGTGATTATTTTGTGTATTATTACCGTTTTAACCCACATTAGGAAAACTCATGTCATTATCAACACTGACCGCCCTATCCCCACTTGATGGTCGCTATGCCAGCAAATGCGATGCTTTGCGTCCTTATTTGTCAGAATTTGGTCTGATTCATGCTCGTGTTACGGTTGAGGTTCGCTGGTTGCAGACATTGGCTCGCCACCCACAAATCACCGAACTTGCACCATTTTCTGACGAAACCAATGCTCGCCTAGATGAAATTATTGCTCAATTTAGCGAACAAGACGCTCTGCGTATCAAAGAAATTGAACGCACCACCAATCACGATGTCAAAGCGGTTGAATATTTCTTAAAAGAAAAAATTGCCGACATTGCCGAGATTCGTGAAGCGGGTGAATTTATTCATTTTGCCTGCACTTCAGAGGATATTAACAATCTGTCGCACGCATTGATGCTAAAAGCAGGTCGCGATGTGCTTAGCAGCCAAATGCAAGCAATCATTGATGAGATTGCAAACTTGGCAAAACTGCACGCCGCCGAACCCATGCTGTCTCGCACACACGGTCAAACCGCAAGTCCAACCACGCTCGGCAAAGAAATGGCAAATGTCGCCTATCGCCTGCATCGCCAGCTTCGTCAATTTCAGGCGGTGGAACTGCTTGGCAAAATCAACGGTGCAGTTGGTAACTACAACGCCCATTTGTCAGCCTATCCAGAGATTGATTGGCAAACAAATGCTGAACAGTTTGTAACCAGCCTTGGGCTGAGTTTTAATCCATACACCACCCAAATCGAACCGCACGACTACATGGCAGAGCTGTTTGACGCCCTACGCCGTTTTAATACGATTTTGATTGACTTTAACCGTGATGTTTGGGGTTATATTTCTTTAGGATACTTTAAACAAAAACTTAAAGAAGGTGAAGTTGGTTCATCAACCATGCCTCATAAAGTCAATCCAATTGACTTTGAGAATTCCGAGGGCAATCTTGGCATCGCCAATGCCGTATTGGCACATTTGGGCGAAAAACTGCCCATCTCTCGCTGGCAGCGTGATTTGACCGATTCAACAGTGCTACGCAATATGGGCGTAGGCTTTGCCCAAAGTTTGATTGCTTTTGAAGCCTGTCTAAAAGGCATTGCTAAGCTTGAATTAAATAAACAGCGACTGGCAGAGGATTTGCAGAATGCACAAGAGGTGCTTGCCGAACCCATTCAGACCGTCATGCGTCGCTACAATGTTGAAAAACCCTACGAAAAACTCAAAGCACTGACACGCGGTCAGGCGATGACTCGTGAGATGATGGTTGGTTTTATTGATGGCGATGAACTAAATGCCGTGCCTGATGCTGACAAAGCTCGCCTAAGAGAATTAACCCCTGATCGCTATATTGGCAATGCCGACATACAAGCAAATGCCCTGCAAGATTATCTAAAATAGTCCTGTCATAAATGGCGGTTAAACAGCCGCCATTTTTTTTGGCATATTCTCCAGATTGCTACAATTTGAACTGTCATCACTTCACAGCAACCAACATTTGCCATGCAGTGAGACAATGACAGCTTAAATTTTTGTCAAATAACCCATGAAAAAGTTATTGTTAAGTAAAAATTATCAATAGCTGCAATTTTTTACAGACAAAATGTGATTAACAACCAACAATTATCGTTTGGGTGCATGGGTTGGTTCGCCAGTTAAGCGATTTATCTTTTTGGTAACAAGAATGGCAAGTGGCAAACTTATCACAGCACCGATAACGATGCAACCGATGATATGACTTGCTTTGTCAAAACCTGTTACAAAAGCAATAATCAATAAAATACCAATGCTAACCGTAAAAGCAATGGTAAAAATCGCACTTAACAAAGGCATATTCATACAAACCCCATATTTTTTGTGGAATAATAATAGTTATACACCTTTTTTGGCAAAAAGTTAAGTATTTTTTCAAAAAAATCCGTAATTTTTTTATGGTTTAGTATTGTTTTGGGAAAATTTACACCAATCAGCCACAAATCGCTTACATTTACCGTCATTTGTGCTAAAATTATGCGTTTATCAATTTTATTTTGGCATATGCCAAGCGAACAATCTGCCAGCTTTTTGCCAATTCTGGTCAAGGATTTTTTATGAAAAACATGAAACTAAACGAAGTGCGTCAAGCCTTTATTGATTTTTTTGCCAGCAAGCAACACACGCCTGTGCCATCATCATCATTGGTGCCACACAACGATCCGACTTTATTATTCACCAACGCAGGCATGAACCAGTTTAAGGATACTTTTTTGGGACTGGAAAAACGAGACTACAGCCGTGCGGTCAGTGCCCAAAAATGCGTCCGTGCAGGTGGCAAACACAATGACCTTGATAATGTTGGCTATACCGCTCGCCATCATACTTTTTTTGAGATGCTGGGCAATTTTAGCTTTGGTGATTATTTCAAAAAAGATGCCATCAATTTTGCTTGGGAATTTTTGACCAGCCCCAACTGGCTTGCCCTACCCAAAGAACGCCTTTATGTTACTGTATATCATACCGATGACGAAGCCTATCAAATTTGGCAAAATGACATTGGGCTAACTGCCGATCGCATCATTCGCATTGGCGATAATAAAGGCGGCTTGTATCAGTCGGATAACTTTTGGATGATGGGCGATACAGGTCCTTGTGGCCCTTGTACTGAGATTTTTTATGATCATGGCGATCATATTTGGGGTGGTTTGCCCGGCACGCCCGAAGAAGATGGCGATCGCTACATTGAAATCTGGAACTGTGTCTTTATGCAATTTAACCGCCAAAAAGATGGCAGTATGGATTTGCTACCAAAACCATCGGTAGATACTGGCATGGGGCTTGAGCGTATCAGCAGTATCATGCAAGGGGTGCATGGTAACTATGAGATTGATATTTTTGTCAATTTGATGAACGCTGCCGCCAAAATTCTAGGCATTAATAATGAACAACAAGCCTCCTTAAAAGTCATCGCCGATCATATCCGTGCGGTGGGTTTTTTGATCGCTGATGGCGTGCACCCAAGTAACGAAGGTCGTGGTTATGTGCTACGCCGTATCATTCGCCGTGCCGTGCGTCATGGCAACAAACTGGGAGCGGACTCTGCTTTCTTTTATCAAATGGTGGCAGCCTTGGCACAAGAAATGGGTCAGGCATACCCCCAGCTGGTTGAGCAACAAAGCCATATCGAAGCTGTCATCAAAAAAGAAGAAGAACAGTTTGCCAAAACGCTGGCTCAAGGATTACGCCTACTGTCAGGCGAGCTGGACAAACTTGCCGATGGTGCTGTGCTAGATGGCGAAACTGTTTTTAAACTATACGACACCTACGGATTCCCTGTTGATCTCACCGCTGATATTGCTCGTGAACGAGACATCAGTCTGGACGAGGCTGGCTTTGAGGCACAAATGCAAATTCAGCGAGAAAGAGCTCGTGATGCTGGCAAATTTGACCTTGATTATACCTCAATCATCAAGATTGATGCCGCCACACAATTTTTGGGCTATGACTCACTGGCAAGCGAAACCACCATCGTCGGTCTTTATAAAGACGGTCAGCCACAACAAACACTAAGCGAAGGCGAACAAGGGGTGATTGTGCTGGCAGCAACGCCATTTTATGCCGAAGGCGGTGGTCAAGTTGGCGAAACTGGTGAAATTAGTAGCCAAAGCGGGGTATTTGCCGTTGAAGACACCAAAAAATCAGGTCAAGCCATTATTCATTACGGCACAGTAAAAATGGGCGAGCTAAGCAATCAGCAGCCAGTTGCCGCTCAGGTGATTGATGATGTTCGCCGTGCCTCTGCCAAAAACCACTCTGCCACGCACTTATTGCACGCTGCATTGCGAGCGGTACTGGGCGATGGGGTTAGCCAAAAAGGCTCTTTGGTATCCAGCGAAGTGTTGCGGTTTGACTTTTCTTATGATGGTGCGATTGATACCAATCAGTTGATTCAAATCGAACGCTTGGTCAATGAGCAAATCCAAAAAAACACCCCTGTCCACAGTGAATATATGGACATCAAAACCGCCACCAGCCAAGGTGCTATGGCACTGTTTGGCGAAAAATACGGCAACACCGTGCGTGTGCTGACCATGGGCGAAAAGCAAGACAAATCACCGTTTTCTATTGAGCTGTGTGGTGGCTTGCATGTCAATCGCACAGGTGATATCGGACTGTTTAAAATCACCAGCGAAAGCGGAATCGCTGCTGGCATTCGCCGCATTGAGGCTCTGACAGGCATGGGTGCAATTCGTCATGTTCAAGCTGGCGATGCTGTACTTGGTAGCCTTGCCAACAACCTAAAAGCAAAACGAGATGAAATCCTGCCACGCATTACAGGCTTAAGCGACAAGCAGCGAGAGCTTGAAAAGCAGCTAGAACAACTCACCCAAAAACTCGCCAGCCTAGAGGCTAAATCCTTGATGGATAAGGTTGTTCACATTGGCGATGTGCCAGTGCTTATTACCACCATAAATGGATTAGATGCCAAAGCCCTACGCTCATTGGCAGATGATATAAAATCCAAACTGCACAACGGCGTGGCAGTATTGGCAAGCGTTCATGACGACAAAATTGCCCTAACCGCAAGCGTTGGTAAAGAGCTTATAAACAAAGTTAAAGCAGGCGACATCATCAAGCAATTGTGCGAGCAACTTGATGGCAAAGGTGGCGGCAAGCCTGATTTTGCCCAAGGTGGTGCAAGCAACATCACACAGCTTGAGACTGCCCTTGCCATGCTGCAAGAGACTTTACAATCAAAGCTTAACTAATCAAAAAACAATAAGGGCGTGTCATGCGTCCTTATTTATATCAGTTTTATTTATCCAGCGAGTAAAATTATGGCAAACAACACTTTTGAAAAGGGTCGCTATACCACCCACAGCAACAAAATCGGACTGACTAACAAAGATGGCTTTATCGCCCATCAAGACAATGTGGTGTTAAATTTTCCTTTTAAAGATGCCGTGTTAGAGGCGGGCATGAATAAAGAGGATACAGCACGCAGTGAACGCTTTTTGCATCTAAAAATGGACGGACAAGATATTGATACGCTTTTTGAACCAAAGGTATTGACAAATTACCGTCATTTTGCACGCAACGATGGCAACCAACCAACCAACCAACCAACCAACCAACCAACCAACCAACCAACCAACCAACCAACCAACCAACCAACCAACCAACCAACCAACCAACCAACCAACCAACCAACCAACCATTGTTCGCCTAACCCATTAAATAGTCAAGCGTTTTTTGATGAAAGTGGTAACCTTACCCAAAACCTCCTTATCAAAGGCAATAATCTACTTGCCCTACACTCTCTAAAAGACCGCCTAGTAGGTCAAGTCAAACTTATCTATATTGATCCGCCTTATAATACAGGTTCGGACAGCTTTAAATACAACGATAATTTCAATCATTCATCGTGGCTTGTGTTTATGAAAAACCGCCTAGAAATCGCCAAAGAACTTTTGCGTGATGATGGAGTGATTTTTGTCTCTATTGATGATAATGAACAGGCTTATTTAAAGGTTTTGATGGATGAGATTTTTGGGCGTGAGAATTTTGTTAATAATTTAATTTGGGAGAAAAAGTACGCACCACAAAATGACGCAAAATGGTTTAGTGATAATCATGACCATATTATTTGTTTTGCCAAAAATAAAGAAAACTGGCGACCAAATTTGTTGCCAAGAACTGATGAAATGAATGCACGCTACAAAAATCCTGATAATGATCCAAGGGGATTGTGGAAAGCGGGTGATTTATTAAGAAAAGATGAGCAGACATCTGGATTATTTACCATAGTTACGCCAAATGGTAGGATTTGCAATCCACCAAAAGGCACAAGTTGGCGAACAACAAAACAGGGTTATGAAGAATTAGTTGCTGACAACCGTATTTGGTTTGGAAAAGATGGCAATAATGTTCCAGCCATAAAAAGATTTTTATCGGAAGTTAAAGATGGAGTTACGCCACTAACTATTTGGAAATATACCGAAGTTGGACATAACCAAGACGCCAAAAAAGAAGTAAAAGAATTTGATAGCAAAACGGTTTTTGATACACCAAAACCTGAAAAATTATTACAAAGAATTATTCATATTGCAACCAATAAAAATGATATAGTTTTGGATTTTTGCTTAGGCTCTGGAACCACTTGTGCGGTGGCTCATAAAATGGGACGGCGTTGGATTGGTATTGAACAGATGGATTATATTGAGGATATTACCCTTACTCGTCTGATTCATGTCTTAAATGGCGAACAAGGCGGTATTTCAAAGGCGGTAGATTGGCAAGGCGGTGGTGAATTTGTGTATTTTGAACTTAAAAAATACAATCTGTATTTTATGGAAAAAATCCAAAATGCCAAAACCATGGGCGAGCTAGATACTGTCTATAACGAGATGGCAAAAAATGCGTTTTTTAAATTTTGGTTTGATAAAGATGATTTTCAAAAAGCCTACAAAAAAGATGCCGATGACAATCAAATCAGCCTAGACGAGCGAAAAGAAATTTTAATCAATGTCTTAGATGAAAATCAACTTTATCTTAATTATGCCGATATGGATGATACACGCTTTAAAGTAAGCGATGACGAAAAAGCCTTATCAAAAGCGTTTTATGGAGCATAATCATGACAAAAAAGATAAAATTAAAAGACACGCTAAACGAATTTTTGTTTAATCAAATCAAAAACGACCCTGATTATCAACAGTGGTCGCTTGACTTTGAAATGCCTGCATTTATTACAGACAATCTATCACGCACCTTGCGTGATTATCAAATAGAGGCGGTTAAGCATTTTATTTATTTGTTTGAAAGTGGCGAAATGCAAAAAGCCAAACACATTTTATTTAATATGGCAACAGGCACTGGCAAAACGCTGACAATGGCGGCGATTGTGCTGTATTTATACGAATGGGGTTATCGTAATTTTGTGTTTTTGGTGCATCAAGTACAAATCAAACAGCAGGCGTTGGCAAATTTTACCGACCCAAATTTTGATAAATATTTGTTTAAAAAACAAATTAAATTTAATGGCAAAACCACACCAACAAAAGCCATAGAACGCTTTGAGGACAGTAAGCGATCAGGCATTAACTTTATGTTTTTTAGTACGCAAATGTTGTATGAGCGTATCAATCACCCCAAAGAAAACAGCATTAGCACTGAGGATTTTGTCAAAAACGATACCATTATTATTGCTGATGAGGCTCACAGGCTCAATGTCAATACCAAGAAAAAAACCGAAGTGGCGGACGAAAACAACTGGGAAACAGCCGTGCAATCGGTGTTGCACGCCAATCCTAAAAATTTACTGCTGGAATTTACCGCCACAGTGGATTTAAAAAATGAAAACATTCATAAAAAATATAAAGATAAACTGGTCTATAAATACGACTTTTTGGCATTTAACAAAGATGGCTATAGCAAGCAAGTGGCGTTTTTATACAATAACGAAACCCAAATTGCCGACCAAAAACGCCTACTGATTGTCAATGCAGTGGTATTGAGCGAATACCGCCGTCTGCTTGCTGAGCGGGAAATGGGCGTGGCTATCAATCCTGTTGTATTGATTAAATCTGTCAAAATCGCCCAAAGCGAGGAGGACAGAGCGTTTTTTCACAAAGTCATCAGCTCGCTTAGGGCAGAAGATTTAAAGCACTTAGAACGCATGGCAGAAGAAAAAAAGGATTTGTTTGACACCCAATCCTTGATGATTGCCCAAATGTTTTATTGGTTAAAATCCGCCAAAGCCAACCTTGCTACCACCCAAGACACCACAGGACTCGGTGCTTTTATTGCTCATATCAAAGAGCGATTTTCTGAAAACAACACCATGATTTATAACAGCAAAACCAAAGAAAAAGCCGAGCTTTTGCCCTTGCTTGACAGCCCTAAAAACACCATTCGGGCGATATTTTCGGTTAATGCCCTAAACGAAGGTTGGGATGTGTTGAGCCTATATGACATTGTCCATTTTGACATTTCAGAAAGTAAAAAAGTCTCTTTGCAAGACATTCAGCTGATTGGGCGTGGAGCCAGACTTTACCCTTATCAATTGCCAAAAAGTTATCACCGCGATGATTTATTTAGCGGTGATAATGCGTATGGCACCGACCCATTTAAGCGTAAATTTGACCAAAACCCAAATGATAATGGGCGAATGCTAGAAACCTTTTATTATCATTTTGTCAAAACAGGGACATTTTTGGAAAATTTACAAAAAGATTTGCTTGGCGAGGGAATTATCAGTGAAGGCGTAGAAAAACGCACCATTCATTTAAAACCCAAATTTTTAGAAAGCCAAACTTATCAAAAAGGCTTTGTACTGGTCAATCGCCAAGAATTCCGCTCAAAAAACACACAAAGCGACATTGATTTGACTTTTAACAGACAAATCATTGCCAGCAGTTATAAATTGCATACGCATACATTGACGGACAAAGAGCAAAACACCGCCTTGTCTACCCTAAGCTACAAAACCATCAAAATCAGTGCAAAATATTTTTCAAGGCATTTGTTGTATAAGGCATTGATTTTGGCAGAAAACGGTTTTTTTAGATTAAATAATCTAAAAAAACATATCATGGGTATAAGCAGTATTGATGAGATGATTGATATTTATTTGCCTAAATATGATATCAAATATGGCCATGTTCAAGGCAAAGACATTGATGATTTGTCCGCTCATGAAAAGCTACAAATGCTGATTGGCAGTATTTTGCCAGAGGTGCGAAAAGCCATTGATAAATATCTGCCCATTGTCAAAGGTAGCAGTTTATTTACCCCAAAACCTTTGTCTGCCATTTTTCAAAAACAAAAGAACATTTATCTTGTAGCGTATCCAACCATCAATGAACAAGGCGAAAAAACATTCATTGCACCCGATGAACGAGCAAAAGCTCAATCCAGCCACGACAAAGAAGAATTGCAATACGCTGTTAATACCGCTGATTGGTATGCTTATAGCGAAAATTATGGCACAAGTGAAGAAAAACGCTTTGTAAAATTTATCGCCAGTCAAATTGATAAATTAAAGCAAACTTATAAAAATGCCGAGATTTATTTAATTCGTAATGAATTGGATTATTATCTATTTAATATAGAAGATGGTCGGCGATTTAGCCCTGATTATATGATGATAATCAATGATGTACAAAATAAACAAATGTATTATCAATGCCTGTTTGAACCCAAAGGCGGACATTTATTACAAAAAGACGACTGGAAAGAGCAAGCCTTGATAAATTTGGAAAATCTTAGCCAAATTAAATTTGATTGTAATCATTTTGGCGAATATCAAGAAATTAAATGCTTGGGCTTTGAATTTTTTAATAGCGATACTAAAAAACACAGCGAATTTGCACAAGGCTTTCATGACAAGCTATTATAACAAGATATAATTGACGCTTGGCTGATTTGTTTTATGATTTTTCAGCCAATGGATACACCCTTGACCACAAAAACGCTTGCCCTTATCAAACGCATGGGCTACAATACGCAAGAGTTAAATTTTGTAGCATAACAGCAAAATTAGACAATCTATTTTACAAACTTCATCGTTGGGGTTTTTATCATCTTGGGTGATTGGTTCATTTAAGGAAACAAAATGGCATTAATTGTTCAAAAATACGGCGGGACTTCGATGGGTAACATCACCCGCATCAAAAATGTCGCCGCTCGTGTCAAGCGTTGGCATGACAACGGTCATCAAGTTGTGGTCGTTGTTTCGGCAATGAGCGGTGAGACCAACCGCTTGATTGGCCTCGCTCGTGAAATCACCAATGACCCAGACCCTCGTGAATACGATCAAATGGTCTGCACAGGTGAGCAGGTTTCTATCTCGCTATTGTCAATGGCATTACAAGCCATCGGCATACAAGCCAAATCGATGACAGGCGGTCAGGTTGCCATTCGTACCGATGATACGCATACCAAAGCACGCATTCAAAGCATCGATACCGATGCCATCTTTCATGAGCTAAATGCTGGTCGTGTTGTTGTTGTTGCAGGATTTCAGGGCATTGACGAGCATGGTGATGTAACCACCTTAGGTCGTGGTGGCTCTGATACCACAGGCGTTGCTTTGGCAGCCGCCCTAAAAGCTGATGAATGCCAAATCTACACCGATGTTGATGGCGTCTATACCACTGACCCACGCGTTACCTCAAAAGCCAAAAAACTTGACAAAATCACCTTTGAGGAGATGATTGAGATGGCAAGTCTTGGCTCAAAAGTCCTACAAATTCGCTCGGTTGAATTTGCAGGCAAATACCAAGTGCCACTGCGAGTTTTGTCAAGTTTTGATGACAATGCAGATGGCGTTTTTGATGATAATTTTAAACAAAATGTTGGCACTTTGATTACAATTGACGAAGGAGATGATATGGAAAGAGCGGTAATTTCTGGTATCGCATTCAACCGTGATGAAGCAAAAATTGTCGTGCGTGGCGTACCCGATCGCCCTGGTATTGCCTCAGCCATCTTAAGCCCTGTCAGCTCTGCCAACATTGACATTGATATGATTATCCAAAATGCCTCTGTTGATGGCTTGACTGACTTTAGTTTCACCGTTCAGCGTGGCGATTATGAAAAAGCCCTAAAAATTCTCAACGAGCGTGTCAAAGATGATATCGGTGCCAGCGAAATCTCGGGTGCTGATGATGTGGTGAAGGTCTCCATCGTTGGCGTGGGTATGCGTTCGCACGCAGGGGTTGCCAGTAAAATGTTTGATACCTTGGCAAGCAACAACATCAACCTGCAAATGATTTCAACCAGCGAAATCAAAGTATCGGTATTAATCCAAGAGCAGCATCTTGAAAAAGCTGTCAAAGAGCTACACACTGCCTTTGGACTGGATCGCCAAGATGGCGAAAGCAAAGTGGCTGGCTTGTAATTTTATCCTTAATAATTTTAAGATAAATTACACAATCAGCTGATGATGGTGCCACTTGATATATTTTGTTAAACAAAAAATAACAAAGTCTGTGCAAAATCAGCTGACAATCTGCTCAATGCGATTTATAATATTGTATTGAGCAGATTTTTTTTGGGCATTGCCCAATCACCTCGCCAGTATGCTCTCATAATAGATGGACTCATCGGGCTAACAACAACGCATATTGGCACATAATAAGGAGTAACTTATGCTAATTTTAACCCGTCGTGTCGGCGAAACCTTGATGATTGGCGATGAGGTCAGCGTTACCGTTTTGGGCGTCAAGGGCAATCAAGTTCGTTTGGGTGTGAATGCCCCAAAAGATATCGCTGTACATCGCGAAGAAATCTATCAACGCATTCAACACGAACGCTCTATGCAAATGCACATGAGTCATTTGGAGCAAGGTGGTAATTTTGCACCCCCTTCTTTTGATGATGATGACTATTTCAACCGATAATCAAAAACTAGATGGTTCATGCAAATGACTGATATTTCACGCATTTTGGCAGGTGTTGCCGATCAACGCCTCAACTTTGCCGATGTGATAACTTTTATTGAAACAAATTATCACTACACGCCAATCAGCTTTAGCAATGGCGAGTTAAATAACGCCGCTGGCACCAATGAAGGCAGTGCCAAAGTCTTTAGCCTTGCCAAATTACATGGGCTAAATCAGCTTGATACCCTATCGCTTTTTGCCGAGCATTATCGTGCCGTCTTGGCAAATCCTGAAGGCAGTGATCATGCCAATATCCGCAATTTTCTACACTACGGTTGGCAAGGAATTGGCATGCCCAAAAATGCCCTGACACCAAAAGCGTAATACATCATCAGATGCACCGCCAAATGCAGTTCATCTGATAAAATTCTTGCCAAATTTAATTCTTTCATGTATAATTTTGGCTTTAATTTTTTGCTACTTCTTGATTGTCGTCGCCTTTAACGGTAAGAAATAAGTGGCCTAACCATGAATAAGTTCTGCTTATCTGTGCTGTGTCCATACCGCATTAATAGCACCTAGCAGCAACTGGCACACCCGATACCGCTCAATATCCGTGCCACCAAGATTAGGAGTTCACCATGTCTCGAGTCTGTCAAGTGACTGGAAAACGCCCACAAGTGGGTAATAATGTATCACACGCAAACAACAAAACTCGTCGTCGTTTTCTGCCAAACCTACACAACCATCGTTTTTGGGTAGAATCTGAAAACCGTTTTGTGCGTCTTCGTGTTTCTTCTAAAGGTATGCGTATCATTGACAAGCATGGCATTGACAAAGTGCTTGCTGATCTACGCGCACAAGGTCAAAAAATCTAAGATTTGACACATTACATCGTTTTAGAAGGATACAATCATGAGAGATAAAATTAAACTCGTTTCTACCGCTGGTACTGGTTATTTTTACACCACCACCAAAAACAAACGCACCATGCCTGGCAAAATGGAAATCAAAAAATTTGACCCAAAAATTCGCCAGCATGTGCTATTTAAAGAAGCAAAAATCAAATAATTTTGCAATTTTACTTAATACCCATCAGCATTATGATGGGTATTTTTATGCCTGCTCTTAATCCATTCCTATTATAGAAAATAAAATATTTTTGCCGAAAATTCAATCAGTTACTGAATTTTTTGGCATTTTTTCTATTGAAAATTTTCCCAAATTTGCTATACTACACAACACTGGAGTACTCGCCAGCAAAGCGTATTTCCTGAGCCGATAATCTTATCTTAGGATTTGGGTTACATACTTTGTTGAGCAGGCCTGCATCGTCCGATGAATCAGGAAGCCGTAATAAGTATGACTCTTATCCGCCCTGAACTTCACGGTTCATGGTTCCCCTTTGTAGCGGTACTTTGGTATTTTTATAAAAATTTAGATTTTTTTATAAAAAATGCTTGACAAGCAAAAATAACCTGCTATAATATGCCACATCTTGAGGCAATAAGCCGAAAGATACCGACATTCCCCAATAGCTCAGTCGGTAGAGCATCGGACTGTTAATCCGTGTGTCCCTGGTTCGAGCCCAGGTTGGGGAGCCATATTAAGAAGCCCTTAGTTATAACTAAGGGCTTTTGCTTATCTATAAAACGCATTACTCACGGAAGTTTATCAGCCTAATTTGGTGCGGATAATGCACCATCTTTGAAACTTGACACAATGGGCAAAGCAGCCAAGTCATCAAAGATTCACATAATCGACCAAATTAAGTACGATTTTATCGCCATGCTTGCTGCTGTATTTGCCAAATGCTCATTTATCGCGGAACAATTTTTCAACCACACAAACCCCCAGCCTATGCCAAACCCAATCAAGGCGTGCAAATTATCAACAAATTAAAACACCATCAGACCTGAAGCTTGATGGTGTTTTATTAGCAAAGCCAAAGATTATCAATCCAACCATAAACGATACGGCAATGGCACAAAGCCCTCTGTCTGCCCTGCTTGGATTGTGGCTAGATTTAGCACGCCTTTGATGATTAGCTCCAGCGTAAACGGTACAAGTTGATGCTCTAGCTTCTGAACACGCAACGCCAAGCTCTCCGCTGTTTCATCACTGCAAATTGCCAACCAAGCCTGTGTCAGCACCTGCCCTGCATCTAGCTCAGGGACAACCAAATGCACGCTACAACCATGATAAGCCTCACCTGCTCGGAGCACACGATGATGCGTATCTAATCCCTTATAATCTGGCAGGAGCGATGGGTGCAGGTTAATCATCGGACATGGTACTGCATGGATAAATTCAGCCGACAGCACACGCATAAACCCTGCAAGTACCACCAAATCAGGTTGCCATGTGTTTAGCTGCTCCAAGGCATGTTTTTCAAAAGTGGCGATACTCATGCGTTTACCGCTTGTGGTGTGCGATAACACACTGACATGGATGCCAGCCGTCTTGGCACGCACGACGGCATAAGCATCTTCACGATTGCTGATGACACCGACAATTTCAATGGGCAACGAACCATTTTGCATGGCATCAATCATTACCTGCAAATTTGAGCCACTGCCAGAAACCAAAACGGCAATTTTTAAGCGAGATTGATTTGGCATTAGACATACACCACAGCTTGGCTATCTCTCTCAACAATCTCTCCAATCTGCCAGACCTGCTCTCCGTGCTTGGCAAGTTCCTGCTGTGCCAATTGTGCTTTGTCGGCAGGCACAACCAAAACAAAACCCACGCCACAGTTGAAGGTGCGATACATCTCGGCAGTCTCAATATTGCCGCCTTGTTGTAGCCACTGGAATACACTTAGCAACTGCCAGCTCTTTGTGTCAATTTGAGCTGCCAATTGCTCAGGCAATACTCGTGGCAAATTCTCCGTCAAGCCACCACCTGTGATATGTGCCATCGCATGAATGTTGGCATTGCCCAAGGTTTTTTGTAAGGCATTGACCGATTTGACATAAATGCGAGTTGGTGCCATCAGCACATCTGCCAACGACTTACCGTCAAGCTGATAAGTTGCCACATCAACCCCAGTATGCTCAAGTACTTTACGAATCAGTGAATAGCCGTTGGAATGGGCACCGCTTGATGCCAAAGCAAGCAGCACATCGCCCTTTTGCACATGTTCGCCTGTGATGACTTCAGATTCTTCAACAACACCAACACAAAAACCTGCCAAATCATAATCTTCGTCTTGATACATGCCTGGCATTTCGGCAGTTTCGCCACCAATCAAGGCACAATTTGCCAATTTACAGCCATCGCCAATGCCTGCAATGACCGTTGCTGCCGTATCAACATCAAGTTTGCCTGTAGCATAATAATCCAAGAAAAACAACGGCTCGGCACCACAGACCAGTAAATCATTGACACACATTGCCACCAAATCTTGTCCAATGGTCTCATGGCGATTTAGCTGCAATGCCAATTTTAATTTTGTACCAACCCCATCTGTACCCGACACCAAAAGCGGTGATTTATATCCTGTTGGAATGCGGCACAATGCCCCAAAACCACCCAATCCGCCCAGTACCTCTGGACGACTGGTTGCCTTGGCAACTGACTTAATGCGTGTAACCAATGCTTCACCTGCATCGATATCCACACCTGCATCTTTATAGCTTAATGAAGTTTGTTCGGTCATGCTTTGCCCTTATCAATCTTGAAAAATAAAAAGTATTTAATCGTCAAATCATCAATCATAAATACACAATCAATTGCTTAATTATACCAAATTTTCAGCGAAAAAATCATCATTGGCTAAATTATTTCACCAAAGCTGCCCGAATTTCCCATGTCAGCAAATGCACAGAAAAAATACACAAAATCAGGTGCAAATTCAACAAAAATCGCCTACAATAGATATTTATTTGCCATTTTTAGCCACTGCCATGTATCCACACAAAATTGACCCATTTTTTCGCCGCTTATTTATTTTGGTGGCACTGTGCATATTTGTTTATGCGTTGTTTTTAATGAAGGGTGTCATCGCCCCCTTTGTTGCTGCATTTATTTTGGCTTATTTTTTAAATCCCACGGTCAGCAAATTATCAATTGTCATGCCGAGAATTTTGGCAATTTCGGTGGTGTATATCAGCTGTATCGTTGTCGCGGCGGCGTTGATTATTTGGCTTGTGCCAATGCTGTGGGCTCAGTTGCAGCTTCTGTGGGAATCCCTGCCGCAGATTATCAGCTGGTATAATGACACTGGTCGTGCGTGGATTGCTCAGCATACCGACAACCAACTTCTGCCGCTGGATATTGACTTGATTTCCAATTCGGCGATTGCCTATTTGCAAAACAATTATCAAGTTTCGGACGCACAAGGCATCATCAAACAAATTTTCACCTCTGGTATGTCTGCTGCTAATAACATTGGCTTGGCGGTTATGGTGCCGATTTTGACCTTTTATTTTTTGCTCGGCTGGGATAAACGGTTGGAAACTTGGCGGATTGCCATACCCAAACCTTATACCAAAAAAGTTGTTAGCATCGCCAAAGATTGCGACCGTGCTTTGATGAATTTCGCCAAAGGTCAGTTGCTGGTCATGTTGCTACTGGGGGCGATTTATGCCATTCAACTACAATTGATTGGCCTGCAGCTGGGGCTGATTATCGGCATTATGGCAGGTATTGCCAGTTTTGTGCCGTATTTGGGCTTTGGTATCGGCATCATTGCAGCGTTGATTGCTGGGGTATTCCAGTTTGGGCTTGACTGGGTTTATTTGGGGTTGATTTTTGCTGCATTTATGGTTGGGCAAGCGGTTGAGGGTTATATTTTACAACCACTGCTTTTGGGGGATAAAATCGGTCTGTCGCCTTTGTGGGTGATTTTTGCGGTGCTGGCAGGTGCTTCATTGTTCGGCTTTGTTGGTATGCTTATCGCCCTGCCTGTTTCGGCAGTGATTAATGTGCTATTTCACTATGCCTATGAGGCTTATTTGGGCAGTGAATGGCACAAGGGTCAAAGGCAGTTACCACTGTGGGAAGATGAATGATATTTCACCCAAAAACACAACAAACCGATAAAATTTGACAAAGTTATTGATTGGAATATACAATATGTGCTATATATAAGCAACACAATACCCAAGAAACTGTCAGCACAGACAAAATTCAATCAACAATAACAACGGCACAAACAGTGATGTTTGAATAATTTATCGTACAATTGGGGCAATAATCGTGAGCAAAACGCTACAAGATTCTGCAAGTAATTTTGACCTTATCAACCTTGATCTTCGCCCAGAGATCACTTTGGACGATTTTCGGTCCGCAAGTTTTCGTCCAATTTTGGAGGCCATCACCAAACTACGCGATGGCAAACTGCACGAATTATTTATTGTTGGCGATCGCGGTTTTGGCAAAACGCATTTGGCAAACGCCATCTACAATGAATACACACGACATACAGGTAAGATGGTCATCAACCTAAACTTAAGCGAAATCATAGAACAAGATCCCCATGCCGAATCTCTTGTTGGTCTTGAGCTGTTTGATTTGATTATTATTGATGATTTGCAATTGGTACGCCACAAGCAAGAGTGGCAAGAGGGCTTGTTTCATCTCATCAACCGCATTCGTGAACACCGCAAGCAGATTCTGTATTTTGCCACCATGCCAGCTCGTGAATTACAAATCAGCTTGTTAGACCTGCAGACTCGCCTATCGCTGGCACCCATGCTTACCTTGCCTGATAACAACGATGTCGAAGATCGTCGCATCTTGATAAATACCATCTTAAAAAAGAAAAACTGGAGACTGCCAGCAGAAATTTTTGAATATTTGGTTATCGAAGGCCCTCATAATGCAGGTGGCATCATCAGCGTTTTGGAATTTATCAAGCCTTTATTTACCAAATTATCACGCGTACAAATCCCCAAAAAAACCATCAACGAGGCCAAAGAAATTATCCTGCGTGAGACTTTTATGCTTGAGATTGCCGACAATGTAGTTACTACAGAATATTGACAATCGATATTTTATTTACCAACCACAACAAGGATTATTATGAAAAAAATCACCATCGCCAGTGCATTGGGCATCGCCCTAGCCAGCAATATCGCCATCGCCAAAGTAGAACTTCAGGTTGATGATAATATCAAAGTTACCGCCATTAATGGACAAGAAATCCGACACGGACTTTTGCAACCTTTGCAAAAAACTTTTAGCCTAGAAGCTGGTCGTCATGTCATCACCGCACGCTATGACAGACTGTTTGACATCAGCAACAGCGACCACGACTACCTAAAATCTGACAACATCACCATTTCGGCAGATTTGGCGGACAATCAACAATATCAGCTCATTATGCCAAATCAGCCAAATAATTATAACGCTGCCAAAGAATATGCCAAAGCCCCAACCTTGGCAATCGCTCATAATGGCAGCATCATCGCCCAAGAAAGCACTACTCAGAGCCGCACAGGACTGCTTTCAGGCATCACAGGTGCTATTGGCAATATGTTTGGTCGTGATAATCAAGCAGTAAATAGCAACCAACAAGCCATTGCTGCCATCAATCAACCACCAAAAACAACCAATACAGCAAACAAAGACAATCTTGATGGCTTTATGCAACTGTGGCTAAATGCCAGCGAAGAAGAACGCGAAAAAATCCGCCAATGGATTCAAAAATAAATCAACAAAAGCTCCATGTATGATGGAGCTTTTTTTGGTTCATTGCTGCATACTAAACAGTGCTAAGCTGATGGAAATCACCGCCATGCCACCCACCAAGCCATAGACTGTCTCATGCCCAGCAGAATACCGCTTGGCTGCAGGCAATAGTTCGTCCATCGCCAAAAATACCATCGTGCCTGCAATCATGCCAAACACCCAACCAAAAATATCTGGCGATAAAAATGGACGCAAAATAAAATATCCCATCACCGCACCCAGTGGCTCTGCCAAACCCGAAATCAAGCAGGCGACCACTGTCAGCCGTTTGTTTTGTGTGGCAAAATAAATCGGTGCGGCGATTGATATACCCTCAGGAATGTTATGCACAGCGATGGCAAATGCCAGCGGTGCCCCGATGGTAGGACTGTCTAGCGTTGCAAAAAAAGTTGCCAAGCCCTCGGGGAAATTGTGTGCAGTGATGGCAAAAGCTGACATCAAGCCAATGCGTTTTAGGTAGCTTTGATTTTGATCCTGAAATCTTGGGTCGTTAACATCAAGCGTTTCGTGCGGATTGGGAATCAGATGATCCAGTGCCAAAATCGCGAGCAAACCTGCCAAAAATGCCGCCGTCGCCCACACAAAGCCCAAATGCCCACCTGTGGTAAAGCTCTGCACCGCCTTAGAAAAAATCTCTGTCAAAGAGACAAATACCATCGCACCTGCAGCAAAGGCAAGTCCAAAAGCCAATACCCTAGGGCTTGGGCTTTTTTGGAAAAATACCAGCACGCTGCCCAGCACAGTTGCCAAGCCTGCAGCACAAGTAATCAAAAAAGCCAGCAAAACATTATCAATCATAATATTCTTAAGATTTATTAAACTCAAAAAGACCCATCATGAATACACGATGAGTCTTTGGCTGTAAGACTGTCAGCAAAAATTATTTTGCCAAAACAGAAACATAGCGACGGTTAAACTGACCTTTGGTTTCAAACTTCACCACACCTTCGGTCAAGGCAAATAGCGTGTGATCACGACCCATGCCAACACCCTCGCCTGCATGGAATTCGGTGCCACGCTGACGCACGATGATATTACCAGCAACAACATCTTGACCGCCAAATACTTTTACGCCAAGCATTTTTGGGTTAGAATCACGACCGTTACGAGTAGAACCTGCGGCTTTTTTATGTGCCATGAGAATATCTCCTGTAAGAATACCACAATGGTATCAAAATATAAAAGTGAATTAAGCGTTAATGGCTTTGATATTTAGTTCAGTGAACCATTGGCGATGGCCTTGCTCTTTGTGATAGTGCTTGCGGCGACGATGCTTAACGATACGCACCTTTTTGCCACGACCATGGCTAACCACTTCAGCTTCTACACTGGCACCAGCAACGAGTGGCTCACCGATTTTAATATCAGCACCATTAACCACCATCAGCACATCTTCGATTTTTAGCGTATCGCCGACATTGGCTTTTAGTAGCTCAACTTTCAAAGTCTCGCCAACGCTGACACGGTGTTGCTTACCGCCACTTTTGATTACTGCGTACATCTTAGTTCTCCACAAAAACCTGTGTGTCGTGGCTATCCCTTTGACAGCACTTGATGACGAACACGACAAGGATATAAAATGAGCCGAAATTATACAAAATTTTGTGCAAAAAAACAAGAGAAATTTATAATTTTTTGGCAAAACAGTGGTTTGCTTAAGTCAATTGATCATACCGCCAGCCAATGCCAACACTGACCTTATCTATCCTACCAAACCAAACAGCAAGCCAGTTCAGACAAGCCGTGTGGCTTTTAGCCTGTTTTTAACCCTTGGATCTAACGCAAATACACCACTTGATTGGGCAATTCATTGCCAGCTGTATCATCGTCTGGATAATGCTTTCGCAACAAATTACCAATTTGCTCAATCAGCCGAGCCAACCCTGCTTGCATTTGCCCCTGTTTGAACAAATCAAGCGTCTGCTGGCATAGTTGCTGCCAGCAGTCATCATGTGCCTTTTGGTCAATGCCACGATCAGCAATAATCTCAAGATCATGCTCACATAAATTCAAATAAATCAGCACGCCCGTGTTTTGCTCGGTATCCCAAACCCTATGCGTGGCAAATAAGTGCAAGGCACGCTCGCGACAATCCTGATGATAGGCGGTGGCAATGGGCAGATGATTTTCAACAATCAAATAAATCTCGCCACGATGCCCAAGCTCGGCTGTTGCAATGCTTTGGCTGAGTTGTTGTTTGGTTTCGGCAGTTAGCCAGCGATTGTGCAGTGGTGGCACATGGATTAACTGACGACACAGCCGTGCCACACTTTTTGTTGATTGAATAAGCTGCATTACCAAGACCCTCCTGCACCGCCACCGCCAAAGCTACCACCGCCTCCGCCGAAACCGCCGAAACTGCCACCACTGCCAAATCCGCCGCCACCAAAACCACCGCCAAAGCCACCCGAGCGATGATTGCCCATGCCAAGCGGTATGACGCCTTGTAATAACAATAATATCAGCAGCACAAAAGCAGCAGCAACAGCGATGATTAAATTAGCACCACCAATGACAGCAACAGTAGCAAAACCAACAGCACCCAATAACGACCCAATGAGTCGTCCCAATATCACTCGCAAAAATGACCCAAGCACCAAGGCAATGATAAACAAGCCAATAATATCAATGCCGACAGCCTCATCGGCTGCATTGCTTGCAGCAGCATCAGCTCGTGCCAATGTCTCAGGATCGCTACGCAAACGCTCGTCAATCTTTGCGATGGCTGCTGACAAACCTTGTGCATATGCCGATTGCTTAAAGTTTGGGGTAATTTGCTCACGAATAATGCGTTTGACGGCAGCGTCAGGCAGCACACCCTCCAGTCCATAGCCTGTTAAGATATACAAATTTCTATCATTGATTGCTACAGCAATCAGCAAGCCATCATCTGTATCAGCACGCCCCAGTTGCCAGCGATTTGCCACCGCCATTGCATAATCAAAAATACTCATGCCATTGGTCGTTGGCACAATTACCAATGCCGCCTGTGCCAAACCATCTTGATAGATTTTTTGCAATTGCAAGCTAAGTTGCTGCTTTTCGTCAGCACTTAAAATGCCAGCAGCATCAACCACAGGGCTGTTTAGGATAAGTTTATCATGCGTAACGGCAGCTGCCTGCGATGTTTTTGTCTGCTTAGGCTCTGGCGGATTGGCGGAACTGTCTTGTTGATTAACAAACTCACCGACCGATTGCTCAAGTTCACCCAGCACCGAATCTTGTTCACCTTGCTTGGTGGCCAGCACCAAGGCAGCAAGCTCATCTTCTTGGACTGATGCGTATGAGCTTTCGGTATTTGCCAAAGCCTGTAGCCCAAACTGCACCGTCAGCACCCAGATAATAAGCAGCCACAAGCACCCCTTGATAAGCCAATGGGTAGCCACATTATCATCTGTCATGGCTGTTGCATTTTTTGTTAGCAAATTTAGCATATATGATTATTTACCATCATTGCTTGTATTGTTGCCACCAAAATTTACCTGCGGTGCGGTTGCAATAGCCGCCTCATTATCAACAGTGAAGTTCGGCTTAGGCTGCATACCAAATACTTTGGCGGTCAAGTTGGTTGGAAATTGTCGCACGGTTGTGTTATAACTGCGAACTTCCTCAATGTAGCGATTGCGTGCCACAGTGATGCGGTTTTCTGTTCCTTCTAATTGGGCTTGCAAATCTTGGAACAAAGCATCTGCTTTTAGCTCTGGATAACGCTCCGAGACCATCATCAAGCGAGACAATGCAGAGGTCATCTGCCCTTGTGCTTGCTGATACTGCTGCATGGCTTGTGGGTCATTAAGCAGCTCTGGAGTCAGTTGCACACTGCCCACTTTGGCTCTGGCTTCGGCAACCTCACCAAACACTGCCTGCTCATGCGAAGCATAACGCTCAACCACTTGCACCAAATTAGGCACCAAATCAGCACGGCGTTGGTACTGGTTCACCACCTCTGACCAAGCGGCAGCCGTCTGCTCATCTTGGGCTTGCAAAGTGTTGTACCCACAGCCTGACATTGTCAAAGTTGTCGCCAACAAAGCTGGCAAAATCAAATGCTTTTTGCTATCAAATTTCATAATCACTCCCAAAACGCAGGTTAATAACGGTTAATGCAAAACCTGCCAATACATCACAAAACAATAAATAATCAAAGCCTTGGCTTATCATGCCATAACATACCGCCTTTGCTTGGATTTTTCAATCAACACTTACCAAATTTAGACAAAATTCACAAGCAAATCACCTTTGGGCTTGTCAAATTAGCCAAAATTAGGCTTTATTTGGCTTCTGAAAATCAAAAAATCAACAAAATCTGGCAAAATTCATAAAATTTTACGAAAAATTGCATTTTTTGCTAGATTTTAGAGAAATTTTGTGGCAAATTGCAACTATCAAGTGGATATATTGCTCGGATGCCAATGGTTGTAGCAATTTTGTATCCGATTTGAGCAAAGCAACTCATCGCCATCGCCAAAAGAGCGGCGATGATGTTTATACAGTAAACCCTTTGGGGTATGGTAAAGGAATTTACACTATGGAACAAATGATTGATGCCATCAATGGCGTTATTTGGAGTCCTGCACTGATTTATTTGTGCTTGGCAGCAGGCTTATTTTATAGTATTTTGACACGATTGATGCAGGTGCGTCATTTTAAAGAAATGATTCGCTTGCTGTTTGCTCGCAATGAATCACCAGAGGGTATCAGCTCATTTCAGGCACTGACCGTTGCGGTTGCTGGGCGTGTCGGTATGGGCAATATCGCAGGGGTTGCAGCAGCGATTGGTTTTGGTGGTCCCGGTGCGGTATTTTGGATGTGGATTGTGGCATTTTTGGGTGCTTCAACCGCCTATGTTGAGTCCACACTTGGTCAAATCTACAAAGAAAATGACCGCGGACAATATCGTGGTGGCCCTGCTTATTATTTTGATAAGTTTTTTGGTGGTGCTTTTGGGAAATTCTATGGCATTTTGGTCGCCCTATCGTTCATCATTTCTTGCGGATTGTTCTTGCCGGGCGTACAAGCCAATGGCGTTGTCAATGCCATCGTTGGTCTGACAGGCCCAGGTGAGATGGTTAATACCGTCTTTGGCGAAGTTGGCATGAATGCCCTGATTGTTACCCTTGTGGTTGTATCAATTCTAGGTCTGATTATCTTTGGCGGTATCAAACGCATCGCACGCGTGGCTGAATTTGTCGTACCATTTATGGCACTTGGCTATATCATCATGGCGGTATTGATTATTTTGTTTAATATCAACAAATTACCTGAGGTCATCAGCCTAATTGTTGGTGATGCCTTCACCGCTCAAGCAGGCTTTGGTGCAGCCATCGGCTGGGGTATCAAGCGTGGTGTATATTCTAACGAAGCAGGTCAAGGTACAGGCCCTCACCATGCCGCAGCCGCAGAAGTACAGCACCCTGCCCAACAAGGCATCGTGCAAGCATTTTCTGTATATATTGACACTTTGTTCGTCTGCTCGGCAACCGCCTTTATGATTTTGATGACTGGCATGTACAATATCCAAGGCACACTGCCTGAGGGTTCTTGGATTGTCCAAAACATCGATGTTAGCTCTGCGATGATTTCAACACCTGCTTTCACCCAAATGGCCGTTTCTAGCGTGTTTGGCAGTTTTGGTAGTATTTTTGTGGCGATTGCGGTATTTTTCTTCTCATTTACCACCATCATGGCGTATTACTACATTGCCGAAACCAATGTGGCGTATTTGACTCGCTCAATGAAAACCACAGGTGCGTTATTTGCCATCAAAATCGTGCTGATGTTTGCTGTTGCCTATGGTGCGGTTAATTCAGCAGGTTATATCTGGAACATTGGCGATATTGGCGTTGGTCTGACGGCTTGGCTGAACATTATTGGTATCTTGCTCATCTTCTTTATGGCAAAACCTGCCATCTTGGCACTGAAAGATTATGAAGCCCAGAAAAAAGCTGGTGTGAGCAATTATACTTTTGACCCTGTCAAACTTGGCATCAAAAATGCCACTTTCTGGGAAAATCGTATCAACAAAAAAGACTAAGCTCACACAGCCAAAACCCTGCATTTTTGCAGGGTTTTTTATGGTAATTATCACACCAAAATCCAATCACCAATCCAGTGGATAATGACAATTATTGATATGAATTATTAAGAAAAATAAAAATATTTATCCCATTTTTAAGCCTTGAGCAGCCGCTCTTATAAGCCCACTTTATCCACGACAGATTAAAACCCAAAACACCGCTCAAGCCATTTGTTTATCAAACATCACAGCAGGTTGTATATCAAAACAAAAAACTTGGCTCAATACAAGCCAAGTTTTTATCATTATAAGTCAATCACAGCTTAGAAAAAGCCCATTGCTTTTGGCGAGTAACTTACCAGCAGATTTTTGGTTTGCTGATAATGGTTGAGCATCATCTTGTGCGTTTCTCGCCCAATGCCTGATTTTTTGTAGCCACCAAATGCCGCATGGGCAGGATAAATGTGGTAGCAGTTTGTCCAGACACGGCCCGCCTTTATCGCTCGTCCAGCACGATAAGCGGTTGTGCCATCACGGCTCCACACGCCTGCACCCAAGCCATACATGGTATCGTTGGCAATGCTGATGGCTTCGTCAAAATCCTTGAAGGTTGTAACAGCAAGCACAGGGCCAAAAATTTCCTCTTGGAAAATTTCCATGCTATTTTCGCCCTTGAATATGGTTGGTTCAATATAAAAACCACCGTCCACCTCACTGCGTGCCTCACCACCTGTCAAGACGGCCGCTCCTTCGGATTTACCCTTGGCAATACAGCCCAAGATTTTATCTTGCTGCTCTTTTGATGCCTGTGCTCCAATCATGGTCTCGGTATCTAAAGGGTGTCCTGTTTTGATTGTGCGTACACGCTCAACCGCCTTTTTCAAGAAGGCTTCGGCGATGCTCTCATGCACCAAAGCACGAGATGGACAAGTGCAGACCTCGCCTTGGTTTAGGGCAAACATTGTAAAACCCTCCAATGCCTTATCCAAGAATTCATCATCTTTGTCCATCACATCAGCAAAGAAAATATTGGGTGATTTGCCGCCCAATTCCAGTGTTACAGGAATGATGTTTTCGGAAGCAAATTGCATGATTTTTTGCCCAACTTCGGTTGAGCCTGTGAATGCAACCTTGTCAATGCGTGGACTGGTTGCCAACGCCTGCCCTACTTCTGCGCCAAAGCCATTGATGACATTTAGCACGCCTTTTGGCAACAAATCCTCAATCAGTTCAATAAGCACCATGATACTCACAGGCGTTTGCTCGGCAGGTTTTAGCACAATACAGTTGCCCGCTGCCAGTGCTGGTGCGATTTTCCATGCCGCCATCAAGATGGGGAAATTCCACGGAATAATCTGCCCAACCACGCCAATTGGCTCATGAAAATGATAAGCAACGGTATCTTCGTCAATTGGTGAAATGCCGCCTTCTTGGGCTCGGATACAGCCAGCAAAATAGCGGAAATGATCAATGGCAAGCGGAATATCAGCGGCCAGTGTTTCACGGATAGGCTTGCCATTTTCCCATGTTTCAGCCACCGCCAAAAGCTCCAAATTCTCCTCTAGGCGGTCGGCGATTTTTAACAAAATATTAGATCGCTCTGTGGGCGAGGTTTTGCCCCATGATTCTTTGGCAGCGTGTGCTGCATCTAGGGCAAGTTTGAGATCTTTGTCGTTTGATCTGGCGACTTTGGCAAATGCCTTGCCATCAACGGGCGAAATATCATCAAAATACTCGCCATCAGCAGGTGCAACCCACTCGCCACCAATGAAATTATCGTATGCAGGCTTGAATGAAACTTTACTGCCTTCGGTATTTGGGTTTGCATAACGCATAAACAACTCCTTTGTCTTTAAGTGAAAAGCACCGAGCGATTCAGTGAACAAATTTGCTCGGTAAGATTATCATGCCTGTTTTTTATTCAATAATCAAGTCCATTTTGCAATCGCTTGCCTTTAAGATACAATTGTGTGATTTTATACAGATGCAAATTGCGTGTACCGACCCAGCTTTGTTTTGGTAATTTTTAAGATAAGCCAGCTGATTTTTGTTTTATTTTATTAGCATTCATAAAAATACCCAAGCCTAAAAGCACGATGATGATTGCAGTAACTTTTATCATATCCATCGGCTCATTAAGCAGTAAGTATGATGACACCGCACCGACAATCGGCACAATCAAAGACAGCGGTGCCACCTGCGATACAGGATATTGTCGCATCAAATTATTCCAAATCATATAGCCGACAATTGTCGTAATATAAGCCTGAAACAACACCGAGAACCATGCTTCGGCATTCATTTGGCTGGGCAGATTGATGAATAAATCCACCCCCTTCACCCACAGCGTCATCACAAACAAAGCAGGCAAGGAACAAAGGCTTGACCACACAATAAAAGCAATCATATCGCTTGGCTTGTAGCGTTTGATGATGCTATTACACACCGCCCACGCCAACGCTGCCAACAAAATTAGCCCAATGCCCTGTAGCGTACTTGCGGTATTTTTATGATAAATCAAAAAGACAAGCCCAAAAAAGGCGAGCATCATGCCACTAATTTGAATGCGATTGATACGCTCTTTAAACAACATTACGCCCAATATGATGGTAAAAAACGCACTGAACTGTAAAAATAACGCCGACAGCCCCACCGATAAGCCCTGATGAATAGCAAAATTCACCACCCACCACAGACCACAAGCAAATAAACTGCCATACAAAAACAGCACCGCCCAAGAGATGCCTTGTGGCTTTTTGATAAAAAATACCAAAGGCACGGCACAAAAAAAGAAACGCAAAAAGGTCAATAAAAATGGGTCAAGCTGACGCAAGCCCAAATCTATCACCAAAAAATTCATGCCCCATAATGTCGTGGTAAATAACCCCAAAAGCCACGCTTTGGCATCAAGTTTGTCTTTGTTCATGCTCATCTTTGATAAATATTGCAAGGTTCTGTTGCACAGCATAAATACACCAAGTGATTAGCAAAACTACAAACAACTTCACTTGGCGTACCATGCTTATCAAAACCGACCAGTTGCAGTTTAATATTTTGCCAAAGTGGCTTTAAAGACCTCTGACTGTGTTGTGCCAAGTAAAATTTCTTGCAAGGTGCCTTGCTTATAAATAATGAGTGCAGGCGGGCCAAACAACTGATAGCGTGCCAAAATCGCTTGGCTTTGTTCATTGGTTTTGGTAATGTCAAGTTTGACCACTTGATAGCTGGCAAGCTCATCAGGACGATTGGTAAACAAAGTTCGCTCCATCACGCGACATTGCACGCACCAATCAGCGGTAACATCCACCAGAACTTTGTCATGGCTTGCCAAAATTTTATCAAGCTCTGCCAAATCGTACACCCTGATATCTTGATTGGCAACCGCTGTCTGCACTGGCTTTTGCCAAGGTCGCCACGCATCTATCGCACCCAGCGTTGCACCATAAATCAGCAATCCCGCCCAAGCCATAGGAACAACCGCCAACAATCGCAGCCATGAACCAAGAGCAATCGCAAGCCAAATCGCCAAGGCAACAAACCATATCGCCCATAGCAGCAACATTGATGGCGATACCAACAAGCGTTCGGTCAAAAATAACGCCACGCCAAGCAACAAAAACCCACCCAGCGTGCGAATATGCTGCATCCACGCACCTGCCTTTGGTAGCCATTTGCCCTGCAGCGAGCCAACAATAATCAGCGGTATCGACAACCCAAAACCTAGGGCGAATAATGCCACAAAACCAAAAAGCAGATTGCCATTGGCAGCCACCATCGTCAATGCCCCTGCCATCGGTGCCGACACACAAGGCGACACCACCAATGCCGACAGCAAACCTGACAAATAACTGCCGCCGACTGTGCCAAGCCATCTGTCCGCCCAGCGAGCATTGTTGGTTAGTTTATTGGCAATACTGGCAGGCAGGCGAAATTGCAGCCAACCAAACATCATCAATGCAAAAATAACAAACAACATCACCGCAACAATCAGCACTTCGGTGCGTTGTAGCCAAGAGCCAATACCGAGGGCTTGTCCAAACCATGCAATTAACACCCCCAAAATGCCATAAGCACTTGCCACGCCAAAAGCGTAGGATAAAGACAAGATAAAGCCGTATTTTGCATTGGCTTTGGCGTGCTGCCTAGCAACAATATTGGCGACAATCGGCAACATCGGATAAATACACGGCGTAAATGCCAGTAACAGCCCTGCCAAAAACAACAAGGCAATCATCAGCAAGGGCGACTTATCATCACTACTACTGTTATCAGGCAGGCGATGATTGAGCGGGTATTTTGCCGTCTGACTGTCCTGCACAGCAGTTTGGTCGTCAAGCTGATTATTTGCAGATTGATTATCGCCCAGATTGTCGGCAGCTGGCGGTATGCTCACGACAGGTGGCGTGGGCTGATTGGGTGAGGTGATGGTTGATTGGCTTTGTGTCTTTGATGGCAAGGCGGGCTGCTTCGCTCGCGTTGGTGCATCACTTGCTGGCAGACTGACAGGCAAGGCAATCAATTCTGGCGGATAACACAGTCCTGCTTTGGCACAACCCTGCCAGCGGATACCGATTGATTGATTATCCACCGCTGCCGTGCTGGTTAATTTTATGCGTGCTACAACATCGCCATCAAAAACTGGCACTGTACCAAAATTTGGGTCGTCAATGATGATTGGCTCTTTGTCAAAAGTCCATTCACCAGCGGTGATTTGTGGTGGCAAGTCAAGCGATAAACGCTGTTTGTACAAATAATAACCAGAACGCACGCGAAATGTCAGTACCAGCTCATCATCAAGCTGTACAGCCTGCACATTAAAGGCTTCGGTAACGGGCAGAAATTTTGGCTCATTTTTTATTTTGCCAAATAATGATGACAAATCCGTCGCCAGCGATGGTGATGGATAAACCACCGCGCCACCAAGCACGCCGATAAGCAAGAATGATTTTAGCCAATTTTTTGATACAGACATAACAAACCCAAATTTACCTACTGCACTGCCAAAAAGCCACGCGACCAATCGCCCAATTTTGCCAAAATGGTTTATTTTAGCACATAGATATTACACAATTTTTGCAATCAACAATCCATCTATTAGTCATTGCACGCAAAGATTGGCAAACTTGCCTTGGGTGCTGTGTTTATGCTAACAATCAAAGCACAACAAAGCCACCTTACAAATGCAAGATGGCTGGTGTTTAAGGCTCGTCTTGTGTGGATTTTTTGGCAAAGGCATCATTACGACTGTCCTCAAACTCCACCCAAACCGCACTCAAAATCGCAAGCAATACTGCAAAGCCCAACCCCAAAATCCACGCAAAATACCACATAATCCCCTCCAGTTGTTCATTAGTACAGAGTTTTTTCGTTTTGTTTGATATAGGCTTTGGTAACTTTGCCACGCATGATGGCATAGCCCCAGCTGGTATATGCCACAACGATTGGCAACAAAAAAATCACCACAAACAGCATGATGGTCAAGGTAAGCTGGCTTGAGGTTGCGTCCCACACCGTCAGGCTAGATTTTGGGTCTGATGATGATGGCATATAAAATGGGAACAATGCCACACCTGCTGTCGCAATAATACCAAGCAATGCCACAGCCGAGCTGACAAATGCCAATAAACTACGCTTAAGTTTTAAGCACATCATCGTAAACAATGGCATAAACACACCCAGTGCAGGCAATAGCCATAGTGCAGGATAATTGTAATAATTATTCAGCCATGCACCTTTTTGCACACGCACCTGCTTTGCCAATGGGTCAATCACAGCATTGGTATCAACATTGCCAACAATGACATAGCCGTCCAAGCCCTGCACCCAAAATCCCGCCAAGACGAATAATGCGACGGTCAAAACTGCCGCCCATGTAGCCAGTCGCTTGGCACGCTGATGAATGCCATCAACCGTACGATGTACCAAATACACACCGCCATGCATAATAAGCATACTCAAACTCACCAAACCACACAACAAGGCAAATGGCGACAATAACTCAAAAAATGAGCCTGTATAAGTAGAAACCAGATGCGTATCAAAAGCAAACGGCACGCCAAGCAATAAATTGCCAAACGCCACACCAAAAATCACCGCTGGCACTGCCGACCCTGCCAACAATAACCAATCCCAAGTCTGACGCCATGCCTTATTTTTTATCATGCTGCGATACTTAAAGCCAACTGGGCGGAAAAATAACGCCCATAACGCTGCAATCAACGCCCAATAAAAACCGCTAAACGCTGTCGCATACACCAAAGGCAGTGCCGCAAAAATCGCCCCACCTGCGGTAATAAACCACACCTGATTACCTTCCCAGTGCGGGCCTATGGTATTGACAATCACACGCCGCTCGGTATCGTCCTGACCAACAAAGGGCAACAGTGTACACACGCCGATATCATGACCGTCCATGATGGCAAAGCCTATCAACAACACACCGACCAACAGCCACCAAATCAGCTTAAGTGTTTCATAATCAAATAACATGGCTATACCTCTGTTTTGTTTGCTGGGTTAATCAAATGCGGCGAGGTTTTTTCGCCAAAATACTTGCCCGTGCCGAGACTTGCAGGGCCGATACGCACATACTTGACCATCAGATACATTTCGACAATCGCCAAGATGACATAAAAAATCACAAACCCAGCCAAAGACCACAAGACATTTTTGACATCAATATTAGAAACGGATAGATAGGTTGGCAAAACACCATACACCGTCCATGGCTGGCGACCATATTCAGCCACAAACCAGCCAGCCTCGATGGCGATCCATGGTGCAGGTATCATGAACAGGGCAAATCTTAAGAGCCATTTTTTCTGCATAAAATTGCCCTTTAAGGTGAAAAATAAGCACAAAGTGTACAAAATCAGCATCAGCACACCCATGCCGACCATCATACGGAACGACCAAAACATCGGCGTTACACGAGGCACACTGTCATCAACCGCTTTTGAGAGCATTTCTGGAGTGATTTTGCTCATGTCATCTGTATATTTTTTGAGCAATAAACCAAAGCCTAAGTCTTGCTTGTGCTTCTCAAAAACATCAATCAATGCCTGTGGATTCTCCACGCCACGAGCTTTATTTTCACGCATCAAATCCAACGCACTGACTGCTGTTACACCATTGATTATGCGTTTGGCATTGAGTTTTTTGATATCATGAATGCCCAAAATCTGCTTATCCACCGAGCGAGTACCGATCAACCCCATCATATAAGGCACTTGTACCGCCCAGTTGTTTTTTTGCTCAGCTTCATTAATACTGGCAATGATATTAAAACCAGCAGGTGCAGGCTCTGTCTCCCACATTGCCTCCATGGTTGCCAGCTTGGTTTGTTGAGCCTGCCCTATTGAATACCCTGATTCATCACCAAGCACAATAGCACTACAAATCGCCGCAAAACCAAAAGCTGCCGCCACATGAAAACTCCGTTTGGCAAAAGCAATATCACGACCTTTTAGCAAATACCATGCCGACACCCCCAAAACAAAAGAAGCACCTGTTACATAGCCTGCCGAGACGGTATGGACAAATTTATTTTGTGCATCAGGATTTAAGAAAATCTGGGCAAAGCTCACCATCTCCATACGCATGGTGTCATAATTAAACTCCGCACCGACAGGATTTTGCATCCAGCCATTTGCCACCAAAATCCACAACGCTGACAAACTTGTACCCAGTGCCATAAGCAGTGTGGTAGCAAAATGCTGCAACCGCGACATTCTATCCCAACCAAAGAAAAACAAGCCCACCATGGTTGATTCTAAGAAAAACGCCATCAGACCCTCAATGGCGAGCGGTGCACCAAAAACATCACCAACATATTGCGAATAATACGACCAGTTCGTCCCAAACTGAAACTCCATGGTGATGCCTGTGGTAACGCCCAGCACAAAGTTAATGCCGAACAACTTACCCCAAAAGCGGGTCATGTCCTTCCAGATTTCTTTGCCTGTCGTCAGATAAACCGCCTCCATGATGACCAATAGCCAAGTCATGCCAAGCGTCAAAGGAACAAACAAAAAGTGAAACAGTGCGGTAGCGGCAAATTGCAGCCGTGATACATCGACCAGATATTCGGTAATCATACCAAATCCTTTATGAGACCAAGTCATTCTCTCCAAGACAATAACTTGTCATCAGATACACAAGTAGCAACCCAGTCCTTGCGTTGTCAGATAGACAAAGCATTATTATAACGAACAACTTTTATAAAAGCCATAGACAATTTGCCAAGCCAATCAATATTTGGCAAATGTAGCAGTCGCTGCCTTGGGCTCAAAAAAAAACACGCCAGCATTTGGCGTGTTTTTAACTGATTAATTATTCGGCACTTTGTCCATTTCAATGTCAGGATTTTTTATCAAATGCACCACCGAGGCAATCAACCCGCCCCAGATTAGCGTCATTGCAATAATCATCACAATCAATGCAGTTGTGTTCATTCATGCTCTCCTTGAGTTGAGTCAGTGTGGCTTGGGTGGCTTTTGATTCGTGGCAAAATCAAGGCGGTCAATGCAAAAATAGCAACCACGCCCCAGCCAAAAATCAACAAAGTCATGCTGCTATAATCGCCATAGTTTTTGCTCAATAGGTCTTTTAGCGAAAGCACCAAGGCAATAATTAATGAAATCGGCGTAATGATGGTCAGCATCACACTCCAGATCGCACCAACTTTAAAACTTGAGATGCCATTGATATGGCTGATTAATTTTGGCAACAACTGTCTATGCAACCAAGTTACCCAGATGATTGACAAAATCGCACCAACAACCACGCCAATATTATTGGCAAAATGATCGATAACATCAACAAAAGTGATGGCGTTATACGATGAGAACATTGCGATAGAAATGATGGCACTGACACCACCAACGATGGTTACTGATTTGTTTTTTGACCAGCCAAATTTGTCTTGGCATGCCGAAATTGGCACTTGCAAGATACTTGCCATCGAGGTTAGACCTGCGATAAACAACGAGGCAAAAAACAACACGCCAATGATTGTGCCAGCATCGCCCATGGTTGAGATGATTTTTGGGAAAGCAATGAAAGCAAGACCAATACCACCCTTGACCACTTCAGATACAGGTACGCCTGAGGCTTGAGCCATAAAGCCCAGCACCGAAAAAATACCAATGCCTGCCAGCAGCTCAAATGATGAATTGGCAAAACCAACCACCAAGCCAGAGCCAGTCAAATTGGCATTTTTTTGCAGATATGAAGCATAAGTTACCATAATCCCAAAGCCAATAGACATTGAGAAAAAGACATGGCCATAAGCAGCAAGCCATACTTTGGGATCTGTCATCGCCTGCCAATTAGGAGTAAAAAATGTCTCCATGCCAACGCTTGCCCCCGGCAAAGTGATTGCCTTAGCAACCATCACACCAAACAGCACCACAAGCAGCGGAATAAAGATTTTGTTTGACAGCTCAACACCCTTACGGATACCGCCATACATAATAAACAACACCACCACCCACACAACAAGCAGTGAGATGAATAGATTCGGTGCAAATGACAGGCTTAATTCACTGGCATTATGCAAATACTCTTCAAAAAAGAAAGTCTGCGGATCTTCACCCCATGCCTGATTGACAGCAAACAAGGTATAATTACCCGCCCAGCTTAGCACCGAAGCATAATAAATACCAATCACCGTACAAACAGCCACCTGCCACCAGCCAATGCCTTCGGCTGATTTTACCATACGCCGATAAGCGGTCGGTGGTGCACCTTTGTACTTTTGACCAACCACATAATCCAAAAACAACAGCGGAAATCCTGCGGTAATCAGTGCAATCAAATATGGCAAAAAGAAAGCACCGCCACCGTTTTCATAGGATACATACGGAAAACGCCAAATATTACCCAAACCCACAGCCGAACCAATCGCTGCCAAAATAAAGCCAGAGCGTGCTGACCAACTCTCTCGTTGTGTCGCCATAAAAGCTCTCCAAGTTTTACCGAAAATCCTTCGGTGCGTTATTATTTTCTACGGCGTGTTATTATTTGATTTATTTATAAATTATTTTTATAAAATTTAAATAATCAACACACCGCACCCAAAGCACATTTGGCGATTTTCTTGTTTATTTATGAAAATGCCCAAAGTTATTGCTTAGCTTTTCACTGTTTTGCCAGACAGCTGGCGGTATTTAGCACTTCTTGCCAGCAGTCAGACAAATTATCCAGTGAGAAAAGGACTATTATAGTTTGAATTAATGAGTAAAAAATGTCAAACAAATAATATTTATAATGCAAAAAACCTGCAACAAATCATTGCAGGTATCAGGATTTGGCAAATGACACGCTTAGCGAATCAAGCCTCGCTTGCTGTTATTGATTGAGTCAATCAAGAGTTGAACCTTTGGCTCAGCATCTGCCAGAGCTTGTAACTGCACCAAAGCCTCTTGTTTTAATAACCCTGAACGAAAAATCACACGATACGCCTCATCGATTGCTTTAATGGTGTCCGCCGACCAGCCCTTGCGACGCATACCCTCTTTATTAAGCCCATGCACTTTGGCAGGATTGCCAGAAACAGTAACAAACGCCGCAACATCTTTGACAATCAGGCTTGCCCCGCCAATCATGCTATAATCCTCAATGCGACAAAATTGATGCACGCCTGACTGACCGCCAACAATAACATAATTGCCAATATAAGCATGGCCTGCCACACCGACATTATTCGCCAAGACATTATAATCCCCAACCACACAATCATGGGCAATATGCACATTGACCATAAAAAGATTATGGCTGCCGATTTTGGTCATGCTGTTGTCTTGAGCTGTGCCACGATGAATGGTGCAAGCCTCACGAATGCGGTTATAATCACCGATTTCAAGATAGGTTTGTTCGCCTGCGTATTTTAAATCTTGGGGATTTTCGCCAATGCTGGCAAATTGATAAATATCATTATGCTTGCTAATGGTGGTATTTTCGCCAACGACAACATGGCGGCGTAATACAGTATGGGCACCAATCGTGCTGTTTTTGCCAATAATGCAATAAGGCCCGATGGTTGCTGTTTCGTCAATCACAGCAGTCGGATCGATGATGGCAGTATGATGGATTGTCATGATTGTCCTTTTTGCTATAATAAACTTAGTTGTTGCCAACTTTTTGACGAGCAATCATAATCTCTGCACTACACGCCAATTGCCCATCAACATGAGCAGTGCATTCAAATTTATAAATATCTCGCTTATTCATCAGTGTTTTTGAGCGAATCACCAATTGATCGCCCGGCATAACCAGTTTTTTAAAACGCACCTTATCAACACCAGCAAATAAGTACAAATACCCATCATCAGAAGTTTGTGAGGCACTGATAAAGCCCAAAATCCCCGACAATTGTGCCATCGCCTCCACCATCAACACGCCCGGCATGATTGGATTGTCTGGAAAATGACCATTAAATAATTCTTCATTAATGCTGATATTCTTATAACCTGTGATCCATTCATTTGGACGGCAAGCGGTTACACGGTCAATCAGCATAAATGGATAGCGATGTGGTAGGTAGTGTTTAATTTGGTCATAGCGAAGTGGTAAAACAACGCCACGCTCATGCAATTCTTGTATATCTGCTTCATTGAGCAGCTCATAATCAATCAGTGAAACTGACATAAATTTTCCTTATGTAAATTATTTTTCGCCAAGTTTGCGGAATTTGACCGCTGCTCGCCGCCAGTTGGCTTGTGGCATTGCCACCGTGCCCGATGAATAAGTACCAGACTCGGTAATGTCGCTGATTACCATGCTCATGCCTGTTAAGGTAACATTATCAGCAATGCTTAGATGCCCATTGATACCCACTGCACCACCAATAATGCAGTTCTTACCAATCTTCGTACTGCCAGCAATGCCGACCTTAGCAGCAATTGCTGTACCTTGGCCAATGTGCACATTGTGAGCAATTTGTACCAAATTATCAATAATCACATCGTCAGCAATGATGGTATCATCTACCGCACCTCTGTCAATACAAGTATTGCTGCCGATACGCACCCGATTGCCAATCACCACGCGTCCTAGCTGAGCAATGCGTTGCCAACGCACACCACCATCACCAGCAAACGGTGCAAAGCCAAAACCCTCTGAGCCGATACTGGCATGGCTGTGGATACGCACCTGTTCACCAATATGGCAATCTGCACCGATATGCACCATAGCAGCAATATCACTGCCAGCACCGATATGCACGCCATCGCCAATCACTGCACCTGCACCGATATGCACGCCATCGCCAATCACTGCACCTGCACCGATAACGGCATACGCACCCACACTGACCGCCTGTCCAAGTGTCGACGATGAATCAATAACAGCTGATGGATGCACAGTTGCCAACACAGCAGGGGTAAATAGTGTACTGACACAGGCATACGCCAAATAAGCGTCTTTTACCAAGACAATCTGGGTGGCAGTCGGTGCCTTTAGCATATTGGCAAATTTGTCAGATACCAGCACCACGCCTGCTTTTGTGTGCTCAAGCTCGCCTAGGTATTTTGCCTGTGCCAAAAAAGCCAACTGGTTAGGCTGGGCTGCCACCAAACTTGCCACGCCATCAATCTTGATGTTTGTTTGCAAACTGGTTTTATTTGCCACCGCCTGACGAGCTTCGATGGCGTTGATAATACAATCAAGCGTCGTCATCAGAATACGCTACCAATCTGGAATTGAATCTTATCAGTCTTGTCATCTGCCTTGCTATTGATGGGCTTAGAATAGCTGATTGACAACGGCCCAATTGGCGTGTACCAAGTCGCCCCAATGCCTGCACTGTAGCGGAATTCTTTGTCCTGTGTTAATAGCGGATAATTGGTTGCTGTGGCATTTGGATCATTATATTGGGTCAAATCAATGGTTTGTGTATCCATGTTTGTGGTGTCAAATACTTGACCACCTTCTATAAATAACACAGGACGCACCTGATCCACCCAATCACCCTTAAACGGCATTGGTAAAATCAGCTCACCGCCAAAGGTTGCCAACGCATTACCGCCCACCACTTCACCAAGCTGATAGGCCTGACCTGAACGAGCGGCGATATACGGCTGCGAACGAGGCCCAAGCGTTGATTGATCATAGCCACGCACCGAGCCATAGCCACCTGCATAGAAGTTCTCATAAAATGGCAAATTATTACCATAGCCCAAACGAGCATAGCCACGCAATACGCTATTTTTGATGAATGGTTTATAAATATTGCCCTGATATACCGCCTTTTGATAAGTCTTATCACCAAAACCCAAAGTCAAGTCCACCGTATGGCTCATGCCTTTTGTGGGGAATACTGGCTTGTCAAGGCTTGAGTAACTCCAGCCCAAAGTTGCATTATAGGTGGTATAATCATGTTTAAATTCAGGGATACCATTGCTATCAACAGACAATGAGCCGCCATCATCAAGCAGTTGCTTGACATTGCTAATCCCCATATAACGACCGCCACGAACGGTGGTATTATCGACATTTAGCCCAGCACTGATTCGCTGGTTTTCATCAATCGGATAACCATAAGTCAAAGATGCTCCATAAGAATCCAAGACATAGTTGCTGATATTTTTGTCGTCATACTTGGTTTTGCGGTAGTAGGCATTAATGCCCTGTGAAACACCATTGACGGTGAAATATGGATTGGTCATGCCAAGGTTGTACACCTCGCGAGTCTCTGAACGAGAAAACGAAGCATTCACGCGGTTGCCTGTACCCATAAAGTTATTTTGTGAAACATCAAACTGGAAAGTTACCCCACCACTTTGCGAATAACCTGCAGCGATGGTTGATGAGCCAGAAGGCTGTTCTTCAACAACAAAATTAACATCAATCTGGTCTGGTGAGTTTGGCACAGGGCGAGTATCAACGGTAACATTCTTAAAAAATCCAGTTCGCATCAAACGAGCTCGTGATAATTGGATTTTTTGATTAGAAGCCAACGCCCCTTCTAGCTGACGCATTTCACGGCGTAGCACCTCATCTTTGGTTTTAAAGTTGCCACTAAAATTAATGCGGCGAACATAAACAGGACGCACAGGGTCAATATAATAATCAACATCAACCACTCTTGTTGTGTCATTGATGCGTGTTACGGGGCGAATTTGAGCATAATAATAACCATCATCGCCAAATTTACTGCTGATTTCTCTGGCGGTATCGTCCAGTTTGGCCTGCGAATAACCCTCACCCGCCTTAAAGATCTGTAGCTTTTCTAGCTCTGCCACAGGATAAGTAACTTCGCCCAAAAATTGCGTTTGTCCAAAACGATATTGCTCGCCTTCATTGATGGCAATTTCAATAAAGACTTTATTTTTCTCTTCATCAATATTTAATTTGGCATCTTTTACCTCAAAACGCACAAAGCCTGCATTTAGATATTTGGCTCGCAAATTCTCAAGGCTTGCCGCCAGTTTTTCTTGGGTATAGCGATTGGCTTTTGAGAGTGGATTTAGGGTGCGATCTTTGATAGCAAGTTCATCAATCAGCTCTTTATCATTAAAATAACGATTGCCAATAATGTTAATATCAACCACACGAGCAGGCTTGCCCTCAGCAAAAGTCAAATCCAACTTAACACGGTTGCCGTCCAGCTCGGTCTGCTTGACGGTGATTTCACTATTGTAGTAGCCTTGTAGCATATATTGATTGGCAAGCTCTGACTCAACCATCTGCACTGTGGCTTGCTTTAGCGGTTGTCCAACTGCCAAACCTGTGCTTTTTAGACCTGCCTCCAAGCCTTCTTTTGGAATCAGGCGATTGCCCTCAAAATTAATCTCGGCAATGATGGGGCGTTCCTTGACTTGATAAACAATGCGTCCATCTTGTTGATACACTTGCACATCAGAAAAATTGCCCGTGTCGTACAAGGCTTGCACGCCTTTTGCCAGTGCTTCGTCATTGACCACCTGACCTAAGCGAAATGGCAACACTGCCTGCAAGCTATCGGCAGTAACACGCTGAAGACCTGTGATGGCAATATCACTCGCCACCACCTCGGCAGCCTGAGCGGTCGCTGTCATCAAAATTCCGACAACAGCGGCGATTGTTTTCATTTTAAAGCCTTTTATAGATGAGTTACGCATAAGTTAATCCAAACTTAATTTTTAAAATTTATAAAAATATTACAAACCACAACAAAGGGCAAAGCCCCAGCCAAGTTTTATTAAGTGTAAAGGTAAGCCAAAAAATCAAATTTGGCAAGTGTTTCTACACAAAAACCGCAATTTTTTTGTTAATTATGGCGATATGATACCATTTAGCCAAATAACCGCATGATATCGTTACTAATTGCAAGCAGCATGAAACATAAAAGCAATAACGCCCCCAACCGAAATGCCACCGCCTGTAGCGTCTCTGACACAGGTTTGCCAACGATCAATTCATAAGTATAAAACAACAAATGACCGCCATCAAGCACAGGGATTGGTAACAAATTCAGCACCGCAAGGCTAAGGCTGATAATTGCTGCAGTAGATAGCACCTCTTTTAGTCCCAGCTCAAAACTCGTCTTTGAGACTTCAGCAATGCTAATCGGCCCAGAAAGATTCTCGATACCAATTAGCCCTGTGATCATTTTGGCAATCGCTGACAGTGTCATTTTGGACAAATCATAAGTGCGTTTAATCGCCTGATCGAATGCTTGGCTTGGTGTATTCTCAATGGTAATGCGATACTTTTGGGGTATTAACTCATCACCAATCTTAGGCTTGATGCCCAGCTGCCCTACTTTGCCGTGCTTGGTTTTTACTGTGCGTGGCATTAGCTTTAGCACTTGCTCCTTGCCTTGTCGCATGATAACAACATTGAGCATCTTACCGGGGCTGTCTTGGATAATTTGAGCAGCAGCAAGCCAATCATCAACCATAACACCATCAATACTCACAAAGCGATCGCCTGCCTGCAAGCCCATCATTGCCCCTGCACCGTCTGGCAGCACCTCATCAATGACTGGCTCAATTTTTACTTGATAAGGCAGCACGCCAAAACCACTTAAAGGATCTTTGGGCTGCTTAGTCTCCGAGTTGCCCTGCATAAAATCAACCACTGGCACTGCCACCTGCATGGTGGTAGCATTATCACGGCGAATCTCAACGGCGACTTTGGTTGTCTCACCCATCACATCAGCCAGTGCATAGGCTGCTTGCTGCCAAGTTTGTGTAGGCTTGTTATTAATGCTGATAATCTGATCATCAACCATCAATGCACTGCTGGCAGCAGGTGAGTTGGGTAAAATTTTACCAATGCGAGTATTTAACTCCTCACTTGGGAACAAAAACACCAACCAAAACAACGCCACTGCAATCAACAAATTCATCACAGGACCTGCTGCAACGATGGCGATTTTTTTAAGCGGATGCTGATTATTAAACGCTTTATGCCTGCTTTGTTCTGCAACTTTTTCGTTGCGTTCATCGAGCATTTTGACATAACCACCCAGTGGAATGGCGGCGATTTGATAACGAATGCCCGAACGGCGACTCTGCCAAGAGAACAAACGAGGCCCAAAACCAATCGAATAAACCTGCACCTGCACACCGCACCAGCGAGCGACAATATAATGACCAAATTCATGCAACGCCACCAGTGGGCCAAGCACACAAATCGCTGCCAGTATCATGTATAAAGCATTCATCGCACACCTTTTTGTATCATGGCAATTTTATCTTTGGCGATGGCACGCACTTGCTCATCCAGTGCCAAAATCTGCGACAGTGCTGCTTTGACATCGGTAGAATTTTTTTGATAATTTAAAGTACCGCCATCATCAGCCAAGCACAGCTCAACAACGCGTGCAATATCAGTCAGGCGAATTTGCCCTGCCAAAAACGCCGCCACAGCAACTTCATTGGCAGCGTTTAAGGTGATGCACGCCTTTGTGCCTTGTTTTGCCGCCTCGCGTGCCAAAGTCAAGCAAGGGAATTTTTGTAAATCTGGTGGCAAAAACTTCAATTCAGCCAATTGGTACAAATCAAGCCCTACCACTTGTGCATCAATGCGTTCAGGATAGGCCAGTGCATGAGCAATGGGCGTTTTCATGTCAGGGCTACCCAGTTGTGCCAAAAAACTACCATCGGTATATTCTACCAGCGAATGCACCACGCTGTTTGGGTGAATCACCACCGAAATCTGACTTTCGTCCAAATTAAACAAATGACACGCTTCAATCAGCTCCAGCCCTTTATTCATCATGGTTGCCGAGTCGATAGAGATTTTTTGACCCATTGACCAATTGGGGTGATTGACCGCCTCGCGTATCGTGGCCTGCTGCATTTGTTCGATAGATTTGTACAAAAATCCGCCACCTGAAGCGGTTAGCCACAGCCTTTTAATGCCATATTGCTCATCATGAATTGCCACACGATTATGCTGCACCGCTTGTGGCAAGCATTGATAAATGGCATTATGCTCTGAGTCAATTGGCAAAATGGTCGCACCATGCTGCTGTGCTGCATCCATCACCAGCTCGCCTGCCATCACCAATGATTCTTTGTTGGCAAGCAAAACTCGCTTACAAGCACAAACCGCCGCCAAAGTTGATGACAATCCTGCCGCCCCAACAATGGCAGCAACCACCGTATCAACTTCATCATCACAAGCCAGCTCAATCAAGCCCTCATCGCCTGCCAGCACCACGGTGTCCAGCCCTGCTTGCTGTATTTTTTCGCACAAAATTCGATAATTTTCAGGCGAAGTGCAGACTTTTTTTGGCAAAAATTCTCTCACCAAGGCAAATAACTTATCCACCTGCCCATAGCCTGACAAGCCATAGATTTGATAGCGATTGGGATAAGCTCGCACCAGTGCCAGTGTGCTATCACCGATCGAGCCTGTTGCACCCAGTACCGAGAGTTTTTGTGGCGTTGTTATTGTCATCATGAAAAAATAATTGGTATAGTAAAAAGTGGCTTAAAAGGGCAATTGCACACCCAGCTTGGTAAATATGTTTAATTTTGACAATGCCCAAAACCCAAAGGCAAATACTGGGGTGGCAGACAAGAGCGAGTCAATGCGGTCAAGCACACCACCATGACCGGGCAAAATATTGCCAGAATCTTTGATGCCTGCACGGCGTTTTAGCATAGATTCAAACAAATCACCCAGCACGCTTGCCAAGACTGTCAGGCATGACAACAACAAAAATAGCACCAATTCCGCCCCTGATAATTGCAGCCATTGTCCAACAATTCCTGTAACCAATCCTGCAACCAACATACCGCCAATCAAACCCTCGACGCTTTTGTTTGGTGAAACATTGGGAGCGAGTTTGCGTTTGCCAAATTTGCGTCCAACAAAATACGCCCCACTGTCAGCACACCACACCAACAAAAACACATACATCAGCCACCAAGGGGAAATGTGCCACAGTCCATACATTGCTGTGATGGCAGCGGTCAAAATCACCATGCCCATATACACCAGCCGCTTGCCATACCAGCGTTCCTTATTCGGATACTGTCTGACCCATGCAGCTGCCATGCCCCAAATCACAAGTGAAGCCAGCCACCAAAAAACCCAACTGGCAGGTACAAGAATTGATGAAAGCGTCAAAAACAGCACCACGACAATAAACTGTGCTGGCTGTTTCCACTTTGGCATCAGCTTCGTCCACTCATGGGCGGCGATTAGCACCGCTATTGCCAATAATGGTATAACAAAAATCGGCATTGAGCTTGCAAATAATGCAAAACCAACAATCCCAATCAGTACAATTGCTGTTTTAATCCGCTGCCACATGAATCACTCCTTGACTTATTGGTGCAACTTTTGTAGCTGCTCACTGGTACGCCCAAAGCGACGCTCACGCTTGGCAAATGCTGCAATCATCTCATCAAGCTCATCGGTTGTGAATTCAGGCCATAAGGTTGTTGTAAAAAACAGCTCCGCATACGCCGCCTGCCACAGCAGAAAATTTGAGATGCGATATTCGCCACCTGTGCGAATCAGCATATCTACCATTGGCAAATCCGCCAAAGCCAACTGCCCAGCAACAGTATCTTGGTCAATCTGCTCTGGCGACAGCTGCCCTTTAGCAACCTGTTGAGCCAGTGCCTTAGCAGCATTGGCAATATCCCATTGTCCGCCATAGCTGATGGCTATCACCAAAGTCATCGCATCAAAATGTGCTGTTTTTGCTTCGGCATCAGCCAAAAGCTGTTGCAACTGAGGTGATAATTGACTGCGTTCGCCAATGAACCGTAGGCGAATGCGATACTTATCCATTCTTGGTATTTGTTCATGAATGCTGTTTGTAAGCAGCTGCATTAACAAATCCACCTCTGATTTTGGTCTTGACCAATTTTCGCTTGAAAAAGCAAACACAGTCAGCACCTGCACGCCTTTTGCCAGACAATGCTCAACAATCGGATCCAGTGCATCTTTGCCTGCGATATGCCCAGCCCCCATCGCCAACTGCTTGGCTTTGCCAAAGCGATTATTGCCGTCCATAATGATGGCAATATGCTTGGGGATATTGTCTGTGCTGATATCTTGGGTGTTTGTCATGTTATATGTATCGCAATATTAGACCTGTCAAACAGCCATGCAAACAGGTGTTGATTGATAAAGACACGGACAACGCCCATTGTCCGTGTTGTTTTAGATGGCAAGATTATACTTCCATCAGCTCGCTTTCTTTTTTCTCTAGGCGAGCATCGATGGTGGTGATGAATTTATCAGTGAGTTTTTGGATATCATCGGCAGCACGGCGTTCATCATCTTCGGAGATTTGCTTGTCTTTTAATAGCTCCTTAATATCGCCAAGCATATCACGGCGAATATTACGCACCGAAATGCGAGCTTGTTCGGCATCGCCACGAGCGATTTTTTGCATATCACGGCGTGTCTCTTCGGTCAAAGCTGGCATTGGCACACGAATGACATCAGCAGTCATTGGATTAAGACCCAAATCCGCCTCACGGATTGCCTTATCCACCGCTTGCACCATCGAGCGATCAAACGGCTGCACCAACAGCATGCGACTGTCCTCAACATTAATGCTTGCCACTTGGTTTAGTGGTGTTTCTGAACCATAGTAATTCACCATCACGCCAGAGAGTACACCGGGGTGAGCTCGACCAGTACGCAACTTGCCAAACGCCCCTTCTAGAGCCTCAATGGCTTTTTGCATACGAGTTTCACCGTCTTTTTTAATTTCATTAATCATAACAGTTCCTTTAGCTTTATAAAATTACACAAATCTTGGCATGAATATCAATGATACACGCGTGTGCCTTCTGCCTCGCCCATCACGACATTTAACAAAGCATTGGGTTTGTTCATGTCAAATACCTGAAGTGGCACATTATGCTCGCGACACAGAGCAATGGCGGTCAAATCCATCACGCCCAGCTTTTTTTCAAGCACTTCATCAAAACTTAGGCTGTCAAACTTCACCGCATCATCGTGGGTGGTTGGGTCTTTGTCATACACCCCATCAACTTTTGTTGCTTTTAAAATCAAGCCAGCTTCAATTTCAATGCCTCGCAAGCACGCCGCCGTATCTGTGGTAAAAAACGGATTGCCTGTACCTGCCACAAAAATACACACCTCACCATTGTTCAAATGGCGAATGGCATCACGACTAGAATAAGACTCCACCACCGTATCAATGGCAATCGCTGACATCAGACGAGTTTTGATATTGCGACGCACCAGAGCATCTCGCATGGCAAGACCATTCATCACAGTTGCCAGCATGCCCATCTGGTCGCCTGTTACACGCCCTACCAACCCTTCTTTTTGTAGGGTTGAGCCACGATACAGATTGCCACCACCAACAACGATACCAACCTGCACACCCAAGCCTCGCAAGTGAGCAATGGACAGACTCATCTGATCTAAGATTGAAGCATCAATGCCCATCTCGCGACCACCAGCAAGTGCCTCACCTGACAGTTTTAACAAAATACGAGAAAATTGTGGATTTTTATCAGACATAATGCCCCCAAATCTGCCATGCCTTATACTTTTCATAAAAAATTTTTCCAATTTTAGCATAATTTATTCTTTTTTGATAGCACCAAGCCAACTTTGCTTATCGCCACCTCCATTGGCAATTGGGCTGACAAACAGCTGATAAAAGCAGATATACCATGCCAACAATGGCAAAGCCATCATTTAACCATCTTGAGCAATTTTATTTTATAAATATTTATTATAAAATTTATAATAAATAATTATCAATTGAGCTAATTGTACAAGAAAATATAAGTTAAGATAATTTTGACTTTAAAATTAATTCATTAAATTATTTAATAATATTTATTTTTATTATTTAAATATATCAATAACATTAAAACATATCAGCGACTGACAGATTAATCCTACCATCATCATGGCATAAAAAATGGCATACCAAAATAGTATGCCATTCATCAGCCTGCTGTATCAAATCAAAGATTTCACCGCAGCGACTACCGCATCTGCTGTGATGCCAAAGTGAGCGAACAAATCTTTGGCAGGGGCTGATTCACCAAAACTATTCATGCCGACAATCTTACCATCAAGGCCGACAAACTTATACCAATAGTCAGTGATGCCTGCCTCGACAGCAACTCTTGCACGCACGCCAGCTGGCAGCACGCTCTCACGATAAGCATCGTCCTGCTCCATGAATTTCTCAGCACAAGGCATAGAAACCACACGCACGCCCTCAAGCTGGCTGTGTGCCTGCATCGCCAAATCAACCTCCGAACCTGTGGCGATGATGATCGCTTTTAGCTCGCCTTTTTCATGGGCAAGCACATAAGCACCTTTTTCAATATTGGCAAGCTGCTCATCAGTGCGTGCCTGAAATGGTAGATTTTGTCGAGATAGGATTAGCGAGGTTGGTGCGTGGGCTGTGGTTAATGCCATTTTCCACGCAACTGCTGTCTCGGTCGTATCACAAGGACGCCAAGTAAAATGATTCGGAGTATTACGCAAACTGGCAATCTGCTCAACTGGCTGATGGGTTGGACCATCTTCACCCAAACCAATCGAATCATGCGTATAGACATTAATCACACGCTGTTTCATTAATGCAGACATACGCACGGCATTTCTGGCATATTCCATAAACATCAAGAAAGTTGCAGTATAAGGGATAAAGCCGCCATGTAACGCCACGCCATTGGCAATGGCGGTCATGCCAAACTCACGCACACCATAATGCACATAGTTGCCATCTGCGTGTTGCTGCACGCCTTTTGCCCCTGACCATAGCGTCAAGTTTGAACCTGCCAAATCTGCCGAGCCGCCCAAAATCTCTGGCAAATGCGGTGCAAAAGCAGCGATGGTGTTTTGGCTGGCTTTGCGTGTGGCGATATTTTCGCCTTTTTGGTTGCATAGCTTAATGAAATCATCAGCAATTTGCTCAAAATTGCTTGGCAAATCCCCAGCCAAACGACGCTGAAGTTCCGCTGCCAATTCAGGATATGCCGCTTGATATTTGGCAAATTGCTCATTCCAAAGAGCCTCCAAAGCCGCTCCTTTTTCGGTTGCGTCCCAAGCCTGATAAATCTCCTGAGGGATGGCAAATGGCGTATCATCAGCCCAGCCAAGCTCTGCACGCGTCAAGGCAATCTCATCAGCCCCAAGCGGTGCACCATGGCAGTCTTCTTTGCCTTGTTTGTTTGGCGAGCCTAGACCGATGATTGTTTTGCAGATAAGCAAACTTGGCTTGTCCGTCTCGGCTTTGGCTGCTTGGGTTGCCTTGTAAATTGCCTCGGCATCATGGCCATCAACGCTTAGCACCTGCCAGCCGTATGCCTCGAAGCGTTTGGCAGTGTCATCACTGAACCAACCTTCCACCTCGCCATCAATTGAAATGCCATTATCGTCATAATAAGCAATCAGCTTGCCCAATCCCAAAGTACCAGCAAGCGAGCAAGCCTCATGACTCACCCCTTCCATCAAACAACCATCGCCCAAAAACGCATAAGTATAATGGTTGATAATCTCATGATTTTCACGGTTAAACTGTGCTGCCAAAGTTTTTTCGGCAAGTGCAAAACCTACCGCATTGGCAATGCCCTGACCCAAAGGACCTGTGGTGGTCTCGATACCGTCTGCATAGCCATGCTCTGGATGCCCTGCGGTTTTTGAGTGCAATTGGCGGAAGTTTTTTATGTCATCAATCGACAAATCATAGCCTGTCAAATGCAGCAGTGCGTACAGCAACATTGAGCCATGCCCATTGGATAGTACAAATCTGTCGCGATTTGCCCATTTGGCATTTTTTGGGTTGTGGTTTAAAAACTCACGCCACAATACTTCGGCAATATCTGCCATGCCCATCGGTGCACCTGGGTGGCCTGAATTGGCTTTTTGAACAGCATCCATCGCAAGTATGCGAATGGCATTGGCATTGTGTCGTTGATTAAGTTGGGTTGGCATAAATCCACCTAATTTTTATGAATGTATTAAGATATAATAAATAATCGGCTGGTAAAATAAAAACAAATCAAGCAACCAGCCAAGTTTGACTCGGCATTAGGCAAGTTGTGTCTGCCCACCCATGTATGGCTGTAGTGCTTTTGGAATATTGACACTGCCATCGGCGTTTTGATGATTTTCCAAAATCGCAAGCAAGGTGCGACCAACAGCAAGCCCCGAGCCATTCAAAGTATGTACAAGCTCGGTTTTTTTGCCATCTTTGATACGGGCAGCCATACGCCGTGCCTGAAAATCACCACAATTTGAGCAGCTAGAAATCTCACGATAAGTATTCTGCGATGGCAACCAAACTTCAATATCATAAGTCTTAACAGCACTAAATCCCATATCGCCTGTGCATAACTGCACCACACGATAAGGCAACTCAAGCGACTGCAAAATACTCTCCGCCTGTGCGGTCATCTCTTCAAGTGCTTGCATAGAAGTATCCGCTTGCACAATCTGCACCATCTCAACCTTTTCAAACTGATGCTGACGAATCAAGCCACGCGTATCACGCCCTGCACTGCCTGCCTCAGAACGAAAACATGGCGTATGGGCAGTCAGCTTAATTGGCAAATCTGTAGCACTTAGGATAACATCACGCACGCTGTTGGTTAGTGGCACTTCAGAGGTGGGGATTAGGTAATATTCTTTGTCGCCTCGTAATTTGAACAAATCCTCTTCAAACTTTGGTAATTGCCCCGTACCAGTCAGACTGTCTGCATTTACCATATAGGGCACATACATCTCTGTGTAGCCTTTTTGGGTATGTGTATCGAGCATAAACTGCACCAAGGCACGATTTAGGCGTGCCAAATCACCCTTTAACACACTAAAACGAGAACCTGTCAGTTTTGCCGCCATCTCAAAATCCAGCAAACCCAAGCCCTCTGCTACATCAGTATGGTCTTTGATGGCAAAGTCAAACTGGCGTGGCTGCCCCCACTGACGCACTTGAACATTATCCGCCTCATCAGCACCCACAGGTACGCCATCGGCAGGCAAATTAGGAATCTGTAGACTTGCGGTTGTAATCTTATCTTGCAATTCTCGCAGCTGATTCTCAGCGGTTTTCATCGCCTCGCTCACTTCCTGCATTTGTGCCATCAGTTCGCTGGTATCCAGACCTTGACGCTTTAGTTCGCCAACTTGCTTTGCCCCTGCGTTTTTCTTGGCCTGCAGTTCTTCTGTGGTTACTTGAAGTGATTTTCGTTGCTGTTCAATATCTTGCCAAAACTTAACATCAAGCTGATAACCACGCGTTGCAAGCCTAGCCGCCAACTCGTCCAGTTCACCACGCAAAATTTTTGGGTCTAGCATAAGCACACCTTTTGATAACTTCGCTCTTTTATGTTTATTTTAGATTAAATTTTATTTATAAAAATATCAATAATCTAAGCAATGAAAAAATATGACTATATCATAGCAAATTTTACCCTTAAAATTAAGCCAATTTGACCATCAAAGCTCACAAAAATGAATTTTTTTTCTTAAATTATAAGTTTTGGTTTATTTTTGCGTGCAAAATGGGTAATATAGACAGATTAACTCATAGGAATAACAACATGACACAAGCCCTGTACCCTTATACGCTCAAGCCCATCGCACTGAATATGAGCGAGCAAGAGTTTCGCCAAGCTCAATTGGCATTGTTTAACAAAAGTGCCAATGCCACCTCATTAAAAGCCATCAAACGCACCGAATGGATCGTCATTGCCTTGACTGTTATTGCAGCGATAGCAGGTCTGGTGCTGGTTAATGGTTATTCAACGATTATTTTTTGGGTGATGCTTGTGCTCGTGGCAGTTTATCTGCTGGCACGCACTTTGGGTCTGCGGTGGTATATGCAGCGCGAATACCAAAAACAAGTCGCCAGCAGTCAGATGCCTGAGCAATTTGAGCAACTGCAACTGGGCGTACAATCGCACGGGCTGGTAATGGCAATGCCTGCACCTGCCTTGACGAACACGCCACAAATGCGTGGTATGCAGCTGCGTGCTGGCACAACACAATCAGCCACAATTCCTTGGTCGGCAATCAGCAGCTGGGACGAGACAGATGAGTTTTTGTTTATGATGTTTGATATGAAAGGTCAAAAAGGCAGTCAAATTATCCCAAAACGCCTAGAAAAACAAGGTCTGCCAATCGCCACCATCAAAAAACACCTAAGCCAAATCCGTCCACAGGGGCTAGAATCAATTACCCAGCAACCTTAATCTTGGCACAATCATCAAGCACAGAAGGTTTATTTTCTGTGCTTTTTAGCATCAAAGCAATCGTGATTTTTCAATTATTCCACCCATAGCGGATTTGCAAATATGCAGCCGCCAGCCACTTTTTTATTTGGCTTGGTTGATTTACCAACCAAAATCAATAACCAAAATCTTAGCCCAAAACAATCCACCAATCTCATCTGGGCTTAAAATCTCGTGCCACAATCACCTGCTGCTTGTCTTTATCAAGCATTGATAACAGGCTTGATGCTTGTGGCAACTGCTTGGCAAGCTGTTCTGCCTGTGCCAATGACTGCAATGCTCCCGTGTACTGACCACGCCATAGCTCCAGCTGACTGCGTGAACGCAAGGCATGGATTGTGGCAATGGTCTTGGTGGTGGTATCATCACTTGCCTGCGACCGCTTATCATAAGCACGATAAGCCAGCTGCCAAGCAACAACATCAGATGACCCATCTTGCACCAATGGCGTCAATAATGCCAGTGCTGCATTTGGTTGATTCAGCGACAATTCAACCTCTGCCAATGCCAATCGCAAATCTCGCCGTTCAGGATACAACAGCTGGCATTGTGCCAAAAGCGTCTTAGCACGCTCGTATTGCTTGTTGGCAGTAAACACAAAAGCACCAGTTAGGCACATCAAAGGGTCTTGCTTGCCCAATGAAACCTCAAGCCAAGTTGTTTCGGCTTTGGCAAATTGCCCATTGTCCGCCAGATACATTGCCAATGCCAACTTTGCCCCTTCGCTATATGCCGAACTGGCGATAAGCTCAGCATAGGTGGTTTGCTTACTTAGGTATTTGACACGCCAGTATAGTTGGTCAAAGATGACTGCGTGTTGCTTTAGGCGAGTCTGTGAAGCTCTTGGATAGGTTTGGCTGCGTGCATTTGCCTCAGAGAGTCGCTCGGCGGTAAATGGGTGCGATTGCACAAAACTTGGCACAAAAGCATTTTTGGCTTGGTTTAGGCTTAATTGTCGCTGCATTCTGCCAAAAAACTTCGGCATTGCTTGCGTGTCATAGCCCACCTGTGCCAAAATCTGCATACCTACCCTGTCAGCCTCTCTTTCATTTTCTCGGCTGTGGCTGGCTGCAACCTCTGCTGCCGATGCTTGAGAGCCTGCCATCGCCATCAATGCCGCATCACCACTGCCAGATGCCGAAGCAGCAATGGCAGCCAACAAACCGCCCAGCTGCAATGCCAAAAGTTTTTTGTTATTATCCTGCCGATGTTCATAGTGTCGCTGGCTGATATGTGCCACCTCGTGTGCCATGACGCTGGCAAGCTCGTCCATGCTCTGGGCGGATAATATCGTGCCTGTGTTCATGCCAATTAGCCCACCAGGTACGGCAAAGGCATTAATATTGTTATCATTGACAAGCACTGTGGTGTACAAAGGCGTGTTGCGTACCGAAGCATTCATCTCGGCACTCATTTGGGCAATCAGCTGATTTGTCCACGCATCATCAATCACAGGCAGGCTTGCATGAATCTGACGCAACGACCACGCAGCAATCTGCTCATTGCGATGCTTATCATAAAAGCCCTGCCCATCTGCCATGCTCGGCAACTGATAACCAAGCGTCTGACCATCTGCCAGTGCAGCTTGGCACATAAGCAGCCCAGCACACAATGCCACTTGTTGATATTTTGTCAATAAAGCCACAGCCCACCTCGTTTTTTAAACAAACCCAATCCGCCAACTACAGATTGCCACGCCATACTTATACATTGATTGTACCGCAAAATTGCTCAATTACTTAAAACATTAACAATTTTTGTTAATTCTATTGACATCTTAGTTACATTTTGTCAATATAAACCAACCATCGCAGAATTTTGGTAACAATAAACCTGCAGGCAGCGGTTGCCATGACAAATTTTCGGTCTTAAGGCAATTTGCCAAACCCCGAGATGGGCAGGTTGATGGTTGTACACTTTTGACAATTAAGGATATCGTCTTATGAATACAGTTTTCACGCCAGCTCGTTTGGCAGTCGCACTTGGACTTAGCACCTTACTCGTTGCCTGTGGTGGCAACAAAGAGCAAGCCACCGATACAGCAGCCGCAAAAGCTGATACAGCTACCGCAAAAGAAGATCTTGCCAATATCGAACTGGCACAGACTCAAGAAATCACCATCAATAATGGTGCCGAGCCAGAATCGCTTGATCCGCACAAAGTATCTGGCGTGCCAGAGTCTAGCATTTTGCGTCAGATGTTTGTTGGATTAACTTCTGTTGATATGGACGGCAATACCATCCCCGGCATGGCCGAATCTTGGGAAAGTACCGACAACAAAACTTGGATTTTTAAACTGCGTGATGCCAAGTGGTCAAATGGCGACCCTGTAACCGCTCAAGATTTTGTTTATAGTTTCCGCCGTCTGGTCGATCCAGAAATTGCTTCGCCCTATTCTTCTTATCTGGCAGATGCCAAAATTGTCAATGCTCAAGAGATTATTGATGGCAAGGCTGCAATGGACACATTGGGCATAAAAGCACTTGACGATAAGACACTGGAAATAACCTTATCTGCACCCGTGCCATATTTCCCATCAATGATGATTCACACTTCGGTTAAGCCTGTACACCAAGCCACCGTTGAGAAATTCGGCGACAAGTGGACTTCGCCTGAAAATATCGTGGTCAATGGCCCTTATAAACTGTCTCAATGGCAGGTCAATGAACGCATCGTACTAGAACGCAACCCAGTGTATTATGACGATGCCAACACCACCATCAACAAAGTAACGCTACTGGCTATACCGCAGCCTACTACCGATGTACAGCGTTATAAAGCAGGTGATGTTGATGTAACTGGCGAGTCGCTACCATCAGAGCAGTTTGTACAGCTGAAAAATGAGTTTGGATCGCAAGTCATTGTACCGCCAAAACTATGTACTTATTATTACGAGTTTAACCACACCAAGGCACCGTTTAATGATGTGCGTGTGCGTAAGGCACTGTCTTTGACGCTTGATCGCGATATCATCGTGGATAGTATCTTAAAGCAAGGTCAAAAAGTTGCCTATCAGTTCAGCCCAGAGGCAATCCAAGGCATCAAAAACTACACGCCTGAATGGAAATCTTGGGATAAGGCAAAACGCATCGAAGAAGCCAAAAAGCTCCTTGCCGAAGCTGGTTACAATGAGAACAATCCGCTGAAATTTGAACTGCTGTATAACACCAACGACCAGCACAAACAGCTCGCTGTGGCAGCAAGCTCATTCTGGAAGGAAAACTTAGGCTTTGTTGATATCACCCTTAACAACCAAGAGTGGAAAACCTACCTAGAAACACGCCGCAAACAACAGTACCAAATGGCACGCGGTGGCTGGTGTGCTGATTATAACGAAGCGTCAACCTTCCTAAACACGCTAAAATCAGAAAACTCAAACAACTACGGCAAATACAACAATCCAGAATTTGATGCTCTGTTGAATAAAGCATTCGGTGCCGATGTTACAGAGGAACAGCGTGCAGAGTTGTACAACCAAGCAGAAGCGGTTTTGGATAAAGATGCAGCCAACATCTTTGTTTATCAATATGTTGCACCTCGTTTGGTGAAACCTTATGTCAAAGGCTTCTCAGGCAACGATCCTTTGAACTATTGGCAGGTGAAAAACCTAAAAATCGCCAAACAATAAGCGTTTAACAACCAACAAAGTAGCAGCAACAGTGTTTGCTGCTACTTTGTTTTTGGGATATAATAATCAGCTTTTTGTATTTTTGGAGTGATTTATGGCGGCAGAAGGTGCAAGCCAGCTTGGCTCTGTCGCGGCTTTATTAGGAGCTGCGGTCGTTGCGATACCTTTATTTAAACGACTGGGGCTGGGTTCGGTGCTTGGTTATTTGGCAGCAGGACTTGCAATCGGGCCGTTTGGCTTGGGGCTGTTTCATGATCCACAGGCTATTATCCATGTGGCAGAGTTTGGCGTGGTGATGTTTTTATTTGTGATTGGACTTGAGATGAAGCCATCACACCTGTGGAGTTTGCGTCATCAAATCTTTGGCTTGGGTAGTATGCAGGTGATTTTGGCAGCCTTTATACTGACGCTTGTAGGCATGGCATTTGGTTTTGCATGGCAGATAGCCTTTGTTGGTGCGGCAGGTTTTGTCCTCACTTCCACCGCCATTGTCATGCAGGTGCTGGGCGAACGCAACGAACTTAATAGCCCCAGCGGACAACGCATGGTGTCCATCTTATTGTTTGAGGATTTGCTGATTGTGCCACTGCTTGCGATTGTGGCATTTTTGGCTCCAGCCGACCCAAGTCATGTAGCAGGCGACACTTCTGTGCTAAAGCAACTGGGACTGGCATTGCTTTCTTTGGCGGCACTGGTGATAGCGGGTTTATATTTGCTCAATCCTTTGTTTAGAATTTTGGCAAAAACCAAAGCCCGTGAAGTGATGACCGCTGCTGCCTTATTGGTGGTTTTGGGAGCGGCATTGCTCATGGAGATGGGCGGACTGTCAATGGCGATGGGGGCATTTGTTGCAGGCGTGTTGCTGTCAGAATCCAGCTTCCGCCATCAGCTAGAGGCGGATATTGAGCCGTTTCGTGGCTTGCTGCTCGGTTTGTTTTTTCTAGGGGTTGGCATGGCACTTGATTTAAATGTCGTGGCTGCCAACTACAAATTAATTCTATCTGGCGTAATTGCTCTGATGACCGCCAAAGCAGTGGTGATTTATGTCGTGGCTCGCATTGCCAAAAGCAATCACGCTGACGCACTAAACCGTGCCGTGATGATGGCTCAAGGTGGCGAGTTTGCTTTTGTGCTGTTTTCGGCAGCGGCATCTCAGGGCGTGATTACCGCAACAATCAATGCCAACATGACCGCCGTTGTCGTGCTATCTATGGCAATTACACCTGTGATGATTATGTTGCACCAACGCTTTGCCAAAGCCGCCCAAGCCTCAATGGACGGCGTGGACAATCTAGAAGCTGGCGACAAAAAACTCAAAGGCAATGTGCTGATTATTGGCTTTGGGCGTGTGGGACAAATTGCCAGCCAAGCACCGATTGCTTACGGTGCTGACATTTCTATCATTGATAGTAATCCCGATGTGGTTCGAGGAGCAGCAAAATATGGCTTCAAAGTCTATTACGGCGATGGCTCTCGTGAAGATGTTCTGCACGCTGCAGGGGCATATCAGGCCAAGTGTGTTTTGGTGTGCATCAACGACAGTGAAGCAACAACTCGCATTGTCGAGAATATCAAGCACCATTGCCCAACCGTCAAAGTAATCGTGCGTGCCAATGACCGTGAGCATGCCTTGCATTTGGTGCAGGCGGACGCCGATTTTGTGATTCGTGAGACCTTTGAGGCTGCCATGCTAATGGGCAATGAAACCATCAAGCAGCTGGGAGCAGATGAGCTACAAGCAGAAGATATTTGCGATCAAGTGCGTAAGGCTGACCATGAGCGTTTTGCCCTAGAATTGTCAGGTAATGAGTTTGCAGGGAGGGATTTGTTGCTAAAAAACACCCAGTAATAAACATCACTTGCCATCTATTCCAACCCCACCAAACCAACAAAATCCAAGCAAGACGCTTGGATTTTTATTATCCTTTTATGCTTAAATGGTCAAGTCAAGCACCATGCACCACTTGATTTTGGTACAAAATGATAGAGCTGTTTGCTTAGCCAGTCTGACAAAGTCATCAACTTAAAAACCATCAACCAACAATAACGCCCTACAAACTTGCTCATTTTTGTGTTTTGGTGCAAACGAACCAAATCCGCCTTGATGGACAGCAATTTTTAACAGCAAATAATAAAACGCTTGCCAGCTGTGTAGTTTTTAGGTATTATTCAGATAGTGTTTTGTAAAAAATGCCAATTTTCATCATTATCCAAGAGGGAATTTATGACCACTTTATTTAAGCCCACCCTGCTGGCAGTCAGCCTTGTTGCCCTGCTAAGTGCCTGCTCAAAGCCAGCCGACAAGCCAGCCAGCTCCAGCACAACGACAACAACGGCAGGCATTACCATCAATAATGCCAGTGAACCAGAAACACTTGACCCACAACTGGCTCAGGGTGTGTAAGAGGCCAATATCATTCGCCAATTTTCCGAAGGTTTGGTCAGCACTGATAATGATGGCAATTTGGTCGCTGGTATGGCAAGCGAATGGAGCAGCGAAGACAACAAAACTTGGATTTTTAAACTGCGTGATGCTAAGTGGTCAAATGGCGACCCTGTAACTGCTCAAGATTTTGTTTATAGCTTCCGCCGTCTGGTCGATCCTGCAACAGGCTCATACTATGCCAGCTACCTAGAAGATGCCAAAGTTGCCAATGCCCAAGCCGTCATTGATGGCAAAATGCCAGTTGATAAGCTCGGTGTTGAAGCGGTAGATGACAAAACCCTAAAAATCACACTGGTTGAGCCTGTGCCTTATTTTCCTGATATGATGATTCATTCATCGGTGCAACCTGTACATCAAGCCACCGTTGAAAAATTCGGCGACAAGTGGACAGACCCTGCCAATATTGTGGTCAATGGCCCATTCAAGCCAACACAGTGGATCGTCAACGAAAAAATCGTACTTGAGCCAAACCCAGCTTATTACAACGCCAGCATTGTCAAATTGCCGCAACTGACCATCTTGCCAATCTCGCAAGCAACCACCGATGTCATGCGTTATCAAGCAGGTGAGATTGATATTACTGCCAGCGAATTGCCACCAGAGCAATTTAACGACTTAAAAGCCAAACTTGGTGATGAGCTAAAAAATGCACCAACCCTATGCACTTATTATTATGACTTAAATCACAGCAAAGCACCTTTTGACAATCCAAAAGTTCGCCAAGCACTGACTTTGGCGATGGATCGTGAAGCCATTGCTGACAAGGTGATGGGTCAAGGACAAATCAGTGCTTATCAATTCACCCCAACTGCCATCAAAGGTGGTGTCAGCTACACGCCTGCATGGAAATCTTGGGACAAGGCAAAACGCATCGAAGAAGCCAAAAAGCTCCTTGCCGAAGCTGGCTACAATGAGAAAAATCCACTGAACTTCGACCTGCTCTATGACACCAACGAAAGCCACAAAAAGATTGCCGTGGCAGCAAGTAGCCTTTGGAAAGACTCTCTAGGCTTTGTCAATGTTAATTTGGTTAATCAAGAGTGGAAAACCTATCTGGACAGTCGCCGCAATGGTAATTATCAAATGGCTCGTGCCAGATGGTGTGGCGATTATAACGAAGCCTCCACTTTCTTAAATCTGCGTAAATCCAACAATACCAACAACTGGACACGCTACAATAACCCAAAGTATGACGAGGTCATGCTCCAAACGCTCACCGCCAATGTTGATGATGCTGCCAGAATCAAGCTCTACGAAACTGCCGAAAGTCTCATGGATCAAGATGCCAGCCAAATCAATATTTTTTACTACAGCAATGTACGCTTGGTAAAACCTTATATTCAAGGCTATTCCAACAAAGATCCTCTAGATCAGTGGCACGCCAAATATTGGTCGGTAAATAAATAACCACAAAGCGGCATTTGTCTTATACAGATGCCGCTTTTATTTCTCCACAATCCACAAGCTACTATCAATTATTAATTTTATCTATACTAATTGATTAATTAATAAAACAAATCTCGCCTAGTACGGTCAAAAACACCCTGTCAATAACCACCAAAAGCCAAGTTGCAAAATCTTAAAATAATATGGTATGTTTGATTTTTAATCAATTTTTTGATAAATATGCCAATTCGGCATACAATTCATTCGGCAATAAAATACTTAGTAGAGCGTTATTTGCCAAAAATTTGCAAAAATAAGCAATATTTTTTACAAAAAAAATAAAAAACTATGGGAATTTTTCACCCATTTGTTATAATAGGGGTAACTCTGATATAAAGGAGCTTATGGTTGCAGGTGCTTTTTGCATTATCTGACGATTGTTGTATTTTGCAACCAACTGTGTGGATTACCACCGATACAATAAGCCAAGCCAGCTAGAGTTCAGCGATTTTTTAAATCAGCCAAACCCATCAATCAAGCGGATGGCAAACAACCCCATGGAAGATTTTGCCATAGGCAAAACAAAAGGTTATTTTTATGTTCAAACTCATCTTACGGCGTACGCTCGAAGCGATTCCAACGCTGCTGTTTTTGATTACCATTTCCTTTTTTATGATGCGTCTAGCACCTGGCAGCCCTTTTACTGGTGAGCGTAACTTGCCACCTGCTGTCATGGCAAACATCGAAGCCAAATACAATCTTAATGACCCACTTTGGCTACAATATCTCAACTACCTAAAACAACTGCTGCAAGGCGATTTTGGTCCGTCTTTTAAATACAAAGACCATACCATCAATGAGCTACTTGCCCAACAGCTGCCAATTTCGGTTGAGATTGGTCTGTATGCCTTCGTCATCGCGGTTGTGCTTGGTATTACTCTGGGTATCATCGCCGCCTTAAAACAAAACAGCTGGCTGGATTACTCTCTGATGACGCTTGCGATGGCAGGTGTTGCTGTGCCAAGTTTTGTTAAAGCACCGCTGATGGTTTTGGTATTTGCCGTTATTTTAAAATGGTTCCCAGCAGGTGGTTGGAACAATGGTGCATTTATGAACCTTGTGTTGCCAGTTACTGCATTGTCATTAAGCTATATTGCCAGCATTGCTCGTATTACTCGTGGCTCGATGATTGAGACGATGAACTCACAATTTATCCGCACCGCTCGTGCCAAAGGCTTGCCGCTTTCTCGTATCGTAACTCGTCATGCCTTGCGTCCTGCCATGCTGCCAATTATTTCTTATCTTGGCCCTGCATTTGTTGGTATCATCACAGGCTCTATCATCATTGAGACGATTTTTGGTCTGCCCGGTATTGGTCAGCTGTTTGTTAATGGTGCATTGAACCGTGATTATAGCTTGGTGCTTAGCCTGACCATCTTGGTTGGTGCATTAACCATCTTATTTAATGCCATCGTTGATATTTTGTATGCTATCATCGATCCAAAAATCAAATACTAGGACGGATAAGGGATTTTTATGTCAAATCAAGTTTCAACGACAATTGCACCGACTGCCGCCAAAGAAGTCAAAGGACGCAGCCTGTGGCAAGATGCGTGGCGTCGCTTTTCTCATAATAAAGCAGCATTGATCAGTGGTTTTATTTTACTACTCATCACTTTATTTGTTGTATTTGTGCCAATGTTTGCACCGTTTGGCTATGCCGATACAGATTGGGCAAATATGGCCTCCGCCCCCTCAATTGAAACCAAGCACTATTTTGGTACAGACAATTTGGGTCGCGATTTGCTTGTGCGTACTGCTGTCGGTGGTCGTATCTCGCTGATGGTTGGTATCGCAGGCTCGCTGGTTGCCGTCCTATTTGGCACAATCTATGGTGCAGTCTCTGGCTATTTGGGCGGCAAGGTAGATATGCTGATGATGCGTTTTGTTGAGGTATTGAACGCTTTTCCCTTCATGTTCTTTGTGATTTTGTTGGTAACTTTGTTTGGTCGCAACATTATCTTTATCTTTGTGGCGATTGGTCTGGTTTCATGGCTTGACATTGCCCGTATTGTTCGCGGTCAAACCTTGAGCCTAAAAAACAAAGAATTTATTGAGGCGGCTCATGTTGGCGGTGTTTCTGGCTGGAAAATCGTTACTCGCCATATCGTACCCAATGTGTTGGGCGTAGTTGTGGTCTATGCATCACTGCTGGTGCCCGGTATGATTATGTTTGAATCTTTCTTGAGTTTCTTGGGTCTGGGCGTGCAAGAGCCAATGACCAGCTGGGGTGCTTTGCTCCAAGAAGGTGCCCAAACCATGCAGGTAACGCCTTGGCAGCTGCTTGTACCATCGGTATTTTTGGTGGTAACGCTGTTCTGCTTTAACTTCATCGGCGATGGTCTGCGTGATGCTCTAGATCCAAAAGACCGCTAATTATAAAGATAACAGGCGTGTATTCTGCACGCCTAGGAGAACAATATGGCTTTATTAGAAGTAAAGGACTTAAAGGTAAAATTCAAAACCGAAGACGGCTTGGTAACTGCTGTCAATGGTCTCAATTTCAACCTAAATCAAGGCGAAACGCTTGGTATCGTTGGTGAGTCTGGTTCTGGCAAATCACAAACCGCTTTCTCAATTCTTGGTTTGCTTGCCAAAAATGGCTATACCGAAGGCTCGATCAAATTTCGTGATAAAGAATTGGTTGGATTATCACAAAAAGAACTTAACAAAATCCGTGCCAACGAAATTGCCATCATCTTCCAAGATCCGATGACCAGCCTAAATCCTTTTATGAAAGTAGGCGATCAGCTGACGGAAGTATTGATTTTGCACAAGGGTATGAGCAAGGCAGAGGCTTGGGAAGAGTCCATTCGCATGCTTGATGCGGTAAAAATCCCCGAAGCTCGCAAGCGTATTGGTATGTATCCGCACGAGTTTTCGGGCGGTATGCGTCAGCGTGTGATGATTGCAATGGCACTACTTTGCAGACCCAAGCTATTGATTGCAGACGAGCCAACCACGGCACTTGATGTTACCGTACAAGCACAAATCATGGCACTACTTAATGACTTAAAACGCGATTTTGACACCACCATTATCATGATTACCCATGATTTGGGCGTGGTGGCAGGTACTTGTGATCGCATCTTGGTCATGTATGCAGGTCGTACGATGGCATACGGCAAGACCGAAGAGATTTTTTATAACCCAACCCACCCTTATACCATTGGCTTGCTTGGAGCGATTCCACGCCTAGATGGCGAAAGCGAGCGATTAACCACCATTCCCGGCAACCCACCAAACTTGCTAAACCTGCCTGTTGGTTGCCCATTTGTTGAACGCTGTGAATATGCGATGGATATTTGCCAAAACCAGCCACCAGAGCTGAAATTTTTGCCAAATGAACGCCAGCGTGCTTGCCACTGGCAGCACCCAAATCTACCTGTAGGAGAATGATGTCATGACGACTCCATTATTACAAGTTCGCAATGTGCAGACGCATTTTGATATTCATAAAAAAGGGGCGTTCTTTTGGCAAAAGCCCGCCACCTTAAAGGCAGTAAACGGCGTATCATTTGAGCTAAAAGCAGGCGAAACCTTGGGCGTGGTCGGCGAGTCAGGCTGTGGCAAATCCACGCTGGCACGCACCATCATCGGTTTGGTCAAAGCAAAATCAGGCAGCATTTTATTCAATGGTGAAGAGCTGGTTGGGCTGCCTGAAAAAGCATGGAAAACCAAACGCCAAGAAATCCAAATGATTTTCCAAGATCCGCTGGCATCACTAAACCCACGCATGACCGTTGGCGAAATCATTGCTGAGCCACTGCGGACGCACCACCCTGAGCTAAAAAACGAAGAGATTCAGCAGCAAGTGCGTGAGATGATGAAAAAGGTTGGACTGTTGCCAAACCTAATCAACCGCTATCCGCATGAGTTTTCGGGCGGTCAGTGTCAGCGTATCGGGATTGCTCGTGCGTTGATTTTGCGTCCCAAGCTGATTATCTGCGATGAACCAGTATCGGCACTTGATGTGTCAATTCAAGCACAGGTAATTAACCTATTGCAAGAAGTGCAAGAAGAGATGGGCTTGGCGTTGATTTTTATCGCTCACGACTTGTCTGTTGTCAAGCATATCTCTGACAGAGTACTGGTCATGTATCTGGGCAATGCTGTTGAGCTGGGTACTGATACCGCTGTCTATGACAAGCCAACTCACCCCTATACCCAAGCACTGATGTCTGCTGTACCACTGCCAGACCCAGAAGCTGAACGCAACAAAACCGTACAACTGCTTGAGGGTGATTTGCCAAGCCCTATCAACCCGCCTTCAGGCTGTGTGTTTCGCACCCGTTGCCCATTGGCAACCGATGAATGTGCCAAGACCAAGCCCGTCTTAGAAGGCACAGACAGCCACCAAGTTGCTTGCTTGCACGCCGCTGTCTAAACCTACAACGCCCCAGCTTTGGGGCGTTTTTCCCAGCTGATATCGATTTTGACAATTATATGATGAATTTTTTTGGCACTTTAGAGCAAACAGAGCAGTCGTTTTTTTATCAAGAGCTCGCAAACCAGCTTGATAAGCTATCGCTTAGCCCTGATACTGTTGTGGCATTTTTTGATGCACGCAATTTGCCCTGCCCGATGCCGCTACTAAAAGCAAAAATTACCCTTCGTAGCATCAATGCCAATCAAGCACTGTATCTGATTGCCACCGACAAAAATTCACAAACCGACCTACTTGCCTACTGCCAAAAAAACGCCCTCACCGCCCACAGTTGGCACAGTGATGCACCAGATGGCACGGCGACCATCTATCATTTTATCCTGCTAAAAACTGCCTAATCGGTTATCCATCAGCCATCTTGTCTATTTGGCTTGGGATAAATGTGTATTTTTAATATAAAATAAATTTCATTTTAAAATTATTAAGCTATCTGGTGCCAGCTGATGATTTGTTGTTATAAATTTGCCCAAATGGCTGTGCAACATTCTCCGTAAAGTTTCATGCAGACACCAAGCGTATCAAATCAATCAGCCGCTTAGCAGACTTGGACAAATCCACCCTTTTAAGCAAACAATCCATAAACAAACGATGGTATTATTCCAAAAGGTAAAATGCAATCGCCATGTGATTTGGGCAATTGCCAAGCAAAGCGAAGTCCTAATTGGCACTAATTCCAAGCCAAAAGTTGCAATTTGTAAAAATTATGTGTTTTCGGCAGTGAATACTAGCCAATTAACAACATTTGCCGTACAATAGTAAAATCCTATTGACAACCTAAGCCAAGAGTACAATGTCCAAACGCAGCCACGATAATGATTACGACCACGATGATGGTTATGAGGATTACTATCCAGATGATGAGCTTGATGAGGATTTGAGCGATGATTTGATTCATGAGCTTGAAGACTTTAATGACAAAGACTTCGGCGATGATGAATACACCCAAATGCTTGACAAGTACTCAGACAACCTGCCAACCTCGCCTGCTGTGTCGCACAATGTCGCCACCAAAGACCTTGTGCCTGCCATGCCTACACATTTGGCAGCCCCGGGAGTGAATTTGGGTGCGTACATTAATACAGTGCATCAAATCCCCATTTTAAGCCCTGAGCAAGAACGCGAACTTGCCGAACGCTACTATAACGAAGGCGACCTTGAGGCAGCACAACTGTTGGTGATGTCGCATTTGCGTTTTGTCATTCATATCGCTCGTAGCTATTCTGGCTACGGCTTACCACAGGCTGACCTGATTCAAGAAGGCAATCTGGGACTGATGAAAGCCGTCAAACGCTTTGACCCAAATAAAGGCGTACGATTGGTAAGTTTTGCTGTACATTGGATTAAAGCAGAGATTCACGAATTTGTCATCAAAAATTGGCGGATTGTCAAAGTTGCCACCACCAAAGCACATCGCAAGCTGTTTTTTAATTTACGCAGCTTAAAAAAATCCAACAACCAGCTGACACTAGAAGAAGCCACCGCCATCGCCGAAGATTTGAATGTAACGGTAAAGCAAGTGCTAGAAATGGAATCTCGCCTAACCAGCTATGATGCCAGCTTTGAGGCACAGGATTCTGATGATGACGAGGGGCGTTATGCACCGCAGCTGTTCTTAGAAGATGCTGTCAATCCTGCCGATGTGGTTGAAGAGGCAGACTGGGAAGAAAACACCACTACCGCCCTAAAAGACGCCATGGACAGCCTAGATGACCGCTCACGCGACATCATCACCCAAAGATGGCTTGCTGACCAAAAATCCACCTTGCACGATTTGGCAGCTGTGTACAACATCTCTGCCGAACGAGTACGCCAAATCGAAAAAAATGCCATGGATAAAATCAAAGAAGCCATCACCTTAGATCGCATGATTTTGGACGATTAAGGATTGGTAACAAACTAAATAAGCGGACAAGGCCCAAATTTTGACTTTGTCCACACTCTACACAAAGGTAGCTTATGACTTGGTTAAAAATCGCCGCCATCAACCTTGCCATCGGCGTGGCACTGGGAGCATTCGGAGCCCATGGACTGCAGGGCATGAGTGATTATGCTGTGCAAATTTGGCAAACAGCAACCATGTATTTGTTTGTACACGCATTGGGACTGCTTGCCATCGGCGTGCTGCACGCTGTCAGCACCCATCGTGCCACAGTTGCTGCTTTTGCCATGCAGCTTGGCATTGTGTTATTCAGTGGCAGTTTGTACGCCATTGCACTGGGTCTGCCCAAGTGGCTAGGGGCAATCACCCCCATCGGTGGCGTACTATTTATCCTTGCATGGCTGCTGATTGTCTTTGGCAGTGGCAAAACAAAATCATCATAACCATCAACAAGGAGAGACGATGCCCAAGCAAATTATCCTAAACGGTCAGCCCATCAGCGATGACAGCGATACCGTTCTACAGCTGCTGGAGAAGCATCAGCTGACTCAAGGTCGTTTTGCGGTGGAGATTGACGGCGTACTGTTGCCAAAATCACGCCTAGAGCAGACCGCCCTACTGCCAAATATGCGTATCGAAGTGGTGCAAGCGGTTGGCGGTGGCTAAAAAATACCCAATGCAATCAAATGCCTGTTAGAGACTGCATTGGGTACTTTGCCACTATCGCACAGTTTGCGATTTTTTGCAAGTGATTTTGCCAAACAGACGCCACTTAAGCAATCTGACAACAATCACCACTGACACGCACGATACCCAGCCACAATTATCACCATCATCTACAAGGAGATTATGATGAGCTTTGCCATTGCCAGTATTGGATTAAATAGCCAGACCAGCATCGATAACAACCTTCGAATCATCAGCCATGCCGTCAATGAAGCCGCCCAAGCTGGTGCCAAACTCATCGTACTGCCAGAGAATGCCTGTGCCATGGGTCGCCAAGATGAGCTGGCGATACGCTTTGATGAGATTTGTCAGTTTTATCAAACGCTGGCACAAAAGCAGCAGATTCATCTGGTTGCAGGCACACTGCCCTGCCCCAATCGCCCAGATGGTAGCAAGGTCGGTGGCGGTAGATTTCGCCAAACCAGTCTGATGATTGACCCCGCAGGCAACATCAAGGCACGCTATGACAAGATTCATCTGTTTCGTGCGATGGTCAATGACAGCACAGGTCGCTATGACGAGAGTCAGACTTTTGAGGCGGGTGATGAGGTGGTGATTGCCAACTGCATGATTGACGGTGTGGCGGTGAATGTTGGCATGATGATTTGTTTTGATGTCAGATTTCCTGCACTTGCCCAGCAACTGCGACAACAAGGGGCGGACATTCTGACCGTGCCAGCAGCATTCACCCAGCGAACTGGACAGGCTCACTGGCAGCTACTGCTACAGGCTCGGGCGTTGGACAGTCAATGCATGGTGATAGGGTCAGCCCAAGGCGGCATGCACCATATCGGCAGCCGTGTGCGTGAGACTTGGGGGCATTCGCTTATTGCTGATGCCAACGGGCAGGTGGTGGCAACTACAGGTGAGATGACTGGAGAGTATCAGATTGTCTATGCCAATTACACCCCAAGCGAGCAGCGACAAATTCGTCAAAACTTGCCGATTTTTGACTGCCATCGCTTGAGCTGATGATACACTTTTTAATACAACAACCATCTTTAATTTTACAACATCAAATCGCACACAGAAACTCCCATGAACAATAAAACCCTTGCCCAATCACTTGCCGTCGCCCTATTATCCTCTGCCTTGATGGCAAATGTAGCAAGCAGCAATAGCCCAGCCAATCCCACAACTGGTGCAGCAAAAGCAGCGACAGCGGATTATTTTAATACTGCTGTCAATTATTATTTTGGGGAAAATGGCAAGCCTCAAGATTATACGCAGGCGAAATATTGGTTTGAAAAAGCAGCAATGCAAGGCAGTGCAGATGCTAAGTTCAATCTTGGTGTGATATATTATGACGGTCTAGGCATACCCCAAAATTACAATCAAGCCAAATATTGGTTTGAGAAAGCAGCAGCACAAGGCGATGCGGCCGCTCAATTTAATCTTGGCATAATGTATGATAATGGTTATGGCGTCAAACAAGACTATATCAAAGCAAAATATTGGTACGAAAAGGCTGCCAAACAAGGCTCGGCAAAGGCTCAATTCAACCTTGGTGTAATGTATATCGAAGGTAAAGGTGTCAGACAGGATTATACCCAAGCCAAATATTGGTTTGAAAAAGCAGCAGCACAGGGTTATGCAAATGCCCAATTTGCTCTTGGTGTCATGCATTATGATGGTCTAGGCATGCCCCAAAATTACAGTCTTGCTAAGCAATGGCATGGCAAAGCCTGCGATAATGGCGACCGACAAGGCTGCGATGAATATAAAAAGCTTACAGCACTTGGTTACTAAACTACTCCGCCCATGCCATCTGTAGCACCGCTGCCACCACCCAAGGTGTTGCCAAGATGGCAATGATACTGCCTGCCGCCAACAGTGCCAAGGTCGGCAGGCCATTTAGCCCTGTCGTTTGTAAATCCACCGCACCCGTGGCAAAAATCAGCACAGGCAGCTGCATTGGCAAGGCAATCAATGGCACCAGCACTGCACCATTTTTGAGCGTCAAAGTCAGGCTACTGGCAATCGCCGACAGTGCCAAAAGCAGTGGCGACCCCACCAAGATAGACAACATCAACATCAGAGCATCTGCCATCGGCATAGCAAACAGCACCACCACCAGCAGCGACAACAACGCCACCATACCCGCACTGAACAACCAATGCACCAGCAACCGTGCCAGCACCCAGAGAATCAGCGGTGCTTTGGTTGCCACCAACTGTGCCAGCACACCATTATCAAACTCACTGCGGAACAAATCATCAACACCAATAACCAACGCCAACAGTGCTGCAATCCATACCGCCGATGGTGCCAGTCGCAACAATAAATTTGGCTCGCTGCCAATCGCCAGCGGAAACAAGGTGATAATCAACAAAAACAGCACCAAAGGATACAGCCATGACACCGCTCCCTGCCACTTGATTTGCCACTCTCGCTTAAGCATGGTCAAGAACGCATGATTCATACCGCATACTCCGCCAAATCCAACTGGCAATTTGCCACATTTATCGCCTGATGACTGGTCATCAGCACCGCACCGCCTGCAGCTGCAAATGTCGCAATCTGCCGCTCAAGCAAATCAACCATCTGCATATCCAGTGCTGTCAATGGCTCATCAAGCAACCAAAATCCTGCCTGTGCTGGCGTTAGCACGAACAGTTTCGCCAAGCCAACTCGCCGCATCTGCCCTGCTGACAGCTGTGCTGCTGGCACATCTTGCAAACCATCAAGCCCCACCTTTTCCAATGCCATACTTATCAGCTCATCATCTGCCGCCACGCCATGCAATGCCAGCAAAAACTGCAAATTCTGCTGCACGGTCAATGCACTGCTAATGCCCAACTGATGCGACACATACACCATGCCAGTTTTACAGGTAATCCGCCCTGTCATCACAGGCAACAGTCCTGCAATCTGCAAAATAAGCGTGGTCTTGCCCAAGCCATTCTCACCAATCAGATGGCACACATCACCAGCACGCAATGCCAAATCCACCCCTTGGCACAACAAAAACTCCCCTCGCTGCACATTCACCCCTTGTGCGGTGAATATCAGCTGTGTGTGCGTGCTATCTGTGCAATCGGCATTTCCCATCATTCTTACATCTATACCCATGCAATCTTAATCGGTTAAATTTGTCATATCATACCAAAATTTCGCCACATTTACCGAAACAAATTACAAAACGCACCAAAATCCAAGCCAACACAACGCACCTTTTGCACAAAAGTAGCAAATTACCCATTTTTATTGGCACAAACTTTGCAAAATTTTTCAAAAATCATCATTTGGTGTTACAATACATAAAATTAAAACCAAGTTCGGCACAACGATGAAACTGCTAAGCAAACTCAAAAATCTATTCAGCAAAAATCACCAAACCGCCACGGACGAACCAGCTCCAATTAGCCGACAAATCATGCACTATCTGGACGCTCGCAAATGGCAGTATGAATATCACCCCGCCAACAACGAACAAGCTCTGCATGAGCTGCATCATATTTCACTGAATCTAACCGACAGACAGCGAGAATGGACTTGTATATTTCGGATAAATGAAAAAAATCAGCTTGTTGGGCTTTTTGCCATCTTGCCAGACATTGTGCCGCACAGTCATTTTGCACCGATGATTATGGCAATTGCCAATGCCAATCGCGGCGTGGATTTTGGCAGTATTGAGTTCAGCCCAGCAGATGGCATCATACACGCCAAACTAAGTTTTGATGTCGAGTTTGCACCACTGACGGACAGACTGCTTGATTGTTATTTACACGCAGCGACAACCTTAAGCGAGCTTGCCCAGAATCTCTATGATGAAGTCATGAACGAAAGCGAACCAAGCCCAATTTTGCTTGATTATTTACATTATAACGATTTGACCGCTACTGATGATGGCAAGCAGGACAGCTTTTTTGTGCCGACCGAGCAATACCAATAATCACGCCAAAATACAGCCAAGCCAAATCAATCATCATGCTAAAAATCGCCCATTCACCCCTATTTTGCCACCCTTTGCCTGCCAATCATCGCTTTCCGATGGCAAAATATCAACAAATCCCCGAACGGCTCATAAGCCAAGGCGTGATTTGTCATGACAATCTGTTTCACCCCATTTTGGCAAGTGAGGCAGAAATTCTAAGCACCCATACCGCCAAATATTGGCACGAATTAAAGACGCTCACACTTGCTGCCAAAGACGCACGCAAAATCGGACTGCCGATGTCTGCCGAACTCATTAAGCGAGAACGCTACATTGCCCATGGCACTTATGAATGTGCCTTATATGCCAAAAATTACGGCATCTCACTTTCAACCTCAGGCGGTACGCACCATGCTTTTGCTGGGCATGGTGAAGGATTTTGTATTCTAAATGACATCTGTATCGCCAGCAACCTGCTCATTCATCGCAAGCAAGCTGAGCGAATTTTAATCATCGACCTAGATGTGCATCAAGGCAATGGCAACGCTGCCATCATGGCAGACAATCCCAAAGTCTTTGTGTTTAGTATGCACGGCAAGAAAAACTACCCTTTTATCAAACCACCATCAGACCTAGATATTGAGCTTGATGATGGTACAGATGATACCACTTATCTGCATCAGCTAAGCCACACCCTGCCTACGATTATTGATTCATTTTGTCCTGATATGATATTTTATCAAGCAGGTGTTGATGTGCTTGCCACAGATGCTTTGGGTAAATTATCGCTTAGCATGGCAGGCTGTGAACGCCGAGATGAAATCGTATTACGCACCGCACATCAGCACGGCATACCTGTTGTGGTTGTCATGGGCGGTGGTTATAGCCCCAATCTTGGCGACATCATCACCGCCCACTGTCAGACATTCTTGCTTGCCAAACAAATTTGGCAATATTAATAAAACTGCTCAATAATTGCACAGTCATCATGCTGGCAGTGATTTTTTCAGCAAAAATTTGCAAAATTTGCAAATAAACGCTTGCAATTATAAAATTTTTGCGTATAATATGCACCACATTAGCGATATGGGATACCGTATCCTAGGATAGATGGGTCGTTAGCTCAGTTGGTAGAGCAGTTGACTTTTAATCAATTGGTCGCAGGTTCGAATCCTGCACGACCCACCATTTATCCACAGCTTATTAAGTATCGCTAAGGGTCGTTAGCTCAGTTGGTAGAGCAGTTGACTTTTAATCAATTGGTCGCAGGTTCGAATCCTGCACGACCCACCACCATTCCCCAATAGCTCAGTCGGTAGAGCATCGGACTGTTAATCCGTGTGTCCCTGGTTCGAGCCCAGGTTGGGGAGCCAAATTCAAAAACCCCTGTTTAATCGCAGGGGTTTTTATTTTATAAAAAATACCATGCCATCTCCGCTGCATCTTGGATTTGACAACGCAAGCTGTCATGCTATAATCTACCTACATTCTCATTGGATAGACAGTCATGATACCGCCACGCCTAAAAAATCGCTATCTCAACCACCCACAGACCATCATGCGTCCTGTGCATCTGCGTCTGTCTGAAGAGATTATCGAGCATTTGGAAGAAACCGCTAAAGCACATGGCTTTGAACGCATTCAAGGATTGATTCGCCTATATGTAAGACAAGGACTGGATCGTGATAACTGCAACTATAGCCTAGCTCAAGATGTGCTGTTTATCGAAAAATTACGCAAAAAAGGCGTAAGCCAAAAAATCATCGATGAAGCATTGACCGATGTTAATCAAAAATGCGATTTGGACTAAGCCAATCCAAAATCATCATCTAAGTGTTTTTAAAAACCCAAAAAATACCCAAACTTCATTATCATCGAGTTTGGGTATGAAATCAAAACATCATTATTGCAAGCGGGTGCTGGTGCTATCTGTTAAGCCAAACTTAACACCTTCTCCCAAACCTTTGCCGACTTGCACACCAAATCTATCAAAAATCTTGTTCATCGGGTCGTTATAGGTATAATCCACCGTTGGTAGGTCTAGCTGTTTTTTTAGCTGGATAATACCGCCTGTTTTATCCGCCAAACCCAATGCCAACGCATCTTTACCTGTCCAGAATAATCCGCTAAATATCTGATTTTGTTCGGTATTTTTTAGTTTATCGCCACGACCTTTTTTTACCGCATCGATAAAATTTTGGTGCGTGGTGTCTAGCAATCTTTGTACATGAGCCTGCTCACTGGCGGTCATTTCACGATTCATGCTCAAGATATCCTTATATTCTCCTGAGGTCATGGTGCGGTCTTTGACGCCGATTTTCTTTAGCAACTCTTCAATATTATATCCCGACATAATCACACCGATTGAGCCGACCAGACTTGATGGATTGACCCAAATTTCATCGGCAGCCGAAGCGATATAATACGCCCCTGACGCTCCGATATCACCGATGATAGCATAGAGTTTTTTGTCGGGGTATTGTTGTTTTAGCATCATTGCCGTCTGCCAAATCTCATCTGACTGCACAGGCGAACCGCCGGGCGAGTTGATATTCAGCACCACAGCTTGGGCATTGGCATTATCAAAAGCATCGATGAGCGAGTCGCTGATGTTTTCGGCATTGGTATCTGTATTTGCCGCAATCACGCCTGCCACATTCACCACAGCAATATGCGGCTGGCTGCTACCGATACGCTGCGATGAGACACTGTCGCTACAACCATAGCCAAATGCCACAAACATCATCAGCAGATATGCAAAGGTTAAAAGCTTAAAAAAGATAGACCAGCGGCGAGAGGATTTTTGTTCCTCAATGCTGGCAAGCAAGGTTTTTTCGATAACACGCCAGCTTTGATCCGAAGGTGGTGTATTGACCTGCGACTGTGGATTTGGTGAGCTGGGTGCTTTGTTGGGGTTTGGTGGCCATGCCATGGTTTTTGTCCTTTGTGTATAAAAACAGCCCCCTATTCTACCTGAAAATCAAGCCAAGTGATAGCAAAAATCATGCTTTGCTTATTTTCTGCCGACATACTGGCATAATGGTGCAGTGCTTTAACATTATCAACTAATCAAGTCTGATGGTTTTTAAAATCATATTTATCACCACAATCAGCAATCATTCGCTAATGAATGTGCCTATGAATACAATGCGACCACAGCACAAGCATGGCACAGTGCCTAATTTCGCCAGCAAAATTTCTCCTTTGGCAACCGTGCAAGCAATCACTCATCAAGCATATATATCTTGGCAGGTGATAATCGCTGTTTGGCAACTGTCGCCTCATCGGCACGCCACGAAGTTAGCCAGACAGGATAATACCCTTCTTTGGCAAGCACATCAAGGCGATTGTTCGATACGCACAAACTCTGCCACAGCTGCCAAAGCAGCGGTTCGGCACTGGTGCTGATGACCAGCTGACTCTTGGCTTTCGTTGATGGCTTACTGTCTGATGGCTGACTGTCATCATCAGCCCAATCATCGACAGCGTCCGCTTCAGTCGTCTGTGCTGCATTACCCTGCCAAGAAAATGGATAGTCGCTTAACACCTCAATGGCACAATATTGCACACGCTCATCATTAATCTCGCTCCACCCTGTCAATGCTCGGATTACAAAGCCTTCCTGCTGCCAAGCCATGCCAGCACGACAACTTTGTTGGCGTATGCTGACAAGCTGTTGATGATTGCCCGCTTGCCAGTAGCGAGAAATGGGTAAATTGTCTGCCAATTGCCCAACCATCGGAATAAAAATATCGCTCGGTGTCTGCACAATCACCCCATCAAGCCCCATGGCAGCAACCCCACGCCGATACAGCTGGTCTGTCAAAATCTGTGCATGATTTTTTCTGAGTGATTTTACCCCCAAATCATTTAAAATCAGCCAGTGGCTTGTGCCATCTTTGCCGTATTGGGTTAATAATAATTGGCTGACATTGGGCGTATCGCTGGGCAACGACACAATCTCAAGGCGAGGGTTTTTAACAGGCTTTGTTAAAAAAATCAATGCCATAATCGGCAACAACAGCAGAAATCTTGGCAGCACTTTGGGCAATATCAACCAAATCACCAACAAAAACGCCAAGACAAAACCCGCCATGCCAAATGGTGCGTATAGCCATGCCGAGACTGCTGGCAATTTTGTTGTCAATGTAACCGACAGTGATTGATGCAATCCATACAATATCGCGACAGAAATACTCCAGAGCAAATCAGCAAGCCAAGGCGATACCCAAAAAACCACGCCTGCCAACAAGTTTATTGGCACAACAACAAAACCAAACAGCCCAATGGCAAATAAATTTACCAATAATCCCCACAAAGAGACTTTGCCAAACAGCAAAATTGACACAGGCAACATGGTCAAAAACAACCACAACTGCAATGACACTGTCGCTGATAATTTTTGCCACAATCTGCCAAGCCACCCATAAATATGCAGGTCTGCTGCTTGCACATGGCTGTTTTCGTAGCGAATCAACAAAACCACCGCAACAAATGACAACCAAAATCCCGCCTGCCACAACACATAAGGGTCAGCCCACACCATCAATAATGCCACAACAAATAACGCTGAGATGATAGAGGTTGGTAAGGCAAAATAACGAATCAGCCAAGCCGCCATCAGCATATATACTGTACGCACCGCAGGCACCTCAAACCCTGTAAATACCGCATAAATCAACGCAGCAGCCACCATGATTGCCATGCGAATTTGCCAACGGGGGATTTTTTGATAAATAAGCAACGCAAATCTGTCGGTAATGGCAGTAATCATCGCTGCCAGCACAATCGCCAAAAACAACACATGAGTGCCTGATATTGCCAACAAATGCGAAATCCCTGCCAGCTGGTACAGATCTTTAGTATCCCTATCTATCAATGCTCTATCGCCTGTGAGCAAGCTAAGCGTTACCGCCCTTGCCTGTGCCTGCTTGCCATCAAGCGTGTGCCAGTTTTTATAAAAATGCTGCCGCAACTGCCAACGCAATCGCTCAAGCTGTAGCCTAAATTGCTGCGCCCATGTGTCAGCCTGTGCTGTGCCAATGTGTGTTGCCGCCAAAATTTGTGCCGTCGCCTGCACTTGGCGAGTACGCAACCAAGCCTTGTTGTCAAACCCTGATGCCAAAGCCCCATCCTTAATTGGCTCTAGCAATAACTGAACCTGCAAAATACTGGCAGGTTGTGCCGACTCAAGTGCCTGCAAATCGCTTTTGGCAAACTTTGGGTCTGCGGTTAATAGCACCGTCATGCCCTCAAACGATTGCAAATCTACCGCCTGACCAGCAGCAAAGTCATCATCATTGGCAAAAGGATTGTGAATCAGGCGGGAATTTTGCTTCGGATTAAGCGGCTCTATGTTTGACAAGACAGCCACTTGGCGAAATGGCGTCGCCAAAACTTTATCATAGACACTGTCGCTGATTTGATATATTGTTGCGGTTGCATTAATAAGCGTGCGTGATTGGGGCGTTTGTCGCTCAAGCTGATGATAAGCATACAAGCTCTTGATAACAAACAACGCAACAATCGCCACAAAACTTACCATCTGTAGCGATAGGATATAGGCACGATGGCGACTTACCACAGGGGTAAATAACCACAGCAACAATGATACCACCAAAGCAACCGACAACAGCGGTGCAAGCCACGCCACGGACAGCCAAGCACTTAGGCCTTCGCCAATTATGAACTGCTCAACACTGCCAAGCAATACCAGCACCACCAGACTGACAATTGCAAATAGCCACGCTGCCATCTTATTCCCTTAAGCTCCTTCCCTATTGTCTTTTGTCAATCCAAATCCACAATCAACCGCTCAATCAAAGGCAAGTCATCAGCATGGGTCAGCTTGATATTACTGCGTGAGGCTGGGATAATTTGCACTGGTATGCCCAATGCCTCGCACACAGTGGCCTCATCGGTGATGCTAAGATTCTGCTGGCTGGCATGAGCAAAAGCACGCTTTAGCACGCCGATACGAAATGCCTGCGGTGTCAAGGCTTGCCAGAGATTCTCACGGCTGACGGTATGATTGATTTGCCCCGATGTGGCATATTTGAGCGTATCCACCACCGCTGTTGCCAAAATCACCGCCGATGCTTGGGTTGTCTGTAGATGATCAAGCAACTTATCCAGATCTGCTCTTGGCAAGCAAGGTCGTGCCGCATCATGAATCAGCACCCAGTCATCATCTTGACCACCCTGCCTGCAAATCTCCTCAATGCCAGAAAGCACCGATTGCCACCGCTCATCGCCACCGACAGCACGATATATTGTTGGGTGCAGAGTGGTTAAGCGTGGCAGCAGCTCATCGATATACGAATCCGTTCTCGCCACCACCAAGGTAAGTGTGGCAAAAGCAGGGTGAACAAGGCAAGCTGCACTATGCTCAAGTATGGTTTTGCCTACCACTGTCAAGTACTGCTTGGGCGTTGCCGCCCCAAAACGCCTACCCACCCCTGCAGCAACAATCATTGGATAAATCACAACGACCTCTTGTTATTTGTATTTATATAAAGCGGACAATGCAAGCAGCCGCCAGATTGCAGACTGACAAAATCCCATCAATACTGGCAATCACCGCTTATCCTGCTATAGTATCGCATATTTTAAGCCATTCAGGCAATTGCATTTCTTTCTCCAGCTTACTTCTTATTGCCACAACCCTTTTTTAAGCTTAAAAAGCACAATCTACAGTTACAGCAAATCGCAATACTTAATAACAAACCACAAAGCCGCCATCATGCTGTATCTGCCGCTATTTTTAAGTGATTTTTGATGTTCTTGTTGGTTAATTGTAGTACATTTGGGCATTGGATTGCCATCAAAATAACACATAAATAAAAATCGCCACAGTCGATAAACTGGGCGATTTTATCACAATGGCTTTGTTACTGGGCGGAAGGTTCAGGCACGGCATCAACCGTCTCCACCACCTGCTCATCATCAGTTAGCATGGAGCGTGAATAGGTGATGGGTGCGTTGGACAATTGAACAAAAGTCTCGCCAGCCTTAATCAAACCCAAATCCAGCCGTGCATGCTCTTCAATGGCAGACAAGCCTGATTTTAAGTCCTTGACATCGGCAAGCAAAATGGCGTTTTTGTAAGACTGTTCTTCATTGAGTTTACTTTGTTCTTGCAGCTGCTTTTGTACCTGTACAAAGTTGCCATGACCATATTCGCCATACCAATATTGATATTGCATCAACAATAGCACCACTGTAGCAAATGCGATCGCAACTACATACAACCGATATGGTTTTAATTTGGTTATTTTATCGCTTGCCACAGCCCATCTCCAAAGCCAAAACTGCCATAGCCTCAGCCACGCAAGCCGATGAATTCTTCACGACCACGATATGCGGCACGCACTTGTTGTTCGATACGCAGCAGTTGGTTGTATTTGGCAACACGGTCAGAGCGGCACAATGACCCTGTCTTAATCTGACCTGCAGCCGTACCCACCGCCAAATCAGCAATGGTAGAATCTTCAGTCTCGCCCGAGCGATGGCTGATGATTGTCGCATAGCCATGCTGTTTTGCCAAATAAATCGCATCAAGCGTTTCTGTCAATGTGCCAATTTGATTAAACTTAATCAAAATCGCATTGGCGATATGCTTATCAATGCCTTCTTGCAAAATTTTTGGATTGGTTACGAACAAATCATCGCCAACCAACTGCACCTTATCGCCCAATTGCTTGGTTAGATACGCCCAGCCTTCCCAATCGCTCTCATCAAGACCATCTTCAATTGAGATGATTGGATATTGCTTGCACAAAGCGGTCAGATAATCACTAAATCCTTGACTGTCAAACGCCTTATTGCCCTCGCCAGCCAGCACATATTGACCATTTTTATAAAACTCTGACGAAGCACAGTCCAGTGCCAAGAAAATATCCTTACCAGCCTGATAACCTGCTTTTTCGATTGCCTGCATGATAACAGTGATTGCTTCTTCGTTTGAGCGTAAATTTGGTGCAAAACCACCTTCATCACCAACCGCTGTATTCAAGCCTTGCGATTTTAGCACTGATTTTAGTGCATGAAAAATCTCCGTCCCTGCGCGCAGACTTTCTGAAAATGACGAAAAGCCAACTGGCTCAATCATAAATTCCTGAATATCAACCGTGTTGTCCGCATGGGCTCCACCATTTAGAATGTTCATCATCGGCACAGGCATGGTCAAAGAAGTTTGTCCACGCAAATTGGCGATATATTGATGAAGTGGCAATGATTGCGACTGTGCTGCCGCCTTGGCAGCTGCCAAAGATACCGCCAGCATGGCATTTGCACCCATATTTGCTTTATTTTCAGTACCATCAAGCTCTATCAACAATTTGTCAATCTCAGCTTGCTGCGTAACATCTTTATCAAGCAATACGCTGCGAATTTGGCTGTTGGCATTGGCAACGGCTTTTTTTACCCCTTTGCCTAGATAACGGGTGGCATCGCCATCACGCAGCTCCAACGCTTCGCGTGAACCAGTAGATGCCCCACTTGGTGCAGCAGCACGACCACAAATACCATTTGCCAAAATAACATCAGCCTCAATGGTTGGGTTGCCACGAGAGTCCAAAATCTCGCGTGCAACAATGTCTTTAATTTCTACAACATTTTTGGTATCTTCAGCGTACATAATCACTCCTTTTTATCTTAAAAACAAACAGTCTTAAATTTATTTAATAAATATCTCTGCTACTTAATGCGTATCCAGCACCGAAAAGCCCTTCACCAATGTGTCAAGCTGTTTTATTTGGGTTAAAAATGGTTCAAGCTGGTCAAGTCGCAAGGCACTTGGCCCATCGCATTTTGCCTTATCAGGGTCTGGATGAGCTTCCAAAAACAGCCCTGCCAATCCTGTTGCCATGCCAGCACGAGCCAAAGTGGCAATCTGATGACGGCGACCACCTGCACTATCCGCCCTTGCCCCCGGTTCTTGCAAAGCGTGCGTTACATCAAAAAACACAGGAACATTCATCGCCTTCATGGTGTCAAAACCAAGCATATCAACCACCAAGTTGTTATAACCAAAGGCAGAACCCCTTTCGCACAATATCACCTGATCATTGCCAGATTCTAGGCATTTGTTAATGATATGACGCATCTCATGCGGTGCCAAAAATTGTGCTTTTTTGATATTAACCACCTTGCCTGTACGAGCAATGGCATTGACCAAGTCTGTCTGACGCGACAAAAACGCAGGCAGCTGCAAAACATCGGCAACTTTGGCAACTGGTGCTGCTTGATATGGCTCATGCACATCGGTAATAATCGGCACATTGTACGCCTCTTTGATGTCATTTAGCCAAGTCAGCCCCGTCTCGAGACTTGGGCCACGAAAAGAATGCAGGCTTGAGCGATTTGCCTTGTCAAAACTTGCCTTAAACACATAGCCTATCTGTAATTTTTGGCAAATGGCAATATATTGCTCGGCAATCTCAAAAGCCAACTCGCGACTTTCAAGCACATTCATGCCACCAAACAGCACAAATGGCTTATCATTGGCAATTTCAATCCCTGCAATATTAATCACTGATTGTGCAGTTGCTTGCGGCTGCGTCATCTTAATATCCTTAGACCTAAGTCAATTTGGCTTAAATAAATGTGTTTTTGTTATTATATCTCAACCAAGCAACAAAAACACTGAAAATAAAAAGCACACCAAACTTGCTTGATGTGCTGTTTGTGCTAGCTATCAGCCATCGCTGCTTTAATAAAGCTATTAAATAGCGGATGCCCACCGCGTGGCGAACTGGTAAACTCTGGGTGATACTGCACTGCCACGAACCATGGGTGATGATCAATTTCTATCGCCTCAACCAAGTGCTGCTTGGCAGAATAGCCAGAAATTTTCATGCCCGCTTGCTCCAGTGGCTCAATATAGCGATTGTTCATTTCATAGCGATGGCGATGGCGTTCGGTGATGTTATTGGCACCGTAGATTTTGGCAAGTTTTGAGCCTGCAACCAGCTCTGCTTGCTGTGCCCCAAGTCGCATCGTGCCACCCAAATCACTATCATCAGAGCGAATCTGCAATTCACCTTTTTCATCAAACCATTCGGTAATCAGGCCGATAATCGGGTGGGCAGTCTTGCGGTCAAATTCCGTTGAATTTGCTTGAAGCCCCAGAACATTGCGAGCAAACTCAATCACCGCCAACTGCATACCTAGACATATGCCTAAAAATGGCTTGTTATGCGTGCGAGCATATTCAATCGCCTTCATCTTGCCAAGCGTGCCTCGCTCACCAAATCCCCCCGGCACCAAAATGGCATCGGCTTGCTTCAATTCATCAAAGGCAGCATTGTCATGTTCTAGCGTCTCGGCATTGATATAATTGATACGCACTTTGGTTTTGTTGTGGATACCTGCGTGCAACAAGGCTTCATTAACCGACTTATAGGCATCTGGCAGCTCAACATATTTACCAACCATCGCCACAACAACTTCGCCTTGTGCATTGAACAAATCTTGCACCACCAAATCCCAGTCGGACAAATCCGCCTCTGGGACGGTCAGCCCAAATCGCTCACAAATCAAATCGTCCAAATCTTGCTCATAAAAACGGCGTGGAATCTGATAAATGGATTTGGCATCTTCGCACAAAATCACACCACGAGTCTCAACATTGGTAAACAGAGCGATTTTTTGGCGATTTTCTTCAGAAATGGTTTGTTCCGAACGACAGATTAATACATCTGGCTGCAAACCAATAGAACGCAACTCCTTGACCGAATGCTGCGTTGGCTTGGTTTTTGATTCGCCAGCCGAGGCAATGTATGGCACCAGTGTTAAATGCATTAATAGCGAATTGCTACGCCCCAGCTCAACTTGCAATTGACGCACCGCTTCCATGAATGGCAGGCTCTCAATATCGCCCACTGTGCCACCAATCTCAATAATGGCAATGTCATAACCTTCGCCACTGGCACGGATTTTGTGCTTGATTTCATCAGTAATGTGCGGAATCACCTGCACCGTACCGCCCAAATAATCACCACGGCGTTCTTTGGCAAGCACAGTTTGATAAATGCGACCACTGGTAAAATTATTTGCCTTGCTCATCTTTGAGCGACGCAAAAACCGCTCATAATACCCCAAATCAAGGTCGGTTTCTGCACCATCTTCGGTAACAAACACCTCACCATGCTGAAATGGACTCATCGTGCCCGGATCGACATTGATATAAGGATCCATCTTGGTCATGGTTACTTTTAGCCCACGAGCCTCCAAGACAGCGGCAAGAGAAGCTGCAGCGATGCCCTTGCCAAGTGATGATACAACACCGCCAGTTACAAAGATAAATTTAGTCGTCATAATAATCAAATCGGTTGCTGGTAAAGTCAAATTTTACTAAAAATCGTCAAAAAAATATAGGGGGTTGGGCAAATTTTTTCTTGTCATTAAGGCATCATCTTGTGCGTTTTGCTCTTCTTATGCGTCAAGTTTGTGATTGGCAATATGTTGAGTGGGCTTTCTTTATCATCATCACAAATTGCTGGTGCTTTTTAATTTGGGTTAATTTTTAAGGCAGAAATTGCTTTATTTAACCAATAACATACCAATGGCTGCATCATGGCATGAAAAAAGAGCCACCAACTTGGCAGCTCTTTGGTCTAAAAACATTATTCAGCAGATTGCGATAATGAACGCACATAGGCAGCAAGTAGCATGACTCGCTCATTGCCCAGCTTACTCTGCCATTCTGGCATCACACCAGAGCGACCATGACGAATGGTTGTGCGAATGGTTTCGCGATCGCCACCAAACAACCAAATATCATCGGTTAGATTTGGTGCACCCATTGCAGTCAAGCCCTTGGCATCAGCACCATGGCACAGGACGCAGTTTTGTTCAAAAATTGCTTTACCTTGAGCCACTTTTGCTTCATCAAGCGTATAATCATTTTGATTGCCAGAGATTTTTAGCACATATTCGGCAGCAGCTCGCACACCTGATTCACCCAATTGCTTTTGCCATGCTGCCATCGCACCCACTCGACCATTATGAATGGTAAGTAAGATCTGATCTGCCGTACCGCCATAGAGCCAGTCATTGTCCGTCAAATTAGGATAACCGACCGAACCTTTGGCATTAGAGCCATGGCACAAAGCACAGTTTTGCAAAAACAAGCGGTTGCCAGCCTTTTGTGCTTCAGGGTCGGCAGCCAGTTTATCTACATAAGGAGCAAGCAAGGTGATTTGCTCATCAATTTGTTTTTGCAAATCTTCATTTTTTTCATTTGTCTTGCGTTGTGCTTGCAAATCGCTCAATTTTGCCAAAATTGCTGTTGCCTCACTGGCACCTGCATTTGCCAAAATATTTTGTTCAAAATTCTCAATAAAAACACGATTGTTTGCTTGTAGCTGGCTGTTTAGCTCATTGGCAGAAGTCCACGGTACTTGCTGACCGTCCACTTCAACCGTTGTAACACCCTTCCAGACATTTGGCTGAATGGCTGGGAAAAGCACAAAATAGCCCAAGCCCCAAATCATCGTGCCAAAGAAAATCACCAGCCACCACTTTGGTAGCGGTTTGTCAAACTCTCGGATGCCGTCATAAGAATGCCCTGTTGTCTCATCTTCGTCCAATACTGGCTTAGATCTCAATGTCCAAACCAGCACCGCAAAAATGAATAGCCAGCAGCCCAATGACAAGATGGTAATCCAAGAACCCCAAAAAAAGCTCATTGTGTATCCTTAGTGCGCTCATGTGATGATAGCGTTTGTTGCTTATCATCTAGCGCAAGTTGTGCATCATCTTCAAAGCGTTTTTTGTTTTTTGGTGAATATGCCCACCATGCAATCGCAATAAATGCCAAAACGGCTGATACGGTTGCGACGCTATGCAAAAAACCCCAATCCATTATCGCTGACCTTGCATTGCAATGCCCAGCTGTTGCAAATAAGCAACCAGTGCGTCCATTTCGGTCGCACCCTGAACTTGGTCAGGTGCTGCTGCAATGTCTTCTTCAGTATATGGCAGACCAAAACGATCTCTGAATAGACGCATTTTTTGTTGTACTTTTGTGCCATCAACTTCATTTTTGGCAAGCCAAGGATAGGCTGGCATTACCGATTCTGGCACGACAGAGCGAGGGTTGGTCAAGTGATCCACATGCCACTGATCCGAGTAACGCCCACCAACGCGTGCCAAGTCTGGACCTGTACGCTTAGAGCCCCACAAAAACGGATGATCCCAAGCTGATTCAGCTGCACGGCTATATGGTCCATAACGCTCCACCTCGGCACGCAACGGACGAACCATTTGGGTATGGCAAACATGACAACCTTCACGGATATAAATATCACGACCCTCAAGCTCAAGTGCTGTCCATGGACGCATATTTGGCAGTGGTTTATTCACACCACCATCTTCGGCAGCTGTGCCATCATAAATCAATGGCACAATCTCCACCAAAGTTGCAAAGCTGATTGCAATCACGATAAAAATGACGAGCAAACCCGTGTTTTTTTCTACTAATTCATGAGTGATTTTTGACATGAGTTTACCCCTTATGCTTGTGCTGTAACCTGATCGCTGCCAGTATTCACTTCATCTGGCTCAGCGATATGCTCAGGCACACTTGGCATCTTGATGGTGCGATAGCAGTTATACGCCATCACAAACATACCTGCCACATACAACGCCCCACCCAGTGTACGCACAACATATGGCCAATGCGATACAACAACTGTCTGAATAAAGTCATAAGCCAAAGTACCGTCTGGGTTGGTGGCACGCCACATCATACCCTGCGTAATACCAGAAATCCACAACGCCACAATATACAGTACCGTACCTGTGGTTGCCAACCAAAAATGCACAGTGATTAATCCTGTTGAGTACATTTTTGCCTTATTCCAGATGCGTGGCAACAGCACATACACCGAACCAATGGTAATCATACCAACCCAGCCCAATGCACCTGAATGCACATGGCCAACTGTCCAGTCTGTGTTATGACTGATGGCGTTCACAGCTTTGATTGACAGCATTGGTCCTTCAAAGGTACTCATCGCATAGAACGACAAGGCAACAATCAAGAAGCGGATAATCGGGTCTGTACGCAACTTATCCCAGCTGCCTGACAAAGTCAGTACGCCGTTAATCATACCACCCCAAGAAGGTGCAAACAAAATCAACGAGAATACCATGCCCAAAGATTGAGTCCAATCAGGCAGTGCTGAATAGTGCAGATGATGCCCGCCTGCCCACATATACGAGGCAATCAATGCCCAAAAGTGAACAATTGACAGACGATATGAATATACAGGACGACCTACTTGCACAGGAATGAAATAATACATCATGCCCAAAAAGGCAGCAGTAAGATAAAATCCAACAGCATTATGTCCATACCACCACTGAACCATGGCATCGGTTGCACCACCAAACAGTGAGTATGATTTCATCGCACTAACAGGAATTGCAAGGCTATTGACAATGTGTAGCAATGCAATGGTGATGATAAATGCCGCAAAGAACCAGTTCGCCACATAGATATGCGAGGTCTTACGCTTGATAATCGTACCAAAAAATACGATGGCATAAGATACCCACACCAAAGCAATGGCGATATCAATCGGCCATTCTAATTCGGCATATTCTTTAGCTGAAGTTAGCCCAAGCGGCAGCGTGATTACCGCCGCAACAATAATTGCCTGCCAACCCCAAAAAGTAAACCATGCCAAATATGGAGCGAATAATCTGGTCTTACAAGTACGCTGGACAATATAATAAGAAGTGGCAAAAAGTGCCGAGCCGCCAAATGCAAAAATCACCGCATTGGTGTGCAATGGTCTTAGTCGCCCAAAAGACAACCACGAGGTGTCAAAATTCAATGCTGGCCATGCCAACTGCGATGCAATCAATACACCAACAGTCATGCCAATAATGCCCCATACAACCGTCATGATGGTGAAAAATCTCACAATGGTGATTTCATATTCATGATCGACAGAAACTGGGGCTACTGCTGATTTATTTAGACTAATCATTGGATATTTCCTGTGCAGCCTGATTTATGTCGCAATGCGGTCTGATGCAAATAACGCATAAAAAACCACACTTGCTTTGATATTTTATGTCTATTGTAACGCAAAGTCGGGCAAATATCATCAAGTCAGACCAGCAAAAACGAAAAAATCCTTATTTTTTCTATGGAATACCAGCAAATTTGTATATTTGGTGCTTTATTCCATGCTAGCTTGGCTTGCTACAGTGCTTGGCTTGCGTTGATGGCGTGGCTTAAGCACACCATCTATATCCTTACTGACAATATGGTATTGCCAGCGGTCTCTCCCCTTTATTATACAACACAAATGTAATTTTTGGGTATATTTTGTAAAAATCTTGAAATTTTTTGGTAATATTCTATAGATTTGATGGCTTTATTTTAAAAATATTAATATTTCTTATCAAAAATTATTCAATTATATCGCTAATGCCTTGTTACAATCGACAAAGCCTGCTTTATCCCTTATAATAAGAACTGCAATGACCGACAGACTGCCACAACTTTGGCAACGATGGTCATGCCACATTATCATAGCTTATCCTAAGGAATCTTATGGCACAATTTTTAAGCTCGGCATGGTTTGATGAAGTAAGCAAACTAAACAACGCCGCAGGTGAACTAAACCTACCACCCAATCTTGCCAATGTTACCTTAAATGCTAAAATCACAGGCGAAACCGACACCGCTTTGCACTTGCAGGCAGGCAAAATCGCACAAGGCTTGATTGATACTGCCACAACCACGCTGACCATCGATCGCACCACCTTGCAACAAATCATCACAGATGGCGACATCAATCATGCCATTGAGGCATTTATGCTCGGCAAAATTCGCATTGATGGCGACATGACACAGGTGATGGCACTGCAATCTGCCAAACCAAGCCAAGAACAAAAAGCATTATTTAAGCAAATTTTGGCAATGACTGAATTTTAATTCCCGCCTCGCCAGCCATTAGACTGATGGCTGGTTTGCCAAATAAACTCAAGCGTGCATAAATTAACACAAACTGCCCATACCAAAACCCTACAAATCATGGTAATATAATCAGCAAAATTAAACTCTATGGTATTTGTTCAATCAGCCAAAGTTTAACCAATAAAAGACCAAGCCATCGCTTGTACCATCTTGTTGCAAGCAATCAGCCAAGGTATCTGCCATGTCAGAACAACAAAAACCAAAAAAACCCCGTCCAGCTCCCGAAAAAATCATTCCACATTCCAAAGATATGGACGCAACCAAACAGCGTGTCCACCCCAGATTTGCCAAAGGCAAATATCAAAAAATTCGCCTGATAAGTATGTACACGATTTTGCTGGGCTTTTTGCTCGCACCATGGTTGCGTTGGGATTCTCGTCAGGCTTTATTGTTTGATGTTATTGAACCGAAGTTTTATATTTTTGGTGCGGTATTTATGCCGCAGGATTTTTACTTTTTTGCTTTTGTGTTTATCATTGCCGCTTTGCTACTTTTTATGGTAACGGTCTATGCAGGGCGGGTTTGGTGTGGTTATGCTTGTCCACAAACAATTTATGTTCATTTATATCAATATGTAGAAAAAATAATCATTGGCGATCGCAATAAACGCATCAAATTTGACAAAGCCCCTTGGAATGCCGAAAAAATTCTAAAAACCTTGGCGGTCCATAGCATTTGGGGAATTTTTTCTGCCGTTACCGCTCTGACTTTTATCGCCTTTATTGTTGGTACTGATTATTTATTCTTTAATGGCGAGCCGTTATTTTTTATGGGTTGGGGCAAGATGACTTGGATTTTTTTCCTACTCATCACTTTTGTTACCCAGACCAATGGCGGTTATATGCGTGAGCATATGTGTGTCTATATCTGCCCCTATGGTCGCTTTCAATCGGTTATGTTTGATAAGGATACCTTAATTGTATCTTATGATTATGAGCGAGGTGAGCCACGAGGTGCTCGCAAAAAAGACAACACTCATCAATATGGCGATTGCGTTGATTGTACTTTGTGCGTACAAGTTTGCCCAACAGGCATCGATATCCGTGATGGTTTGCAAGTTGAATGTATTCAGTGTGCTGCCTGTATTGATGCTTGTAATGAAATCATGGACAAGGTCGGCTCGCCGCGTGGCTTGATTCGCTACACCACCGAAAGACAGCTGGTTGATAAACAAAAAACCAAAATCATCGGCTGGCGTATTTTTGCCTATATTGGCGTGCTTAGTGCTTGTATCGTGGCGGCAGCCTTGATTGTTGTTGGACGCTCGCCACTTGAGCTTGAGATTCGCCACGACCGCAAACAGCTCTCCAGCATTGGCCGTGATGGCATGGTTGAAAACAGCTATGTGCTAAAAATCGTCAATAAAACCAACGAAAAACAAATCTACAAAGTGCGTCTGGACGGCGACACCAAAGGGCTGACACTACGCTCTCGCTTTAAGCAATTGCCACTACAGGCCAATGAGCCATACGACCTACCCGTCAGTGTCATTGGCGACCCAGCCATCATCAAGGCAGGCAGCACGCCTATTACCATTACCGTGTACAGCACCGATGGCAAATACAGCACTTCTGCACAAAATATGTTCATCTACGAAGCAAAAGAGCAAAAATAACCCAGTTATTGCCTTAAAAAGACGACCCTCTTGTGATACAATGAGGGTCAATCTTGGTTATCTTTTTATCATCATGAGCAACACAACACCACCGCACAACAACCAACAATCCCACGACACTTGGTACACCAACCCATTGATGCTAATTTTTGTCATTGGTCTGCCTGCATTTGTGGTGATTGCTTGCATTTTTTTTGTGTTTTATTCTATCAAAATTCAAGATGCGACCGTGCGTGATGATTGGTACATGGACGGCAAAACGCTCTACCAAGATGCCTCACGAGACCAGCTGGCTTATGACTTAGGTGTATCAGGGGTCATGCGACTAAATAAAAGCGGTGATAGCACGCAGGTGGTTTTTGAGCTTAACTATCCAAAAGAGTCTTTGGCAAGTGGCAAACTTAGTGATGGCACGCCGCTTAATTACCCAAAAACCCTAAGTGTTAGCATCTCGCACGCCACTGATAAATCAAAAGACCGCGATTTTGTCATCACACACCAAACCGCCAATCGCTACACAGGCAAGGTGGTGCTAGATGCCACGCCTGCCAAATATTATCTACAAGTCAGCAATGCTGGTACGCACAACTGGCGACTGCTCCAGCCCGAAAATCTACCAAAAAACAACATTGTCTTTTTGCCATTGACAAGTTTTAATGCCACTCAAAATAACTTGCCCGACCAGCGAGACAAAAGACCATCATCTGCCACATCACAAAACGCTGGCAAATAATCATCAAAAAAGTCAGCCATACATCAGCCCAGATGGCAAATTGTTAAAAACTAGCTTGTTTTTGCTTAAAAAAAGTAGTTAGAATGGGGAAAATATTTAGGATAATTGATTATAAAAAAGTTTTTTGTCAATTTATTTGTGGTTTTTAGCCCTATTTTCTTTGGCAACAACTGTTGTCGCAGTACCACCAAAGAAAACAACGCCTAAAACGCCAAAAGTTACAACAACAGCACCTCAAACCCAAGCTACAAAGCCAAATTCTGAAAAATCTACTGGTAGAACTGTGCCAAAGAATTTAAAAGAAAAATTGGCAATGGAAGAAGTTAAAGCCAATCCACGCGGTACTACACCTGCAAGAATGCCCGCAATGTCTGATGCAAAAAATGGTTGGTTTGCAAAGGACGGTTGGGTTAAGCGTGTTCAAAATGTGAATGGTGTTGAGATACATTATATTGAAAATACCAAAACTGGTGAAAAAACAGATTTTAAACTTAAGGATTAGTTATGTTCTTTGATGAATTTGATGCTTTTTTAGATGATTTAAATAACAATCCAGTTACCGATGAATGGTATATGTCTAATTTTATAGATGAACATATTAAGGTTTTGGAAAGTTATGAAGCATTTAATATCTTAAAGCAATTTATTACTTATATGATTGAAAAATATGATGAAAATTCAGAATATGAGATTGTAGAAGCATTAAGATATTTGAAACTTCAATCTAATACTAGTGAACACTTTTATAGTGATGAGCAAAAAGGGAAAATTCTGGAATTATATCAGCAGGAACACAGTAAAATGTCCCTACCAGAAATATTGTAGAACATCAATAATCAAGGGATAACCCCCTTGATTTTCACTTCAAATCCGCCACACAATACCTATCACTCTTACTGCCGTAATAGCAACCGCTGATAAAATAATGGCGGATTATATCATCATAATCCGCCGCAAGCTGAACGATACAATCGCCATTTATATGATTGATGCCTGCTCTGCCCTTGTTACTTGCTCTTCTTCGGCAATCACTTGACGAGCCACATGCAGAATTAACTGCCGCAACCAGCGATGGGCGGGGTGGTGCTGTAGCAGTGGCGACCAAGCCATCGTCAGCTCAAACTCTGGGATAAAAAATGGCGGTTCTTTGACAATGATTTGTGAGTTATTATCCGCCTGTAGGCGTGCCACACGCGTAGGCAAGGTTGCAATCAAATCTTTATTCGCAGCAAGCATGGCAGGCATCTGATAATGGCGAGTAAATACGCTGATTTGCCGTTTTTGTCCCAATCGCTGCAATGCCTGATCGATTGAACCAAGCCCGCCTGATTTTTCGGGATTGACCCCAAAGCCCACCCCCATGCCTGTTTTTGACACCCAGACATGCTGTGCTTTTAGGTAGTTTTTTAGGTTAAATCTGTGTGCATAAGGACTTTCGGCGGACAACAAGCAGCTAAAAGTATCACGCCAAACCAGCACCTGATGAAAACTCTGCGGAATTTCATTAAAGCGATTAATCGCCAAATCCACCCTACCTTGCTCCATATCGCGATACGAAACATCCGAAGGTGTCAAAAAATCCAAAATCACATTCGGTGCCTCGCTACGCAACGCCTTCACCAAACGAGGCACCAAAGTTGCTTCGGCATAATCACTGGTCATGATGCGAAACACCCTTGAGGTGCTATAAGGGCGAAATTCGGTGCGTGGCTCAAGCAGTACACTGATATCCGACAACACTTCACGAATACGAGGCTGTAGCTCAAATGCTCGTTCGGTCGGCGTCATACCCTCTGATGAACGCACCAACAGCGGATCATTAAACAGCGATCGCAATCGCCGCAAAATATTACTCATCGCAGGCTGAGTAATGCCCAATTGCTCTGACGCTCGTGTTACATTTTTTTCACGCAACAAAACATCAAGATAAAACAATAAATTCAAATCAACTTTTTGCAAATTCATAAACACACCCCACCCAATCAGCCATCTGGCAAATAACCCAAAACCACACAAAGTACAGTAGTATAAATTTTCATCAACAACAAAAACAGCTTTGCTTGACAAAATAACACCGCTTGGTAATTCATGGTCATGTTATTGCACAGCTTAGCGAATCACAACCTGCGTACCAACTTCAACTTGCTCAAACAGCCAAAGTATCTCTTGGTTACGCATTCTGATACAGCCATGTGATAATGGCACGCCCATTGGCTCTGTATCTGGCGTACCATGAATATAAATATAACGAGACTTACTATCAACACAAATCCCTTGTGCATTCTCACCGCGATTATACCCTTCCTCCAAGCCCTCCAGCCACAATATTCGAGCCAAAATCCAATCACGATTGGCAAATCGCTCTGCCAACGCCTCATCATATAACTCACCTGTGAACTGCCGTGCAACAAATACCGCATTTATCGGCAAGCCTTCACCAAATTTTTCACTTATTTTATGCCGTCCAAGTGGCGTACAGCCCGATCCTGACAGTTGCCCTGTGCCGTTTTTGGCGGTTGAGATGCTAAAAGTTCGTACCAATTGCTGGTTTTGCCACAATTGCAAAGTCTGAGCTTGGCAATCAACAATCAGCTGTGCTTGCTCAGTCGTTATTGTCTGCGTCATGATTTCACCGATAAGCCAAAACTGCCAAAATCACCAAATGCCATCAACCATGCCAGTCGTATATACCGCATAAACGCGGCCAAAAATAGCTGATGGCACTCCAACCCTGCGTGATTTTGTCAATTTGTCAGAATTATAACTATCATTCATTTAATAAATAATAGTATAGCAAAATCAGCAGTTGGGTGCAAAAAATTGTTAGCTCCTGTCTTTATTATTGCATTTTTTATAAAATATCCACGCAAACTCATGACAAGTGGCCAAAAAATGCTATAATTTGCGATATTTATTTTCATTGTTAATCAAGGGTATATCATGACAAACGCAACCATCTTGCAACACTTACCTGTCGGCAAAAAAGTTGGCATCGCTTTCTCTGGCGGTTTGGATACTTCTGCCGCCCTTTTATGGATGAAACAAAAAGGTGCCGCCCCCTACGCCTATACTGCCAATTTGGGTCAGCCAGATGAAGATGATTACAATGCCATTCCAGCCAAAGCCACAGCATACGGTGCGGTAAAAGCACGGTTAATTGACTGTCGCCAACAACTTGCCCAAGAAGGCATTGCCGCCATTCAATGCGGTGCGTTTCATGTCAGCACAGGCGGTATGCCATATTTTAACACCACGCCTCTTGGTCGTGCGGTAACAGGCACGATGCTGGTATCGGCAATGCGTGAAGATGATGTCCACATCTGGGGCGATGGCTCAACCTACAAAGGCAATGACATTGAGCGATTCTATCGCTATGGCTTGCTCGCCAATCCTGAATTAAAAATCTACAAACCTTGGCTGGATCAGACCTTTATTGATGAATTGGGTGGTCGTGCCGAGATGAGTCAATTTTTGATTGACAATGGCTTTGATTATAAAATGAGCAAAGAAAAAGCCTACTCAACCGATTCTAATATGCTCGGTGCAACTCACGAAGCAAAAGATTTGGAGCATCTGGATGCCAGCCATAAAATCGTTGAGCCAATCATGGGCGTGCGTTATTGGGACGAATCGGTCGCAATTGCAGCCGAAACCGTCAGCCTAAGTTTTGAAGAAGGCATGCCTGTCGCCATCAATGGTGAGCGTTTTGATGATTTGGTGGCGTTGATTTTAAAGGCCAACGAAATCGGTGGTCGTCATGGACTTGGCATGACAGATCAAATCGAAAATCGCATCATTGAGGCAAAATCTCGCGGCATCTATGAAGCCCCCGGCATGGCACTGCTGCACATCTGCTATGAGCGATTGGTAACAGGCATTCATAATGAAGATACCATTGAGCAATATCGCATCAATGGCCTGCGTTTGGGTCGCTTGCTGTATCAAGGTCGCTGGTTTGATTCTCAAGCCCTAATGCTGCGTGAAACTTCTCAGCGTTGGGTGGCTCGTGCCATCACAGGTACGGTTACGCTTGAGTTGCGTCGTGGCAATGACTACAGCATTCTAAACACCGAATCACCAAACCTAACTTACGAAGCCGATCGTCTGTCTATGGAAAAAGTGGAAGATGCTGCCTTTACACCGCTTGATCGTATCGGTCAGCTTACCATGCGTAATCTTGACATTGCAGACACTCGCCAAAAACTTGGGCTGTATGCTCAATCAGGGCTGCTGGGGCTTGGCGAAGGCAATACCGTGCCAAGACTTGAACAAAACAACAAATAAACCCATGCCACATTCCCAATCAACCGATTGGGAATTTTTTTGTGCAAATTATTAAGTTTATACAAAAATAATAGCATACAGCCCAAAATGACAATAATTGCACAAATCACTGACTGTGCGGTATTTAAGATTTTTGCAATAATGATAATTTTATTAAAATTTTTTGAAATTTAAATTTATTTTAATGGTGATTTGAGCTGAATAAATTTATAAATTTGGCTTTGCGGTAATTTTTAAAAATACAACGCTTGGGCTTGGTTTGCCCCTTATTTATTATCATCATGCCAATCAAATCGGCATGGTAAGGGGCAGTATCAAGCCAACAAATCATCATCGGCACTTGACAAAGATGGCAATTGCTAGAATAATTAAGGACTTGGCAATTGATTTATTTATCTTGGAACAAGTTTACTCATGACAACCACATTAACAATCATTCAGCCAGATGATTGGCATATTCATCTGCGTGATGGTGCTGCACTTGCCACCACAGTACCGCATGCGGCGACAAGCTTTAACCGTGTGATTTGTATGCCAAATCTTACACCCCCTGTCAAAACCGCCGCCCAAGCCATCTCTTATCGTGAACGCATTATGCAGGCTTTGGCAGACAGTGATATTGACAAGGCACGCAAAGCAGCTTTTGATCCACGCATGGTGCTGTATCTGACCGATCATACAACCGCAAGTGATATTGACGATGCTGTCGCCACAGGCATTATCTCCGCCGTCAAGCTCTATCCTGCTGGTGCAACCACCAATTCAGCCGATGGGGTAACTGATATTCTGGCACGGGCAGAAGTTTTTGACGCCATGCAAAAACACGGACTGCCGCTGCTGGTACACGGTGAAATCACCCGCGAATCCATAGATATTTTTGATCGCGAAAAGCGTTTTTTGGACGAAGTGCTACAAAAAATCATCAGCACTTTTGCCGAGCTAAGAATTGTCATGGAGCATATCACAACCGCTGATGCAGCGGACTTTTGTCTGGCTCAGGGTAATCATATTGCTGCCACCATTACACCGCAGCATTTATTGTTTAATCGCAATCATCTGCTTGTTGGCGGTGTTAAGCCTCATTATTACTGCTTGCCTATTTTAAAGCGTGCCGTGCACCAAAAACGACTGCTGGAAGTTGCCACCAGTGGCAATCCGAAATTTTTCTTAGGCACAGATTCAGCACCACACGCCACCAGCACCAAAGAAGCCGCTTGCGGTTGTGCTGGTTGCTATACCGCCACGCACGCACTGCCGCTGTATGCAGCTGCTTTTGAGAGCGTAGACGCACTTGATAAGCTAGAGAACTTTGCCAGTGTTTATGGTGCCAAATTCTACGGCTTACCAACAAACACCAGCACCATCACCCTAATCAAAAAACCACAAACCATTGCGGCAAGCTATCCATATCTGGAGACTCAGACGCTCACGCCACTGCTTGCAGGTGAAACAATTGCTTGGCAGGTTGCCCAATGAATGACACAGCCCCCCTTGGCATCGCCAATCGTTTTCGTGGATTTTTGCCTGTGGTTGTCGATGTCGAAACCGCGGGATTTAACGCCCAAACTGATGCCCTGCTTGAGATTGCTTGCGTGCCGATTTTGATGGACGAGACAGGCAAACTGTATCAAGGCGAGGTGCTAAATGCCCATATTGAACCATTTGCAGGGGCGAACCTTGAGCCTGCCGCCTTAAAATTCACAGGCATCAATCCAGACAGCCCCATTCGCAAAGCAATCAGCGAGGACGAAAAAACTGCCTTACGCCGTATTTTTAAGGCATTAAAAGCCATCAAAAAACAACACGGCTGCCGTCAGTGTATTTTGGTGGGGCATAACGCACATTTTGATTTGGGTTTTTTGAATGCTGCCATTACACGCACCAACAGCAAAAACCACTCACCCTTTCATGCCTTTAGCGTGCTGGATACCGCAAGTTTTGCCGCTTTGGCGTATGGGCATACGGTGCTGGCACGCAGCTGCATGATGGCAGGCATTGAATTTGACAACAGTCATGCACATTCGGCAGTCTACGACACCCAAAAAACCGCTGAATTATTTTGCCACATTGTCAATCACAGCACCCTATTACCCATAGCAGACAATTTATCCGAACAAACCAACGATACCGCTGCCATGTAGCAGCACCAAGGAGATAACCATGCCATCTTTTGATGTTGTATCAGAATTACAGACCTTTGAAGTCAAGCACGCCGTACAAAATGCCGAAAAAGAAATCGCCACTCGCTTTGATTTTAAGGGCAGCGATATTCAAATTGAGCTGAACGAAAAAGCAAAAACCATCACCATCACCACTGATAATGACTTGCAGGCAGATAATGTGTATGCCATCTTAGAAAAGCAGCTCATCAAACGCAATGTAGATTTGCAATCGCTTGACCCACAAGAAAAAACCCAATCAGGCAAACACATCAAGCAACTGATTAATCTAAAAGACGGTCTGGATGCTGACAGTGCCAAAAAGATTGCCAAAGCCCTCAAAGAATCTGATTTGAAGGTTGCTACCAGCATTCAAGGCGACAAAGTGCGTGTTAGCGATAAGAAAAAAGACAATCTGCAACTTGCGATGGCATTATTAAAACAAAAACAGTTTGGCGTGCCGTTGCAATTTAATAATTTTAAAGACTAAAACGCCAAGCAGCAATGATATAAAAATTATTTAAATTCAATGACTTATAATATTTTTGTTGATTTTTTTCTTTAGCTGCTTGACGATTTTTAAAAATTTGCTATAATAACGCCACTTTCGGTTAAACGGTGAAAGCGTCGAAAGTTGGTAAAGCAAGCAATTGACTTTACATACTGTGTCCCATTCGTCTAGAGGCCTAGGACACCGCCCTTTCACGGCGGTAACAGGGGTTCGAATCCCCTATGGGATGCCACTATTCCAGACACGCTCAAGTCATTGATTTGAGCGTGTTTTTATTTATTGATGATTGCTTGTCATAAATAGTGATAAAATTATCCGTCTGACTCAAGCCCACCTACCATACATAACTTTTCTTGACGCAAAATAAAAGCCCTGATTTTCAGAGCTTTTATCACAAACCATTTATAAAAATTTGGTCAGAAGCATAAATGAAATCGCACTGATACCTGCGGCAGCTGGCAAGGTGATAACCCACGCCAAGCCAATGGGTCGCATCAGTCGCCAGTTGGTATTTTTGTTCACCAAGCCAATGCCCAGTACCGCCCCAACCAAAATATGGGTACTTGATACAGGAATGCCCAGACTTGAGGCTCCCATCACCACCGCAGCGGCGGCAAGCTCGGCAGCAAACCCTGATGCTGGGTGCATTTCGGTCAGGTTGGTGCCAACCGTCTGAATGACCTCTTTGCCAATAAACCACAGACCAACAATCAATGCCACGCCAAAAGTTACCATCACAGGGCCGGGTACACTCGCTTGTGCCTCAATGGCATTATTTTTGATGACATCCATGATGGCAACAAAGGGGCCGACAGCGTTGGCAATGTCATTTGAACCATGGCTGAACGCAAATGCACACGCAGTAAATACCTGCATCCAGCTAAACATCACAAATGTTGCCTTGCCCAAATCTTCTTTGTGCTTGCCACGAATGGTCTTGGTATAGATAAATGCCGTCAGCCATACCATCGCACCCAGCATACCCATCACCAGCCCTGCTTGCAAGGTTGATAATGTCAGCCCTGTATTTGCCAAGCCCTTAAACACCACCATCGCAGTCATAATCACAGCACCCAAAGCCGCAATCAATGGCACCCATGTTTTTAGTGCTTTTAGGGTGTCAATATTTTCTCGCTTACGCTCCAAATCATACAATGAGCGGTAGTATTCGGTTTCCAAATCCTCACGCTGACAATCGCTGTCTTTGTAAACTTCCTGATCTCGTAGCATGGCATTGGTATATGGCAGTTTTTCCACCTCGCCCAATTTTTCAAAATACTCTTTTTGTTCACGCTTGAGATTTTTTTTCTGGGCTTTAATCGCCTTGACAACCACCTCAACCTTATCATTGTACGCCAAGATATTTTTCTTGATAATGCTATACAGCACATAAGACAATGCACCGCCCAGCACAGGAGAGACCACCCAAGAGATGGCAATATCACGGATTTTTGACCATTTGACGGTCGAAAAAGCAAGCTCGGTACCGCCGATACTAATCCCCAGTACGATTGAGCTGCCGACAATGCCGCCAATGATGGCGTGTGTGGTGGATACAGGCAGACCACGCTTGGTTGCGAATAATAACCAAAATGCCGCCGCAATCAATGCTGACAACATCAGGTAGATAAACTGACTCGGCGAAACACCCAGCTTGCCGATATCAACAATGCCACTACGGATAGTATCTGTTACCGCCGCACCTGCCAGCACCGCTCCTGAAACCTCAAAAATAGCTGCAATCGCCAGTGCTTGCGTAACGGTCAGAGTGCCTGCACCAACAGAAGTGCCAAATGAGTTGGCAACATCATTACCGCCAATGTTAAACGCCATAAAAATACCAAAAAAGCTGGCGACCATAAACAGCCCAACTTGTTGGTATAGCGTATAACCAAGTCCCCACTGAATAAAATAAATACTCATACCAATCAGCAGCAATGCAAAAAAAGCATTTGCCGCCATCGGTGTTGTTTGTTTTGTTGAATTTACCATAAATCCGCCAAAGTTTATAAAAAGCCAACTGTAATCATCAAACCCAAAACACAGCTGACATGATTGGTTTTGTGCCAATTATAAGTTGGCAATATGACAGTTTAATGACATTTTGCCACAGTTACAAAAGTTTTCTTGTGCGTGGCTAAAGGTAAGTTTTATTAATTAATTTTGCAACAGCCATTTAATCAGCAATATCAGCGTAACACAAAAAACATATCGCCCCACCCAAGCATTTTGGCGAAAGGCACGAAAACACGCCAGCCGCTCACGAGTGGCAATTGCGCGATACTGCCCAAAAAACATCAGCATCAGAGGTACCATCAGCCACAGCAACTGCAGCTTGCTGATAATGCCTGCAAAATACCGCCAAAATACCACGGTCATCAGCACCACAAACGCAGTATTTAATAGCACAATGATTAATACATCATGGCGACCAAACAAAATTGCCGTGGATTTGACGCCAATTTTTTCGTCATCATCGCGATCGCACATGGCATAGGCGGTATCATACGCCACCGTCCAGCACATATATGCAATAAACAGCAGCCAAGTATTAGCATCTGTATGTCCTTGCACTGCCACATAGGCCATCGGTATCGCCCAGCCAAAAGCCGCCGCCAGCACCAATTGTGGCAGATTACTAAAGCGTTTTACAAAAGGATAAACAAATGCCAACAGCACCGCCACCAATGCCCAATAAAAAACCGCCACTGGCAAAAATACCAGCAAACAAGCCGCCAGCAATGACAAAGCAACAAAAGTATATACTGCCGTTGTTGCCGCCAGTCGCCCATCAGCCAATGGTCTGCCTAGCGTTCGTTTAACCTTGCCATCAACCTTGCGATCGGCAAAATCATTGATGGCACAGCCTGCAGCACGCATCAGTACCGCCCCCAAGGCAAAAATCAGCACAATCTTAACATCAGGCACCCTACCAATACCAACAAATGCCAAAATCACCGCCCACAGCGTCGGATATAACAACAGCTCCGTGCCAACAGGCTTGTCAAAGCGAATCAGCTGCAACCACGCCACACATTTCTCTTGCAGGCTCATCGGCAGCTTGGTATGGTGATTTTTCATACTATTTACCAGCAGCCAACAGATACAGTTGCATTGCCTGCTGTAGGCTTAGCTCAGGGTACTGCTGACGGATTTGCTTAATCGCTTGGATTTTTGGCAGATGCAATTGTGCTTTGGCAAAAGGCAGCCATTCGTCTTTTTTTAGAGCAAATAAGCTATCTTCAAGTTTGCGAATGCGTTTTTTATAGCTAAAATTTTGCAATAAAATCAATAAAGTTACGACAAGATATGCCCAGATAATCCAATTATTCATTAATCACCTTTTTTATGTTTTCAATAAACTTATCATATCAGCACCCATCGCCCCATCAGCAGCATGATGATTCATATCTATCAAAGCGGATTGCTGCATTTTGTACGCTTTGGGTTGGCGTTCGCCCTGCCAAATACGGTGCATGGATTGGGCGTTTGACAATCAAGCGACCCGTTGCCGACAACTGCTGCATGGCACGACAAAATAGCACTTCTTCATCATCGGCTGTCGGCGGTTTTGCCAAATCGTGCAGAAGCTGCATTTGCTTGCCGACTTTTGCTTTGTAGCTGTCCTTTGGGAACATGGGGTCAAGATACACGCAATCATACTCACCCGATAGCTGTGTGCTGTCTTGGTGAATGATCTGAATGCGACCAAGTAGCCCTTGCCAATTTTGTACCGCCAGCATCAGATGATATTCATAAAGAAGCAGCAACGCCATCACAGGGTGTGATTCGCACAAAGTAGTCCGTGCCGCCGCACTTGCCAATAGCAAACCATCATGCCCAAAACCTGCCGTGCCATCAAGCACGCTCATCTGCTGTGTTATCTTGCACGCTTGTAGCAGCAATTCTGATTTGCGTCCAGCACTGACAATGCGATGCGTCAATGACTGCCAATTGAGCGATGATTTGACAACCTCACCATCAGCACTTTTAATCAGCATTGGTGTATTTTTGATAATAGCAAGAAAAGGCGTGTTATAATTTTCATAATATCTTGATAATATTTTATCATTAATCTTAATATTATCAACCCTCTCAACGCCCAACTGCAATCCCAGTGCGTGCTTATCATTCAACTGCCACAATGTATCAATGGCAGCACAATGCTCGTTGGTAATAATAGGTATCAACACGGTCGTATCTTCTAAGCAGCTTCTCAGCTTTGAATTTGATAATTAAAGCCAAAAAACGCAACGAGCACCACCACGCCCGTCAAGATACGCAAATAAGCAAAAATCATAAAACCTTTGCGACTGACCCACGATACCATCAGGCGAATACACAGCAAAGCAACCACAAAAGACACCACCGTTCCCAAGCCCAGCACCACCCAATCACTGGTACTGGTCAAGCTGTCTTTGTATTTTAACAAGTCAATCAAAGCCGCCCCGATGATTACAGGAACACCCAAAAAGAACGAAAACTCTGTTGCTGCCTTGCGAGATGCACCAAGCAGCAATGCACCAATGATGGTAGCACCAGAACGAGAAGTGCCAGGTATCAATGCCAAACATTGACACAAGCCGATTGCCAATGCAGTCTTAAAGCTGATATTTTCTGCTTCGGCTGCACGAACGATGCGAGGGTTTTTTTCTGCATAGATGATAATCAATGCCCCGATAATCAGCATGGCCGCCACCACCAACGGATGAAACAATGTTTTGGTGATAAAATCAGCCGCCAAAAACCCCACCAACATCACAGGAATGGTTGCGATTATCAGCGATATGCCAAGCTGTCTGGGATTGGCAAGCCCTTCGGCACGCCCAGTAAGCAGTCCCATAAAAGCATGCCACAGCCTACCCCAGTAGTCATAAATTACCGCCAAAATCGCACCCAGCTGAATAAATACGATGAACAAATTACGCAAATCACCCTGCAAAAAATTCATCAAATCAGCTGACAAAATCAAATAGCCAGTGCTTGAGATGGGCAAAAATTCTGCCACACCTTCAACGATGCCCATAATAATGGTTTTGATGAGTAATACAATATCCATAAACACCTTTTATTGCTCGCACTGGCTTATGCCATCATGCTGTGATTGCCGCAAAAAACTACACTTTGCCCTGCTCGGTTAGTGTTTTCCAAGCATTGTCCCGAAGATAGACAGGCAAGGCTTGTGCAGCAGTGGTTGCACCACCTTGTTGATAAATGCCAACAGCTTGGCGAGCGATATCTACTGCGGTTGGGTGAATGCTGACACGCTGTGCATCGGCACGCACCAACTCGCCACCATCACCAACAATGACATCAGCCGCTACCTGTTCGCCATAATCCAATAAATACTCGTTGCCATGCGGGTTGTTATCCTCGTTTATGGCATTGATTTTGCCATCTTGGATAATAAACTGTCCAGCATAGAGCTGATTTTGTCGTGCATCAATCAGTGCCACAATACGACTGCCGTCAGCATAACTTGCTGCTTGTTGTGCCGTATCAGCAAGCACGGCAAGGCTTGAAACACCAACGCATGGCAACTGTGCTGCCACAGACAATGCCTGCACCACCGCTGTGTTAATGCGAATGCCGCTAAACGCCCCCGGCCCACGATTAAATGCCAAGCAATCAATCGCTGACAAAGATAAACCCGTGGCAGAAAGTGCAGCCTCTATCATCGGCAAAATCACCTCTGTCTGCCCACGATCTGTTGGCAGTGTCTGTTGGTACAACACCTGCTCATCATCACAAATTGCCACAGAACACTGCCCAAAGACCGTGTCAAATGCCATAAAAATCGCCATAATTTCCGCCAATTACTCGCACAACGACAAATCAAAATACAGATTTATTAACTTATTCTGATAATACTTAGAATCGTTTTTTAAAATTTGGCGGCATTTGCCCTTGTAGCTGCTGCATTTTTTGTTGCATTTCTTCCATACTTGGCAAATTATTTGGATCCAGCCCCATTTGCTGCATTGACTGTTGCATCTGTGCCATATCGGTCGCTGTGGCATCTTTGTTACCAAATAATGGGCCGCCTGACATACCTTTTGCCAAGCCCTGCACCGCTTTCATCATTTTGCTGATACCATCAGGGCGGCTGATCATTTTCATCATTTTTGCCATCTGTTTGTGCTGCTTGAGCAGACGATTGACATCTTGAATCTGCTTGCCAGAGCCTGCAGCAATGCGGCGTTTGCGGCTTGGGGTGATTTTGTCAGGATTTTGTCGCTCAAACGGAGTCATTGAGTGAATCAGTGCCTCCATTTCCTTAACCTTCTCTTCAGGCTTCGCCTCTTGCATGGCTTTTTGGATATCCGCGCCGCCAAGCCCCGGCATTTTGTCCAAAAATCCTGCCATGCCGCCCAAATTTTTCATTTGCTGAAATTGGTTTAACAAATCCTCAAGGTCAAATTCCCCGCCTTTTTGGATTTTTTTCGCCATTTTTTCGGCTTGTTCGCGGTCAATTTTTTGCTCAACTTCCTCAACCAAACTTAGCACATCACCCATGCCAAGGATTCGCTGGGCAATGCGTTCAGGGTGGAACAGCTCCAAAGCGTCTAGCTTCTCGCCACGACCCAAAAATTTAATCGGCTTGCCTGTGATTGCACGCACCGACAACGCCGCACCGCCACGAGCATCGCCGTCAGTTTTGGTCAAAATTACCCCTGTCAAAGGCAAAGCATCATTGAACGCCTTGGCGGTATTTGCCGCATCTTGACCTGTCATACTATCAACCACAAATAAGGTCTCAACAGGCTCTACCGCTGCTGTCAATGCCTTAATCTCTGCCATCATCTCATCATCGATGTGCAGGCGACCTGCCGTATCAATAATCAAAATATCCTGATATTGTAGCCTCGCCTGTTCAATGGCACGGCGAGCGATATCAAGCGGATTTTCATCACTTTGCGATGGTACAAAACTTGCTCCGACTTGCACCGCCACTTGCTCCAACTGCTTGATTGCTGCAGGACGATAAATATCAGCCGATACCAACATCACCTTTTTGTTGTGCTTGTCTTGCAAAAACTTCGCCAACTTACCTGCTGTGGTTGTTTTACCCGCTCCTTGTAGGCCTGCCAACAGATATACCATCGGTGGCTTGGCTGTCATTTCAAGGCTCTGATTGGCACTGCCCATCATTTCGCTTAGCTCATCATAGACGATTTTGACAAATGCCTGACCGGGTGCCAATTCTTTTAGCACTTGCTGCCCCAAAGCCTCTTGCTTAACCTTTGCCACAAAATCTCGTGCAACTGGCAAGGCAACATCCGCCTCAAGCAGTGCCATACGCACCTCACGCAAGGTATCTTTGATATTATCCTCGGTCAGCTGCCCTGTGCCTGCGATATTACGAAGGCTGGTCGAAAGTCGTTCGGTTAAAGTGTCAAACATAATTTTTCCATGATAATAAGTTTGATGATTTGTCAAATTGATTGCGGTTTTTGAGATAATTGACAAAAACTTATCGCATTTGACAAAACTTGGCTACAAATACCTGCTATTTTATGCTAAATTAGGCAAATATTCCAATTTAATTGCATGATTGCTGACAAAAATCTTTATTTTAACCATAACTGGTTATTAATTGAGTTATTTTATCATGTTGCTTGCTGTTCTTGCCATCATTTCACAACCAAAGGGGCGATTGTGCTGCTGATTTTTTTACTGTGTCTTGGTATTTATACAGGTGTTGGCTTATATTTGGCTCATGCACTGATTCAGGACACGCCGATTCACCAAGGCATACTGGGACTGCTTGTCGTTGCCATTTTGTTACATGGCTATGTGCTGTATCCAGAGATTATCACGCTTTATGGGCTAAATTTTAACCTGTTTAATACGCTTAGCCTGACTGGCTTATTCTTTGTGCTGTTTTATGTGTTATTTGCTTTATATCGTCCGATTTTAAGCCTTGGGATTTTGGCAGTGCCTGCTGCGTTGGCGGGGGTGAGTTTGGGTTATTTTGGCAAAGTTGCCTATGAGCCTTTGACCAATTTATCCACCAGTTTGCAGGTGCATATTTTATTGTCATTTGCTGCTTATTGCGTGCTTTTGATGGCGGCAGTACAGGGTTTGTTGCTGCGTTTGCAAATCCGCGAACTAAAGCATCAAAGCATTCACCGTTTTTGGGTAAGTCGCCTGCCTTCATTGCAAAGCATGGAAAGTTTGCTGTTTGATATGGTGCTGACAGGTTTTGTTATCCTAAGCATTGCTTTAGGGCTGGGCTTTGTGGCAACTTATGATATTTTAAATCAGCATTTGGCACACAAGCTGTCATTTAGCATTGCCAGCTGGTTGGTTTTTGGCGTGTTGATTTTTGGGCATTATCGCTATGGCTGGCGTGGCAAGCGTGCGGCGAATTTTGCCATGTACGGCTTTGTTTTGCTGGCGGTTGGTTTTATTGGCTCAAAGGCGGTCATTGAATTTTTACTTAACTAAGCAAGGCTCTTTAAATTCCAAAAATCCACCCCATTTAACCGATAACTTTGCCAGTTTTGGCACTCACAAACAGCTAGGAATATTTATGCAAGATAACAATACCGCCGTGCCAACACGCACCGAAATCCAAAATCCAGAACTGTGGCATTTTCCGATGGACTATCCAATGAGCATTATCGGTCATGAGGGTCATCATGAAGATTTGCTTAATGAAGTCAAACTGATTCTGGCAGAGATTTTCCCCAGCTTTGACCATGCAACCATTCAAGTCCGCCCCTCTCGTACGGGCAGATTTCACTCGCTACGAGTCAATCTACACTTGCAATCTGCCGATGAGGTCAATCGCTTATACACCGCTTTGGACAAAGCAAAAACCGTGCGTACCGTTGTTTAAAATCAAGTCAAGACCGTGTTTATGCGGTCTTTTTTACCATTATGAATGTCTTTAAAACCCACCTCGTTCAACAAAGCCAAACGCCAGCTTTACCACCCAAGCCCAAAGATGCACTGCGTATTTTGCACACTTCAGATTGGCATTTGGGCAAATTATTATACAATCAGCCCCGTTATCATGAATTTGCCAATTTTTTAGATTGGCTACAAGATTCCTTGGTGGAGTTCGAGGTTGATGTTCTGATTGTTGCTGGTGATATTTTTGACACCATGGCCCCAAGCAATCGTGCCGAGCATCTGTATCATCAGTTTTTGGCAACTGCCTTTAAAAGACACATTAAGCACATAATTATTGTCGCTGGCAATCACGATTCACCGACCAGCCTACAAAAAACCAAAGAAGTCTTGGGTGTGTTAAATACCCATGTTGTTGGCAGTATCAGTCAAAACATGGCGGACGATATCATCACTCTGTACGATGATGACACGCCACTTGCCATTGTGATGACAGTTCCTTATCTTAGGGATCGTGATGTGCGTGGCAGCATCGACCCTGAGCAAGTCGAACATCATGATAAATTACTCCTATCTGCGGTTGCTGATTATTATCATTCATTAGCAAAACTTGCCAAAAAAAGACAAGATGAATTAAAAAAAACTTATCAAATATCCGTACCAATCATCGCCACAGGTCATCTGTATGCCGCAGGTGCATCGGTCTCATCGGCTGATGATGGTATGAGAGATATTCAGATTGGCACATTGGGACAAATCAGTGCTAGCATCTTTGACGATACAATAGACTATGTGGCACTTGGACATATTCACGCCGCCCAAAAAGTTGGCAAGCAGGAGCGTATCCGCTATTGCGGCTCGCCGATTGCGATGGGTTTTGGTGAAATTGGTCGGCAAAAACAAGTTTTAATTATTGACATACATAAAGAAAATAATGATAAAAAACAACTATCTATAAACAGCTTGCCCGTGCCAATTTTTCAGGGACTTGCCAAAATTGCAGGTGATATGACCTTTATCCAAAACTGTCTTGATAAGCTAAAAGCCACCCAGCAAGAGGTTTGGCTGGAGATAGAATATACAGGCGAAACATTAATCGGCAACCTAAAGCAACAAATTGATACCCTGCTTGATGATAGCAAACTGGTTGCCATCAGCATAAAAAATAAAGCACGCCACCAAGGCAGCTTACAAGCAGCAGTATGGATTGATAACCCAAAAAATCTCGATGAAATGGATATTTTTCTTAAGCGACTTAATAAAGAAAAAATAACAAATGAAGACAAAGAACAGTTAATTTTAGCTTATCAAAGTTTACTAAAATCATTACACGAACAAGACGGAAATGCTTGACACTGGTGGTTATTGATGAAAATTTTAAAATTAATTTTTGAGAATATCAACTCAATAAAAGGCAAATGGCAAATCGATTTTGAAGATGAAGCCTTCAACAACCATGCTTTATTTGCCATCACAGGGCCGACAGGTGCTGGCAAAACCACCATCTTGGACGCAATCTGCCTTGCTCTATATGGCGAAACCCCTCGCCTGAATATCTCAGCAAACCAAAATGAACTGATGAGCATCGGTACTGCCACAGCCTCAAGCACGGTAATTTTTCGTGCCAATGGCAAAATCTACCAAGCCAGCTGGTCGCAGCGTCGTGCCAAACAAAAAAGCGATGGCAAGCTGCAAAATATCCATCGTGAAATCAGTGAGTTAAGCCACAGTCAAGACAACAAGGGCAAAATTTTAGAAGAAAGAGCAAGTCTGGTTGGCAAAAAAATTGAACAGATTTTGGGCATGAATAAAATGCAATTCACCCGCTCTGTCATGCTGGTACAAGGAGAGTTTGCTGCATTTTTGCAATCCGATGCCAGTGAACGAGGGCAGATTCTTGAGCAAATCACTGGCACTCAAATCTATGCCAAAATCAGTCAAGCCGCCTTTGAAAAACACAAACAGCAAGTAAATATTTTAAAAAATCTACAAGAAAAACTTGGCGATATTGATATTTTGAGCGAAGAAGAGTATCAAAAGCTCAGTAACGCCCTGCAAGAAAATCAGCAAAATAAAAGCAAACTTGAGGCAGAATTAAGCAAGCTAAGCGATTCGTTAAAACTTGTCGAAGAATATGACAATTTACAAAATCAAGTGGCGGTTTATAAAGATAAAGTTAATAAAATTCAGCAAGAGCTTGAGGAATTTTCTCCCAATCAATCAAGGCTCAACCTTGCCAAAAAAGTTAAGGAATATACGCCAATCTATCAAGCATTGCAAGAATACCAACAAGCGTGCGAGCAAAAAAATGCTGAACTTATTATTCTTAATAATGAACTAAAAAACTTACAAGAAAATCTAAACAAAAATCAGCAAGATTACCAAAACAGCCAGCAACAGCTCGCACAGCTAATGGCAGCATACGAACAAGCCAAACCCATGCTGGCACAGGCTCGCTCACTGGATAAAGAGATAACAGCACTACAGCATGAGCAAGCCAGCCAACAAAAAATCTTAACAGATTATCAATATCAGCAAACAAATATTGACGACCAATTGCAGCAAGCACTGGCAGAGCAAGCCCAACTGACAGAAAAAACACAAGATACCAAACAGCAAATTAACCAACTGCAATCAGAAAATTTATCAGAAAAATTAAATACTTACAATCAATATCGCTCTCAATACACCACTTTAATTAATACCTTGCAACACACGCATACGCAGCAGCTCATTGATCGCAAAAAACTGCAAGAAAATCTAGCCAAGTTAAATCAATTACGCAGCGATTATCAAAAAACCAAGCAAGCAAAACTAGGCCAGCTTGAACAAAGTCATCAAACAAAAACAAAAATCATTAATTTACTAAAACTTAATAATAAGGACTACGCAGATGGTAAGCTGCGCCAAATATTCACAGAAAAACAAGAAGAGCTTAAGACAAGCACTCACAAGCTATACCTGCTTGAGCAAATTTATCAACTGTATCAACAGCAAGCAAGCATGCAAGATGAAATCAATCAAGCCAAGCTAGAACAAACAAGACTAAAGCAAAAGGAGCAAGAGATTACCAATGCTTTGGCTGTAAGTAAGGAAAAATTAAAAAAATCCAAAGAGTTATGGCAGATGAGCCAAGCAAATTTTGACCTTTGCAAGCAAATTCTGGCAATGAAAAAGCAGCTTGAACAGCTAAAGCAAGGGGATCGTTGCCCTTTGTGCGGTAGCACCGATCACCCTTACAAATCACAGCCAGAGCGTGTTAATGACTTAAAAGCCGAAGTTGCCGAGCAGCAATTACACGCACACACCAGAGAATTTGAGGAAATCAGCACGCTGCATGGCGAACAATCTCAAGAGTTGCACAGCATCACAATCCACCTAGAAAATAATTATAATAAATTAGAAAATCTAATCAATAAACTAACAACAAGCACCCAAGAAAGTGATAAAATTTGGGAGAAAATTCATCAGCAATTTACAACGAAACATCAGGCGGACAAAGATGGTATTGAGCGACTACTTGAACAAACAAGCAATGACATCAAACAAACCGAATTGATGCTCAATAAGGCAAAAATGCACTTTGATGAACTCTATGAGCAAAATAACGAACTGACAAAACTGCTGACAAATCTGGCAAATATTCAGCAAAATGGTGAAACGCTTAAGCAAGATACTGATATGTTGCTTAAGCAAACCAATCAAAACCACTTTGAGCTTAGCAATAACACAATGCCGAGCTTGTTGCAACTTGTGCAACAAATTTGGCAATTTCACCACGAACATCAGGCAGAAAAAAACGATTCCACCGAGCTACTACAAGCACTAAAGATACATCTAAATGACATCACGCCTAAGGATTTGCCAGTTGATATCGATACAATATCACCCAATCAGCCGCTGTCTGATATCATTAACCTACCTTCGGATATTGATAATTATTTATTAAGTAAAACAAAACAATATTTTGAAAAAACCCATGCCGAACTTAATGCCAAGCTCGTAGATTCCGAAACATTAAATCAACTACTAAACCAACAAAAAAATAAGCTAAGTTATCTAAATGCTAAGATAAAAACACTAGAAAATCAATTAGCTGTAAGCAAATCAACTTATGACAAACATCAATTGCTTGTTAATTCTACCGCTCAGAATCTAACTGTGCTTATTGAGCAGCGAAAGCAATTATTAAATGCTCAAAATGCTGACAAGGTGGACGATGATTATCAATCAAAAATTAACAATAAACGCAGCGAAAAAGAGCAGATTTTACAAAAGCTACATCACGATACCACAAACCTACAGGCAAATCAGGCGTACATCAGCAGCAACGAAAAGGCACTGACAGACCTTGGTACAAAACTTCATGACACCAAGCAGCGATTTGCTGAAGCATTAAATCAGCTACAGCTGACTGACGAGAATGCGTTTTTGGCAGCGCAATTACCCGATACAGAGTTACTATCATTACAAAACCATTCAGAAAATCTGCACAATCAATTGAATCAAGCGGAGATATTTTTGGCAGATAACACAGAAAAGCTATCAAAAATCAAACAGGATTATCCGCATATTGATAAATTAAACATTAATAATATTCAAGAAAAAATACAAGAAATTCAACAGCATCTTGCCATTACCAACCAGCAAATCGGCACGCTGCTTGCAAGCCAAGAACTGGAAAATAAAAACCGAAATCAACAACAAGATTTATTATTAAAGATTAACAATCAGCAACAAGAAAACAGTATTTGGGAAAAATTAGATCTGCTGATTGGCTCAGCCGATGGCAAGAAATATCGCAATTTTGTACAAGGGCTGACGCTTGATATGGTGCTGCACCATGCCAATATTGTCTTGAGTAAAATGACCGATCGCTATCTACTTAGTTTTGACGGCGACCATAGTAAGTCATTGGAAATTCTGGTGATTGACAAACATCAAGGCGATGCGGTGCGTAGCAGCAAAAACCTCTCTGGCGGCGAAAGTTTTATCATCTCGCTGGCGTTGGCACTGGGTCTGGCACAAATAAATAGCCAAAATGTACAAATTGAATCGCTGTTTTTGGACGAAGGATTTGGTACGCTGGACGAGGCAGCACTTGATTTGGCACTAAATACCTTGTTTGAGCTGCAACAAAGTGGCAAAAGCATCGGCATCATTAGCCATGTTGCCAGCCTAAAAGAGCGCATTGATACCGAAATTACCGTAGAAAAACAGGCAGGTGGTAACAGTACGCTCTCTGGTGCTGGCGTTTGTAGATTGTGATAAGTGGCGGGCAAAGCTAGGCAGCGTCTATCAATCAATTTATGCCCAGCCAAGCATTCTTAAGACCGCCATACCCACCGCCATGCCAATCATGCCAAAAACGGTGGTAAAACCCAAAATATTTGCCGCCAACACATCGTTGCCGCCCATTGCTTTTGCCATGACATAGCTTGCTGCCGCTGCAGGACTTGCCACCATCAAAAACAGCACGCCCATTTGCATTGGCGATAAAGCAAATAGCCAACCAATCAGCACCGCCGTCAAAGGAGCGATAACAATTCGCCCAAGACTTGCCTGCATCGACAACCCTGATGGACTGAGCATCGATTTCATATCCAAAGTTGCCCCTGCACAAATCAACGCCAATGGCAATGCCACCGCCCCGAGCAGACTGCCTGTTTTTTGGATAAATTCTGGCAAAGCTGGCAGAGCAAGCCCCTTATAAATAAACGCAGCAACCAAAGCGATGATTAAAGGATTTTTGGCGATGGTTATGGCGATATTTTTTATTTGCACCATCAGACCGCCTGTGGTTTTTTTGGTGCGTGATAGCGTAATCACCGCCAGCACATTATACAAAATGGTAATCACGCCCATATAAACCGCACCGATGCCAAGCCCTGTTTTGCCATAAGCATTGGCAACGGTTGCCAGACTAATGATTGCCATGTTGGAGCGAAATACGCCCTGCACAAACACCCCTTTATCAGCAACATTTGGCACGAAGCATTTGGCGTACAATTCTGCCAAAATAAACAACAGCAAAGTGCTAATCGTCCCTGCGGTTAATAGCACCGATTGGCTGGCAATTTGTGCCTCGCTGCCAATGACGCTAAAAAACAGCAAACAAGGCAAACAGTAATTAAAAACAAGGTTTGAGGCTGTCTCAACAAAACCATCGCTGACTTGCATTCGTCTTTGCATAAAAAATCCCAAAGCCATTAATAGCAAGTTTGGCATGGTGATTGATACAGCAAAGATGACGGCCGCCAACATAACAATACCCCAAATAAACTACCAATTCAAGTCAATCAAAGCAAGCAACATGACTGATTATTTTAAGGCTTGCATTTTTTGTAACTTCTTAATCGTCATGGCAAGCAGGCTCACCGCCGCAGGGGTAACGCCACTGATACGGCTTGCCTGCCCAAGTGTGGCAGGTCTGATATGGCTAAGTTTTTGGACAATTTCATTAGAAAGCCCAGATACTGCCTGATAATCAAAATCCATCGGCAAAGGCGTGTTTTCAAGGCGTTTGATTTGCTCAATTTCGTCATTTTGCCGCTCAATGTATCCTGCATATTTTACAGCAATCTCAATTTGCTCACCAACTTCGGCAGCAACCGTGCTGTCTGACACTTTGGCAATGTCAGCAAAGCCGATATTTGGACGCTTTAATAAATCCAGCAGTGTATTTTCTTTGCTTAGCATCTCGCCTGTATTTGCCATGAACGCCTTGCCGATGGCGTTGTTTGGCGTTGCCCAAATCTCTGTCAAGCGAGCAGTTTCGCTGGCAATATCTTCCATTTTTTGGTTAAATTTTGCCCAGCGTATTTCATCCACCAGACCCAATTTGTATCCGATGGCTGTCAGACGCTCATCGGCATTATCCTCACGCAACAGCAGGCGATGCTCGGCACGGCTGGTAAACATACGGTATGGTTCATTGGTGCCATGCGTGATTAAATCATCAACCAACACGCCCAAATAAGCCTCGTGTCGTTTTGGTGTCCATGCCTCTTTTTGCTGCACCGCCAAGGCTGCATTCGCCCCAGCCAACAAACCCTGTGCTGCCGCCTCTTCATAACCTGTTGTGCCATTGATTTGCCCTGCAAAATACAGCCCATCAATTGATTTGGTCTCAAGTGTTGGCTTGAGATTTTGTGGATCAAAATAATCATATTCAATGGCATAACCCGGTCTTGTGATATGAGCATTTTCAAGCCCACGCATACTACGGATAAATGCCACCTGCACATCAAATGGCAGGCTTGTTGAGATGCCATTTGGGTACAATTCATGCGTTGTCAGCCCTTCAGGCTCAATAAAAATCTGATGGCTATCTTTGTCAGCAAAGCGGTGAATCTTATCCTCAATAGAAGGACAATATCTTGGTCCAACGCCTTCGATTTTGCCACTAAACATCGGACTTCTGTCCAAATTGGCACGGATAATCTCATGCGTACGCTCATTGGTGTGCGTAATATAACAAGGAATTTGTCTAGGGTGCATGGATACATCACCCAAATAACTCATCACAGGCAAAGGCGTATCGCCCTCTTGGACTTGCATGACCGAAAAATCCACCGTGCGTGCATCAATGCGTGCTGGCGTGCCCGTCTTTAGCCGACCGACTGGCAGCTTTAACTCACGCAAACGATCTGCCAAGCGAATCGCTGGCATATCCCCTGCCCGACCGCCGCTTTGGTGCTGCAAGCCAATATGAATCACCCCACCCAAAAAAGTCCCAGAAGTCAGCACCACCGTATGCGTGTTAAAACGCACGCCAGTTGCAGTTACCACAGCGACCGCTCGGCCATTTTCGACAATGACATCATCAACCGCTTGTTGAAACAGATCCAGATTTGGTTGATTTTCTAGCACATGGCGAATTGCTGCCTTGTACAAAATACGGTCGGCTTGAGCCCGTGTGGCACGCACCGCTGCTCCTTTTCGGCTATTTAACACACGAAACTGAATGCCTGCCTTGTCCGTTGCCAGTGCCATCGCACCTCCCAAGGCATCAACCTCACGCACCAAATGCGATTTGCCAATGCCGCCAATGGCAGGGTTGCAGCTCATCTGACCCAAAGTTTCAATATTATGCGTAATTAGCAAAGTCGCCACGCCCATGCGAGCTGCTGCAAGTGCCGCCTCCGTGCCAGCATGACCACCACCAATGACAATCACATCATAAGTCTTAGGATAAGTATAAGTGCTTGTATTCATTCAAGATTTCCGATTTTTATCGCTTGTTAAATTTGTCAGCGACATAAAGCCAAATAAATTTGGCGTTATTTTAGCACAGTTTTATGACAAATTCGCCCACTGATAAACAAACCTTGCCAATTGCATTTTTTGTCATTATCGCTTATTATAAGTCTTTTGCTTATTGATATTATCATGAAAATTATTCGCCTGCTTATTATCACAGCCACCTGTTTATTGCTGTCTGCCTGCGTGCATAAAGTTGTTACCACCCCTGCCAAAATCGCCTACAAAACCACCAAAGGTGTCGTCAAAGGCGGCATCGCTGTCGGCAAAGCCATCACAGGCAAAAAAGACAAGCAAGACAAAAAAGAAAACGACAAAGAATAATCCACCGCACACAAGGATTATTTGAACTCACCAGCTTGCCGATTGTGATTGCCCTGCCAATAATAAAATAGCAGTCAATTTTAAAAATTTAAAAAACAGTTGCACAATGCCAGCATAATTTGGTAAAATGGTCGCTGTTTTTTGAGAGCCCTTCGTTTCCCAACTCCAAAAACAAATAAAATCAAGCCATGCTTGAGATTTTTATTTGTATTACTCTCAAACTCAACTAAATAGGTTTTATATGACTACTACTATCAGTGCCAAGCCTGCTGAAGTTGTACATGACTGGTATGTCGTGGACGCTGAAGGCAAAACTCTAGGTCGCCTAGCTTCTGAAATTGCTTCTCGTCTGCGTGGCAAACACAAGCCATCATACACACCGCATGTAGATACTGGCGATTATATCGTTGTTATCAACGCTGACAAAATTGCTGTAACTGGCAAAAAAGCTCAGGACAAAAAATACTATCGCCACACTGGCTACCCAGGCGGCATCAAAGAAACCAATTTCACCAAACTGCTTGCTCACAAGCCTGAAGATGTATTGTTCAAAGCCGTCAAAGGTATGCTACCAAAAGGTCCTTTGGGTTATGCAATGATTAAAAAGCTAAAACTGTATGCAGGTAGCGAACACCCGCACACAGCTCAGCAACCTCAAGTACTAGACATCTAAGGAGACATTATGGAACGCAATTACGGCACTGGTCGCCGCAAGACTTCTACCGCTCGTGTTTTCTTGTCTAAAGGCACAGGTAACATTGTTGTAAACGGTAAATCATTGGACGAATACTTCGGTCGCGAAACTTCTCGCATGGTTGTTCGTCAGCCACTAGAGCTACTTGAACTAACCAACAGTGTTGATTTGTATATCACTGTTGTTGGTGGTGGTATTAACGGTCAAGCAGGTGCAATTCGCCACGGTATCACTCGTGCATTGATTGAGTCTGACGAAAGCTACAAACCTGCACTAAAAGCAGCTGGCTTCGTTACTCGTGATGCTCGTGAAGTTGAGCGTAAAAAACTTGGTCTACGCAAAGCACGCCGTCGTCCACAGTTCTCAAAGCGTTAATACCGTTTTGGTTGTACAAAAGCCCTCATTTGAGGGTTTTTGTTTTTTTAATCAAAACACACAAGCCTCACCGCCCTCTTTATTACACCAATCACCCTCACAATTTAAATAGCACCTTATCACTTCCGCCAAGCCTAGCTAATATTCTAAGAAAATTTTGTACTTTTGTGCAATTTTTCATCAAACAATGCAGAAAAATTTCTTAAAATATGGTAACATTGTAGCGATAAATTTTTAGCAAAATAGTTGCTTTTTATAGATTTTATAAATTGATAAGTTAATATTATTTTATAAAATTGACTTTTTTATCAAATCAACAAAAATTTTATGACTTTTTTTGCCAACTTTGTCGCTGAACAATTTCTTTTATTACAAAAATAGCTTAAAATAGTCATATTAAATAAACATAGGCACAGCAAATGTGGTTGTTGTGATAAATTGTTTCTCATAATAGCCACACACCCAGTATGGGAATATCCCCATTCTTTCTCTGGAGGAAATTTTAATGAGCCATGCCGAAGGCGTGAATGTGAAACGCCGTAGAGTCCTTATCGCAACCACCGCCGCCATCGGTGCGGTTGGTGTTGGTGCGATTGCCACTCCATTTGTCAAATCTTGGTACCCAAGTGCCAAAGCCGAAGCAGCGGGTGCAGCTGTTACCCAAGACATCGCTGGCATTGAGCAAGGTCAAATGGTTACCCTAAAATATCGTGGCAAGCCAATCTTTGTCGTCAAACGCACCGAAGAAATGGTGGCAAATCTAAGCAAAGTTACACCCAAACTTAGCGATCCAAATTCTGAAGCCTCCGTTCAGCCCGAAGACTGCAAAAATGAAACTCGCTCAATCCAACCTGAAATCTTGGTTGTAGAGGGTGTGTGTACGCATCTTGGTTGTGCACCAACATTCCGCCCTGAGGTCGGTGCGGCAGATTTGGGCGGTGCTGACTGGTTTGGTGGCTTCTTTTGTCCTTGCCATGGCTCGCTATATGACTTGGCTGGACGCGTTTATAGTGGCGTACCTGCCCCTACAAACCTACCAGTGCCAATCTATAGCATCGAAGGTACAATCTTGACCGTTGGGGAGGCTTAATCATGAGTATCGCGAAAAAGTTCATGAGCTGGGTGGATGCACGCTACCCTGCAACCGAAACTTATGAATACCATATGTCCAAATACTACGCACCAAAAAATTTCAATTTTTGGTATTTTTTCGGTGTGCTGTCGATGGTCGTTTTGGTAAACCAGCTGGTAACAGGTATCTGGCTGACCATGATGTTCAACCCAAGTGCCGAAGGGGCATTTGCTTCGCTTGAGTATATCATGCGTGATGTTCAAGGTGGTTGGTTAATTCGCTATATGCACTCAACAGGTGCTTCGGCGTTTTTTATCGTAGTTTACCTACATATGTTCCGTGGTCTGATGTATGGCTCATACAAAAAGCCGCGTGAGTTAGTTTGGCTTATTGGTATGGCCATCTATCTATGCTTGATGGCAGAAGGCTTCTTTGGCTACTTGCTACCTTGGGGCAATATGTCGTTTTGGGGTGCTCAAGTTATCCTAAACCTACCTGCTGCCATTCCGTTTATCGGTGATGGTCTGTCAGAATGGGTGCGTGGTGATTATCTAATCTCTGGCATTACTCTGAACCGTTTCTTTGCTCTGCATGTCATTGCCATTCCGCTGGTGTTGGTTGGTTTGGTATTTATGCATTTGGTTGCCTTGCACCATGTTGGCTCAAACAACCCTGACGGCATTGACATCAAAAAACTCAAAGACAAAAACGGCGTACCACTTGACGGCGTACCATTCCACCCTTACTACACCGTACATGATATGGTTGGTATCGTGGTATTCTTTATCTGCTTCTTTGCTGTGGTATTTTTCGTCCCTGAAGGCGGTGGCTATTTCTTAGAAAAACCAAACTTTGAAGTTGCCAATGCTCTAAAAACACCGCCCCTGATTGCCCCTGTGTGGTACTATATGCCATTTTATGCAATCTTGCGTGCCGTACCGCACAAACTGGGTGGAGTCATTGCAATGGGTGCAGCGATTGCCGTACTATTTGTCCTGCCATGGCTTGATCGTTCGCCTGTTCGCTCAATCCGCTACAAGGGCATTTTGTCAAAAATCGCTTTGGCCATCTTTGTTATTAGCTTTATCATTCTGGGTTACTTGGGCGGTACAGCCTCTACCCCAACAGCAACCATTATTGGTCGTATCTGTACAATACTGTACTTCTTGTATTTCTTATTGATGCCGATTTATACATCAATTGAAAAATGCAAACAACCACCAGAACGCGTTACAGGAGGCCACTAATGAAAGCACTTAATTCTTTGATTAAATTTGGTGCAGGTGCAGTATTGGTCGCCGCTGGTGCTTTTGCTAGCACCAATGCCATGGCTGCCGCTGCCAAAGGCTGTGGCACTTATACCGAAGCTGATGGCACAACCGTTACCCTAGAATGTAGCAAAGCACCGATTGATTTGACCAACAAAGGCTCGCTACAACGAGGTGCAGCAATGTTCATGAACTATTGTGCAGGCTGCCATTCAGCACAATATGTTCGTCATTCACGCATCGCCAAAGATTTGGACATTCCACCTGAATTGGTCGAAAAATACTTGATGGTTACCAGCAAGTCAATTGGCGATCACATCACCGCTGGCATTGACCCTGAAGTACAAGGGCAGTGGTTCGGTGCAGCTCCGCCAGATTTGTCGCTTGAGACTCGTCTGCGTGGTGATGATTGGGTATATACCTACTTGCTGTCTTTTTATGAAGACCCAAGCCGTCCTTGGGGAGCAAACAACCTTGTCCTTGCAAACGCTGCCATGCCTCATGTGCTGATGAATTTGCAACAAGAGTTGGGCAAACAAGAGTACGAATCACGCGTTGGCGACTTGGTAAACTTCATGGCATGGATGGCTGAGCCTGTGCGTCATCAACGCAAAATCTATGGTGCATATGTCATCTTATTTCTACTAATCTTGTTGATTCCAGTTTATCTGCTCAACAAAGAATTCTGGAAAGATGTCAAATAAATTGCCAAGCCGTACCATTAATGACCGATGCCAACCATCGGTCATTTTTATTGACCTTAGTGCAGCACCAATGCAGCTTGACATTTTGCCATCAATCACACAATTTTAAGATTTGGATTTTTTTAAGAAAATACAGACTTTAAATAAAAATTTTGCTAAACTAGTAACTTAAACCATATCATGAATCATCATGGCAAATTCAGCACATTGTTTCTCAACACAATTTACACTCTATGCCGACCATGGGCTAAACAGCCATGTGGTTCGCTTATTGCTTGAAGAAAAACAGCTGGATTATCGGTTGATTGTTATCGAAGACGAACGACCCGAAGAGCTGATTGAACTCAATCCCTATCATACTTTGCCGATTTTGGTCAATCGCGATGTCGCTTTGTATGAAATTAATGTTATTTTTGAATATTTGGAAGAACGCCATCAAGCACCTCGCTTGTTGCCTGCCATGCCCAGTGAGCGTGCCAAAATGCGGCAATTGGCTTGGCGAATCCAAAAAGATTGGCTCAGTCAGGGGTATACGCTACTTACCCACCCTGATAGCTTTGATGAAATACAGGCACACCATGCCAAAAAATCCCTGTGCGATTCTTTGGTAACTCTCGCCCCCTTGTTTGGTTATCGGCCTTATTTTATGTCAGATGATTTTGGCTGGTGCGATGTATTGCTCTTGCCGCTGCTTTGGCGATTGCCACAAATGAACATCAGCCTGCCCACGCATTTGGTTAAGCCACTACTTGACTATCAGACCGAGCAATTTTCTCGCAAAAGTTTTTTATCCAGTATCAATTTTGAGGACATATCATGACTCCAAAACGCCCTTACATCATACGAGCCATGCACGAATGGATTGAGGATAACGATTATACCGCTTATCTCTTGGTTGATGCTAGCCATGCCGAGCTTGTGGCACCGCTTGAGTATGCAATTGATGAACGCTTGGTGCTGGCAATCTCTTATGCAGCCACCCAAAATCTACACATTGACAATGATGCCATCAGCTTTGAGGCTCGCTTTGGTGGCGTTTCGCACAAATTGTGGATTCCCATGCAGGCGGTTATGGCTATTTATCCCAAGGAAAATTCTGAACAAATCACATTTTTTGACCCCAGTGAATATGACGGATATCAGCCCTCACCCAAAGATAACGACAAGCCCACTGATAATAAACCAACACTGCGTATCTTAGATTAGCATCATGAGCAGTTTATGCCAAATAAAATGTGCTTTTCACAAGCATAACTTTTGCAATCTCACCCTAGCTCATTTTGCTGGGATTGGCATATCAACCGTTGTTGGTTATTATTAGCAAATAACGGAAAAAAGCTGCCCATCAATGAGCAGCTTAACAGCTTCCTACGAAGCCTTGCAATTAGGAAAAACCGTTCATGGTAAAATCTCTACCATAATGGTTTCTCCGTTTTGCACGCTTGAGCGGGCAAAACCCATCACACGGGAAGTCATGTCCAGCTATCAAATCAGCTAAAACGCAACTTCTCAAAAGCGAATTTGCCCTCACGCCATTCAACAGAAATCACCTCGCCTGCCACGAATGCACCTGACAACAAAAGCTGTGCCAGTGGATTTTCGATTTCTTGGGTGATGGCACGCTTGAGCGGTCTGGCACCAAATACAGGATCATAGCCCACCGCCACCAAGTGTTGCATCGCCTCATCGCTTAGCACCAGCCCAAGCTCACGCTCTTTTAGGCGACTGCGTAATCTTTCCAGCTGAATCTCTGCAATGCCAGCCATCTGCTCCTGACCCAAGCCATGAAATACAACAATCTCATCAATGCGATTGATAAATTCTGGGCGAAAATGTGCCGTTACCGACTCCATGACCGCTGATTTTAGCGTCTGATAAGGAGCATCAGGTGCTGCAGAGATTGCTTGGCTACCCAAATTGCTAGTCATGATGATGACGGTGTTTTTGAAATTCACCACACGACCCTGACTGTCAGTCAGACGGCCATCATCAAGCACCTGCAACAAGATATTAAACACATCTGGGTGTGCCTTTTCCACCTCGTCAAACAATACCACACTGTATGGCTTGCGGCGTACCGCTTCGGTCAAGATACCACCCTCTTCATAGCCCACATAGCCCGGAGGCGCACCCACAAGACGAGAAACGCTATGCTTTTCCATAAACTCACTCATGTCAATACGCACCATCGCCTCTTCGGAGTCAAATAAGAAATTGGCAAGTGCTTTGGTAAGTTCGGTCTTGCCAACGCCAGTCGGCCCCAAAAATAAGAACGATCCGCTTGGTTTATTCGGGTCTGACAGACCAGAGCGACTGCGGCGAACGGCATTCGCCACGGCAACGACCGCCTCATTTTGCCCAATCACTCGCTCATGCAGCACCGCTTCCATTGCCAACAATTTATCACGCTCACCTTGCAGCATTTTGGCAACAGGAATGCCTGTCGCTGCCGATACCACTTCAGCAATTTCGTTATCGCTGACTTTGTTGCGTAACAATTTTGGCGTCTGACCTTCATCACTTTGCTCTTCTAACTGTTTTTGCAGCTCAATAATTTCACCGTACTGCAACTGGGACGCTCGAGCATAATCACCCTCTCTTAGTGCCTTATCCAGCGTGATGCGTGCTGCATCAAGTTTGGCTTGCAAAGTCTTGCTTTTTTCCACGCCTGCTTTTTCGGCTCGCCAGACTTGCTCAAGCTCATCGTACTGCTTTTGGGCATCGTCAATCTGTGCCTGCAATGAATTTACTTGCGATTTTGCCCCTGCGTCTTGTTCGTGCTTTACCGCTTCTAACTGCATTTTTAGAGCAATGATACGGCGATCTAATTTATCCAGACTTTCAGGCTTGCTGTCTAGCTCCATCTTGATGCGGCTGGCAGCCTCATCAATCAAATCAATTGCCTTATCTGGCAATTGGCGATCGGTAATATAACGATGACTCATCCTGGCAGCAGCGATGATTGCCGAATCCAGAATTTTCACCCCATGATGCAGCTCATAACGCTCTTTTAAACCACGCAAAATCGCAATGGTGTCCTCAACACTCGGCTCATCAACCAATACCTTTTGAAATCTACGCTCCAGTGCTGGATCTTTTTCAATATATTGGCGATATTCGTCAAGCGTTGTCGCACCCACACAGCGTAATTCACCTCGTGCCAAGGCAGGCTTTAACATATTGCCCGCGTCCATCGCACCGCTGGTTTTGCCCGCACCAACCATGGTGTGCAGCTCATCAATGAACAAAATCACATTGCCGTCTTGCTTAGATAGCTCATTTAGCACAGCTTTTAGCCGCTCCTCAAACTCGCCATGATATTTTGCCCCTGCGATGAGCGACCCCATGTCCAAAGACAGTACCGTCTTGTTTCGTAGGCTCTCTGGCACTTCACCATTGACGATGCGTTGTGCCAAGCCCTCAACAATGGCGGTCTTACCAACACCTGCCTCGCCAATCAATACAGGATTGTTTTTGGTACGGCGTGAAAGCACCTGCACCGTACGGCGAATCTCGTCATCACGACCAATAACAGGGTCAAGTTTGCCAGCTGCCGCTCGCTCGGTCAAGTTAATGGTGTATTTTTCGAGTGCTTGTCTGTTTTGTTCGCTGTTTTGATTATTCACTGTTTCATCTCCTCTGATTTTCATAATTGTTTGTTTTAACTGCTGCTCATTCACCTCTGCTGCCACCAGTGCTTTGTGCGTTGTTTTGTCATAGAACAACGCAAGCAGCAACCATTCAACCGCCACATAATCATCGCCTGCTTCGGCTGCGTATTTTTCGGCTGCCTCCAACACTCTTACGGTCTCGGGCGAAATGCCCACTTGTGCTGCACCAGTAATGATGGCTTGGTGCGATAACAATGTTTTGGCTTGATTGCTTAGCACTGGCATATTCGCCTGTGCCGCCTGCAATATCGCCACTGCCGTCTGATGCTCACTCGCCACCGTTAATAAATGCACAGGGGCAATCGCTGTATGCTGCTGATCGCCAGCCAAGCTCTGAGCTTTTTGCAACAGCTCTTGCAATGTGCGTGTGTATTTGTCAAAATTCATTATCGTCCTCAAAATTTTTGTCAGATAATTTATTAAGTTTAATTAAAAATTAATACTTAAAATTATCTTATTGCATTGTTAGCGATTATATGGTAGGCATTGGATAATTTTTCAATAAAAAAACAAATTTGTCTCAATATTTATTTGTAAGATATTGTTTTTATTATAAAAATTTAAATTTATTTTCTTTCCTTGTAATTTATAAAAAATACCCCATAGCAACAAAAATTTTTGACAAAACAAATTTTCTTAATAATAAAAAAGCACTTAAGCTTTTGCCTAAGTGCTTGATGGGCTATGGATATCAGCCCAGTATCAAACTATCATCACTAATCTTTTCGCCACGAGTTTGAGTAAATAAGTCTAACAAATCCTGCACCGTCATGCCCTTACGAGCCTCGCCTGAGACATCAAGCAGCACCTTGCCTTGATGCAGCATCACAGTGCGTGTGCCGTGTGCCAATGCCTGCTGCATTGAATGCGTTACCATCATTGCGGTCAGCTGCCCCTGACTGATGATTCGGTCGGTCAAATCCAGCACAAAAGCTGCCGTCTTTGGGTCGAGTGCCGCTGTATGCTCATCAAGCAACAAAATCTTTGATGGTTGCAAACTTGCCATCAATAAGCTCACCGCCTGCCTTTGGCCTCCTGACAGCAGCCCCATGCGGTCGGTGAGGCGATTTTCTAGACCGAGTTTTAAGATGGCTAATTTTTCACGGAACAGCTCGCGATTTTTGGCATTTAATGCTCCTGACACGCCACGCACACCGCCACGCTTAAATGCCAATGCCATATTTTCTTCGATGGTGAGAGCCTCGCAAGTGCCAGCCATCGGGTCTTGGAATACTCGTGCCACTTGCCCTGCACGGCGATGGGTGGGCAAATGACTCACCTCTTGCCCGTCGATTTTTATGCTGCCACTATCAACACGCACCGCACCACTGATGGCGTTTAAAAAAGTGGATTTGCCCGCACCATTGGTGCCAATGACGGTAACAAATTCCCCTTTGGCGATTGATAAAGACAGTCCTTGCAAGGCAGGGTTTTCAATTGGTGTACCTGCATTAAATGTCAGGCGTAAATCAGTTGCTTGCATCATAAGTGGCACTCCTATTGTTTTGTCTTGCGTTTGCCAACCAGCTTGTGCTTATAACCTGACAACACAAGCAGAATAATCACCAAAATAGCAGTGATGAGATTCAAATCTTGCGAGCGAAAGCCCACATCACGCAACAGCTCGCTAGACATCGCCAATTGCACAAACAACTTATAAATCACCGAACCTAATAATACCGACAAAGTAATCCAAAAAATGCGTTTGGCTGACAATACCGCCTCGCCAATAATCACCGCCGCCAGACCGATGATGATGGTTCCGATACCCATAGACACATCAGCAAAGCCCTGCGTCTGCACAAATAACGCACCTGACAACGCAATCAGTCCATTGGAGATTGCCATGCCCAGAATAATAATCCCTGAAGTGTTGATGCCTTGAGCCTGTGCCATGCGTAAGTTTGAGCCTGTAGCACGCATCGCAAGCCCTGTCTCGGTTGAAAAAAACCAGTCCAAAAGCAGTTTGACAACAATCACAATGGCAACGACCACGGCAATTTTGGCAGGCGTACCAAATTGCGACACTGCATCAAATACGGTCGGCTCGCCAAGCAGTGATAAATTGGGAGCGTTCATGATTCTAAGATTAATTGAATACAAGGCAGTCATCATCAAAATACCTGCCAAAAGATGCAAGATACCCAATTTGACATGCAGCCAAGCAGTTATCATGCCTGCCACCATGCCTGCCACCATGCCAAACAGACAGGCAAGCCACGGATTAAATCCAGCAATAATCGCCACGCCTGCAACCGCACCCCCCAAAGGAAAACTGCCGTCCGCTGTCAAATCTGGAAAATCCAAAATCCGAAAAGAAATCAGCACACCAAGTGCCATCAAGGCATAAATCAGACCGCTTTCTAGCGCCCCAAATAACGCAATCAAACTCATGGGCATTACTCGCCATCAAAAAATGCTTATTATACCAAAATCACTGGCACAATAGAATTATCATTTGTACAAAACCCAAGCAGTTGATACCGCTTGGGCTTGAAGTTTGTAGCACAAAAGAAAATATGCCACAAAATTAACCAAAAATCCACACGACAAAATCAATCAATGACTTTGGTTGCTCTGTCCAGCACTTCTTGTGGCAACTGTACGCCTTGTTCGGCGGCGTGTTTTTTGCTAATGTACAAATCCAAATTCTCTGAAATATAGACAGGAATATCGGCAGGTTTTTCACCCTTTAGCACACGAGCGATGATTTTGCCCGCCTGTTTGCCCAAATCAGTATAGTTCACACCCATGGCTGCCACCGCCCCTCGCTCAACAGTGCTGGTATCCGCCGAAATCAAGGGGATTTTTGCCTGTTTTGCCACTTGATACAGTGCCTCATAAGCATTGATGACATTATTGTCAGTTGAGGTATAGATAACATCAACCTTGCCAACCAAGCTGTTTGCCGCCTGTGTAATGTCGCTGGATTTTTGGGCTGGTGCCTCGATAACTGCAATGCCAAGCGGAGCAAGTTTTTCTTTGAGATTTTTTAAGACAACGGTTGAATTAACCTCGCCTGGGCTATAAACATAGCCAACATTTTTTACCGTTGGAATCAGCTGACGAATCAGCTCAATTTGTGGCTCATAAGGCAAAACATCAGAAGCACCTGTAATGTTATTGCCAGATGATTGTAAATTATTCACCAGCTTTGCCTCCACAGGGTCGGTAACCGCCGAAAATACCACAGGAATCGTTGAAGTGGCAGCGGCGATCGCTTGGGCTGATGGTGTGGCGATGGCATAAATCGCATCAGGATTGTCAGCGACAAACTGCTTGGCAATTTGTCCTGCAGTTGCCATGTTGCCCTGTGCTGACTGGAAATTCACCGTTAAGTTTTCGCCTTCTTTAAAGCCTTCGGCAGCCAGCTGCTCCAACGCACCTTGACGAGCCGCGTCCAAAGCAGGATGCTCAACAATGGCGGTAATGGCAACACGCTTGGCATCATCAGCTGCCTTGTCGGCGGTTTCGTTGGTGGTCTTATCGCCACAGGCACTTAGCAGCAGTGCTGCAAGGCTGGCACATAAAGTGGTTTTTAATAACTTTTTCATAATACTCTCTTAATATACAATTAATCACCTAGGCAGACTTGCTTTGTTTGTGGTGAGTGATATTTACAATCACACCAAAACACCAAGCCTGCTTTGGGCTGGCTAACCCACTGATTGGCGGTTAGTTTTGTGCTTGGCGAGCAGGCATGGTATCTACATTAATACTGTCTTGCAGTTTGGTTAAATCAACAGTAACCCCTTGTGCTGCAGCGTGTTTTGGGCTGATAAACAAGGTCAGCTCGTTCATTACCGCTGGGCTGATTTCATTGGCTTTTTTGCCATCTAATACTTGGGCGACCAACTTAGCGGTTGCCAAACCAAAGTCATAATCATTCACGCCCAAAGCAGCCGTTGCTCCACGACGCACCGAAAATTCATCAGAGGTGATGACAGGAATTTTTAGCTCATTTGCCACCTGCACCATTGATTCCATCGCTGATGCTACGCCATTATCCAGTGATGTGTATAGCAAATCAACCTTGCCAGCCAAAGAACGGGTCGCATCACCAACATCGCTTGAGCGATTTGCTGGCACATCCACCAAAGTCATGCCGTATTTTGGCAAAAGCTCAAGCAGCTGATTTTTTATTGCCACCGAATTTGCCTCGCCTGGGCTATATACAAAGCCAATGCGTTTGGCTTCTGGCTTGACTTTGCTGAACAATTCAATCTGTGGCTCCAGAGGTAATTGGCTTGACAGACCTGTAATGTTGGCTTGCTTGGCTTGATTATTTTCATCAATCAATTTGGCAGCCACAGGGTCTGATACCGCCGTATAAACCAAAGGAATGCTGCTGGTTGCTGCCGCAAGACTTTGGGCAGTTGGTGTGGTGATGGCAACGATTGCATCAGGATTGTCAGCGACAAACTGCTTGGCAATCTGTCCTGCGGTTGCCATACTGCCCTGTGCAGACTGAAAATTAATTGTCAGATTTTCGCCAGTTTTATAGCCCAAACTCGCCAAACCATCAATCACACCCAAGCGAATATCGTTTAGCGAAGGATGCTCAACAATTGCCGAAATTGCCACCTTTTTGTTGGCTTTTTCTTGGGTTTTGACCGCCTGATTGCTGGATTTTTCAGCAGTATCGGTACTCTTAGCAGAATCATTACAGCCCATCAACGCCACTGCAATCATCGCTGGCATCACTTGAGCAAACTTATTACGGGGCAAATTCATCACAGTCTCCAAATCATCAATGATTAAATATCACCTGATTGTAACACAAAATCAACAAAAAGGGGTATTTTTGATAATACTGTAACAAAACAAATAAAGCCCCTTTACAAGGCTTTATTTGACATCACCACACTTTGACAAACTTAGTAGGTTTCATTGGTCTCAACAATGGTAATACCATCGCTTGTTTGTTCGGTTTGCTTTGGCTCGGCTGGTGATTTGGCAGACGATGTATCGGCAGAGCGAGCTTCGGCAGGCTTTGGCTTGGCTTGTGCTTTTTCGGCAGCCTCTGCTGTTTTGGCAGAGTTTATCTGAGCCTGAGCTTGAGTGCTGCGTTTGCTGATAATTGCTGGCTGCTGGTTGCTCGCTTGAGCCTTGGCGGACTCGGTAGGCTCGGCTACTTTGGCAGGTGCTTTTTGTTCTGGCTGTCTGGTTCTGGGCAACTCATGTGATGGCGTGCGATTGCCTGTTGGCGTGCGTACCGCTTGATTGTCATGAGCTGCATCTGCAGCAGAGTTTTGGCGTTCGATTCGAGTGGTGATTTGAGCATCACTGTTTATCTGTGCTGGTTGCGATGGCATACGCTCAACCACCTGAGGCTTGCTTACGCCATAAGTCGCATTGCTCATATCAACCTGCGTATTGCCCACCGCTGCCAACAAAATATCAGCAATCAAATTAATGGCATTGTGATTGTTGTTATACATAACCACATCGCCACCAACCAGCTGATAAGTAACTTGCTTGGCGACAATTGTGCCATTATTTAACTCAACCTGATCTTGAGTGGCTCGTTGCAACAAAGTCGCCCCTGACTGAGCAAAAGCATACTCCGCTGCGACCAAATCTTGATTATCAATGGCAATTGCAACATCAACCATGCAACTGTCAGCAAAATTTGTCGGATTTTGACTGTCAATACGCACTGTATTTAGTCGCTGATTTAATGCGGTTTGGGTTGCCAAATTTTGCTCTGGCGATAACCCTACCAAACGATTCATTGCCGCTGACAAGATGGCATTTTTGATAGACAAATCCAATCGACTCTTTAAGGCACTGTCCTCGCATACCGAATCCAGCTTTTGCACCACAGGTTCAGCAACTGCGACATCTTGTGTTTTTGGCTGCTCATCACAACCTGCCAATGCCCATGCCAATGCTGCTGACACGCCAATAACTTTGATGGTAGATTTTTTCATCGTGATACTCATCGCTATTTAGTTTTTCTGTTCAAGCAACCTGCCCTTATGTCAGCCATAAAATAAGCCCATACTCATCTGGCTGTGCTATAATAAGGCATTAATCTACTTGATAAACCAGCTCATTATAGCACAGCTTAGCCAACAAATAATCAAAATAAACCCAACAAAATGCACAGATACATTTATCCGTTCAACTTTTACAAAAGATTAACATGACCAAGCACATCAGCGATAGAAATTTTGACGACATCAGTGAGCATTTTGCCAAAAAAGTCTATGGCGGCATCAAAGGCCGCATTCGCCTTGCCGTACTTTGGCAGGATATTGACGAAGCCATCACCAACCACCCAAAAGATAGCCTGCGTGTACTGGATGTCGGAGCAGGATTGGCACAATTGAGCCTCATGCTCGCCAAAAATCATCAAGTTACCATCAACGACATCTCTGCCAATATGCTCCAGATGGCAAAAGATAACGCCAAAGCACTCGGCGTTGAGCAAAAACTGCGTATCATTAACTGCCCCTATCAGCAGCTAAGCGAGCAACTTGCAGGTGAAAAATTTGACCTAATCTTGTGCCATGCCTTGCTTGAGTGGCTTGGCGAACCCGAAAAAATCATGGCATTTTTTGATCAATTTTTGGCAAAAGATGGCATACTTTCGCTGTGCTTTTATAACCCTGCCAGTAAAATTTATCGCAATCTGGTGATGGGGAATTTTTATCAGCTGGATACGCCACGCCCAGCCGACAACAAAAGCCTCACACCCAATCACCCTGTGGCTGCCGACACTGTCGAAAACTGGCTAAATCAACATGGCTATCAAATCATACTGTGTTCAGGGATTCGTGTTTTTTCTGATTATGCACCGCTAAAACGAGGTGGACTGAATAACCCTGATGCTGTGGTGCAAATGGAGCTAAAATACGCACGCATGATGCCATTTCGGCAAATGGGTCGGTATTTGCATTTACTGGCAAATAAACTTAGTGATTAGCCAGTCTTATCAATCCGATCATCAAGCAGGTTTTGCCTGCTTTTTTATTGTTAATAAATAAAAATTATATTGATAAAATATTAAAAAGTTGCTCAAAATGCGTGCAATTTTTAAACCATACATATTAACAATAAAACAACAATATGATAAAATAGTTCAAAATTTATCCATATTTATACGCTCTGATGCGGAGTGAAATCAACCCATGTTTTCATTTCTATCCATAGAATTTTCGTTATTATTTATTGGTTTTTTGGCGATTTATTGGTTGTTTCGCCATAGACCCAAATACCAAAATCTGCTACTTAGCTGCCTAAGTTACTTGATTGTCTATCTGATGGCAGGCTGGCAAGCCGTCTTAATATTATTTATCTACACCGTTTTGGTATTTTTTATCACCAACATGATGGATCGCAGTCAGTTTAAAAAGCGATGGCTCGCCCTTGGTGTAATTTTCACCCTACTCAACCTTAGCGTATTTAAATATTATGATTTTTTCAAACAAACAATTCAGCTAAGCCTAGATGCCCTGCAGCTTGATTCGTCAGGCTTGATGGCAAATATCATCTTTCCGCTGGGCATTTCTTATTATTCATTTCAGGGCATAAGCTACATGGTCGGTCGCTATCAGCAGGACGAACAAACGCCACGCTTTGGCTTTATGGAGCTGCTACAGCATTTGTCATTTTTTGCCACCATCAGTGCAGGCCCCATCGCTCGTGCCAAATCAGCAGCAGGATTGACCGACATACAGGGCAAACCCTGTGGCATGAGCGAACAAATCCGCACCATCGCACCACGGCGGATTTTGTTGCCGACTGTGGCTCTGGCACTGATTTTGTTGGCATTAATCAAAAAATGGTGGCTGGCAGGTTGGTTGGCTGACAATTGGGTCAATCCAATCTTTGCCAACCCCATGCAATACCATAGCCTAGAAGTACTGGTGGCGATTTATGCCTACACTTTGCAGTTATTTTTGGACTTTTCGGGCTATAGCGAGATGATGGTGGCGTTTGGTTTATTGCTCGGTTTTCGTTTGCCCATAAACTTCAAAGCGCCACTCATCGCCCATAATATTCGTGTTTTTTGGGACAGATGGCACATCAGTCTATCCACATGGATTCGTGATTATATTTATATTCCCTTGGGTGGTAGCCGTGGCGGCTTTGCCAAAACACAAATCAATCTGATGATTGCCATGGGATTATCTGGCATTTGGCACGGCTCAAGCATTAATTTTTTGCTGTGGGGATTGTTGCACGGCTTGGCGATTGTACTGCTAAACTGCACCGACAAGCTGCACCAAATCCTCTACAAAAGCACCCCAAAAACCGCACGCAATGCCCTTTATCGGCAAGGCTGGCTGGGCAAAATGCTGGGTATTTTTTTCACCATCAATTTTGTGGCATTTTGCTTTGTGTTTTTTCGAGCAAGCAGCTGGAATGACGCTACGCAGATTTTTCAGGCATTGGCATTTAATTGTCAAAACATCGCATGGAGTGCCAATCCTTTGTATATGCTGGCGATTTTTGTGGTTGCGTGGCTTATTTATCCGTGGTACACACGCCACACGCCTGCCATTGTGCGTTTTTTCTCCTACCTGCCAAAGGTTGTCATCATCGGCCTATTGCTCATTGGGTTATTAACAGTCATTATCTTTGCACCATCAGGGATTCCGGGGTTTATTTATGCCAATTTCTAAGCAACCATCAACGGACAACAATCTGCCAACATACCCCACAGCCAAGCATATCAATCTAGATGACTATCCTGTGGATTATATGCACTCAAAAAGCTACAGCTATCTTTTGGCGGTGCTGTGCTTTTTTGCGGCATTGTGCCTATGGGTCATGCAAAACTCGGTCAATGCCTATTATCTGCAAACCTACCACAAAGACAGCCCCTTGTTGTACCTAAACAAATTTAACGCATGGAAAAAAGGCGGCGAAATCGGCAATCAATTATACGCTTGGCATGGTCAACTCACCGATAATATCGTGAATAAAAATCAACAAGTGGTTGATTATTTTAATAAAAATTTTGCCTATACTCCGCAATATCTTGCCAAGCAGCAGCTGATACAGTCCAATCAAGCCCCCAAAGCACAAGACCAAGCATCTAACATACAAGCATCCACTACAGATGCGTATATTCTGCGGACTGGTGATGAAATCTTTTTTGCTGGAGACTCTATGATGCAAGGCGTTGCACCGCATGTGCAGCAATATCTTCAAAAAAATTACAATATAAAATCAGTAAATCTATCCAAACAAAGCACAGGACTTGCTTATCCAAGCCTATTTAACTGGCCAAAAACCATCGAAGAAACTTTGGCAAATAATGCCAATATCAAGATTTTGGCGGTATTTTTGGGGCCAAATGATCCATGGGATATGCCCGACCTAACCAATGGCGGTCAGTTGAAATTTCAGACCCCACAATGGGAAGCGGGCTATCAAGCTCGCATGGCAAGCATTCTTAATACTGCCAAAAACTACGGCGTAAAAGTCATCTGGATCACACCACCAAATATGAAAAAAGCAAAACTAAATGAACAGATGATTTATTTAACTGCCGTCATGAAAACCGAGCTGCAACGCCACGATGTCAAGGTTTTGGACGCACGCGAACTGTTAGGTACCAGCAACGATATTTACAATGATTATCTTGTAAAAGATGGAAAATCAATTAAAATGCGTAGCTCCGATGGCATTCATTTTAGCGTACAAGGGCAAAAACTGATTGCAAAAGCCCTACAAGATGAGCTGACCATTATCACAGATTAACCGAGTAAATTTATGAAAAAACTGTTTGCACTTTGTGCCTTATCGCTGACAAATATGGCTGCTTGGGGTGGTTTTTTGACCAACTATAATGAGCCAAATACCAACAAATTATTGAACGCACTGGCAAGCAATAATATCCACATCGTCCAGCTTGGCGACTCGCATACTGCAGGCGATAGCATGACGGACGCTCTACGCAACAATCTTCAGGAACGCTATGGCAATGGTGGCATGGGCTGGGCAATGCCCATGTACTTTAGTGGTCAAAGATTGGCTCGCTATGGCTATGACAACAACCAATGGACAGCCATTTCTAGTCGCCGCAATCAAAACGAAAATTACACACTTGGCGGTCTGATTGCCAAGCCCAATCACACAGGCAGCAGCCTAACCATTAAGTCCAAGGGCTATGAACCAACCCAAACCATGACAGTCAGCATTCGCCAAGCAGCCAATGATGGTGAGCTTATTGGTATTGACAGCGATGGCAACCACTTTAGTATCGCCGCTCCCATCAAAAATAGCACTTGGCAACAGGTCAGTTTTGATGCCAAATTACCCTTTACCATCACTGCACAAGGCAGCGTCTCTGGCACTGCCATCGGTGGCTGGTGGGGCAAATCAAAAACCCAAACAGGAGCCATCGTATCAGCACTGGGCATTAACGGAGCTGAACTGTCCCACTGGAATCGTTGGAATGACACCGCTTGGCAAAATGAATTGGGAGAAATTGCCCCTGATTTGATTATTTTAGCCTATGGCACCAACGAAGGCTACAACAGCGTATCAGCAGAGCGTGTGCAAGCGGTGCTAAGCGAACGCATTCGCCAAATTCGCCGCGCCGCACCCAATGCAGCCATCATGATTGTCTCTGCACCCGAAGCACTGCGAAGCACTGGTGGTGGCTGTGGCACACGCCCAAGTGGATTGTCTGCCATTCAGCAGATTCAGCGACAAACCGCCCAAGATGAACAAACTTTGTTTTGGGATTGGCAAGCAGCAATGGGAGGTAGCTGCTCAATGATGAACTGGATTCGCAGTGGCAAAGCTGCCAAAGACGGCGTGCATTTTACCCACAAGGGTTACAGCGAGCTGGGCAATCAGCTGGCAGAGGACATCAAGGCACTGTCATACACCACGCCAAACAACAAAACCATTCAGCCAGTTCCCTACATCAACTATCGCCAACTGGATAATAAATAATCTCAAAAAACGGCAGTTGCACATAGCAATTGCCGTTTTTTACATAAATCATAACCGCTTATAAAGTAGATTAACAAGCTGACAAAAACCGCCCCAGCAAAGCATTTACCGCCGCCTCGGTGCGTAAAATACGCCTGCCCAAACTTGCAGCCACCACCCCAACACTGGCAAGCAGCTCAATCTCATAAGGGATAAATCCCCCTTCAGCCCCAACCAATATAACGCTCGGCACACAAGAACTGACAAACTGCCCAAAACCAACCTGTGCATACGGATGTGCCACCACCGCCTGCCCATCACCAATCAAGGCAGGCAATTGATCCTCCACAAAAGGCTTGAATCGCCTAGCCAGTGTCAAAGTTGGCAATACCGTATCCACACCTTGCTGCAGCCCCTCGATAAGATACTCATCAAGCCGTGCCAAATGTGGCGATGACCAGTAGGATTTGTCAGTGCGAAAGCTATTAACCAGCACAATATGCCGAACGCCAATCGCCGCCATATCCATCATCAACCGCCTTAATACCTTGGGGCGTGGCAGTGCCAAAACAACAGTCATCTCAAGTTTTGGTGGAGGTGGTGTGTCAAGATAAATATCTTTTAAAATCAATTGCTTATTATCAATTCGCTCAATTGTTGCCACACCCAGATTGCCACCAATTTCACCAACTTTTAGCTCATCACCAGCCTTAGCCCCCAGCACCGAGATGACATGATGAATGATTTTTTCATCATAAATACAAGCCTGTGGCTGGTAAGTGTTTTCTGCATTTTTATTAATAAAATTTTCAGAGTTTAATAAAATAACATTCATAAATTAACAACGCAGCTTATTCGTTGGGCGAAAATATCAATCATCATTGCCTTGCTCTTTTATGGCTTGTAGCACCAAGGACAGTTGCTCGAAGACCGCTTGTTGCTTGCTTGCAACCAACTCCGCTCCGCTCTCTCCCGTCCAGCGATACAGATACGCTTGCATGATTGCCTCAAACAGCCTTATCGCCACTTTATCATCTGTTGCATCAAGCTGTGCCAACGCACCAACGCGTTTTAATGCCCTCACCAATTCATAGCAATTGGTATCATAACTGCCAATAATCACAGGCTTGCCAAGGCTGGCTGGCTCTATCGGATTATGCCCACCCATCGGCACAAACGAGCCGCCAACAACGGCAATATCTGCAAGTTGATACCAAGCCAAAAGCTCGCCCATACTATCTGCCAAATAGACCTGCGTATGCTCATTGATGCTTGCCTGCTGCGATCGGCGTATCGTTTCAACCCCTGATTGCTGGCACAGCTGATACACCGCCTCAAATCGCTCTGGGTGGCGTGGCACCAAAATCAACAAAGCATTGGGCAATTGTTTGATGAGTGCTTGATGGGCGGCAATCGCCAACGCCTCCTCACCCTCATGCGTACTTGCCATTACCCAAATATGCGTCTTGCCAGCACGCCCAAACTCCTGTGCTTTTTGTTCGGCAAGCAGCTGCTGGGCATAGGTCAGCTGACTGACACTTGCCCATTTTAAAGAATCAGCCACCGCCACTTTCTTGGCTCCCAGTGCCAAAAATCGCTCGGCAGAATCCTTATCTTGTGCGATTACACTGTCCAGATTTGCCATCATGGTCTTGCTTACTTGGGCAAATTTGGCATAGCCTTGATATGATTTTTCGGTCAAGCGAGCATTTATCATCACAGTTGCGATACCACGGCGGCGGCAAGCATACAGTGTATTTGCCCACAGCTCGGTCTCAACAAACAGTGCGACAACAGGATTTGTATGTGCCAAAAATCGCTCCAGTATCACAGGTCTATCCACAGGAACAAAACTGTGCGACACACTACCTGCTGCTATCTGCTCAGCAAACAACCGCTTAGCACGCTCAAATCCTGTCTGCGTTGTGCTGCTAATCCACAGCCCAAAACCATGCTCCAGCAACTTCACCAAAAGCGGATATGCCGTATTTAGCTCGCCCAAAGAGACCGCATGGCACCAAATCACCCCCTTATCAGCCACAGGGGCAGGCAAATACCGCACCGCAAATCGCTCATCAAGCTCCCTTTGGCGTGTCAATCGTGATTTGGATTTATATGCAACCCACAGGCGATACAGGGGAGATAACATCGCAATGGCAGCACGATAATACACAGGTGGCTTGGTGGCGATTGACATGGACGCTCCAAAGTTTGACAAAAAAGCAATTGTAGCATTTTTCTTTAAACTTGCCCAATAATTAATTAAAAATATATAGATAGATAATATATTTTAAAAATCAGAAAAATCAGAAAAATCAGAAAAATCAGAAAAATCAGAAAAATCAGAAAAATCAGAAAAATCAGAAAAATCAGAAAAATCAGAAAAATTGGAAAAATTAAAATTTATGCAACAAATAATAATCAACAAGCGAGTTTGCCACTTGTTGATTATCAATAAAAACACATCAAACGGTCAGCATATTATCCAAAAATTCCAGTACATTTTTTGACTGTACTTTTTGTTTTAATTGCTCAAGATTGGACTGTGCCATTGCCTTGGTATCATCACCAAGCGTATACCAGCGAGCCAGTGCCGACAACAATCGTGCCGCCAAAAGTGGATTTGAACCATCAAGCCGCTCAACCGCCGATAGGTATAACGCCATGCCCTGCTGTGTCCATAACTGCACAGGTTTGGCAGCCAATGCTCCCAAAGTGGTACGCACACGGTTTGGCGTATTCCAGTCATAATCTTGACGCTGCATCAAGGCAGCAATATCATCAATGCTGGTACGGCTTGACAACGCCTGTGCATTAAACCAAGCATCAATCACCAAGTCCTCATTGGCAAATTTTTCATAAAAATTAGCAATGTATAGCGATTTTTTGCCCAAATCATGATTGATGATGGCGGTAAACGCCCCCAGTCGCTCACTCATGCAAGTTGCATTATCATATTGGTAATAGACATCTTGTTCAGCGGCAGCATCGCCTGCCAGCAGACGCAAATCAAGCAACACATTGCGTAACAGACGGCGACCTCGTGCCAATGGTGTGTCTTCGTAGGCCTGTATTGGCAAGGCTTGATACCATGTTGTCGTCTTATCCGCCAACGCACACGCAATCAATTTAATAAATTCATCACGGCGAGCCTTGACCGCCACAGGATCATAATCGCTGTCATATGCCATCGCCAACTCTTTTTGACTTGGCACATCAAACAATCTGGCTGCCAACATCGGATCACAATCAAGCAGTTCATCTGTTACCGTTTTTAACAGCCCTGCAATGCTATCAACATTATCAAAGCTGCCAAACAACCAACGATTTACCAGAGTTTGCATGGCTTGCCAACGGTTAAATCCTTCGGTTTCAAACGACACCAAACGCACCAAATCCTCATCACTATAATCAAACTCCAGTCGTACAGGTGCGGAAAAATTACGCAAAACAGACACGACAGGGTGGCCACCTTCGGACAGCTGTATCCCATCAAAGACAAACTCAGCACTATCGGTGGTCAGTAGCAACATTTTTTCGGCAAGCAACTGCCCTGTATTGCTGTCAAAAATTGCCGTATCCACAGGAATTGGCAAGGCAACTGGTGCGTCATAATTTGGTACATGGCGAGTTTTTTGGGCAAGACGAACCACCACCTTATCTTGCTCATATTGCACACCACCTGACAGCACTGGCGTACCTGGCTGGCGATACCACGGCATAAATGCCAAAACTCGCTCGTCCGCCACCGACAACGCCGACAAAAAATCCTCCACAGTTACCGCTTGTCCATCATAACGGGCAAAATACTCATCGGTGCCTTGTCTGAATTTTTCTTTGCCCAGCAAATTGGCAAGCATACGCACAATCTCTGCACCTTTTTCATAGACCGTCGCGGTATAAAAATTATTAATCTCCACAAAGCTCTCTGGGCGCACAGGGTGAGCCAATGTGCCAGCATCTTCGGCAAACTGTGCCGAACGCAATATCGCCACATCTTCAATGCGTTGCACCGCCTTTGAGCGAAAATCCCCCGAAAAACTCTGATCACGAAAAACCGTAAAGCCTTCTTTTAGGCACAGCTGAAACCAATCGCGGCAAGTGATACGATTGCCCGTCCAGTTGTGGAAATATTCATGAGCAATCACCGCTTTGACATTAAAGCTTCGTTCATCGGTTGCTGTCTCAGGGCTTGATAACACGCAGCTGGTATTGAAAATATTCAAGCCCTTATTTTCCATCGCCCCCATATTAAACTGGCTGGTCGCCACAATCATATAGCGATCCAAATCATAGGCACGCCCATAATTATCCTCATCCCACTTCATCGAATCTTTGAGTGCTTGCATGGCAACATGACACTTGTCAATATCCTGAGAAACCGCATAAAGTTCCAGCAAGACCTTGCGACCCTCGCTGGTTGTATAATGGTCTTGTAGCACCTGCAAATTGGCAATCACCGCTGCAAATAAATAACTTGGTTTTTTGGTTGGATCATGCCAGATGGTATAATGGCGGTCATCGCCAACCTCGCCTGCCTCCACCAGATTGCCGTTCGCCAACAAGGTTTTGAATGTTTTTGGTGCTTCTAGACGCGTGGTATACTCGCTTAGCACATCGGGGCGATCTGGAAAAAAGGTAATCTTTCGAAACCCTTCAGGCTCACATTGTGTAACAAACATCATCTCATCATCTAAGCCTGACTGATACAAACCCTCAAGCGTGGTGTTGGTCTGTGGCTTGATGATAACTTTGGTCTCAACAATCGCTCTATCGGGAGCATCAATCAGAGTCAAACTCTCCGAATCCAAGCGAAACTGTGCAGAACTAAGCACCTCACCATTGACCGAAACCTGCTGCAATTGCAAATCTCGCCCAAGCAGTACCAGCTCACCTGCTGCCTGCCTTGTCATCTCAAGGCGACTACTAACAATCGCCTGTTGCTCATATAGACAAATGTCCAAATCCACTTTCTTAACCGCATAGGCAGGTGGCGTATAATCCTTTAGGTAGATTTTTTGGGGTGTGGTTGCTTGACTCATAGTGTTATCCAATTTATAAATATATAATTTAATAAAATTTATCAATAAACAGTGATTTTGACACGATTATGTGCCAAATGACCTATGGTAACAGACTTTTGAAATTTCGGCAACAAATGGACGAATCACTAAAAATATAAAATCACCACAATCAAAGTCTCACAAATGCAAAAATATCTTGTAAATTTGTTATAAATTTGTCATTATATAGCCATCTGAAACAACTTTGCACAATTGTGCGTATAACGATTAATATTTGTTAATAAATACAAAAGGTGTTTTTATGCCACATTTAAAATTTGCTCTTGCAGGCCTTGCCTTGGTGGCCGTGATGACAAGCACAGGTTGTGCCCATAAGCCAACTGGCAATGTCGTTGTTGCACCAAACGCCCCAACAGGCTATACAGGTGCTGTATACAACCCAAGCAAACCTTTGGTCGAAAATAGCGAAGCGGTTAAAACTGCAGCAGCAGCCCTGCCAAGCCTTGTGCATTTTGATTTTGACTCTGATGTCATCAAGCCACAAGCTGCAGCAATCCTAGATGAGCATATTAAGCTATTAACCGCCAATCAAACCGCTCGTGTGTTGGTTGCAGGTCATACCGATGAGCGAGGTGGTCGTGAGTACAATATGTCGTTGGGTGAGCGTCGTGCTGCTGCCGTGCGTAGCTATTTGACCAGCAAAGGGGTCAGCGATGCCAATGTTGAGATTGTCAGCTTTGGCGAAGAACGCCCCGTTGCCACTGGCTCAACCGAAGAAGCATGGTCGCAAAACCGCCGTGCCGAGCTATCATACTAAACAGCTAACGCAATACTTGCTTGGTGGCATATCCATCGAGCAAGTATCTGCATAAATTTGGCTACCGCTCTGCATGACTGCGTGTAGTTTGCACAACCCTACCTTTACCTTGTTGCATGACAAGGCAGTCATTATCGCCCATGCCTATATCGCCACACCAAACACCAACAAAGCACAACACAAACGCCAACAATCTGCTTGCGTGCGTGCTTTATTATCAAAAACTTTATGCAAATTTAATATCACCGCCAAGCTGCAAGACACGCATCTGCCCTATCGGCTTATCGGCGGTCGGCATGGTTTTGTGAGCTTTAGCCATTCTGGCAATCAGGTCGCACTTATTATTAGCCCCACGCCCTGTGCCATTGATATCGAAATCCACCCAGTCAGCCCTGCCATTGCCAATCGCTATTATCACCCCAATGAGCTTATGCTCATCAACCAAGCCATCGCCAAACAATCACTGATTGCTGCATTATGGCGAATCAAAGAATGTTGGATTAAACTGTATCACGGTCGCTTGCACGCAGGTCTTGGTGTTGATTTTTCGGCAATGACTTTGCCTGATACCAGCACGCAGTTACAACTGGTGCGGACAAGTGTAGCAGCTGGGCATTGGGTTTATCATCAGCCCAGATTGCAGCTGAATGCGATTTTTGCCGATGATAATGTCGCCTTTGATTAATATTAATTGGTGTTTTTATTAAAAATATCTTAATTATTTTTTAATATTTATCTTATTTTGCTTTTTTATTCTAAAATTGACTGCTTGATGGCAATATAACTGCCATTTGCCATACTACTTTGCCTGATGATAATTCTTAATTTATCTATAAATTTTTACAGCTTAATCAGTAAATATCGCACCAAAATACAATCAATGCCATTGCCATTAAGAGCTTGCACAAAGCCAAAAAAAAGACAGTGCGATTGCACTGCCTTTGCTATTTATCAGAAGATTTCTGATTTAGCGATTAGAAGCGATAAGTTACGCCAACTTTTGCAATTGGGAACCAGTTTGCATATTTTTTCGCTTCGATGTCGCGTTCAGCTTGCACAGCGATTGCACGCTTGCTGGTTACAGTGCCATCAGTCGCTCTAACCAAACCAGTTTCGTCAGCAGTGATTTGAGCATCAACTTTACCTAGGTAAGTTGCACCGATTTCACCGAATACACCCCAGTTGTTGTTGATGTTTGGACGGAAACCGATGGTTAGGTAAGGTGCTAGCTTGTTGCGATGCTCCAAAGTACCTTCTAGTACGCCCACATCTGCTTGATTGTACTCTTTACCGCCAACACGATATACGCCTTGGTCATAAGAATTTGCACGAACTTTGATGTCGTTATCAGGTACGATGATACCAGCACCAACGGTGAACCAGTTGGCTGCAGGACGCATTTGTACGCCGATGTATGGGTTTGAAAAATCAGTGTCAAGTTGGTAGTTTACACCGTTCGCATCAAAGTTGTCGTTGATGCTTTTGGCGATATCGCCACCTGCCCAACCAGCTTGTAGTTCGGTAGTGTCGTTTACCGCCCAAGCGATGTTTGCACCATAACCCAAAGTACCAACTTCAGCACTTACTGCTGCTGGCTTGGTTAGTGTTTTGAAAACTGTGCGAGTACCATTAGCAACAGCGGTGCCAGTGTTAGTGATAACATTTGCCATCGCAGAAGTTGATAGTAGTACTGCAGCAGAAATTACAGACAATTTTACAGCTTTCATTTGCTTTCTCCTAAAACGATGTACCGAAGGCACATCTTGTTATTGATGGTTACATTTTAATACGATTGCTCGCTCAATGCACCAGTGTTTTTATGGTATTTTTATGTAATTGTGTAAAAAATGATTGCTTATTGTTCAATCATTTTTCTATCAGACAAATTGCTGTGAGTATTGTTACAATTTATTACAATTTCACCGCAACGCCCACAATTCAACCAAAAACTGTGGCATTTTACCATAATTTGGCAAAAAATCCAGCCAGTCAGCCGATTTTTTGTGAATGCTTGGTTCATGCCAGCTATTCTCGCACCAGACGAATATCATAACTGCGTAATGGCTTGATAAATAAGGCACTATCAGTAGCAGGCTCTGAATCACTATTATCAGCCTGCACCACCATAAGCCATTCGGCAGTCGATGCTGCATTGGCGACACTGTTGTCCGTTAGGCATTTTATCGCTTGGTGCTGATACATGGGCTGCGTTTGGCAAAACCGCCCGTTGTTTGCTGGCATTGCCACCACAAACAGCTGAACATGGATATATTGCCATGTGCTTGGCTGGGCTGTGATATCATCAGGCTGTTCGGCTGTTGGCGGTGTTATATTGGCAGCCTGCCACTGCCGAACCAAAAAATGCGTCTGCGGCAGTCTCTTGGCATATAGCCATTGCTTTGTTATTACCGTATCACCGCCACAAGGTGCCGACTGCTGACCAGTCAAATTCTGCCGTATGTCCACCTGCCTACTGCCAAAATTCAACAGCCCATCGCACGAGGTCATCTCAACCATTTCATCATCGGTCGTGATAATGGCATTTAGCCAAGTTTGCGGACTTTTCGCCTCATTGACCAACTCATCTGGTGATAATCGCCAAAAACTCTGAACCATCGTATCAGCACTGACAAATAGCGACTGCTGACGCCAATTTAACCAAGCACTGCTTGTATTTACAGCATTTTGATTGATAAGCCAAGTTGCCAGCACGCTCATGAGCAGCAAGACAATCAGCACAACGAGCAGTACAAACCCCGATTGCTTCTGATAATATCCCATCATGGCACCTGCTGTTTGACATTGACAAACATTACATCTGCTGTATGTAAGCGGCGTGCGATACCATCTGCTGGCAAGCGAACAGGCTTGGCAAAAATCTGCACCAACTTGCTTGATTGATCAACAGATAAATCACTCCTGGCACGGCTGATGATGGCAAATTTTATCCCAATAATAGGAGTTTTGGTTGGTTGATTGCGATAATCATCAATGGACATTTGGCGAATTTGCCCCGCTTGCATGGTTAATAACTGCACCCAAAAACCATCAATATCTGACATAATCACCGTGCCTGCTCTATTTTGTGTGCCAGCACCTTTGAGTTGATAGGGTTTGCGTATCGCTGGCTGATTTTTTAGGTGGCTTTTTACCTGCTCATCAATCACCGCATTGGTATACATACTGCCACGCCTATCCCGACTGCCATCTCTCTCAATTGAATCGGTGATATAGCGAGCCGCATCACAACGCAATGCCAAGCCATCATCATCGCTGCTGACAAAATAACGCTCGATAACCACCTGCCCATCAACCATCACAAGCTCACCATTGGTTAATCGCACCCGTCTTGGCCCAAGCACCAAATCACCCTCGCAATCATACATATCCATCGGTGCAACATAGCGTATCGTCAGCTTATCCGATGCCGTCATGCCTTGGGTTGCCTGCCCATGATTGGATTGGGTCAAAAATCGTGTGGACAATGCACTGCCGCCCTGTGTCAGCCCTGTCAGCTGTGCAGGGTCTATCAGCACAGCTTGGGCATAATCATCATCTATGCCAAGCCCTGCCAAACGCAGCTGCTCAACCAAACCTGCTACTCCATAAAGCTGCTTATCCATTAATATGGCAGTGTTATCAGTCCTAGTGGCAATTTTTAGGCTCTGTGCATACATTGCTGCTGCCGTCAGCACCACCAATGTGCCAATCGCCAAAGCCACAACCAACTCAAGCAGTGTCAGTCCTCGTTCAGCATTCATAAGCCACCCATGATTAAGCAATCTGCACTGGCTGTACTCGCCAGACGAGCTTGACAATCATACCCAGTAAAAGCGGCACTGCCCCACATCGCCACCCAACAATAGCCCGAAGGGCAGGTTATCGCTGTGATGACCACATTGGCTTGTGCAGCGGCATTGGCAGTCTGAATTGCCAATGATTGAGCATAGGCATCAGCCGAGCAGCCCTGATAACAATCCATGCGAGGTGCTTGTGCTGCCCTGCGATATTCTTGCAATGTCGTGGCACTGCTGGCAATTTGCGACAGGGCAAGCCGATAACTGCGTTTTTGATTATCGTCAAAATTACGCAACGCATGATAATCATTGCTAATCAACTGCACTGCTTGAGCTTGTAAGTCCGCCGAGCTGCTACTAATCAACAACCTACCCTGAACCAACAACAGCCCCAAAGCCACCACAGACAATAACAACAAAGCCATCAGCATCTCAAGCAAACTGCTGCCTGCCGATTTTTTGTAGATTTGCTGATAAATTCTTGCACTCATCGCTTGGCTCCATGCTTGGGCGTGCCATGTGCCAAACAAACTCCAAGCAGGCGAACCTTGTCATTTTGCCCACGAAGCAGTCGTGCAACAGACGCCATCGTCGCCCCTGTGGTTAATACATCATCAAAGATAATCACCTGACAAGCAGGAATTGCTTGGCACAAATAAAAATCCATTGTGTTATTTAGTCGCTGCTTGCGATCCAGCCCTCGCTGGCTTTGGCTATCGTCATGCCGTGCTACGCCTTGCCAAATCGGTAGGCCCCAGTGTTTTGCCAGACATTTGGCAAGTGTCAGCACAGGGTTGAATCCACGCCTACGAATGCGGCTTGTGGTGGTAGGTATGGGCAAAATGACTGTGTTTTTTGCATGGCACCCGATTGGCTTGGGCAGAGTCATAATCAGCCCATACAGTGCCAATAAGGCGGTTAATTGCTCATTTTCTTTAAATTTTTTAATAAGAAAATTGATAGGATATTGATAATAACTGATGGGATAAACTCGCAGCCATGTCGCCGCAACATTGTCAGATTGATTGGCAGATGGCCGACCGTCCAAATCACCAACCATGTCAAGCGGTATGGATTCTGGAGCAAGTTTGGTGGCAATCCGTGCCATGCAATGCTGACAAATCAGCTGAGCTACAGACTGACGCTGACCACAGATACTGCAATGACGATGCAGTCTGTGTAGCCAAACCGCCATTTGATAATGCACATACTGCACCGTCCAAACCACAGGGTTGTCTGGTGCAGATTTTTGCCAAATTGGGCTTTTATAATCCATCATGCAAGCCGCCTTTGTTTAGGTTATATCAAATTACAAGCCCATCCAGTCATTTAACATCAAGCCTATGCCAATGCTGGTTGCGTTATGATTGTAATCAATCAGCGACTGTCCATAGCCCTTGAACAACTGCACATAGCCACTGACACCTTTGCCCAGTGGACGCACATAGTCAAGCTGCAATGCACCTTTGCTGGTTGATGGGTTATAACGCATCAAGCCTGAGATATTGCTCTTATTTGGCAATTGATACAAGAATCTAACATCGCCATAGCCATAATAATCCAAGATATCTGGATTGTCATCAACTTGTCCATCACTGCCTTTGGCAACGCGAGCCCAAAGGCGTGGCATGACAGTCAATTTACCCCACTCCATACCCGCCATCAGATAAGCACGATTCCACGAGCGGGACAATGGATTGTCCTCACCATTTGAGTGATGCACGCCACCAACACCCAGCATACGCAGCTTACCCCCAAAAGGCAGATTGGAGTACACAGGCTGTGTCAAAAACAGCTCTGGCTGGTAATCATGAGAGCGAAATGGTCGCGAGTTATCCTCATTATACACCTGCCAATGCGATTGCTGGGTGTAACCAAACCACAAATCAGCATCTGTACCCAACAAATCCTCTGCCGCCTTAACCTTAAACGACAGCTGGAATTTTAGTTCCATGGCTCGCATATCATTGGTGCTAAAATGTTGAGTGCTTTGTGTTGGCGTGCTGGGGTCTCGGTTTGGTTTGGCATTTAAATATAATGGCAAAATATACATGGGGTTATGCGGACGCGTTGTCCACAATGGTGTATTGTTGCGATCAAGGTCAAATGCCAAGCTTAGTGGCGTGAATTTTTTGGCAATTTGTTCCAGCTGCTCGGTTTGCTTGTCCGACAACTGACCATTTTGTTGCCCATCAAGCAAAGTAACCGTCTCGGTCTCGCTGTACACAACCTGCGGATTGCCCTTGATGGTCTGCCACAGCGTATCGCCAAGTTTGATTGGTCGTTTTGCTTGAGTGGCAGTTGGTATATCGCCCTGCATCAGGGTGTCATAGCACGCCAAACGCATGGCATCTTGCGTCAATGAGGCACAATTTATCAACATCGTCTGCATATCCGCTGGCGAGCCAACATCTGCACTGACCGCCTCAACCAATGGCTCAGGCACGCTGATAGCTGTCTGCTTGGCAGTTGGCTGCTGTGCTTGCTCAATTTGTTCAGCTGACACAAGAGGCTCGCTTGTTGCCTGCTCTGTCAGCAAAACAAATGGTTTATTTTGCACCGTCTCTGTAGGCAGCCCCATCGGATTTGGTACAGCATACGCCATCGGCACTATGCCAAAACCCGCCAAAACAGACGCTGATAAGGTAGAAAGTGAAATTTTCATCATAACCACTCTATATTACATTTATGATAATAAATTAACAACAAATAAAAGCAAATAAGCCAGCTTATATACTATTGATATCGCTGTCCTTGGTGATCAATGTAGCCATCTTGACGGCGTGCCGCTGGGTCTTTGTGCGTCCAATGCACCACACCGCCTTGTTTGGTGTATTCATATTCACCATAAAAATCCACCCAATCGCCTTGTTTGAGTGTGTCAATGCGTGGTGCCAAATCAATATTGTGTGCCATCAATACTGTTTGCTGCACACCCTCCAAGCGAACAATAAATCGCTGATGGCGACTGCCTTTTGTGTCGTCTTTTAGCACTGATTTTACCACACCACAGCCACGCACTTGTACATCTGATTGCTGCTTGGCAAAACTTTGCTCAATCTGCTGATTATTACACAATGCCGATTTTGGTGCAGATTGCTGACAGGCACTTAAACCAACCGCCATGCCAGCAATGACAATGGCAGTGGTTAAAATGGCAACTGTCCGCTTTGGATGCACAGCATTCATGGCTTAACGCTCACCCAAGCCCTCTGACAAGGTTTTGGTAATTGGCTTGGTCAGATAAGACAGGACGCTACGCTCCATTGCCTTAATATCAACACTGGCAGTCATACCAGGACGAATGACAATATCTTCAGCACGCCCATCAAACTCCGCTCCCGATATACGAATCTGCACGCGATAATACGGCTGCTCGCCCTGCGGTGTCTGCTCTGTCAAAGTGTCTGGACTGATGTAGAAAACTTCCCCATTCATCGCACCAAAGATTGAATAATCATAAGCATCTAGCTTGACGCTGGCGGTTTGACCCTCTTTAACATAGGCAATATCGGCAGGACGCACTTTTGCCTCAACAACCAAATCACTGTCGGTCGGCAAAATCTCCAAAATCACTTCACCGGGCTTAACCACACCACCAATGGTAGTAACACGGATATTTTTCACTTTGCCTTCAGTTGGGGCAAATAGGCGTTTTTCTTGCAATACTTGACTGCGATCACGAAGCTGCTCTTGTTCAGACTGCAGTTCTTCTTGAGCCTTGGTCATCTCGGCTTGAGCGTCCTCAAAATACTTGTTGCGTTTGTTGGTAATCTGTGCCTTGATATCAGCAACTTGGCGACGCAGACGAATGACATCAGCCTGACTGACATCACCATAAGCCAGCAATGGCTCATTGAGCGACAATTCCTGCTCGGCAAGCGACAACATCTGCTCAAGCGAGGCAATCTCTTGCGAAATCGCTTGGCGGCGGCGATTGTACAGTTCTGTCTGGTTCTGTACATATTCAGGATATCGTTTGACACTTTCGGGAAATTGCAATGGGCGATTTAAGATTTCTGCCTCTAGGCGAATCACTTTTGCTTGCAGTGCAGCAACCTTTACCGCCGAATTATCCACCGCTGCCTGTGCACGCTCCTCTTCTAGCACAAGCAAAAGCTGCCCACGCTTCACATCTTCACCCTCTTTGACAAGCATTGATGACAAAACGCCGCCATCAGAGGCTTGGATTTCTTGCGTGCGAGAGCTGGCAATGACGGTCGCTGATGCTCGAGTAACCTGATCAATCTTGGCAAAATATGCCCAAGTTAAAAGCACAACCACCGTAACCAGTGCCGTCCAAATAATAATCCGTGCCCGCTTAGAGCTGGGCTTGTGTGGCTGATAACGATATGAATTTGACATTATAAATCCCAAAACAAAAATTAAAATTAGGCCTGTGGTGGCTGTTTGTCATTATCAGCCGCATCAGCTTGCTGGGCAGCTTGTTGCTTCGCCTGCTCAAGCTGTGCCTGTCGTCTGGCAATGGCAGCTTCTTCATTTTTGCGAAGTTGGTCAAGCACCGCCTGCTTTGGCCCATCCATCACCACTTTGCTGTCGTCCATGATGATAATACGATTTACCAAAGCAAGCAATGCAGGCTTGTGCGTGGATAGCACCAAAGTCTTTTGGGGATCTTGAAACTCTTGTGCCAGCACCTGAATACACTGCTGTTCTTGGGCATTATCCATAGAAGCGGTCGGTTCATCAAGCAACCACACCGATGGCTGGGTCAGCACCAGCCGAGTAAATGCCACCAGTTGTTTTTGTCCACCTGACAAGCCTTTGCCGCCCTCGCTGATGTTCAAATCCAGACCGCTTGAATGCCCTGACACCAACCGAATCAGCCCCGTTCTGTGCAATGCTCGGCTCAGCACATCATCAGACGGAGTCGGCATACCGATAAGCAAATTATCCCGAAGCGTTCCCTGAAATAGACGATGGTCTTGTTGCAAATATCCAACCTGATCACTTAGGCTCTCACGGCTGATTTGAGAAATGTCCAAGCCGTCAAGCAAGATATGCCCAGAACTTGGTGCGTACAACCCTGATAGTAATTTTAGCAGCGTTGATTTGCCAGAACCAATCGCACCCAAAATCGCCACTCGCTCGCCTGCTCTGATGGTCAAATTTGGCACTTGTAACGCAGGTCTGTCATTATCAGGATAATTAAATGTCAATTGGTTGCACTGATAATTGCCATAAATTTTTGATGGCGACAAAGGATAGCTTACGCCCTGATTGTCCTGCTCAAGCTTAAACAAATTCTCAATATTCATTTGAGCTGCTTTGGCGTGCGAATACTGCACCAACATATTTGGTGCATTCATAATCGGAGCCAGCACACGACCGCCCAAAATGGTCGATGCAATCAAGCCACCCATGGTCATATCGCCCTGCATTACCACATAAGCACCTGTAATAACAATGCTGATATAGCTAATCTGTTGTAGCATCTGCACTGTGTAGTTAAGGTTGTCATTGGCATGACGCATCTTTAGGTCGTTTTGGGTGGTGATATTCATGATATTTAGCCATTTGGACAAAAATTTCCAATTGCCCGACCCTGCCTTGATGGTCTCAATGCCCTCAACCGCCTCAACCAAAATCCCTGTTTTTAGATAAGAAGCCTGCGCACCTTCTTGAGCGGCTTGGTTGATTTTTTTGCGACTATAAAACCCAAGCAGCAGCCCAATAATCGCAGCAATTAGCGGTACAGCTGCAACCAGCGGCGAGGCAATGACAGCGATAAGAAAGACAAATATCAAACTCATCGGAATATCTACCAAAGTAAACAGTGTGCTGGCAGTAAAAAATCCTCGCACCTGCTCATAACCCCTTAGCTGTGCCGCCAACGAGCCAACAGAATTTGGCATTCTATCAACACGAACCTTGAGCAATCGCTCAAACACCGAGCGAGACAAATCCTGATCCATGCCCACCACCATGCGATCCATCACCCGTGAGCGAGCAAATTTCATAAAAGTCTCAAACAAAATCATCAACGCCACGCCCGAGCTTAGAATAATCAGCGTATATTCACTGCGTGTTGGAATGACGCGATCATACACCTGCATCGAAAACAGCGACACCGCCAATGCCAATAAGTTGATGATAAAAGAAGCAATCATCGCTTCAATGACAATGCCCTTATGCTCAATAATACTCTCGCGTAGCAACTTGGTAAAGGTGATGTTTTGTCGCTCATCAGTCTTGGCATGAATGTCAATTTTTGCCACCAAATCAAAATCGCCACTGCGGCAGCGATGCGTATTTTCCTGCTGAACAAAAGACCAGTTGTCTTGTTCAAATTGTACAATTCGCCCAAAACCCAAGGATTTATGATGAGCAATCAATGGCATAAATGCAGCATCAGGTGCTTGCAAAATCTCTATGCCACCATCAATACCCAGAGCCTTTAACATATTAAAAACAGCAGCATCTGGCGTAGGGGCTGTCAATACCGTCTCAAGACTGGACTGCAAGCGATTTTTGTCCACAGGGTATCCCTGCTCTTTTAAGAGAATGCTGACAGCATACGCCAATTCTTGAGGGTTGCTGCCTTGATTGGTTTGCACCGCATTTGATGGGAGCGACATGGTTTGTTTCCTTAGGGCTGATGATAATTCATCAAAACTTTACTACAAAATTATTAATACTTAATATTAAATATCTCAACAATCACCAAATTCATTGGCTTGGCGTGTCATCTGTAGACACAGGTTTGGGGCAGATTTCTGCATTTTGACACTGCTGATTTTGTGCCACTGCCTTGATTGTTTGGGTGATTGTACGCTGCTCACCTGCGACATAAGGCTGGCCTAGCTCATTTGATGGCACAGGCAAATCGGCCGATGCCTCATCTGACTCATCGGCAAATACCCACTCGCCTTCTGCCAGCGGTAATTGTCTAATCATCGGCTCATCGGTTGGCAATACCGAAGCAGGATAGGCTGCACCATCTGACGCATCATCGCCTGCTTGATTTGATAAATTATCAATAGGTGTATTTGGTACAAAATGGCTTAATTCATTTTTTAGATAGCTAAATGGGCTAAACTCAACCACAGGTTGCTGCACAAATTCAATGCCCTGCTGCTGCCATGGCATCAAGGCAAAATCCACTTGCAGTTTATAAAAATTTGCCACCATCTGTGCCTGAACCTGCCGCAACTGCTGCTCGTATTGCGATTGCTCTCGCACGGCATTTAGCACCTCAAGCCAGCTTTTGCGACCTGCAATAAATTGTCGGCGATAAGAATTTAGGACAATTTGTGCACCCGCCACCGCTGCCGTCAGGGACAATTCCTGATCTCTGGCACTGATGAACTGCTGATACTGCGTCTGGATATTCTCCATGACGGTGCGTCTTGACGCCTCTTGGCTTTGTACCAAACTTTGCACGCGTGCCTCAGAGGCTCTGGACAGTGCCACATTCGAAAAACCCGCACCGGGTGAATAGTTCAGCCCCAGTGCAACCTTATCCTCAAAGCGATTGTTGCGATGATTATAATCGGTCTGGTACTGCACATAGACCGTTGGCATTTGTTGGGCTTTTTGTGATTTAACCGCATAGCGTGCCGAATCAATCTCGAAGCGTTGGCGAATGACCGTTGGGTGATTTTCGCTCACTTGCGAAAAGGCAAGCTGACCATAGTTCTGTGATTGATCTTTGGCATATTGTGCCAACTGGGCGATGGTGGCACCATTTGGTGAACCAACTGGCACGCCGATGATTTGCTGCAAGCGTGCCTCAGCGATTTTTTGCTGCTCGATTGCCCCTTGTAGGGAATTTTGGTCTTGCAAGATACGGTTTGTTACCAAATCCAATTCAATTTTTGCCGACACGCCTTGGCTGACACGACGCTGCATCATCGCCTCAAATTCTGCCAGCTGTTTTAGGTTATTGACATACAATTCTTGTAGCGACAAGGCATAAATATAGCTTTGCCAAATATCAATGGTGTTTTTGGCAACTTCATTTTGTCGCTCCATGATTTTGGCAGTTGCCGCCTTATCATCATTGATGGCACGATTGACATCGGCTTTGAGCTTACCGCCCGACCAAATCGGCTGGCTGACAGCAAAGCGAGTAACCGTGCCGTCATCGCCATCGTATTGCGATGAGATGGTCGGTGTGGGCAAATAACCCAATTTGGCTGCAGTTACGCCCTCTTTGGTCGCCTGCTGGTCGGCAACGGCCGAACCAACCAATGGGTGAGTCTGCACCGCCAAAGTGATTAAATCATTGATTTGCAAAGGATTAACATTGGCGGACGCAGACAAACAAGCCGCACCAATAAGTGCCGCCACCAAGCTACCAAGTCGCAATTTTTTCGTTGCCGAAGTCATCGAGCATTTATAAACAGATACGGTCATTATCCATACTCACACAATTTGGCAAAATCCGTCAAATTGCTTGTATAAAATTACTTAAAATCACACCGCCAACAAGCAGTGCAACCGTTTTTGAAGTGATTGTCAGTGATTGTTCTGATTACATTCCAACTGACTATTATACCAAATTCTACAATTTTTTTTGGGTTTTATTGATGGTTTCACAAATTATATACAATAGCACAAGCAAAAACAGATAACAGGTTACTGATTCTGTGCAAGCATGGCTGGCATATATCGGATTTGCCATCGGCAAACTGTCCTTTATCAAGACAATGCAAACTTTATCAGCCCAGCCAATTATGCTATACTATATCAACAATCAATAACATAACGCCATGCGACTGCCTATATTTCTTTGGGCAATGTGGCCTTGCGATTTTATTTTGCTCATGAGTACCACACCACCAACCAAACCTCGTGCCAATCAAGGCAATTTTTTTAAACGCTCGCCACTGATGAGTGCATTGCTACTTTTGGTTATGCTAAGTCTATTGGTGATTAGCATTGTTTATTTGCTGTCTCAGTACAAGCCAAAACCTGCCGATGAACCAAAGCCAGTTAGCAGCAATCTGCAAGTTCAGCCACTAGAGCCTGTTTCGCTTGAGACGCTCAATGATGATAATGTCGCAAACCCAGACGCACAAACAGACGAACCGCCGACCGATGCCGACAATCAAAGCGACAAGCCGCTGACAGTGCAAGATCGCCCAAGTGATGGCTCCGCAGAGACTACCGCCCAAGCAGCCACCCCTGCACAAGCTGAAACTGCTGCCAAGCCTGCTCAAAAGCAGTCCACCAACAAAGCAGCCACCAGCACCCCTGTCAGTGCTGATGATCTGTACCTGCCATCTCGCCAAAACACTACTACAGCCGCCAACACTGAAATTTATGACACTCAGGCAGCACAGCAAGCAGATGCGATTGATGAACAGCTATCCATCGCCATCAATCAAGTTCGCCGCCTGAATGAAGAAAAGCTCGCCAAAGCCCTAGAATCGCAACCACAAAGTCAAACGCCACCAGTTGAAGAAGTCAGTACCGATAATCCCTAATCAATCTCATTGATTGATGCGAATCGCCACCTGATTAGCTTGCACCGTTGCCCCAGCCAGCACCGAGCGAGCCACCTGCATTTGTCTTTCATCAGCAAAGCCTGAAAAGCGATACTCAAGCCCACGATCCTTGACAATCAGCCAGTTGCCCACCTGTTCAATCTTGGCATCATCAGCCAAAGTCAGTGCAATCTGATTAATACTAAATCGCTTGGGTGTCAGTATCAGCTCACCTTGCGTGAAGCAATGCTGAGATTTTGCCCTATGTTTTTGGATATTAAACCCAAACATCATCACTGCAAAAACAAATAGACTGCCGATGGCGTACGCCACAGGCAATGCCATGCACGCTATGGCGACAACAATACCAACCAGCACCAGCGACAACGACCACCAAAACAGTCGGTTATCTGCCCGACCATCAAGCCGAATAATCACACCATCATCGCAGACTTTTAGCATATTACCAGCCCAATGCTTGTTTTTGAGCAGTGATAATTTCGGCAATACCAGCTTCGGCTAGGCTTAGCATGGCATCTGCCTGCTGCCGAGAGAATGACTTATCCTCTGCCGTTCCTTGAATTTCGATAAAACCGCCCGCCTGCGTCATCACCACATTCAAATCCGTATCACAAGTTGAATCCTCAGCATAGTTCAAATCCAACAATGCTTCAGAATTTTTGATACCAACCGACACAGCAGCCACCAAGCCTGTCAGCGGATCTTGGCTAAGTTTTTTATCCCGCTGCAAGCACTCCAAGGCATCAATCAACGCCACAGCTGCACCGCTAATGCTGGCAGTGCGTGTGCCGCCATCGGCCTGAATGACATCACAGTCAATATAAATGGTGTTTTCGCCCAATTTTGACAAATCCAGCATGGCACGCAACGAGCGACCGATTAACCGCTGAATCTCTTGGGTGCGTCCTGATTGCTTGCCACGAGCAGCTTCACGCTGTGTGCGTGTGCCTGTGGCACGAGGCAGCATACCATATTCGGCAGTCAGCCAGCCCTTGCCCTGCCCCTTTAACCAGCGTGGTACGCCAGCTTCAATACTGGCTGTGCATAGCACCTTGGTATCACCAAAGCAAACAAGCACCGAACCTTCGGCGTGCTTGGTATAATGGCGGATAAATTGAATGGGGCGAAGTTGATTGTTGGTACGGCCGTCAATACGCATAATGATTCTCGTTAAGTTGTTTGTATGGCAATCATTTTACCAAGTTTGGTATCAGAATACAAAACAAACCTGCCAATTTTTCATGGCAGGTTTGTATTCTTGGCATCATCGGTCAAATGGCCGATGCTGATTATTTGCTCTCTTCAAGTTTACGCAGCTCTTTGCGTAAAATCTTGCCAACATTGGACTTTGGCAGCTCTGAGACAAACTCAATATATTTGGGGCGTTTGTAACCTGTTAGGTTTTCTTTTGCCCATTCACGCACCTCTTCGGTGGTCAAAGAAGCGTCTTTTTTTACCACAAAGATTTTTGGCACTTCGCCACTGTGTGAATCTACCACCCCAATCACTCCACATTCAAGGATTTTTGGGTGTGATGCCATCACTTCCTCAACTTCGTTTGGATAAACATTAAAGCCCGATACCAAAATCATGTCTTTTTTGCGATCGACAATTTTTACAAAGCCTTTTTCGTCCATGATGCCGATATCTCCAGTGCGGAAATAACCATCTTTGGTGGTAACTTTGGCGGTTTCGTCATCGCGTTTCCAGTAGCCTTGCATAACCTGTGGGCCTTTGGCACAAATTTCTCCTGCCTCGCCCAAGGCAACTTCATTGCCCTCGTCATCAAACAGCTTAATGTCTGTTGCAGGGAATGGAATGCCAATTTTGCCCGTATAGCCACCCGGTGGATTTAGCGTCAAGACAGGCGAAGTCTCTGACAAGCCATAGCCTTCAACGATGTAGTTACCTGTCAAACGCTCCCATGACTTGGCGGTGTCTGACAGCACCGACATACCACCACCTAGGGACAAACGCAGGTTGCTATGATCCAAGGCTCTAAAGCCATCATGATTCACCAAGCCATTAAATAGCGTATTCACCGCTGGGAAAAATACGGGCTTATATTTGGCAAAATCCTTGCACACTGCGGCAAAATCACGCGGATTGGTGATAAGTAGCATACTAAAGCCCAATTTCATGCCAAGCAGACCACAGGCGGTAAATGAGAAAATATGATAAAGTGGCAAGGCAACCGCAATGTATTTGCCCGATAGGTCTTTTTCTGGAAATACCTTGCTTACAAAAGGTACGCACTGCTCAACATTTGAGGCCAAATTACGATGGCTAAGCATCGCTCCTTTTGCCACGCCTGTCGTACCGCCCGTGTATTGCAAAGCAGCAATCTCATCAAGCTGCAACTCTGGGCGGGTATAATTGGCAGCTGGCACGGCATTAAGTGCGTCTTTAAAACTGATATGACCCGGAATATTCCAATCAGGCACCATTTTTTTGACATGACGCACCACGGCATTGACCAGCAAGCCCTTTAGCCCCAGCATATCACCAAGCGAGGCGACAATCACATGCTTAACCTGACCTTTGTTGGCAACCTTCTCAAAAGTATGGGCAAAATTCTCAACGATAAACAACGCCTTTGCTTCAGAATCGTTTAATTGATGCTCAAGCTCATGAGAGGTGTAGAGCGGATTGACATTGACAAGCGTAAGACCTGCTCGCACAATACCAATCATCGCAATCGGATATTGCAAAATGTTCGGCATCATCACCGCCACTTTGTCGCCCTTGGTCAGCCCCAAAGACTGCAAATAGGCGGCAATTTGGCGACTGTAATTGTCCAGCTCGCGATAAGTGATGGATTTGTCCATGCAGGTGAATGCCACACGCTCACCAAAACGAGCAAAGGCTTGCTCAAAAATATCCACCAACGAATTGATATTATTCGGCAGGCTAAAATCAAACTCAATGCCATGCTCTTGATAAGTCTTATACCACGGAACATCTTTTGATACGGTGAATAGTTGCTCAGTCATTGTCTTTCCTTAAGTTTGCTTTTGTAAAATCCATCATCAAGGTGATGATTGCGTATGAATGGTTTCATTGTGTTTCAATGACATCTAAGCAATGTCATTACTGTCAATCTAACATAAGATGGCAAATTAAACAAGCCTTTTATCCACAAAAACCACAAAACGCCACAAACAACCAACCTTATCAGTCCAGTGCCGTTTATGCCAATGCTCGCAGCTCTTTTCTTAGGATTTTGCCCACATTGGATTTTGGCAATTGCTCAACAAAAACAATATGCTTGGGGCGTTTGTAACCTGTGAGGTTTTGTTTGCACCACTGCTTGATGGCATCGGCTGTCAAGGCAGCGTCTTGCTTGACAATAAACGCCTTGATTGCCTCGCCGCTATGCTCATCAGGCACGCCTACTACCCCGCATTCCAGCACGCCTGCACACGCTGCTATCACCGCCTCAACTTCATTGGGATAGACATTAAAGCCAGACACCAAAATCATGTCTTTTTTGCGATCGACAATCTTAAAATACCCCTGCTCGTCCATCACGCCAATATCCCCTGTGCGAAAATAACCATCAGCAGTCATCGCCTTGGCTGTTTCGTCATCGTGCTTCCAGTAGCCCTTCATCACTTGCGGGCCTTTGGCACAAATCTCACCAGCCTCACCTTCTGCCACTTCATTGCCTTCATCATCAAGCAAAATAATATCAGTTGAGGGAAACGGAATGCCAATTTTGCCTGTATAACTGCCCAACGGATTAAAGGTCAGCACAGGCGAGGTCTCTGACAAGCCATAGCCTTCAATGATATAATTGCCAGTAATTTTCTCCCAATTGGCAGCCGTGCTGGGCAGAACGCTCATGCCACCGCCTAAGGATACTTTTAGGTTGCTATGGTCAAGCTCCACAAAACCCTTGTGATGCGTCAAGGCATTAAACAGCGTATTCACCGCTGGGAAAAATTGCGGACGGAATTTGCCAAACTGCTTGGTCAAATCGTCCAAGTCTCGTGCATTGGGAATCAATAACAACGCAAAACCCATTTTCATGCCAAGCATCGCCACCATGAACGAAAAAATATGATAAAGCGGCAAGGCAACCGCCATATATTCGCCATGCTGATAAGGGTTATTAAAGCCTGTTTTGACATAAGTCATGCACTGATAAACATTGGCAATCAAATTGCCATGAGTAAGCATCGCTCCTTTTGCCACGCCTGTCGTACCGCCTGTGTATTGCAATATCACCACATCATCAAGATTCACCACAGGCTTGGTATAAGGGTGCGATGATTTTAAAATTTCCTTAAAATTTACTTTATTAGGAATGCAAAAATTCGGCACCATTTTTTTGACATATCGCACCACAGCATTAATCAGCAAGCCTTTTAGTCCCAGCATATCACCAACACCTGTAATAATCGTGTGTTGAAGTTTGGCTTTGTTCTTGACCTGTTCAAGCGTATGGGCAAAATTCTCAACAATAAATAACACTTTGGCATCGCTATCTGCCAGCTGATGCTCAAGCTCGCTTGCGGTATAGAGTGGATTGATATTCACCAGCACAAATCCTGCTCGCACAATCCCCATCATCACTGTCAAATATTGTGGCGTGTTTGGCATCATCACCGCCACTTTGTCGCCCTGCTCAAGCCCAAGCGATTGCAAATAGGCGGCGATTTTTAGGCTAAGTTTATCAAGCTCATCATAGCTGATGTGCTGCCCCATAAAAGTGATGGCACGCTGCCCACGATTGGCACGAAAATTTTCATCAAAAAAATCAAGCAGCGAATTTATCCCTTTGGGCATATTCAGCTGAATATCCAAGCCATGCTGGCGATAGGTCGCCTGCCAAGCACGGTTATCAGGGGTAACAAATCCAGCATAATCAGTCATGATAAATCCTTACATATTTATAAATCAGTAGCCGCACGGCGATTATTTGTGGTGCAAAAATACATTCAGCACGATTATCTTATACCATATCGCATTGTGGCAGTTTTGGCAAATGTTTTGGGCAAATTTGCTAAGCAAGGGGTGGCTGCTTAACTGCCCTGCACATTAATAATCACCACCTCTGATTGCGACCCCAAGCGAAATGGCACCGCCCAAAAACCAAATCCTGAGGTAACAATATAATTCCCCTGTCCGATTTTTTGTATGCCGTAGTCCATAAAATGCACAATTTTGGTAATTAAGTTCGCTGGAAAAATCTGCCCCTTGTGCGTATGACCTGCCAATTGCAAATCTATCGGCAGCTGCCCTTGATGCTCAAACTCACTGGGGCGATGCTGTAGCATAAACACAGGCTTACTGCTGTCAATCTCTTGTAATAACTGCTCGGCACTTTTGCGATTTGTAATGACATCGTCTTTGCGACCAATCAGATAAAACCCACTGTCCAGATACGCAGATTCGTCTTCTAGAACCTTAAGCCCAGCTTGGCTTAGGGCTTGGCGAATCCTATCAGACTCGACCATATAATCATGATTGCCCAAAGCAGCATAAACGCCAAGCGGTGCTTGTAATTGCCGCAAGTTTTGTTGTAAATTTGCCGATTCATAGCCCTCAAGCGTATCATCAATAATATCACCAGCCAGCACAATCACATCAACTTGTTGTTCTTGGAAAATCTGCACCAGCTTATCAATGGCGGTCGCACCCACCAAGCGACCCAAGTGCAAATCACTCACCAAGCCAACACGAATCGGACGCACAAGTGGCTTGTTAATTTTCACATCGTACGAAACCAGCTTGGGCGTATGAGCATTGTACCAGCCAAGTCCCAACAAACCAGCAAAAATCAGCAGATAGGTGGCTTTTGGCCAGTGATTGCTGCCACTGCCAATAATCTTTTGCAAGCAAAAAACCACCGCACTGGCAAAAAAGGAAAACAACAACAAAGTCATCACCAGTGCAATAAATTTAAAATCCACCCCAAACTTGTGTAAAAATGCCAAGCCAATCAATGAGTTAATTGCAACAAATGCCAGCACAGTCAGCCACCGCCTGCCATGCGATTGTAGATTGGCAAGCCAAATCACAGTCTTGACAAAACCATAAGTCAGCAGCTGTAGCAGAATAATCGCCGCCAAAAAAGTAACATAATAACGAAGTGGCATCACTGATTTTCCTAAATTAGATTAAGTTTAGTTGTCAGCATGGCAATGCATGATACCAACTGCTTGGCGATGGTTGCTTTTGGGGCTTTTGGTAATTGCACCTTGCTGCGTGCGTATTTTTTTGCAAAAAACACCGTCATGGCATTGTCATCACTGCCAAAGCCAATGCTGCTGTCTGAGACATCATTGACCGCTATCATGTCTAGATTTTTGGCGTCAAGTTTGTTTTGGGCATAAGTTTCGCCGTCTTGGGTTTCGGCAGCAAAACCTATCATAAAAGCATTGGGGAATTGTTCTGAAATTGTCGCCAAAATATCAGGGTTTTTTATTAATTCTAAGGTCAAGCCATCACTGCCAGCGGTTTTTTTGATTTTTTGACTGGCGATATTTGCCATCTTAAAATCAGCCACCGCCGCTGTCGCGATAAAAATCATCTGCTCATCATCACGCATTTTGGCTTGGCAGGCTGCAAGCATCTCGTCAGCTGTGCCAACATCAATCCGCTCCACCCCAAACGGTGTCTGCAATGCCACGCGGCGACCTGCTATCAGGCTAACTGTTGCACCAGCATCATGGCAGGCTTTGGCAAGTGCAAAGCCCATTTTGCCAGATGAATGATTGGACAAAAATCGCACAGGGTCAATCGGCTCAAGTGTCGCCCCTGCGGTGATGATGACGGTTTTGCCCGCCAAGGTCTGGGCGGTGTTTTGGGTGGTTAAAAAGTGAAGGATTTGCTCGCACAACTGCTCAGGCTCAGGCAATCGCCCTGCTCCGACATCACCACACGCCTGCTCACCACTGTCAGGGCTGATGATATGGTAGCCAAATTTTTGTAATTTTGCCAAATTATCCTGCACGATGGCATTTGACCACATCTGCTGGTTCATCGCAGGAGCAAGCAAAATCGGTGCATTAGTCGCCAAACATACCGTTGTCAGCAGATTATCCGCCAAGCCAGCAGCCAGCTTACCGATGGTATTGGCAGACGCTGGGGCAATCACCACCACATCCGCCCACTTGGCAAGCTCAATATGCCCCATGCCAAGCTCGGCAGTCTCATCAAGCAGCTCGGTATGTACCGCCTGCCCTGTCAATGCCTGAAAGGTCAGCGGTGTAACAAACTCACACGCCGCTTGTGTCATCATCACACGCACGCTACAGCCTGCCTTGATAAGCAGGCGAGCCAGCACTGCTGATTTATAAGCAGCGATGCCGCCTGTGATGGCAAGGAGGATTTTTGGATTGGTCAAATCAGTCATGGCAAACGCCCAAAATAAAAATGGTATATTATAGCGTATATTGAGCAGGCAGGGAAAGTGAATGTATGTTATCTGGTAAAGCAAATAAAATCGGTGATTTATTATTTAATTTTTATAAATAAATATTATTTTAAAATTAAGCTGATAAATCTTGGGCAATAGTTGTATTCATATCTCTTTGCGGTAAATTTATAATGCCCAAATCGTCAAAATGCCCAATGTCAATTTGATAACAGTGCCATTTTTATGGCTGATATTTACAAAGAAGAAATTTTGCACAATAACGATATGCTCGCACATTCACCAAAACACATACCGCACGACCATCGCAAAGCACATCAGCACAATCACAGGGCGAATAAATTTTGCCCCACCTTTTACCACCAACTGCGAACCAAAAAACGCCCCAATCACCTGCCCTGCCATCATTATCAGTCCAATCTGCCACAGCACCTGACCGCCTAAAATAAAGAAAATCAAGCTGGCAATATTGGTAGCAAAATTCAGCAATTTGGCGGTGGCAGTAGCACGGATTAGCTCCATGCCACGCAAGCTGACATTTGATAGAGCAAAAAAAGTTCCTGTTGCTGGCCCCAGATAGCCATCATACAGACCAATGAGTGGCACGATGGTTTTTTGCCAAGTTTGCTGGCTGATTTTTGGACGACGCTCAAGCTCGCCAAGATTGGGGGCGATCAGCGTATACAGTCCCACTGCCGCCACCAAAAAAGGAATGATAACTCTTAGTGCCTCAGGTGGTGATAATTGCACCAAAATCGTACCAATCGCTGAGCCCACAAACGCCATTATCAGAGCCGTCTTAATCTGGCGTGGGCTGATGAGCCGCTTTTTTATCATGGTTAATGATGCCGAAAACGACCCTGCGGCTGCTTGTAGCTTATTGGTTGCCAATGCCGCTACAGGATTGATACCCGTTAAAAGCAGTGCAGGAATGGTTAAAAGACCACCACCCCCTGCCATCGCATCAACAAAACCTGCAATCATCGCCGCAAAAAACAGCACCGCCAATATATCTACGCCAAATGTCATTAACCAAACTCACTTGCCAGCATTATAATTTGGCGAGCTATCGCCGCCTTTGGCTTGTTATCATACAAAAGCACGCCGAGATTCTCAAGTGATTTTGTGATTTGACGATTTGTTAAATAATCTTATTAAATATGTGGCGGTTTGTATCATTATGGTTTATGATAGTTTATCCTCCAGATAATTCTGCACATCAATTGTTGATTCTTTGGCGGATTTATCTTTAACACAGTAGCCTTATTGTTGATTTATAATATAATATTATTTTTATAATAAATAATTTTAATAAATTAATCATAAGCATTTCACTTAAGGACAAACTTTATGTTGTCTATTTTTAAACTATATTTTCAATCAAACCTACTCATTCGTATTTTGCTCGCTTTGGTTTTGGGGGCGGTTTTTGGTTTGATTTTTCAGGATTCGCCAACCGTTTTGGCAATTTTAAGCCCTTTTGGCGAGCTGTTTGTTCGTTTATTAAAGATGATTGTCGTGCCTGTTATTGCTGCCACCTTGATTGTCGGTGCAAGCAGCATTACGCCATCACAGCTGGGTCGCATTGGACTAAAAACCATGCTGTACTACATCATCACTTCTATTTTTGCCATTTTAATCGGCTTGGGCGTTGGTGCATTGCTAAAGCCCGGCTTGGGTCTGCAATTGACCGCACAATCTGCCGTTGATGGCAAGGCTGCCGAAGCTCCAAGCATGCTCAATGTACTGCTAGAGATTGTGCCAACCAATCCAATCGGCGTGATTGCTGATGGACAAGTGTTGCCGATGATTTTTTTCTGCTTGATGTTTGGTATCGCCTTGGCGTTTGGGCGAGACAGCAGCGATGCACAAATCCAAAAAAGCTCCGATACCGTCTATGCTTTTGTTGATGGTGTCAGCCAAGCGATGTTTCGAATCGTCGGCTGGGTAATGCAATACGCACCGATTGGCGTTTTTGCTTTGATTTTTGTTGTTTTTGCCAAAAATGGCACTGCCGCCTTTGGTTCCTTGGCTGGCGTAACTGCTTCGGTTTATCTTGGGCTACTGCTGCAAGTTGCCTTGGTATATTGCATAAGCTGTGCGATTTTTCGGCTTTCTCCATGGATTTTCTTAAAAAAAGTGCGTCCTGCGATGATTACCGCCTTTGTTACTCGCTCATCTGGAGCAACTTTGCCTGTGTCCGTACAAAGTGCCGAGAGCATGGGCGTGCCAAAGCATATTTATAGCTTTGGGCTGCCTGTTGGCTCAACCATGAACATGGACGGCACAACGGTTTATCTTGGCGTGTGTGCGATATTTATCGCCAATGCTGTCGGTATGCCACTCACGCCTGAGCAGATGATGACCGTTACGCTGACCACCGTGCTGGCTGCAGTCGGTACAGCTGGCGTGCCAGGTGCAGGGGCGATTATGCTGCTGATGGTGCTAGAATCCATTGGGCTGCCTGTTGAAACAGGTTCGGCAGTTGCCATTGCCTATGGCATGATTTTGGGCATTGAGGCACTGCTTGACATGGGGCGAACTGCGATGAATGTGGTTGGTGATATCGCAGGCGTTGCCATCGTTGCCAAGCATGAAAAATCACTTGACGAAGCCACATGGCGTGCATGACCCATCTTGCAATCTGTTGGTTAAACCGCCAACAGATTGACCGCCCATCGTTGCTTTTTAATTTAACGCACGATTGCCAAGCACTCTGTAGCACAACTGATATTTATCACAATGCCAGCAAGCCTTATGCCAAGCTGGCATTTTACCCAGCCCCCTATCCATTGCCCAATCAGCCAAATCATTGATTAATACAAACTCAAGACCTTTACCAAGTCAATTTACCCATTGCTAATAATCACCACAGCCTTTAGCCAACTTTTTTGTCAATATCAAAAATATCCCCAACCCATTCAATAAAATGTTCTAGCCGTTTGGGGAGGTGTTTGCGTTGGGGATAGACAATCCACGCGGTTTTGGCTGGTGGGGCAAGATGGGGGAGGACGGTTTGGAGTTGTCCGCTGGCTAAATAAGGGGCAACGAGCAGAGTAGGCATTTGCACAATCCCAAGCCCTGCCAACGCACAATGCAATAACGCATTGGAATCATTCACCAGTGTTTTATTCGGTAATTTGAGACGAATATTTTCGCCTTGTTGCAAAAAATGCCAGCTCATTATTTTGCGTTGCTTGCCCGAAAAATAATGCACTGCCCTATGCTGCTGCAAATCGTCAAGCTCGGTGGGCAAGCCGTTTTGCTGTAAATAGTGGCTTGTGGCACAAGTCGTCATCGCAATCGGGGCAAGGGGGCGAGCGATATAACTGCTGTCGCTTAATTCGCTCAGTCGCAACGAGCAATCTAAGCCCCCATCAATCAAATTGCTCAGATGATCCGACACCGACAAAATTAACTGAATTTGCGGATATTTTTGGTAAAATTGCGGCAAATGGGCGATCACAAAAGGGGCAAGGGCAGAGGGCAGTTCAATGCGTAATTTGCCCTCGGCTTGACGGCTGGCGGAGGACAAATCGTGAAAAGTATCCGCCAATTCCGCCAGCAGGCTTTGGCTTTTTTCATAAAACGCCTCACCCTCTGCCGTCAGCGAAATTTTGCGTGTAGTGCGGTTGAGCAGGCGTGTGCCAAGCTGATGTCCAAGGTATTTGATCGCTTTGGAAACCACCGACACATGCAGATTTAACTGCTCGGCACATTTGGTAAAACTGCCCGTCTCGACCACCAGCACATAAATTTGTAGGGATTGTATTCTGTCCATTGCCATTCTCGTTAAAATGCTCGCCTCATCATAAACTTTCCGCCAACTGCATCAATCACTTGTAGCGAGCCGTTTTCAATCAAGGGGCGAACCTGTTGCCACACTTCGCTTGCGGTTAAGCCGAAAGCGGCTTGAATTTCAAGCGGTGAGATCAGCGGATGTTTTTGCAAAAGTCTGTCTAAGGCTTGGGGCGAAAAAGTGGGCACAGATGGCACAATTTGCCCACCAGACACCTGCCGAATCGCCATCGCAAAATCCGCATAAGTCAGCACGCCCGAACGCAATAGGCGTTTGCCTTGATATTCAAACAGATAAGCAGGCAAACCTCGCACGCCCACCTCATTTAAAAAGGCAAAATCGCGTTCAAGGGCGAATTGTGCCGAACTGTGTTGATAATGCTGTAAAAACTCCGTGAAATCAATGTTGCACTGTTTGACGACTCGCACGATTTCATCAAATTTGGTGGTAGGGCGACATTCCGCCACGGTCGCAAAGCGTAAGCGGTACAAAAACGGCTCGGCTTTGTCCGCACAGGCAAGTTCAACCGCTTTATACGCCAGATTGAGCGGTAGCGATGAGCGGCGTTCGGGCGAAAACAGCTCAAGATGATCCATTTTGATCGGCATTCCGCTAATGCTTTGCTCGCTTTGATAAATTTGGGCGAGCCTCTTATTATAACGGATAAACGCCTTTTCCGCCCCCTCTTTAAAATCATCTGGGATCATAAAATCCGCCACATTTCGCACCAAGTAGCTCTTATTGGCTGAAAACGAATCTGCTCACCAAAATGGCTTTCCACTTGGCGGAAAAACGGCTCACTCTCATACGACAGTCCCATCATTGGGTCGGTAAATTGGTAAATAATCAGTGGGTTTTGCATACATTTTGCCCTAGCGTTCAAGATATTGCCCTGCCACGCCCCACGCACCAATATCCTCAAAATGCAGATAAATGCGGTGTGGGGCAATCTGTAAAATGTCGGCAAGGGCTTCCGTGATCGCCACCGTCAATTCAGGGTAGCCCCAGTGCTGTTCGTTGGCAAACAGGCTGATTTTGACATAGGCGACAGGGTGCTGGTTTTCGCCAGCAAGGTAAAAACGGCATTGATCTTGTAGTTCCAGCAATAAATTTGCCTCAGATTTATAAGGGATGAGTTCAATCGCTTTGCCCAACGCGGTTTTTAAGGCGGTCGCTTGGGTGGAATTTAGCGATAGGTTGGTTTTTAAGGTCATAAATGGCATAGAAAATCCTTGTTACAAGCGGTGAGATTTTACGAAATTTCAAAAAATCCCACCGCTTGCTTGGTTCGTTAGGCTCGCCAATGTTGAATCAGGGCTAACAGGCGGTCGGCAACTTCTTGCTCTTTTCGCTGGTAGGTATGCCCTGTGTTTTCGATAAAAATCAGCTCGTTTTGCTGATGCTTGGGAAAATGGCGGTTGATGGTGCGTAAAAACTGGCTCGGATCGCCATAGGTAAAGCGGTCAAAAGTGCCAATCAATAACGCCCCTGTGTGCGAGATTTGCTCGATTTGCGAGAAATCTTTGTCATCCTCCAAATGGACATTATCCAAAATCAAGCTGTGCAGCCATTGATCTGCCGTATCCGCCACGCAGGGTAGCCAGCCGAGTAGCTCAAAAGGCAACAGTTCCTGCCCTCGTCCGTGGGCGAGATAATCGGCAATTATCGCTTTTTGCTCGGGCGTTACCACCGAAATCAGATGGGCGATATTGGCAGGGCTGAGCAAAATAAATTTCTGCACACGCGGATCTTGGGTTTTCGCCAGATAATAAATCACCTTGTTCACCCCCAGCGAATGCCCTGCCAAAATGATATGGCGATAGCCAGCCGCGGCAGCATAATCCACATAGGCTTTCACATCTTGCTCGGCAAAGTGAAAATCCTCTTAAAAGAGCCGATAAGCTCAGGCTTGCCCGTGAGATGATTGACGGTGTCAATTTGCCCGAAGGCGTTGCGAGTTTGGGCATGGATAAAATCAATCTCGCCTACGGGCAGGGTCTTACCAATGTTGTAATAAAAGGGATTGGAATAAAAATTGCCGTGAATGCCCGTGATGGCAATCATCACCGTATCCGTTTTTTGGGCGGAAAACAGCACGCCCTGCAACGCCGTGCCTTGCTCGGTTGATATGTTAAGTTTTTGCATTTTTCTCACCGCTTGTTAGAAATGTTCGGTTTTGTAACGCACGCCACGCTGTTTTGAGGGCGGATAAAAATCCGTGCCAGCCATTGTGCCTTGTAGCATTGCTGGGGTGTAGCGGTAACTGTCGGCTTTTTCCCAATCAAAAGTGGTTTGGATTTCCTCTTCACGCCCTGTTTTGATCAGTTTCACTAAATTTGGGTTCAGCATAATGCTTTTGCCGATGGAAACCGATTCCACCCAGCCTGTTTGGTAGGCTTTTAGCATATCGTCCACCGTGTAAAGATTGCCAGAGCCAAAAAACGGCAAGCGTCCGTTAATGCGGTCGTGTACTACCTGCATTCGGGTCAGGTTCGCATCCGCCCCACGGCGAACTTTTTTGTAAAAATCCCACAGCGAAATGTGCAGATATTGAAGCGGTTTTTTCGAGTAAGCGATCAACAAGCGTGAGCGTTTCTTTCATCGTAATGCCTCGCTCGCCTGGTTCTTCGGGCGAAAAACGGTAGCCGATGATAAAATCTGGGCGGTGGTGTTTTTGTCGCATTTGGTCAATCGCATCGACAATCGCCAGCGGAAAACGCAAGCGATTTTCAAGGCTACCGCCCCATCGATCTTGGCGAAAATTGGTGGCGGCGGAGACAAATTGTTGAATCAGCCAGCCATTTGCCCCGTGAATTTCCACCCCGTCAAAGCCAGCTTGCATCACAAGCTCGGCGGCTCTGGCGAAACTTGCCACCATTTGCTCTACTTCGTCATCGCTCATCGCACGAAAACGGCCTTACATATCGCCTGTTGGGGCGATTACATCGTGTCCTTGCGTCATCGCAGGATCGGCTGCAAGCCCGAATGGGCGATTTGCACCACCGCTTTTGCCCCTTGTGCGTGGGCAAGCTCGGCATATTCTCGCAAAGTCGGCAGGTGGCGTTCGTCAAAGGCATTGGGCGACTCAAAGCCGATACCGCTCGGGTGAACATTGGTAAACGGCATAATATAAAGCCCAAAACCGTTAAAACGATCTCGCCAAAAGTGGCGACCTGCCTCGGTCATCTCGCCGTCCGCCCCTGAGTCGTAAATGGTCAGCGGTGCAACGGTTAAACGGTTTTTAATTTCCACCCCGTTGTTCAAAGTGTAGGGTTCAAACAGTGGGGCATATTTTGGATTCATCATTTTTTATTCCTAGAAGCCTAACGAATGCCGCCATTTTAGTGGTTTTATTTTTCTTAAAAAAGCAACAATAAATCAAATGACTTTTGATTTTTGGGCAAAAATACAATAACAAATCACAACCCCTTATCGGCACTGCACAGCTACACAGCCGCCAAAGCCAATAAAAACACACGCTCATAATTACAAACTTCGCCCAATGACTGCACTGTGCGATGAATTTTTTGATAAATTTACAAAAAAAACTTATCGCCTAACAAAATTTTATGATAAAGTGATGGATTGATAGCGATTTTTTATGTATGAATTGCCTGCATAAAATCAACTTGCCACCATTTTGATTGGCTGATTGCGTTAATTTATTAATACTCATAAGATTATTAAGCTTCAGCCAATATGAGGAAGCTATGGAAAAAATCAAAGCCTTTTTTCAACTAGAAGCCGCTGGCGGTATCGTGCTTGCTTTGGCAGCGGTGCTTGCCATGATCGTTGCTAATTCGCCATTGCAGGAATTTTATAACGCCTTTATTCATGCTCCTGTGGTCGTGCAAATTGGCAGTTTTGAGATTGCCAAAGATGCCCAGCACTGGATCAATGATGGGCTGATGGCTATTTTTTTCTTTTTGGTTGGTCTTGAACTCAAGCGAGAGGCACTGATTGGCGAGCTGTCTGACATCAAACAGATTCTCATGCCTGCACTGGCAGCGGTCGGTGGCATGATTGCTCCTGCACTGATTTATGCAGCATTTAATTACCAAAATCCTGAGCAATTGGCTGGTTGGGCAATCCCCGCTGCCACGGATATCGCTTTTGCACTGGGGGTGATTAGCCTTTTGGGCAACCGCGTGCCAAACGCCCTAAAGGTATTTTTGGTATCCATTGCTATCTTTGATGACTTGGGTGCAATCATTATCATTGCCCTGTTTTATACCAGCGAGCTGTCATTATTTTCATTGGCGGTGGCGGCTGTCTGTTTTCCATTTTTGTATTTTTTGAACAAAATCAATGTAGTACGCATTACACCCTATCTGCTCATCGGACTTATTCTGTGGGCGGCGTTATTAAAATCAGGCGTGCACGCAACGCTCGCTGGGGTTTTGCTGGCGTTTTTTATCCCACTTCGCAACAAAAAAGATCCAGAGCATTCACCACTAGAAGAGCTGGAGCATGATTTGCACAATACCGTTGCCTTTGGTGTATTGCCTTTATTTGCCTTTGCCAATGCTGGTATTTCGCTCATCGGTACCAATCTTGACACGCTGCTGCACCCAGTGCCGCTCGGCATTGCCGCAGGTTTGGTTTTGGGCAAGCAGTTTGGCGTTATGGCAGCGGTGCTGATTTGCCTAAAACTTAATCTGGCAAACCTACCAAAAGGCACAAATCTGACGCAGTTATACGGTGTTTCGCTGCTGTGCGGTATTGGCTTTACCATGAGTTTGTTTATTTCAGGGCTGGCTTTTGGTGGCATTCCAGCAGAGTTCGATCCGCGACTTGGCATTATTATTGGCTCGCTCATTTCAGGCATTGCAGGCTATCTTTTGCTTCGCCGCACCATTCCCAATGCCGACAACCCCACACTTGCCAAAGATACTGGCGATGGTTTTATTCCCACAACGCACAACTAATCCTGACCCCAAGCCCACCGCTTGGGGATTTTTATGCCCACAGATAAGCCAGCAATCAGCCAAAGCATTCATCAGGCATCGCCAGACAGATTGCTAAATCATAGCAAAAAGAAAACCCCACCGCCAACCCAAGCAATCCGCCTTGTTATCATTTTACTGATTGCACAGAAATTTTAAATTATGAAAAATAAAATAATATTTTATTAAATATATAATATATCAAGCACAAGCACCGTGCTTTTGATTATATTTGTCATCAGTAAGCTATACAAAACCACAAACACAACGCCTGCTTGCCATCTTGGCAAATACAGTAATTTTAATTAAATTATAAGATACTTAATTTATATTAAATTAATTCATTTGCCACAAACTCACTCAACTTTATTGGCTTTATTTTGCCAAAATCAAACTTAATCAGCCATCATTGCACCAAAGTTATCAGCAGCCAATGCTTGTTGTAGCAATCTTAATGACAAGACTTAATCGCAGCCAAGCCTTGCCACCAGTTGTGATATGGTCTCATCACGGCAATGCTCCACCCCCATGCCTGCCCACAATGACATCATCTCGGTGTTGTGCATTTGCGTGCTAACGGCTCGCAGTTTTTTGGTCATGGCGTTTAACATTGGATATTCAGGAATTTGTGCATGCTGTTGCAAACCATCAAATTGGGCAAATTGCCGCATATATTCGGTAATAATCCCTCTTGCCAGCTTGCCCGAGTACAGTCTGGTCAAGGCAGTATCGCAGGCTTTGGCGGACAATAGGCGTGCTTGATACGCCTTGTGAATCACCGCCTCATGCGTGGTCAAAAATGCCGTACCCACCGAAACAGCTTCGGCACCCATGCTTAGATATTTTTGCACTTGTTGTCTGGTTGCGATTCCACCTGCAACAATCAGTGGTATCGATTTATCCGCAGTCGCCAAAGCCTGCTTGGTTGCTGCCCACAGCTCATCGAGCATTAACGGCTTACTTTGTTCGTACAGCCAGCCACCACGATGTCCGCCCGCCTCGGCACCTTGTAGCACCACCGCATCAGCACCCGCCTCTATCCATGCCAACACCTCATCAGGGTGATTTGCCGTGCCAATGACTTGCGTGCCAACAGCGTGCAATGCGTCCACTTGTGAAGCTTGCAAAATCCCAAAAGTAAAGCTTGCCACAGGTACAGGATTGTCAAGCAGCACCGCCAATTGCTCGGCAAAATCAGGAGCGGGTGGCATCTCAATATCGGCTGGCTGATTGATGGATTTATAGCACTGCACCAGCCATGCAGGCATCGGCTCAATCACTCTGTCCGTCAGCCGTTTGGGCAAAATCATCAAATTAACCGCAAAGCAGCCTTGAACCAATGCCTTGATTGCGTTAATCTCATCGTTGATTTGCTCAGGTTTCATCATGCCAGCCCCGAGCGACCCCATTATTCCTGCCTGACAAGCTGCAACAACAAAACCAGCATTACTCGCCCCTGCCATCGGTGCTTGGATAATCGGTATCGTAAGCCCCAAGCGTTGTAAGAATGTTGTCATCATCACCCTCTGGTCATTTGTCAAATTTGGCAATCGCTTCAACTTTGCCACAGCAATCAGTTTATAAAATTTTGCACAATCGCACAATATGATTCACCATTTGACTACATATTTTTGCACATTATGGCTGATAATTGGCTATTTTTTTATTATAATATACCGATTTGTCAGCATCGTTGCTGATTTTGTGTAACTTTTGAGGATATTTATGAAAAAATCACTAATCATCGCCAGTTTGGCTGCTTTTGCTATTGCAGGCTGTGCCACCGCTCCCAAGCAACAAGTTCAAGTAAAACCCACCCACAAGCCCAACAAAGCTGTCCATCATCAGGGCAAAGCCAGCGACAAAGCAACCAAACCCGCCCTTACCACCAGCTATCAATGTGAACAAGATGCCAAAGTGGTTGCCAGCTATCAACCACACCGAGATTTGGCGGTGCTAAATATCAATGCCCCCAGCTGGAAACTAAACAATCAACAGCTAACCCTAAAAGCTGAAAAAACAGCCTCTGGCATGAATTTTGTGAATCGCACCAACCCAAACAGCCAATACCAATGGCACACCAAAGGCGAGATTGGACTGCTGTCAGTGATTATCGGCGATAAAGAATATACGCTAAACTGCAACAAGATTGCCTAATTAAAAAGCAAATAGAGACAGCAAATGGATCTTCCTCAATGGCAATTTGGCGTAAAGCCTGATTATCTGGCAACACTGGTCGCAGCTGGCTTAAAAACAGCCACTTCATCGGGCAAATGTTTTTACACCTTAGCCGATGAGCCGTTACCCAAAGTAGGCAATCAGCACATTATTTTGGATAGTGCCGACCAGCCTGTCGCCAAAATCGAATTGCAATCGGTTGAGGTCATTGCATTTGCACAAATCACCGAAGAAAAGGCACAAGCAGAGGGTGAAGGGAACTTGGCAGACTGGCAATCAGCCCACCTCGCATTTTTCCAAGAGCAGTGCCAAGCATACAACTTGCCAACGGGAATTGCGGGGGATTTTGAGGTCGTTTATGAAAAGTTTTCGGTTGTGCAACTTTTCCCCAAAACCTATCAGCAATGGCTCACTTTCGCCACTGCCACCTTGGCGGAAAATCAGGGGAATGATCCCTTTTTAAATCCAAAAACCGATGCAAATTTGCTGTTGCAAGCGGTGACAAAACGCTCAAAATCTGCCATTTTTGCCTTTGCGGAAACGGTGTTGAGCGAGGCTGAATTAAAGCAGTTAGCCACTTTGCTGGCACGGCGTGCCAAAGGCGAACCGATGGCGTATATTTTGGGCGAAAAAGAGTTTTGGTCGCTACCGCTCAAAGTCTCCCCTGCCACCCTCATTCCTCGCCCTGATACGGAACGGCTGGTCGAATTGGCACTCGATTGGGCGAACAAGCGGTCGGATTGTGAGGAAATTTTGCAAATCCTCGATCTCGGCACAGGGACGGGGGCGATTGCCTTGGCGTTGGCACAGGAATTGGGCGACAAGGTGCAGATTGTGGCGGTCGATAGAGAGCCACAAGCGGTTGAACTTGCCGAACAAAATCGCCAAGCCTTAGGGCTAAATAATGTTAAAATTCAGCAAAGCGACTGGTTTACCCAAATCTCGCAGAAATTCCATTTGATCGTGAGCAATCCGCCCTATATCGATCAAAATGATGAAAACCTCACCCAAGGCGATGTGCGGTTTGAGCCTCGTTCGGCGTTGGTCGCTGGGCAAAATGGGCTGGCGGATTTGCAAAAAATTATCGAAAACGCACCGCTTTATTTGCACCCAAACGGGGCGTTGATGTTAGAACACGGTTGGCAACAAGCCCCCCAAGTTCAACAAATTTTCAAGCAAAATCAATGGGTTGAAATTGAAACCGTCCAAGATTATGGCGGCAACGACAGAGTAACCAAAGCAGTATGGACAAAATCATCGAAGACTTTTTAAAAAATTATTCAGCCCATTGATGGCAATTGTCGATGGATTGCTGTCGTCAGTGGTAAATTTGTCAAATAAAGGCGGATTTATGACAACAAAATACACGCCAAATTACAGAAAGACTGCCCAATTATCAGCATAATAATCTAAAAAGCCCAAGCTGTCTGGTTTTGAGCTTGACCATCTGCACAGGCTTTTGTTAAGAACGCTCGCTGCGTGATTTTTTTGACAAGGCTTTGCGTTTTGCCATCGGCTCAATGTTAAGTGGACGATAAATCTCCACACGATCACCCTCTGCCAGAGGCGTGTCCAAGCGTTTTTTTTGGCTAAAAATACCGACACGCCATGCTTTATGATTTGGCTCATTGGTGCGATTTTGGACGCACCAAGTGGCAAAGTCGGCAAATTTGGCATCATCAAGCCACCCTGTTGCTAGCAGTGCTTCATAAATCGTTGCCCCTACCGCCAAATCCAGCTCTGTATAATACTGCTGCAAATCCGCCGTTACACAAGCCACCGATATACGCATCAGGCAACCAGCTCCAGCACCACGCCTGCCAATGCCGCCACAACCGCAAGCGGAACAATGATACGCACCAGCACACGCCAAATGTTGTAACGCAGTTCAGTTTTCATGTTAAAAGTTTTGCGTAAATGACTGATTTTCATCACAAAACCTGAAAATATCGCCAAGCACAACACCGCCAGCAAACTGATAAAAATTACCACAATCACCAAAAACTGCATCGGCACAACGCTAAGTGCAAATACCAAAAGCACAAGCACAAGCACCCCTGTCAATAGCCCAAAACGCAGCACCAGTTGCACGCCTGCATAGTGTAGCAAAAATGCCGCAATCAACAGCATGCCCACACTACTCACCAAAAAAGACGGCACGCCAATCATTGCACTGCCTGCCAAAATTGCCAATGCCCCAAAAATTAACTGCGTCAGCCAAATTGGCAAAATATAGCCCGCCAAAGGTTTTTTGGCTTGCATGACATTATTGGCAATGGTTGCTGAACCAAACCAATACAAACCACTGCCCGCCCCGACGCTTAATAATGCCAACAACACTGCCTGAGACCACTCACCAAGGCTTGGCTCAGTAAGCAGTGGCACGCTCACCGCACTGTCAAACAGCGACAACATCGCCCCAAAGATAACAAGTAGCGTGCCAACAAATAACAAACGCACTCTTAATAAACTTAAGATTAATGCCACCGCCATCACCACCGCTGACATCGCCATCATCGGCACGCCTGCTTGTCGCACCAACTCACCGAACTGTGCCGCAACGCCAACCGCAATCCGCGAGGCAATCCCAGCTGCCAATAATACCGCCACCAGCACTGACAATGCTGCAAACGCACGCCAAATCATGCCAGCATCAGCTTCACGAGTGAGTTTTTGAATGCCCTGCCATGGCAAAGCTGCCGACCGTGCCGACAATGCCAACTCAGCAAACAACACTGGCAAGCCAACCAGCACCATCGCAAGCAACCACATCAGCCAAAAATCCAGCTGATAAGCCATATTTGGTGCAATCTGCCCTGTGATCAATAAAGGCAAAGCACAAGCAACAAAAAATACCGTATATCGATGCAGCATATTTTCTACCATGATAAAATTTGCACTATTTTAGCACAAAACCCAATACAAGCCCATAAGCCGAACCAAAACAACAAAAGCCCCACAACGGAGGCTTTTGGCAAATTTTGACATACAGCAAAACTATCAATCAATGCACCGCTGACAGATATTCAGACAAAATCTTAATATCACGGTCAGATAGGCGTGCTGCAACCATTTGCATCATGCCTTTTTCGCCTTTTTTGGCAGCATCATTGGTACGCACTTCCATGTCAGTTGCCACCTCATCTTCACGACCTGCAGCACGGAATAGTTTTAGTTGCAATGCCAGATAAGAGGCGTGCTGACCACCCAAACGAGGGAATGCGGCAAAGGCATTGCCTGAGCCTTTTGGATCATGGCAACCTGCACAAGGGATAACGCCACGGGTCTTATCACCACCTAGGTACAACTTGGTCGCTTCGGCGGCAGTTGCCTTATTGCCGTAGCCCGGTGTCCATGGTGCTTGACTGGCATAATATCCTGCAACATCTGCCAAATCCTGCTGGGTCAAGCCCACCAATTGAGCCTCCATCACACCATTGCGGCGAGCCTTGGTCTTAAAATCCACCAGCTGCTTGTATAGGTATTTGATATTTTGTCCGCCAAGGTTTGGCTGTAATGGAGCAACGCTCACGCCATTGGCACCATGACAGGCGGCACAGTTATTCTCAACAATGGCTTTACCTGCCTCAATATTATAAGCAGGCACGGGATAAGAAGCAGCATAAGCTGACAGGCTGGCGATGCCAATTGAGCTTGCAAGTGCGAATTTGGCTAAAGTTGCTTTTTTTGCAGGTTTCATAACAATTTCCTACTAACTTGGCTAAGTCTTGGGTGATGTTGTAATTGGTTGCGGCTCGGTCTTGATAAGCTGAACAACTTGCCAATTGGCGTGCATTGCTTGGCGACCAAAACCAAAATATCATGAACAATGGCTATATTATAGCAAGAATTGGCTCAATTTTCCTACAAAAATTGTGGCTTTGGCAACATTTTTTCAAAAAAGTATGATTTTTTGGCAAAATTTCATCAAAACAATCCACACAATATCATAAATCATGGCAAAGCCAGCACAAACTGCCCAAAATATCACCAATCTCCAAGCCCAAACCAAATCAATGATTAAAATTGGTGATTTTAGCGTGTTTAATGATATACTACAACTTATTTTGTTAAATTTATCAAACCATGTCAAATCATCACGCCAACGATTATTTAAAAAAAATCCATCAGACGGAATTTTTGTTGTCTGCTCCCACCTTTAAGCTCTGCCCTGATGATGTAGGTTTTGAGGTGGCTTTTGCTGGGCGTTCTAATGCAGGCAAGTCCTCTGCCATTAATACCATCACCCAACAAAAACAGCTGGCTCGCTCCTCAAAAACCCCCGGTCGCACGCAGATGATTAACTTTTTTGGCGTTGGCAGTGAGAATTCTCGCATTGTTGATTTGCCCGGTTATGGCTATGCTGCCGTGCCTGAGGCAATGAAAATCAAATGGCAAAAAGAGCTTGAGGAATATCTCGTTTCACGCAAATCACTGGTGGGGCTGGTGCTGATGACTGACATACGCCACCCCTTAAAATACTTTGATGAGCAGATGCTGCATTGGGCAAAAGACGGCGGACTGCCTGTGCATGTGCTACTTACCAAAGCCGACAAACTAAAGCACGGTGCCCAAAAATCAGCTCTGCTTGCCACCAAACAACAATTGCAATCTTTGGAGTTGCCCTTTAGCATTCAGTTGTTTTCAGCACTAAAAAAACAAGGACTGCAAGAGCTTGCTTTGGTGCTGGGCGAATGGCTACAACTGCCCGTTGCCGAGTCATCAGACAATCACACAGGTGCATGATATGACAGGTCTGCTATATATCGTTGCTACGCCCATCGGTAACTTATCCGATATCAGTCAGCGTGCCATTGACACACTAAAGTCAGCTGATATTATCGCCTGTGAGGATACTCGCACTTCGGCAGTTTTGTTAAAATTTTTTAACATCAACACCCCAACGCTTGCCTATCATGAGCATAACGCCGACAGCCAAACGCCCAAACTCATCGATAAGCTACAATCAGGACAATCGATTGCACTTATCAGCGATGCTGGCACGCCACTTATCTCAGACCCAGGCTTTCGCTTGGTGCGTGCCGCCCACGAGCAAGGCATTGGCGTTGTGCCTATTGTTGGGGCTTGTGCGATGATTGCCGCCCTGTCTGTCGCTGGATTGGCATCAGATAAGTTTAGCTTTTTGGGATTTTTACCTGCAAAATCCCATGGACGCATCGCCGCCTTGAACAGTTGGCAAAAATGCAGCGAAACTTTGATTTTTTATGAAGCACCGCACCGCATTATTGACTGCTTGACGGATATGATTGCCGTATTTGGCGGTGAGCGAGAAGCCACTTTGTGCCGCGAACTTACCAAAACTTTTGAAACCATAAAAAAACTGCCACTGGCACAGCTGCTGGAATTTGTCAAACAAGACAGCAATCAACAAAAGGGCGAAATCGTACTGGTTGTTGCAGGCAACACCAAGACGCATAGCACTACCGAATATGACGAATGGCTATTACGCATCGCCCAAGAGCTACCCCCAAAAAAAGCCGCCGCCATCGTTGCTGATGTGCTGCAGCTAAAAAAATCCACTGTTTATGACAGATTGCTAACGCTACAAAACAACGAACAGACCATAACCACACAGGAGCCATCATGAGTCTAAAAGACACGCTAAATGACACCATCAAATCCGCAATGAAAGCACGAGAAATGGACACCGTCAAAGTCCTTCGCAATGTCCAAGCTGCCATCAAAAAGGTAGAAATTGATAGCCAAACTGAGCTTGGCGATACCGCCATCTTGGAATTGCTACAAAAACAAATCAAACAACGCCAAGAATCTTTGGAGATTTATACAGCCAATGGCCGTGAGGATTTGGCAAATAAAGAGCAGTTTGAGATTGATACCATCAGTCAGTTTTTGCCAGCCCAGCTTGACGAGGCAGAGCTTGTTGCCATCATCAAAGCCACCATCTTGGCAACCGAAGCTCAAGGCATGAAGGATATGGGCAAAGTGATGAATGCCGTCAAAGAACAAACGGTGGGTCTTGCTGATCCTGCCGTGATTTCAGGATTGGTAAAACAAGCACTCACCGCCTAAATCAAGCCTAAGCCTGCCTTTGGGCAGGTTTATTTTTGCCAAATTCGCTTGTATTTTGCCAACAATTCATCATTATCCTCAGGATAATTGGGATCTTTGATGATACAATCAATCGGGCAGACCTTATCACAGGTCGGTTCATCATAAAAACCCACGCACTCGGTGCATAGGTCGGGGTTGATGACATAGGTTTTTTGACCTTTTTGATCGTAGCTTATCGCATCATTGGGGCATTCTGGCTCGCAAATGTCGCAGTTAATGCAGTCAGTGGTGATTTTTAGTGCCATTGGGATAAAATGATAAATAAATGCTATTATATCAAACTTATTTGTTCACGAATTTTTTGTTTTAGGAATATTTTTGTATCATCATTGATGGCAAGATAGCGATTTTTGGCAATTTGTAAATATTGTCGCTCTTGGTCGATGCCGATAAACTTTCTGTCTAATAAATAGGCTGCAATGCCTGTGGTGGCAGATCCTGCAAAAGGATCTAAAATCAAATCACCTTTTTGGGTTGAAGCCAAAATAATCCTAGATAATAAACCCAGAGGCTTTTGGGTTGGGTGTTTGCCTTGATATTTCTCCCATGATTGAACGGCAGGCAATCTCCACACATCTTTCATTTGCTTATTAGAGTTTAATTTTTTCATCAGCTGATAATCAAAATAATGGGGAATTTTGGCATATTTTCTTGCCCAAATAATCCATTCGGTAGAATAGGTAAAATAGCGACAAGAAAAATTAGGTGGTGGATTGGGTTTTTCCCATGTAATCATATTCAGTATTTTAAATCCCAATTGCTCAAGCGTTTTGCCCAAAGTAAAAATATTATGGTGCGTACCACTAATCCAAATAGTACCATTATCCACCAACACTTCTCGTGTCATCAATAACCAATCATGGGTAAATTTATCAACATCATCCACAGATAAGTTGCTATCCCATTCACCTTTATTAACAGACTGAATCACTCCATTTTTAACCGTTAAACCATTATTAGATAAAAAATAGGGAGGATCGGCAAAAATCATATTAAATTTATGATTTACTCTGGATAAAATATCTAGTGAATTTCCATGAAAAAGTGTAAAAGCTTTATCTTTATTTTCAAAATAAGGCTCCAATAGAAATTTTTGATTACCAATCACTTAAGATACCTTCTTGCTGCACCCGAGCAATAAAATCCTTTAATGTTAGTAAATTATAGACCGAAGGAATATGGCGATAAGCCTCTTGTAATTTATTTTTGGCTGTTTTCCAACCCTGACCATCGGTAATCCAGACAAATTCATATTGAGCATATTGATTGATTTTAGGTGCTACATCAGTATAAGCTCGTGCTACTTCATTTAGTTTTGAGCCACCTCCGTTATAATAATTAGTTTCAATCACATAAGTTTTTACTTTGGTTTTGATTACAAAATCAAATCGCTTAACATCATCACCTAAACTTTCAATTTCTGGGAAAATAGTATTTTTAACTTCTGTTTTATAATAAATATTTGCATTGTCAAATAGCAAAGAGACCGCTTTAGACATATTATCTCCACCGCGATTTTTTCTAGCATTGGTATCCAAACCAACTTCTATACCAAAAACATAATCTACTAGATTTTTGATATTTCTATCTCTAAAAATATCTGCCAATCCTGTATCTTCGATAAACTCAACAATTTTATCCACTGATGTTAAATAACTTTGCAATGTAACCACTTGCCCTTGAGTATTTAAGGTTTTCTTTTTCTCTTTTTGTCTTACTGCAATTAAAATTTCCAATACTGAAAATACACTAGGGCATTCTTGATATAGTGTAGTAACAGCTGTTTTTAAATCATCTTTACCAATTAAATAATTAAGTTGATTTAATTTTAGTTCTATAAGATTGACATTAGCTTTTACCTTTGTAAAATCTGTAAAATAATCTAGGGTAGCGTTGGTTTCTGATAAACCTTCAAAAAACTCATCAAAATCAATTTTCATATTTAAATTTCTCTTATTAATAATAAGCAATTCATTAATACTTGCACGCCCCGATCCTTTGGCACTGATTGCTCGGTTGGCTTGGATACGCTGAATATTAAATCCACTATACAGCTCATCAAAGAAATCATCATTAATATTATGGTTTTTAGGGTCAGAATTACTTAGTATAAAATCATGACCCAATTTATGAATTTTTCTACAAAATTGTGCCAAGCGTTTTTGTTCATCATCATCAAATGAATTGTTGGCATAGGCGGTAAAACTGGCCGTATCACTAATTGGGCGATAAGGGGGATCGATATAAAATAAGCAAGGCATATTTTGTGGAATAAATTCAAGGGTCTGTTCAAAATCCCCTGCCAAAATTTCAACATTTTTTAATTTTTCAGATAATTTTAAAACATTATGACTGTTGATTAATTGTGGTTTTTTATAACTGCCTATCGGGACATTGAATTGATTGTTTTTATTAACACGATACAAACCATTAAATCCTGCTTTATTTAAAAAAACAAATAAACTGGCTTGGATAATATTAGACTGTGAACGCTCATTAAACAGGTCACGCAGTTGGTAGTAAATAGGCTTTTTATCTTCTATAGTCTGCAATTGATCGTACATCCGTTGCAAGTTTTGCACTTCATCTATAAATTGATGAGACTGCTCACGGATAACAGAGTACAAGTTAATTAAATCGGTATTATAATCATTAATGATAAGTTTTTTGAGATGTGGTAAATTCGACAATGCCCAAAAAGACACTGCCCCACCTCCAACAAACGGCTCTATCAAGCAAAAATCACGCTCATACACATAAGCAGGAAAATGTTTGGTTATTTCATTAATCAGGGATGATTTGCCACCAGCCCATTTCAAAATAGGTTTCATCAAGTATAAATCGCCTCACTCACGCTTTTCATCACAAGAGCAAATTGCAAATCTTCATGCGATATATCGCTAAATGGATTGGCGATTTTGGCAGTCCAGCCAGAACCCAACGCACCATCTATTTCATTGCCTTTTTTGTCCCACATCTTGGTAAGCGTGTAGGTCAAATTGCCTTTTGGGGTCATGATTTCGATCTCATCACCCACCATGAGTTTGTTTTTTATTTCTAAGGTCAAAAACTCCGCACAGATATCCACAACTTCCGCCACAAATTGCTGATGGTCAGTTTTTGATGAACCATATTCATAATTTTGATAATCAGCATGTACATGGCGGCGTAAAAAACCCTCAGTATAGCCACGATTGGCAAGCCCATCAAGAGCGGTGATGAGACTTGTGTCAAACGGTTTTCCTGCAACCGCATCATCAATGGCACGGCGATAAACTTGGGCAGTGCGAGCAACATAATAATGCGACTTGGTACGCCCCTCAATCTTCAAAGAATGCACGCCCATATTGACCAAATCAGGCACCAACTCCACCGCACGCAAGTCCTTGGAATTCATGATATAAGTACCATGCTCGTCCTCATACATTGCCATTAACTCACCCTTGCGGCCTTGTTCTTCGATCAGCACTACTTCATCGGACGGTTTTTCTACATAATCATCGCCCATCACCACATCGCCGTTTAGATTGATGTTGCCAATGGCGTTGCTGTCAGTGGCTTGATTTGGCACAAAGACTTGAGCGGTGTTCGTGCTTTGGGTAACTGGTACGATGTCGCCCGTTTCATTTTCTGTGGCTTTATAAGTATTATAAGACCAACGGCAAGCATTGGTGCAAGTGCCTTGGTTGGCATCTCGTTTGTTGATATAGCCTGATAATAAACAACGACCCGAGTACGCCATGCACAACGCCCCATGAACAAATACCTCAATCTCCATATCAGGCACTTCGGCAATGATTTGTTCAATCTCTTTTAAGGATAATTCACGACTAACAATGACACGACTTACGCCCATCTGTTGCCAAAATTTTACCGTTGCCCAATTGACCGCATTGGCTTGCACTGACAAATGAATTTGTTGATGGGGAAAATGCTCTCGCACCATCATAATCATGCCAGCATCCGACATAATCAGTGCATCAGGATTCATCTCAATCACAGGGCGAATGTCTTCGATAAAGGTCTTGAGCTTGGCGTTGTGTGCTTGGATATTGACCACCACATAAAACTTTTTGCCAAGCGAATGTGCATAAGCAATGCCTTTTGCCAAATTCTCTTCATCAAAATCATTATTACGCACACGCAAGCTGTAGCGTGCCTGCCCTGCATAGACAGCATCCGCCCCATAAGCAAAGGCATATTGCATATTTTTAAAAGTGCCAGCGGGACAGAGCAGTTCGGCTTTTTTGGTGGTTTGGGTTGTCATTGTCATTGCCTAATTAATCTTGGGTTGCTTATTATAACAAATTTTGCCAAAGATAAAAATCAACACGCACATTTGTTGCTACTGCCCACCCCAGACTGCTTTTTGGCATGGGCGATGCTAAATTTGCCCGTTTATTCAACAATTCACAGCCAGTGTCTTGAAAAAATCATTAAAAAATTATCGATAATCTGCTATGATAGCGATTATTTTTGTCAAGTGTTGTTTGATGAACATTCCAAACCAGCAATCGAGTAAACTATGAATACACATCAAGCCTTTTTGGACGCCATCGCCATCACCCTGCCTGAACTTAGCGTCAAAACCGACAGTGAGTCTTGCACGCACTGGGGTCGTGATTGGACGGTGCATTTTCAGAGCAACTGCCAAGCGGTACTTTTCCCAAAAACCACCGAAGAAGTTGCAACCATTGTGCGTTTGGCAAATGAGCATCGCACGCCACTGGTGCCAAGCGGTGGTCGCACAGGACTGTCAGCAGCAGCTGTGGCAGCACAAGGCGAGGTGGTGGTCAGTTTTGATAAAATGAACAACATTGGCAAGTTTTATGCGGCTGACCGCATAGTAGAAGTTGAGGCAGGTGTTGTTACCAAAGCCTTGCAAGAGTTTGCCGAAAGTCAAGATTTGTACTATGCGGTGGATTTTGCCTCCTCTGGTTCAAGTCAAATCGGTGGCAATATCGGCACAAATGCAGGCGGCATCAAGGTGATTCGCTACGGCATGACACGCAACCAGATTTTGGGTCTGACTGTTGTTACTGGCAAAGGCGATGTGCTAAATCTCAATGGCGGTATGCTAAAAAACGCCACAGGTTATGATTTGCGTCATCTGTTTATCGGTGCCGAAGGGACGCTGGGGTTTGTTACCAAAGCCCTGATTAAACTTGAAAAACCCCCTGTCAATCTGACAGCCATGGTGCTTGGCGTGCCTGATTTTGACAGCATTGTGGCACTGCTTGATAAATTTGGCAAGGCATTGACACTGACCGCTTTTGAATTTTTTGACCAAATTGCTGTTGATAAAGTCATCGACGCAGGTCATACCAAAGCACCTTTTGACAGCCAAACGCCGTTTTATGTTTTGCTTGAGTTTGAGGCGGTAAGCGATGAGGTGCTAGAGACTGCGATGGCAGTGTTTGAGTCTGCTGCCGAAGCTGGCTTGATTGTTGATGGCGTGATGAGCCAAAGCATCGCCCAGCTCCAAGAGTTGTGGAAACTGCGTGAGTGCATTTCTGAAACCATCTCAGTTTTCACTCCTTATAAAAATGACATCTCGGTACTTATCAGCCATCTGGGCGATTTCATTGCCGATATCGAAGCTGTGGTCAAGGAAAATTATCCTGATTTTGAAATCTGCTGGTTTGGGCATATCGGTGATGGCAACCTGCACCTAAATATCCTAAAACCTGCAACACTTAGCAAAGAAGAGTTTTTTGCAAAATGCCAAACGGTCAATGCTTTTGTCTTTGAGACTGTCAAAAAATACCACGGCTCAATCTCTGCCGAACATGGCGTTGGCATGACCAAAAAACCCTATCTGCACTACAGCCGCAGTCCCGAAGAAATCGCCTACATGAAAGCCATCAAGGCAGCATTTGACCCAAATGGCATCATCAATTCGGGCAAGATTTTTGACTGACTGCACTGCTTTGGCAGGGCAACAAAACACAATGGCGACTGACAATCTTGTGTGGCATTTGTGCCAGTTTGTTACAAGTTGCATTTTTGTCATAATTTTGTTGCCATGCTCGAAAATTCCGCCCAGATAGGGTATGATGGTAGCCAATCGCTGGTTTTGGATTTCTGCCACTTTTGAATACCAAAGTACGCCTTGGGATTTTTGTGCTTTTGAGCCATTGCCAAAACCGCCATAATAACTATCAGCCAAACCAAAATTTATCATGTCAAACAATACTCATGTCTTAAAGCAACATTATGAACTCATATCGCTAAGTGATGGCACGCTTGGCGACACTTTATTGATTGGCTTAAGCTATCATTTTACCAGCCTAGAAAAAACAGGGCTGGCAGCCATGCTTGCCAAATTGCCACTTGTCAGCGATGCACCAATTGCGATGGATATTGATTTATCCTGCATCGTGCTTGACAAATCAATGCAAGTTGTCGAAAAAATCTGGTATGGCAATTTGCGTAATGCCAATGAATCCATTCGCCACCAAGGCGATGCACTGGTCGGTGCCAAAAGTTTTGAGGAAAGTTTGATTGCCCAAGAGCAAATGCAATTACGCCTCAATGAACTACCCAATACCGCCAAACATTTGTTAGTTGTACTAAACAGTTATCACAATCAACCATTGCGTGCCGCCGACAAAGGCATGATACATCTGGGCGATAAAGACAATCCCAAAGCACACAGTATCAGCTTTTCGCAGATTGAACCTGATTGCAAAACCTTAATCGCTTGGCAGCTGTCTTATGAAGACAACGGCTGGCAACTGCATACGCCAATGCAGGCGTTAAAACTTGGCAAACTTGCCAGTCAGTCAATTGATGGCATCAGCAAAGCGGCCAGTGATTTTTTGCAAAACAGCAATAACAACCGTTGGTAAAAACGGCAAGCCATTGACTTGCCGTAATCTTATTGTTCTGACAGTTATTTTAGCAAATTTTTAATCACGCCCATCAGACCACGGCTGATGGCACGGCTCGCCTGCTTATTCAACTGACTGCCCAGCTGATCAGCGACATTATACGCCACGCCCTGCCCTGATTTTTTGCGTCCACCTGTCAAGCCGCCCAAAAATCCCTCAAGCACGCCCGCTTCAGACTTTTCGGCTGCTTTTTCTTTGGTATTGGTGTCATCAGATGGCTGTGCTGTGCGTTCCTCGCTGGCGGCACGCTCATCAGCCAACGCCTCAAACGCTGAATAATTATCCAGCATATCTTTATAATGAGGGTATAAAATATCCTGCTGATAACTCGCCTGCTGCTCGGCTGCACTAAGCGGAGCCAGCTGTGATGACGGCGGCAAAATATACGCTCGCTCAACCACACTTGGCATACCATCTGCGTCCAAAAATGACACCAAAGCCTCGCCAACGCCAAGCTCACTGATGGCGGTCGCAACAGAAAATTTCTCAGTACTGCGAAAAGTCTCTGCGGCAGCTTTGACTGCCTTTTGATCCCTAGGCGTAAATGCACGCAAGGCATGCTGAATGCGATTGCCAAGCTGTCCTAAGATTGTATCTGGCAAATCCAGTGGATTTTGGGTAACAAAATACACACCCACGCCCTTTGAGCGAATCAACCGCACCACTTGCTCAATCTGCTTGGTCAGTGCTTGTGGCATCTCATCAAACAACAAATGTGCCTCGTCAAAAAACAGCACAAATTTTGGCTTATCCAAATCGCCCACTTCAGGAAAAGTCTCAAAAATCTCTGCCAAAAACCACAGCAAAAATGCCGCATACAAACGAGGCGAACGCATGAGTTTATCGCTGTTTAGGATATTGATTACCCCCTTGCCGCCATCAGTTTGTAGCCAGTCTTGCAGATTTAATGATGGCTCACCAAAAAACTTATCCGCCCCCTCGCTCTCAAGCTGCAATAACTGCCGCTGGATTGCACCAATGCTGGCTGCTGAGATATTGCCATATTGCGTGCGAAATTCGGCAGCATTCTCCGCCACAAAGCCAAGCATGGCACGCAAATCTTTTAAGTCAAGCAAATGCCAACCTCTGTCATCAGCAACCTTAAAGACAAGATTTAGCAAGCCTTCTTGAGTGTCATTTAGCCCCATCAAGCGAGATAGTAACGCACTGCCAAGCTGCGATATGGTAACTCGCACCGCAATCCCAGTCTCTGCATACACATCCCAAAACCGCACAGGAAAGCCTGACAGATACTCATCAGACAGCCCAAATTGTGCCATACGCTCACCAACTTTGCCTGTGGCGGTGCCTGCCTGCACCATGCCTGACAAATCACCTTTTACATCGGCCAAAAATACAGGCACGCCTGCCTGACTAAAAGCCTCTGCCATTTTACGCAAACTGATGGTCTTGCCCGTGCCTGTCGCTCCTGCAATAAGTCCGTGTCGGTTTGCCATTTTTGGTATGATACCCAAATTATCCTGCGTGTCGGTGGTTTTTGCAATGCTTAGCATAAATATTCCTTGATGGTTGCCAAAATTAATATTATACCGCTTACTTTAGCCAAGCGGTGAAAACAATGCACAAATTTTTGTATTTTTTATCAAGCCAGCCTTAATTTCAATAGAACATTTTGCCAAATTGACAAAAACTTGCTATAGTGAATGGCATACTGGCACAATAAACAACAAATCCATGCAAATATATTTAGTCGGCGGAGCGGTGCGTGATATGCTGCTTGGTCTGCCTGTTACTGACAAAGATTTTGTGGTGGTCGGTGGCAATCAGAACACCATGCTATCACACGGCTTTCGCCAAGTGGGGGCGGATTTTCCTGTATTTTTACACCCTGATACGCATAACGAATACGCACTGGCAAGGCTTGAGCGAAAATCAGGCACAGGTCATCGGGCGTTTTGTATCGATGCCAATGAAAGCGTCCGCCTGCAAGATGATTTATTGCGGCGAGATTTGACAATTAACGCCCTAGCCATACAGGTGCAAGGTCTCAATGATGACACGCCCATCGATGGCACGGTGGTTGATTTTTATGGCGGCTTGGCTGATTTGCACAATAAAATCCTCCGCCATGTCAGCCCAGCTTTTAGCGAAGATCCCTTGCGAGTGCTGCGAGTTGCACGATTTTATGCACGGTTATCACCGCTTGGTTTCGTGATTGATGACACAACCTGCACTTTGATGACCGACATTGCCAGCCGTGGTGAGCTTGCCACGCTTAGCCGCGAACGCATTTGGGCAGAGTTTGCTCGTGCCTTAATGCAGCCGCACGGTCATCAATTCATCAGCTGTTTGCAGGATAATGAGATTTTGCTGCATATTTTGCCAACGCTGGCACAGACATTCACCGATAACAACAGCTATGCAGCGGTTTTGGCACGGCTACAACACGCCTGCAAACAAAATGCTCCGCTTGATGTGCGTTTTGCCATGCTGTTTTCTAACTTATATGACAATAAAGATAATCTAAACGATTGCTTAACACGGCTCAATGCCCCAAAAGCCATCAGCCAGTTTGTCCACGCTTTTGCCAATTATCATAAAATTTTACTTAATTTAGAAAATATAAATGCTGAACAATTGCTTACTATGATTGAGCATACCAAAGCCCACAAAGATGATGCACTGTTGATGCTGTTGTATGATGCTTGTCAGATTTATCAAGATAAATCAATTGCTTATAAAAAATCATGGCTGAATGATGCCATCACTCGCTATCAATCTGTTAGTATGGCGAATATTAATCCAACGCTCACTGGCAAAGCAATTGGCGATGAGCTGACACGGTTACGCTTGTTGCAATTGACAAAATTTTTACAATCATCAAAGCACACACATATCGCACCCAACCAAGGCATACAACCATCATGAAATCGTCCAAAGTTGCCCTTGTTACAGGCGGAGCAAAGCGTATCGGAGCCGCCATTAGCAGGCTTTTGCACCAGCACGGCTACCGCATCATCATTCATTATCATCACAGCAGCCTTGAGGCGACAAATCTGGTCTTGACACTCAATACCGCTCGCCCAAATTCCGCCGCCATGATTCAGGCGGATTTACAAATCGTTAATGATAGAGTCTTACTTGCACAATTTGTCCAGAATTGCTGCGAATTTTTTGGCGGTATTGATGTTTTGGTTCATAATGCTTCAAGTTTTTATGCAACAAATCTACACGATAATCACCAAAATCTGCTATCGCACTGGCAAGATTTGTTCTTAACCAATGCCAAAGCCCCCTTTATGATAAGCCAAGCCTTTTTGCCAATTTTGCAAGCCAACAAAGGCAGTATCATCAGCCTGCTTGACATTCATGCAGATGGCAAGCCTTTTGTTGGCTATCCCATCTACAACATGGCAAAAGCCGCCCACCGTGCCATGGTACAAAGCCTCGCCCTAGAAATCGCTCCACTGGTGCGTATCAATGGCGTTGCCCCGGGTGTTAATATCCTTCCCGAAAATGACCAAAACCTCCAGCTAAATAGCCAAACCGCAGCAGAGCTTATCAACTCAGTTCCTCTATCCTGCATTGGCACACCAAACGACATCGCCGAAGCGGTGCTATTCTTGGTAAGCAGTCGCTATATCACAGGGCAGATTCTCGCCGTTGATGGCGGCCGCAGTCTGACGCTAAAAGGCGGTTGATATGGCAGCGATGGTAGCAATTTTGTCAATTTATAAAAACCTTGTAGCAAAAATTTTAACAATTTAGCAAAAAACAGCTGACAAATGGTTATTTTTGGGCTAAAATTGCCCAAATTTCCCAAAATTAAACAGCAACCACTGTTTGATTATTTTTCTTTCATTAAAAAACTGGAGCAGATAGCCTAATCGACCAAGCATCAAACCTTGCGTTTGATACGATGAAGCTGTACTCCCTTTTGTGTTGGCTGCATTTTGCACACTTAAAAGGAATACCATCGTTGAATACTTTACCCACCTCTAATGTCGCTCGTCTAAAGCGAAATCTTGGCCTATGGCATGTTATTATCATTGGTCTTGCCTACATTCAGCCCATGACCTTGTTTGATACCTTTGGTATGGTTTCTCGTGATAGCGGCGGCCATGTTCCCATGTCTTATCTGTTTGCTTTGGTGGCGATTTTGCTAACCTCCATCAGCTATGGTCATATGATTCGTGCCTATCCATCATCAGGCTCTGCCTATACCTATACCCAAAAAGCCATCAACCCAAGCATGGGCTTTATGGTGGGCTGGTCAAGCTGGCTTGACTACCTGCTCTCGCCAATGGTTAATATCATTCTGGCAGTGCTGTATCTAGAGGCTCTGTTCCCAAGTGTCAATCACTGGGTCTGGGTCATTGGACTGACAGCATTGATGACAGGGGTAAACCTATTTGGCTCAAAAGTAGTGGCGTATTTTAACAGCTGGATTGTCTTTGTGCAGCTGATTGTTATCGCTGTATTTACCTATTTGATCTACACCAAGCTAGGCATGGGATTGTACGCAGATGGCACGCTCAAAGAAGATGCTTATCAGCTATGGAGCCTTAAGCCATTTTGGGACGAGATGACCTCTGTTGGTGCATTGATTACTGGTGCGACCATTTTGTGTTTCTCATTTACAGGCTTTGACTCAATCTCAAGCCTTGCCGAAGAAACCAAAGATGTCAAAAACACGCTGCCAAAAGCCATGATATTGACCACTCTGATTGCAGGTATTGTGTTTATCATCAGTGCTTATTTTATGCAGACTTTCTTGCCAAGCGACCCTACGATTTACTTTAAGGCAGTGGACGAAACCCAAGCCGAAATCCTACTGCTGGTTGGTGGCTCGGCATTTCAAGCCATCGTACTGGGCTTTGCCATTGTAACTGTGATGGCATCAGGCATCTCGGCACATGCTGGCGTTTCTCGTCTGATGTATGTGATGGGTCGTGATGGCGTTATCAGCAACAAAATCTTTGGAAAAATCCACCCCAAGCTACTCACCCCAGTAAACAACATTCTCATCGCAGGTGCTGTGGCTTTAACCGCAGGCTTTATTAAACTAGAAACTGTGGTGGACTTGATTAGCTTTGGTGCATTGACGGCATTTAGCTTTGTGAATTTGTCAGTGATTTTCCGCTATGCCATTCGTGATAAGATGGTAACAAGTGCCAAAGAAATATTCAACTATGTCATCGTGCCAGTGCTTGGCTTTATTGCGATTTTCTTGATGTGGCTAAAAGTAGACGGCACAACCTTCAGCGTTGGTCTATTCTGGGCAGCACTTGGCTTTGTTTGGCTAGGCATCAAAACCGCAGGCTTTAAAAAACCTGTACCGCAGTACAAAGAAAGCGATGTCTAAACATCACAAAAAATACCTCAAGCTCGCTTGGGGTATTTTTTTATGCGAATAAAACTACTGCTTGCTGGGCGTGGGTATGATATTTTGTCCAATCAACTCGGCAAGCTCTTGGATTTGCTCTTCATTAATACCATCAAGCATCGCCAGTTGCTGCCTGTATTCTTCGTCAGTGGTCGGTGTCAGTCTGGGGTACAACTTTGGCAAATCCAACATCTGTCTTACCAGTGCTATCTTTAGCGTATCTCGCCTACCCAGATACATCTGATAAAAACTTGAATTAAGCAGGCTTGCACCCCCCTGCCCAACCGCGTACAGTGTCGCCATATAATCACGGATATTCATGTCGCTATTTTGCTCATCAAGATAAGTGTGTACAATTTTTGACATACGCACCATGCGTTCACGACGCACACGGTACAACTGTGCAAACCACTGATTTAGCCCCGAAGTGGTCGATGATAACCGCTCCTCGATATGGTTAAACAATATCGCACGGTGTGGCAAATTCAGCAGCTGCAGCACCAACCTTGCCACACCCGCCCCTGCACCGTCATCAACGCTGATGATTTGTAATTTTCGCTCTTCATAACGAATCAAAATACGCAACAAAAGCTCATCTTTGCTACTAAAGTGCTTATACAGCGTCCCTTTTGCCAAATCCAGCTGCAACGCCAGATTGTCCAAAGTCAAATCCCCTTCGCCAGATTCTAGCAGCAATTGTTCAGCAGTCTGCAAAATACGCAACTGACGCAGCTCAAACTGTTGCTTGCGATTGTTCATGTTGCCTGCTCCACTCCAGATTTTGCTAGATTATAACAAAAGCAAGCACTCTTGGTGCATTTTTTTATTTCCTTTATTTATATATGGTTATTTTTAGTACCCTTGCTCATCATCTTATTTATTTAATAATATTTATCAATAAATGATAAAAATATTCACAAAACAACCAAACATCACGGCAATTATTCCAAATCATCATCGCCAGTTTGCTGTTACAATTTTATCAAAAAAATATGCAAAAATTGCGTGAATAATTGTTCACTTTCTTGACAATCTGTGATAGTATGGATACAGACAGTCAGTATTCCAAAATTTTTAATACAACCAAGCCATTTGTTTATCAGACGATGGCTCGCCTAGCAACAACAGGCGTTGGCAAAATTTTGTAATATTGTTGCTGTGTGCAAACGCACTGTTTGCCTGACCATCTTTGAGGATATTTATCGCTTATGAGCATCGAACGCAATCCTGAAGCCTTTAAAAACGCACCAATCAACTGGGTTCCTGCCATTGTGTTGCTATCAACACCGCTACTTGCCATTATTTTGGTGCCTTGGTATCTGTGGACACACGGTGTCAATCCCGCTGTCTGGACCGCCTTTGCGTTGTTTATGGCATGGACGGGTCTTTCCATCACTGCAGGCTATCACCGTCTTTGGGCTCACAAATCATACGAAGCCCATCCGATTGTCAAATACTTCTTGCTACTTGGGGCAACTTTAGCAGTCCAGAGTTCGGCATTTGACTGGTGTTCTGGGCATCGCACGCACCATCGCCATGTTGATGATGAATACGATGATCCGTATTCGGCTCGCCGTGGTTTTTGGTTCAGCCACATGGACTGGATGCTGCACAAATATCCAAGCGGTCAATATGATTACAAAAATATCCCCGACCTAAAAAAAGACAAACTGCTGACCTTGCAACACAAATATTATGGCTTTTGGGTGGTTGCAACCAATCTTGTGGTTGTGGGCATTGCAGGACTAATCACAGGTGATATGCTTGGCACTTTCTTGATTGCAGGCTTGTTGCGTCTGGTTTTGACCCATCATTTTACCTTTTTTATCAACTCGCTCTGCCATATGTTTGGCACACGCCCTTATACTGACGAAAACACCGCTCGAGACAACCCACTGCTTGCGATTGTAACATGGGGTGAGGGCTATCATAATTATCATCACTATTTCCAATACGACTATCGCAATGGTGTTAAGTGGTGGCAATACGACCCAACCAAATGGTTCATCAGCATCTTGTCAAAAATTGGCTTGGCACAGAACCTAAAACGCGTTGACGACCTTACCATCAAGCACGCAGAAGTTACCATGCAGTTTAAGCGAGCTGCCGAACGCATTGCCAAAGGTGGCGAACCAAGCCTAGATGAACGCTTGGTAATGTTCAAAGATCGCATCAGCCAAGAGTATGAAGAATTTACCAAAACTGTCGAAGAATGGCACGCCCTAAAAGCCAAAGCCATCGAGCTAAAGCGTGCTGAATTCGCCGACCGCTTACACGAAGCTGACGAAAAGCTCAAAGCACAATTCGCCCAAATTGAGGTAAAAATCTTTGAGCACAGCAAGCGGATTGAGCAAGCATTCCTACAACTCAAAGGCAAAACCGCCGCTTAATCAGACCAGATGGCTTTTCTCCACCCTTTGTTCACTTGTTCTGAACAAAGGGTTTCTTTTGCTTAATATTTATAAGCCTCACAATCATAATGGCACATCGCATGATGGCAACCTTGTCAAACGCCCCAACTGGTGCTATTATGGATAAGCTGCATTCATATTTAAGACACGCCACCATAAAACAAAAGCCCAATAATCAATCATACAGTGCATGAAATTTATCCACGATTACCTAAAGCATGACGACAGACTGTATCGCCATATTCTACCAACACCGCTTGACAACCCCACATTGATCGCTCTTAATCGCCCATTGATTGACAGGCTTGGGCTGAATAATCTAAACGATAATCAGTGGTGCAATATCATCAGCGGTCGGCTTACTGATTTGGCAAATATCATGCCAACTGATATGCAGCCGATTGCCATGGCATACGCTGGTCATCAGTTTGGGCAATGGGCAGGTCAGCTGGGCGATGGTCGTGGACTGCTGATAGCACAGCTAAAGGATAATCAAGGCAGACTGACCGACTTGCACTTAAAAGGTGCAGGGCGTACTCCCTACTCTCGTCATGGTGATGGTCGTGCAATGCTTGCCAGCACCATTCGTGAATATCTGTGCGGTCATGCCATGAACCAACTGGGGATTGACTCATCAGATGCCATTGGATTGGTGATAAGCGATACCACGATTCGCCGTCAATACCCAGAAAAAGCCGCTGCATTATTGCGTGTCAGTGATTGCCATGTGCGACTGGGGCATTTTCAGTGGGTGTCAATGTATACGCCTGATAATTTTGGTGATTTTGTTGGCAAGATTGCCCAAAGTTATTATCCTGCTTTATATCACAGCGGCACAAAAACTGTGGACATACCTGCCCTAGTTTGTACCATTGCCAATCGCACAGCCTTGATGATTGCCAACTGGCAGCTGGTTGGTTTTTGCCATGGTGTAATGAATACGGATAATTTGAACATTACAGGCAGCACGCTGGATTTTGGGCCTTTTGGTTTTATGGAGCGTTTTAATCCTCATTGGATCAATAACCAGTCCGATCACATGGGACGGTACAGTTATCATAATCAGCCTGCCATCGGACGCTGGAATTTGGCAAAATTTTTACAAAGTTTTGGACAATTTATCAGCCAAGATGACATGGAGCAAGTGCTGATATCTTATGACAATACGCTACAGCATAGTTATCATGACAAACTGTGCCAAAAACTTGGCATCAACAACCATACCCAGCATCCTGCCATCATACAGCTTGGCAATCGTCTGCTTGATTTTATGCAGACGCATCGACTTGATTTTACCAATACTTTTCGCAGCCTAATTGCCCTTGTTGATGGTCAAAATCACCCTTATGAAAAGCAGCTATTGCATCATGGACTTGCACAACTGCCACAACACGCCCAAGCCCACTGGCAACAATGGGCGACAGAATACCTGCACGAGCTTCGCCATACTAGCAAATCCGACATCATCAGCACATTGCAGCAGCACAATCCCATCTACGTGCTACGCAATCACATGGCGGATCGTGCCATCATGCAGGCTTATCAAGGGGATTTTGCCGAAGTCCAGCGATTATTTGCCCTGCTGTCCAATCCTTATCAGCCAAATGCCATCGCAACCGCCGATGACACTCGCCCTGCACGGCATGACGAAATCAAGGCAATCAGCTGTATGTCCTAAGCCTATCTGATAAAGTCTGTATCACTGTCATACTGTGCTGTATATGAATGAAATTTGAGCAAATATTGTCATCTGGTTATGTTTTTGATAAAATATTGTAATCAATCGGCTTAGTAGGTGTGGTTTATGCTGAGTATTTATTTATTAATCCCCTTAAGTCTTATGCTGTTTGTGGTGGCAATTTGGGCAATTTATTATGCCGTCAAATCCAATCAGTTTGAAGATCTGGACAACGCACCAGAGCAGATTATTCTTGATGATCGCCAAGCACGCCGCAATATCACCACTAAGGATCACCAATGACCATCGCCCTGATTTTTGCCGCCTTTAGCATGGGGCTATTAGGATCGCCACATTGCTTGGGTATGTGTGGCGGTATCGTAGCAGCTTTTGGTGTTGCGATGAAAGAAGCCTCACCTGCCAAAAAAGCCATGCTGATGATTGCTTATCATGTAGGCAGGCTCGGCAGCTATATGATTTTGGGCTTGCTGGTGGCGATATTTGGCAACAGCATTCTTGCTCCTTTGATGGCAAACAGCTCCATACCAAAATACCTATTGGGCGGGGCATTGATTTTTGCTGCCCTGTTAATGCTCGGTCTGCCCATCTTAAACCAACTAGAAAAAGCAGGCTTAAAATTGTGGAATGCACTTGCCCCCTTGCGTAGCAAAGTGTTGCCCATGGATAGCCTACCAAAGGCACTGGCGGCAGGCTTGTTGTGGGGATTTTTGCCATGCGGTTTGGTTTATGGGGCTTTGGGTGTTGCACTGGGTCTGGCTGCCGATGGGCAATTTGGCTTGACCGCCACGGCATTTATGGCGTTTTTTTGGCTGGGAACTTTGCCCATGCTACTAACCACAGGCACTGTCATCACATGGCTAAAATCAAAAATCCACCATCTGCAATTACGCAAATTCAGCGGTGCTATCATGCTGATTTCGGGGCTTGCCATTGCCTTTAGCTCGCCCATTATGCAGATGATGATGTCAAAATCTGGACACGACATGAGTAATATGAATGGCACAAATATGAGCCAAATGGACACCAATCAATCAAGCAATAACCATTCCGCTCATTAATCCACAAAAAATACCCCAAAAGCCGACTTTTGGGGTATTGTTTTTTGGCAAACTTATAAAATACCGTAAGCCACCAGAGCATTGGCAACTTGTACAAAACCTGCGACATTTGCCCCAGTCATGTAATCAATCGCCCCTTTGGTTGTGCCGTATTTTTCGGCGGCAGCACAGGCATTGTCATGAATGGTTTTCATGATGTTTTGTAGCTGCTTATCAAGCTCCTCAAAACTCTTGTATTGACGCACCGAGTTTTGGCTCATCTCAAGACCCGAAACTGCCACACCGCCAGCATTGGCTGCTTTGCCCGGTGCATAGGCAACGCCATGCTCACGCACCACATCGATTGCCTTAGCATCTAGTGGCATATTTGCCCCTTCGGCAATGTATTTGACACCATTTGCCACCAAGGTCTTAGCTTCGCTTTCATTGACCTCATTTTGGGTTGCACAAGGCAGAGCAATATCGGCAGCAAACTGCCAAGGCTTCTCACCAGCCAGCCACTGACCACCAAATTGCTCCACATAGTCAGACAGCGGTTTGCGTTCTTGTTTTTGTGCTTTTACCCAGTCAATTTTTTCTTGGTCAAAGCCATCTTTGTCATACAGCGTGCCAGTAGAATCAGAGAAAGTAATAACCTTGCCGCCCAACTGCACCACTTTTTCGGCGGCGTATTGAGCAACATTACCAGCACCAGAGACCAGCACCGTCTTGCCAGCCAGCGTGTCATCATTGGCTTTTAGCATATTATCCAAAAAATACACCAAGCCATAACCTGTCGCCTCGGTACGAATCAAGCTACCACCAAAACCTACACCCTTGCCTGTCAGCACGCCTTCATATTCGCGGGTCAAATTTTTGTACATGGCGAACATATAGTTCACCTCACGACCACCAACTCCGATATCACCTGCTGGCACATCCATATCTTTGCCGATATTTTTGTGCAATTCACGCATAAACGCATAGCAAAAACGGCGAATTTCGGCATCAGATTTCCCTTTGGGGTCAAAATCCGAACCCCCTTTACCGCCACCCATCGGCAAGCCTGTCAGTGCATTTTTGAAAATCTGCTCAAAGCCCAAGAACTTCAGCACGCCCTCATTGACCGTCGGATGGAATCGCAAACCGCCTTTATAAGGGCCGATGGCATTGCTAAACTGCACACGCCAGCCACGATTGACCTGCACTTCGCCCTTGTCATTTTCCCAGTTCACGCGGAAACTGATGATACGGTCAGGCTCGCACAAGCGTTCAAAAACCTTCAATTCGGCAAATTTTGGATTGTCAGCATACACTTGCTCAACCGTCATCGCCACTTCTTGTACCGCCTGAATAAATTCAGGCTGGTGGGCATAGGTTTGCTCGATTTTTTTGACAACAGATTGGATACTCATGGTTAAATCCTCAAACTAAAAAACATCTGTATGATGGACAAGTGTTGTGCTGGTCATGCACGGTGCATTACAACATATCACAAAAACTTGTAATATCATAAGTAAATATGATATACCGCTACAATATACCGATATTTTTGATAAATTACAAGCCATCTTTGGCGAAATAATGATTATTTTTCTAAAAAATACCCAAACCAATCTCAAAACCCATCACCAATCGCCCATCAAAAAGACCGCCTATCGGCAGTCTTAAATAACAAAATCAGCGTTGTTTGGCGATGCGTCTGGCTGCATCTAACTCGCAGACGTAAGCAGCCGAGTTCCCCAGACTGCTATCTCTGTCATATTTTGTTTCGCATGATTTTTTTGCCGATCTTAGCTTGGCTTTTTGAGCTTTGGTAAATGTTCGCTTATAACTATCGGTTGCGTCCATAGTACAAGCATTATACATAGCAATACCTCCCACTTCCAAGTTGTTATGACACTGCTTAAGCTCTCGTTCAATCTTATTAAACTTAGCTTGGTTGGCATAACTTGGGCTGGATAATGCAGCCAAAGCACACAGTGCGGTTAGGCTTAGTGTTTTGGTGATTTTCATCATATTCTCCTGTTGGTTAAAAAGCGGAAAATTTCCGATACCGCCTACGATAGCACATTCAAAAAAAAAAAAAAAAAAAAACGGTTTTTTATTTTTTTGGCAATTTTTTTTGTAAATAAGCAAAATTTGGCGATGATTATCTGCTTTGGCACAGATTTTTATCATTTTTCTCACATCAAAAAACCGCCCGTATCACACAGGCGGTTTTGGCAAATTTGATTATTGCGGTGGAGCTGTCAATGTTTGGGTCGAATTTTTGGTATCAATCACACCCTCTGGCAGTTGCAGTGGCGAATTTTCGCTAGGGTTGTACAGTGATTTTTGCAGCTCTGGCAAAGCAAGCTGTATCAGCTCACCGACCACCAGTTGTGGTTCAGACGGCTCAAATCCCATCAGAATCTCTCGCTCTTTAATCTTTGGCACAGCGGCATAAAACGCCTCGATAATCCCATCGGTCTGTAGCATACTTTCTGCAAAAAATGCCCTGCCAAAATAAGTCAGCTCAGCATCATCGGTACAGCCAAACGAGGCTTTGTCCTCTTTTGATGCTGTGATGATAAGCGTATAAGGGTCTTTTAAAGCATTAATAAAAGTGCCTGAATAACACGCCGAAATCACAATCACCCGCCAGCGAATGCCTGATTTGTCCAGTGCTGATTTTAGCCAAAACGGATCAATCTGTCGCAAATCCAGCGGCGGGTTGCTCACCGCAAGCTCACCGATTGGCTCGCCATGCTCATCAACCGAACCATGCGAGCTTAATGCCATAAACAGCACATCTTCATCACTGTCCATACGCTCGCCAATGCGTACCAAACTCCGCTCAATGCTGGTGCGTGTCGCCAGTGGATATTCACCCCAAGTGTTAGGATTGTTAATCAAAGCCAGCGAGCGTTTTGCCGAGTCAAAACGCCCATCAAAAATCTGCTTGGCTTGCAAAATCTCATTGGCAAATACATTTTGTTCAGCATAGGGAGCCACGCCCAAAAAATACCATTCGGCACGACCTTGCTTATGTTCGGCGATGCTATCAAGCGTGCGTGAAAATACCGCAGGCTGTTCATAAAATGCCGCCTCGTCCAGCAAAGTCTGTGTGGCATCTGTCTTAAAAATCGGTTGGCTGATGGTGTTTTTTTGCCAAACAACCAGCAGTGCGATGGTTGCAATCAACATCAGGCACCGCTCCCACCACGGCCAGCCAAAGCGTTTGGCAAAAATCAGCAGCAACGCTGTCGTCTGCCAGACGAACAACAGCAAAAACAAGCTCGGCAAAATACTGCCCAGCCAATATGGCAACAGCCCCTGATTTTCAAGAAACTGAATGCCGCTTTGGAACAGCACCAGCAAAGTATCCGCCGCCAGCCACAAAATCGCAGGCACGAACAACAGCGAATAATTCACCGACCGCTGGGCGATGATAATCCCAGCCGCCACAATAATCACAGGCCACACCAGATAACTGATCAGCCCCTGTTCATTAAAATAACTGTCATCAGTCGCAACCAGCCAAGCAAATAAAATATTTGATGACAGTGCCACCACCATCAACAGCACAAATTGCCCAAAAGTCGGCTTGGCACGCGTAAATGCTCGTTCGCTACCGATCAGCATCCACAACGACGCACCCAGATTTGAGAAAAAATTTGAGAAAAAACTCATGCAATACTCAACCATGCAACAAGGCAAAAAAGGTGAGATCATTGTACCACAAGCCATGCCAAAGTGGGGGAAATTTCTTGTCAAGCCAAATAACAAAAAGACCGCCAAAGGACGATCTTTTTGGGCATAATAAAAATCAGCGTTGTTTGGCGATGCGTCTGGCTGCCTTTAATTGACATTCAGCAGCTCCAATTCTACCTGCATTACTGAGTGATTCTAAGCCATATGTGTCATGATCATAATCAAAATTTGACTCTTCTCTTGCCGCCTTAATTGCACAAGCTCGTTCTGCTTGCTTTAGCTTGGATCTTTTGCTTGCATTCATCAATTTTCTGTAATCATCTACAGCACCTATCACACAACTTCCATATACATACGAACCTCTGGCATCTTTGGAACACTGCTTAAGCTCTCGTTCAATCTTTTTAAACTTTGCTTGGTTGGCTTGGGCGGGGGCTGTGGTAAGCAATAACAACGCCGTGGCTGTGGCGGTGATTAGATGGTAGATTTTCATCATAACTCCTTAATAAAAATTAAATCAAATGAACAATCAAACCCAAACAATTTGCTTAAGTTTTGCTCAAGATACCATATCCAAAAAAAAAAAAAAAAAAACGATTTTTATTTATTTTTACATCTTGTTACATTTTTTGCCAAAAATCATACCGCAGGCACAAAAAAACTGCCTGTATCTACAGACAGTTTTTATTATTAGTTAATTACTTCATAAGCAGTGCATTGATACGCTTCAGGTATGCTGCAGGGTCATCAAGCTGTCCGCCATCAGCCAGCACCGCCTGATCAAAGATAACCTGTGCCAGTGTGTCAAACTCACCATCTTGCTCAAGCTTGTTAATCAATGGGTGGTTTGGGTTAATCTCAAGCACAGGCTTGACATCAGGCACGCTTTGTCCCATCGCTTTTAGCATCTGTGCCATCTGCGGGCTAAGTTCACCCTCACCCACCACCAAGCACGCAGCACTGTCCACCAGACGGCTAGAGACTCGTACATCTTTGGCACGACCGTCCAGTGCGGTTTTTAGCTTATCAACGATGGGCTTGAGATTTTCTTCGGCTTGTTTGGTTTGTTGTTTTTCGCTCTCGTCCGTCAGCTCGCCCAAATCCACCGCCCCTTTGGCAATATTTTTTAGTGGCGTGCCGTCAAACTCGTGCAAGAAATTCATCGCCCATTCATCAACTCGTGCTGTCATCAAGATAACCTCGATGCCTTTTTTGTTAAACAGCTCAAGCTGTGGGCTGTTTTTGGCAGCAGCCAGATTATCCGCTGTCAGATAATAGATGGCTTTTTGACCCTCTTTCATGCGAGCTTTATAATCGGCAAAGCTGGTCTTTGTCGCATCATCGGTGCTGGTAGCATAACGCAACAATTTGGCAATGCGTTCTTGGTTGGATTGATCTTCGCCCAAGCCCTCTTTTAGCACATCGCCAAATTCTTGATAAAACTCGGCAAACTTCGCCTGTTTGTCCGCATCTTCGCTACCTGCAAGGCTGCCAAGCAAGGTCAGCACACGGCGAGCATTGCCATCACGGATTGCCTTGACATCACGGCTTTCTTGCAAAATCTCGCGGCTGACATTGAGTGGTAAATCAGCTGTATCAATCACCCCTTTGACAAAACGCAAATACATCGGCAATAGCTGCTCGGCATCTTCCATGATAAACACTCGCTTCACATACAGCTTCAGCCCACGCTGCTGCTCTCGTGCGTATAAGTCAAACGGTGCTTTTTTGGGAATGTAGAGCAACTGGGTATACTGCACGCGCCCCTCGACACGATTGTGCGTATAAGCAAGCGGATCGGTATAATCATAGCTTAGGTTTTTATAAAACTCATTATACTCATCATCGCTGATATCCGCTGGCGATTTTGTCCACAAGGCGGTGGCTTGGTTGATGGTTTCGTACTCGTCCGTCAAGACATACTCGCCTTTGCCTGCGACCACTTTGCCGTCATCGTCCAGCTCATCTTGCCATTCTTGCTTACGCATCTGAATTGGCAGACTGATATGGTCAGAGTATTTATTCACCAACTGACGCACGGTATGGCGATCCAGATAATTGCTCTCGCCTTCGCCCTCACCTGCATAAATGTCTTTTAGGTGCAGAGTAATGCTCGTGCCACGACTGTCTTTGGTAATGGTCTCGGTGCTAAATGACCCTGTGCCATCTGATACCCAACGCACGCCCTGCTCGGCAGGCTCGCCAGCTTTACGGCTCTCAACAGTGATTTTGTCAGCAACAATAAACCCTGAATAAAAACCCACACCAAATTGACCGATAAGATTGCCATCTTTTTTGTCGCTGTCGGATAATTTGTCCAAAAACGCCTTTGTGCCTGACTTGGCAATCGTTCCCAAATGCTCAATGGCATCAGCTTCATTCATGCCGATACCGTTATCGCTAATGGTGAGTGTTTTTGCCTCTTGGTCAAAATCAATCTTGATCGCAAGCTCGCCATCATTTTCGTACAAGCTGTCATCAGCAGTTGCCAAAAAACGCAGTTTATCACAAGCGTCAGAGGCATTGGACACCAGCTCACGCACAAAAATATCCGCATTAGAATACAAAGAATGCGTTACCAAATGCAAAAGCTGGGCAACTTCGGCTTCAAAATGATGATTGGTTGTGGTCATAAAACACTCCTTGAAATTAAAATTTAACTTGCAATAATTAAGGACGCTTAGCAAATTTTCAAGAGAATTGACGATTGAATTGCATCACAACCTGACATGGATCGATCTCAAGCGAATGGCAATAAGCAATAAATTCCAGAAAATCTAGCCTTCTATCCCCTGTCTCAACCTTACCAACAAAAGAGTACACAACATCCAGTCGCTCAGCTAACTCTCGCTGAGACAGCTTCAACTCCCGCCTTCTTTTAATCAAAAGTTGACGCAACCAAATATTTTCAGGTGAATGTATAGATAATCTTAAATTTTTCATTGCACCTATTTTAGGGGTATGATAGAATGAACCTGTTTTAGGTGCAAAATTGCAACCAAAATACAAATCTCAGACCTCTCTGCCAATAAGGATAAACTATGAATAAAATAATCAGTATTAGTGTACTTGCAGCTGTTTTATTAACAGGCTGCTCCAAAACTTACTCAGTTGATGAATTGGTCAAAGACCGTAGCAAGCGAGCTAAAGTGCTTCAAAAATGCTCAACAGGTACTTATAAGCCTGACTCAAAAAACTGCCAAAATGCCGCTGAAGCGGAATTAAAGTCCGCTTTTAATTCAATTAACTCGGTCAATTAAGGAATACAAATGAAAGGTAAGATTTTAGGCTATGACAAACTAAGCCAAACGGGTATTATTGTCGCAGAAAATGGCGTGCGTTATAACTTTGCAAAAGCTGATTGGTGTAGCCCTACTGAACCGATGACTAATGCCAATGTTGATTTTGAATTGATGAACGATTATGCCGTGCGTATTTATCATATTAAAAGCTCATCATTTAATCTTGACAAAAAGTGGATTGCTACCTTGCTGGCATTTTTCTTTGGGTCTGTTGGTGCTCATAAATTTTATTTAGGTTACGCCAAGCAAGGTATCATCATGCTGGTTGCTTTTATATTTGGATTTATTCTTCTTGGCATTCCAAGTCTAATAATCTTCATAATTAGCTTTATTGAGGCGATTCTTTATCTTTCTAAAGACGAGGAACTTTTTGATGAGACTTATGTTGCCAACGAACGCCCTTGGTTTTAACCCAATTGATTATAGTATATATTTTAAGAATTAATTTAAAAATTTTTAATAAATATACCTTAAGTCAAGCCCTGATAGATAATATCAAGGCTTGATTTTGGTGCGTTTTATTTATGCAAGTACCACTGGTTTTAAATAAAAATAATTAACTACAACCCAATTATCTTCACATAAAGCGAAATTCTCCATTGACTTTCAGATAAAACTTGCTAAAAAATAGGGATGGTATGAGAAATTTTCAAGCCAAATGCCAAAAAGTCGCAGACTGTCATGATTTGTGCCGTCATTGCGGACAATTTTGCTGATATTTTGTATCATAACAACAGCAATCAACGCCAAAAAAGCAAACTTATGGCAAAAATAGTACAAAATTTAATCAGGTTACAATGAAATACTGGCTATTATTTGCCGAACCTAGTAAAATAAACCGCAAAGCTATCTTGAAGTATTATCACTTATGTCAAACCAGTCTTTTTCTGCATCATTTTTTGCCATCTTAGCCAAACTGATTTTGGCAATATTGGCACTGCTTGCCATTTTATTATTGGCTTTTCCGATCGGTTTTTATGGCATGGCGATGTATCTTGAACCCACTTTGCCTGATGTCAAAAAAATTGACAACACCAAGTTTGAGATGCCGTTGCAAATTTATACCGCTGACAACAAGCTCATCGGTCAGTATGGCAATCGCTATTCAATGCCTGTGCGTTTTGAGGAAATTCCCAAGCCGATGATTTCGGCATTTTTGGCAGCAGAGGACGATACTTTTTTTGAACATAGTGGTATCAGCGTCAAAGGCATGGGGCGTGCCATCACCGAAGTATTGACCGATAATGACACACAAACAGGTGGCTCAACCATCACCATGCAGGTGGCAAAAAACTACTTCTTAAGCTCAGAGCGAACCATCAGCCGCAAATTGACCGAATTATTCATCGCTCGTAAGATTGAATCTGAACTGAGCAAAAATGAGATTTTGACACTGTATGTCAATAAAATCTATCTGGGCGAAGGTACTTATGGCATTCAAGCGGCAGCACGGCGTTATTACAGCAAGACTTTGGATCAATTAACCATTGCACAGATGGCGATGATTGCAGGTTTGCCAAAAGCCCCTTCTGCCTACAACCCTGTGATTAACCCAGATAGAGCAATGGAACGCCGCAACTGGATTATTGGGCGTATGTTTGAAGAAGGCTTTATCAGTGCTGCCGAGCGAGATGCTGCCATTAATGAGCCGATTGGCTTAAACCTTTATCAAGAAAAACTTGATTTAAACCTCCCCTATATCGCAGAAATGGCTCGTTCATCATTGGTTGAACGCTTTGGTGAGGCGGTCATGGATTCTGGCTGGCGTGTACAAACAACGGTCAGCAGCAGCTCACAACTTGCCGCCGATCAGGCATTGGTTGGCGGCTTGCGTAGCTACGATCGCCGTCATGGCTGGCGAGGTGTGGAAGCAGAATCAGGCTCACTTGATGGGCGAAAAAACTTTGACAACATTTATCCTGCCAAAGTTACCAAGGTTAATAACAACAGCTTTGAGGCACAGCTACAATCAGGCGAAACAGTTACCATCGGCTGGTCAGGCATGAGCTGGGCAAGGCGTTATTACAGTGCCAACCGTGTTGGTGGTGGCTACAGCAATGCCAATCAAATGGTCAAGGTCGGCAACATTGTGCGTATCTCGCCATTAAACGAGGCAAAAACCGCTTGGAAAATGGAATCCATTCCAAAAGTACAAGGGGCATTGGTATCGCTTGACCCTACAAATGGTGCATTGCGTGCTGTTGTTGGTGGTTTTCATTTTAACCAAAGCAAATTCAACCGTGCCATTCAAGGCTATCGCCAACCTGGTTCCATCATCAAGCCATTTGTTTATGCTGCAGCATTAGAAACTGGCAAATACACGCCTGACAGCATGGTATCTGATGCCGCCATTCGCATTGGCAGCTGGCGACCAAAAAATGCTGACGGTCGTTACACAGGCAACATGACGCTACGCCGTGCTTTGGCATTATCGCGTAATACGCCAGCCATTCGCCTAATGCGATCGGCAGGTATTGACGAGACACGCTCTTTGATGAATGCGATGGGTGGACTTGAGATGGAGCGTATGCCACCGACTTTGGCGGTCGCTCTGGGTGCAGCCGAAGCCACGCCACTACAAATGGCGACAGGCTTTGCTACCATTGCCAACGGCGGTCATCGTGTGCAGCCTTATATCATCGAACGCATTTATGATTTTTATAGCAATACCATCTACCAAGCCAACCCTGTGCAGGCTTGTGCGGTATGTTTTAACGACCAGTTACAAACAACCAATGCCAAATTGCTAGAAACATTTGAGGCAAATAAAGCCAAGCAAGAAACCCTTGCAGCGGCAGGTACGCCACAAGGCGACAGGCTACAGCCAAAAACCGCACCGCAATACAGCACCGCCACCCAAGCCCCCCGTGTATTATCACAAGAGACCTCTTATAATGTCTCAAACATGATGCGTGAGGTTGTCACCAGTGGTACAGGTCGCCGTGCTCGTGCCTTGGGTCGTGGTGATGTTGGGGGCAAAACAGGAACAACCAACCTTGCCAAAGATGCATGGTTTGCAGGCTTTCATCCCACCAATGTCGCCGTGGTCTGGGTCGGCTTTGACACACCTTCGCCACTGGGTGCAAAAGAATACGGTGGTTTTGCCGCCTTGCCTATTTGGGTGAATTTTATGCGTCAAGAGCTAAAAGGCACGCCATCACAATGGGTAAGCAAAGAGGATCGCTCAAAGGCAATTAAAGCCACTCAGCAGGTCGTCAATTTAACCGATTAACCAAAAACCAGCCCAATGGCTGGTTTTTTATACCCAAAGCACAGACACTTCACAACTCATCTACAAGCCCTGCCCATCGGTTAATTGCTGCCATTTCACTACTCATGCCACAACTAAGATTTTTATCTATTTTTTAATATAAATTAATTTATAATCTACAATAGCCCTTGATAAATATACCTCAAATTGGCAATACACTGGCAAATTGGCATAAAAATAACCAAAATGCCCCATCAATCATCTGGTGCATTTTGGTTGGTTTGGCTGGTTGATACAAGTTGCTTGCTTGGGCTACAGATTATGAAATAAGTCATCAGCTTGGCAAAATACAAGCAAATATCACGCTGTCAAAACGCGGGCATGAAGCTGTGCCAGACCTTGCTCCATTGCCGCCTGCAACACCGCTGTCAATTCACGCAAATCACGATTTTCTGGATAAATCGGTGCCAGCGGCAATACATAAGCGGTAATGTCATGATCAGCAACTGCCTTTAGACTCTGTGCCATCGTGCGATCGCCATAATACGCTGCCTCATCTGACAATGTGCCATCTTTATTAACATAAGCCACCACCATCGGACAAATTGGCAAGTTGCTATCAATGGCTGCCTTTAATAACTTGCCATAGATTTTTTTGATTTGCTTGCCATCTGTAGTGGTCGCCTCTGGGAAAAATACCACCGATGAACCTTCGTGCAAAAATTGAGCTATCTGGTCGCTGACAGTTGTCGCATCTCCCGAACCACGCTGAATAAAGAGTGTGCCACCTGCCTTTGCCAAGCGTCCAAAAATCGGCCATTGGCTAATCTCCGCCTTTGACAAAAAAAACACAGGGGCGACTGAGCCAACCACAGGAATATCCAACCATGAAACATGATTGCTTACCCACAGACCGTGAGTTTGTGGCACAGGCTCAACTTGCACCACTTCCACGCCAAAAGAATTAACCATTTTGCGGCAAAAGGTTTGGATATATTTTGGCAAAACATCTCTGGGAGGCTCTTTGAACGCTCCAATTTTATAGGCGGCACGAAAGCCCCCCACCAAAGAATTGCCTATACCTGCGATAATTTTGGTGCGTCTTAATTGCTTATTAAAAAAATTTGTCATAATCTGTCTAATCGGCTAAAAAGTCTATCCTATAAGACTTCTAAGAAAATTGCAAGCGTTTTTGGTGAATGGTTGTTTTGCCTATCTTTTTGTTATAAAATGCATCATTATGTGCAAAGGTTTAGATTTTGTAAATATTTTATTATATTAATAATGCTTACACTCATAAAACAGGTTAAAATAGTGATGAAACGAATCCTACCAACCGCTTTATTGGCAGTCAGCATCTCAAGTTTTGCCAATATAAATCCACACAAATGCCTAACCACCGCTTATCCTGACATTAAATCAGTGGACGGCGGTCAAGTGCTTTTTAAAAATGGCAAAACACTGCCATGGGGGGGGTGGATTCTAATGCCGCTTTCACCACTCGCCTGAAAAATGCCAGTATCGCTGACCAACTATCACAAACCTACCCCTTAGATTTTGCCATTCCCAAACAATATAAAGACGCAGGACGACTAAGAAATGATGCTTTTTTTAAGGTGTTATATGGCAATACCGCCAAAGAAGTACAGGCGAACATGACAACCGTACAATGGCGACCATCGGGCAAAACTTTGCAGTTTAATAAACGCAATAATGCCAGTATCCAACTACAAAAAGTTGGTGATGAGATTGCCAAAGACAAAGCCCTGTCTGCTTATGTTGCCAAGTCACTTGGTACGCTTAATTGGCGAATGATTGCTGGCACCAATCGTCTGAGCAGCCATAGTTTTGGCGTGGCCGTTGATTTTCACCTGCCCAAACACCTACATAAATACTGGCGTTGGGACGGCTGCACCAGTGAAGATAAACCCTGCCTTTATCCCAAGGCACTCCTACAGGATCCCAAATTAAATCAAGTGGTGAAAATTTTTGAAAAACATGGTTTTATTTGGGGTGGCAAATGGGCAAGTTATGACAGCCCACATTTTGAATACCGCCCTGAACTTTTAATCAAAGAGTGCCGTTAATTTTCCTAAGAATTTCTTATGAAAATCAAAACTTTGCTCGCAGGCACACTGTTATTTACCAATGCCACTTGCGTTCATATTAATGCTCGCTAATAACCATCAATAAAAAAACAGCATTTATTTTAAATGCTGTTTTTTGTACATCAATTAGGCACTTGGCAATGGCGGTGGCAGTTCATCATTTTTGACAATATTCACCGTTGGCACCTCGTGCTGATATTCTTTGGGTTCACGAGGTTCTTCGCCTGCCATGATTTGCAAAAATTGCTCTCTGTCAATGGTTTCCCATTTCATGAGTGCGTCCACCATGGCGTGCATTTTGTCATGATTGTCATCAATCAAGCGATAAGCCACTTGGTATTGTGCCTCCAAAATGCTACGAATCTCATCATCAACCTTTTGTTGTGTTGCTTCAGAAATCGTGCGAGTGCTGCCACCAAAATAACCGCCATGCTCCTCTGCCTCATAGACCATCACGCCCAGTGCATCAGACATACCATAGCGTGTAACCATCGCTCGTGCCATTTTTGTTGCTCGCTCAAAATCATTGGACGCACCTGTTGATTTGCGATTAACAAAAATCTCTTCAGCGATGCGACCACCGAACATGATGGCAATATCGCTAAGCATTTTGTCTTTATAGCTGCTGACAGCATCTTGCTCTGGCAACTGCCATGTTACCCCCAATGCCCAGCCACGGGGCATGATGGTTACTTTGTGTACAGGGTCAGTGCCGGGTAGCAATTGTGCCACCAGTGCATGACCTGCTTCATGATAAGCAGTGGCACGACGCTCTTCTTCTTTTAGCACCATAGACTTGCGTTCAGGCCCCATGTACAGTTTGTCTTTGGCATCTTCAAAGTCATTCATGTCCACGCTGCTTTTATCTCGGCGAGCTGCGAACAATGCCGCTTCATTGACCAAGTTTGCCAACTGTGCCCCACTAAAGCCCGGCGTACCGCGTGCCAAAGCGTTCACATCCACCCCAACGGTTGCAGGCAATTTCTTCAAATGCACATTCAAAATCTGCTCACGACCTTTGACATCAGGCAAGCCAACACTAACCTGGCGGTCAAAACGACCGGGTCGCAACAATGCCTTATCCAACACATCCACACGGTTGGTTGCAGCGATAACAATCACGCCATCATTGCCCTCAAAACCGTCCATCTCAACCAGCAGCTGATTTAGTGTCTGTTCACGCTCATCATGACCGCCACCCATACCACTGCCACGATGGCGACCAACAGCATCAATCTCATCGATAAAGATAATGCAAGGTGCGTTTTTCTTCGCCTGTTCAAACATATCACGCACACGAGAAGCACCGACACCGACAAACATCTCAACAAAATCAGAACCTGAAATGCTAAAAAATGGCACTTTTGCTTCGCCAGCGATGGCCTTGGCAAGCAAGGTTTTGCCAGTACCAGGCGGGCCAACCATTAGCACGCCACGCGGAATGGTTGCACCAAGTTTGGTGAATTTGCTTGGGTCTTTTAAGAAATCAACAATTTCAGCAACTTCTTGCTTGGATTCTTCCACACCAGCAACATCGGCAAAAGTTACCTTAACCTGATCTTCTGAGAGCATTTTTGCCTTTGATTTACCAAAGCTCATGGGGTTGCGACCAGCCATACCACCGCCAGCACCGCCGCCACTCATACCTCGCATAATCAGCCAAAACAGACCAACGATGAGCAAAATCGGAAATGCCGCCATCAACAACTGCATACCAACACCTTGGCGTTCAGGCGTTGTGCCTTGTATTTCAACATTGTTTTTGCGTAACAATGGCATCAGTTCATCATCGGCAAGGGCGGGACGAATGGTCTCAAAATCATCGCCATTGACTTTTTTGCCCGTGATTTCCTCGCCATCAATTTTGACATTTTTAATTTCGCCATTGGCAACTGCGGTTACAAATGCCGAATAGTTCAAAGAATCAGCATCAGCACGACCGCGATCCAAATTGCCAAAAATCGCAACTACGATACCGATAATCGCCAGCCACAATAAGGTATTCTTTACCATATCACTCAAACTTTTTATCCTTAGCTTATGAAAATCAGGTGGACAAGCCACCCAATGCCTATTTGTGTTATATATTGCTTGTTTTGATGATTTCAAGCCCTATTGGTGGTTTTATTTAATCGCCACCCAGAACATTTCTTTGGAACGAGGGCGAGAGGCAGCAGGCTTGATACTTTTAATTTTGCTAAACTGCTTTTGCATATTGGCACGCAACTCTTGTGAACCTTCACCCTGAAATACCTTCATGATTAACGCCCCACCCTCTGGCAGCACCTTTAGGGCAAAATCTACCGCCAACTCGCACAGATACATCATGCGTGGCTGATCTACCGCTGCCATGCCTGAGGTGTTTGGTGCCATATCTGACAACACCACATCAACCCTACGGCCACCAACCTCATCCATGATTTGATTAAATACCGCCTCTTCACGAAAATCACCCTGAATAAAGGTAACATTCTCCAGCGTATCCATTGGCAAAATATCCGAGGCGATAAGCGTGCCACCATCTCCGACCAGTCGCCCTGCAACCTGCGACCAACTACCGGGTGCCGAACCCAAATCCACCACAGTCATGCCTTTTTTTATCAAGCCTGTTTTTTCGTTAATTTCCAGTAGCTTATAGGCAGCTCTTGCTCGATAGCCCTCTTTTTGGGCTTTTTGCACATAAAAATCATCAATATGCTCTTTCATCCACGCACGGCTGGACTTGGAGAGTTTTTTATTTTTGATTCTGGTTGCCATATACCTGCCTTTTTGTCAAATTTATCACCATCTGGTCTCAGCCGAAGTTGGTTTTGCCATCATTCATTCATACAATGACATCGCCTATATAGCCCAGCTAGAGCCAGTCGGAATGTTCTAGTTTACCATTATTGGCAGTAAATTTGGTGAAAATCTGCTATAATAATGTAAATTTCTCACTGCTTGCCAGCTCAATTTGGAGATTTTATGAGCAAAAAATCAAAACTACAAGACATCAAAGCCCTGCGTGGCATTGGTCATCAGCTTGATCCCGTGGTGATTGTCGGTGCCAATGGCATCAGTCCAACTGTCATTGAGGAAATTTCTCGTGCCTTGCATGACCATGAGCTAATCAAAATCAAAATTCCTGCTGGCAGTGGCGAAGAACGCAAAGCCTGTGCTGACGCCATCGCCAACGCCACCGAATCAAGCGTCATTCATCACATCGGTCGCATGGTACTACTACTTCGCAACAATGACGAGGCCAATCCCAAACTGTCAAACTTAAGCCGCTTTGGCTTTGCCTAATTATCCATAGGTAACATCTATTAAAATGACAACAAGTTCTTATGGCGATATATCGCATGACACTCTTGGTCATTGCGAACATTTTGTCCTGCAAGCGGTGATTGATGATGCCCATCAGCAATCGGTCAATCACTTCACGCCAGCAAAAATCACTGCCAGCTTGTGCAATCAGAATGATGCTTTGCAGCTGTGTTTTTATGTTGAAAAAACCACCCATACGCACGCACTCTTTGACCCTATTATCAATCAATCAAAAGCCGCTTGCCGTGCTGATTTTTTGTGGGAGATGGATTGTTTTGAGTGCTTTATCGCCGAAAAACAAGCCGATAACTATATTGAAATCAACGCCGCTGTTGATTCTCGCTACAACATTTATCGCTTTGAGAACTATCGCACACCAAGCACCCTGCCACCAATCATGGATTTTGAGCATGATTTACAACAAAAAATAAGCAGCACCCCTGATGCTTATGTGCTAAAGCTACAGATTTGCCATATGCTCAAGCCACTTTTGCGTGCCAATCTTGATATCAACATCACTGCCATCTTATATCCATTGATTGATGATTGCCGCGTGCCTGTGTATTATGCCATCACGCACGCCACCACACCTGATTTTCATCAACGCCAGTATTGGCATTAATACAAACTTACAACCAGTTATACAAACAAAAAAGCCAGACTTAGTCTGACTTTTTGTATGGCATACAATCATTGTCCATTAATGGCAAGCATTGTGCCAGTATTTGCCGAAGCATCTACAAAGCGTGCATCACGCCACACGCTGTAGCCATTATGCTGTGCGTATGGGCTAAAGTTCGGCTGGCGAGTCTCTGAGATGGATTGGCGAAAATCAGAAATCCAGTCTTTGCCATCATAAATCTGAATATGTCCATGTGGATTTTTTGCCGTACGGTTAAATACCGCAACATCGCCCGCCTGTGGCACATAGTTATTATTGTCAAGTTTTACAAAACCTGCTGATGCCAATGTGCCATTGCTGGCGTACTGATACGCAGAAACCTGTGGGGTGAATTTATAATCAGCAGCCTGTAGAGCTTTGCGAACATACATCGCACAGCGACCGATGCTGCTTTTTAGTGCGGCACGAGACGCTGCTGCTGCTGCAATGCTTGGGGCACTGTTGGCGGTAAGGCGTTCGCTGGTTTTTGGTGCTTGAAAGTTGCTGCTAAATTCAGCAGTTGCACCCTGACGATAAGTCTGTGCTTGTGCGTTTTGACTGCTGATAATCAGACTATTAATCACACTGTCAATATTGTCTGGCACGCTGGCAGCATAACTGGCTTGAGCGGTGTTATTGACATAGTTGTTCTGTGCTGTGCTTGATTGCACAAAAGTTAATCCCACGGCTGATAGTAGCCAAAGTACTTGTTTCATTGATTTTCCTTACACAGCCGAAAGAGATTTACCGACAAAACATCTGTCAGCTTGTCAAACCGCTACGGTTGTGCCATTGGTTGGTTTTGATTAAAGCCAGTGCCACACAATACACTTCCTTGGTGTACTAAAAAAACAGCCCAACGCTTGCGTGATGGTTGTTTTTCTCAAAAGGTGTGATACACTTGCTCTGCGGACACCATGTCCAAGGTCAATTATTCTCTAGGTGAGCCATGTCTGATTCCACAAAAACCACACGGATTAATGATTTGTTGGCAAAAACTCGCACAACCAATCATCTTGCCACACCGCTTGAAAAACAAGCTGCAGCAGGTGCCATGCTGTCAAAACCACTGATGTCAAAATATCGCTATTTGCAATATCATACGCAACTACTTCGCAATGCTCTTACGCCCATTTTTGACGAAAAGACGCTTAGAGGCTGCTATGCCATCTATGTTTCGCCGACCGAGCTTACTCTATCGCTAGATTCGCCGACCGCTGCCAATCATGCACGCTATATCATGGAGGATTGTGTTCAAGCTTTGCGTGCTTATGATCAGCGTTTTTGTCATTTGCAGTCAATCAAGTTCATTACTTCGCCCAATTTACTGCCATCAGATGCTCGCCCAGTGGCTAAAAAGACCCTAAGCGAAAACACAAGGCAAATGATAACACAAAATATCAAATTAATCAGCAAAAATCCGCATTTGATTGAGGCTTTGCAAAAACTTGCCAGCGAAGACTGAACCAGCCATGATTGTTATTTATTAATAAAAATAAATTTATAATTAAAATAAATAACAAATAAACCATCACCACCCAGCCAAGCTTTTTGTAAAGTTTTGTAACCAAGCAAAGAACTTGGTATTTTATTACAATATGTTTACAGTTGATGATTTTTTAATCATTAATTAACCATCTGGCTGCTTTTATCAAATAAACTGTTGATTTTATTTACTATTTTGTATTTTATGGCAATAAAAAAACCCAGTCAGTCAATTCACTGTGGGTTTTTTCATTTTTGATATGATAATTATGCAAAATCTGAAATATGTCTGTGCTTTTGCAGCTAAATTTGCCTTTGGGTGGCATTCATAGATTGATACTAGGATTGGCTGTAGCAAAAATTGCGTTATGCTGCTTCCACATAGTCAATCGGGCAATCATTTTTGTCATAAAATGTTACAATTTTATAGCAACTTTCATCTGCCAAAACTGCACGAATCAGTGCATTATTTAACGCATGACCTGATTTAAACGCTGAAAATTTGGCAAGCAACGGATGTCCGATGACATACAAATCACCCACGGCATCAAGCATCTTGTGGCGAACAAATTCATTGGGGTAACGCAATCCATCTGCATTAACCACCGAATTATCATCAAGCACAACCGCATTATCAAGACTGCCGCCCAATGCTAGGTTATTTTTTTGTAGATATTCCAAATCCTTTAAAAAACCAAAAGTACGAGCCTGTCCCACTTCAATGGCAAAATTGGCGGTGCTAAAATCAAGCCGTGTGCTTTGTTCTGTTGCTGCAATCGCCGCATGAGCAAAATCAATCTCAAAATCCATCAAAAATCCTGCCTCATACGGCTCAAGGCGAGCCCATTTGTCGCCATCGCTCACCTCAACAGGCTTAATGATTTTAATGAATTTTTTTAGAGCAGTTTGCTCAGCAATACCCGCCTTGTCAATCAAATACAAAAATGGTGCAGCACTGCCGTCCATGATGGGAATCTCTGGTGCGTCTACTTCAATGATGAGATTGTCAATACCGCACGCCGCCACTGCCGAGAGCAAATGCTCAACCGTCCCTACACGAGCATCACCTTGCACCAGATTGGACGACATCATGGTATCTTGCACGAGATTTGCCGCCATAGGTATCGTCTTGCCCAAATCGGTTCTTTCAAACACAATGCCAGTATCTACTTGGGCAGGCTTTAAGGTCAGCGTTACTTTTTTACCACTGTGTAGCCCAATGCCTGTTGCAGCAATCGCTGTCGCCACTGTACGCTGATTAAGCTTTGTCATAGTTATTCTCGGTGATGCCTGACAAAATCACAAGGCTGATTTCATCAAAATATTTCAAAATGTGTCAGCATAGTTTACCATTTGGTGTATTTTTTGTCATCTATTGACATGGCACTTTTGGCAAAATTATGTTGCATTCGGTTGATGATTTGTAAATTTGACATCATTTGCCAAGCCATATCATCAAAACAAACACGCCTGCACAAAAAAACAGTGCCGATTGGCACTGTTTTGCAAGATAAGATTAAGCAGAAACACGCGTTTGGTATTCGCCAGTGCGGGTATCGACACGGACGATTTCGTTTTGTTGAACAAATAGCGGTACACGCACTGTCGCCCCTGTCTCCAAGCGTGCAGGCTTACCGCCACCGCCTGAAGTATCGCCACGCACACCTGGATCGGTTTCAACAATCTCAAGCTCAACAAAATTCGGTGGCGTAACTGATAGCGGTGCTCCATTGAACAAAGTAATGGTGCAAAGTGCGTTTGAGTTTTCTTTTAGCCACTGTGCCGCATCGCCCATGGCTGTCTTGTCAGCTTGCAACTGCTCAAAACTTTCTGGGTGCATAAAATGCCAAAACTCACCATCGTTATACAGATAGTTCATCTCAACATCCATCACATCGGCACCTTCTAGCGTATCGCCAGATTTGAAGGTTTGCTCAAGCACTTTGCCTGTGCGTAGATTGCGTAGCTTAACACGGTTAAACGCCTGACCTTTGCCCGGCTTAACATATTCATTTTCAAGGATTGAACAAGGGTTGCCGTCAAGCATAACCTTCAATCCAGCCTTAAAATCATTTGTAGAAAAACTTGCCATAATTTACCTATTGCTCTTTGGTTTGTTATCAAGTTAGCCAAGCACGCTCGGCAAAATTAATTCACAGCCAAAAATCCGCTGTGCTATAATGTTTTGGCGATTTCGCCCATAAACACTCCATTATATAAAGTTTTAATGATTTTTGTCAAAACCTAAACCATGATTTCTACAAAAAAAATTCACCCAAGCGACAAAATGCCAGTTTTTCAGACTTGGCAAGACGAATTATCAGCCGTTGTTGATAATATTGATGAATTATTTGCCTTGCTTGAGCTACCAGCACCGCCCAAGACCCAACCATCGTCCAAAAAATTCCCCTTGCGTGTGCCACATGCTTTTATTAACAAAATGCAAAAAGGCAATCCAAACGACCCTTTGTTACTGCAAGTGCTGCCAGATACCAAAGAAGCTCTGTCTGTGCAAGGTTATAGCACCGACCCTCTTGCCGAAAATCATCACAATCCCACCAAGGGCATACTGCACAAATACGACAGCCGCGTCCTGATAACAGTAACTGGCTCATGTGCTATACATTGCCGCTACTGCTTTCGCCAGCACTTTGATTATGCTGGCAACCAGCCCAACACGCAACAAATTGATGAGATTCTGGCATATATAAATAAAAATTCACAAATTAATGAAGTAATACTAAGCGGCGGCGACCCCTTAAACTTAAGCAACAAACGGCTTAAACTGTGGCTGGATAAACTTAGCACAATCAATCACTTGCACACCATTCGCCTACATACACGCCTGCCTGTGGTGCTACCCAACCGCATTGATAATGAGCTGATTGAGTTATTAAAATCCCAATCAAAAAGCATTGTATTGGTGCTGCACATCAACCACCCCAACGAAATTGACACATCACTTAGCGATAAATGCCACGCCCTAAAAGCGGCAGGAATTACGCTACTTAACCAAACTGTCTTATTAAAAAATATTAATGATAATGCCGATACGCTTGCACAACTAAGCCATGCGTTATTCGCCGCTGGTATTTTGCCTTATTATTTGCATATTTTGGACAAGGTGGCAGGTGCAGCACATTTTGACCTGCCCATTGAGCAAGCGGTAGCGATTTATTGGCAATTACTTGAGCGACTCTCTGGCTACCTTGTGCCAAAGCTGGTGCAAGAACTGCCCAATCGCCCGTTTAAAACACCGATTGACATCTATCAATTTGACCAGATGGCAAAAAATACAAAATCGTCATAAAAATACAAAAAACGCTTGCTTTTTGCCAAAAGTTTGCTAAAATAGCACGCAATTACACAGGCGTATAGCTCAGTTGGTTAGAGCACCACCTTGACATGGTGGGGGTCGATGGTTCGAGTCCGTTTACGCCTACCAAATATAAATCTAGGGCTGTCCACTATTGTGCGACAGCCCTTGTTATATCTGGTTTTGTTATTTCCTGACAATTGTGAAAAATCTTGGCGCCAGCTTGATAGCATCTAAAGTCAAAGCCCAGCTCGTCAAGCAAACAACTGGCAAAATAAAAGCAGGACAAGCCCGCTTTTATCAAATAATTGATTATTCTTGTGTATGAAACAATAAAAACAACTCTGTGATATTATCCTCGAGTGCATTTGCCATTTGGGCAAGCGTTTCATCGTCACGCATATCGTCCATTTCCTCATCAATACCTGACAAAACAACCATCGGTAAGGTCAGCATCGCCACCTCTTCTTCGGTATCAGGATCGTCAAACCAATCAACATTTTCATCAGAATACATGGCATCAACAAAACCAATTGCCCACGCCGCCAAATCACCATCTTCGCTAAAATCTTCAGCCTCTTCACTGGCATCAAATGGCAACTCAATCGGCTGTTCGGCCTTTAAGGTATCAACAAGCTCCTGTTGCCATGCCACCAACGCTGCCTTGACATCATTAGGCACGCGACTATCGCCACCCTCAAAAAATGCCGACAGCCAATTTGGTAAAGGCTTGCCCACTACCGTTGCCGTCAAAAAACCATGGGCAGCGATTGGGTCAAGCCCTATCTCATTGGCAGGTGATTCTAGGTAATCAAATAATTGTTGTTTGTTCATGAAATATCCAGTTATATAAATAGTCAAGATTGACCACAATGGGCGACTTTGCCCCAAAAGTCAAATCAGCTGGCAAATCAAACCATGACTTAGCGATTAAAAATCGTCATCTAAATCCAAATCGTCCAAATCATCAAATTCTGCAAAATCATCACCATCTTCTAAGGCGCGCTTAAGTTTGTTCAGTCGCTGCTCTTCTAATAAAGCATCGATTTTTAGGCGTTTTTCGAGCGGTTTTGCCTTGGATTCGTCTGCCAGTTGTGCATCGGCATCTTCTTCAAAATTATCATCATCAAAATCATCATCAATATTACTCATAATGACTCCTTAGTCAGATTGTACGCTATGGCACAGTTTGCCGTATGGATTGATAGCCTTATAAAACAAAATAGCCATTTTGTCAAGCATTATCTTCAAAAAGCAAGACTTTATCGCAAGCAATTTTTAGACGCTCGGTGGTGGCATTGGTTACGCTGACAATCTCGCGAGCATCTCTTTCGTGGGTGCTTCTTGGCTGCTTGAGTGCAGATAGGCTCATGTAGGTTGAGACCTGATTTCGCCCTGCTTCTGGCAAAATAATCAACAGCTGCTCTTTGCGGTTTAAAGAGATTAATTTGGCAATCTCGGCCGAATCAGCATCGCTACAGACCGCCTTAACAGGCAAGGCAAAGCGTCTGATTTCACGGTGCTTTTGGTACACCACTTCATTGACCATCACCAGCAATTTGGACAAAAGTGCCGCCGCTGTCGCTGTCTTGGCGGTTGGCTCTTTGGCATGCAGTGTGATTGATACGCCTGAGTCGTCAAAGGTTTTTTTGTTGGCGGTCTCCACGCCTGCAAACAAAGGCAACTCAAGCAACGCCTGACACGCTTTGTCAAACAACTGATCGCACAGAGCCAAATAAGCCGCTTTGGTATCAATACTCACAGTTGCCAATAAATGTCGTGGATCATCATAGCTTAACTGCACCGTGTAAGCAGCCGACAGCGTGGTTTCATCGCTTGAATCATCAATTTGCAGCTCATCGTCCTGTTCGTCATCGCTTGCTTGTGATGGCGACTGCTCTGGCTCAGCAGCTTCAACCTTGGCAGGTTGCTGCTCGCTTAACAAGCCTTTGTTTAATAAATCCGTTCGTACACGCTGGGCAATTTGACGCTTTAATTCGGCAGTTGGTCGTGCAACATAGCCATACACCAACCACAAGATGATGTGTAAGCCAATAACGCTGAGCAAAAACACCCAATTATCCGACAAAATTTGTGCACGGCTGATTGGTTTGGCTTGCACCGCAACCTTGCCCAGCACCTGATCGCCTGTAGCGATGATTTGCTCGGTGCGATAGCCATCGCTTGCCTCTCCTAGAGGCACCAATATACGACCTTGGCTATCATAGATGCCAATATAACCCACCGCTTGCTCATTGGTATACGGCTCGGCAATTACGCTCATGCTAACCCTATCATAGGCTGCCAACGGTGCGACCAATTCTTGGCTTAAAGCAGCAACGCTATGGTTTACTACTTGCTGATTTTGAGCATTGATGCCACGCTCGGCACTGATGACAAAAAACAATAAATGCAGTGTCAAACTTGCCAAAACAATCGCCGCAAAAATACCCTGTCTGGGTGCTAGATAAGTCATGATAATTGCCAAATTATAATTCAAACGGTTAAATTGTCCCATTATATCATCAAATGACAATATAGTTATCAGCTTTGGTGAATTTTCTTAACACTTTTGTGGTTTGTTGTCAAAAATCCACTTAATAGACTCCTACAATCAACCAATAAGCCCATGGGTGGCGATGGCAAGTTTGGCACTTTTGCCCAAAATGCTGATCAGAAAATGGCACAAATCCTGCGTTTGCTCTTTTAAAATCACTCATTACCTGCTAATATGGTAATTCTGACAACAAGGATAATTTGGATATGTCTTATACCTATCAGCTGCCAAAAAATAGCAAAGCATGGCAAAATACCCTAAGTAGCTTAAGCGGCAAACTGCCCAGCGTGCCAACAGGGGCGGACTTCGGCACCGATGATGCTTATGCCACGCTTGCTGCGTTGCCTATTTTTGCCATCATCATTGTCAGCCCAGCGACAGAATCAAACATTGACACCCTTATACAAAACTGGGTGCAATCACAGCCCAATTGGCAACTGCATTCACTCATAGATGATGCCCCTGCAGTCAGCACGCATAAAATCAGCAGTGATGAAGCACTTGCCGATGTAGCAATTCACCGCTATTTACTCGCCCCAAAAACCAATTTTGCGATCAATAAAGACGCTGCCGCCCATATCCTTGATGAACAAATCAGCAGCCATCTGTCCGCCCACATTCATGCCGATGTGCATATTTTATCCATAGAAAAAATGCTCAACGAGCATCGCTTGGCATGCTTTGATATGGATTCGACTTTGATTGAGCAAGAAGTCATCGTTGAGCTTGCCAAATTCTGCGGCGTGGCAGAAAAAGTCGCCGAAATCACCGAACAAGCCATGCGTGGCGAGATTGATTTTGCCACCAGTTTTGCCCGTCGTGTTGCACTGCTTGCAGAGGCACCCATTGAGATTGTTGATGAAATTATCACCAAGCAAATCAGCTTTAGCCGTGGTGCAGCAGCGACCATTCATGCCCTAAAAGCACTGGGCTATCATACCGTGCTGATTTCGGGTGGATTTGAACCATTTGCCAAATATGTTGCAAACACGCTTGGCATTGATGAGTACTATGCCAATCCACTGATAAGCGATGGCAAAACTCTCACAGGCACGATTGGCGATACCATCTTAGACGGCACCCAAAAAGCCATCATCACCCAACAAGTTGCCGAGCGTCTGGGATTGTCGCCACAGCAGATCGTCTGTATTGGCGATGGTGCCAATGACTTGCCGATGATGAACATCAGTGATATTGGCATTGCCTATCACGCCAAACCCATCGTACAAGCCAAAGCCGATGCCGCCATCAATACAACAGGGCTAGAAGGCGTGCTGTATGTGCTTGGTCATCGCCTTGACAAATGCAGCCGATGATTTTTAGATATTTTTAAGGAAGTGTTATGTTTACAATACCCGTTATCAATGTCAAAACCAATCCACTTGATGCACTGCTGGCACTGCTTGGCTTACGCCTACAAAACCTTGCAAAAAACCGTGATAACGAAACTTTTAATAATCTTATCAAAGACCGCAATGTCTGCATTCAGTTTGTCGCACCTGAGATGGCACGCTATTTTCGCTTTGAAAACTCTCACTTCGGTCAGTCGCTTGGCACGGCACACAATGCCGATTTGACGATTGATTTTAAAGACGCAATGACTGGTGTACAACTGCTGACCAAAGGCGATATAACCGCCTTTATGACTGCCATTCAAGATGGCGACATAACCATCACTGGTGATTATAAATTACTGCTTTGGTTCGCCAGTATCGGCAAACAAGCCGCCAGCGTCCCAGAAGCGTATCAACCTTACCTTGACCAAGTCAAGCCACTGGTGGCAATCGCCAAACCCTATGCACAAAATGCCAAAGAATTGCTTGGCAACCTAAAGCAAAAACTGCAAAAATAGCCAAAACTTTGGCACAGCCATCAAAGCAGCACGGTCAAATAGACAGCGATAACTTGTTGGCATTGTCAGGGTGATTTGCTATTTGATGAATTTTTCGCTACAATTGTTCACTTAGTCATCAGCATCGTGCTTTTGGCGATTTAATCAGTTAATTTTTGGTATTGGTAATTAATTTGGCAAAAGTGAGAAAACCATGATGACCACAATAAGCAAGGACGAAATCACACGCTTGTTTGATTTGCCACTGATGGATTTGTTGCTGCAAGCACAAACGGTGCATCGCAAGCACTTCACCGCAAACGAAGTACAAATCAGCACTTTATTATCCATCAAAACAGGCAACTGCCCTGAGGATTGTGGCTATTGTTCGCAGTCGGGTCATTATCGCGACAAAACTGGACTTACTGCCGAAAAACGCCTAGAGATTAACAAAGTCTTGGCAGCCGCCCGTCGTGCCAAAGCACAGGGTTCATCAAGATTTTGTATGGGGGCAGCATGGAAACACCCCAGTGCCAAAGATATGCCCTATTTGGTTGAGCTTATCAGTGAGGTTAAGGCAATGGGGCTTGAAACCTGCATGACTTTGGGCATGTTAAATGCCGACCAAGCACAGACACTGGCGGAGGCTGGGCTGGATTATTATAATCACAATCTGGATACCTCGCGTAACTACTATGACACCGTTACCAGTACTCGCAGTTATGACGACCGCCTAAACACCATTGACAATGTACGCAATGCAGGCATCAATGTCTGCTCGGGCAGTATCGTTGGCATGGGCGAAAGCCGCGAAGATCGTATTGATTGGATTTATGAACTCACGCAAATGCCAATACCGCCACAGTCCATTCCTGTGAATTTGCTCGTTCCAATTCAAGGTACACCACTGGGCGACAAGGTACTTGCCGAAGGTAAACTGTCCGTCATTGAATGGATTCGCACCATCGCGGTAACACGCATCTGCTGCCCGACCAGCCATGTGCGACTGTCGGCAGGTCGCGAAAGCCTAAGCGATGGCGAGCAAGCCTTGGCATTTATGGCGGGTGCCAATTCGTTTTTTTATGGTGATAAGCTGCTCACCACAGGCAATCAATCCACCTCACATGACGATCGTCTCATGGCTGAACTGGGTCTGGTTGCCGCCAAAGCAGCACCCAAACCAACAATCATCGATGCCATGAGCGGTGTTGCCATATCCGAACAACCACCCAGCCATTGCCCATTGACCGCCTAGTGCCATCTGCTGACTGAAGGATAAAAACTGTGCTATAATAGCAAGCCTAATTACCCTTCAGCCAGCGATAAAGACGAGCATAAGCATGATTGATTACCTAAAAGCCTTTCATATCATCAGCATGGTTTGTTGGTTTGCTGGAATTTTTTATCTGCCAAGACTGTTTGTCTATCACGCCATGAGCGAAGATACCCCCAGCCAAGACAGATTTGCCTTGATGGAACGCAAGCTCTATCGCGGCATTATGACCCCTGCCATGATTGCTACTTGGGGCTTTGGGCTAAGCATGATTGCCCTAGCACCGAGCGTTTATCTTAGTCAGGGCTGGCTGCATATTAAACTTGTCCTAACCATCTGTCTAACCGTCTATCATTTGCTCTGCGGTCAATTTCGCAAACGCCTCGTGGATAACCCTCATTACAAAAGCCACACTTATTGGCGTATGTTTAATGAGATTCCTGTTGTAATTTTGATTGCCGTGGTGATTCTGGCGGTGGTCAAGCCACTTTAAGCACTCACCTTGGCAGTTTGGTGCTTTTGGCAAGTCAATCAGCCAGCACGCCCTGCCAAGCAAATGCTGTTAGCAATTTTTGGTACGCATCATCAAGCGGTGCAATCACCGACAAATGCCGCCCTGTAACAGGGTGCACAAATGCCAAACGATAAGCGTGTAACATCAAACGACGCACTCCTACATGGGCAGCAATGGCACGATTTTGCACCTTGTCGCCATAGGTGGTATCACCAACGATGGGGTGAAAAATATGCTTCATGTGTCGCCGCAATTGATGCTTGCGTCCTGTGATTGGTGTTAATGCCACCAAACTATAACGAGAAGTTGCAAACCGCTTACAAGAAACAAAAGGCTGCTCGGTCGTTGCCAGTACTTGATAATCGGTAATAGCAGTCTCTGCTGGCTTGTCAGGGTTGCTAAATTTATCAGCAATCTTATCCAATCGTGGCTTGAGCGGATAATCAATCCTGCCCGAATCAATCACGCCACGCACCACCGCCAGATAACTTTTTTCTACTTGATGAAGTTCAAACAATTCAGCCAGCTGCCTTGCAACCTGACTGGACAAGGCAAATAACAACGCCCCCGAAGTCGGCCTATCTAAACGATGCACAGGATACACATGACAGCCCAGCTGATTACGCAGCTGCTGCATGACGACATGACGCTCGTTTTTATCCAGCCATGAGCGATGAACCAGCATACCTGCAGGTTTATTTACCACCACCAGATATTCATCTTGATAAATAATGGACAAGGTCTGTTGTGGCACATCGGTTGTTTGTTCACTTTGTTGTTTTGTTAAATTTATCATTAAAATATAGTTATTATAAAATTTAAAATATAGCAGTTTTGTTACAAAAAGTCCAGCCAATTTTGTCAAGACTTTGGCAATTGTGCTATATTAATAAAGCCAATTTGGCAATCATGCCCAAACCAATTACCCAAATGGCACATGGATAATCATTTAACCACTTAGACTTGGTAGCGGATATATTATGATTTATGACATCATCGGCGATATTCATGGACACGCTGACAAACTCATCGGACTGCTTGAGAAACTGGGCTATCGCCATCAAGGGCAATACTATCAACCACCAGCCAATCATCAGGCGATTTTTGTTGGTGATTTTATTGACAGAGGCCCTGCTCAATTGCAGACTTTACAAATCGTCTTTGACATGATTGATGCTGGTGTCGCCCTTGCTGTGATGGGCAACCATGAATACAATGCCATCGCCTACGCCACAGCACACCCTGATGGCGGTTATTGTCGTCCGCACACTGACCGCAACACTCATCAGCACCAAGCATTTTTGGCAGAAGCACCCTTTGGCTCGGCGACGCATACTTATTGGCTGCAGCGAATGTATGAGTTGCCACTTTGGCTTGATTTGCCAGATTTACAAGTTGTGCATGCCTGCTGGGATAACGATGCCCAAAAAACGCTCACGACACACCTAAGTGCCAACAACTGCCTCAATCCATGCACTGTGATAGCGAGCAGTACGGCAGACTCTGCTCCATATCACGCCATTGAAAATCTGCTAAAAGGCATTGAGGTGGCTTTGCCCGCAGGCATGGTGCTGACCGATGGGCAAATCATACGCCATCGCACGCGTGTCAAATGGTGGCTGGAAAACTGGCAGACACTGCCATTGGCTGCCGCTGCCCAACTGGGTGCAAACACCATGCTGCACCCAGCTGCCGACAATCAGCCAATGGTTATCACAACGCCATTTCGGGCAAATAACACTAAGCCAACTTTTATCGGGCATTATTGGCTGACAGGCACGCCTACGATACTGTCCGACAGCGTGGTCTGCACGGATTATTCTGCAGGGGGCGGAGGCCATTTGACCGCTTATCAATTCGATACCGACAACCCAACATTATCCGATGACAAATTTGTCCAATACTTAGGTGGCTAACCTTCCTTATGGCAAATTTTGGCAAGCACATCTCTTGGCTACCATCTGCGGCGGTGCAATTTTATCACCGCCAAATTGTGCCATTTTGTATCGTGATAACAATCAACCACAAACGATACTAGCCAAGCCACCAAATATCACACGCCAAAAATTAGGTCAGTCTGCTGGATAAATTGCTATTTTTGTGCAAATGTGCTAATTTATCAGCTTGGCTTATTTATTGTTTTATTTGAAATTTTAAGGGAAAAACATGACTACTACCCAGCCTGCACCCATCTCCTCCCCTGCTGGCGTTGCAAAAGTTGGCATTATTATGGGCTCTCAATCTGATTGGGCAACCATGAGCGAGGCGGCACAGCTGCTGGCAGACTTTGGTGTTGCTTTTGAATGTGAAGTGGTCTCGGCTCATCGCACACCTGACAAATTGTTTGATTATGCAAAATCCGCCCAAGCAAAAGGCTTGCAAATCATCATCGCAGGGGCTGGCGGGGCTGCCCATCTGCCCGGTATGTGTGCCAGCCAAACCGCCCTACCCGTGCTTGGCGTGCCTGTCAAATCCAGCACACTAAGTGGTTGGGACAGCTTGCTATCCATCGTCCAAATGCCCAAAGGTGTCGCTGTTGGCACGCTGGCCATCGGCACCGCAGGGGCATTCAATGCCGCCTTGCTTGCCATTCAGATTTTGGCACTGCATGACAGCACCCTTGCCAAAAAACTGCACGATTTTCGCAGCCAACAAACCCAAACTGTGTTAAACAGCCCCACCCCTGGCATCATCAACTGATGTTGGGCGTGAAATTTATGGCAAAATATGCGATAATAGCCCCATTGTTATTTTGGATAAATTTTGGATAAATTATGACTACCACCGCTATCAACACAAACAGCAAAACCATTGGCATTTTAGGCGGTGGTCAATTGGGCATGATGTTGGCTCAAGCCGCCTTAAAACTTGGCCATCGTTGTGTGTTTTTGGAAGATGCGGACAATCCGCCAGCAGGATTGTATGGGCAGGTTTTTAAAAGCCATCAGCTTGAGGCATTTATTGCCGCTTGCGATGTTTTTACCTTAGAATTTGAAAACACACCTGTAGAAACTGCCGAATTATTAAGCCAGCAAAAACAAGGTATTTATCCACCGCCAAACGCCTTGGCAATCGCCCAAGACCGCTTAATCGAAAAAGCCTTATTTGACGAGCTAAACATTGGCACCGTACCTTATCGTGTGGTTAATTCATTAGCAGAACTACAAGATTCATGCAATAAACTTGGTCTGCCATTGGTGCTAAAAACCTCTCGAGGTGGCTATGATGGTAAGGGGCAATTTGTCATCAAAACAACCGATGATATTGCCGCTGCTTGGGGGCAGCTTGGTAGTGCAACCACAGGCGAGGGAGGCTTGACAAGCACTCCAGCACCACTGATTGCCGAAAGGTTTATTGATTTTGAACGGGAAGTCTCCATCATCGCTGTGCGTAGCAAAAATGGCGATGTTCGCTTCTATCCTTTGGTCGAAAATCATCATCAGCAAGGCATTTTGTCCAAAAGCATCGCTCCTGCTGCCGATGCCGAAATTTTAAACAAACAAGCCCAAAAAAGCATTGAGAGAATTTTAACTCATCTTAACTATGTTGGCGTCTTGACGCTTGAGTTATTTGTCAGCAAATCAGAACTGATCGCCAACGAAATTGCCCCACGCGTGCATAATTCTGGACATTGGAGCATTGAGGGTGCGGCTTGTAGCCAATTTGAAAACCACATTCGTGCTGTAGTAGGATTGCCGCTTGGTGACACCAGCATTATCAAACCCTCTGTCATGCTTAATATCATCGGCAAATACCCAAACCTTGATGACATCTTGGCAACCGATGGGGTGAATTTTCACCACTATCACAAAAGCGAGCGAGCTGGGCGTAAGATTGGGCATTTGACCATCATCAGCGAATCAATCACCGACCATCAGCACATTGAATCCATCGTACAGCAGTCCAATTGCTAGGTGCTTTGTGCAGATTTTTGTTGATGCTGATGCCACCCCTGCCATTGCCAAGACATTAATTATCAAAACCGCCTTGCGTTGTGAGGTGATGAGTACATTTGTCGCCAATCACCCCATCAGGCTACCGCCCTCGCCCTTTTTGGCGAATATCGTTGTTGCTCATGGCTTTGATGTGGCGGATAATTACATCATCAACGCTGTCAGCAAGGGCGATTTGGTTATCACCAATGACATTGTGCTGGCAGATGCTATCTTGGCAAAATCCGCCAAAGCACTAAGCGTACATGGCGAAGAGTTTATTGCCGACACCATCAAATCCAAATTAAACGCCCGTGATTTTATGGATACAATGCGTGCCACAGGTCTACTAAACCCCAACCAAATGGGCAAGCAAGCACGCTATGGCGACAAAGATAAAATTGCCTTTGCCAATGCACTTAATCGCTTGGTGCGATAATATTCATCAAATTGTCATTTGCAAGATGACAGTATTTTTGGCAAAATACAATAAATTTTTCGGTGGCAAGTTATGATTGAGCAGTGGAGCAAAGAAATTGTCCTGCAGCGACTGTTGGCATTTATTTTGTTGGCAGTTTTGGTAATTCTGTGCCTGCAAGTGGTGCGTTTTTTTATCTCACCTGCGATTTGGGCAGCGATTTTGGCCTATGTTACCTTTCCCTTGTATCAATTTTTTCACCAAAAAGTGCGACTTAGCCCCACTTTAAGTGCATTAATCATGACTGTCTCCATCACGCTGATTATTGGCATTCCGCTTGCTATCGGTGTTATTTATTTGCAGCATGAAGTGGTGAATTTTTATAGTATGGCTGTCAGACGGCTGCAAGCAGGCTATGTAGATTTGCCAGAAAACATCAAAAACCTACCTGTCATCGGTCAGCAAATCAAAGACATACTCTGGGAGATTAACAAAGACCCAGAAAGTTCAATGGCAGCTGTACGCAACTGGATTCAGTCGCATTTGCACTATGGCAAAATCGCTTTTGATGCTGCATTGAAAAACTTTGCCAAACTCGGCATGGCATTGATGACCGTGTTTTTCTTTTATCGTGATGGGTTAAGTTTGGTCAAGCAAATCCGCCAAGCCATGCGAAATATCATCGGCGATCGCATTGATCACTATATCAACGCCATCGCCAGCACCACGCAAGCGGTGGTTTATGGCATTGGCTTGACCGCTCTGGCTCAAGCATTGCTGGCTGGTATCGGCTATGCTGTTGCTGGTGCCCCCAGTCCGATTTTGCTCACGCTCATCACCTTTGTGGTGGCGATGATTCCGTTTGGTACGCCTTTTGCTTGGGGTGCAGTTTCGCTTTGGCTGCTTTCACAAGGCTTTACCACGCAAGGGATTGGCTTGGCCGTTTGGGGTATTTTGGTCATCAGTTGGGTGGATAATTTGATTCGCCCCATCGTCATCAGCGGTGCCACCAAAATTCCTTTTATCATCATTTTTATTGGTGTGCTTGGCGGCTTGACGGCATTTGGCTTTGTGGGACTATTTATCGGCCCTGTTGTGCTTGCCATTGCTTTGGCGGTCTGGCGAGAGTGGATAAGCCAGCACAAAAGCGAGATTTTTGCCAGTCGCCGCAGTGGTTTTGTGGTTGCTGACGGAGAGGCGTTGCTTGCCGATACCGACCCTGCGCCAATCCTAGACCACGATGCCATCACAAAAAACAATCCCGAGCAGCCACAGGATAAATCATGATCACCGTCATTGCTGATGAAAATATCAGCCATCTAGAAAGCTATCTGAATCATCACAAGGTTCGCCTGATTAAGATGGCAGGTCGCGATATTACTGGCGAGGTGCTACAGCAGCACCGTGCTGATGCATTGCTCATTCGTTCGGTTACGCCAATCAATGCACAAAACCTTGCCAACATATCACACCTTAATTTGCAGTTTGTTGGCTCGGCAACCATCGGTACAGACCATGTAGATGGTGATTTTTTGCAAAAATTTAACATCAGCTTCGCCAATGCCGCTGGCTGCAGCAAGCATTCTGTTGCACAATATGTCATCACTGCCATCTTACGCACCTTGCCAGAGGCACGCCACACGCCAATCAAGCTTGGCATTATTGGACTTGGTAATATTGGCAGCACACTGGCAAATTATGCCAACAAACTCGGCTGGCAAGTGTTGGGGTATGATCCATTTTTGGCACCATCAGCCATCAACAATGCCACTTTTGAACAGCTACTACAATCCGATGTCATCAGCATTCACACACCACTGACACACGCAGGCACGCACCCCACTGCCAAGCTCATCAGTCATGAACAATTGGCACGTATTCGCCCCAACGCCCTGCTTATCAATACCGCCCGTGGCGAGGTGATTGACCAAGCTGCCCTATTAGCTGCCATAAATAATAAAAACTTAACTGCTATATTAGATGTATTTGAAAATGAACCCCATATTGATGATGAATTGCTAAAAAAAGTATCGCTTGCCACGCCACACATTGCAGGCTACACACTTGAGGGCAAAATTCGCGGTACGGACATGATTTATCAAGCGTTTTGTCGGCATTTTGAACTGCCAATCAAACAAACCCTTGCTCCTTTATTACCCCCCAATCCTTATTTTTTTGATGAATTATTAAATAAATTTAATTTAGAAATTCTTAAGAATTTTTATGACATTGAAGCTGATTTTGCCAAGCTACAGGCAATCAATCACCATGGTGTGCGTGGTGATGATTTTGACCGCTTACGCAAAAACTATCCGCTGCGGCGTGAATGGATTTTTTAATCATCAAAACAAACCCAAAAGCCAACATTATGACAACCACCTATATGCCGACGCTAAGTCTTGCTCATGCCCAAAAAAAAGCCCAACTGCTCAGCAGTATCCGTCATTTTTTCCTGACAAAAAATGTACTGGAGGTAACAACGCCCATTTTGTCGCACGCTGGCAATACCGATGTTTATATCGAATCCGTGCAGGCATTGTTTCATCACCATGGCAAAAAACACACAGGCTATCTGCACACTTCGCCTGAGTTTGCCATGAAGCGACTTTTGGCGAGCTACCAAGTGCCAATTTATCAGATTTGCCAAGTATTTCGTGATAATGAACAAGGGGGGCGGCACAATATAGAATTCACCATGTTAGAATGGTATCGGCCAAAATTTGACTTGGCGATGCTAGCCTGCGAACTAGAGGAGCTGCTGGCAGCGGTATTTCACCACCCCATCAAGCTGCAACAGCTAAGCTACGCCGATGCTTTTGAAAAATACGCCGCCATTCACCCATTTTCCGCCAGTCTGACAGAACTCAAGTCCTGTGCCACGCACCATAAAATCAGGCTGGATATGGGTGTAGATAGACAAGGCTGGCTTGATTTACTGTTTAGCCATTTGGTTGAGCCCAAGCTGGGCTTTGAGGCACCGACACTTATCACAGACTATCCGCCTGCCACTGCCGCCCTTGCCAAAATCAGCACAGATAATAATGGGCATCTGGTGGCAAGCCGATTTGAATTGTATATCAACGGTATTGAGATTGCCAATGCCTATGATGAGCTTGCCAATAAAAACGAGCTGTTGGCGAGATTTCAAGCTGACAATGCACTACGAGCCAAGCTAAATCTGCCCACCATGCCCATTGATTACAACCTACTTAATGCGTGCGATGATTTGCCCGCCTGCAGTGGGATAGCACTGGGCATTGATAGACTGTTTATGGTTTTGCACAATTTGCCAGACATTAATCACGCCATCGCCATCATCAGTGAGCGTGCTTAGTACCATCTTGCCAAAGCCGCCATCAACATGACGGTATGGCAAACGCATAAATTAACATCAAAAACCAAGCCTACAAAGTAAGCATTTGGCGATTTGAATACGGTCAGATTTTATTAAAAAGCTATCACGGCAGACAATCAGCCAGCGAAAGATTGGCTTTATCGCCATCAAACCCCAAGTGGTGATGACAATCAGCATTTACCACTGGCACATGGTGTAGGGAAGTTGGATCAGTGGTGGGAAATTTACCGCAAAAGATGAATCGAAACCGCCCAAACTACTTGTCAAGCAGTCGCCTTGCCCACTGTATTAAGGGCAAATCCACCATCTTGCCGTCAATGGCAAAAGCAATTTCACCCGTTTGTTCATACCTTTGATAAATCGCCTCGGCAAATGCCCAATCCTGTTCATCTGCCAGTACACGCCGTGCAATCGCCACTTGCTTTGGGTGAATCAGCAATTGCCCAGCAAAACCAAAATCACGCCAATACGCCACACGGTCGGCAAAAGCCTGCTCATTGGCAAAATCGGCAAAAATGGTCTCAATCGGTGGCTGCAATCCATAAACCGCTGAATATACCAACAAATCCGTGCGAACTTTGTCAAGCAAGGTCGCATAAGCAGCCGAATCTGGACGCACCCCTAATGACTGTGCCAAATCCAAACAACCAAAGCTCAATGCCTGCACACCTGTCGCCTGTGCAATCTGCACAAGATTGGCAAGCCCTGCCGCTGTCTCAATCATAGCGATGATGGGTTTTTGGCTCTGCTGATATACCTGTGTCACCTGTTCGGCAGATTGGCATTTTGGCAACAACAAACCATCCAGCTGCACCAGCTCATTCACGCAGGCGATATCGGCTTGGTAAGCTGCCGTATCATAAGCATTAATCCGCAACCAATAACGATGCGTCGTCTGCTTATCAAAATCCAGCAACGCTTGACGCACCGAATCTTTGGCATTGTCTGCAACCGTATCTTCCAGATCGATGATGACCTTATCAACACCTGTGGCAATCGCCTTTGATACTCTATCAAGACGCACCGCAGGCACGAACAGATACAGTGTCTTTGTCATCGCTTGCATCATGATTAATCAAAAAACACACGGCAAACTTTGCCAGTTAATACCTGCCCCATAAAAGGCGTGTTTTTGCCTGCAGACAGCATGGTCTCTGCCGACACTGTCCAATTCGCCTCTGGGTCAAGCAGCACCGCACCACCGATGGCATGATAGTTATCAATGCCTGCAATCTTGGCAGGATTTAGGCAGATTTTTTCAATCAATTGCTCGGCAGTTAGCACGCCATCAGCCACCAACTGACAACCCAAAGACACAAAGGTATCAAAATTACTAATGCCTGCTGTGCTTTCGGCAAACGGTGCTTGCTTGGCACTCATTGATAATGGCTCATGATGGCTACAAATCGCATCAATCGTCCCATCTTGCAAACCTGCAATCAATGCTTTTTGGTCGGTATTGCTGCGAAGTGGTGGTAACACATAGGCATTGGCATTATAGCCCTCAATATTATCATCGGTCAGGTGCAGCTGGTGCATGGCAACATCGCAAGTAATCGGCAGCCCTTTTTGCTTTGCCCAGCGAATCAGCTCCACCGAAGTACGACAGGTAATCTGGCTAAAATGCACGCTTACCCCTGTCTCTTCTGCCATCAGAATTTGCTTGGACAACGCAATGGTCTCGGCAAGCCACGGTATCCCTTGCAGCCCATGAAATGAAGCGATATAGCCCTCATGTGCCACACCGCCACGCGACAGGCTTGGCTCGTCAGGATAAAAAAATACCTTAATGCCAAAAGTCGCCGCATATTCCAAGCAGCGTAATAATGCCAAATCGTTAGCAAAACCTGCCCCAGCATTACTAACAGCAATCGCTCCGCCTTGCTTTAATCCAGCCAAATTGGCAGGCTGCTCACCCTTTAGACCTGCTGTCATCGCCCCCAAGATATGCAAATGCACGCCGCCATCATTCAACGCCTTTTCACGCAAGCCCTTTAATAAAGAGCCATTTTCTAGCACAGGGTCGGTATCAGGCGGCAGCACAATGTGCAAAATACCATTTGCTCTGGCGGCCTGCCCTTCGCTTGCCAATGTGCCATGCGACTGATGCCCCGGCTCTCTTAATCTTGCACACAAATCCACGATTGGCGGTATTAGCCATTTGCCCTGCGTGTCCACGCCTTCTAGCTGGTTTTGGTCAAATTGCCAATCGCTGGGCAATAAATTTGTCAAAGAGGCGTGTTGTTTTGTTGAGACAGTCATTTATATTTATCCTTATCATGAGCAAAATTTATCAAGCATCAACCGATGGTTGTCAAGTCCATAAGCCAAGCGAGCATTTGGCAAAATCCCAATCATCACTGGTATCATTCTACCACCAGCAAACCCAAGCAAAATGCACGATGGCGATCACCACAGCCAGTTGCTATCAGCAAAATGAACAAACCGCTTAAGGCTGGCAGCTTAATTGGTCAAATTGGCTCTGCTGGCTTTTTGCCCTGCCAATGCCATCGCCATCACCGCCATGCGGACAGCGATGCCGTTATTCACTTGCTTTAAAATCACCGATTGCGGCCCATCTGCCACCGCAGACGCAATCTCGACGCCACGGTTCATAGGACCTGGGTGCATGATGAGTGCCGAAGGATTGGCAAGGCGAACACGACTCTCGGTAATGCCATACATCTTAAAATATTCACTGGTTGATGGCAAAAGCGGTGAGCCAATGCGTTCATTTTGGATACGCAGTCCGATAATCACATCCACACCTGCCAAGCCCTTGTCAATATCCTCAAAAACACGCACGCCATAACGCTCAATACCTTTTGGCAACAAGGTCTTTGGGGCAATCACACGCAAATCCGCCACGCCCAAAGTCTGTAGTGCTGCTATGTCCGAGCGTGCCACACGACTGTGCTTAATATCACCAATGATTGCAACGGACAGCTGGTGAAATGGTTTATTCGCCTCGCGATAGATGGTGAGCATATCAAGCATTGCCTGCGTTGGGTGAGCGTGCCAACCATCACCTGCGTTAATAATGGCAACATTTGGCGTTACCTGCGTCGCCATAAAATGTGCCGCACCAGAGGCACTGTGCCGCACCACAAACATATCAGCACTCATTGCCTGCAAATTCCACAGTGTATCACGCAAAGTCTCACCCTTATTGGTTGATGAGCGAGCAATATCAAGGTTTAATACATTTGCCCCCAGTCGTTTTTGGGCAGCCTCAAAAGTCGTGCGAGTGCGTGTTGAATTCTCAAAAAACAAGTTCATCACCGTACAACCAGCCAGCTCATCGGTATTTATCAGCCTGCCCTTGGCATCAAAATAACCCATCGCCTTGTCAATAATGCTCTCAAGCTGGCGACACGACAAACCCTCCACGCCCAAAAAATGCCGAATGCCATCATTGGGTGCCAGCTGCGGTTGTGCCAGCTGTGCATTGAGGCGTGCCTGAACATTATTCATGTAAATTCCTTAGATCAAAACCTGAAATAATACAAAACTTGCTTTGCCAATGGTTTTTGCCAAATTGCCAACTGGCGGTCAAAAAAATAAATTAAGTCATTTTAGCAAATTTTTCCCCACAAAAACAGTGCCAATTTTGCAAGTTTTCTTGATAAAATCATGCTAAAATATGGCATTATCACACGATTGGCTCGTGATTGACACCACCATAAGCCTTAGCCCTGATATTGTTTTTGGTGGTGATTTTGTTTGCTATTTTTAACAAACTTAATATCAACCCAGCCTACCAATTTTAATGATAAGGATAAATCATGATAACACTTGCTCAGTATCTGCAAAACCACGCCAATGCCGCCGTTGCCAGCACCATCACCACCTTGGCAACCGCCAGCATTTCCATCAGCCACTTGCTTGCCAAAGGTGCATTGGCTGGCATTCATGGTGATGCAGGTGGCGAAAATGTGCAAGGCGAAGCCCAAAAAAAACTTGATGTCATCTCAAATGATTTGCTGCTTGGGGCATTGACTCGCAACCCAAACTGTGCAGGCGTCGCCTCCGAAGAACTTGATGAAATCAGCCCTGCCAACCAAGACGGCACTGTACTTATCACCTTTGACCCTTTGGACGGTTCAAGCAATATCGATATCAACATGACCGTTGGTACGATTTTTTCTATTTTGCCGTATCATCGCGTAGGCGAGATAGCAACTGAGGCAGATTTTTTACAATCTGGCGAAAATCAGCTGGCGGCAGGGTATTTTATTTATGGTACTTCCACCATGCTTGCACTGACCTTGGGCAATGGCGTGGCAATGTTTAGCTTTGATCCAAATACCCAAACCTATCTGCTGATTAACGACAATGTACGCATCAGCCCAACCACAGCCGAGTACGCCATCAATGCCTCTAACCATCGCTATTGGCTTGCACCCATCAAGCAATATATTGATGAATTGGTTGCAGGTGATACAGGCATACGCAATAAAGATTATAACACTCGCTGGGTGGCAGCAATGATTGCTGATGTGCATCGGATTTTGATTCGTGGCGGCGTGTTTATGTATCCATTTGATACCAAGATTGCAGGCAAGGCAGGCAAATTACGGCTCATGTATGAGGCCAATCCGATGAGCTTTGTCATTGAGCAAGCAGGTGGTGCCAGCACAGACGGCGTTCAACGAATCATGCAGATTCAACCAACGCATATTCATCAGCGGATTCCAGTTGTACTGGGGGCGACACAAGAGGTTGAATATGTCAGACAATTGCACGCCAAAGCAGGCATACTGGCAGATGGAACAGTGGCATGACCCCAATCAGCTCGCTTGCCAACCCAACCATTAAGCACGCCGCCGCCTTGCTTACGCAGCATCGCATACGCAAAAAAAGCGGTCAGACCGTGCTTGAGGGTGTGCATTTAATAGAAGCAGCAATTAAGCAAAACTTCACAATAAAGCAAATCATCATCGGTCAATCTGCACTCAGCCACCCTGAAGTTGCTGGGCTAATTGAGCAGATTGCTCAGTCGATTATCCTTGCCACAGACGCTGTTTATAAACAAATTCGTAGCCTAGGTACAGGTGTTGATATCATGGCAATTGTCGAGATACCAACGCCTGCACTGGGTGTTATCACCAGCGATTGTCTGATTTTGGACGGGTTGCAGGACTTGGGTAATATTGGCACTTTGCTTCGCACCGCATCCGCTGTCGGCATCAGCACCATCATCAGCACTACAGGCACCGCCCATCTTTGGTCGCCCAAGTGCTTGCGTGCTGGCATGGGGGCTCATTTTTCTTTGGCAATCTTTGAGCAAGTCGATTATGAAGCCATTCTACAAAAAGTCAAAATACCGCTATACGCCACCAGCAGCCATACTGACAAAGTCATCTATCAGCACAACTTAACGCAACCAATCGCATGGGTGCTGGGACATGAAGGTCAAGGCGTATCCGAGATATTCTTACGCACTGCCACCGCCATCGCCCTACCCCAACCAAACGGTCAAGAAAGCCTCAATGTCGGGGTTGCAGGCTCGGTTTGTTTTTATGAAATGCTAAGACAGCGACAATTTGCCCAACATTAACCTTGCTTTTAATGGTTGGCTTGGGCATTATAATTAGCAAGCCCTATCAATACACCCAAAAAAAACGCACCCAATTGAGTGCGTTTTTGTCGATATTATAGCTTGTCAGTGAGCTCTGGCACCACGCTGAACAAATCCCCTTCCAAGAAATAATCAGCAACCGCAGCAATCGGTGCTTCTGGGTCATTGTTGATTGCCACGATGGTCTTAGAATCTTTCATACCTGCCAGATGCTGAATCGCTCCAGAGATACCAACAGCAATATACAAGTTTGGTGCAACGATTTTGCCTGTTTGACCAACCTGCATATCATTTGGCACAAAACCTGCATCAACTGCCGCACGGCTTGCACCGACTGCCGCACCCAATTTATCCGCCAATGGCTCGATATATTTGGCAAAATTCTCACCACTTGCCAATGCACGACCGCCTGATACCACGATATTTGCCGAAGTAAGCTCAGGACGATCAGATACCGCAAGCTCTTCTTTGACAAAACTTGATTTGCCAGCATCAAGCGTAAGCGGCACGCTCTCTATCGCTGCTGCACCTGTTGATTCAACAGGGTCAAATGCCGTTGCACGCACCGATACCACAATGATGCTCTCGCTGGATTTGACAGTTGCGATGGCATTGCCTGCATAAATCGGACGCTCAAAAGTATTGGCATCAATGACCGCTGTAATATCTGACACCATACTCACATCAAGCAACGCCGCCACGCGTGGCAAAAAATTCTTGCCTGTGGTGGTTGCAGCAGCAAGAATATGACTATAACTTGCCGCCAGCTCCTTGACCAACAAAGCGACATTTTCGGCAAGTTGATTGGCATAGGCGACATTATCTGCCAGCAAAACTTTGCTCACGCCTGCAATCTTGGCAGCTTGCTCTGCAACCGCCTGACAGCCAGAGCCTGCCACCAATACATGTACCTCGCCACCGATTTTGCTTGCTGCTGCAACCGTTGATAGCGTTGCTGATTTTAATTCTTGGTTGTCGTGTTCTGCATAGACTAAAATTGTCATCTTAATTATCCTTATTATCTGTTAATTAAATCACGCGTGCTTCATTTTTTAGCTTGTCAATCAGCTCATCAACTGATGCCACCTTAACACCTGCCGAACGCTCTTTTGGTGCTGTAACCTTGAGTGTTTGTAATTTTGAGGTCATATCAACGCCAAAATCTGCTGGAGTTTTGTTTTCCAGTGGTTTTTTCTTGGCAGCCATGATGTTTGGCAGTTTTGGGAAACGAGGCTCATTCAAACGCAAATCGGTGGTAATCACCGCAGGCAATGGCAAAGCTACCGTTTGCAAACCACCGTCAATCTCACGAGTAACCTTAACTGCATCACCCTCAACTTCAACTTGGGAGGCAAAAGTACCCTGACCAACACCCATCAGTGCAGCCAGCATTTGTCCTGTCTGGTTGTTATCATCATCAATCGCCTGCTTGCCAAGCAAAACGATTTTGGCATCTTCTGCCTGTGCAACCGCTTTTAGGATTTTGGCAACTTGCAGTGGGTGGGCTTTTTCGTCAGTTTCTACCAAAATACCACGATCCGCCCCCAATGCCAATGCCGAGCGAATCTGCTCTGCTGCCTGACTTGTGCCAATTGATACAGCAATAATTTCGCTGGCAATGCCTTTTTCTTTTAGGCGTACCGCTTCTTCAATGGCAATCTCACAAAAAGGATTGACGGACATTTTGGCATTGGCAAGCTCCACGCCTGACTCGTCCGCCTTAACACGCACCTTGACATTGTGATCGACAACGCGTTTTACCGCAACTAATATTTTCATAATTTCCTCTTTTAATTAAAAACAAACAACAGCTATACAATACACATTTCAGACAAGTTTGTAAACCATTACAAGCAAATTTTCGCCAAACAATGGCAAATTTGACCCATTGGTCATTTTTGTAACATAATTTTGCCAATTTTATAAACAGTTCTCATGGCACGCTTGTTTTGTACGCCAATTTGCTTGTGATATAATAAGCACTCTGCTTTTTACCAACTGCTTACCATGAAATTCTTTCGTCATCTAAGCACCACCCAACAAGGCTATTTATTCACCATTATCACCATGTGCATTTGGGGCAGTTTTGGGCTGCTTGCTCGCATGAACGCCTACTGGCAAATCCAAGTTTGGGATGTGTTGCTGTTGCGGTTTGGCATAGCAGCCTTGGTACTGATACCGATTTTGTGGCTAAAAAAAGATTATCGGTTTTTGTTTGACTGGCGAATGCTGATTTTGGCACTGGTTGGCAGTATTGGCTATTGCACTTTGGTTTATAGTGGATTTTTTTATGCCCCTGTGGCACACGGCGTGGTGTTTTTAAATGGCACTTTTCCGCTGTTTGCCGCACTGATAGGCTATGTTGTGCTAAAACAAGGCATTGACAAGCACACAGGCATCGGTCTTGGGATTATTGTGGCGACCTTGCTGCTGATGGCGGTGATGATGATTGCTGACAATGCTCGCTTTGGCATCGGTGATGTGTTTTTTATTTTAAGCGGTGCTTGCTGGGGGCTATTTTCTGTCTTATTACGGCAATGGAATTTTTCTGCATGGCACATCATGAGTGGCGTGGCGATATGGTCTGCCATTTTATACATTCCTGCCTATGTGCTATTTGTAGAACCAAATTTTGCCAACAATCAACCAGTGCATTTGGTCATACAAGGGCTGTTTCATAGTATTTTTGTGGTGATTATTGCCACAATTAGCTATGCCAAAGCCGTAGCACAAATCGGTGTATTTCAGGCAGGCAGCATTGCCAATTTGGCACCATTTATTGCCAGCCTGCTTGCCGTGCCACTGCTTGGCGAGATGATTGATGCCACTTTGCTTCTTGGGCTGATTGGTATGGCATTGGGTGCATTGCAACCATGGCGATGGCTACAAAAAACCCAAAAGCCATAAGCTGCTCTTTATTATCTTAAGCATTAACCATCAGTGGCGTGATTTGCCTGCAATAATGAGCTGTTTGAGTACATTTTGTCCAATCAAATAGCTCAAATCCGCAGGTCTGTCTATCTGCCAGATTGCCAAATCAGCATCACAGCCAACCGCCAATTTACCTTTATTTGGTAGCCCCAACGCACAGGCAGCATGAATGGTTGTGCCAGCCAACGCCTCCTCTGGGGTTAGGCGAAACAGTGTGCAAGCCATATTCATAGCAAGCATAAGCGATACCGATGGCGATGTGCCGGGATTGCAGTCAGTTGATACCGCCATTTTTACCGCATGGCTACGCAGCTCATCAATCGGTGGCACTTTGGTTTCACGCAGGCAATAAAAGGCGGTCGGCAACAACACTGCAACCGTATCAGCCGCCGCCATTTTGACAATATCGCCACTGGATAAATACTCAATATGGTCAGCAGACAACCCCCGAAAACTTGCCACCAAGCCACTGCCACCCATGTCGGACAATTGTTCGGCGTGCAGCTTGACAGGCAGATTCAAGGACTGTGCCACCTTAAATACTCGTGCCACTTGCTCAATGGTAAAGGCAATTTTTTCACAAAAAGCATCAACCGCATCCACCAGCCCTTCTGCGTGCAAAATCGGCAGCCATTGGCAGACTTTTTCAATATAAGCATCAGCATCGCCTTGGTATTCTGGCGGCAGAGCATGGGCAGCAAGGTAGGTTTTTTGTACGCTGATGCCATAATCCTCGCCAAGTTTTTTGGCGACTTGGAGCATTTTTCGTTCGCTGTCTAAGTCCAAGCCATAGCCTGATTTGATCTCGATGGTCGCCACGCCCTGATTAACCAGTGCCAAAAATCTGGGCAGACTTTGCTCATACAGCTGTTCAAAACTCGCCTGCCGTGTCGCACGCACCGTTGATAAAATACCGCCGCCATTTTTGGCAATGGTTGTATAATCCACGCCAGTTAGTCGCATCTCAAACTCATCACTGCGATTGCCCGCATAGACCAAATGCGTATGACAATCAAGCAATGCAGGGGTCAGCCAGCCACCACAGGCATCTATCCTCTCGTCTGCATGGTGTGTGGATAGCTCTGCCATACTGCCAATCCATGCAATCTTGCCATCAACAATGCCCAAAGCTGCATTCGCTACCGCTCCATAAGCCGTACCACGACCAAAGCCAAACTCTTCATTCATCGTGGCAAGGTTGGCATTGATAATCAAGGTGTCAAATCTCATAAATGCTCCCTATGCTGTCTTGTCTATTGTCATGGATAATGGTTTATTTTTGATTAAGTTTTATTTGATTTTTTCTAACAAAAACGCCTGTGCCATCTGAGCCAATAATCGTGCTGCTACCTTTGCACCCCGTCCGTCAATGTCATAATTGGGATTAAATTCAGCAATGTCTATTATTTTTACTTTGCCACTTTTGATAACATGAATTAAGCATTTTTCAACAAAATGCACATCAAGCCCCTTGGCATTGACCGCACTGACCGCAGGCATAAAGCCAGCCTGTAAACAGTCCAAATCCAGCGTCAAATACAGCACATCCACACCATCGATGAATGCGTCAATCCGTGCCTTAATCTCGTCAAAAGATAGCTCATGACAGGCATTTTCATCAATGATATGCACGCCCAAACGCTCTGCCTTATCAAACAAAGCGGCAGTATTGCCAAACTCACTGATGCCAATCGCCAAATAATGAAACGCCTGATTGTGCTGAGCCAAAAAATCAGCAATCTGCAAAAATGGCGTGCCACTGGTTGCATATTTATCACAACGCAGATCAAAATGTGCATCAAGATTAATAATGCCAATGGATTTATCCTGACTGCCCGACAATGCCAATGCACGATAAAGCCCCATAAACGAGCCAAAGGCAATCTCATGCCCGCCACCGATGGCAATTGGTAAGCTGCCACTGCAAATAATCTTGCAAATATCGTCAGCATACTGGCTCTGGCATTGCTCCAAAATATCCACAGCAATCTTATCATCATCAGCACACTGAATATTGCCAGCGTCAGCGACCAGCCCACCTGACAAAACCACATCACCAAAAGCACGCCATAGCTTGCTGGAGATTGGCAGTTTGCCAAAGGCGACCTTAATCACATCTGGTGCGTGCTTTGCACCAATGCGTCCTTGATTGCGTTGCACGCCCTGATCGCAGGCAAAGCCTAGAAGCGTAATCGGTTGCTGCTCATATTCAGCAATCGCCTGCTGCCAATAACTGGCAGTGTTATGCTCATAATTTTCTTGGCGTGCTGTATAAATGGCTTGATTATAAGCTGTTTTGATTATTTGTGCTGACATCTAAACCTCGCAAATTGCTGACCATCACTGCCCGATGAATAACCGATAGGCAAAAGCAAGCAAGCCAAAGGCAATCCACCACATAATGCAACCGATAACAAATTCCAAAATTCGCCATGCTTTTGGTTTTTGGAACAAAGGCAACAAAAATCTGGCACCAAAGCCCAAACCAAAAAACCAGACAAATGAGGCAAGCAACGCCCCTGCCAAAAACTGTAATTTCTGCTCAAATGCCAGCGTCCCTGCGATACCGCCAACAATCACCACTGTGTCCAAATACACATGGGGATTTAATAAAGTTACCGCCAAAGTGGCAAGCACTGTGGTTTTTAGCTTGTCAGAAACTTGATTTTGACCATCAATAAGCAATGCGTCATTGCCAGCAAATGAGCTTTTAAAGGAATTAAACCCATAAACACCCAAAAATGCCGCACCAAAAATTGCCAATCCGCCACTTAGCCATTTGTTGGTTGCCAATATTGACCCCAAGCCCAGCACACCGATGGTCATCAGCAAAAAATCACACAAAAAACAAATCAAACTGACTGCAAAAACATTGTTTTTCTTCAGTCCGTTTTTTAGCACAAAGGCATTTTGACCGCCAATTGCCATGATTAGACTTGCCGAAACCAACGCCCCTTTCACAAACATCGCTACCACCCTAAGCCTCTCGGCCGTTATGATTATACAAATCCGCCCTACAAGCCATCATTGGCAAATAAAGCGGTCTTTGGGCGTGGTCATTAATAGGCTAAATTTATATAGACCAAGTGCAAACATTAATGCTGTGCCTTTGACATTGACCCAAAGGCACCATGCTATCACAAATCCTTAAAAACACAACCCAAAATCCAAAAAAGATCTTGGGCGTGCGTGCTTATTCTGCCAGATACCACTCATCACGCAAATTGTCCCAATGGGCAAGCAGCTCGCCTGACAACACCAAGTTTTTGGCATTTTCAATGTCAGGGGCAAAATAGCGATCTTTGTCATAAAACGCCACTTTTTGACGCAGCAGCTGGTGCGTTTTGGCAAGTAGCGGCGAGGTACTAAGACCTTCTTTGGCATGAAAATCCACTCCCTGTGCCGCTGCCAATAATTCAATGCCGACAACCGCTGCGGTGTTATGTGCCATCTCATACAGGCGGCGACCAGCATAAGTTGCCATCGACACATGGTCTTCTTGGTTGGCACTGGTAGGAATGCTATCAACACTGGCTGGGTGTGCGTGTGATTTATTCTCACTGACCAAAGCCGCCGCCGTAACATGAGCAATCATAAAGCCTGAATTGGTGCCAGCATTTTCCACCAAAAACGCAGGCAGACCTGATAAGGTTTTGTCAATCAACAAGGCAATGCGGCGTTCGCTCATTGAGCCAATCTCACTGATGGCAAGTGCCAGCATATCAGCAGCAAACGCCACAGGCTCAGCATGAAAATTACCACCACTGATTGCCACTGCTTCGCCGTCATTATCAAAAATCAACGGATTGTCAGTTACCGCGTTGGCTTCTTTTAATAAGGTTGCCCCTGCCTGATTGATGATATCAAGACACGCCCCCATCACCTGCGGCTGGCAACGCAAGCAATAAGGATCTTGGACACGATCATCGTCAATCTTATGCGATTCACGGATTTGACTACCATCAATCAAACTGCGATGTGCTTTGGCAATTTGGATTTGTCCATGATGGCCACGCACCTTATGAATGCGTGCATCAAATGGTGCGTCCGAGCCTTTGGCAGCATCAATTGACATACTGCCTGTAATGGTTGCTGCTGCCAACAAATCTTGTGCCAAAAACAAGCCGCGAATCGCAAGTGCCGTTGATGCCTGTGTGCCATTAATCAGTGCCAAGCCTTCTTTGGCAGCCAGCGTAATCGGCTCAAGCCCTGCCTGTGCCAATGCCTGTTTGGCTGGCACAAGCTCGCCATGCACTCGCACTTGTCCTTCGCCCAAGATTGCCAAAGTCATGTGCGATAGCGGTGCCAAATCACCCGATGCCCCCACCGAACCTTTGGCAGGAATGCACGGCATGATGTCATGATTGATAAGATTAATCAGTGCATCAATCACGCAAGCACGCACGCCCGAATAGCCCTGAGCTAGGCTTGAGATTTTCATTACCACAATCAGTCGCACCACTTCATCAGGCAACAGCTCGCCTGTGCCAACCGAATGGCTTAGGATAAGATTGCGTTGCAAAAGCTCAAGCTCATCATTGGCAATACGCGTTTTTGCCAGCAGCCCAAAGCCTGTATTGATGCCGTACGCCGCCTTGTCGCGTTTGATAATCTCTTGCACTGCTTGATGTGATTGTTCGATCGCCGCATAGCTGCCTTCGGACAAGCGAATGATGGCTGGCTTGGTATAAATTTGGCGTAACTGCTTAAAACTTAGCTGACTTGGTATGATTGTCAAGGTTGGCTTCATGATAACGCTCCTAAAATCTGGTCAAATGTTTCCATATTATCAAACAACAAATAAAATCGTGGTGATGCAAGCCTGTCGCTCAATTAACTGCAAATAGCCCAAGCATCATATCAAAAAATGACTATAGCAACAAAATAGTATAATTTCAAGACATATTAACTACAAAACTCATACCCTGCCAGTTGCCATCAAGTTGCATTCGGCTTATTTTTGGGTATAATGAAAAACTTATGATTGCTATTCTCCATAGAATCAGGACTGATTGCAGTTCTGATTATCATTCACTTAATAACCAACTGGGGGTTTTATGAAAAAAATTCTTCTAGCAGCTGCCATTTTGCCATTGATGCTAACCGCTTGCAATCAACAAAAAGCACCAGAACAAGCCAAAACAACCGATACCGCCGCAGCCACCACAACCGAAACTGCCGCCGCTCCAACAACACAACCAGCAGCTGATACCGCTCAAGATCCAGTGCTGACAGAATACATGAAAATCGTTGCTGAATCTTTGGACAAAAGCCTAACCGCCGAAGCCAGCAACAGTGCCGATCGTATGTTTGCCCAGAGCGTGCAACCACAGATTGACAGTGCGATTGCCATGGCAAATCTACAACTAAAAAATGGCACCGATCCACTATTGACTGGCATTGCCCAAAAAATCGCCGATAATGCTACAATCAGCAAAACTTTGGGCGATTATTTGGCAAACAATCAAGATGCCAGCGAAGCATTTGCCGAAAAAGAAGAATTCAACAAAGAACTTATCGAGCTGCACGAAGATCTGATGGGTACAGCGGACAATGCCGAAGCAGCCATCAGTGCCGATAAGATATTTGCCAAAAACCTACTTGCCAACCATGAAGCAGTGGTTGATTTGGCAGAACAACAACTCAAATACGGCAAAGATGACAGCCTAAAACAACTGGCTCAATCATTAATCAGCAACAATGAAGCGGTCATCACCAGCCTAAAAGATTGGCTAAAAGCCAACTAATCACCCAAACGCCCTAGCAATAGGTAGTTTGGTGATTTGATAAGCAAGACCTAAATTTGGGTCTTGCTTTTTTTGCTTGTTATTTTTGTACCGCACAAATCCAGTGCGATAAGCCAAAATATCGCGACCGTCTTCATTCAGCCTAAGCCAACCAGCCCAATGCCAAAGCCAACTGGGCAAAAGCACACGCAAGCACAATGCTTAATGCCGTACGGATAAACCAAATCAAAATCATTTTTGGCACGGACAAGGGGATATTGGTCGCAAGCACACAAGGTATCATCGCCGAGAAAAAGATGATTGAACTCACTGGCACGATTGCCGTTACAAATCTGGTTAAAATATCGCTATCGGCAAGCAACAATGCAGGCAAAAACACCTCGGCAAGCCCTGCCGACAAGCCCTTGGCAACCACCATCGGCTGAGGTAGCCCACCCAAATAAGTAAAAGGATACAATGCCATGCCCAATACATCAAACACAGGCGTATACTTGGCAAAAAGCAGCCCAAGCAGACCGATGGCAATGATGGACGGTACAATTGCCGCTGCCATTTCAATACCATCTTTGAGATTTGTCCACAGAACCTTTAGCAAACCATCACTGGCTTTGGCAGTATTAATACCAGTGTCAAAAGCAAGTTTTAGGCGGCTTTGACCCTGTGCAGTAACATCGGCAATTGGCTTACTGTTATCCATCGTAGCAATGGGCGGCAAGCGTGCGGTTATCGCCGTTACCAAAAAAGTAATCACCAAGCACGACCAAAAATACAAATTCCAAAAATCCATCAGATTAAGCGTTTTGGCGATAATCACCATAAAAGCTGTCGAAACGGTAGAAAATCCTGTGGCGATAATCACCGCCTCTTTGGTGGAATATTGACCTTGCAAATACACGCGATTGGTAATTAACAATGCCACCGAATAGCTGCCGACAAATGAAGCTACCGCATCAATCGCTGAAGCACCGGGAGTTTTCCAAATCGGTCGCATCACAGGTTGCATCAGCACACCCATCAGCTCAAGCAAGCCAAAGCCAAGCAAAAATGCCAACATCATCGCCCCAATTGGAACAATCATACCAACAGGCAAAGCCAATTTATCAAACAAAAACGGCATCATGTCTTTTTGCATGATGAGCTCTGGTGCCAGACCTGTGATATAAAGCACCGCCAATATCAAGCCTGCCACCTTAAGGGCGGTCAAAATCTTATTTGTTAAGTTATGCTTATAACTACCTGTAACAAATGGCTTTGCCACACCATAAATCATCAAAGCAAACAGCAGCACAATCGCCAGTGGTTTTTGTTCATTCACCAGATAGCTTGCCGCATGGTCAAAAGCAATCGTGCGTTTGTTACCAATAGTAAATGGCACAAAAAACATCACGATTCCCACAAGGCTAAAGACAATCATCTGCCAAAGGGCAAGCTGGGTAGATTTGTTGTGTTGTGTCATCGTTTTATCCTTAAAACACGCCAAGCAAAAGGCGGCGTGATAGATGATACAATCAAGCAGACAGCTTGGATATTGTACTGCTTATCCGCCTTGCTGTTTAAACCGAGTTGCCACAAACAGCAAAATCATCATCAGTCAAACAGCAAGGCACATCTATCACGCTTATACTTTGGCAACTGCTTTGGTTAAGCAATGCCAAACAGATACATCATTTAATCATCGGCAAATTTAGCCCAAAGTTTTTTGCCGTCTCGATGGCAAGCTCATAACCTGCATCAGCATGACGCATCACACCGCTGCCACAGTCATTTACCAGCACATTGGCAAGGCGTTTGGCGGCAGCGTCAGTACCGTCCGCTACGATAACCATGCCCGAATGCTGACTGTAGCCCATGCCGACACCGCCGCCGTGATGCAGGCTCACCCAAGTTGCCCCGCCTGCGACATTGAGCATACCATTTAACAATGCCCAGTCTGACACAGCGTCCGAGCCATCTTTCATGCTTTCGGTTTCGCGGTTGGGGCTGGCAACAGAGCCTGTATCCAGATGATCTCGACCGATGACAATGGGGCCTTTTAGCTCGCCATTTTTGACCATTTCATTAAACGCCAAGCCCGCCTTATCACGCTCACCAAGCCCAAGCCAGCAAATGCGAGCAGGCAAGCCCTGAAAATGAATGCGGTCTTTTGCCATATCTAGCCAGTTGTGTACATGGGCATTATCAGGGAACAGTTCTTTGATTTTTTGGTCGGTCTTATAAATGTCCTCAGGGTCGCCAGACAACGCCACCCAGCGAAACGGCCCTTTGCCTTGACAAAACAAGGGGCGGATATACGCAGGCACAAATCCCGGAAAATCAAAGGCATTTTTCACCCCTTCATCAAAGGCAACTTGGCGGATATTGTTACCATAATCGGTTGCTGGTACGCCCATCGCCTGCAAATCAAGCATTGCCTGCACATGCACGGCACAAGATTTGGCAGCGTCTTTGGTGAGGCGTTCGTGCAAAGCAGGGTCAGCCTGTGCCGCTTTCCACTCATCTACCGTCCAACCGATTGGCAGATAGCCGTTGATCAAATCATGAGCCGAAGTTTGGTCAGTAACAAAATCAGGCTTCAGATACGCCGTGTCAGCCGTGGCGGTTTTGGCTCGCTTGACAATCTCTGGCAAAATCTCGGCAGCATTGCCAAGCAAGGCAATTGACACCGCTTCACCTTTGGCAGTATGTTTTTTAATCAGCTCATAGGCATGATCCAAATTATCCGCTTGCTTATCCACATAGCCAGTACGCAGGCGGAAATCAATGCTTGATTGCTGACACTCAATATTTAGACTTACCGCCCCTGCAAAGGTCGCCGCCAGTGGCTGAGCACCACCCATACCACCCAAGCCTGCTGTCAAAATCCAGCGACCTTTCCAGTTGTTGGTGGATTTATCCACACCATTGCCAAAGTGCTGACGACCTGCCTCGGCAAAGGTTTCATAAGTACCTTGGACAATCCCTTGCGTGCCAATATAAATCCAGCTGCCCGCGGTCATTTGTCCGTACATGAACAAATCTTTGCGGTCAAGCTCATTAAAATGCTCCCAAGTTGCCCATTTTGGCACAAGGTTTGAGTTGGCAATCAGCACTCGTGGTGCATTTTCGTGCGTATTAAACACGCCCACAGGCTTGCCCGACTGCACCAACAATGTCTGATTATCCTCAAGCGTCTTTAGCGTCTCAAGAATCTTATCATAACACTCCCAGTTGCGAGCCGCTCGCCCAATGCCACCATAAACCACAAGGCTTTGTGGATTTTCGGCAACATCTGGGTGCAGGTTGTTTTGAATCATGCGAAACGGTGCTTCGGTCAGCCAGCTTTTGCAAGTCAAGGTTGTGCCTGTTGGTGCTTTGATAACGCGGCTTGTGTCAGTGCGAGTAAATTTGCTCATAAAATATCCTTTTTTGGCAGGTGAAAATTAGACCAAATAAACTTGCCCAAATCATTGGTCAAATTTATATAGACAAATTTAGCAAAAAATTTTGCTGAATGCAAGCAGATTTTGCACAAAACATTCACATTTTGGGTGTATTGATACTTGGGCGTGTTGATATTTCAATTTGGGTAAAAATTTAGACAAATCGCAAGCTTTAATCACATAACAAAAAGTTTAACAACCCAAACACTTTGTGCTATGATGCATCAATTTTAACCACAGTATACATTTAATAAAAGCATACAAAAGGATGTCCCATGCCCTATGTCAATATCAAAGTTACAGGCGGCAACGAAGCCCCCACGCCTGCCCAAAAAGCGGAGCTGATAGCAGGTGTAACCAAACTGCTGCAAGACGTGTTGAACAAAAATCCCGCCACCACGGTGGTTGTTATTGATGAGGTAGAGATGGACAATTGGGGCATTGGCGGCAAAACTGTCAGCCAGCTGCGTGCCAATAAGACATAGATGCACTAAAATATAGATGTACTAAAACATAGCTGCACTTTGATGGAAATGATTTGTATACAAATTTTGTGATATTGAGTAAAATTTTGGGGAAATGCAAGCATTTTTCACAAAAAAATACCCATCAATTTTGACGGGCATTTTTGTCATCAAAAAAATCCTATGACACAATCAATCCTATGACACAATCGTCAAAGGATAATCCACCACTTCTTCGGCTAATACTTCGCCTACCATATTACTGGCAACTATATAAAATCCAGAGATTTGGCGTGATTGATTATTTTCATAAAATTCTTCCAATTCATCTTCCATAAAATCAAGACAAAAATAAGGATTACCATCGTATTCTTGACAATCTTCTTGACTTAGCACATTACAATAATATAAATGCTGTGGTTTATTATTAATCACATCATATAGCTTAATATGAATACCGTGTTTTAATTGATGATTTAGATGAATATAAAAACGCATATATTTATCAGCTGAAATGGTAGAATTTTTTTCAACTCGTTCAAATTCGCCATTTAAATTTGCTTCATCATCATAAATGCCATCAAAAGCAAAAGTAAACTCTTGACCCACCCCATCATCAGACCAATCTTCTACAGTCAAAGGAAAATCTACAACCAAATGCTCTATCTCATAGTCATAACGATTATAAGCAATAATCAAAAAGCCTTTGATTTTGCCTGTTTCTTTCATGGTAAATTGCAGATCCAGCACACCATCTAAGGGTTTTGACATTGGATTATAACCATAATTCATTTCCCCATCTGTTCTTGGGAAACAAGCAAAATGCACTCCATCATTGCACTTGGTATGAATACGCACGCTAATTTCTGTCTCCATACCCACCGTATCATTGGGCGATAAACCAATCAGCTCATAACCATATTCACTATCTGTAATACGAGCCTTGATAAATTCTATTTCCAATCCCTCTTTATCAATATTTTGACGCTCTTTTAATTCATCAGGCGAAAATGGCACAAAAGTACAATCAGTCGGATATACTTGATTGTGCAAAGTATAGCCATCTTCTGTCTGGGCAATCACTTTTCCACCATTGACCAAAAGTCCATTCGGATAATCCGCCACATCAAGATTATTAAAATAAAACCAGCGTTTTATGGTGTGTCGCCCTGCTGGATAAACATCGGACGGATGATAACCGCCAGAAACATTACCACGAAATACATCGTCTGAATTGGGGTGAAGCCAAACTTGACAAGGGTGCTTGCTCTCAAAATCAATCGTTGCCCATAGATATTCGCCATCTTTTAAGGTTTTATTATTTGGCACATCAAAATCAATGCGATGGACAATAAAATCGGCTTTTGGCTTATTACCAAATAATTTTGACAAAAAAGACAATGTTGTTATCCTTAAAAAAATACTAGACTTCTTACAAAACTAGGTTTTCCGTTCACCCTGAGCTATGCCTTCGGATAGGAAAACCGCTATGGTTTGACAAGCTCACCACGAACGGTTTTCCTTATTTCAAAGTTTCGCAGGAAATCTACTAAAAAATTCTATTTTTAATAAAAATTTTGCCTTAAAATCAATTAAATTAAGAAATCTGACAACGAGCCTTTTCTTTATTAACCATTAACGCTATAAAATCAAGTGCTTCTTGTTCGCTCATTGCGTCTTGCTTAGCTTGCATTTTTACAAAAAATGGTTTTAGCATTGCTTTGGCAATCTCGGCTTTTTCGCTGTCGGTTGGTTCAACAAAAGGCGGTAAATTCTCCGCACCCATTTGATTTAGCATCATCTCGGCAAATTTACGCCCTGCATCACTGGCAAAAAATTCGTCCGCTTCTTTGATTTCATCATCACTCAAAATACCTTTGACATAAGGTTCAAGTATTTCAAGATAATTAGGATTGCCCTCCAAACTTAATAAACAGGCATTTTGTTCTGGGGTTAATTGAGATTCGGATTTAATATGATTAACCACAAAGGTACGATTGCTTTGCACCGAAAATTCCATATAAGGGCTTTGAATAATCAGTTTGTCAATTTCAGCAGGCATAGCCCCTGTGTCGGTTGTGGTTTCGGAAGTGGTTTCGGCTTTGGTTTCTGTGGCGGTTTCGGTTTTGACTTCTTGTGTTGTCTCGGCAGGTTTATCACCACCACAGGCGGTTAAAGTCAATAACATTGCCAAAGAAATGGCGGTTAAATTAAACAATTTCATACAAAACACCTAATAAAAGTAAAAATTTAGTATAACATAAAAAAAGACAAAAAAATAATTTTTATAAAAAGCTTTTGGATTTTATGATAAAATCACGCTAATTTTTTTTATATAGCTCAAATTATGTCCAAAACCCCCGCCTACCAACGCATCAAAGACGCCATTTTGGCAAATATTCATGCAGGTGTTTGGCAGGTTGGCTGTGCCATTCCTACCGCCATGTTACGATTTGCTGTGGCACGGCTAAATGAACTGGGCGTCAATCGGATACTCATCACCTGCGATGAGCATAATATCGGCTCACAGCTTGTCATCAGCAAAAATGGCGGCGTGCTTGAAAATACCCTCGCCCACCCAAGCAACGCTGGCAAAAAGCACAGACGCTACTGGATTGGTAACGAGAACTAGCACAAACACTACCCTTTTGGCATATAGCCCAAGTCAATCAAGCGGTTATCTTAGATACACATGGATTATCATCACTGCTTGATTGACTGCATTTGACAAAATAATTGAAAATAATTGATAAACTTGCACTGCCCTGTCGCCAGCCAATCCACGCCAATCAGCGATAGCTTAATGCCTCGGCAAGATGCACTGTAGTAACCTTGTCGCTGGCCGCCAAATCAGCAATGGTGCGTGCCACCTTTAAGATACGATGATAGCTGCGTGCCGATAGATTAAGTCTCGACTGTGCCAACTGCAACATTTGTTGCTCGGCAGTACCCAGCACAACCACCTGATCAAGCTGACTGGGGCTAAGCTCATAATTGGCCTTGCCCTGCCGTGCGATGGCAATTTGTCGTGCTGCCACCACTCGCTCACGCACAACAGACGAAGCCTCGCCTGCTGGTGCATTTTGCAGCTCATTGATGGGCATGGCTGGAACTTTGATATGCAAATCAATGCGATCAAGCAGCGGCCCTGAAATTTTATCTTGGTATTTTTTCACCTGTTCAGCTCGGCAATGACAGCGACCTGATAAATCACCATAATAACCGCAAGGACAAGGATTCATTGCTGCAATCAGCTGAAAATCCGCAGGAAAAGACACTTGAGAATTGGCACGCGAGATGACGATCTGCTTGGATTCGATTGGCTGACGCAAAGTCTCCAGCGTCCTGCGATCAAACTCTGGCAATTCGTCCATGAACACCACGCCACGATGTGCAAGGCTAATCTCACCGGGTTTGGGACGCGAACCACCACCAACCAATGCCGCTGCCGATACCGTATGATGAATGGCACGAAATGGTCTCTCGCCAAAACGACACTCCACCCCAGCGATGGAATAAATGCTCGCCACCTCCAATGCCTCTTCTTCCGCCAGTGGTGGCAGAATACTTGGCAATCTTGATGCCATCAGCGTCTTGCCCGAGCCGGGCGGACCCATAAATAATAACGAATGCCCGCCTGCTGCTGCCACCTCCAACGCTCGGCGTGCATGATGCTGACCTTTTACATCCGCCAAATCAAGTACATATTCCACCGCCAGATTATGTACAGCAGCGGTAGCAGCTGGCAACAAATCTGCCTGATTGCTACTGGCACCGCTAACCACTTCCAAATGGCGACAAACCGCCTCAAGCGACTGTGCCGCCAACACGGTAACGCCGCCTGCCTTGACTGCCTCTTCGGCATTGGTGGTTGGGACAATCAGTGTGCGTTTGCCATCTTTGGCGGATTTGACTGCACGAGCCACAGACAACGCCCCAGTAACAGGTCGCAGCTCGCCATTTAGTGCCAACTCACCGACAAACTCATACGCTGCCAGCACCGACTCATCAATCTGACCACTTGCCGCCAAAATCCCCATGGCAATCGGCAAATCCAGCCTAGAACCATCTTTTGGCAAATCAGCAGGGGCAAGGTTAATGGTCAAACGGCGATTGGGAAATTCAAAGCCTGAATTAATCAGTGCCGAACGCACACGATCCTTGCTCTCTCGCACCGAAGCCTCAGGCAATCCAACAATGGTCAAGGCAGGCAGCCCTTGTGATAAATGCACCTCAACAAGCACCTGTGGTGCGTGCAGACCAACCACCGAACGAGTATATACTTTGGCAAATGACATCAGATATCCTTATTTGGTTCATTTTTTATCCATCATAGCACACTCTGGCGTATCTGGCAGTGTTTTGTGATAAATTTCACCAAAACTTCTGCCAAGCGGCTTTGTTAATCGCCACTTTGTTAGTCTGATGATAGCACCAGACAAGCCGCAAGCATTATTTGTCCATCATTTTACAAATCATCAGCCTTCAATCAATCAGGTGCGACCACCACCAACACCCGAATGCTGTCTGGTACCAGCGACAATCCGCCCAGTGCCTGCATTCCTTGCTGTTTTAGCTCCTGCAAGGCAGCGATTTCATCATGACGCACATTGGGATTGATTGCCTGCAATCTGGTCAATCTGCCAATCTCTTTATCCATGTGTTCGGCAAAGGCAGTACTTGCCTGACGGCTGATTTCATCAAGCTGAGCCGTGGCGATTTGCTTGGCATCTTGGCTGCGGTTATCAATAATATCGGCACGCACTTTGGTAACTTGGCGAGCACGAGCCTTATCAAGTCGCTCAATCAATGGCAGGATTTTTTCGCTGGTTGCCACCGCTGTCAAATCATCACCACGCTCGCTCAAAAACACACGCAAGCTCTGCTTAGGCAGATAAGCCGATAAATTTAATCGCTTGGCAGCAATCGCCTCAATGCGGAAGTGGTTTTCAATCAACAGCATGCCTTTTGGCAGGGCGGCAGATTTTAATAAAGCAACCTGCGTATTGCCAAAAGCACCTGACAAAACCCCCTCCAAAATCGCCTGCACCAACGGATGCTCATAGCTCATAAACTGCAAATCTTCACGAGCCAAAGCCTGCTTGCGGCTAAAGGTCAAACTCATGCCATCTTCGTCAAGTGGCAAGCTCTCAATGCCCTCTATATCAACCTGAGAGCCATCAATTGGGTGAATAATCCACGAACCATCTCGCTGCACGCTATAATCAATGCCAACCGCTGTCAAATATCTGTCCAAAAATACAGGCAGCAGCTTATTCTCATCAAGCTCTCGCATTGCCGTTTCGATACGCGTAGCGACATTCGGGCGGCATGAATTATACTCAAGCAGACGATCTCGCCCTGCCTGTAGCTGCTCCTCTAGCTGCTTACGGTATTCCAAGGCGTCTGCAATCAAGCCTGCCAACGCCTCACGATTATCAGGGGTATCCGCCGCCTCAAGCAGTGGCTTAAGCTGTGGCAAATACGCCTCTTGCACCGCTTGGGCAGTTGGGCTGATTTGATGAAAGATATTTAACGCCCCATCATACCAATGATACAGTCGCTCTTGGGCAGTTCCCACGACAAATGGCACATGCAGACGGATTTGGGCAATCTGTCCAATGCGATCCAACCGACCAATGCGTTGCTCCAGCGTGTCAGCATTGGCAGGCAAATCAAACAGTACCAAATCCTGCACAAATTGAAAATTACGCCCCTCCGAGCCAATCTCTGAGCATAACAAAATCTGTGCCCCCGCCTCATCGGCAAAAAACGCCGCCGCCTGATCTCGCTCAAGCAAGCTCATCTGCTCGGTAAACACCGCCGTCTTTATGCCAGCGTGCAATCGCAACGCCGCCTCTAGGCTTTCGATGGTTGCTCCACTTCGTGCAATCAGCAGCACCTTTTGGTGCTTTAATTGTTCACGCAATAGCCCAATCAACCACGCCACACGCGGGTCATGCTCAAGCCATGAACCATCAGGATAATTTTCCTCGCCCCACAGCTGCTCACGCAATTTGCCTTGTGTATAATGGGTGTTTTGCCATGCCATCGGCAGTGGCAGCGGATACGGCACACTCATACGCCCAAAAAATCCCTGCACGCTGTCTCGTGTATTGCGAAACAGCACACGCCCAGTGCCATGCCTATCCAAAAGCTCATTAATCACATGGGTACGCAGCCTCTCATTGGCATTAATATCGGCCAGTTGCACTTCATCAAAGCCAAGCAACCCTGCCACCGCACGAATCTGTTTGGCGGACAATTCCACGCCATCAATCAACAAAGTTGCCACCATCGCCACATCGGCAAAAGCATCTTGGGCAGCAACAAAATCCTCCAAATCATCAAAACGATGCGAATCAAGCAGTCGCAAACGAGCAAAATGACTCTCCACACCCAGCTGTTCAGGCGTTGCGGTCAATAACAACACGCCTGCAATATTGGCAGCAAAATCCGCCACCAGCTCGTATTTGTCATTGCCACCTTGTTCACTGTCCCAATGCAGATGATGTGCCTCGTCCACCACCAACAAATCAAACCCTGCTGCATAAGCCTGTTCATACAAATCATGATGATCAAGCAACAAATCAATCCCTGCGATGATAAACTGCTCTGTCAAAAAGACATTTTGCTCAGGATTATGCTCTTTGATGGATGCAGTACGCACCAAATCAAACAACGCAAAGTCCAAATTAAACCGCCGTTTTAACTCAATCATCCACTGATATTGCAAACTGTCAGGCACCAATATCAGCACACGCTCAACCTTACCTGTGATGATTTGCTGATGGACAATTAGCCCAGCCTCAATTGTCTTGCCCAGTCCAACCTCATCAGCCAGCAACACACGAGGAGCAAGTCGCTTGCCCACCTCATGAGCAATATACAACTGATGCTTGATGATATCCACCCTTGCTCCTATCAGACCACGCAATGGGTGGCGACTTAGCATGGCTTGGATACGCAAAGCATCTTGACGCAATTCATACTCATCTGATGAGGCAATATGCCCTGCCAGCAATCGCTCCAGCGGCTTTGCCAGAGTAATATTGGCAGCCAATCTGGTCTCCATCAGGCTTTTGCCACAGCTTAGGTGGTATCGCACCACCCCTGATATTTCCTCACGGCTTGCCACTGTGTACAGATTGCCATCTTGATCTGTAATGCTATCGCCTTTTGAGAATATGACACGAGACAACAACGCCGATGCTTTGGCATAGACTCGCGTCTGCTCACTTTGGGGGAATAAAATATGCACACAGCGATCATCAACATCTATCACCACGCCCAAACCCAGACTTGACTCACTGTCGGACAAATAACGCTGACCAATGGCAAAATTTTCACTCATAGACTGCTCGATTTTTTGATTATTGTCATACGCCAATATTTGGCAAAAGCAAACTGTTTATTTTACTTGAGTTGGCAAAATTTTTCACATATTATTTTATCATTATCAATAATAGTCGCCAATTTGGCAGTCTGGTGCAATCTTAGGCTGGCTTGGGTTTTTGACTCATCAATAGCCACAAGCCCTCACTAAGCTAACAGTCAGCAGTCTACAATGCCCACAGCAAACAGTCATCGCCACCACGGTTTTGCCAAACTTACCAACTATCTTCTTGTTTTTATTACCTTTTGGAATAGCCAATTAAAAAAGCTAAACAAAAATTTCTAAATTGCAATAAAAATTCTTGTTTTTTGTTTTTTATTGTGTAATAATCACAACAATTCAGTGTTTTTGCAATGTTTTGTAACTTAATTGTAGCATTAACACGAATTCCCTGATCAGCCATTCCAACATTTTGGATAGCTAAACCAAAATCACTTGGATTGGTTTATTTTGCGTTAAGGAGAACAATTTTTATGCGTCCGACCCCCCCCACTTCCCTAAACCAAGCGTCCAAGCTAACGCTAGCGTGTTTGGCAACCATGCTTGCCATGCCTGCTCACAGCGTCTGGATTGACACACCAGCTGTCCGTGATGGTTTGCAATTTGGTGTTTTTACCAATGTCAGCCCCAACCTAGTCAATCGCAGCAATAAATTCACCTATACCCTAGGCGACCCTCGTATTTTTGACACTTACGATCGTAACGGCAATCTAGTTACCGAAGGCACGCTTGCTGATGTCATGGCAAACCAAGACCGCCAAGATTCAGACAGAAGAATCCGCGAAGACGGCACAGATGGAGTGATGTTGCAGCTAGCAGCCAGACAAGTTTTAACCAAAGATCTTCTTCTGCGTGGATCGATTGCCATCAATTACAATTCAGACTCTTACAGAAACTATGGTGCTTTATGGGGCGTAACTTTAGACTACAAAGAAGATCTAAGCGTTACCATTGGTGATGGCTGGAGTCGTCTACCAGTACGCCAAACAGATGTGGATAACATCATTCAGCAGGCTGGCAATAACATCAGTGTTGAATCTACCCATATTCCTGATTTGACACTCAATGCTTATCATGCGTTTAATGCCTCTTCAAATGTCTATAATAGACAATTGGGTGGCTGGCGTACCAGCACGGGTGCTTCTGCCAAATATCTATTTGACATCAACCCATATCACAAAATTACGGTCGCAGCTGGCGGCACAGTCAGCAAGGGTAATGAAAATCCGTATTTCACCAACACGCCAAGCAAGGGTAAATCTTATCTACTTGGTGCCAGCTATGATTATAAAGATTTGACTGTTGGATTGGATTATGGTCAGCAAAAAACCCATTACAATGGACTTTGGTCTGACAACATGAAAACCACTGTTTATGGCATTAAGACAAGCTACAACTTCACTCCTCGTTTGGCAGGCACGCTCAGCTATGCTTATCGTGAAGATAACAACAACAAATCAGTCAGCATAGATGATTTGGTGAGCAACCCAAATCTGCTAATGGACCGAGGTTATAACTACACTACCAGATCGCTAGTGTTTGATAAGAGTAAACAAGAGCGTTATGGCATTGATTTGGAGTATCAACTGTATAAAGGCTTGACTATCAATGCTGGCGTTACCGATACTCGCACTCGTACCTATGTTACCGAAGGCGAATTTAGCAGACGCAAAATGCTAGAAACTAGTCTCGGTGCTCGCTTCGCTTTTTAACTTAATACACTTACAGATCACTTAAGGAAAGGACTTGATTTATGAAAACTTCAACCAAATTATTCCGTCTTAGCAAATTGGCAATGGTTGTAGGCACAGTTGGTCTTGCCACCAGCAGCCAAGCGGTATATAACATCTACAAGAAAAATGGCCTGTCGCTAGATATCAACGGTCAGGTGGACATTCAGGCTACCAAAAAAGACCAACAGCACAATGTATTGTTTGATGCTGATGGTTATGACTGGTATAGAAGTGGCACAACCTCTCGTACCAGCCTTGTGGATACAAGCTATAACTTAACCAATACCGATAAAAAACCTCGTCTAAACCAAACCAGTGGCGTATCTTATGTAGAGTTTCGTGCCTCTCAAGAGCTGCCTTATGACTGGCGTGTAACGGGCAATGTTGGTTTGGGTTATAGCGACAGCCGAGATATGTACCTAAATAACTCCAGCATCTCATTTGATAAGAAAAACCAAGGTGCCATCAGTATCGGTCGTCAATACCTGCACACCAACTATGTCAATCGCACAGGCACAGATACACCACTGGATATTTTCAGCTCTTCTGCACTACGCCTAGATTACTACGGCATCAAGGGCCTACATACCAGTGCTTATTATAGCTTTACTGGGATAAACGATGTGCGCGAAGAAGACAACTCAGGGCTAAAATCAGGCTTTGGTGCATCGGTCAGCTATCGCTATCCATTTGCTGACAATCAAAGTGTACGCGTGGCAGCAGGCTATAGCCAAAATAAAGCCAATCCAGCTTATTCCAATACCACCTACACAGGCTTAAATTCCAGTGGAAGAAATACCGTATTCCAAAACTACGGCTGGGTTGAAAACACCTTAAACCGTTATCCAGAAAAAACCCAAGGTGCTGCTGTTTCTTTAGAATACCAAGCAGGTCCGTTCTTGATTGCTGCCGATGCTGGTCGCAAAAAAGAAAGCATGTCTGATCAGAGAGTGCCACTTGACTCAAATACTACTACCTATGGCACAGTATTGGATAACAAAAAGACTGACTATGTGGGTGCAAAGTTTGCCTATGACATCAATCCAGTGGTACAGATCAGTACAGGCTATGGTGTGAAAAAGACCAAAAGTACACTAAAAGAGGGTGCTAAGCCGCTGTTCGCTACATGGCCTGCGAATAGACTTGAAGGTTTTAGCTATGTTGATGGCGACGAACTATATCTATTTGATAAAGCCAAGAGTAAAGAAATCTATGCACAGATTGACTATCGCATCCGTCCAAATGTGCGTCTATATACTCGCTACGATCGCGAAAAAACCACCTATCAAGTGGCAAATACCGACTATGCAGAAACCAAAGATGCCAATGTCCGTGCTGGCGTTGTCTTTAGCTTCTAATCTGTCATTAAATCTTAAAAAGCACGGCTGCTGCCTGTCAGTAGCCTAGCTAAGATAATTTTAGGGATAATACGATGAAAATACACAAAGTAAGCACTTTGGCTGCTGCAATCATCGCCACATTGTTCACCATGCCAAGCCATGCCGAACAAAGCGAACAGCCAAAAGCCAAAACCACCAATACAACTCCGCTGGTCTACCCTGCCACTCGCAATCACCAAGAGACGCTTGATCCTTTCTTGTTTGGTGAATTTGGTATGTCAATGAACACCGCCAACAGCAACAACGCCTACTACGAAAGAACCAAGCCTGACGATGGTATCGATCGCTACAGCAGTGGCATTGTGATTGACAAATATCGCTGGCTAGAAGACTATGACCCAATCAACCCAGCCCAAAACAAAGAAGTTACCGCTGACCGTGATCGTAACTTTATTGGTACGCCTGCAGAAGATGATAAACCGCTGGCTGCTGAGACCACCAAGTTTTTACAAACTGTACCGCCACCTGTTTCAACCGAGGTGAATGACTGGGTGGAAGCACAAAATGCCGTAACTGATAACTACATCGAAAACCTGCCTGTCTTTGCTCAGCTGAAAGAAAATACCGACAGCTTAAAAAACAGAGAACACACTTTCAGTCGCATTAACCGTAAAGGCGTGGGTGAGTTCCGCTTTTATCGCCACCCAGATGGTTATCGCCGTGTCGAGTTGACCAAACCTGACGGCAGTGTTGTTGAGCTTGTTAATGAGCGCAATCTGTCTGAAAGTGGCAAATCTCAGATGAGTAGCTTTAAGGTCAGTAAAAATGGCACTTACGCATCGTTCTTTGTGCGTCAAGGTCGTGCTGACTCTGATCCATACTTTTTGCATGTGATTAGCACCAAAACAGGTGAGCTCGCCACACCAATCATCAGCCGTATTTCTCGCAGCTATACATCAGCAACTTGGGCTGATGATGAAACCATTCTGTATAATGCAGTTGAACTATGGAGACCATTTATCTTTAGTCGCACTATTGGTAAAGAGAAGTTTAACGACCCTGTTGTGGTGTCGTTAGACGAGGTCGATGGTGCCAGCATTAAAAGTGTATCACTAAAAGGTGATGATAATCGCTACATCGTCATGGCTACTTGGGATAGGAGTGATTCGGTATATATCAAAGATACCAAGACCAAAAAGACTTATCGCCTGCATAATAAAGACTATTTCAATAAAGTCTTCAGAGGTACTTCGTTTAACCAAAATATTTTGGCAAAGTTGGTTGACTTTGACCCAGAGACCCGTGATGTATGGATCATCAGTGGTGAAAACGATCGCCGTGGTGAGATTATCAAGACCAATCTTGATAATCTAAAAAAACGCGAAGTGGTCGTACCATTCCCTGAGGGTTATGATATCATCGACCCTGAATCTGGCGAAGTCATTCGCCATAAGGAAGGCAAGGGCTATTTTGTCGCCACTTATTTAAAAAATGGTGCCAGCCAAGTGGTGCTGATTGATGCAACTACAGGCAAGATTATTAAAGATCTGACACCAAAAGACGGTGGTTCAGTTACTGAGCTGTCGAGCAATGTTGCTGAAGATCAAGCCGAAGAAACAGACCCAGATGAGATTGATGTCAACGACTTCCAAGCTGGCGAAAACTACATCAGCTTCCGTTATGAAAATCCGACAACACCACAGACAACTTATAAGTACAGCATCGCCAAAGACAAGTTTATTGATGTTCGTCGCTTTGATTTGTCGCCGTTTAATGAGAACGACTATGAGACTAAGGTTGTCTTATACACCTCAAAAGACGGCACAAAAGTTCCGATGGTCATCAGCCACAAAAAAGGCATCAAGCTTGATGGCAAAAACCCAACCATGCTCTATGGTTATGGTGGCTATGGTGTGATTTATAGTCAATCATTTGGCTTCCCAGCCAGCTCTATTTGGCTAGAAAATGGCGGCGTTTGGGCGCATGCCTTTATCCGTGGTGGTGGCATCTATGGTGAAGCATGGCAAAAGGCTGCCGAACACACCAACCGCTTGGTGGGCTATGATGACTTTGCCGCTGCTGCTGATTACCTGAACGAATCAGGCTATGCCAGCCCTGATTATTTGGGCATCATCGGTGGCTCAAACGGCGGTCTGTTGGTTGGTGCCGCCATGGTGCGAAATCCTGAAAAATACCGTGTGGTCATTCCACAGGTGGCAGTACTTGACCAATTCCGCCATGAAAAAGCAGGTGTAACTCAGTACTGGATGGACGAATATGGCACACCTGAAGAAGGTCGCCGTGTGTTTGATGTGCTAAAAAGCTACTCACCAATTCACAATCTAAAAGCAGGTGTGTGCTATCCATCAACTCTAATCGAAACCTCTAAGCGCGATGACCGTGTTGTACCATCGCACTCTTATCGCTTTGCGGCGGCCATGCAAGAGATTCAAAGTTGCGATCGTCCTGTATTACTATCTGCTGCACAAGATGCAGGTCATAGCCCAAATACCTATGCAGAGCGTAATGAACGCGAGCTGGCAGATATGGCATTTGCCTTTAATGAAATGGGTGTAACCAGCGTACCTGCCATCGGTCCGCGCCCATCACTTGATGACATGAAGACCGAAAAATGGCGTCAAGAGGACATCATTAAAAAAGAACGCTTACAGAAAAAGGCTGCCAAAATTACTGGACAAGATAGTAAAGAAGAGGATGAACAAACCGAATCTTACAAAGACACTGAGTAATCTTGGCATAACAAACACCCCAAAGCAATCTTTGGGGTGTTTTCTTATACAAGGCAGATTATTTTTAAGTTGCCATTCTGGACTTGGTATTTCATTAATCACCACTCATATGATTTTGGCATTTAATCTCGTCAATCATTTAATACAATCAAAACAAGCAATTGATGCTGGTTGTTAAAATCACAATAAGCCACTTGTTTAACCAGCAAAACCTTATATTGCGTTATTTTGCCCCAACCAGCCTAAAACAATTCTGCGGTATTAACAGATGGCATCAATTTATCCAGCTCTTCTGCCAATTCACAACTTTGGGATAAAAAACTCTCTGAGTCAATCTCTGGTAAATGCTGTATGGCATAATCAAAATACGGCTTATTTGCCCAGACCAGCTTATCACCAAAGATAAATACATATCGCTTGGCACGCGTCAATGCAACATTAAGCAAATTGGGCTTGCTTGCTGCCCATTGTACAGCACCACTTGTATTTTTATCACAACCCAGCACAAGCCACACCATTTTTTCTTCCTTACCCTGAAAAGTATGCACAGTGCCAATGCGTGTTGCACACCAGTTTCCCAAGCCCTTTGCCGAATGCAAAGTGTCGGTAGTTTTTATCTGCTTAATAAGCTCATTTTTGATTTTTTTAAAAGGCGTAATGATATACAAATCAGGCAACTTACCAGTGCTATGCACAATCTTAGCCAGCATTTGTATCACCACATCGGCTTGTGCTTGTACAAATTGCTGCGGGGCAGCCTCGCCAACAATTTGCACCCAGCCACTCTCCCCCAGATACAGCCCCTCTTTGCTCGGACATTGTTTAACTGAGCTGGTTTCAGAGAGAATCATTTTGCCCTCATAGGCAATATTATTAGCAATGCCAAACATCGGCTCAAGACAACGGCGATGTACACGCAAAGGGCTACCTATCCATGAAGGTTTACCATTTTGAGTAATATTTGCCCCAAATCGATTATACTTATCTGCCAAAATCTGCACCGAAACAACCAGTGGAGAGGCGACAACATCTTGTGGCATGCCTGAAATTGCCTCCAAATGACGCACCAATGGTGGTGGCGTGGTGAAGACAGGTTCAATTTGAATAGGATCACCAACCACCATCACTCGCTTTGCTCGCCAAATTGCTCCTACGGCAGCCTGTGGCACCGCCTGCCCTGCTTCATCAACAAACAAATAGCCCAGACTGCCTGCTTCCAAACCCTGAAATTGCCTAGCAAACGAAGCAAAAGTGCTTGACACGACAGGCACAACCATGAATAGGCTTTGCCAAAGTGCCAAAGCCTGCTCATGGGTTGGCACCACATTCCCTTGCAAAAACTCGCTAAGCTTTGCAAGATTACCACCAAATCCACAGTCTTTCTTGCTAACTTCAGCAAGCCACGCCTCATGCAGCTGCAAAGCCAAGCCAAATAGACAGCTACGCTCATGATTAAGCTCTTCATCATGCCACAAACCTGCAATCTGATAATCCTCTTGGCGAAGTTCATTTAGACTGGCGGGCAATTTTATATTGGGGAGTTTATTGAGTAAAACTCCATATTTCGCTGCCATGCTGTCCAATTCTTGCAATTTTTCCAAGACCTCACTGATTTTTTTGTGATAGTTATCTCGCTGCCGTTGATACTGCTCAACACGGGCTTGAGCCATATTAAGCTCTTGTTGATAAATGCGATTTTGCTCTGCCAACAAATCATCATTGGCTGACTGCAATTTATCCAAATGATGCTGCAGGCGTTGTTTGGCTTCAATTTCGTCAAAATGCCACTGAGCCAACTGTACATGACATTCTGCCAAATTTTTCTGATAGTCTTTATACTGCTTCGCTTGAAACAATCTCACAAAAAAGCTAGGCTTATCATGCTTAAGTGCCTGTAGTTTATGCTGCCAATAAGTCTTTTGGTCTTGGCAGTTTTCAATAGCCGCTTGACTGGCTTGCTGATTGGCTTTAGCCTGTGTAACAGCTTGAATAAAATCATCATCTACATTTATGGTGCTTTGCTCAATGCTCTGAGTCTGTTTTAGTTGCAACACAGCCTGCTCGTAGTTTTGCTTGGCAGCCTCAAACTCTGTGCCAAGCTCGCCATATTGCTGTTTTAGCTTACTGCCACTGTTATTTAACACCACTTGCTCATGCAGTTCACACAAACACTGTAATTGTTGTAGTTTTTGCTCAACCAGACTTTTTTGCTTTATAAAATTTTGCTTCGCCTGCCCAAAAGTAGCACCTTGATAATTATCTCGCCACTGCCAAATAGTCTGATACAAACTCGAATCATAACCATCATCGTCTTTATTAACAAAAAACAAACCCTGCTTTACTTTATTCTGATTGGCTTTTTTTGCCCAATGCACATGAAAACAAACCCCAAACTTCTTGATCTTTGGGTAATTTTTTGTATTTGCCACCCTGTTTTGCAATCAAGTTTCTTGCAACAGTCTCAAGATAACCAAAAGCATTTTGACCATTCTTCTGATAATCTCTGGCAAGCGATGACTGTTTTGGCAAATCACGAGAAATATTTTCCACAGCAGTATTGTTTGAAGACACAACCACCATCTCAAAGCCAGTTAATTCAGTCTTTAAAATACTAATAGCTTTTTCTTTATCCATTGCAATAAAAGCATCTTGGGCTTTATCCATTGCAGCCAATACCTCTGCCCGCCGAACAATATTTTCTGCAAAAATATCTCTCAGCAGTGTTGTTTTTCCCGTACCTGGCGGTCCATTTACCGAAAATACAGGCTGGCTCTCTTCCTCAAAGAAAGTATTGACTGCAAATTGCTGCATCAAACTTAATCCATGTGCAGGCTCACTCAGCCAACGCCCCCGATTCCAATATTTAGGTTGTAGCTTTTGCCAAATTAACCAATCGCTTTGATTGCAATATAAATCAAATTTTTCTTCATCAGCTGCCATTTTCAGATAGGCAGACAAGGCTGGGTTATGTTTACCTTGATTAATTTTTCTCATTATGCTGTGAATATCTTTGGCATAAAAACTATTTAGAATGCCTATATCATCAGCTGCCCATTCTTGATCGCTGTCATCGATCTTTTTATTACCATCATCTTTTTCAGCATTGAGCTTGGCTTCATGCTGCTTATTTTTTAACTCTTTTTTATTGTATTTATCTCGCCACTTTAGACAAATACCAATGATAGAAGCATTGGATTCAATCAATGGGCAGTGATATGCCCACTGACACAAAGTCTCAACAAGCCGCAATAACACAGCAGGTGATAATATGTACTGCCCAACAGATTTATTCGCTTCAGAGCTTGGGTCAACACAATATTCTTGGTTGATTTGAATCAATTGATCTTTGAGCGTTAAGCAATCCTGTTCAAATGTATTGATATTTAACGCACCAAGCCCATGCTTGGCACTCAGTCCCAATGCCCAAGGAACGGTAGAAAGCTGAATATTTTTTATATCCAAAGCACCATTTTGTAATATTTGTAATTTGGCAAAACATGTTATGCCATCATCAGCATTCATCACCTCTTGAGAGAATTGCTCATATTCACTAAGTTCTTCTTGCAAAATATCTTGAATTATTTGGCTAATTTTACCAGTGTCAAATAGATTTAAATAAATATCTGCACCAGCAAACTCTTTATTTGGCAGTGCTGTTGGAAGAAGATGTCGTACAGATTGCTTCTGTGGCAATTCCTCCAATTGATTGATAGAAAATGAGCAGTATCTATTGTCATCTTGTGCTTCTGTAATTTTTTGCTTAGCATCAAAAGGAACAAAAAACTCTAACTTGTGCCAAAATGATAGAATTGATATCTCTTGCTTTCTCTGCAAGGTCATTATTTACACCTTTTTGTCTTAATACAGCTTCTGATTAACTATGTTGTGGTAAATTTCACCATTTTATCAGATTTAAATTAATCTTGCCTGCTTTCATTTCACCACCCATCTCGTCGTTCCTTCGTAACCCTCTGTAACCCCCTGTAACAACAAACCCCCTCCATCACTCGATGAAGGGGGCTTAAAAGGGATGCTGACGATGACCTACTCTCACATGGGCGAACCACACTACCATCGGCG
>NZ_FTNU01000040.1 GCF_900156515.1 Moraxella cuniculi DSM 21768 | reverse complement strand
CTAACTTATTGATTTTACTTGGTTAAATTTTTATAGCATTGCACAAGGTGCAATAAAAACAGGTTCAACTCCCGCCATCTCCACCAATCATATAATCACACACAACCACATATCACAAAAAACCCTAGATAAATTAATTATCTAGGGATTTTTTATTGCCATTTATTGCCACCTATTACCGCCTATATTATAATCATTTTTGTATCTCTATTTGTATCTCTCTGCGTTCACAAAAATGGAGATACAAAACAGATTGGCTGGAATGCTAGTTTACTTTTGAAAGATACAAGTTCACCAAATTATGAGATACAAGAATGAAAAGAACCGCCATTAAAAAACGCCCCCTATCTGATACAGTTATTGCTAACCTAGAACCCGAAATCAAAGAATATAACGAAGTGGATAGCAAAGGGCTTTATTTATTCGTCAAGCCAACAGGGGCGAAATCGTGGAAAATGCGTTACAAGGACAACAAAGGCAAATGGCGTTGGCATGGGCTAGGGGCTTATCCTGCCGTTACTGGGGCGATGGCTAGAAAGCTGGTGCAAGAAAAATTTGCAGAATTGGCACACGGCTTGGAAGAATTGACCGCCACGCCTGCACCACCAGCAACCCAAACATTTAAAAGCGTGGCATTGGAATGGTACAACGAACCAGCAATACAAAAACTAGACGATGGCACAAAGTTAAAATATCTTAGCTTGCTAGAAAAACACATATTCCCCACCATGGGCAAAAAAGCCATCAATGAAATATCACGCCAAACATGGCTTAGCTTCTTTAAAAAGCTACAAGAAACGCCAAACCCCCAAACAGGCAAACCCATTATTGAAACCGCCAACCGAGCCTTGCAAGTGTGTAGCCGCATTTATCGCTTTGCCCTGACTCAAGAATTGGCAGGCGTGCAATTTAACCCATTAGAACACTTGCACGAACGCATGATAAAGCACAAGCCTACACAATTAGCCCATGCAAGCGAACAGGATTTACAAAAACTACTGCTGGATATTCAAACCATACCCAGCGAAATTACACGCCTAGGGATACAGTTACTTAGCCACCTATTTTTGCGACCAAATGAGGTGCTTGATGGCAAATGGGCGGAAATTGATTTTGATAAGGGCATTTGGGAAATACCAGCCCACCGCATGAAAAAACGCCGTCCCCATGTAGTCCCATTATCCAAACAGGTAACCGCCCTATTACAGCAACTGCACAGCCTAACTGGTTATGATACTTATCTATTCCCCAGCCGTGCCAAAAACCGTAAAAACGCCCATCAGCGGTTTAGAATGGCATTGCACCGCATAGGCTATCATGATACGCAAACCCTGCATGGTTTTCGCCATATTGCCAGCACCAAGTTAAATAACCACACCGATAAAAACGGCATGAAATTTGATGGGCGTGTTATTGAGTTTGCATTAGCCCATAAAGTGCAAGGCATTGCAGGCGTGTATAATAAAGCCGAATATCTGCACGATAGAAAAATCATCAATCAATGGTACAGTGATTTTTTAGATAGCCTTATTCAGACTAATGATGATTAATTTTATAAAACGATAAAATAAATCAATGTAATTGCACTTATCATAAGTGCAATTTTATTATTATAAAATAATAACTAATATATATAATTAGAATAACTTAATAATTTTTTACATATATAGAATAAGGAAAGGGGAAATCAAAAAATTATTTATTAGATAAGCTCAACAATAATAAATAAACCACCAAAATATCATCAAAACCGCCCATTTATGCAAACAATCGCCACGCCTGCCGCCAATACGCCTGCCAACAGCAACCCATGATACCGACCACAACCACGCCAGCACCACCCCCTAACCCATTACCAGCAACCGCCAACATTCCCCATCACTGATATGCTGGGCGTGTCGGCACATATTCATATAAAAGCACAACCCCAATAACAACCACGCCCAAAACACACCAAAAACATAAAAACAGGGGAAAATGGGGAAAATGGGAAAATGACCCCTACAAAGCTAGATATATCAAGGCTTTGCCGTTTTCCCCC
>NZ_FTNU01000005.1 GCF_900156515.1 Moraxella cuniculi DSM 21768 | reverse complement strand
GTCCTGTCAGATACAGAAGCTTAGTCCTTGGTCAAACCACTTAGCTTTATCAACCTAACCTTTAATCTTGTGTCTAAGATTTGGGGGTCGGTTCAAATACAGGGTTTGTCAGATGAGATATGGTTTAATCGTTTTGCAAATAACCAATCAAACGCAAAAACTCAATGTACATCCACACCAGCGTTGATAAAATACCAATGCTATATACCCATTCATAGTGCTTGTCAGTGCCAAATGCCACGCCTTTTTCAACATTGTCAAAATCGAGCAATAGGCTAAATGAGGCGATTAAAGTAACAAAAACACTAAAGCCAATTGCCACCATGCCACCATCAAACAATAATGGCAGGCTTGAGCCAAATAGGCGAAAACCAAGCTGCACAAGGTACAAAATGCCGATGGCAATAACCGCTGAGGTGATAATGGAGCGGAATTTTTCGGTAACTTTTATCACGCCTGTTACATACAAAGTTAGCATGACGGCAGCGGTAATAAAGGTTGCTGATAATGCCGATAGTGGCACGGTTGGATAAATGCGGTACATGATTAAGCTAATCGAGCCAAGCAATACGCCTTCGGTGAGTGCATAAGGCACAGCAAGTGCTTTGGCAAATTGTGGCTTAAAGGCACTGATAAGTCCAAGACCTATGCCTGCAAAGACCGAGACAATCGCCATCGTGTGCAGCATTGATGAAGAAATGCCAACCGATAGGGCGTACAAAAATACGCCAAACCCCGAAAGGGCAGCCAAACTTAACAAAAAAGCACTTTTGGCGACAACGCCTCGCACACTCATGGCAACTACGCCTGTGGCGAGTTCGGTGCGACTGATAATTGGATTTGCCATAATATTTCCTTAATTTTGGTAAATATGCCACTGCCAGCAATGGCATGGTTTACGCATAATCACTGTGATGGTTAAGATTATCGTGAATTTATTGAAATTTGTCAAGGCTACTTGTGTGTTTGGCTATTGCAAAGGTGTAAAATGTGTATTGGCAATAAAAAGCACAGTCAGCCTCTGTTCTTTTTTGTTGGCTTAACAAGGGGCAAAAGTGTATTGCAGGTTGTGTTGGGCGGTGTTTTTGGGTATGATAGGCACACATTTATAAGAAGTGGTATCATGTCAAATTTTACGAATAATCACCCAAAAAGACCACCATTTCATCGCATCGGTGTCATGGGGCGTGCAGGCAAGTCAAGTATCGTTGAGACGCTCAATGAGCTGATTGTGCTACTAAAGTCGCGTCATTTATCAGTCATTATTGATACTGAGACGGCGGCGATTGAGGGCATGATGATTGATTTTGATCGCATTGATGGCGTGCAGTTAAAGATAGTGCCACGACAAAAAATGGGCGAGCATTGTGATTTGGTCATCGTGGTTGGCGGTGATGGCTCAATGCTACAAGCTGCCTCTGTGCTGGCTGGAACCGATGTGCCTGTCTTGGGCATCAATCGAGGACGGCTGGGATTTTTGGCTGATGTCAATCCTGATGAGCTTACCGAAAAAGTCGGGCAGGTGCTAGATGGACGATATTGGCTGGTTGAGCGATTTTTATTAAAATTTCAGATTGTACAAAATCATGAAGATGGCACGCCAAGCACTCAGGTGATTCATGAAGATGTGGCATTAAACGATATTGTATTGCACGCAGGTAAGTCGGTGCATACGATTGATTTTAAGCTGACAATTAACCAGCATGATGTGTATCGTCAGCACGCTGATGGGCTGATTGTAGCGACACCAACAGGCTCTACTGCTTATGCCTTGTCAGCAGGAGGACCGATCATTCACCCAACGCTAGATGCGATTTGTCTTGTGCCAATGCACCCGCACACACTTTCAAGTCGTCCATTGGTGGTGCCGGGAAGTAGCCAAATTGCCATCAATATTCACAAGGATAACCGCACACAGCCGATGGTAGGGGCTGATGGTAAGGCATCGGCACCACTGGATAATGCCCAGACGCTGCTGATTGCCAAGCATGACAAGACGCTGCTGCTATTGCACCCAGAGAGTTATAGTTTTTATGAAGCCTGTCGCACCAAATTAAAATGGAATGTGTACAGCGAGGAATTTTCATTGGATAAATAGGTTAATTATGAATAAACAAGATATTTTAAACAGCTTAACACCAGAAATTGTTGAAAAATTCCGCACCGCCATCGAAATTGGTCGCTGGGAAAATGGTGAGCGATTGACAGATGCTCAGCGAGCCACTTGTATGCAGGCGGTGATGGTTTGGGAGCATGAGTATTTGCCAGTTTCTGAACGCACAGGCTATATCCATCGTCCAGTAAAAGATGATGGCACAGTGGCAGGTGAGGCGTGCGATGTTGAGCATGATCATCACTATCCGCACCAAGAGCAAGTGGTTGTGTTTAAAAATTAAGCAGTGCGGTTTTTGGTTAATTATCCAAAATAAAATGGCTGGGTTATAACCAGCCAGCTTTTCTGAATTTGGCATACAAAAACAAACACACTGCCAGCACTGCACCGACAACAACAAAATAAGCGTATTTGATCTGCAATTCAGGCATAAATTCAAAATTCATGCCATAAATACCAGCAACCGCAGTGGGTACGGCGGCGATACCTGCCCAAGCGGCAAGTTTACGCACCACATCGTTTTGCCCCATGGTTACCATCGCCATATAAGTATCCATGGCGACCGACAGCATTTCGTTAAGCCCATTGACGGCATCAATCGAGCGTAGCAGATGATCGTTCACATCGCGAAAATACGGCTTGGCTGCAGCAGGAAAAGCCGAAATCAGCTCATTTTTTTTGTGATTAATAAAAAAGTTACATACATCTTGCACAGGCAGAATGACCGCACGCATATGCACCAATTGCGACTTAAGCTCATAGAGGCTTTTTAGGGTGGACTTACTAAATTCATGCGAGAAAATATTGCGTTCTTGTTCACGCAGATAGTTGCCCAAACGGTCGGTGATTGGTAGATAGTTATCAACAATAAAGTCCAAGATGGCGTGCAGGACAAAAATCGGGCCCAGTCGCAGTTTCTCAGGGCGGCGATGACAATGCTCACGCACAGGGCTGTAGGAGTTGGAGGCACCACGACGCACACTGATGATGAAATTTTTGCCCATAAAAATCGCAGTTGTGCCATAGCGGATTTGGTTGTCTTCCAGTTTGGCGGTACGCACCACCACAAAGATGGTATCATTGCCATAGCTTTCGACCTTTGGGCGTTGATGATCGGCAAAAGCATCTTCGAGTGCCAATTCGTGCAAATCAAACGCATCTTGCACCTCTTGCACTGTCTCAAGGCTGGGATCATAAAGCCCAAGCCAAATAAACTGGTTGTTATTGGTCAGGGCACGGCTGACATCTTCGATGGCAAGTGACTCAATCGGCTCGCCTGTTTTGCGTGAATAGGCATAGCAGACAATGGTCTCATTATCACCTGATTGCTCGATATCTTCAAGGCGGTCGGCATCAGGATCATAGACAGTCATCGTTTCGATGGTGTCTTGGTCGGTGGCATCAGCATCGCCGTAGATATAGCTGTCTTGGGTATCGTGCAGACTCTCGATGGATTCATCGTCCTTGTCGCTGCCATCTTTGGTGATATCAAGCGTGTCAAGCAGTTCGGCTTGGGTAGGTTCTGATTCTTCAAAAGCCAAAGCCTTATTGCTTGCGTGGTGATTTTCATCGATACGCTGTGTCATCAAAACCCTCCGATTGTGTGCCAATTAGCTTAGGCGTGCCAACATGAGCATAAATTTATTATTATAGCAACAATCTGGCAAAATTTCATCTGTTTTCTTGGTATGTGCTTTGGCCAACCTTTGTTTTTGTGGTGCTTTGGCATGGTTGTGGGGTGAATTTTCTTAAAATCATAAATTTTTTGCAAATTTACCTTGCAAGGTTGGCAGGGTGTGATAAACTAAATAGGAAAATTCTCACGATGATATCACAGGCTTTGTTTCATACAGCCCAATCTATCGATCTATCGATGATTGCATTTGGGCAAGTGGCTTAGGTTTGTATTGTGAGCTTTTATTATTAAAATTTGGTTAAGTTTGACTGTAGCATATCATCTGATTATCTGTTGTTTATTTATTAACAAACCTTAATAATACACTGCACTATTATGGTTATGATAGATGGGCTGGATTTGGGTGGCTAAGTTTTGGTGTATTTGCCAGTTGATTGAGCGGGCTTGACTGTTTATTTATAATTTTTTGATAGATTTTTAAGTTTATTTTTGTTTTAAGGAAACGCTATGGGTAAAAATGTCGTGGTGCTGGGCAGTCAGTGGGGTGATGAAGGCAAGGGCAAAATTGTTGATTTGCTGACCGAAAAAGCCACCGCTGTGGCACGCTTTCAGGGCGGACATAATGCAGGTCATACGCTGGTTGTTGGCGGCGAAAAAACCGTACTGCACCTGATTCCATCAGGCATTTTGCGTGAAGGGGTAACTTGCTTTATTGGCAATGGCGTGGTGCTTGCCCCTGATGCCTTGCTAAAAGAGATGAATGGACTGATTGATAAGGGTGTGCCTGTGCGTGAACGCTTGCGTATCTCGGCTGCTTGCCCATTGATTATGCCTTATCATGTGGCATTGGATCAGGCACGCGAGATTAAGCGTGGCAATGATAAAATTGGCACGACTGGTCGCGGTATCGGACCTGCTTATGAGGACAAAGTCGCACGCCGTGCCTTAAAAGTGGCAGATTTATTCCGCAGTGATTTGCCAGAAAAACTAAAAAATATTTTGGAATACCATAATTTTGCATTGACGCAGTATTATCAGGTAGATGCCATTGATTATGAGCAAACATTGGCACTGTGCCAAGCGTGGGCAGCTGAGTTAAAAGACTTGGTGGTTGATGTAACCCAAGAGTTGCAAACACGCCGTGAACAAGGTGAGAATTTGATGTTTGAAGGTGCTCAAGGCACGCTATTGGACATTGATCATGGCACCTATCCGTTTGTAACCAGTTCAAATACCACCGCAGGCGGCGTATCTACTGGCACAGGGCTTGGGCCTTTGTATCTGGACTATGTGCTGGGCATTACCAAGGCTTACACAACGCGAGTTGGCTCTGGGCCATTTCCGACTGAGCTGTTTGATGATGTGGGTGCACATCTTGCCAAAGTGGGGCATGAATTCGGAGCAACGACAGGTCGTGCCCGCCGCTGTGGTTGGTTTGATGCAGTCAGCTTACGCCGTGCAGTGGTGCTAAACTCCATGAGCGGTATTTGCTTGACCAAACTTGATGTACTTGATGGACTTTCAGAAATTCATATCTGCACCGATTATCAAGTGCCTGCAGGCGAGTGTGCTGGTGCGTATGATGCTGAATATTATGAAAAAGTAACACCAGTTTATGAAACCATGGCAGGCTGGAGCGAATCAACCATCGGTATCACCAAGTTTGAGCAGTTGCCAGTCAATGCACAGGCTTATATCAAACGCATTGAGCAATTGGTGGGTTGTCCTGTTGATATCATCTCTACAGGCCCTGATCGTGATGAGACCATCGTACTTCGAGACCCTTATGATGCCTAAGTCTTGAGTGTGCAAGTGGCATAAATCTGACAGTTGGTTGGATTTATGCCTGATTTTGGTGGATATGCCTTTGGTATATTGTCCAAATCGCCCGATGAATTGATAACAACTGGAGAAGTTGATGAATCATAATGAGCAAACCACCTTTAATATGCGTGTGGACAGAAATCTGGTAGAGCAGTTTAAGCAAGCGGCACGAGACAATAATCGCACTGCCAGCCAGCTGCTTCGTGATTGTATGATTGAGTATGTCAAGAAAAACCGCCAAGCGGATATGTTTAAAAGATAAACAACTTGGCTTTTTGATAGCCAGTCTTACACAGGGTAACCTTTGACACGGTTAGGCATTGACGCTGACCGTGTTTTTATTGTCTGCTTCATGGGCGGCATTCTCTTGCAAATCCACCACCAATGCTGCCAGCACAACGGTGGCAAAGCTACCTTTGGGCAGGATAAAGTTCAGCTGCAATTCATCACCCTGTATCAACCAAGTCAAATCACGCACCATCATTCTTAGCGGTCGATAGCTCAGTTTTGATTGTATTTTTATTAATCCTTGTTGATAAATTTCCAGTTCACTTTGTCCAAGTACGGCGGCATATTTTTGCTGTGCATCAGCGGTATGGCGTGGCGTTCCAACACCATACAGCGGAGCAGTGGGGTGAATGTCTGCCGATTGTATGCGGCTGATGATATCGCCGCTTGGCGTGTCATCTTGCTCAAAGATTGAGCCTGTGCCGTCAAGGTTAAGCACATCGCCTTTGATGGCTTGATTCCATGTGCCATCTTGTACACGGCTGGCAAGCATGGCATTAAACAAAATACTGCGAGCGGTGGAAATCATCAATCCATCTCGTTCGGCAAATTTTTTGTTGGGGCGATAGGCGTGTGGGCTTGATAGCAACTTATCAAAAAACTGCTGGGTTTTTGGCAAATTATTGCCTTGATGACCAAAACGCTGCAAACCAAAGTAATTCGGCACGCCACAAGTGGCGATTTTGCCCAAGGCTTCATCAATGGCGGTTTTGTCGCCTTGTAGTTGCCTTAGGCGAATGCTGAACTGATTGTGCTTGTGCGTACCACGATTGAGTTTGCGATGATGCCAATTGTCATCGATGATTTGCACGCTTTCGCCATCATGAAGCTTGGTGCTGGCAAATTGCTCAAAGCCAACCTCTGGCAGTTGCTTGTGAGGCAGACGAATGCTGAACCATTGATAGGTGATGGCGTGGCGGTCTTTTAGCCCAGAATACCCGATATCACGAATCGGCACGCCCGCCCATTGTGAAAGTAGGCGAGCGATATAGGCAGTGTTTAGATTGGTTTTGCTCAGATAAATCCAATAATGCTCGCCATTTTGACTGTGGTCAATCTCAAGCAATTCTCGGACGATGAAATCGGCTGCATCAACTTTTAGCTGTGCTGAGCTGATGGGGCGGCTGTAGGGTATGGGTAGCTGCATCATTGTAGATTTACCAAAATGACAATTTGCTTAGTATAGCATTATTGATGATTTTGCCCAACCTTTGTTTGTTATCGAGCAAGTCATGCTACATTGCCATGCGACAAGGCGTATAGATTATCACCATGATGGCTGGCTTGATAATTTGCCAAAAAGGCTTATTTGATACACAAAAGCTGTTATAATAAGTGGATTTTATTTTATTTGGATTTGATATGAGCGTTGCAAGTAATAATAACACCGTCCACAAACCGCACAATCCTGACAATTTTATCCGCACGCCACAGGGTGAGTTTGTATATCGTGATGTACAAGCTGGCAATAAGGCACGCCTAAGCAAGCTACTTGCTGAACGAATCTTGTTCCTTGATGGGGCAATGGGGACGGAGATTCAAAATTATAAATTGACTGAAAGCGACTACCGTGGCGAGCGTTTTGCCAATATTACGAACGATGTCAAGGGAAATAACGATTTATTGGTGCTAACTCAGCCTGATATCATTACCGCCATTCACAAAAGCTATCTGGAAGCTGGGGCGGATATCATTGAGACCAACAGCTTTAATGGTACGCAAATCTCAATGGCGGATTATCACATGGAGCCTCTGACCTATGAGATTAACCGCGAAGCAGCACGATTGGCACGCCTAGCCTGTGATGAATACAACGCTAAAACTCCCAACAAGCCTCGCTTTGTCGCTGGGGTTATCGGGCCGACTTCTCGCACTTGCTCCATCTCTCCTGATGTCAATGACCCTGCCTTTCGTAATGTCAGCTTTGACGAGCTGGTTGATAATTATACCGAAAGTACGCTGGCACTCATCGAAGGCGGTGCTGATATTATTTTGATTGAGACGGTGTTTGATACGCTCAATGCCAAGGCGGCGATTTTTGCGGTAACGGGGGTGTTTGAGCAGATTGGTTTTGAGTTGCCGATTATGATCAGTGGCACCATTACCGATGCTTCGGGGCGGACGCTGTCTGGTCAGACGGCAGAGGCTTTTTATAATTCGGTGCGACACGCCAAGCCGATTTCGATAGGCTTTAACTGTGCATTGGGTGCAGATGCACTCAAGCCGCATATCAAGGCACTGTCTGATGTCTGCGAGACTTTTGTATCGGCTCACCCCAATGCTGGTTTGCCTAATGAATTTGGTGAATATGACGAAACAGCCATTGAGACAGCGACAATGGTGCAAGATTTTGCACGCTCAGGGATTGTCAATATCATCGGTGGCTGCTGCGGTACAACGCCTGAACATATCCGCACGATGGTTGAGATGATTGCTGATTTTGCCCCTCGTGATTTGCCAGCATATCAGCCAGCTTGTCGCTTGTCAGGGCTTGAGGCGTTTAATATCACTCGTGATAGCTTGTTTGTTAATGTTGGTGAGCGTACCAATGTAACAGGTTCAAAAAAATTCTTACGCCTTATTAAAAACGAAGAATACGCCGAAGCACTCGATGTCGCCAGAGACCAAGTAGAGGGTGGGGCACAGGTTGTTGATATTAACATGGATGAGGCGATGCTTGACAGCAAGCAGGCGATGATTCATTTTGTTAATCTGATTGCCTCGGAGCCTGATATTAGCCGTGTGCCTTTGATGATTGACTCATCAAAATGGGAAGTGATTGAGTCAGGGTTAAAATGCACGCAAGGCAAACCGATTGTCAATTCAATTTCACTCAAAGAAGGCTATGATGAGTTTGTTGAAAAAGCTCGCCTATGTATGCGATTTGGGGCGGCGGTGATTGTCATGGCGTTTGATGAGGTGGGGCAGGCAGACACCGAAGCACGCAAGATAGAAATTTGTAAACGCAGCTATGATATTTTGGTTGATGAGGTGGGTTTTCCAAGCGAGGATATTATCTTTGACCCAAATATCTTTGCGGTGGCAACAGGGATTGAGGAGCATAATAACTACGGTGTGGATTTTATCAATGCAACGGGCTGGATTACCAAAAATTTACCCAATGCCATGGTATCAGGGGGCGTGTCCAATGTATCGTTTAGTTTCCGTGGCAACCCAATTCGCGAGGCAATCCATGCGGTGTTTTTGTACCATGCCATCAATAACGGCATGACAATGGGCATTGTCAATCCTGCCATGCTTGAGCTGTATGATGAGATTGACCCTGCTGCTCGTGATGCCATCGAAGATGTTATCTTAAACCGCAATAATGAAAATAATGAAGCCACCGAAAAACTTCTGGAAGTTGCCGAAAATTATCACTCAGGCAGCCAAGCCAAATCAGGCGGTGCCGACCTGTCGTGGCGTGAAGAATCGGTGGAAAAACGCATTGAATACGCCTTGGTGAAGGGCATTACCACTTATATTGACGAAGATACCGAAGAGGCTCGCCAAAAATACCCTCGTCCGCTCGATGTCATCGAAGGGCCGCTGATGGACGGCATGAATGTGGTGGGGGATTTGTTCGGAGCGGGCAAGATGTTTTTGCCACAGGTGGTAAAATCTGCTCGTGTGATGAAACAGGCAGTGGCTTGGCTCAATCCATATATTGAAGCAGAAAAAGTCGCAGGCGAATCCAAGGGCAAAATGTTACTGGCAACAGTAAAAGGCGATGTGCATGACATTGGCAAAAATATCGTTGGCGTAGTTTTGGGCTGTAATGGCTATGAAATCATTGATTTGGGCGTGATGGTGCCGTGCGAGACGATTTTGGAAACTGCCAAGCGTGAAAATGTTGACATCATCGGTCTGTCAGGGCTGATTACCCCAAGTCTTGATGAGATGGTCTATGTCGCCAAACAAATGCAAGAGCAGGGCTTTCATTTGCCCTTGATGATTGGCGGTGCGACAACTTCCAAGGCACACACGGCGGTAAAGATTGAGCCAAATTACCAAAACGACATTGTTGTCTATACCTCAGATGCCAGCCGTGCGGTGGGCGTGGCAACAACTTTATTATCCAAGGATAAAAAGGCGGAATTCGTCAGCCAAATCCGTGCCGAATATGCCGAAGTGCGAGAGCGACTTGCCAATCGCAAGCCCAAAGGGGCAAAACTTAGCTATCAGCAGTCAATTGAGGAGGCTTTTGCCTTTGATTGGCAGAGTTATACGCCGCCAGTGCCAGCCAAGATGGGGCAGATTGTCTTTGAGGATTATCCGCTTAGCGAGCTGCTGCCGTATATTGACTGGACGCCGTTTTTTATTTCATGGGGTCTGGTGGGCAAGTATCCGAAGATTTTTGATGACGAAGTGGTGGGCGAAGAGGCAAAAGAGCTATTTGCCAATGCCCAAGCGACCATTGAACGATTTATTAAAGAAAAACTGGTGGTTGCCAAAGCAGTTATCCGCCTTGAAAAAGCCCGCCGCATCGCCCCTGATACAGTTGCGGTATATGATGAGCAGGGCAATGAGGCGTATCATTTTGAGCATTTGCGGCAGCAGTCTGATAAGGTAACAGGCAAGCCCAACTACAGTCTTGCTGACTTTATTTCACCAGAGGGTAATGATTATTTGGGCGGTTTTACGGTATCTATCTTTGGTGCCGAAGAGCTGGCAAATGAGTACAAGGCAAAAGGCGATGATTATAACGCCATCATGGTGCAGGCGGTGTGTGATCGCTTTGCGGAGAGTTTTGCCGAAAAACTCCACGAGCTGGTTCGCAAAGAATACTGGGGCTATCAAGCACAAGAAAGCCTAAGCAACGAAGATTTGATTCGTGAAAAATACATCGGCATCCGTCCAGCTCCGGGCTATCCTGCTTGTCCTGAGCATACCGAAAAGGGCAAGCTGTTTGACTGGCTTGATACGACCAATGCCATCGGCACCTATCTTACCGAAAGCTATGCCATGTGGCCGCCTTCATCGGTATCGGGTTTTTATTATAGCCACCCTGACAGCACTTATTTTAATGTTGGCAAAATCAGCCGCGATCAGCTGGAGGATTACGCACGGCGTAAGGGTTGGGATATAAAAACTGCCGAAAAATGGCTCAATCCGAATTTATAAATCATGTAGCCTTGGTGTATTTTATCACAAAACCACCCTCGCTTTGACAGCAGGGTGGCTCTTGCCAGATAATCAGTCAGTTAAAACAGCTGCTTTATCCATTTCTATCAATTTGCCTTGATCCATTTTCAATATCCGATCGGCGTATTTAAAATAGCGATCATCATGGCTGATGACAAAGAGAGTAAAGCCTAGCTGTTTTAGGCGTGTGATGATTTTTTCATAAAAAACACGGCGATAGTGCGGATCTTGGTCTGCTGCCCATTCATCAAGCAACAACACAGGTTTGTTATCGGTGACTGCCAATAACAGTGCTGCACGCTTTTTTTGACCTGCTGACAGCTCGGTGTTTGTGATGATGCTGCCATCAATTTGTAGCTTGTGCTGCATTTGCAGTAAATCAAGCCATTCGTCAATGATTGTTTTATCATCACAAAAAATTTCATCAAACAGATAAAAATCGCCAAAAATGGCGGTGAATAGCTGCTGATAGGCTGGCAAATTATCTGTTGTGATGACCTGATCATCCACTCGGATTTGTCCTGTGGTGGGACGATACAGTCCAGTAAGCACTTTGGCAAGGGTGGATTTGCCAGAACCGTTTTCGCCCACCAAAAATACCACTTCGCCACGCTGCAAATAAAAACTGGCGTTTTGGATACTAAAATCCCCATCAGCATAGCGATAGCTGACACCATCAAAGCGGATTTTCTGCCAGTTGTGGTGGATTGTTTGTTTTGCATGGGTGCTAAAGGGCAGATCGCTTAGTTTTAGTCGATGAATGCTTGTCAGTGCCACATTGGCAGCTTGGTACACAGGATAAGCACCAACTGCACTTAGTAGCGGAGCCTGTAAAAACAAAATCGTCAGTGCGAAAGTGGTGGCGGTTTGTATATCGGTGATCTGATATACATTGGCAATGACAAGTACAACACCAATACCTGCAAACATCATGATATTTGACCAGTTAATTGCCGATAGATGATGTGTGTCTGCTTGAATGATAGTTTGGCGAAATTGTTGTGCATGCAGATCAAATTGCTCAAAAACAGCATTGGCTCGTTTGTCATTAAGCTTAAGCTGATGGCTGGCGGTCAGCATGGTTTGATAATCTTGGTATAATAAATCGTCAGTACGCCGAAGTTTGCCCAAAAAATGATACACACGATCAACCAGTTTAAGGCTAACAAAAACCACCAAAAAAATCCATACAGTGATAATAATAAACAGCTGCCATGATAAAGACGCCAAATATAAGCTGGCAGATAAAACAAAAACCACGCCATATACCAGCTCTGGCAGGCGGACAAATGCCATGTTTAATGAGCGAATGTCATTTGATAAACTTGCTAAAATCCGACTATTGCCTGTCTGCTCCAGCTGCTCAGCACAAGTGCCTAAAATTTGAGCTACCAAATCACGCCGCATCTGATACACAAATTGATGCCCTAGGTAAGTTAGAGTGTATTGTGATAAAAAAGTCATACCAAGCAAAACCATAATGAGTAATAAAAACATAGGTAGACTATGCCAGGTCAATGCTGTATTGCCAAGTAGGCGTGTATTAATAAAAGCAATCACCCCCATGCTGACAGCTGCTGCCAATAGGTTTAGCAGTACGGATAAGGCAAGCAGTTTTCGGTTGTGTGTTAAAATAATGCTTGTCAAAGAAGTGGTTTTTATCATTGGTATCAAGTTAAATTTGATGGAAATAAAGAAAAAGAACTGGGAGATTGCCCAGTTCCTTTTGTGGTAGGCGTATTGGGTTAAAAACCAAAAGTTGCCGACAGTTTAAGAGTGCGTGGTTCACCAGCGACCAAATAGCCTTGACCAGGGTAGCCACCGACTGATGCCCAGTGTTTTTTATTGGTGGCATTTTCAACTGTACCACGCAGGGTAACGTCTGTATTGCCAAGGTTTGTGCGATAGCTTGCCCCTAGGTTTAATAGAGTGTAATCACCAACTTTTAGGCTGTTGTCGGCATTGGCATAGCGTGAATCGGTATAGGCGATATCACCTGTTAGGCTTAAGCCATCGACCGCTTTAACCTCATATTCCACCCCTGCTGTGGCACGCAAGCGTGCTGTACCAATGACTTGCTTGCCATCAAAAATATCGTTTGTATTTTTTTGTTTGGCATCAAGTAAAGTCATGCCGGATATCAAGCGTAGGTTTTCGGCAGGGCGACCAAAGACTAAGATCTCAACGCCTTGATGGACATTATTTCCAGCTGTATCAACCGTGCCATTGGCCAAGGCAGCTCTTGGCTCTTTGATGTTGAAGATGGCAAAGGTTGCACCGATATTACCACCATCATATTTCATGCCAACCTCACTTTGTTTAGAGACATAAGGTTTGAGCATTAGGCTGCGTTGATCGATTTTCACCTGTTTGCCTGCGGTGAGTTTTTCACTATAATTGGCAAAAACAGACCAATCGCCAAAACGATAATTGATGGCAGCAACTGGTGAGATTTTTTTATCATCATACATCGTTTGCCAAGTGATATCTTCGGATTGGATTTGTTGATAGCGAGCCCCTAGCGTTGCCTGTAGATTACCGTTTAATGCCGAGACGGTATTGGCGATTGCCACGCTATCAAGTTTGGTTTTGGCGGTTTTCGCTGGGTTGTTTAAATCGCCACTTTGCCATACGCTTGTCGATAGCTGTGGTTTTTGTTCGCTTAAAACAGGGTTGTAGATATTGGTGGCTTGACGATTTTGCCAGTCCCAAACGGTAGCATTTTTTTCGTCATGGCGATAGGTATTGGCAGCTACTGTCCAGTCATGGCTTAGCTTGCCAGTATAAAAACGCCCCTTTAAACCTAACTCGCCTGTTTGCACATTGTCTTCACGATTGTTGTCAAAACTGGTGTAATAGGCACTGCCGTCATTGCTGGCTTTGTCATTCATGTATAAAAAGCCGCCGCCAAGCACATTGTACTCTTTACCGTTGCGAAAACCATAAGCGGCATAGGCGGTCATGTTTTCACTCAAATCTTGTTCAGCTCGCACGGTGGCAAACAGATCTTTGGAGCGTGTATTTGTCCACGGCTGACTCCAGTTGGTATTGGCATCGACAGGATTTGGGATTTTGCCAGCTTGATTGACATCAACACTGCTTCTTTTGGCAGTATCGGTAATATCTTGATAACCGACATCTGCTGATAAGCGAGTGTTTTTACCGCGATAATCTAAGCCAACGGTCGCCAAGCCAAGTTTTTTCTCTTCATTTTTGACTACACCATCACCCTTAGCAACAGCGACATTGGTACGCACGCCAAATTGGTTGTTTTCACCAAAGCGTCGACCAATATCGGTGGAGATTTTTACTTGACTATCGGTTTGATAGGCGACACTCACCTCGCGTTTTGGGTTATTGCTTGCTCGTTTTGGCAGCAAAGTAATGGTGCCACCTGTGTTTGCACCGCCAGGTGAGATGCCGTTTAATGCTGTAGATGCACCGCGTTGCAACTCAATGCGTTCAAACATTTCGCTTGAAGTGTATTGGCGTGGCAAGATACCATACAAGCCATTGTACATGGTGTCGTCAGAATAAGTTACAAAACCACGCATCAAGTAGGCTTCTTGAAAATTACCATAGCCACGAGCGACGGTAACGGTTGGGTCATTTTTGAGTACATCACCAACACTGTTGGCTTGTTTGTCTTTGATGTAATTTTGTGTGTAGGCTGTGGTTGAAAACGGCGTATCCATGTAGTCTTTGTTGCCTAGGATGCCCACGCGACTGCCTTTGGCGATTTGACCACCAGCGTAAGCAGGCTTTAAACCAGAACTAGAAGCGTCAGCACTAACCACTACTATTTCGGTAGCAAGCGTAACAGAGGGTATGTTTTGGTCAGGCGTTGTATTTGCCAGCACTGGAGCAGAAGTGCTAAATAGCACGGCTCCGATTGCGGTATTTAACAGAGTTTTTTGCATAAAAAATCCAATAAAAATGGAAATAAAAACCACAAGATGATGATAAAATCATAACAATATGAGCTTTTGGGGCGAGTATGATGATTTGTTTTTATCAGGTTGTGATTAAGGAAAGCGACATCAAAAACAAAGCGATTGATTTGTCATTATGAGTGTGATATTATAATTGATAATCATTTTTTCGTCTATTATTATTTTATTTTTATAAAATTACTCTAAAAACCAGCCTGCCAGCAATTTTATTAAAATTAAATAAAAATTAGCCCATCTGACCGTGTCGCCATCATAAATTATTATGCTGTATACTCAAAATCTTAGTATTATCAGAGATAATAAAACTCTGATTGATGATGTCAATATTTGCATTGAGCGTGGTAAAGTTTATGCACTAATTGGGCATAATGGCTCAGGAAAATCAACTTTGATTAAAGCACTGTCTGCACAAACTTTGCCAACCTCTGGGCGGATATACATAGACAGTCAGCCACTTGGCAAATACACACGCAAGCAAATTGCTCAAAATATCGCTTATCTGCCACAAAAATTGCCGGAAGCTCAAGGATTTTGTGTTCGAGAACTGGTCATGCTTGGTCGCCATCCGCACCAAAAATGGCTACAAAAAGCCAATGATCATGATAAGAAAATGGTTGATTGGGCGATTGATCAAACGGACAGTCGGACGCTCTTGGATAAAAGTGTTGATATGCTTTCAGGTGGTCAAAAAACGCGAGTTTGGCTTGCTATGTGCATAGCTCAGCAAACACCGTTTTTATTATTAGATGAGCCCTTAGCTCCCTTAGATATTGTTTATCAAGTACAAGTGCTTGAGTTGATTCAAAAATTAGCCAAAGAACAAAACATCGGTATCGTACTGATTATCCATGATATCAATTTGGCAGCACGATATTGTGATGAATTTATCGCTTTAAAGCGTGGTAAAATCTGTCACCAAGCAAGTGTGAACGAAACGATGAATCAGACGGCTTTGCGACATATTTTTGAGGTAGATTTTACTTTATTAACCCACCCAAACGGTCAAAGCGTGGCAGTGTTATGATCAATGCTGTATCAAAATTCCTAAAAATTGGCGTGCTAATGACTGTATTTTTATTATCTGTCTGCACACCAAATGCTGATAAATCGCCTGACATTAATAAAAATACCCATACAAATACCCAAGAAAGCACTCAAAACAATGCTCAAACGCCAACTGCACTAAATGATACACAACCGATTAAGGTGATGACACCCGACTGGGGAGTAGCAATGAATCTTTTGGCACTGGATATTATACCTGTGGCAATTGGTGAGGTGCGCAATTATGATGAATGGGTGGCTGAGCCTGCCTTGCCCAAGCAAGTAATTGATTTGGGCTTACGATTTACACCAAATAGCGAGTTGTTAGCTTGGCTTGTAGAGCAAGGATTGATTGAACAAGTCATTGATACCGAGTTTTATGCTCAAATCCGCCCACAGTATAAAAACATCTCGCTGACTACGGTGGATTTTAATAGTCAAGAGACGATGGCTACTTGGGATGGTTTTGCTAGGGCAACTTGGCAGATTGCTAAAACAGTAAATAAGCAAGCACAGGCACAAATTTATATTACGCGTACCAAAGATGAGATACGGGCGATTGGCGAGCGATTTACTCAAAGAAACCCAAGTATTCGCTCGCTTGCTGTTGTGCAGTTTGTTGATGAAAATAATTTACGATTATATGGTCAAAGTAGTATTTTTTATCCAGCAACTAAGCAGATGGGGCTGTCGCTGGTAATAATGGGTCAAAGTAATCAGTGGGGTTTTGTGCCGATTACACTGAATGATTTGGCGAAGTTGCCCAAGGATAGCTGCTTGCTTGTTGTTAAGCCTTATAGTGCAATTTTACAACAAAATTTGCAAAATAATGCCATTTGGCAGCGTTTAGGCTTTGGGAAAACTCGCTGCATGGGTGTGCTTGAGCCGATTTGGATGTATGGCGGTATACCTTCTTTATATAGCTTTGCCAAGCGCTTAGATGGGGTGGTACTGATGGGCGTATCGTCATGAAAATAAATGCTTTGCTTTTTATGTCCAATATTGGCAGATAAAACGCTGGTAGTTAAGATGAGTAAAATAAAGCAAATTAAAGCAGATAAGTAACGATTAAAAATCAGTCCAAGCACCAGCAAGATGCCGATTGATATACCATTAAACCAGTATTGATTCAGATTAGTATTGTGGTTTAAAAAATATAATCAATTTCAAACAGTGAAAATACTAGCCAAGCCCATCATGAATGACAGATATCTCAAACCAGTGTCGCACCATTTGCTTGTACTATCCATGCTGACGATTGCGGTATTAAGCAGTGTTTTTTTAATCAATAGACTGTGGAGCTTGCCACTTGTTTGGTTGGTTATACCGCCAGATACATTATCATTGGCACAAATGGCGACACAGCTACAAATCGTCCCAACCATGCTGATGGCAATCTTGGCAGGTGGGGTGCTTGGGCTTGCCAGTGTTTTATTGCAGCAGCTGATAAAAAACCCTTTGGTATCAGACACCACGCTGTCTGTGGGTGCAGGGGCGAATATGTCGCTGCTTTTGGCTACTTTATTTTTACCAAGCACCGCTTTTGTCTTTGGTGAATTTGGACTGTGTTTTATTGGTGCTTTATTCAGCCTTTTGCTTGTTTTTTTGATGGCAAAAAAGGGTGGTATGCAGGCAAACACCTTGGTGCTGTCAGGCTTGGTGGTAAATATCTTATTTTCATCTGTGGCGGCGTTTTTGACGGTGTTTTATTCAGAAGCAGCACTGTCGGTTATGTTGTGGGGTGCAGGCTCAGTGTTACAAAGCGGCTATGCAGGCGTGTGGCTTTTGGCAGGCGTGCTGATTTTTTCGCTGTGTGTGCTTATGTTTATGTATCGCTCACTGGTGATTGTCAGCCTAGACGAAGAGCAGGCAGCCAGCCTTGGCGTACCAGTTAAAGCCGTGCAAGGTGGCGTGCTTGTCATGGCAGCACTGATGGTTGCTAGTGTTGTCAGTCAGTTAGGTATGCTAAGTTTTGTAGGGCTTGGGGCAGCGACCTTGGCAAATATGCTGTCAGGCAGCCGCTTGGCTCATCGTCTGTGGTCAGGCTTTGGCTACGGTGCACTATTATTGCTTATTGCTCAAAATGCTACCGCACTGCTACGCAGCCAGCTTGCTTTTTTACTCCCCGAGGGGGTGATTACGGGCATTTTTGGATCGTTGTTAATTATTTATTTGATCATCAAATCTCAAAAACATAGCTTAGAGCATAGCAATGCCAAAAAGTTGCTGCCACGCAAAATTGTTTGGTGGCGATATGTGCTGCTATTGATTGCGGTGCTGATGATGGCGTTATTGATTATGCCGAGACAAAGTCAGCTGGGCAGCTTGCTCATCATGAATTGGGCATTTATTGAAGAATTTCGTTTATCTCGTACACTATTTGCGATGGCAACAGGGGTGCTATTGTCCTGTGCTGGTGTGATTTTACAAGCCTTAACCAAAAACTCCATGGCAAGCCCTGAAGTGCTGGGGATTAGCTCGGCTGCTGCGTTAGGTGTGGTGGTGATGTTTGTATTGGCACCGATGATGGGTTTGGCCGCCGATATTGGCGTGCTGATTATCGGCGGCACATTGGGAGCATTGCTTGTTTGTGCTTTATTGTTCATTTTGGCCAAATATCTTAGCCCTGTGCATTTGTTACTTGTGGGTATTGCCATTTCGGCATTTACCAGCAGTATTCTTGCTGTCATTAAACTTGCTGGTGATATGCGAATCCAGGCCATACTCTCTTGGCTGGCTGGCACGACTTATTATGCCAGTCTTGATAGTGGTATGTGGCTGATCTTCTTATCAGTGCTGTTATTTGTGGTAGCTTATTTGATTACCAAACCCTTACAAATCATTAGCTTAAGTGATGATGTCGCCACAAGTTTGGGTGTAAGTCTGAAATTTTATCAGCTGGTTGTGCTGACATTGGTGGCACTCATGAGTTCGGCTGCCACTTTGGCGGTCGGCCCTTTGAGTTTTGTTGGTTTGATGATTCCGCATTTGGCACAGTCGCTAGGTGCGGTGCGACTGCGCGAGCAGCTGCCGCTGGCAGCACTGCTTGGGGCGGTAATGATGGTTTTGGCGGATTATTTGGGTCGCTATCTGATTTTTCCTTATGAGATCTCTATGGGTGTGATTGCAAGTTTAATCGGTGGTGTGTATTTTATTTATTTGATGATGAAAAATAGATAAGCGAATGATAAAACAAAGAGCATTTAAATAATCTTGGCAACATGGGGTTAATTTTATTTTTATAATAAAAACAGTAAATAAATATTTAACCACCCTTGTTTTCGCCCATGTATTCCAAGGATGGATTAAGGGCGATGTTACAATCAGGTGGTTGGTTTCAAGAATTTTTTGCCATTGTTGCCAATTGCCTTAATTTATCTTGTCATATTAGTGTATTTATCAGCATATCATTGATTGCGATGATTTATCAAAAGTCAAAAAGCTGCAGTAGCATAAACCAAAACCACCCTTGCTTGAATTTCTGGCAGGGTGGTGTTGGTTGTGTAAATGCTGGGTAATTAAAACAAAATACCTAAGGCTTTCTTGGGTTTATGCTGTGATACTGGCAAGCAATGTCTCATCAGGTACGCCACTATGGAACCTTAGCTCGCTGTCTGGTGAGTCAATCAGTTCTTTTTCTACTTCGCGAAAAAACGCCACTCGTTCATCGATACTCTCATCGGTGATGGAGCGTGCCAATGCCAGATAATCTTCATAATGGCGACTTTCTGACTTTAGCAGATATTTATAATATCGTGCCAGTTTTTCATCATCAATCACCTCGGACAGGGCGGCAAACCGCTCACAAGAGCGAGCCTCAATAAAAGCACCGATAATCAGTACATCAGTCATGGCTGCAGGCTCATGCGTGCGTTTGTGCTTGAGCAGCCCCTTGGCGTAGCGACCAGCAGGCAGATAATGCCAGTTGATGCCTCTTTGTTTCATCAGACTAAGCACCTGCTCATAGTGCAGCATTTCTTCACGCACCAGTTGTGCCAGTTTTTCTTGTAATGAGCGATGAAATTCATAACGAAAAATCAAATTCATCGCTGTGCCAGCCGCCTTTTTTTCACAGTTGGCGTGGTCTTGTAGCAGCAAGGGCAGATTATCTTTGGCGACAGCAAGCCACGCTGGCGAAGTGCGACAGCCCAAAAATTCATGAATATGGCTGATGTCTGTCGGCGTGCGTGTGCCAGTGGTGATGACGCTCAAGTCATCTTCGTGTGTAATATCGGTCATTGCCATGTGTTATACCTATTGTTATTGTGGTTTTATTATACCATAACGGCACCCAAGTGGTATCGTGCCAGTGTGATAATTCGCCAAAAACATTTGTCATGATGGCGTAACATTTATCTGTTAATATCAAAAAATACCGCTGATATTTGCCGAAAGTTTTACTTAATTGTCAAGCTATGGCATCGGATAGTTTGTAACAAGTTATAAAAATTTGCCAAAAACTGCCAAAAATATCGCTAAAAATACCTCAATTTTGTGATAAATTTCAGAAAAATTCGCCAATTGGTGAAATTTTTATTTTTTATAAGTCATTGATAAATAATAAAAAATAAAAAAATTTGCCAAATTTACAAAATTAATCACAAAAAAGGTATTGCAAAATATTTCAAAATTGGTATTCTATAGTCAAGCAGGAAATCGCTTGCTGTGAATATTTTCAACAATGTAAATTTTGTTGCCAAAATGTTTAAGCAATCATTTCTAACGATACATAGCAATCGCCAATGTATGCGAATAATTACAATTTTACTGGGCAACGCCCAATTTAGTGGAGAAAACCATGAAAAAACTTGTACTAGCAACAGCTATCGCTGCTTTGTCTGTAACAGCTGCCCAAGCAGCACCAACCGTTTATGGTAAAGCGTTCTTGACGCTTGATGTGACTGGTGGCGACGACAACAGCACCTATAAAGATTCTCGTTCAAAATTAAACTCTAATAGCTCACGCATTGGTTTAAAAGGCTCTGAAGCACTTACCCAAAATACTGACCTTGTGTATCAACTTGAGTATGGTGTGGATGTTGATGCGGATGCTGGCAAGAATTTTAGAAGCCGTGATACTTATCTAGGCTTATCAAACAAACAATACGGTACACTACTGGCAGGTCGTCTAAAAGCAATTGACGGTCGTGTAGATTATGCCACTGTAGTTGATGGCGGTGTATTGGGTGGTGACAGTGTACTGACTGCATTTGATGCACCGCGTGCCAATAACACCTTTGCTTATGTATCACCAAGCTATAATGGCTTCACTGCTTCTGCAATGTACACGCTTGATGAAAATAATTCGACTGATAGTCTTGGTCGTGATGCAGCTGGTGTGGCAGTACAATATGAGCCAGCAGGTCAAGCCTACCGTGCAGGTGCAAGCTATATCCAAGCTGGCAAGCAGCTAAAAGCAATTCGTGTCAGTGGTGATTATAAGCTAAATGGCAACACCACAGTAGGTGCATTATACCAAAATACCAACCTAAACACTGATAATAACGAAAATGCCATCACTGTAAGTGCTTCGCATAAAGTCGCTCAAACTCCTTGGACTGCTTATGGTCAAGTGGATTTGGTGGATAATGCCAAGGGTCTAAAAGATGCTGAAACTCAGCGTTTGGCAGTGGGTGGTAAGTATGCGTTTAACCGCAACACCACAGGTCATCTGTACACTGCATACCTAAGATCAAACGATGGTAAAAATGTAGCTAATTCAAAAGCTGATGCTTATGGCATCGGTGGCGGTCTAGAATATAAGTTCTAATCAGCCAAATCCAAAAAAGCTCATCATCTGATGGGCTTTTTTTGTTGTTATAAATGATGCCAAGTAATAAAAATCACATCACAAATAAAAAAAGACTTGATGATTATCAAGTCTTTTTTGGGCGGGCTTGGTTATTTGCCACGATAAGTGATGCGACCTTTGCTCAAATCATAAGGGGTCATTTCTACTTTTACCTTATCGCCTGTCAAAATGCGAATGTAGTGCTTACGCATTTTGCCCGAAATATGGGCGATGATTTCATGACCATTATCAAGGCGTACTTTAAACAGGGTATTTGGCAAAGTATCAATGACTTCGCCTTCAAATTCGATAATATCGTCTTTTTTTGCCATAGTTGTAACTAATCAATAAAAAATTTGCCTTATTATAGCACTTTTTGCCAAAAAATACAGAGACAATTTGATTTTTATCACCTATCAGTATTTAGGCATGGAGTTGTCATCAGGCAGATTGAGCCAAGCGGGCGTAAGCGGTAGGCTTGGCAGCAGGGCCTGAAAATGCTCAGGATAATAAGCATTGATAAAATACAATCCATCTGCTGCTGCGGTTGGTGGTGCAAGACTGCGGTCTTTGGCGGCAATTAATGCGTGCAAATCATCAATGTTCATTTGATTGCGACCGATGGCAAATAATGCCCCCATGATATTGCGTACCATGTGGTGCAAAAAACCATCTGCCTGAATATCCAGCACCAAGTATGCTCCATGCTCAAACAGTTTGGCATGGCTGACGGTGCGTACTGGCTGGTTGGATTGGCAGGCAGCTGCTCGAAAACTGCTAAAATCATGCCTGCCGACAAAAAGACGACTGGCGGTAATCATCGCTGCGGTATCAAGTGGTGCAAATTCATGCGTTACCTGATGACGAAGCAATGCAGGTCGGTAGGGCTGATTAAGTGTAATGTAGCGATACCTACGAGCAATGGCACTAAAGCGAGCATGAAAATCGGCTGGCATGGGGGTTAGCCAACGCAGAGCAATGTCATCAGGCAATAAGCTGTTTGCTCCACGCAACCAGTTATAGGGTGTGCGTTCTGCCGTGGTGATAAAATGTGCCACCATATTGCTTGCGTGTACGCCTGCATCGGTGCGACCAGCGGCAATCAGCTCAATTGGTTCGTTGGCGATGGTTGATAATGCTTGTTCAATGACCGCTTGCACGCCCAGCACCTCGGCTTGGCGTTGCCAGCCACGATAGCGTGTACCCAGAAATTCAATACCCACCGCCAGAGTTTGTGTTGTCATGATTGCACCCACTGTGCTTGCGTCAGTTGATTGTTCAGAGCCAGCCACAGTGCCTTGCCATAAATACCAGCGACACCGAGCATACCTGCCGACCAAACGCCATGTTGATATTGCCAAGCACCTGCGGCATAGTTATCATTGACACCGCCGTAGGCACACATGGTGGTGCTGATGATGGCGATGCCTTGCTGTTGTAGCTTGGTGATGGCAGCGATGAGTGATTCAGATTGCGGCAGATTGCCAGCACCAAAGCCAATCAAAATGACTGCCCGAGTGTGCCGATGTATGCCAGCGAGTGCATTTGCCAAGATGTCAGGATTGTTTGGCAGGGCGTATATTGCCTCAATGACAGTATTGTCTGCTTGTTGTATCAACATGGGCAGTTTTGCCAAGCTCTCATCAATTGTTGTGCTGTGTGTGCGTGTTTGCCCAAATTGAGCAGTAGCACCGATAAAGGCATTATCGGATTGGCTGTCAATTTTTTGGGTATTGCGGGCATCAAAGCTGTGATGACAAAATTGCACAAAGACACCAAAATGCGTCATTGCCAAGTCAATGGCTTCGCTCAAATTTGCCCATGCATCGCTTGCGGTATCTGTCTGATAATCAGGCGAAGTGGCGATGAGCAGAGGCTGCATACTGCCTGTGATAACAAGGCTAATGTCTGAAAAATCCTCCAGTGCGTTTGCCAAAAACGCTGCCAAAAAACTCAGCGTGTCTGTGCCAGTAATCAGCACAAAGCGTCTTTGCCCTTGTTGATAGGCGTGCAAAATCAGCTGATAAAAAGCCACAAAGTCGCTTGCGGTCAGTGTGCTTGAATCTTTAATAATCCGATTGTCAAGTATTTTCACATGGTAGCCGTGCTGGCTGAGCTGATTATGCAAAATCGGCAAAAATACAGTGGCTGGCAAGGGGGATAATGGCACGCCATGGCTACCAAAAGTCCCACCCGCATAAATTAAACAGCAATTTAAGTTTGTCATCTTATACAATTAATAAAAAGTTAAAAAAATTTATGGCTGATATCGTGATTTATTATTATAAATCAAAAGCAAGGAATAAAACCAGTTTTCTGCTGTGTTTATCTTTAATATTAATTATTTATTTTGTATTTTTTTAATAAAATTATAAAATAGGCACTGCCAAGAGCTGGTTTATTGACAGATAATGGGCGGAAGTTTTGTACTGGTTAAGTTGATGGATTGGTTAATCCAGCAATTGTTGTTTGTTGTTGCAGTAGTGATTTGCACCACATCCACCACACTAATCAGACGGCTTATTTGCCAGATATCGGACAGCAGTTTGTAATCTTATCATGCTTGGTTTTTGGTGTTTGGGCATGATAATTGATTAATTGGCCATGATGGCATAAACAAGCCCAAGCACAAAATAGGCTTGGGCTGTAATTTTAAAAATAAATCAACACTGATTAAATCAAATGCGACCTTGCAAGATGGCAAGCATACGGCGTAATGGTTCGGCGGCACCCCACAGCAACTGATCGCCAACGGTAAAGGCGGTTAGGTATTCGCCACCCATATTCATCTTACGCAGGCGACCGACAGCAACTTTCAATGAACCAGTAACCGCAACAGGTGTCAGGCGTTCCATGCTGGCAGCTTTGTCGTTTTCGACCACATCAAGCCATGGGTTGTTGCTCTCACGCAGGGCTGATTCGATTTGCTCCAAGGCGATGTCTTCGGTCAGCTTGATGGTCAGTGCCTGACTGTGGCAACGCATTGCACCAATACGCACACAGATGCCATCAACATTAATCAAATCATCGGCTGTTTTGCCAAGTATTTTGTTGGTTTCGGCTTGACCTTTCCATTCTTCTCGTGATTGACCATTTTCAAGCTGACTGTCAATGTATGGAATCAGACTGCCTGCCAGTACTGCACCAAAATTTTGCTTAGGGAAGTCATCGCTACGCTGGGCGGCGGCGATTTTTTTATCAATTTCTAAGATGGCAGAGGCAGGGTCGGCAAGCTCATCGGCAACGGCATTGTGCAACACGCCCATGCCGCTGATAAGTTCACGCATATTGGCAGCACCAGCACCAGAGGCGGCTTGATAAGTCATGGCTGATACCCATTCCACCCAACCACGGCGGAACAGCTCGCCAATCGCCATCAGCATAAGGCTAACAGTGCAGTTACCACCAATAAAATCTTTGGTGCCATTTGCCAAAGCAGTATCAATCACTTCGCGGTTAATTGGGTCTAGGATAATGACAGCGTCATCTTGCATACGCAGTGAGCTGGCGGCATCAATCCAGTAACCAGTCCAGCCACTATCTCGTAGTGCAGGGTGGATTTGCTTGGTGTAGTCGCCACCTTGGCAGGTGATGATGGCATCGCATTTTGCCAGTTCATTGATGTCGGTTGCGTCCTTTAGTGTACCTGCATCAGTACCGAAGTTGGGGGCTTTTCCGCCAGCATTGCTGGTTGAAAAAAACACAGGATTAATATGTGCAAAATCCCCTTCTTCAACCATGCGATTCATCAGTACCGAACCTACCATGCCACGCCAGCCCACCAAGCCGACAGTCATTTTTTCTGCCATAATTGCACTACCTCTTATTAATAAAACAACCAATTAAAGCAATTGGAAAAATCAATGTTTAACTATGCCTTGTTATGAGCAAAAAATCAAGCAATTTTTGTACATTTGTGATGAATTTTTAAAAATTGTCGTAATTTGTCGTGATTGTACCAAGTGCTTGGCTTTGGCTTTGGTTGCTTAGCTTGCTTTAAGTGTGCTGGGTTTGGCAATGTGGGTTAATTTGCGATGTTGAAGCACAAATGATTAGTGGTAAACTTACAACACCACCAATCACCCTTAATAAATCTCACCAAACAAACCCATCATGTGCAAATGTACGATGCTAATCTTTGGTTTGTCTTGGTGGCTAAAGGAAAATTTGATTAATAATTATATTAATTTATAGCTATTAATTAATCATTTTTAGCAAAAAAGCATGTGCCTGACCTACTTTGGTTGATTTGAGTACAGAAAATCGCTGGCACAAATCCTCGCTTAGTACCGCTGTCAGTGGCTTGTCCGCTTCAAGATAAATCAGGCTGTCTGTATCGATGAGCTGATGTTGGATGAGCTGTTCAAGCAACTCTTGCCATAAATTTGCCGCATAAGGTGGGTCAATGAACACAATATCAAATCTGCCAGTTAGCTTTGGCAAGGCGGTGCGTGCGTCATCATTGATGATGGTGGTTTGCTTCTCCAGTTGTAACAAAGTGGCATTTTCTTTAAGTAGGCGGCTTTGGGGGGTATAGGGCTCAATAAATATCACCGATTTTGCCCCTCGCGAAAGTGCTTCAAAACCAAGACAGCCACTGCCTGCACACATATCAAGCACAGAAGATTGTTGTAGATAACCCATCAGCCAATTAAACAAGGTCTCACGCAAGCGGTCAGGTGTTGGGCGTAGACCCTCAGCATCGACAAATGACAGCTGGCGACGGCGGTGCTGTCCTGCAATGATACGGACTTGATTTTTGCCAAGCTGCTGCTTTGGTTTGGTGTGTTGATGTGGCGTGGTGCGTTTTTTCATAATAAAGCTGTCTGGTTGTTTGCATAATTTTGCCAGTATTTTACCGTATGTTATGGTTTTGTGATAGTCTGGATTGCTATTTATTCTGATGATTTATTTTTGGGCAAATATGGTACAATGGTTGGGATTTATCCACGCTACAAAATCGCTTTATTGTAACCAAAAGATAACCAAAACGCCCGTTGATAGATAATGAGGCGTATAAGCAGACCAAAAACTATGTTTTCATCGATTTGGCAGACCTTTGCGGCACATCCTGAATTTATTGCCATGCTCACCATTCCGCCTGTAACAGCATTTGTTACTTGGGCTCATGTTTGGATGGCGTTGGAGATGCTGTTTTATCCAATCCGATTTGTTGGTATTCGTATCAAAAATATGCCGTTTGGTTTGCAAGGTCTTGGTTGGCAAGGCATTGTACCTGCCAAAGCAGGCAAAATATCAGGGGTGATTGTCGATCAGACTTTATCAAAACTGGGCTCGCTTGATGAATTTTTTCAGGCGATGGAGCCTGAGGAGATGGCAGAGTTTATCACGGCAACTGTCGATAAAAACCTAGAAAACCTCATTGATGAGATTATGCTTGAGCGGTCTTATACCCTATGGACACATATGCCGTATGCCATTCGCCGCCGCATTTATTCGCATGTGCACACAAGACTGCCCAGCATCATGAAGGCACTGGTGATGGATTTGACTTATAATGTTGAATCGCTGGTGGATATGCGACAAATGATTGTTAGCAAAATGGAAAACGATCGCAAGCTGATGGTGGATATGTTTTTGCGAGTTGGCAAAAAAGAAATTAATTTCATCTGGAAAATCAGTGCGTTAATTGGCTTTGGTTTTGGTGTGGTGCAGATGGTGCTGTTTTATTTTGTGCCGCAGCATTGGACTGTGCCATTTTTTGCGATGATTTGGGGTGCATTGACCAATTGGATTGCAATTTGGATGGTATTTAACCCTGTTGAGCCACGCATGGTGTCGTTTATTCGTCTGTTTCGTTATGAAATGGTCGATGGGCAAAAGCGAATCGTTTGGCTGCGTCCCCATTGGCATCGTTACAGTTGGCAGGGTGGATTTATGAAGCGACAAGATGAAGTCTCGACCGTGTTTGCCGAAATTGTCGTCAAAGAATTGGTTACGCTTGAAAATATCATGCATGAGATGATGTATGGTGCAAGAGCGGATAAAACTCGCACCTTGATGAAATCGCATTTGTACACCATGCTTGAAGACCCAATGGTTGCCACGACGCTGAAGATGGGCATGGACGAACGCAGTCTGGATACCTTTAAAGATACGATTTTGGACAAATCCATTGACGCAACGATGGTGCCGATTCGTGATCCTAAGCTCAACACTTCTCGTGCCAGCAAAATTTTTGGTTTGTTTGAGAGCCGTATTCGTGCCTTAACACCAAAAGAATTTCAGAATTTGTTAAGACCTGCTTTTCAAGAAGATGAATTAACCTTAATTATACTGGGTGGCATCACAGGCTTTTTGGCAGGGTGGTTGCATCTGGTGGTGGTGTTTTTTTGACAATATAAACCAACAAAACACAAGCGGCGGCTGTATGATAATTCCCAAATAATTGGTTGCTATTATCAGAGCAAGTCGCTGCGTTATAAATGATAATCCCAACAATAAATTAAAAGCCCTGCAAAATTTTTGCACAGCAAACTGAGTAATAAGATATGCTGATAACAGAACTTGGATATTTTTCGTTATTGCTGGCGTTTATGCTTGCGATATTGCAAATGGTGCTGCCTGCCATCGGTGTCATGCGGCATCAAGCACAGTGGCAACGGCTAGCACCCAGTCTTGCTGTAGCTCAATTCTTGGCAATGCTGATGGCATTTGCTGGGTTGGTTGCTGGTTTTTTATATAATGATTTTAGCTTGGTTTATGTTACCAAGCACTCCAACAGCCTGATGCCTTGGTATTATAAGCTCTCTGCCACTTGGGGTGGGCATGAAGGCTCATTGCTGCTTTGGATGACAATTCTGTCCGCTTGGTCTATGCTGGTGTCGGTATTTAGCCGTGGATTACCACTGGATATGCGTGCCAGAGTGCTGTCGGTGCTGGCAGGGGTGCAGACGATGATGATGGCGATGATGATTTTTACCTCATCGCCTTATACGCGTGTGCTGCCCAACTTACCTGTTGATGGGGCGGATTTGAATCCGATGCTACAAGACCCTGGGTTGATTTTTCATCCGCCGATGCTGTACATGGGTTATGTTGGTCTGTCTGTGCCATTTGCTTTTTGTATGGCGGCATTGTGGGCGGGTCGCTTGGATGCGGTATGGACACGCTGGAGCCGTCCTTGGACGCTGGTAGCATGGGCATTTTTGACCTTAGGTATCGCACTTGGCTCATGGTGGGCGTATTATGAGCTGGGCTGGGGAGGCTGGTGGTTCTGGGATCCTGTTGAAAACGCCTCTTTGATGCCGTGGCTTGTAGCAACTGCCTTGTTGCACTCGTTGGCTGTTACCGAAAAACGCGGCGTGTTCAAGGCATGGACAATTATGCTGGCGATTTTTGCGTTTGCCTTGAGCTTGCTTGGTACTTTTTTGGTGCGTTCGGGTGTGCTAACTTCGGTGCATTCGTTCGCTGCCGACCCCAAGCGAGGCCTTGCGATTTTGGTCATTTTGGCGGTGGTGATTGGCTTTGGTTGGCTCATGTTTGCACTGCGTGGCTGGAAGCTGACCGTTGAGAGCAGTTATCGCTTAAAATCTCGCGAAACTGTGTTGGTGATTAATAATATTGTTCTGCTTGTTGCAGCTCTTGTTGTGCTGCTTGGCACACTGTATCCAATCATTGCCGATGCCCTAAAATTGGGGCAGGTGTCGGTTGGCCCTCCGTATTTTAATGCGTTATTTGTGCCTTTGACTTGGGTGCTGCTTGGCTTCATGGGTGTTGGAGCGGTACTTCGTTATAAGTACGACAGTCGCCCATTACTCGCATCTGTGATGGCGTGTGCAATAAGTGGAGTGGTGCTAGGTTCGGTGGTGGCTTATTTATTATCACAGCTTGCCGAAGAGCCTAAGGTGGACTTTGGGCTGTATGTTTCGGGCATATTGTCTCTTTGGGTGCTAAGTTTTATGCTGCTTGACATTAAGGAAAAGCTGCGTCATCGCAACACAGGATTGTTTGCGGCACTTGGCAAATTAACGCCCAGCTACTGGGGCATGCAGATTGCTCATATTGGGGTGCTGGTTTGTGTACTTGGCGTTGCGGGCGTAAGCAGCATGAGCCTAGAAAAAGATGTGGCAATGAGCGTTGGTGATAGTGTGCATGTGCAAGGTTATGATTTTGATTTACAAAAGTTTGAATCAATCAAAGGCCCAAACTACGATGCCACGCGAGCAACAATCAGTATCAAACAAAACAATCAGCTCATCACAACGCTGTATCCTGAAAAACGCAACTACATCATCAGCATGATGCCGATGACTGAGGTGGGGATTCGCTCAAGTTTATTAAACGAGATGTATGTTGCCTTGGGTGAGCCAATCGCAGCTGCAGATGGTACGATTGATAATAATACTTGGGCGGTGCGTATCTATGTCAAGCCGATGGTGCGTTGGATCTGGCTGGGAGCGATTATTATGGCATTTGGTGCATTTATCGCCATCATTGATAAGCGTTATCGCTTAAGCAAAGCCAACAAAACTGCCAAGATGGAGGTGTAGTCATGGCAAAGTCAAACAAACGCTTATTAACTTTTATCATTCCGCTGGTTGTTTTTGCGGTGCTGATTGTGATGTTATTTACTCGTCTGGGCAAGCCGACAGATATTGAAGTAAGCCGTGTGGTTGGTAAGCCTTTACCTGCATTTAATTTGCCATTATTGTCCGACACGACACGCATGATGAGCAATCAAGATTTGCCCAAGCAGCCATTTTTGCTCAATGTTTGGGGTTCTTGGTGCCCAACCTGCTATGCTGAGCATCCATTTTTGTTGAAGCTGCGAGAGCAAGGCGTGCTGCTTGTTGGCGTGAATTATAAAGATGAGCTTGCCAATGCTTTAGATTATCTAAACAAATATCAAGATCCATTTTTGTATTCGGTGCAGGATTTGTCAGGTCAATATGCTTTGGATTTGGGCATTACAGGTGCACCAGAGAGCTATGTGGTTGGCGATGATGGCATCGTGTATAAGCACATTGTTGGCATGGTTGATGATAGCAATTGGGAAGCGATTGCACAATGTCTCCAAGCTGTTAGCGATAAGTCTTTGGATTCAAATGCACGGTTGCAGGCGTGTAAATAAGGGATTTTTATGAAGTTATTTTTAATAATTTTATTGGCTTTTATAACTTTGCCAGCTGTGGCAAATATCAAGGTTGATTTGTATCAATTTGATTCGCCACAACAAGAAGCACAATATCGCGGCTTGATTGAAGAGTTGCGTTGCCCCAAGTGCCAAAATCAGAATCTGGCTGGATCAAATGCTCCAATTGCCCAAGATTTAAAACAAAAAACCTATGAAATGGTTAAAGAAGGGCGTTCTGATAGCGAAATTCGCAAGTATATGTTTGAGCGTTATGGTGATTTTATTAGCTATCGACCACCTGTGCGACCTTCAACTTGGATTTTGTGGTTTTTTCCGCCCATCTTGCTGCTTGTGCTGATTGTCGGCTGGCTCTATCGAGCAAAAAAAGGACGCAGTGCCGTCGTGGCGATAGACCCTGAGGCGAAATTATCCGCCAGTGAAGAGGCAAAAATTGCCAAAATTTTATCTCATCATGGCATAACCGCCCCTGATGATAGCAACAAGAATCAATCCACCAGCAATAACTAAGGCTTGATATGACTTTGATTTTATTTTTTTCATTATGTGCTGTATTAACGGTCATTGTATCACTGGTGGTGATTTTTCCTTGGTTGCGTGCCAAGCGAAGCTCTGACAATCAGCTGATGGCAATTAATGTACAAATTTTTGGCGAACGCGTTGCTGAGCTTGATGCTGACAAGGCGGCAGGCGTGATTGATGAAGCCAGTTACCAAGCACAAATTACCGAGCTAAAACGCCAATTGCTTGACGCACAAACTGTTGCCGAAACTCATGCACCTGTCGGCGTGAAGGGTCGTGCGATTGTGATGATTTGGATTCCAATCTTGGCAGCAACCGCTTATGTGCTGGTTGCTGACCGTACCCCTGTCTATGCACTGTGGCAGGCACAAGATACAGTCGGGCAAGTTGCTGATGATTTGCTGACGGGCAAAATTGATGTGCCACCAGAATGGGCGGTCAAAGATTCGACAGCGTTAATCAGTGCCATGCAGACCAATGTTCATCGCTATGCTTATGATGCCAATCGCTGGATGCGACTGTCGGAGCTGTTTTTGATGCTTGATGCCAAGCCTCAGGCCTTGGAAGCACTGGCACGAGCCAATCGCTTGGAGCCTGATAACGATGAGATTGCCTTGATTTATGCACAGACCAGCGTATTTGTCAATGAAGGGCGACTGGATGCTGCCACTCGTGCTGCTTTGGAGGGTATTTTGGCAAAAACGCCAAATCACGAAGGGGCGATGATGATGATGGCAATGGGTGAATCGCGAGCAGGTAACTACACCCAAGCAAAAGCATGGATTGCCAGATTGCGTACCAATATCACCCAAAGCTCTGGCGATCGTAGCGAGGCGTTGGCAAGTTTGGATAAGCTCATTGCCAATATTAATCAGCAAGAAGCTGCTATCGCACAAGGCGTGTCAGTGGTGGTTAATATTGCTCCGAATTTGCTAAAAGAGGTTAAGCCTGATGAGGTGCTGTTTGTCTCCATCAGCGATCAGGCAGGCGGCGCTCCATTTGCTGTCAAGCGAGTGTCTGTCGCCCAGATACAAGGAGCGGGCGGCGTTAAGGTCAGCCTAAGCGATCTTGATGCCATGATGCCAGAACGCACTCTGTCATCGGCACGCAAATCAGCTGCCACGCTGGTGGTGAATGCTCGTATCAGTCGAGCTGGTTCAGCGATTGCTCAATCGGGCGACTTGTTTGCAAATCCTGTGGTGCTGGATAAGCAGACAGAGGTTGCACTGACCATCTCGCAGCTTGTGCCATAGCAATATTTGCTCTTGGTATATGGCGACAGATGGTTTGCTGGTTTTTGTCAGCCTATAATCGATGAATGTTGGTTGTGATTGCTTGTTTTTAAAAAATACCAAAGCGGGCAATCATCACGGCAAGTGGCTGGAGAAAAGCTCCAAAACCTTAATGATTGAGCGGTTTTTTCATAAATTACTTGAACAATTTGGCGATGTGTTTTATAGTAAAGGGTTGTACGCACTGCTAGCAGCCAAAAGCGGTGCGAGTTGTTGTGATAATCTTGGAGATGAAGATGATGCGTATTATTTTACTTGGGCCACCAGGTGCTGGCAAAGGCACGCAGGCTCAATTGATTGCCAAAGAATTTGGCATTCCGCAGATTTCAACAGGGGATATGTTGCGTGCAGCAATCAAGGCAGGCAGTGAGCTTGGTAAGATTGCCAAAAGCGTCATGGATGCAGGTCAGTTGGTTTCTGATGAGTTGATTATTAATTTGGTGAAAGAGCGTATCAGTCAGCCTGATTGTGCTGGTGGTTGTATCTTTGATGGATTTCCACGCACCATTGCACAAGCCGAAGCATTAGCAGCCTCAGGTGTTGATATTGATTTTGTTATTGAAATTAGTGTGCCTGACGATGAGATTGTCAGCCGTATGTCAGGTCGCCGTGCTCATCTGCCATCAGGTCGCACTTATCATGTGTTGCATAATCCGCCTAAGGTTGCCGACATTGATGATGTTACAGGTGAGCCACTGGTGCAGCGTGATGATGACAAAGAAGAGGTCGTACGAGATCGTTTGGCGGTATATCATGCCCAGACGGCAACCTTAATCGGTCATTATCAACAAGTGGCAGCATCGGGCGAAAATGCCCCAGCGTATCATAATTTTGATGGTACCAAACCCATTTCTGTGGTGCGTGATGAGATTTTTGCTGTTTTAAAATCTTAAGCTGTGTTTTTGGCATCTGCCCAAATGTTTGATACATTTGGGCATTTTTTATGGGCATTTTTTAGCGTTTGGCAAGATGTTCATAGAGAATTTTGCGTAACTGGGCAATGGTCTCTGGACTTTCGTGAATATTGTGCTTGCCTGCAATGATGGTTTCTGAACTTGCTCCTGCCAAATGCGAGCTGCTATAAGGGACAATGCCGTCCGAGATAGCTGCACCAACCGCATCTGCTGCCGAATCTGTGTTGGCTTTGTTGTTGCCAACCAAAGTATGATAGCGTACCTTTGGGCTGATTGTTACATCTTTTGTCAGTGTCATAAAGGCTGAGCGGTCGGACAGCTGGCTGGCACCATTTTGTAGGTACAAAGCACCCAGCACGCTTTGGTTGCCTTCGCTGATGGCTGCATTGACTGTTTTGGTCAAATCGACAGGCAGGCGAATAATGCGTCTGGCTGCCCGAGTAAACCAGCGATCAGCATAGTCAGTACCACGAAATGGGGCGGATAAAAATATTGCCGTATCCACCTGAGGCAGCGTGGACAGTGCCAATCGTTCGTCCAGTAGCTGCTTTTGATCAACGGACAGCTTGCTAAACAGTTTGTCCTGCTCGCCATCGCTTAGTTGATTTAAATACTGATTTAAGTCATCATCAGAAACCAAAAGGCGAGAGATGACGCCACCCATGCTATGCCCAATCAAAATCGCATTGCGACTGGCGGCGGTTGTGCCATCAGGGTCGACGCTGGCGAACGCTTGGCGAATCAGTTGATTGATTTGATAACGATTTTCCAAAATCGGCAAATTGGTCGAGTAGGCGATTTGCCATACTTGATAAGCATCATTGAGCTTGGGGTCGGCAAGCAAATTGTTGGTCAGATTTACCCAAGTGGCAGGACTTGATGCCAAGCCGTGCAGCATAATGATGACTTTTTGGTTGGGGTCAAAGGGCTTTAGCATAAAAAGCTCGGGCAAAGCCATGGCATCGCCTTTTGATACCATATTCATCAGGCTAAGCTGCTGGAGGCGATTTTCGTTAAGCCACAAAGCATAACTTGCCGAGAAATTCGCCGCCAAAGGATAGGGTCTGCCTTTGATGGTGATTTGGGTTTGTGCTTGCGGATTGAATAAATAAACGCCAAAGCGGTTGCTATTTAGCACTTCATCAAGGCTGTTGCCAGTAGGTTCGATAATTGCTGTTACTTGCAGATGTCCTGTGGTGTGAATGCGTTCGGCAATTGGCTTATTTGCTCGGCGGTCAAGACTGTTGGTGGTGTAGCGAGATTTTAGCGAGCCGATAAAACTCACCCCCAAGCCAGAGCGGCGTGAATATACATTCAGTTTGCTTAATCGAGAATCATAAGCAGAAACCAATTCGGAGAATACCTCGCCATCGCTTTTTTTAAGATATTCTAAATAGTATGGATAATTACTGATGGATAAATCCAGCTGATTGTCTGTGCCATTTTCTTGGCTTATTAGGGTGGAGAGCTGTACTTGTTGGTATTTTGGTTCTATTGATGGTGTGCTGAGTGAATGATGGCGAAGTTTGGCTGCGGCAAAAATACCCTTGTTGGCACGATACAGTTGGCTGATGATTTCATTGATTGCTAAGTGATAAAAGTCCAAAGTGCGAATATCCATTTCTTGAGGAATGGGACTGATGGTTTGGGTATTATTATTAAGTGCATCAAAAAACAAATAAGCATAGCTATTGCGTACGGTTTGGTACAGAGCATCTCGATAGTCGCTTTGGCATTGATTTTGGGCGTTTTGTTTTTCTTTTTTATTAGCCTCGCTTAAAGGTGCATTGGTATAATATGGATCAATTGGCGGTCTATCAAGCAGGGTTTTGCAGCCATCTTGCAGTGCAAGATACAGCGTGCGTGTATAATAAAGCTCGCTTAGCACGGCAAGCATGGGTTTGCTGACTTTGTCGTCCAAAAATGACGATTTTACCGCATCAATGCAGCTGTCAAATGTCGCCATGCAGCTTTCTTGATTAAATCCTGAACTTAGTAATGTAGAACGCGTGGCAGCACTAACCTCGTTATCGGTGATGATGCTGCTGCGGGTTTCTTGCAGAAGTTTGGCTGGGCTTTGTTTTGGTGCTTGTAGTGTGCTACAGCCAGCAGTTGTGGCGGTGATGAATAATGCCGCCATAATTTTGGCAGTCAGCGGAGAGATAAACTGTGCCATGAGTCATCAAAATGGGTTAAAGTTAGCAAGCCAAATGTTCAAAATTTGGCAAATACCCACACAACTTTGTATGGATATTTGCTATAGGATAAGTTCATTAAATATTGGCTAATTAACGAAGCGGCTTGACATTAATGTCGTTATCCTTGATATTCCAAATGTAGTAGCCGCCATTTTCAACGATGGCGATTTGCTGCTTGATGATTTCATTGTTTGGGTGTTTGGCAGCCAAATCTCGTAAGCGTTTTAGGGCGGAAGTTTTGTTGTCATTGAGCAAATCGGCTTGGGCAATGCTTTGCTCAGCCTCAACATTACCAAGCGATACTGCCTTGTCCAGATATTTGCGACCTTCTTTAAAGCCGCCAGTTTCTGACAGCATCATGCCAAATAGATAGTTTGCCTCGCTGTCATTTGGCTTTAATTGTAGGGCTTTTTGCATATGATTGCTGGCACGCAGTGTGTATGCCGTACCTAAGTTTAGGTTGCGTGCCATGCTGTTTAATTTGGCGGCACGCAAGATAACATCAAACGAAGCATCGCTGGCACTGGCATAAGGCTCAATCCAGTCAGACAGGTATTTGACATTTTCGGTGGTAATGTACTCAGCGGTGCGTGTTGGGAAATTGGTTGGATAATGGCGAGCATTGGGGGCGACATCATTGATAAATTCATCAATCAAAGTAACATCAAGAATGACCGTGCCTTTGGTGTTGGCAGGAATTGTTACCGTTGGGATATTTTTAATCTCAGTAACGGCAATATTTGGCGTTGGCAAGCCTTTGATGCTGGTTGTTAATAGATCGGCAATGCCAGCACGAGGCGTGATAATTTCGGTAATCTCACCACGCATGGTTGGGCTTTGGTAGCTGGTTGTGGTATTGGCGGTTGCAGTTGTGGCAATCATCGCCAAAGACAAGAAACTTAGTGTGAGTTTTTTCATAAAACCTTCCATATTACAGTAAATGATTGTATAAATATTTATTAAGCAATACTGATAAATAAGCAGCTATCTTGCAGCATAATTGGCCGTAGCCAAGAGCATCAGTAAGCCAAAACACTGTCAATAATAACAGATTTTATCACGCTTGACGGTAAAGATTTACAAAATTTTGCATAAAATATTGCCGATTTGTTTTTTCTTGCAACAGCCTTTAGCTTAACAAGATGGCTATGGCAGCGGTGTGCCATCAGTCTGAATTGGCAGACTGTCTTGGTACTGGTGCAATTTGGGATATAGCCACAGCCCAAACATCAGATTGATGATGGCGGTGATGGCAAATAACTGTGCCAAACTTAAACCAATCATGGTCAATATCACGATGGCAAATATTGCCGAAATAACCATAAACAAAGCATTAAAAATATTATTAGCACCAATAATGCGAGAGCGATGATCGGTTGGGGCATAGGCTTGCATACTGGCATATAGCGGCACGATATACACACCACCACTTAGGCCAACCAAAAACAGCTCGGCAAAAATCCCCCAAGTTTGGCGAAATTCAAGCAGGGTAAAAATGTCATAAGGCTCAATGGTAATCGGCAATGCCAGTTTGTTTAACGAAAAATACAACGCAGTGGCAGAAATGGATAGACCTGCCAGACCAAGCGGAATAAGGCGGAAGCTGATTTGGTTTTTGGTCAAGGTTTTGCACAACAATGAACCGATGGCGACGCCAAATGAGAACAAAGTCAGCAAAAAAATCACCACGGATTCATCACCGTGCAAGATGGTTTTGCTCACTTCAGGCACTTGGGTTAAAAAGGTTGCTCCATAAAACCAAAACCAGCTATTACCAATAATAATAAAAAATAATAAACGCAGTTGGTAGCAATATTTTACAATATCCCAGCTGGTGCGTGCGATATTCCAATCAATCTTCAGCGTTGGGGCATAGATGGTGGTCGTGGGAATTTGGCGTGCTGATAGATAGCCTAAAATTGCCACCAGCACCGTGATGGTTGCCAGCCAATATTCTGACAGATACAATTGGGTCAGTACACCAGCGAGTATCATACCTGTTAAGATTGCAAGGCTGGTACTGGTCTGAAAAACAGCATTGGCACCAACCAGCTCATCTTTGTGCATCACCTCTGGTAGGTAGGCATATTTGATTGGGCCAAAAAAGGTTGATTGCATACCCATCAAAAATAGGCTCAAAAATAACAGCCAATAAATTTCATAAACAAAACCAATTGCTGCCACTGCCATGATGATGATTTCGACCAATTTTACCAATTGGGTGAGTTTGGATTTTTCGTATTTATCGGCAATCTGACCTGCCAATGCCGAAAACAAAAAATATGGCAAAATAAATAGCATGGCAGCAAGGTTGTTGAGTAGGCTGACCTCAACACCTAGCTTGATGGCGGCTGAATAGGTCAGCACCAAAATCAGTGCTTGCTTGAACACATTATCATTAAATGCCCCAAAAAATTGGGTAAAAAACATCGAATTAAAACGGCGATGACGAAATAACGAAAGCTGACTTGCCATAAATAACAACTATCTATCAAACAATGATTAATTATGCACCGATATGTCGTAAAAATGCAACTTTGATTTTTATCGCATGCAAACTCTGCTATAATAGCAGGTATTTCATTTTTTATCTTGGGTTTTTTGTATGTCAAAGTTAGTTTTGTTGTCGAATCGCCCTGTTGTGCCAGTGCAGCTGTGGGTTTTGCTGCCGTTATTGACACTATCAACACTGGCGTCTGCCGCCCAAGATAATAATGCGGTCAATCAAAAACCGCCAGCGGTCAATAATTCACCTGTCATACCAACTGTCAATCTACTAAGCCCCGAACAAATCGAGGCACGGCTGGCAGCAGCAAACAATCATCAGCTGGTGGCGAGTGAATCGTCAGACAAAGCCGATACACCAATTGCTCGTATCAATGAGTCTTTTGTGCCAATTGGGCTGGATACCACCCAGCTAGAGCAGCTGCCTTCGGTGGCAGATGACAATAATCAGCAAGAAAACACCGCACTACTGAATCCTGATGACTATATGCCGCAGTACGAGGCATTTGTATTGCCTGATATAGCCGATGAAGAACAGATGCAAACAAAGACACCGCAGGTCAATGTGGTGCAGCGACTGTATGATAGAATGTTCAATGATGGCGTAAGCAAAGCTCCACGCCTAAAGGCAAAATTTTATCGCACAAGCGAAACAGGCGAGCGTATACCAATCAGTGCTGCCGATAAAAAAATCGAGCCTTATGCCAATATCAAAGCAGCACTTGAGGACATCACCCAAGAATCCGCGATGGATTTGCGTGGATCGCAGGCTCGCCTTCGGCAGACAGCATTGGCAGCAGCCAGAGCGGTGGGTTATTATGAGGTTGATTTGCAAATTATTCGCACAAGCCTTGGTGAGGTTGAGGTGCTGGTTCGTGATTTGGGCGAGCCTGTGCGAGTTGGTCATCGTGCCATTGAGGTGCGTGGTGCAGGTGCTGACAATCCTGCTTTTACGCAAACGGTGGACAAAATTGCCCTGCAATCTGATGAGGTATTTAATCATGGTCGCTATGAGACAAGCAAATATTCTGTAGAGCAAGTCAGTGCAGAGCAGGGGTTTTTTGATGGCAAATGGCTGGACAAATCGGTTGATGTGGTCTTGCCTGACAATGTTGCTGATGTCAATTTAATCTATGACACAGGGGAGCAGTATGATTTTGATGAAGTGGTGTTTTTTACCATTGATAAGCAAACAGGTCGGCTGACAACAGACCCAAACAAGCTGCCAGTCAAGCCAGAATTGTTGCAGCAGTTATTGAGCTTTGAGATGGGTGATGCCTATAATCGTCAAGCGGTGCGTGCATTATCAAACGATTTGCTGGCGACAGGTTATTTTAACATGGTCAATACTGAAACTGTCCTACCTGAAAGCGAGCAGACAGCTGGGATTAATTTTGAGCAATCATCAGGCGGTGATGCTGATAATAATCAGACAGTTGCCAGTGATGAGCAGCAAGGTGAAAGCATTACTTTGGCAGATGGTACGATGGTGGATATTGCCCCGATTGAATTTAGTGCCTCGGAGCTGATTAAAGACAAGCTGAATTTGGTCGCTGCCAAAGCACGCCGCCTGTATGATATGCCTGATGATCGTGTGCTTGCCATTGATAATAATAGCAAAAAAAACCGCTCATTGCTTGGCAGAATCAGCGATGCGGTCAGTGGCGTGGCACGAGCTATTTTGCCTGATGAGCCAGAGGCTGAATTGTTTAATCTACCTGAAGGAGCAGAGCGACCAGAGCTGGCTGGACGCAAAACGCCACAGCAAGTATATCAAGACAAAAAAGTGCCATTGTATATTTTTGTCATGACGGATAAGCCCAGAGATGCCCAAGTGGGTGTCAGCTGGGGATCGGATACAGGTGCAAGGCTGATTGGCAAGTTTGATCACAATCTTATCAATCGCAAGGGCTATCAGGCAGGGGCAGAAATTCGCCTGTCCGAAGACAAAAAGGGGCTAAAACTATACGCCTCCAAGCCGATGAGCCATCCACTAAATGACAAATTGCGTGCCAGCTTAAGCTATGATGAGGAAGTATTTGGACAGTCTACAGGCGGTTTTGATTTATCATCACGCACACTTGAGCAGATGCTAAGTCGCACCATTGTTAATAAAACAGGCTGGAATCGCACTTATTCTCTCCGTTACCGTCTGGACGAGTTAGAAACCAGAGCAGCACCAGAGACTTGGCGATATTTGCCTGTGGATTTTGTTGATGGTCGTCCAACCCAAGAGGCATTGCTTGCTGGATTTGCACTTAACAAAACAGTGGCAGATGATTTGGTAAACCCAATGCGTGGCTATCGTCAGTACTATTCGCTAGAAGCAGGCACAAAAAATTTGCTGTCCAGTGCCAATATGGCGATTGCACGAGCAGGTGTCAGTGGCGTGTATAGTTTTGGTGATAATGTGTATGGCAAAGACCGTGCCCATCAGCTCAGTGGTAGTTTGCAAGGGGGGTATATCTGGTCGGATAATTTTTATGATGTGCCATATCGCTTACGCTTTTTTGCAGGGGGTGATCAGAGCATTCGTGGGTATAATAACAACAGCTTAGCACCATTAATTGATGGCTATCTAAGCGGTGGTCAGGCACTGGCAGTTGGCAGCGTTGAGTATAATTATGAAATATTAAAAGATTTGCGATTGGCGGTATTTGCCGATGCTGGCAACGCCTATGACAGAAATTTTAGCAACGAAACCAAAGTCGGTGCAGGACTGGGCATTCGCTGGGCATCGCCAGTTGGTCAGGTGAGAGTTGATGTTGCAACAGGATTAAAAGAAGAAGGCACGCCGATTAAATTACACTTTTTTATTGGTACGCCATTTTAGGCATTTGGCAACTTGAGTGATTTGCCATGATTGGTATCACAGCATTTGTGATGGCTGCTTGATTAAAAGCGTGCCAGCTGGCTATTGAAAAAGCGTGGCAGCTGGCGATGCGTGCCAAAAAATTGATAATTTTTCTTATTTATGGTTAAATAACGCTTTATAACTTAGACAGGGTGACGAGGCAAGACTGGGGCATGACCACATCAAGCACATCATTGATTTTATTGCACAAATCAGCTGCATTGCACGCTGATGATTTGCAGTCGTCTGTCCATCTATCCAGTGATGGTGCGTCCGATTTGCCACCTCCTGCCGATATTGCCAACCACCAGCAGGATTTGCCACCACCAAACCCTTCACCCAAGCGACCTCGCTGGCTGGTTTATCTGTTGCGATTGTTGATTGCTGCGGTGGTGGCAACAGCCTTGTTGTTGGTATCTTTGTTGTATCTTATAAACACAGATACTGGCTCAAAATTTTTGGTCGAAAAAATCGCCCTCGAAACAGGCGTGCAGCTTAAGTATACCGAAGGTTCGCTGGGGAGGGGTATTTGGCTACAAGATGTCAATATCGCCCAAGGTGAGGATATTACTGTCAAGGTCAATCGTGCCTATGTGCAGTTTGGTTGGCGTGCGTTATTTGCTCGGCAAGTACATTTGGTGAATGCAGATATTGACAAAGTGCTGGTCATTAACAAAAAACCAGCCACAGGCGAACCATTTGATTATGCCACCATCAGTCTGCCTGTTGCATTACAGCTTGATAATGCTAAGGTGAATGAGGTTCGTTATGAGCAGACAGGCAGTGATTCTGTGCGATTGCACAGCATTGCCTTGTCATCTGCCAAGTGGTCAGGCTCGCAAGTTGAGCTGGTTGATGCGGCTGTCAGCTATGGCGATGTGGTTGATGTTCGTAAAGCCACAGGCAAGATTGATTTGTCAGGTGATTATCCACTAACTGCCACTGCTGATGTGCGCGTTGCAGCACTTGACAAGGTATACTTTGACACTTTGTCTGTCAAGGCTTCGGGCAGTTTAAAGCGTACCACAGGCAGTCTGGTTAGTCGCTATAATCAACAAAATATCACAGGCAGCTTTATTGCCCAAGGTTTGGATAAAAATTCACCTTTTGAGGCAAAACTTGAATTTGCCAAAGTTCAGTTGCCATACGCCGAAGAACAAAATATCACGCTAACAGATGGGGTTATCACAGCAGCAGGCGTGGTATCAAATATTGAGCTGCGAATTAATGCTGATTTGACCGCCAAAGATATCCCCAGTGGACGCTATCATGGGCGTGGTATCGTGCGTGATGGTGGCATGGATATTCCATTTTTACAAGCCAACACGCCACAGGGTGTATTGACTGCTTCGGGCAGTATGCAGTGGTCGGATAAGTATCAGCTGGACGCTACTATTGTTGGTAATGGTTTTGCGATTCGTAACGCCATGCCGATTGAATATCGAGAATATCAGGCGTATTTGCCACAGACGCTGACTGGTCGTTTGGGGGTGAAATATTATCTACTGGACGAAAATAACGACACGCGTTTTGAATTTGACCTAAATCAACAAGACGGCGAGCGTATTTATGCCACGCTTGCCCAAAATCAAGACAGCACCGATGCCCCATGGCGTATTGATGCCACATGGGCAAATCTTATCCGCAGACAAGTTCCAAAAATTGACACAATCAACAGCCGCCAAGGGCAGCTTAGCCTGCGTTTGGAAGAGGGTCGCACCTATATCGCCGCCGATGCTGATATTGATGCACTAAATGCAGCACCGCGTGGACGCTATCAGTTGCAAGCCAATATTGAAAAAGGCGAGCGGTTGCATTTGACAGATTTTCGCTATCAGGGTGTGATGGGTACTCTTGCTGGCATAGGGCGGCTTGATTTTGCCACGACAAATGCATCGCTGACTTGGCAGGTGGATATGCGTGCTGACAGCTTACGCCCCAATGCGTATTTTGCCACGCCCAACCAAACCCCATTTGATACCATCACAGGTCGCATTGTTGCTACAGGGCGTATGCGTGAAGAGGGCAAGGCATCTGTGCATGAGATTTCGCTTAGCGACAGTGATTTGCTGGCACGGCTAACAGATGGCAAGCAAGTTGCTTTGGCAGGTCAGGGCAGCAGTACAATCAAGCTGCAAAATGGACAAATTGCCCACTTGGTTGCCAAGTTTGATGGCGATGTCGAGCAAGACATTTTGCCACAACTGGCTAAGTCGGCCGTTGGGCTACAGCTTGAGGGGAATTTGGAGCAATTAACCATTAACCGTGCCAGCCTGTCAGGTGATTCTGGCAAGATTGTGGCAACGGGAAAACTGGCTCTGACGCAGGGTGTGGATTGGGATATTAAGGGCAAACTTGAAGAGGTGGATACCGCCAAATTTGTCAATAATAGCAATCTGGTTGCAACTTTAACTGGTGATTTGCTAACGGCAGGCAGTTATCGTGCAGGTAAGTTACAGCGTGTATCGGCAAATTTTGCTGGTCGTGTGGCAAATAATCGCATGACCAACGGTGTGCTGAATTTTGACATCACAGGTTCTGATTCTAAATTTGTCATCAATCGCTTGGTGCATCAAGGCAGTGCAGGTAATCTTGATGCGGCAGGCTGGCTGGATATTTCTCGCGGTGTGGCATGGCAGCTTGATGCCAAGATGGCATCGCTAAATTTGGCGGCGTTTGTCAAAAATCTACCAAGCAAATTAAGCGGCACGGCAAACATTGCAGGCAGTTGGCAGGACGACAGACAGATTGTTGATATTCAAACGCTTGATATTGCTGGCACATACAATGACTTGCCACTGATAGCGACAGGGGCATTATATGCCGAGCTTGCTCTGCCAAAAGATATGGCAGGTTATTTGCAAAAAATCAAACAAACCAGCCGTCGCCCAACTTCTACCGATGAGTTGCTGTCATTACGCCAACGCATAGACAGTAATGCACGCCAGACCCAAAATATCATTCGCAAGCTAACCGCCGATGATCTGAAGGTGCAAATTGGCGATAATATTGTCCGCATGGCAGGTGATGAAAGCCAGTTTACCACCAGTGTAAGAGTGGTGGATATGGGGCAGTTGATTAACAAGACCAGCGGTGCAATCACGGGTGGTGTGATTTTAATCAATGATGACAATGCCTTGCCAACTTTATATATTGACACAACAATTAATGCCCTGCGAATGCCAAATTTGCTCATTCAAAATGCTCAAATACTGGGCAAAATTGTCAATTTGGGCAATAGCGACAGTCAGCTTTTGGTGCGTGGTGAAGATGTTATCGCACTGGGCAAGGTGATAAAGGCAGCACGGATTGATTTTGCTGGTACAGAAAGTGAGCATACACTGTTTGTGGCAACCAAAAGTGGCGATATTGAGGCGGTGGCACAAGTGACAGGATCGCTTGACCGCAAAACGATGCGATATTCAGGTGTGCTGTCTGATGGCTCAATCAAGAGCAAATTTGGCGAAATGACCCAAAGACAGCCTACAGAATTTGCCTATGGGCTTGGCGATAACAGTATACAGGTGGCAGCACATTGTTGGCAGACGCAGTATTTGCGTAATAAGGGCGAGGGTGTAATTTGTCTACAAGATACGCTTAGCCATACACCAAATTCTGGCAATGTTAATGTTGTTGTCCAAAACTTGGATACGCAGGTGTTTTCTGCCGCTTTGCCCAAAGATATTCAGTGGCAATCGATGCTCAATGGTCGTGCCAAAGCCAGTTGGCGAGCTGGCAGCAGACCTGAGGTTGATGTGGTGCTGTATTCGGACAATGGTAGCATTGGGCTAAATCAAGAGGATACAGGCTATGTTGATATGCCATATCAGCGGGCATCAGTCATTGCCAAAAGTGTCAGCAAAGGCTTGCAGATACGCACCGATGTGCTGGGCGTGGCAGGGCGTGGTTATGCTGATGTGGTGATTGACCCTTATCAGCCCAACAAGCCCATTTCGGGCAGACTTGCGATGAATGAGCTAAATCTTGCGGTGCTGCGTCCATTTTTCTCCAATTTGCAGACATTGACAGGCAGAGTGGATTTGTCGGGCAGACTTGATGGCACGCTAAAAAAACCCTTGTTTTATGGCAATGCCAAACTTGACCAAGGAGCTTTGGCAATCACTGGTGTGCCACTGGCATTGTCAAACATTCAAGCAGGGCTAAATATTGAAGGCACACACGCTGTGCTTGAGGGTAGTTTTGTCGGTGGTGAAGGTCAGGGCGTGCTGACAGGTGAGCTGGATTGGGCGACAGAAATACAGGCAAAACTGGGCATTATGGGCGAGAATTTGAGCGTCAATCGTCCACCGCTGGTTATTGCACAAATCAGTCCTGACCTTGAGATTGTTATCAAACCCCAACAAAAATTTGTCGATGTTCAAGGCGTGGTCAGTATCCCAGCTGCAACCATTCGCCCACCTGAATCAACCGCTGAGATTGTCAGTGAATCAGCTGATGTTTCGGTGTTGGATCGCCGTATGACTGGCAATATTGATCAGGTGCTGGCAGTGGTTGAGCCTTGGAATATCAATGCCAATATCGGTGTGGATTTGGGCGGTGATGTTGAGTTTCGTGGCTTTGGGGCAAGATTACCACTGGCAGGGGCGTTGCATCTGACCCAGTCAGGACAAGGCGTTATGCAAGCTCTGGGCGTGATTCAGGTGTCGGAACGCACCAAGATTGATGCCATTGGGCAAAACTTGGACTTAAACTACGCCCAGATTCGCTTTGATGGTAATATGACCAATCCACGCCTGTCTATCGAAGGCGAAAAGCAGGTGGAAGGACAGACAGTCGGTGTGCGTATTCGTGGCACAATCAGCAGCCCTAATATCACCGTATTTAATGATGCAGGGCTAAGCGAGCAGCAGGCGATGAATGCACTGGTTACAGGGCGTATCAGTCAGTCAAATGACGCTGGCATCACCGAACAGGGTTTTCGTTCACAAGTTACCAACCAGCTGGCGGCGGCAGGCTTGAGCCTTGGATTGTCCACCACACGCAATCTGACCAACCAAATCGGTCAGGTGTTGGGGCTTCAGAGCTTAACCATTGATGCTTCGGGCAATTCTGAAGATACCAATGTCAATGTTACAGGCTATATCACGCCAGATTTGTACATTCGCTATGGCGTTGGCGTGTTTAATGCCGAAAGCAGCTTATCAATGCGTTATCAATTAACTCGCCGTATTTATATTGAGGCAACCAGTGCAGCAGAGAATATGGTTGATGTGATTTATCGTTGGAAATTTTAAGAGGCTGGTTTTGACCCATGAATGCCTGACGGGCTTATTTGCTTATTGCGTAGATTTTTGACAATTAATATCACAAAAAACCAAACAAGCACCACTGGGTGATGCTTGTTTGGTTTGGAGAAAGTGAATAATCTGATGGTTTGGTTATTTGGTCAAAATCAAGCGATTATTGCGAGTTAATCGCAAGCGATATTCCTCGCCTTGATGTTCGATGCGTACTTCCTTGGTCATGGCGAACAAATTTTGTGAATATAGGGTGGGTAGGCGAATGCTCTCACGATTGCTAAAATAGCGAGCGATACTCATAGTCATGGCGTTTTTCCTTCTATTGGCGGGTGATGGGTGGTTATCCCAAGCCGCATGCTAAACTATTGAATTGTTTGAAATCAAACAGCTTGTTGTTGCACAATGCAACCAAAATGATAATGGTTTGCTAACAGTGATGATATTTGTTGTTAAACAATAACAATTATCATTTGTTGATATAATAGCAAAATTTCAAAAAAATGCAAACCCAAATGATAAAAATTATCAAAAAATTTTGTAACTTATTGAAAATAAAGCAATTATGAACCAAAATAACTCAAACAAAGCACAAAATCCACCAGAGTTTTGCACCAAGCAAGTGGCAGACACGCAACCAAAAAAGCAAAGCTTATTGGCGGTAGCGGTAGCGGTATTGCGTTATCAGGAGTGGTTTTTGCTTGCTCTTAGACAGCAGCATCAACACCAAGGGGGTAAGTTTGAGTTTGTTGGTGGTAAGATTTGCCATGGCGAATCCGCCAAATCCGCCTTGGTTCGCGAGATACAAGAAGAGATTGGTTTGTCATTAAAAACCGACCAGATGGTTTTTATTGGTAGGATTAACCATGATTATGGCGATAGGGCTGTTATTTTGCATATTTATGAAGCAAAACTTAATAAAGAAAATTATCATTTTCTGCGTCAGCAGCATACAGGTCTAGAGGGGCAGTCGCTGCACTGGTTTGATATGCCAACGCTCATTAAGCATAAAGATAGTCTGCCTGCTGCCAATGCTGTGATTCTTGACTGGCTTAATCTGCCAGATACTTTGTATGTTAGTCATGCTCTTCATCAGTTTGTAGATACCGATGCTTTTGTGGCGTATTATGTCAATCGCTTGCCAAAAGATGCTTTGGTTTATTTGCGTAGTCAGTCAGACGAAAATACTGATATTGATATTTTAAAAAAAATAAAAAATATACGCAAGGATATTGGGTGGGTTGTTCGTTACGCTGTTTATCAGCAGTTGTGCGATGATTCCAGTTTGTCAGAGCTTACAAAGGGTGTGATGGTGAAGCTGACCGCTGATGAGCTTGAATATTTTGCCAACAACCCCGAGCAGATGCGTGATGATGTGGTTTTGTTGCTTGGTGTGCATGATGAACAGGAGGCTTATCGTGCCAACCATCTTGCCAAATCACGCCGTGTGTTGGCGGCATTGGTTTCGCCAGTTTTGCCAACCGACAGCCATCAAAAGAGCGAAGGGCTGGGCTGGGAGAGATTTGCAATGCTCAATGAATTGTGCGATGTGCCATGTATTGCTTTGGGTGGTATGAAAATTGAACATTTGCCAATTGCCAAATCCTATGGTGCAAGGGCGATTGCTGGCATTCGTAGATTATTAACATAAATTTATAGATTATTAAGATAATATTTATATTTAAATTGATAACCGCCATGCAATTTGCAAGGCTGATGATTTGATGGGCATTGCTTGAAGTGGCTTTGTTTAATAAGTAAATTGATTGATTTAAAATAGATACATTGCAGGAGTTGTGATGGCTTGTATGATATGCCAAATTTATTAACTGGCATTTTTGATTAAATAATGATACTTGGTTAAAGCATTATCAGTGCGGTAGTTGTGATAAATTATCTTAAATTTAATCGTCTTAAATTTTATATATTTTTATAAAAAATACCCATATTTCAAAAATAAATTAACATTGCCAAGCCGCCCAGATTATTTTATAATTTGGGTGTTTTATTATTTTTGTATTCATGATTAATTCATCATCAAAAGGACGAAGCTATGTCAGACTTATATTCTACCCATTTATCAGCTCGTAAAAATCAAGAATCACAAGCGGTTGAGCTGTTGGTTGCTTTGAGTTCATTGGCAAAAAGACAAGTGCAGCTGACATTTTTGGGCGAGCGTGTACGCCTAGATGTGGCAACCATCATTGCACTGCATGATGCAGCAGAACTTGCGGTGGCTGATACGCTCTCCTTGGCACAGGCATTAAATGAAGCAGCCATCAGCAACACAGCCATTGATATCGCCCAAGCGGTGCGTGCAGGCAAGTCTGTGGCGGACTTCACCAGTGGTGATGAGCTGGGGGCAACCGATGTGGTGCTGTATGGATTTGGTCGCATTGGCCGTATTTTGGCAAGATTATTAATGAGCCGTCCTGCTTCTGACAAAGGCTTGCAACTAAAAGCAATCGTGGTGCGTCCAGCAGGTGAGGGCGACCTTGCCAAGCGTGCCTCACTGCTAGAGCGTGATTCGGTGCATGGGTGGTTTGATGGTTCGGTGCAAATTGACACCGAAAATAACGGCATGATTGTTAATGGTCGTTTTGTTAAGATTATCTATGCAGCCGATCCGAGCGAGGTGGATTATACAGCACATGGCATCAATAATGCCATCGTCATTGACAATACAGGCAAATGGAAGGATGAAGCAGGGCTGGGCAAACATTTGGCAAGCAAAGGTGTGGCAAAGGTGCTACTGACAGCACCAGCCAAAGGCGAAATCAAAAACATTGTCTACGGTGTCAATCATCAAACAATCGGTACTGACACCATCGTATCTGCCGCCAGCTGCACCACCAATGCCATCACGCCAACGCTGAAAGTATTGCATGACGAATATGGCATCATCAATGGCCACATGGAGACGATTCATGCCTTTACCAATGATCAAAACCTTGTGGACAATCACCACAAAGCCGATCGCCGTGGCCGTGCAGCACCGCTGAACATGGTGATGACTAGCACAGGGGCGGCATCAGCGGTTGCCAAAGCCATTCCAGAGTTAAAAGGTAAATTGTCTGGCAATGCCATTCGTGTGCCAACGCCAAATGTTTCTTTGGCAATCTTGAATCTTAATTTTGATAAAGCAGTGGGCAATGCCGAGTCGCTCAATGCCTTTATTCAGGAAAAATCACAAAGCCAGCAGTGGCAAGAGCAAATTGCCTATTCTGATTCACCAGAGGCAGTATCGACTGATTTTGTCGGCTCAGAAAAAGTTGCCATTTTTGATGCCAAAGCAACCATCGCCGAAGCCAATCGTGCAACTTTGTATGTGTGGTATGATAACGAAATGGGCTACAGCACGCAGGTGATTCGTGTTGCCGAAGAGATGGCAAAGTAATCATGTGAGCTGGTCTAAGTTGTCAGCTGTTAGGCGATTGGCAACTTAGTTTGTGTGTTTTTGCCACCATGCCATTTGATTGCTGGGTAGATACTATTCATGATTTGAATAGAAATATAAGACGAGAATTTATTATGAGTTTGGTTATCAGTTTACTTATCATTGTTATTGGCTTGGCAGTATGGTTGATGTCAATTTATAACAACTTGCAAGCTAGAATGCAAGATATTCGCCAGCAGTTATCAAATTTGCAAGCGGCATTAAAAAAGCGTCGTGATTTGATACAACAAGTCTATAGCATTGCTAAAGAATATCAAGACCATGAAAAAACTGTTCAGATTAGTATCAGTCAAAATTCAAGCTCACTACAAGATATCAGGGCATTGTCGCAATCGCATCCAGAACTTAGAGCAAATCAAACCTATTTGCATCTCATGCAACAACTTGAGGCTGTTGAGCAACAGATTTTAGATCGGCGAATAAAGTATAATGAAACTGTCAATATCTATAACAGAGAAAGAAATCGCTTCCCTGCTGTACTGATAGCACAAAAGTTATCCTTTGGTATAGCACCGTATTATGAAGATAATGAAGATGAATTTTTGCATAAAGCACAGGTGTTTGAGCGTGATGACAGTGAAGTGCTGCAACAGATCATGGCAAAGCAAACTCAATCAATTGGTGATGCATTTAATAAGATACAAGATAAGGCTAAACAAGGACTTGAAACTGGACAAGAGCTTGTAAATAAAAATGTAGAAGTCTTGCAACGCAGACAGGAGTATGAAAAAAATCCAAATGTACAATCGGGTAATAAAGACAGTACCAATCAGGATTAATTTTTTATTTTATTTTCAATAAAAACAGTCAGGTTTGGCTGTTTTTTTGTTGGTTTTGAATTAAACATTAAAATTCAGTACAAGGATTGATTGTTATATTTTGCATGATTTGTTTTTGCCAAGCAAACCTGCCATAAATATGCTACAATGATAATCAACTGAAGAAAAATTGAGAAAAATATGCGTTTTATTGATGAAGCAGTCATTAGCGTAAAAGCAGGCGACGGCGGTAATGGCATTGTGAGTTTTCGCCGAGAGAAATTCGTCCCAAAAGGTGGCCCTGATGGTGGCGACGGCGGCAAAGGCGGTGATGTGTATGCCATCGCTGATGATAATACCAATACGCTGGTGGATTATCGTTACACAAGAAAATTTGAGGCACGCCGTGGCGAAAATGGCGGCAGCAAAAACTGCTCGGGCAAAGGAGCGGAGGATATTTATCTTGCTGTGCCAATTGGTACAACCATCATTGATACCGACCTTGATGTGGTGATTGGTGATTTGACCGAAAAAGGACAAAAAATTCTCATTGCCAAAGGGGGTGATGGCGGTTTTGGCAACACACACTTTAGATCTTCCACCAACCAAGCACCACGCAAGGCAACGCCGGGCTTTGCAGGTGAGAGTAGAAATATCAAGCTGGAGCTAAAAGTGGTTGCCGATGTTGGTTTGATTGGCTTGCCAAATGCGGGCAAATCCACCTTTATCCGCCAAGTTTCTGCCGCTCGTCCAAAGGTGGCTGATTATCCCTTTACAACACTAGTACCAAATCTTGGGGTTGTTGATGTCGGCACGCATCAGTCATTTGTGATGGCGGATATTCCAGGTTTGATTGCAGGGGCATCTGATGGTGCAGGGCTTGGCATTCGCTTTTTAAAACATGTGGCACGCACACGGCGGTTGCTACACATTGTTGATGTGCAGCCAATCGATGGCAGCGACCCTGTGGATAATGCCAATATTATCTTAAATGAATTGGCAAAATTTTCTTATGAGCTTTCTCAGCTGCCACAGATTTTGGTCTTAAACAAAATTGACCAAATTCCACAAGATGAGCAAGATGCTGTTTGTGCTGATATTATAGCAAGGCTGGGCTGGACAGGCACTGTATTTCGCACCTCAACTTTGACAGGAGAGGGTGTAGAAGCGATCAAGCATCACCTGATGCAGGCGATTGAAGATGAACGCTTGCGTGAAGCCGAAGATTTGGAGTTTGCCCAAGCACAGGCTGAGCGTTTTGCCAGATTGGAACAAGAGGTTCGCCATAATACCGAAATCCAAAAAGAAGCCTATCGTGCCATGCGTAAGCGTCAGCGTGAAGGGCTGGTTGATGATGACGAGGATTTTGATGAAGATGACTATGATGTGGCGGTGGAGTATGTGCCTTATTGATTTTAAGGAGTTGAAATGTATTTTTTGAATGTGCCTTATGCCCAAAAAGATGTGGTGAAGGCAAAGGGGGGGGCGTTGGAATCCTTCGGTAAAAAAATGGTATTTTGAGCATTTTGATGATATTGATAGGTTTTTACCTTGGCTGACTGATGAACTGATAAACAAAAGAAATATTTACCATATTGTAAAGCAGAGAAATATCCAGTTCCTAACGCATTTCACCAGCTTGTACAATCTTACAAAGATTTTACAATATGGCTTGTTATCTAGGAAGGTATTGGATGGATATGGTAATTATCAGTATTTTGATAAAGACAGAGCAGATAATTTTTTAAATGGAGTTTGCCTATCGGTTTCTTTCCCTAATAGCAAAATGTTTTATACTTATCGCAAAAAATACCCACAGATTAATTGGGTTGTGTTAGCAATTAGTTCCAAAGTTTTATATGAGAAAAATTGTTTGTTCTTTCCAAGTAATGCTGCCTGTGGGTTTTATAGGCAATATGAACAGACTGTCTTTGAATCGCATGAGATTTTTGCTGCCATGTTTGCTGATGAGGTTTATAGCAAAAAAGGTATTTTGCTAAGGCGGATAAACCTATCAGCACACCATCCAACTGATGTGCAGGCTGAGGTGATTTGCTTGGAGGGCATAGAACCTGATTATGTTAAGTTTTGTGTTTTTGACAATATGGATCATATGCACCGTTTTCAAAGTAATTATTATGCTCTAAACTGTATTTTAGCTAATCAAGATTTTGATTTTTTTAATCAACGAATTGTTGGCGAATAAGGAGGGTGCATGGCAAAAAGACCAGTATACACCCCATGTATTAATGGCGATACGCTTGTTGAAGTAAAGCTTGTGGAATTTAAGTTTTATTCAGGTTTATCTTTGGTGCAGAAACAGGCTTCGATTCGTTCTTTGCATGAGGCATTTTTACAAAGTTCTACTGAAGTAAAATATATACTTGAGGTTTCAAGTAAATCTGAAGACAGTCTAGGAAGAAGTTTAAGTGCCTTTAATTTGATGATTACCAACCCAAGCGGCAAACGTTATAGTGTTGAGCAGGCATATCAGTCAAGTAAGGTGTTTGAAAAAGGCGGGCCTTTTGTGGACTTGATGAATGAAAGTGTGTCTTCTCGACAGGCAAAAAAGGACGAACGATTATCAACCTCAGGCGAGCTATTGCAGTTCGTTTGGCTTGGCAATCGTCAGTGGGATTTAAATCCAAAAACTGCTTTTTATGATTGGTTGTATGTCAATGCACTTAACCAAAATAAACATTTGCATGATGAATTATTGCAATTTACAGCGTTTACCGATATTGAGTTTAATCCAAAAAACTCTATCAATTGTCAGGCTTATGCGGTGGCATTATTTGTGTGTTTGCACAAAAGAGGTCTGATGGATAAGATTGGCAATAAAGACGATTTTTTGACACTGTATGATGATTATAAAGTGGATAATACTTCTGCCTTTAATAAAAGCTTGCAAAATAAACGCCAGCTAGATATGCTGGGTTGATTGCAAATTAATAATTGCTACAATTGCACAAACTGAGTGTGATTTACAAATGTATATTCTTGAATTTTAAACCAGTAAAGAGAATTTTATGTCAGAATTTACCCCTTTAAAAAACGACCGTATTTTGCGTGCAATGCGTTTTGAACCTGTGGATACGACCCCTGTTTGGATGATGCGTCAGGCAGGGCGTTATTTGCCAGAATATAAGCAGGTGCGTAGTCAGGCGGGGGATTTTTTGAGCTTGTGCAAAGACACCGATAAGGCAACCGAAGTTACTTTGCAGCCACTTCGTCGTTTTGAGTTGGATGCAGCGATTTTATTCAGTGATATTCTGACCATTCCTGATGCTTTTGGGTTGGGGTTGTATTTTGCCGAAGGTGAGGGCCCAAAACTTAAAAAAACCACACGCACCGAGGCGGATATTGCCGCCTTGCCCAAGATTGATACGCAGGCATCGCTTGATTATGTGCTAAAGGCGGTAACAAGTATTCGTAATGCATTAAATGGGCAAGTGCCACTGTTTGGCTTTAGTGGCTCGCCGTGGACTTTGGCGACTTATATGATAGAGGGCGGCTCTAGCCGTGAGTTTCGCCACAGTAAGCAGATGATGTATCAGACACCAGAGTTGCTGCACGCACTGCTTGGCAAGATTGCTGATGCGGTGGTTGATTATTTGGATGCACAAATTGTTGCAGGGGCTCAGCTGGTGCAGATTTTTGACAGCTGGGGCGGTGCGTTGGGGCATCGTCAATTTGCTGAGTTTAGCCATGCTTATAACCGTGATATTGTCAATCGCTTAAAATCACAACACCCTGATGTGCCTGTGGTATTGTTCACCAAAGGTGGCGGGCTGTGGCTGGATATTCAGGCGGACAGTCAAGCGGACGCATTGGGGCTGGATTGGACCATGCCATTGGACAAGGCACGCCACACATTGCATGCACTAAATGCCAAAAAAGCCCTGCAAGGCAACCTTGATCCTGCAACCATTTATGGTACGCCGAATGCCATTGCTTGCGAGGTTCGCCGCATGCTAGATGATGCTTATGTATTGGGCGAAAAAACAGGTTATATTGCCAATTTTGGTCATGGTATCACTCAATGGTCAGACCCTGATCATGCCAAGGCATTTATTGATGCGGTGCATGACTATCAGCTGTAGTTTGTCAAACTTATCTCCCCAAGCCTGCTTGGGGATTTTTTTAAGGCTTGATAGAACCCACAAATGCAATTTGCAATTTTCATAAACTTCGGCTAAGATGGTTAAAATTAAATCAAAGTGATGGGTGATGGTATGAAGCAAATTACAGTTGGTATAGTCGGTGGCACAGGCTATACAGGGGTTGAGCTCTTAAGAATCCTAAGTCGGCACCCCAATGTGCAGGTGCGTTATTTAACTTCCAGAGCTGAAGCAGGGCGTGCTGTCAGTGAGATTTTTCCGAGTTTGCGGTCAGTCAGTCAGTTGCATTTTTGTGATATGAGTGATGCGTTGTTTGATGAAATGGCACAAACTTGCGACTTGGTATTTTTTGCAACACCGCATGGCGTGGCAATGACCCACGCACCCAGCTTGGTCAATAGCGGTGTTAAAGTGATTGATTTGGGTGCAGATTTTCGCCTGCAATCACTTGATGAGTTTGCCAATTGGTATGGCATGACGCACAGTTGCCCTGAATTACTGGCACAGGCGGTTTATGGCTTGCCTGAAGTGAATCGAGAAAAAATTGCCAAAGCTGCCTTGATTGCCAACCCAGGCTGCTATCCAACAACAGCAATTTTGGGCTTAAAGCCTGTGATTGATGCTGAAAAACAGCTGGGCAATGTCGTTGATGGGCGGATTATCATTGATGCCAAATCAGGCATTTCTGGAGCAGGCAGGCAAGGAAAAATTGCCATCAGTTATGCAGAAGTTGCTGATAATTTCAGTGCTTATGGCGTATCAGGGCATCGGCATACACCAGAGATTGCTCAGGGGCTTAATGAAATTTTGGCAGCAGTATTCCCCAAAAAAATCCGTTTTGTGCCACATTTGGTGCCGATGATTCGTGGTATGTTTAGCACCATTCATGTGCCATTGACAGATACAGGCTCAAAGGTTGATTGGCAATCATATTTTGCCAGCAGCTATCAGCACGAATATTTTGTTGATGTGCTGCCCTCTGGAGTGTTGCCTGACACTCGGTCTGTTAAGGCTTCCAATAAGCTAAGAATTGCCATCGATCAACAGGCAGATATGCTGACAATCTTGGTGGTGCAGGATAATTTGGTCAAAGGTGCAGCAGGTCAAGCGGTACAAAATATGAACATTATGTTTGGTTTTGATGAATTAACAGCTCTGGACTTGGTGCCAATTACCCCTTGATTGTGCTGATGATGAATCGCTTGGCATTTGGTGTGAGTAGATTTTATCATCATTCAACAGTTGCTTAATAAATTGGCAAGATTTTCGTGCTAGAATTTTATTAAATATAGGATACTGTAGGAAAATCTATGTCAAAAATCCCTCCTTGTGCCAAATCGCAGGCAGGCGTGAGCGTTTTGTTGATTGTTTCATGGCTGCTGCTTGCTCTGTTTGCAATTATCATTGGATATTTGGTGCTTAACCCAAGCATTGTTACCAAGCCTGCAACGCCACAGGTCGAGACAAGCCAAGAGCTTACTGATACCAAAAACACATGGCAGCCTGCCATCGCTGACAGTACACAAAACACCAATCCTGATACACCTGCCCCCATCAGCTCGTATTATGAAGCGGTAAATCGTGCGGCACAGTCGGTGGTAAATATCTACACTACGCAAAATACCAGTGGGCAGATTTATGCCAATGACCCAGTATTGCAACAATTTTTGGAGCGATACTATGGCGGCGGCACGCCAAATCAAGGCAGTAGCTTAGGCTCTGGCGTGGTGGTGTCAAAAGATGGCTACATCGTTACCAATGCCCATGTGATTGCACAGGCAGATGAGATTACGGTGGCATTTAATGATGGTCGCAAGGCACGAGCCAAAGTGGTGGGTAGTGATACTGACAGTGATTTGGCGGTGATTCGTGTTGAGCTGGATAATCTGGTACCGATGGCATTTCGTGCCGAGCCGATTCGTGTCGGAGATGTCGCATTGGCAATTGGCAACCCCTTTGGCGTGGGGCAGACGGTAACGCAGGGCATTATTTCGGCAACAGGGCGTGCAGGTATTGGCGTTAGCAGTTTTGAGGATTTTATCCAAACGGATGCAGCAATCAACCCCGGTAATTCTGGTGGTGCGTTGGTTGATGCCAATGGGGCATTGATTGGCATTAATACGGCGATTTATTCACGCTCTGGCGGCTCAATGGGTATCGGCTTTGCCATTCCAACGCAAATTGTCGAACGCGTGATGAATGCACTAATCACCACGGGCAAGGTCAGTCAGGGCTGGCTTGGTATCGAGATTATGCCAGCGACTGACAACCCAACAAGCATTGAGAGTCGCACAGGGGCTGTGGTAGCACGAGTTTGGCAAGATGGCCCAGCGGCAAAGGCAGGCGTGCAGGTTGGTGATACCATCACCGCCATTGACGGTACGCCGATTAAAGATGCCAATGCACTCATCGGCATGGTGGCACAAAAATCTCCAAACAGTACGCTGTCTTTGACCATCGTGCGACAAGACAAGACGCTTAATCTGTCTGCACAGTTGGCAGAGCGTCCAAATTTTGATCAGCAGCCAGCAGCTCAAAATCAAGGCACGCCACAAAACATAGAGCAATTGCAGCAGCTGCTACAACAGCTTGAGCAAATGCGAAATTCGCAGCAGTATTAATTATCACAAGTATTTACCCAGACACCAAGTTAGCTACTTGGTGTTTTTTATTTATGCCAGCTAGTCAGTGAGCGGCATTAATTAGCAAATATAAAAACTATTTTGTAAAATTGCTTGGGATTGGTGATGTTGTTTTATCGGTGAAACTGGCAATTTTTAGAAAATTATACAAATACTTTGGCATTTGTGTAACGAGTTGCTTGATGATTTTTACTTGATTTGGCAAAGATAACCGCTTTATTTTATGTTGTAATGTGGTATATTGATAAATATTAATATATTTTCTTTTTATTTTATTAAATAAATTGGTAAAAATGCGTGTAAGAGAATATCAGTTGGAAACTGTGGTAGTTTGTGATTGTTAAAGCAGCTGGCGTGGCTGGATTGCCAATTTGGCAATTTAATATATTAAGATTATATTAATTGATATAAAATAAAAAATTATAAATTTATGATAATTTTTGCCAGTTTAACAATCGCTTGATCTGCCCGATTATCGTGATTGATTATCGAACAAATCAAGCGATGAGTGGTTTATGAGCCGATAATGCCAAAAAATTGCAATAAAAACAATAGGGTAAATCCTGCCAAAAATGCAATACCCGCCAAAGCAAACCACTTCATGCCAGTGCTAAGATGACCTTCTTTTTTTACCAAGGCGTAGTTAAGATACGCAAAGATAGGTGCGGTTACAAAGGCTGAAATCATGGCAAATTTTAGTAAAGTTGCCATCTGCCCCGAGAAAAATGCAATCAGCCCAAAGCCTGCCACGATGGTAAAAGCAACCCATCTGCTGACATATTTTTCGGTGTGTTCGGTGCTGTTGCTCAAAAGCAGCGACAGGCTCTCGGCATTAGTACGCCCATAACCATCAGCACAAGTAATCACCGTGCCATACATGCACAAAAAGGCGATGAACGCTACAAGCAATCTTGACCACTCGCCGATGGTTTGGGTGTACATTTGTATCAATTGTGGCACATATGCACCGCCTTGCATGGCGATTTCTTGTCCAGTGCCGTATTGTACAAAGACCCCCAATGCCAGAAAAAACAATGCCAAGATTGCCGAAGTGAAATAACCCACATTAAAATCAACCATGCCCTGATAGCGAGTGGTGTGATCGGTGCGAATTTTTTTGGCGGTCCAAACGGAGGTGATTGCCGAAAATTCCAGCGGAGCAGGCATCCAGCCCATCAAGGCGATAATAAAGCCCAAAGCAGCCAAATTCCATGGCGAGGCAGGGATAAAATCAGTTGCGATATTTGCAGGTTTGCCAGCAGCGATACATACAGCAGCCAGAGTTGCTATGGTAAGGCAGACGATGATCCATTTGGTTAGACTGTCCAATAACTTATAATGACCTGCAAACAGCAGCAGCCATGAGCTTGCCATTACAATGGCTGATAATGCCAGCGTGCTTAGCTCCCATGGTAATATTTGACCCAAAATCACCGCACACAGTAATGCCACCGCACCTGTGCTAATCACCCCAGAGATGATACACAGCACAAAAAATGCCCATAAATATACACGAGAGATTTTGGCATAGCCTGCAACCAGTGAAGTACCAGTGCTGTAGGTGTATTCGGTAGCAAAGCGATAAAATGGGTATTTTGCCAAATTGGCAAGTACAATCATAATTGCCAACTGCCAGCCGTATAATGCACCAGCTTGTGTTGAGGCAACCAAATGCGATCCGCCGATTGCTGCTGATGCCATCAAAATGCCCGGGCCAAATGATCGCCATGTCAGCCGCTGCATGGTGGGTGAGTGAGTCATAATGCACCTTTATATCAGTATAACAATAGCCATCAATTGATAAAATTGATTTTTGTCAAGCGTTTTTGGCAAATACAAAAGCACTTGAGCTGTGATTGATGGCTTATTGGCGAATAATGCCAATTGTTACAGATTAGCATAATTATGAAAAAATTCATACATATTTTATGCAATCTCTCAATACATACAAGGATTATCACAGGAAAACTGGTGCAAAACTGCTAAAAATATGGCAAAATAATCGATTGGATTAATATTTGGTAAAAAGCTAATTTGATATGATAAAAGCATCTTTACGACATCGCCTTGATCAGATGGTGGATAGATTTGAGGAAGTAACCGCACTGCTTTCCGATCCTGAAACGCTAAGCGACAGCAAAAAATTCCGTGAATTGTCAGTTGAGCACAGCGATTTGGCAGAAATCACCGAAACATGGCAACGATATACGCAGGCCGAGGCGGATTTGGCAACTGCCGAAGAGCTGCTTGGCGACCCTGATATGAAACAAATGGCTGTCGAAGAGATGGAACTTGCCAAGCAAACCATGGCAGATTTGACCGAGACTCTCAATGTCATGATGCTGCCTAAGGACCCTAATGATAAAGTATCGGCATTTTTGGAGATTCGTGCAGGTACGGGCGGTGATGAGGCGGCAATTTTTAGCGGTGATTTGTTCCGTATGTATCATAAATACGCTCAAGCACAAGGGTGGCAGATAGAGATTTTGTCAGCCAATGAGGGCGAGCATGGCGGCTATAAGGAGATTATTAGCCGTGTTTCAGGTGTGGGCGTGTATGGACGGCTGAAGTTTGAAAGTGGTGCCCATCGTGTACAGCGTGTGCCAGCAACCGAATCACAAGGACGAGTGCATACATCGGCGTGTACCGTCGCTATCATGCCTGAGGTGGAGATTGATGATACGGTTGAGCTAAACCCTGCTGATTTGCGTATCGATACTTATCGCTCCAGCGGTGCAGGTGGTCAGCATGTCAATACCACGGATTCGGCAGTGCGTATCACGCATATTCCAACAGGGGTGGTGGCTGAATGCCAGCAAGAACGCAGCCAGCACGCCAACCGTGAAAAAGCAATGAAAATGCTGGTTGCACGTATTCAGCAGGCAAAGGTGCAAGCTCAAATTGACGCAACCAGTGATATGCGGCGTAATTTGGTGGGGTCTGGCGATCGCAGTGAACGCATTCGTACTTATAATTTTCCACAAGGGCGTATGACAGATCATCGCATTAACTTGACGCTTTATAAACTTGATGCCATCATGGAGGGGGATTTGACAGAGCTGCTTGACAGCTTATTGCGAGAGCATCAGGCAGATTTGATGGCGGCAGTTGGTGGCGAGTAAGCTGATTGCTGGCTTGATTGTGTCGATTCGCCAACCCATTGGCATTGAGTACCGACTTGCTGCTCATAATGAGCTTTGGCTTATTTTGTCATTTGCTTAATTTGGGTGGTTTTGATTGCCAAACCAAGGCATGAATGGTAAATTTCAGACAGCACGCCAAGGCTGTATCTTTTGTGTAATTTTTTGATAAATAAACAAAAAGCACCGAATTGCGGTGCTTTTTGGGTTTTGGTGAATGGGTTTATTTTTTGAATGAAAAATTCTTCACCAAGAAATGATCCATCGGATCTTGACCATCGAAGCCATTCACATATGGTTTCACCAAGCGAACAGTTACCGCTGTGTACAGTGGGATAACCGCCGTATCTTTTGCGATGATTTCTTCGGCTTGCTTGTAGAGCTGTGCACGATCTTCGTCAGTTGTGCCAGCTTTTAGAGCATTTTCCAGTACGGCATCAAACTGCGGATTGCTGTATTTACCAGCGTTGTTACTGCTGCTTGTTTTTAGGATATTTAGGAAGCTTGATGGCTCGTTGTAGTCAGCACACCAGCCTGCCATAGAAAGGCTAAACTTGCCACGATTGGTGGTATCTAGGAAAGTTTTCCATTCTTGGTTGTTTAGCGTTGGCTGAACAATATTGGCAAGGTTTTTTTGCCACATGGAGCCAAATGCACCTGCAAGCATCTTGCCTGTTTCGCTGGTTGAGTACAAGAACTCAAACTTCAGTGGGTTTTGGGCATTGTAGCCTGCCTCTGCAAGCAAGGCGATGGCCTGTTCATTGCGTTTTTCACGATCCAGTGCTGCCCATTGAGGCTTGGTTTCAAGCATATTTTGGGTGATGGTTGGCGTGAATTGGAATGCTGCTGGTGCATCTCGTTTTAGGATTTCGGCAACAATCTCACGATCCAGACCCATAGACAGTGCTTGGCGTACACGCGGATCGTCAAATGGCTTGGCAACTGTATTTGGTCGCAGATAATAGGTGCAAAGTTTTTCTGAAGATTTCATTTCTTCAGGCAAATCTTTACGCATCTTATCAATCATCTCTGGAGGAATGCCATTGACATCAAGCTCGCCCGCCAAATATCGGTTGATACCGTTGGCAGGAGTGATTGGTAGGAATTGAACTTTTTCAATGCTGGTATTGGCATTGTCATAGTATTCGCCATTGCGTTCTAGGGTAACATGGCTATTGACTGTCCATTCTTTGAGCTTATAAGCACCGCTGACCACGATGTTGGCAGGATCAATCCACTTATCGCCATACTTTTCAATAACGCTTTTTGGTACTGGAAAAGTAACTGGCAGGGTGAACATATCTGGCAAATAAGGCACAGCCTCTGTCAGAGTGATTTGTAGTGTTTTGTCATCTAATGCTTTAACGCCAAGAGCGTCCAGTGGCAATTCGCCAGCGGCAACTTTTTCGGCATTTAGCACTTTGGCATCAGCCAGATAGCTTTGATATTCTGCAGCGGTATTTGGATCGGTCAGACGCTGTAGGGCATAGACGGCATCATGTGCGGTGATGGGTTCGCCATTTGACCATTTGGCATCTCGTAGGGTGAATGTCCAGACTTTATTGTCAGCGGTTTCCCACTTGCTTGCTAGGCCGGGAACAGTCTCGCCTTTTTCGCTGCCAGAGACTAAGCCTTCAAACATTTGGCGAATGATTGCCGAGCTTGTGGTGTCTTGGCTTTTGGTTGGGTCAAGTGTTGCAGGTTCTGAACCATTGGCGATGATTAGGGTATCTTTGCCAGCTGGTAGCGTGGCTGATGATTTTGCATCGCCTGAGGTTTTGGCTTGAGAGTCAGAGCCAGAATTACCACAAGCAGTCAGTCCCAAAACTGTTGCTAACGCTGTTGCTAAAAGTGCAGGTTTAAATTGCATTATGATTTCCTTATAAAACTACCGTGTAACAAATTAACACAAATTACAAGACTGTAACATAGTGTTATAAAAATATTAGCAAAATATAAAAAATTGTCAAGATGATTTGTGCGTTTTTATTTTTATTTTTTACCTTGTGTAAATCAACCCAAAAAAGTAGGCTGCTGCGATGATTTTGCACTGTGCTTTTGATGCATGGCTATTTGGATAATACCAAGCAATGCAAGCAAAACGCAGTAAAGGACAAATATAATAAAACTGGCAAAATCCACGCAATGACTGGTGATGACGAATGCCATGATGGGTAGCTGTATTAAAGATGGATTTATTATCAAAAAAAGTTTATACAGATTCTTGAAATTTAAAAATTTATCATTTATAATTGTGAAATTGCAAATTGTTATCATTTGTATTCAAAATAAATTACTGCTAATTGGTTATCGGTATAGGTGTCAGCGGTGGATTATTCCAAAAAAATCAAGATATTAGCATTATCTGTGGCAGTCATACTACACGGTGCAGTAGCGGCTGGTATTGCCAATATGCAAATTAAGCCCATCATGCCACCAAAAATTACGCCACCGCTTGAGATTGAGCTGATTGAGCCACCCAAGCCTGAGCCTGTGATTCTTAACAATCTAGAATCGCCAGAGCCGCCCAAGCCGATTGAGCAACCGACCAAGCCTGCCGCTGCCAAGGCAGAGCCAGTAAAAATAAAAGCTGCCACAGAGCCTAAGCCTGTGCAACAAGTGCAGCCCAAGCCTGTCATACAAGAGTTTCAGCCACCTAAACCAAAGGCTGAACCAAAAAATGAGCCTAAGCCTGAACCTAAGCCCAAGATAGAATCAAAACCTGAACCTAAGTCTGAGCCTAAGCCTGATTTTACCGAGCAACAACGCTTGGCACAAATCGAGGCAGCCAGACAGCAACAGGCAGCATGGGAGGCACAACAAAGGCAAGAGGCACAGCGTCGCGAACAAGAGCGTGCCGAAAACGAACGCCGTCAGCGTGAAATGCAGCAAAGAGCAGAACAAGAAGCACGGCAGCGAGCAGAACAAGAGGCACGACAACGAGCCGAGCAAGCTGCTGCTGAGCAACGCCGTAGAGCTGCCGAAGCCGAAGAAGCACGCCGTAAGGCAGCCGCTGCTGCCCAAGCTGCTAAAAACAGCGGTGGCACAGGTGGTGGCAAAGCCCAAGAGGGCGGCGGCAATGACAAATCTCAAGTACAACAGACCAATCTGGGAACAATCACCAATGCCAGCTGGCGTTCAGCACCGAAATTAAAAGGCGTGTTGTGTTCAGCAAAATCAGACATCATGATGGGCATTACGGTTTCTTTTTCTGTTAATGAAAAAGGTAATATTTCTGGTGTGAAATTAAACGGCTCAACAAGTGATAGAGAGCTTGATAGGTTGATTGTTCGTCAGGTTAGCCGTGGTGTCTTGCACCCCTTTAAAGAAGGTAATGTTACCAAGGTGGGTAGTGCGACTTATCCGCTTGAGTTGAATCTGCCAAAAGATGAAAGTTGCACATATGGCAGATAGGTTGTCATGACTTAAGATGAGTTGGTGTATTCTGACTGAAATTAAATAAGTATTTTTTATAATTTTTATTATCAAAAATAAAGGTGAGTTTATGGATTTTGCTTTTTATTGGTCGCAAACTGATGCGGTGAGCAAGACGCTATTTTTTGTGCTGTTGCTGCTATCATTGGCATCGTGGGTGGTGGGTATTGTGCGTGTGCTAAACTCTCGCCGTATTGCCACAACCATTGCCGATGAGCTGCATCGCCGTGTTGATACACAGTCGTTGTCAGACCTTGCATTTGAGCAACGCAAGATGATTACCGAGCAAAATCTCTTGCAACAAATTGCCCGTTGGCGACATGAGCTTGAAAAGGGTTTGCCAATCCTTGGGACGACAGCATCAATTGCTCCTTTTATTGGCTTGTTTGGTACGGTTTGGGGTATTTTTCATGCACTCAACGGCATCGGCAAAACAGGTCAGGCTGGATTGGCTCAAGTGGCAGGCCCTGTGGGTGAGGCGTTGATTATGACTGGCTTGGGTCTTGCAGTGGCTATCCCTGCGGTTGTGTTTTATAATATTGCCATGCGTATCAACAAGAGTGCCTTGCACACAGCGACAGACACTGCCCATCAGATTTTGGCCAAAGTGGCACGATAAAAGGAGGGGTTATGGCGTTTGAGCTTGGCGATCATAGCGATCAGGGCATGAATGAGATGAACCTGATTCCGCTTATTGACATTATGCTGGTTTTGATGATTATTTTTTTGGTAACGGCAACCGTGCTAAATCCCAGTATACCACTGGATTTGCCAAAAACATCAGCCAGTATCAATGACGCACCGCCACAAGTGATTCAGGTAAGTATTGATAAAGCAGGTGAGATTTATTGGGACAAAGAAAAGCTGACACTTGAGGGGCTAAATCAGCGATTTGCCGAGCAAGTGCAAGCTGGCAACAATCCGCAAATCAATCTGCGTGCCGATAAAGAGGGCAAATATGACACGGTGGCACAAGTGTTGGCGGTTGCCAGTCAGGCGGGGCTAACCAAAATCGCCTTTGTCAGCGAATAAGCAAAACCCTGCAAATGCAGGGTTTTTTGTTGTTTGTTACCAGTTAATTTATTTCTTTACGCAAATGGTTTCTTAATACAAAAATCATTGCAATCACAAATACCAGCATGACCATCATATCACCAAAGGCGGTAAACTCACCCCAATATTTGCCATCAGCAAACACAAAAGCAAAAAATGCGTGCAGACCTGCCAAGGTGGCAAACAGTCCCGCCCATGCCAGATTGAGCTTGTGCCAGCCTTGATGACTAAGCTCAAATATGGGATCAAAGAGTTTTTTGATGATGGGGCTGCGATCTTGACTAAACAGAGGTGATATCAGCAAACCTACCGCAAAAGTGGCGTTGATAATCACTGCCTTTAGCATGATATAAAAAGCATCACTTAATGCCAGCGTGATTCCGCCAAAAACAATCGTCATCAGCAACACGAACCATTGGGGTTTTTCAAGGTGGAATTTTTGGCTGATGAATAGATATCCATACACCAGTACCGTTGCAGCTATCAACCCAATGGTGGCAACCAAAATATGGTTGTTGGTCGCACCACCAGCACCGATGAGCTGCAATAAAGGGTGATTGCTGTCGGCAGGGTCGGTTGTTTTATATAATATAAAAAATATAATTAACGGAATATAATCAAATAATGCTTTCATGATGGTAAGTTGTATTAAGTGGTAAAAAATCTGCCAAAACAAACAGTTCTGGCAGAGTCTGGCTGTTAGCTACGAACAGTATCGGCTGATGGCTCGTGCTTGATGCGTGTCGGTGGTAGGGGGCGAACTTTTTCTACCAATGCCGCTGCCAGCACCTCATCGATGGTCTCAACAGATTGAATGATAAGACCGTCTTTGATATTGTCAGGAATATCAACCAAATCTCGTTCGTTGGATTTTGGAATCAGTACTTGCTTAATTCCTCCGCGATGGGCTGCCAGTAGTTTTTCTTTTAATCCACCAATACGAAGTACTTTGCCACGCAGGGTAACCTCGCCTGTCATGGCAATATCGGCACGGATAGCAATGCCTGTCATCGCTGAGACGATGGCGGTCGTTAGGGCAATACCTGCTGATGGACCATCTTTTGGCGTAGCACCTTCTGGCATATGAATGTGCAAATCAGTATTTTTAAACTTATCATACTCAATGCCAAATCGCTCACCACCTGCACGCACCACGCTCATGGCGGCACGGATTGACTCTTTCATCACATCGCCTAGTGAACCTGTGAAAACCAGCTCGCCTTTGCCCTGCATGGTTGCAGCTTCGATGGTTAATAGCTCGCCACCAACCGAAGTCCAAGCCAGCCCTGTGATACGACCAACTTCAGGATCTTTTTCTGCCAAGCCGTAATCATAGGGTTTTACGCCCAAAAAGTCAGCAATATTGGCATCATTGACTTGCAGCTGCTCAATGGTCGTGCCTTTTTTGGGCTTGCTGCCATAGGTTTCGATCTGTTTGCGAACGGCTTTGCGACTGATCTTATTGATTTCACGCTCAAGATTACGAACGCCAGCTTCTCGTGTGTAGTGGCGAATGATACTCATGATTGCTTCATCTTGAATCTCAAGCTCATCTGCTTTTAGACCATTTTGCTCAATTGCCTTGGGCGTTAGGTAGTTTTTGGCGATGGAGAGTTTTTCATCTTCGGTATAGCCAGGTAGGCGAATCACCTCCATGCGATCAAGCAGTGCAGGAGGGATATTCATGCTGTTGGCTGTGCAGATAAACATCACTTGCGATAGGTCAAGATCCAAGTCCAAATAATGATCATTAAAGGCTTTGTTTTGTGAAGGATCAAGCACTTCTAGCAAGGCAGAGGCTGGATCGCCACGAAAATCTTGTGCCATCTTGTCAATTTCATCAAGCAAAAATAGCGGATTTTTTACACCAACTTTTGATAGAGACTGGACAATTTTGCCCGGCATGGCACCGATATAAGTGCGGCGATGACCACGGATTTCAGCCTCATCACGCACACCGCCCAATGCCATACGCACAAACTTCCGCCCTGTAGCACGAGCAATGCTCTCACCCAAGCTGGTTTTGCCGACACCCGGTGGGCCAACTAGGCACAAAATAGGGCCACGCAATTGCTTGACGCGTGATTGCACCGCCAAGTATTCCAAGATGCGGTCTTTGACATCATCAAGTCCATAGTGATCCTGATCTAGGGTCTGTTTGGCTTTGTCCAGATTAATGCCAACTTTGCTAAGCGTATTCCAAGGCGTGTCCAAAATCCACTCAACATAGCCTCGCACTACAGATGCTTCAGAGGAGGTGGCGGGCATCATTTTGAGTTTTTTGAATTCTGATTCTGCTTTTTTGCGAACTTCATCGGGCAGGTCGGCTTGCTTTAGGCGAGATTCTAACTCACCATCTTCATCGTCCATGCCGTTGTTCAAATCAGACAATTCTGATTTGATGGCTTTCATTTTTTCGTTTAAAAAATACTCACGCTGGTTATTTTCCATTTGTTTGCGAACGCTGTCTTGCAGCTGGCTTTCGATAGAGCGTTCGGTCTTGCTGTGGCTAAAATAATCAATCAATACCTGAAAATAGCCATTGCTGTCAGATGATTGTAGCAGTTGTTGCTTTTTGTCCGCTGGCAATTGTGTGCGTGTGGCAACAAAATACATCAGCTCAAGCAGGCTATTGATATTGCCTGCCACACGGCTAAGCTCACGAGCATTACGAAGCGTACCATCGGCATAATCGGCAAACAAATCAAGTAAAACGGTTTTTTTGGCATTAATTTCTTCTTCACTGCCTTGCACTTCAATATCAGCTGCCCAAAAATCAGTCATTAGGCTGCTCTCTGGGTCGTCATTGTCAATCTTGCCAAGTTCGACACGCTCAAGCCCTTCGATGAGTACCTTTAGGCATTTGTCGTCCGAGTCATGCGGCATTGTGCTGATAATACGGCAACGAGTACCGAATTGATACAAGTCGTCAGGATTGATGGTCTCAGACAGAGAGTCTTTTTGTGAAACGACAATCAGCTCGCCATCATATTCCTCTTGGGCAAGTTCGATGGCGTGCGTTGATTGTGTGCGACCAATGAACAAAGCAATTTGCATATAGGGATAGACCACAACATCACGCACTGCAAGCAGTGGCAACTTGCGGTGATTATTCGATGAGTTTGTTGAAATTGTCATCGCTGTTTTCCTTGTTATTTAATAGGGTGTCAATTAAGACAGGATTTTGGCTTTATGGTGGTGGTTGTGATAAATTGCAAGATAAAATTTTATTTATCGCTTGATTTGGGTTGGATAAATTTGCTTTGTTAGTTTTATAATAATTTTTATTAATGATTATTTTTATTAATATTAAAAATAATATTGATGCTAATATCTGCAACGAACAACATTTTATTATTTTTATTTATTATATATTTAATTAAAATAAATTAATTATCGTTAATTTGATGACCATATTTTATGATATAATATGCGGTTTATAAATTTTATTTATTAATTGATTTGATTGGTAGAGGTTGTATGATAAACGCGGTGCTGCTTGCAGTGATTATCATGGTGGGGCTGTCGCTGATGCGAGTGCATGTGGTGCTAAGTTTGGTTGTCGGTGCATTGATTGGTGGCATGACGGCAGGGCTAAGTCTTCAGGATACCTTAAGTGTTTTTCAAGATGGTATCAAGAATGGGGCACAAATCGCCTTATCCTATGCCATGCTCGGTGCATTTGCCATGGCGATTGCACATTCGGGCGTGCCGCAGCTGATTGCTGATAAGTTGGTTACACGCTTACGGACAGGTGCTGCCAGCACGCGGCTTAAGTACAGTATTTTTGCCATTTTGGGCGTGATGGCGATATTATCACAAAATGTCATACCGATTCACATTGCCTTTATTGCCTTGATTGTACCGCCACTGCTTTTGTTATTTAATCAGCTAAAGATAGACCGCCGAAGTCTTGCGTGCATTTTGACTTTTGGCTTGGTAAATACTTATATGTTTATCCCTTATGGATTTGGTGATATTTTTCTTAATCAAATTATTTTAAAAAATATTAACGATGCAGGCATGGCAACAGGTGAGTTGTCAATGATAAAAACCATGTCAATCCCTGCACTGGGTATGTTTATGGGTCTTTTGATTGCGGTATTTGTAAGCTATCGTGGTCAGCGAGAGTATGCTGATGTTACCATAACAACAACCCATACCCCAGCCACTCCTGCCAAAAAAAATATCATCATTGCACTGGTGGCGATTGTGCTTGCTTTTGTGGTGCAGCTGTTAAGTGATTCGCTGCTTATTGGCTCCATTGCTGGATTTTTGATTTTTGTGGCGACAGGGGTGGTTAGATGGCATGATGCCGAAGCGGTGTTTAATGATGGCATAAAAATGATGGCGATGATTGGCTTTGTGATGATTTGTGCACAGGGCTTTGCCGAAGTGATGAAAGCTACAGGGCAGATTGATGCACTGGTGCAAGCTGCTACTGATATTTTTGGGCAGAATAAATGGCTGGCGGCACTATCTATGTTACTGGTTGGCTTGGTGGTTACGATGGGGATTGGTTCGTCATTTTCTACTGTGCCGATTATTGCAGCGATTTATGTGCCGCTGTGTATGGCGATGGGTTTTAGCGTGCCTGCCACAGTGGCATTGGTGGCAACCGCAGGGGTGCTGGGTGATGCAGGTTCTCCTGCGTCTGATTCCACCTTGGGGCCGACCATGGGGCTAAATGCTGACAATCAGCATGACCACATTCGTGATTCGGTGATACCGACTTTTATTCATTATAACATTCCGCTGATTATTTTTGGCTTAATCGCTACGATGGTGTTATAAGAACTTGTGTTGCCAAGGCGATGCACTTGCATATTGATAAATATTTATAAATTAATCATAAATTTATAATCAATAATACCATCGCTACCTTGCCTGTGCATGGCAGGGCTTGTATCGCCATGGTGCCAGTAAAAATATACTGGTATTTTTGGCAAGATTTGTTATAATAACCACAAAATTTATCCTGCAAATATCTTGCCAAACTGAACTTTGGCAAGTTTTTTTGCATTTTGTTTTTGGATTAAGGAAATCATATGCAACGCTACCCAATGACTCCAGAGGGGCATCAGGCACTCGAAGAAGAGCTAAAACATCTAAAAACTGTCGAGCGACCACGCATCACCACTGCCATCGCCGAGGCACGAGAGCATGGCGACCTAAAAGAAAATGCCGAATATCATGCCGCACGAGAGCAGCAAGGGCTGTGCGAGGCACGCATTCGAGACATTGAGGCAAAACTGGGCGGTGCACAGATTATTGACCCTGCCAAACTACCACAAGATGGTCGCGTGGTCTTTGGGGTAACGGTGGTGCTTGAAAATCTTGATGATGGTGAAAAACGCCAATATAAGATTGTTGGTGATGATGAGGCGGATTTTAAGGTTGGTAAAATTTCGGTCAATTCACCCATTGCTCGTGGCTTGATTGGCAAATCAGAAGGCGACGAAGCAAAAATCCAGACTCCAAGTGGCTTGGCAGAATTTGAGATTTTGCAAGTGATTTATGCTTAATGTGCCACAGTGTGTGGTGATTGTCGGTAAATTGGGGAAATGATATGAAACATTTGCATATTTTGCTTGCGGTGCTTCTGCTGTTGATTTTTATTATCGGGGCATTGCCAGTGCTGACAGGCAGACCGATGCGTTCATCAAAAGCAATTAAAATCAGCACACATTTGTTATACACGCTGGTGATTTGTTCTGGGGCTTGGCTTGTGTGGCAATTATTCCAAGTGGCAGGGCTACAGCACTGGGCGATTGCCAAGCTGGTTTTGCTTATCGTGGCAGCATCTGCAACCGTAAAGGCACAAAAGCACGCCTTAGTCGCACCATCGCAGGCACAAGCAGGGCTGTTGATTGCACTGGTTGCCTATGTTGGCATTGTGATTTTGGCAGTTACCAAGCCAATGTTGTCTTGATGAGAGTTGCTTTATAAAAATTATCTCCCATCGGCAAAATCATGCTATAATTTGATGATTTTATTTTCAATGGCTGAAAGTGATTTTTCAGCCATTTTGTATAATTTGGTTAAATAAATTTAAAAAAGGATAGCCATGCTCAGCATAAGCATAGACAATGTCCGTATGCAGGCGACTGCACAGAATAAAGACGAAGCACTGCAGGTACTCAGTGAGATTTTGGTGGCTGATGGTTTGGCAAGTGCTGACTATCTACAAGGTCTAAAAGACCGCGAAACGCAGTCATCAACCTATCTGGGGCAAGGGATTGCCATTCCGCATGGTACGCCAAACTCACGAGAGAGCATCAAAAATACAGGGGTGCGATTGGTGCATTTTGCCGATGGTGTGGTCTGGAATGCTGCTGGCGATGTGGTTTATTTGGCAGTGGTGATTGCAGCCAAATCTGATGAGCATTTGCAAATTTTGCAACAACTGACCAAAGCACTGACTGACGATGTTGCACAGCCAATCCGCACCGCCAAAACCGCTGAGGATATCATTGCTGCTTTGGGAGTGCGGCGTGAATTTGTCCTACAAGAGGCGTTAATAACAACCAATTGCCAAACGGCAGCTGTTGATGAGCTGTATCTGCAGGCGGCGGCATTATTAAAAAAGCAGCGTCTGATTGATTCGGTATTTTTGCCAAAATATCAACCAACACGGCTAAGCGAGGCGTTAAGCTGTGTTGTTATCGAAAATCATGACGCAATCAAGACATCTGCTTTGGCGGTGGCGGTCGGTGAATTGCAGGCTTTGGCGTTGATTGTTGCCAACCAAACGGCTGATAAAGTGGCATTGGCTGGCGTGCTTGATGTGCTGATGAGCGAGGCTTTTACCCAAGCTGTCGAGCAAAATGACAAAGCTGCCATGTTGGCATTATTAAATATCGAAAGTTATGCCAACTGGGCATCGGCAAGTGTTGTTTTGCCAAACAAGAACGGCTTGCACGCTCGCCCTGCAACAGCTTTGGCTGAGCTTGCCAAACAAGTTACAGGCGAGATTTTGGTGGCGGTAGAAGATGGCGAATATGTCTCTGTCAAAAGTCTGACAAAACTGCTATCGCTTGGGGCGGTTCATGGTCAGCGACTGACCTTTATTGCCAAAGCTGACTCTGATGCGGCAAATCATTTACAAACCTTGGTGGCGGCAGTATCCGAAGGCTTAGGCGAAGAGGTAAATAAGCCAGCTGCCACTTTGCCCAGTGCTGCCGTGCCTAAGTTAAATCGCGAGCCAATATCCATTGAGTATGGAGTGCGTCAATATGCAATCAGTGCCTCGCAGGGTCTGGCGATAGGTGAGGCATACCTGCCCAAACAGCAGCAATATCAGTACCCAATGACCGCCTCCGATGCTGGGCTAGAGATTGATAAATTGCACACTGCCATCATGGCGGTTAAGGCGGATCTGCAAGGCTTGATTGCTGATAGTAAGCGTGTGCAGATTGCACAAATTTTCTCGGCACATTTGGCATTATTAGAAGATGATGAGGTGCTAACAGGGGCAAATGCCGCAATCAATGACGGCATGTCTGCACCAGCTGCTTGGTCGGCATTTATTGAGCAATTGGCAAAAGCCCAAGCATCACTTGGCAATGCCTTGCTTGCCGAACGAGCCCAAGATATTAAAGATGTTGGGCAGAAAGTGCTGCTAAAACTGCTTGGCAAGCAGGCGGATTCGCTGCCTGATAGCCCTTATGTGCTGATTAAAGAAGATTTGTTGCCATCAGATGTTGCCATGTTAGACCCTGCACGCGTGGCAGGGATTATCACAGCAACAGGCGGGGCCAGCTCGCACAGTGCCATCATTGCCAGAGCGTTGGGCATTGCTGCTGTGGTTGGGGCAGGCGAGGCTGTGCTGCAGCTAAATAATGGCGAGCAGGTGTTGCTAGATGGTGGCGAAGGTTGGTTTGTTGTCAATCCAAGCGATGAAATGGTCGCACAATGCCAAAAAACCCAGCAGCACCGCCGTGAACAAAAGCGACTGGCTGCCGAGCAGGCACACGCACCTGCCATCACTACCGATGGTCATCGTGTCGAAGTGGCGGCGAATTTGGGTAATGTTGGCGATGCCACCGCTGCTGTGGCAAATGGTGCCGAAGGGGTTGGTTTGCTTCGCACAGAGTTGGTATTCATGTCGCACCAAGAGATTCCTGATATTGAGACACAAATTGCTGATTATGAGCAGGTGTTTGATGCATTGGCAGGTAAGCCCTTGGTGGTGCGTGTGCTGGATATTGGCGGTGATAAAGCATTGCCATATTTGCCAATGGCAGCAGAAGAAAATCCATTCTTGGGATTGCGGGGTATTCGGCTGTTGCTTGAGCAACCTGAGCTGCTACGCAATCAATTGATTGCCCTGATTCGTGCTGCCAAAGGGCGTGATTTGCGAATCATGTTTCCGATGATTGGCTGTATCAGCCAGTGGCGAGCTGCTCGTGCCATGGTTGATGAGGTGCTGACAGATTATCCGCACGAGGCACTACAGGTTGGTATGATGCTTGAGGTGCCAAGTGCGGCGGTATTGGCACATCAGTTTGCCAAAGAAGTTGATTTTTTTAGTATGGGGACAAATGACCTGACCCAATATGTACTGGCAATTGATCGTGGGCATCCTGTATTATCAAAACAAGCAGATGGCTTGCACCCAAGTGTGCTGACTTTAATCAACCAAGCGGTACAAGCGGCACATGCACATGGCAAATGGGTTGGGGTCTGTGGCGAGCTGGCTGCCGATGCCAAAGCTGTGCCGATTTTGGTGGGGCTGGGCGTTGATGAATTGTCCATGTCAGGTGGGGCGATTGCACTGGTGAAGGCACAGATTCGCAGTCTTGACTTTGGGCAAGCTCAAGCACTTGCCAAGCAAGCCTTGGCGTGTCAAAGTGCCGAAGAGGTACGCCAGCTGGTTGGTGAATGGTCATGAAACAGGTATTGTGCATTTTGTTAAATCCTGCCTTGGATATGACAATATCGGTGGATAATTTGACAATCGGCAAGGTGAATCGTGCCGCCGATACCCAGTTGCATGCTGCTGGCAAGGCACTAAATGCCGCCCAGATTCTAAGTGGGCTTGGTGTGCGGTGTGTGTTAAGTGGCTTTTTGGGCAATGAAAATCAAGCGGCGTTTGAGCGGTTATTTACCCTGACAAACCAGCAGCAAACACTGCTTATCGATCGCCTGCAGCGAGTGGCTGGGCAAACACGCACCAACATTAAACTTGTTGATAAAGGTCTGACAACCGATATTAACGGACAAGGTTTTGTGGTGAATGAAGCTGATAAAGAGAAGTTACTGATTGAGGCTAAAAGCCTTGCCGAGCAGTGCGATGCTGTTTTGGTGGCAGGCAGTCTACCACACGGCTTTGCTTTGGCGGATTTTGACAAATTACTCCAAGTGCTGTGTGCTGCCAATGACAAAGTGGCGGTTGATGTCAGTGGCGATGCCCTAAAAATAGCCTTAAACCATAATTTGTGGCTTATCAAACCCAATACAGATGAACTGCTAGAAGCATTTGCCGTGTCATGTGATGATATGTCTCAGCAACAAGCATGGCTTGATAGCCTGCCAGCTCGCCCATGCCATAGCGTGATTTCTATGGGTGAGCAGGGGGTGAATTGGTTTACCAGCACGCACAGTTGCCATGCTACACCGCCCAAAGTTATGGTCAAAAGTACCGTTGGAGCTGGAGATACTTTATTGGCGGGCATGATTTATGGACTATTGCACGAGCATGACAAGGTAGAAACTTTGACAACGGCAGTGGCATTGGCGGCTCATGCGGTCAGCATTGTTGGGTTTACTGTGGCGGATAAATCACGCTTGGACGCTTTGCGATCGCAGGTAGTCATTGACTGTAGATAGATATTTTTTAAAATACAATTTAGTAATTATTGGTGCTTTATGCAAAAATTTCCTTCTTTGGTTGCCATCACTCCAGTGGATACATCGATACGCAGTCTGTTGCTTAGTAAGCAGCTTGCCAAATCGCTAATGCAGCAAGGCGTGGTCGTTGTTGATGAATCCACCGACAGCCATCGCACGGATGCGGTGCGTGTGTTTGTTGGTGAGGGTGCGTCAGGTGATGATGGTATTTATGTGAATACCCAAAAACTAACAGGCGATGAATTTGCCGATGTGTCTTATTTGTTGGCATTATTTGATGGGCAGCAATCTGTCGGTATTCGTAATGCCAGCAAGCCGCTGCATTTTGTGGCGATTACCGCCTGCCCAACAGGGGTGGCACATACTTTCATGGCGGCAGATGCCCTAAAGCTGGGTGCTGAACGACTTGGTTATACCATCGATGTTGAAACCCAAGGGTCAGTCGGTGCCAAAAATATCCTAAGCGAAGAGAGTATCGCTCGGGCTGATTTTGTGATTTTGGCAACAGATATTGAGGTGAATGCTGACCGATTTGCTGGCAAAAAAATCTATCGCACCAGTACAGGTCATGCCCTAAAAAAGACCGATGCGACATTTGACGCTGCCATACAGACCGCCAGTGTGCATACCACCGTTACAGCAACGCCCAGCAGCACTGCCAGCAGTCAGCAGTCTGGCGGTGTGTACAAACACCTTTTGACAGGCGTGTCTTATATGCTGCCCATGGTGGTGGCAGGTGGTTTATTAATTGCCTTGTCTTTTGTTTTTGGTATTAAGGCATTTGAGGTTGAAGGCTCACTTGCTGCCGCCTTGATGGGAACAGGCAAGGCGGCCTTTGGGCTAATGGTGCCGTTACTGGCAGGTTATATTGCTTATTCAATTGCTGATAGACCTGGCTTGGTGGCAGGTTTGATTGGCGGTGCATTGGCAGGCACGCTGGGGGCGGGATTTTTGGGCGGTATTGTTGCAGGTTTTTTGGCAGGCTATGTGTCGCTATTTTTGGCAAAAAAACTCACCTTGCCTGTAACGCTTGAGGCATTAAAGCCAATTTTGATTATCCCCTTGATTAGCAGCCTGATTGTTGGGCTTGCAATGTACTATGTCATCGGTACGCCTGTTGCCTATGTATTGTCGCAGATGGAGTACTTTTTGGCAAATATGGGTACGGCCAATGCGGTGATTTTGGGCATGATTTTGGCTGGTATGATGTGCGTGGATTTGGGCGGCCCAATCAATAAGGCTGCTTATGCATTCTCGGTGGGTTTATTGACTTCGGAGAGTTATTTTCCGATGGCGGCAGCGATGGCAGGTGGCATGGTGCCAGCGATTGGCATTGGGCTTGCAACTCTCTTTGCTGCCAAAAAATTCAGCGAAAACGAACGCAGTGCTGGCAAGGCAGCGATGGTGCTGGGGGCGTGCTTTATTTCCGAAGGTGCGATTCCATTTGCCGCCAAAGACCCCATGCGTGTCATTCCCTGCTGCATTGCAGGTGGCGTTTTGACAGGGGCGTTGGTTGCTTTGTTTGATATTACACTGGTTGCTCCGCACGGTGGCGTGTTTGTTCTACTCATTCCCGGGACGGTTAATCACGCTCTGATGTATCTTGTGGCAATCGGTGCGGGCAGTTTATTGACAGCGGTGAGTTATGCCATCATCAAGCCAAAAGAAACCATTGCCAAGATAGAGGCGATAAATTGAGCAAATAATCTACCTTTGTACCAAAACTTTGACAAAAAAAACACAAAACCTGCCGTTTGGTGGGTTTTGTGTTTTGGCTTGGCGTGTTACAATATCACTTTATCATCAGTAGTCCGCTTGGGCAAATCGCAGTGATTATGATGAAAATCGTTTAAAATGGAGCATGATTGTGAAAATAACAACTGGAAAACCAAGCCAGAACTTTGGGCATTTTGGCGTAATCGTCAGTGCAGCAGCGGTATGTGTTTTGGCAGGTTGTGCCAGCAAACCAACATACAACAGTTCATCAAAGACCGCCACCGTCAGCAGTACGCAGGTAATAACTGATAGTCGTGGCGTGCCAAATCGTTATCAGGTCAAGCAGGGCGACACAGTTGCAAAAATCGCACAGCGTTATGGGCTAAATTGGCGAGAAATTGGCAAAATAAACAATCTAAACAGCAGTTATACCATCTACACAGGGCAGTGGCTGACTTTGTGGACAGGTACAGCAGGCTCACGCGAAAGCTCAAAAACCACGCCTGCAACAACTACAAGCAGCCAAAAAGCCACAGCATCAAACAATCAAAAAACCACAGCAGCACCAACGCCGCCCAAGCCTGTGGCTCAGCCAGCAACCACCGCCACGATACCGCCTTTTGCTTCAGGCAGCTCTGGCGTGATGCAGTTTCGTTATCCTGTAGGTACGAGCAATCCTGTGGTACGCCGCTTTGGTACAGCCAATGTTGCAGGCTCGACCGTTACCAGCAATGGTATGTGGTTCTCTGGTCGTGATGGCGATCCGATTGCAGCAAGCAATGCAGGTACGGTAATCCAAGCCGATCGCAACATGGACGGAGCGAGTATTGTCATTCAGCACACCAATGGTTTTGTATCCAGCTATATTCACATTAAAGACGCACAGGTCAAATCAGGCGACAGCGTCCGCATGGGTCAGCGTATCGCCAGCATGAAAAACCAAGCCACAGGTACGGCATTGTTTGAGTTTCGTGTCGCAAGAAATGGCGTGTATGTCGATCCTTTGACGGTCTTAAAATAACACTGCTACGATTAATAATTAGCCAAGTATTTTGCTTGGCTAATTTTATTGATTAAAATAATAGAGCAGGGATTGTTTTGGAAGGCTATTGGGCGTGGCAGTGATTGATGATTAAATTTGCCAAATAAGGGTGATAATAAGCAGGTAAATCATGCCCCATGCCTTTGACCAGTACAAAGCGAGCATTGGGAATGACCTTGGCTAGAAATTTACCATGGCTGGGGGCAAGCAGTCCGTCTTTATCGCCATGAATGACCAAAGTCTTGGCACGAATTTGCTTGCTAAATCGCAAAATAGAACCCGATGCCAAAATAGCCGTGAGTTGCTGTGATACGCCCAGCGGGTGAAAGTTGCGTTGATAGCGTTTTTCGGCAATGGCACGCGTGCCTTTGATGTCCAGATGACCTGGTGAGCCAACGGTTGTCATGAACCACACACTGTGGCGAACCATATCACGCTGCGAATGACTCTCTGGTCTCCGCACAAAGGTCATAAACTGCTTGGGATTGGGCGGTCGCAAAAAGGCTCGGTTGGCGGTGGAGAACAGCAGTGCGAGATTTTTGATGTATTTGGGATAGCGTGCGGCAACAATCTGAGCAATCATACCACCCATAGACGCACCAACCAGATTGACCTCGCTAATCCCCATGGTTTTTATCAAGCGTGCAACATCCTCCGCCATGTCGGTCAGCGTATAAGCAACCTGTTCGGAGCGATTGGATAGCCCTGTTTGTACCTTTAGCATCATCTTGAGCGTGCTAAGTCTGGGCAAGCCGTCAATTTGGATTTTGCTTGACAGCCCTGTATCACGATTGTCAAAGCGAATAACAAAAAACCCTGCGTCAATAAATAACTTGAGCAGCGTATCAGGCCAAAACAGCATTTGTGAGCCTAGACCTGTAATAAAAATCATCGGCGGATTGTCAGGATTGCCCCCAGCCTCAACACACAGACGAATGCCATCGCCAATATCAATCATCGCCTGATACAGATGCTCGGACAAATCCGATGCTTGCCAATTGATATCGCCAAAACGCTGCCAGCTGTCTGGTGGGGTGGGGGCTTGCGTATTCATGATTAGATTTCGATCATCTCAAAATCTGCCTTGCCGACACCGCAGTCAGGGCAAGTCCAATCATCGGGAATGTCCTCCCAGCGAGTGCCAGCAGGCAAGCCTTCCTCTGGGCAACCCACCGCCTCGTCATAAATCCAACCGCATACGATACACTGATATTTTTTCATAAAACACCCAAAATCAACACCTAAAATTTGTTTTTGTGAATTTAGTTGTTTAGTTTACAGATGTATCAGATTTTTGCAAGTAAAATTTGTAACGAGGGGTGAATTTTTAAGTCTGATTTGAGTTTAGCATCTTTCTAGGGGCATAATACAAGGCTGATCTTCAAGTAAGCCATCACTGCCACCAAAACTACAGTTATATACCAAGTTTTTATTTCTATCTAAAAAATAAGCTTTGTTATTTTTGATTTGTAAATAGGCACGATCACCGTAGTTGATTGGCATCAATTGGCGATATTTTCCTCGGTAGATAACAGACGAACCTCCCCCATCCATAGTCTTGAAATATGCTCTAAAGGTTACATTGCCATTTTTGCTGATGGTAATCGTATGACCTGTCATGGTGCCAAAATCTGCACTAATATCACGAGTACCAACAAACGGCAGTTTTTGGCTATTGGCTAGTGCAGGGGGGGGTAAGGGCGATGATGGCAGCTGTCAGTGCTGGAACTGTCAGCAGGCGTGCTAAGATATTCATAATTTCCTCATAAAAAAGTTAAAAAAATGCACAATTGTGCAAGTCTATCCTAGCACGATCAGACGGTTATTGCAAATAAAAGTGCGTTTTGTGATGCCCAGCCTAAGCCAAAATCACCGTAACTTAGGCTGGGTTATTTTGCTTACTTGCGTAGTGGTATGATACAAGGCTGATCACCATCAAAACCAAAACTGCAATTATATACCAAGTTTTTATTTCTATCTAAAAAATAAGCTTTGTTATTTTTGATTTGTAAATAGGCACGATCACCGTAGTTGATTGGTATAAATTGGCGATATTTTCCTCGGTAGATAACAGACGAACCTCCCCCGTCCATAGTCTTGAAATATTCTCTAAAGGTTACATTGCCATTTTTGCTGATGGTAATCATATGACCTGTCATGGTGTCAAAATCTGCACTAATATCACGAGTACCAACAAACGGCAGTTTTTGAGAATTTGCCAAAGCAGGGCTGGCGGCGGTCAATAATGCCAATGCCATGATGATAGGTTTTAACATATTAAGACTCCTTAAGTGGTGAATGTTATTTTATTGTACCATTTACCCCCCCCCATGCAACAAAAACCGCCAATATTTTATCAGCGGTTTTCATTTATCAAAGCGATGATGAATTATCAGTCTGTTAGCTGTTTGGCAAGTTTATCCCGTGCGGTGATAAAACCATCAATGCCTGCCAATAGCAACTCGTTGAGCGGGTGCTTGTCTTGTGATTTGACAAAGTCGGTTTGGCTAAGTGGGGTGAGTCTGGGCTTGCTGGCAGGTTGGTTGTGCAGTCTGGGAATGACAGGCAATGAGCTTGCCGCCAACGCCTCAAGCAAAGCAGGCGAGATGGTCAAAAGATCACAGCCAGCCAATGCAATGATTTGGTCAATATTCCTAAAACTTGCCCCCATGACTTGGGTCTGATAGCCGTGCTCTTTGTAGTATTGATAGATGCGTTTGACCGATTGGACGCCCATGTCATCATCGGTGGCGATGGCATCAAGGTTGTGATGGCGTTTTTGCCAATCGGTGATGCGTCCCACAAAAGGAGAGATGAGCGTTACCCCAGCATCAGCACAGGCGTGGGCTTGGGTGTCGGTAAATAGCAGTGTCAAATTGCAGCCAATGCCTTGTTTTTCGAGTATTTCGGCAGCCTTGATGCCTTGGTAAGTGGCGGCAATTTTGATAAGCACACGCTGCGATGAGATGCCTGATTTTGCGTATTGCTCGATGTATTGTAGGGCTTTTGCCACTGTCGCTTCGGTGTCAAAGGACAATCGTGCGTCCACTTCGGTAGAGACTCGCCCCGAGATTTGTTGGCTGATTTGTACGCCAAGCTCTACGGTGAGCGTATCAATGGCGGTCTGAATGTCCAGATGGCGAATTTTGGCAAGCAATTCATCGTCAATGCCATCGGCAAAGGCAGCGGTGATAAGGCTTGGGTTGGTGGTTGCGTCAATCGGTTTCCAGCGTTTGATGGCGACCAAGTCCCCTGTATCGGCAACGATGGTGGTATATTTGGCAAGTTGTTCTAAACTGTTCATAAACTTTATTTAATAAGCTAATACTGATTGGATTATTTGGCAAACTTAGCATATTTTTGCTGATTTTGCCAGTGTTATTATTGGCTTGTTGCCAAAATTGTAGCGGGGTGCCTTTGTGATGAAAAGTTTGCCAAAATCACTACAACAAAACCAAAAAATCGTGTATCATTAAACAGTTTACCAGTTTGCTTTGGTCAGGCTTGGGTAATTTTAGATTTGGTAAATTATTTATTAAAATTAATTTATTTGGTATATCGCCAAACAATCAAACAAGGAATCTTGCGATGAGTGAAACTGCACAAACTTTGCCTGTGAATACTGATGAAATCAAAAGCTATCGTGATGAGATTGACAGCATTGACGAACAGATTCAGCAGCTAATCAACGAGCGAGCCAAAGTCGCCCAAAAGGTCGCCATCGTCAAAAAAAATCATGAAAACCACCCCATTTTTTATCGTCCAGAACGAGAAGCTCAGGTGCTAAAAGCAGTCATGGCACGCAATGAAGGGCCATTGAGCGGTGAGAAAATGGCACGACTGTTCCGCGAGATTATGTCGGTTTGTTTGGAGCTAGAAGCACCGCAAAAAGTCGCCTTTTTGGGCCCTGTGGGGACTTTTACCCATGCAGCAGCACTCAAGCATTTTGGCAAGGCGGCAACGACCGTATCGCTGGCGACCATCACAGATGTGTTCCGTGAAGTGGAGGCAGGCTCTGCCATGTATGGCGTGGTGCCTGTTGAGAATTCATCTGAAGGGGTGGTGAATCATACTTTGGATGCGTTTTTGAGCTCTAGCCTAAAAATCATCGGCGAAGTGGAGCTGCCGATTCATCATAATTTTTTGGTGGCGGAACATACTAGGGTTGAGAGTTTGAGCCGTATTTATAGCCATCAACAGGCATTGGCACAGTGCCGCCATTGGCTTGATGTGAATTTTCCCAATGTGGAGCGTGTGGCGGTGTCAAGTAATGGCGAAGCTGCCAAACGCCTACAAAATGAGTGGCACTCTGCGGCCATCGCAGGCGATGTGGCGGTGGCGGAATATGGCTTGCATAAATTATACGAAAATATTGAAGACAATCCGAACAATACCACCCGTTTTCTTATCATCGGACACGAAACCATCGCCCCAAGTGGTCAGGACAAAACTTCCATCGTGGTATCCAGCCCTGACCGTGCAGGGGCATTGATCGAAATCCTAGAGCCGCTAAAACGCCACAATGTCTCCATGACCAGTATCGAGACTCGCCCAGAGCGTCCGAATAAGTGGGCTTATGTGTTTTTTATTGATATGATTGGGCATATCAATGATGACAATGTCAAAAACGCCATTGATGATATCAGCAAAATAGCCAAAGATGTGCGGATATTGGGCTCGTATCCAAAGGCGGTGATTTAGTGATCGCCACTGACGCACAAGCGGTTTTGGATTTTTGGTTTGGTGCGACTGCAAGGTCTTTTTGGTTTGCCAAAAGTGATGAATTTGACAAACTGCTGACAGATAAGTTTCTTGCCATTTTGCAAAGTGCAAGTTTGGGCGAATGCGACACTTGGCGGACGACAGCACAAGGGCGATTGGCAGAAATCATCGTCCTTGACCAATTTTCTCGCAATATTTATAGAAATACGCCCAATGCTTTTGCAGCAGACGGCATGGCATTGGCTTTGGCTCAAGAATTAATAAAACAGCCTGATTTTGCTGCATTGACAGTGGCTGAGCGAAATTTTGCATTATTGCCATTTATGCACTCTGAATCAAAAATCGTCCACGAAAAAGCCGTACCATTGTTTGAAAAATTCAGCGACAGCAATACTTTGGATTTTGAATTAAAGCACAAAGCGATTATTGATACATTTGGGCGTTATCCGCACCGCAATGCAATCTTGGGGCGAGTATCTTCGCCGAGGGAGTTGGAATTTTTAAGCAAACCAAATTCCTCCTTTTAATAAAACAAACAATTTGGATAAATTGTAAATCGCATTTGGTTATTTTAATGCGATAAATGCAAGAAAAACCACACAAAGGACAAAGAATAATGAGTGCATCTGATTTACCAAAACCCCTACAGACCCTATTGACAATCTCAAAGCTAAACTGCGTTAAAATTAATCTATCAAAGCAAGACAATGATTTTTTGCCAACAACATCAAGCCAAGTTGGCGGCATGGGTTATTTGCCAATTGGCGAAACCTATCCTACCAAGGCAGACGGCACGCCCCTTGTATTATTGGCTCAGCTCAATTTTCGGCAGCTTGGTGCGGTGGTGGAGATGAGCCAATTGTCATATCCATTGCCAAAACAAGGCATTTTGCAAATTTATATTGATGGTCAAGATGATAATTATCTGTATGGGGCGGATTTTGATAATCAACTGCCGTCCAAGACTTATCAAGTGCGGTTTTGGCAAGATGATAGCCTGCCAATAAATGCCGATGAATTAACACAAATTACCGAGCAGTTACAAGGCTTTGGCATTGATAAGTTGCCTTTTGATTTTCGTCATCAGTACGCCATGGATTTTGCTTTAACTTCGCAATCTTGCACCACGACTTGTCATGAATATAATCACATTTCCCAAAAAATTGACGAATTGGCAGGGGTTGATGTTTGGGATTATTTGGAAGAAGAGTTAAAAATAGACGATGCTGATGAAGTGCTGACGAGTTATGATGAGCTTGTCAATAGTGGCGGGCATCAGATTTTGGGCTATCCTATTTTTACCCAAACTGACCCACGAGAGTACGAAGGCTCTTTGCAAGAGCATATTTTGTTATTGCAAATTGATACCGATGATGAAAATGACATTATATGGGGCGATAGCGGCGTGGCGAATTTCTTTATTCACCCTAAGGATTTAAAAGAGCAAAACTTCTCAAAGCTGATTTATAACTGGGATTGTTATTAATGCAACAAACAGGGCAAATATTTCACAAAGCCTTAGTCATCGGCTTAGGCTTAATTGGCGGCAGTGTTTTACAAGGCATGATTGACAATCGCCTTGCGGGTAGGCTGTATGCGGTAGATTTTGATAAATCGGTGATTCATCATGCGATGGCTGATAAGTTAATCCAAGCTGGTGATGATGAATTGTTGAACTTGGCAAATACAGGCGTATTGACAGACTGCGACTGTGTCATTATCGCTGTGCCTGCGTTTGCCGTAAAAGCCATTTTGGAAAAAATCAAAACCGCCATTGACAATCAGCTACTACCAAGCGATGTCATCATCAGCGATACCGCCAGCACCAAAGGCAATATTTTACAAGACGCTTTTGCTATTTTTGGCGAATTGCCACCCAATTTGGTGCTTGCTCACCCAATTGCAGGGGCGGAAAAATCAGGCTTTATGGCAAGAAATGGGGCGTTGTTTAAATCGCACAAACTTATCATTTGTCCGCACGATTTTAATGACAAACAGGCGGTGGATAAAATTGCCACACTTTGGCAATCGCTTGGGGCGAGTGTGGATTTTATGCCGTCTGACAAACACGATGAAATTTTGGCACTGACCAGTCATCTGCCACATTTATTGTCCTATGCCTTGACCTATCAGCTTGCCACAGATGAGGAGAATTTGAATATTTTTAAATATGCAGGGGGTGGTTTTCGGGATTTTAGTCGCATTTCGGCAAGCAGTCCGATTATGTGGCATGATATTTTTTTGGCAAATAAACAGGCGGTATTGCAGGGGTTGGAAGATTATCAGGCTATCTTAAATCAATTAAAAGCTGATATTGAAAATGACAATAGCGAGAAGCTGTTAGAGACTTTTGAAATTGCCAAAAATGCTCGGGAATATTTTGGGCGGTTATTGGTGGAAAAAGAGAAGTTAAAGAATTTGTAAGCTGATGCATAAGGTGTGTATTACGCATCGTTATTGAAAGTCATTGTGTTTTATTATTAAATTTATAAGGTCAAATAATGCAAGAAATTAAAAATTTAATAAAAAATGTCAGCACCGAAATACGGCTTATTAATACTTCAAAAAGACTGTATGGCAAACAACTTGCCCCAAATTTTAGTATTTTTGACTATATTGCCACTAATGAAACCAATTTAAATTATATTTTGGCGGACTTATTAAATCCAAAAGGCTCTCATCAACAAGATGATTTATTTTTGAAAAATTTTATCAAAATATGTTTACCAAATTTACAATGCCAAGAATGGAGTGGATTTTTGGATAATTTGGCTAATATTGGTATTGAAAGAGAAGAAATTGCATACGCCAATAAATCCAATCGGAAAGTGGATATTTATTTAACCGATGGCGGTAAATATGGTATTTGTATTGAAAATAAACCTTATGCCAGAGACCAAAAAGACCAGTTAAATGATTATTATCAAGAATTAGAAAAAAGAAAGCATTCTCATAAACATTTGGTTTATTTGTCCCAAAATTTACCAAGTGATTGTAGTGTAAAATCAGAAGATTTGGAGCAGTGGCAAATTAACAATGAATTTAGCCATATTGGCTATAATGATTTGGTTGATTGGCTGGATGCTTGTAAAGCAGATTGTCAAAATGCCAGTGTTTTAGAATTTATTAACCAATTTATTAAATTTATTCAAAAGCAATTTATGGGACTGAGCGATATGAGTGAGCAAAATGCCATTATTAATGCAATGCTAGAAAGCGATGAAAGTATCGTTTCAGCAATTAAAATTGCTAGTCAAGTTCCAATATTGCAAAGAAATTTGATTGAAAAATTAAACAAACAATTAAACGAAAAAATCAATCAAAATCCCAATTACCAATTGCATCAAAATAAGCCCATTTCTCTTGATAATAGTAAGGGGATTAGTGGGGTAGAATTTAAAAGTTATAATATATGTGTTTTTATTGGATTTGACAAATCTAATTTTAATGATTTTTATATTGGATATAAACCGCTTGATGAAGATATTAAGATGGATGATTTGATTTTTATTAAAGTTTCAAAAGAAATCATTGATTCTTTGCCTAATATGAAGTCAGACCAACCAAATTGGCTTGGTTGGTATTACATAGAAAATTTGCGTTATTGGCAATACGATGCTGATATTTGGGCAAAAATTAACGATGGCAGTTTAGCGGATTTAATTATGAAAGAAGTTGAATTATTGTATGATAATATTGTAAAGAATAATATTAAGATTGAGCCTTGACTTAACATTGGTGCGTAATACACACCTTAGTAATCAATTTTATAAACCATTTACCCAAATTAGGAAAACCCTATGAAATACAAACTCACTCCAAGTACCACATTTACAGGCACGCACAAAGTCGCTCCTGATAAATCTATTTCGCACCGCTCAATTATGTTTGGTTCGCTTGCCAATGGCGTAACCCGTGTTACCAATTTTCTAGAAGGCGAAGACGCACTGTCCACCCTGCAAGCCTTTCGTGATATGGGCGTGCAGATAGAGCGAGATGGTGATAAAGTAACGATACACGGCGTGGGAATGAATGGGCTAAAAGCCCCAACCAAACCGCTTGATATGGGTAATTCTGGCACGAGCATGAGACTGCTATCAGGGATTTTGGCGGCTCAAGATTTTGACAGCACGATGGTCGGTGATGCAAGCCTATCCAAACGCCCCATGGAGCGAGTTGCAGGGCCTTTACGCCAAATGGGGGCGAAAGTTACCACAACAGGTGAAAAAAGCACACCGCCTGTTACGATTATGGGTGGTCAAACCCTAAACGCCATCCATTATGAAATGCCCATGGCATCCGCCCAAGTCAAATCATGTCTGCTCTTAGCTGGTCTTTGGGCGAATGGCGAGACGGTGGTTGCCGAGCCTGAAATCACAAGAGATCATACCGAGCGAATGCTTACCGCCTTTGGTTATGATGTCAAAGTTAGCCCACTGGCAAGCGGCAACGAAATCCGCCTAACAGGGGGCGGTACACTGACGGCGTGTGACATCGAAGTGCCTGCGGATATTTCAAGCTCGGCGTTTTTTATGGTGGCGGCAGCGATTGCAGGGCGTGGCGATGTGATATTGCCAAAGGTTGGCATCAATCCCACTCGCACAGGGGTGATTGATATTTTACGCCTGATGGGGGCGGATATTACGCTTAAAAATCAAACACTTGTCGGCGGTGAGCCTGTGGCAGATATTTGCGTCAAGTCAAGCAAATTACACGGCATCGAAATCCCCTTGCATCTTGTACCGCTTGCCATTGATGAGTTTCCTGTGCTGTTTGTGGCGGCTGCCTGTGCAACTGGCAAGACGATTTTGCGTGGGGCAGAAGAGCTGCGTGTCAAAGAATCCGACCGCATACAGGTAATGGCAGATGGACTGACAACTTTGGGCATTGACTGCGCGGTACTCGATGATGGTATTGAGATTGTCGGCAAGGGTGAGGGTGAATTTGTGTTTGGTGGTGGGGCGATCGAATCGCATCATGATCATAGAATCGCAATGAGTTTTGCGGTGGCAAGCCTGCGTGCGTCTGATGAAATTGTGATAAACGGCACAGAGACGGTGGCAACAAGTTTTCCTAGTTTTGCCAACTTGGTAAAAGAAGCAGGGCTTGGGCTGGAAGTGATTGCATAATGTCAATTTCTAAACAATCAAATACACCAAAGGGGCTGACCACCGCTTTGGTGGCATTTTTGATTTGGGGGAATTTTCCGCTATATTTTAAGATGCTGGTTGAATATAATGCGGTGGAAATCATTGCCCATCGTATTATTTGGACCTTTGTGCTGCTTTTTGTGGTGGTGTTGCTTGCACGCCGCTGGGCAGGATTATTGCAAATTGCCAAAAATCCCAAATGGTTGCTGCTGACTTTTTTGGCAGCGTTATTGATTGCAACCAACTGGCTGGTCTATGTGTGGGCAGTAACAAACAATCAGGTGCTGTCGGCAAGTTTGGGTTATTTTATCCAGCCGCTGATTGGTGTGGCACTTTCCATGATAATTTTTAAGGAAAGATTAAGAATTCTGCAAAAAATTGCTGTCGGCTTGGCAATGATTGCTGTTATAACGCAGGTTGTATGGCTGGGTGGTTTGCCATGGGTGAGCTTGTTGTTGCCACTGTCTTTTGGTTTTTATGGGGTGATTCAGCGATACACGCCATTTGATGCACTGGATGGCTTATTCTTGGAAACGCTGCTTTTGCTGCCATTGTCATTGCTGTGGCTAAGTCAAGCAGAGGTTGTGAGTAGCCAGCTGTCATTTTGGCTGTCTTCGGAGATTTGGCTGCTTATGTTGGCAGGGCCAATTACGCTTATTCCGCTACTGCTTTATAATATTTCTGCCAAATTATTGCAATTTAATACTTTATCATTTCTTAATTATCTAACACCAAGCATTGTCTTTTTATTGGCGGTGTTTTATTATCATGAACCCTTTGCTTGGCAAAATATGGTGGTCTTTTCCTTGATTTGGCTTGGGTTGATTTTATTTAGTTTTGATTTATTAAAAAATAAAAAAGGTTAAATAATGGACGATGTGGTTTTTATTCAAGGTTTGCAAATCAATACGCTGATTGGCGTGTATCCATGGGAGCGAGCAATCAAGCAGCAGCTGATTATTGATGCAGAAATGCTGTGTGATATGAGCTTGGCAGCGGCATCTGACGATGTGGCTCATGTGATTAATTATAAGACAGTGTGCGAGGATATCGAGCGATTGTGCCATGAGATACAGGCGGAGTTGCTGGAAACTTTGGCAGAGAGAATTGCTGAACATATTTTACGCCATTATCCTTGTGGACAAATCAGCCTAACCATTCACAAGCCCAATGCCATCACGCAGGCAGTAAGCGTTGGCGTGAAAATTGTCCGCCGCCAAGCCAATTTATCAGCAACATGATGACTGATGGTGGCAGGCAAGCGATGAAGGTGCAGGAGGCAGTGCTATGCTTGGGCAGTAATTATCGTGCCGAGCAGGGCTTTGATGTGGCTTTGGATAAACTTGGGCGATTGGGCTCATTAAGGCTCTCTCAAGTGATACAAGGGGCGGATATTGAGGCACGCAGCAGCTTGATTTATCACAATGTGTGCGTGCATCTGCAGCTTTATCAGGATATCGCCCATGATAGCTTGCAGCAGCAGCTAAAGCAGATTGAGAAACTCTGCGGTCGCGATGAGCATAAAAAAACTGCCGAATTTGATTATCAAGTGGCATTAGATATTGATATTTTGGCAGTGTGCATTAAAAATAACTGGCAGGTCAATCCCAAACGCTTGCCATTTAAGGCACATGAGCGGATTGGCATACAGCAGCTGGCGAGCTTTTTATTGTAGCTCGCCAGTTGGGTCTGTTATGGCGTAGGGTCAAATCACCTGTTTGGCTTGGCTTGCGATAGTTTGGCTAGGGTGGTGATGTAATTTTGTTGAGCAAGCATCGCGGTATTTTCGTTGTTTTTATCGCCTGCGATGGCTGCTTTTATTTCAATATTAACATAATCAATGCCACGATTGGCGGCATAGATTGACAACGACCCATCGCCTTTGGCAATGGTTGAGACTTGTTCGCTGACGACATTATAGCTGCCAGCATTGCACAGTTTTTTGGCAAGGTTTAAGCCTGCATCGGTGCTGTTTTTATAAGGTAGCCAGTACAGATTTTTTTCATTATGATCCTTTTGGCAGACAATTTGTGTATTGCCAAATTTGTGAATGTTTGACATTTTAAAGGTAGAATTTGGGCTGTTGTTATGCAGAGCAACAACCAAGCTGTCTTGTTGCAATTGCAACGATGACAAGATGGCTTGACCAAGGGCAAAATATTTATTTTTATCGTCAAAAATACGGTTTGGGTCCGTGTTGGTTTGTGTATTTTTGCCAAAATCATACAAATAGCGGCTTTCTTTATTTTCTAGCACAACCAGCAATCCACCATCTTTAATGGCACGCAAGCCACTGTCAAAAGCAGCATTCTCATTGTCGTGCAGCACCAAATAGCGAGTCGTGCCAATGGGTGATTTTTGATAAATATTGATGGCGTATTTTTCTTGACCGATGGCATAAGTTTGTTGCTTGAGCAAAATATTATGCTCAAGTATAAATTGCTGATTTTCACTGCGATTTAGGTCAAGATCATGGGCGTTATTTTTTGGGCTGATGGCTGGATTTGCCTTGCCAGTACTTTGGGCTTGTTGCACAATTAAGGCAATAATGGCAATTTTAACTAAAAAAATAATAAATAATTTATTCATAAATAGTACCAAGATACAAAAAAGACCTTAAGACCGTTGAAGGCTTAAGGTCTTATGTTGGGTAGGTGATTACTGATAAATCGCCAAATTCTCTAGCAATCAGTAATAACGAAGATAAGGGCTGAACACATAGCCTGTGCGACCGTTCGCGGAGACGCGGCACCATTTGCCTTTTTGTCCATGAGCGGCGACATCGGTGCGGCGTACGGTGCGACCTTCGCAGCTTAGCACTTGCACATCGGTGTAGTCATTTAGGCGTTGTATGCGAGTGGCGTTTGGGTGTGGTGCGTTACGCATATAGACATAGCCATCGGTTTTGGTCTGAATGTATGCCGAACCACTTTGAAGGGTGTATTGGTTGGCGTTGGCGGTCAATGCCCCCAAAGTGCCAATCAGGGCAAATGCAATTAGCTTGATATTCATAACTTATCCTTAATTACAAGATAGCTGCCATACGCTTACTGGCTAATGACAGTGTGGATTTTTTGCATTGTATCCCAGAACCCCCCCTGTCAATGCTTTTGTCCGCCGCCGAAAAAATTTAAATATCAGCCAAAATAGGGTATAATAATCCTTGTGCGTGGCAGATTTATCATTGCTACAAATTAGAGTCTGTGAGATGATTTGGTGCTGTGTTGGTATTTTTTAAATAAATGAATATTCTGATGATATTTATTTTACTGCATAAACTTTTTGACCAAATCCTTTTATAATACAGACTAAAGTGTATTCATGTTCACCTTGAGCAGTGAATAAAGTTGCATGAGTGGGCAGCTGCTTGTGTGTTGATGCGGTCTTTTGTGTGATTTTATGAAAGACTGATTAAATTTAATTTTAGGGTAAGCGTAATGACAACTTATTATAACGATCCCGATCACATCGAAACCCAAGAGTGGTTAGATGCTTTTGAATCGGTCATCAAAAATGCCGACAAAGATCGTGCACAATTTTTATTAAAAGCACTATACAACATGGCAGCACAAGAAGGTTTGCCGTTTAATCGCTTGGATACAGCTTACATCAATACCATTGCTGTCGAAGATGAGCCGACTTATCCGGGCGATTTGCACATGGAACGCAAAATCCGTGCTTTGGTGCGATATAATGCACTTGCGATGGTGATGCGTGCCAACCAAAATAATGACGATTTGGGCGGGCATTTGGCGACTTTTGCATCATCAGCAACGCTGTACGAAACAGGATTTAACCATTTTTGGCGTGCACCAAGCGAAAATCACGGCGGCGATATGATTTATTACCAAGGTCATGGAGCCCCAGGGATGTATGCTCGCTCTTTTTTAGAGGGTCGCTTGTCTGAAGAGCAACTAGAAAACTTCCGCCGTGAGGTTGATGGCAAGGGTCTGTCAAGCTATCCGCACCCTTATTTGATGCCTGATTATTGGCAATTTCCAACCGTATCAATGGGTCTTGGGCCGTTGATGTCAATTTATCAAGCACGCAACCAAAAATACCTAACCAATCGCGGTCTGATTAAAGATGAAGATCGTAAGGTTTGGGCATTTTTGGGTGATGGTGAGACGGACGAGCCAGAGAGCTTGGGTGCAATCTCAATGGCAGGTCGTGAGAAACTTGACAACCTGATTTGGGTAATCAACTGTAACCTACAACGACTAGATGGTCCTGTGCGTGGTAATGGCAAGATTATCCAAGAGCTTGAATCGGTATTTCGTGGTGCAGGCTGGCGTGTAATCAAGGTGATTTGGGGCGATCATTGGGACGCATTGCTTGCCAAAGACAAATCAGGTGCACTCAAAAAACGCATGGAAGAAGTTGTTGATGGCGAATATCAACTTTATGCAGCACGCGATGGTGCCTTTGTACGCAAAGAATTTTTTGGCAAATATCCAGAATTAGAAGAGCTTGCCAAAGAGCTAAGCGATGAGGACATTATGCACTTAAACCGTGGTGGCCATGATCCGAAAAAAGTATATGCAGCCTTTAGTGCAGCCATGAAAACCAAAGGTCAGCCAACGGTAATCTTGGTAAAAACTGTCAAGGGCTATGGCCTGTCAAGCCAAATTCAGGCTGTAAACAAAGCTCACCAACTAAAAAAATTGGACGAAACAGGACTGAAGTATTTCCGCGATCGTTTTGATTTGCCATTTACCGATGAGCAATTAAAGCAATTGCCGTTTTATCGCCCAAGTGAAGATTCGGCAGAGTATAAGTATCTGATGGGTCGCCGTGAGTCATTGGGTGGTCATTTGCCTGCTCGCCGCAGCGGTCATATTCCGCTAGAAATTCCTGAGCTGTCTATTTTTGATCAGGTACTACAAGGCTCAAAAGGCAAAGAGCAATCAACAACGATGGTGTTTGTACGCTTGCTGTCAGCACTATTAAAAGACAAGGCTCTGAACAAATATGTCGTGCCAATCGTTCCTGACGAAGCTCGTACCTTTGGTCTTGAGGGTATGTTCCGTCAGTTGGGGATTTATTCATCGGTAGGTCAGAATTATGTTGCCGAAGATGCCGAAGCCTTGATGGGTTATCGCGAGGCAAAAGACGGCCATATGCTAGAAGAGGGTATTAACGAAGCAGGTGCGATGAGTGCTTGGATTGCATTGGCAACCAGTTACTCGGTGAATGCTTTGCCAATGATTCCAATGTATATTTATTATTCAATGTTTGGTTTCCAACGCATTGGTGATTTGGCATGGGCTGCAGGCGATTGTCAGGCTCAAGGTTTCTTGTTTGGGGCGACAGCAGGTCGCACAACGCTCAATGGCGAAGGCTTGCAGCACCAAGATGGTCATAGTCATATCTTATTTGGCACGGTGCCAAATTGTGTTACCTATGACCCATGTTATGGCTATGAGCTGGCGGTAATTATGCACGATGGCTTGCGTCGTATGTATGGCGAGGGTGAGCGTGTGTATTATTACATTACGCTGATGAATGAAAACTATGAGCAACCTGCCATGCCGCAAGGTATTGAAGAAGGCATCAAGCGTGGTATGTACTTGCTTGAGGACAATCGTTCTACCCAAGTGCAACTGTTGGGTTCTGGGGTGATTTTGCGTGAAGTTCAAAGAGCGGCTCGCATCTTGCAAGAAGAGTTTGGCATCACGGCAAATGTGTGGAGTGTAACCAGCTTTAATGAATTGACCCGTGATGGTATGGCGTGTGATGATTATAACCGTCTGCACCCAACCGCCGAACAAAAGACACCATGGATTACTCAGCAATTGGCTGCTCACAAGGGTATCGTGGTTGCTGCAACGGATTATATGCGTAACTATTCAGAGCAAATCCGTGGCTGGTTGCCTGACTCTCGCCCTTATGTTACGCTTGGAACTGACGGCTTTGGTCGTTCGGATAGCCGTGCCAAATTGCGTAGTTTCTTTAATGTCAATGCTGAACATATCGTGGTCGCCACCTTGAAAAAACTGGCTGATGAGGGCGAAATTAATGTCCGCCTTGTACAAGATGCAATCAATAGCTTCGATATTGATGCAGACCAAGCACCCGCTTGGCAGCCGCAGCCACAGTATGACTTTTTCCCAGATGCACCAGCACCAAAAACTACGCGTGCCCCAAATCCTGTACCAGAGTTGATTGAAGAGTCAGATGAGGCTATTAATCAGCAAGGTCGCAGCGAGGACAAGGCTGATGCAGCTTTATTAAACGATAGCAATATCCAAGAACCCAAATAATAGGAGAATGTGATGGAAATCAAAGCCCCCGATTTGGGTGTAGAATCAGCAGAAGTTGCCGAAATCATGGTAAAAGTTGGCGACAGCGTCAGCGAGAATGACAATTTGGTTTTGGTTGAATCTGATAAGGCTTCGGTAGAAGTGCCATCGCCAACTGCTGGTGTGATTAAGCAAATTCATATCAATACAGGCGATAATATCAGCGAAGGCAGCTTGTTATTCACAATCGAGTCAGCTTCTGTATCAACGAATGAAACCCAACAGACCGATGCGGTAGTGGAGTCAGAGCCAAGCGAGCCTGCTGATGAGCAACAAGTAGCAGAGCAGCCGTCAGCACCGACCGCTGCAGCTACTGGTGGCAGCCAGACGCACAACCTACCTGACCTTGGTGTAGAATCAGCAGAAGTTGCAGAAATCATGGTGGCAGTTGGCGACAGCGTCAGCAAAGACCAACCGCTGATTTTGGTTGAATCTGATAAGGCTTCGGTAGAAGTGCCATCGCCAACCGATGGTGTGGTTGAGGCAATTTTGGTTAAAGCAGGCGACAGTGTCAGCAATGGACAAGCGTTTATCACCATTGCAGCTGCTGGCAAGCCTGTGGCACAAGAAAGCAAAACCACCCAAGAAAAATCTGCACCAACTCAAACGCAAGCTGAGCCAAAGGCAGCAGAGACAAGCCCAAGCAAGCCTGTAGCGACCACCGACAAACTGCCTGAACAGGTTGTGAACGAAAAAGCAAAAGATGTCTATGCAGGCCCTGCTGTGCGTAAATTGGCACGAGAACTGGGTGTGGATATTAGCACCGTAACAGGCACTGCCACCCATGGCCGCATCCTAAAAGAGGACTTATTCGCCTTTGTTAAAGCGGTGATGAATGGTGCTGCCAGTAAGCCACAAGCGACCACAGCGTCGGCAGATGTGCGTTCAGGCTTGCCAAACTTGCCTGATATGAGCAATAAAGAGATTTGGGGTGAGATTGAGGTTGAGGATTTGACTCGTCTACAAAAAGTCTCAATCCCACAGCTTAATTATAACACTTATCTGCCACAAGTAACCCAGTTTGATTTGGCGGATATTACAGATACTGAAAATCTGCGTAATGAGCTAAAAGGTGAATTTAAGGCACAGGGCATTGGCTTGACGATTTTGGCATTTATTGTCAAAGCGGTTGCGTATGCCCTGACCGAGCATCCAAAATTCAACTGCCATCTGTCTGATGACAACACGCAAATTTTGATTCGCAAATCGGTCAATATGGGCATTGCCGTAGCGACTGATGATGGTCTGATTGTCCCTGTGATTAAAGATGCCCAAGCCAAAGGCATTAAGCAGATTGCCATTGAAATTGGTGAGCTTGCCAAAAAAGCACGAGACAAAAAACTGTCTGCAAAAGAACTGCAAGGTGCCAGCTTTACCATCTCAAGCCAAGGCAACTTGGGTGGCACAGCATTTACGCCACTGGTCAATTGGCCACAGGTTGGCATTTTGGGCATCTCCGAAGCATCATTCCAACCACGCTGGAATGCTGCCAGCAAGAGCTTTGAGCCACGCTTGATGTTGCCACTGTCGCTGTCATACGACCACCGTGTCATCAATGGAGCAGATGCTGCCGTGTTTACGCGTTATATCGCCAAACTGCTTGCAGATCCTCGTCGCATTTTGCTTTGATTACACACCAAAAAACAGCATATCGTTGATGTGCTGTTTTTTTTATTTGCCATCAATCAGCAATTGGGGATTTGTTGTGGGTCAATGCCACACGCTGATTTGGGCAATTTGATATGCTGACCTTTATCAATAAATATTTGCCATCACATTATCCATCAATAGCTGATATAAAATATTATAAATAATAAGTATTATTAATTTATCTAATGTTAAACTGGCATAGTCATTATGATGACTATAATTGGTGATTAATTTTTATTTTTAAGATAAATTAAGCTGAGCTGAAATTATGATTCATTGATAATATCAGTGGCTGATTTTTCACAGTTGCACCAAAAGACAACAAAGCCACCAATATGCCATTTTGGCATTTTGTACGAGATGCAAGTATTTGCATGGCTATAAAATTAAAACCAATTTTTGTCAGTGGCATAATGGGCTGCTGCATGGTTGATTGTGGGCAAAATTACCAAAAATTATGATTCAGATGCCCTGTGGCAAACAGCTCTTTAATCGGTGAGTAACTGCGGCGATGCTCGGGTAAGATGCCGTGCGTGGTGATGGCGGCTTTGTGCTGGGCGGTGAGATAGCCCTTATGCTTGGCAAGTCCGTATTCTGGATATACCTTATCCAAAAGTAACATTTGGCGATCGCGATGCACTTTGGCAAGAATGCTGGCACAAGCAATGCTGCTGTGAGTGGCATCACCTTTGATAAGAGTTTGATTTTGATAAAAAAATTCAGCACAGCCGCCTTGTAGGTTCGGGAATTGATGTCCATCAACAACAATCTGGGTATTGCGTGGCACGAGATGATGGCGAGCAACCAGAGTTTCGATTGCCAGACGCATACCAAGCAAAGTGGCGTGCAAGACATTGATTTCATCAATGACACTGCGTGGTACATCGATAATTGCATAATCAGCCGCCAGCAGTTTTATGGGTTCAAACAATCGCTCACGGCGGGTTGCTGTGAGTTTTTTGCTGTCGTTAATCAACTCAATTGGGGTTGTGCGTAAATCCACCGAATTAAATTCACCGCTAAATGTTGCAGGTAAAATTACTGCAGCGACAGTAAGATTGGCAAATAATGCTCCTCTGCCAACCTCGTCAATACCGATAATAACTGGCGTATCGCTGATTTTGGCATCAGGCTTGGTGATGATATTGCATTGTGTGATGAGTGAATGATCAATCATAATTTGTTCTGAAAATAGCTTTGTAATACCGACTGGGCGGCACCATGATGGCTGTCTGCACGCAAGGTCTCAGTGGTTTGCTGTAGCAGTTGTATTTGTGCTTGTTGATTGTTGAGTATGCCGAAAACTTCGGCACTGACTGTCTCGGCAGTGGCATGATGCTGGATAAGCTCAGGCACGATCGCCTTGCCAGTTTGTCCATGAGCCAAAATATTAGGCAGGGCAACATAGGGGATTTTGACGAGTCTCTGGGCGATGGCAAAGCTTAATTTGTTCATTTTATAAACAACAACCATTGGGCGGTTTAGCAATAGACATTCAAGCGTTGCTGTGCCTGAAGCCAGCACAACAACATCACTGACATTCATACAGGCATGGCTTAAAGATAAATCGCTTGGCTTTTGGTTGCTGTTATGCAAAATATGCAAAGCTGCCAGCAGGTCTGGGTGTGTGTTTTGTGCGATTTGCCGTATCAAATCAGCTTGTGCTGGCGTGATGACAGGTAGGATAAATTGGCTGTTTGGCAGCATGTCATGAATTTTTTTGGCACTGTCTAATAATAGTGGCAAAATAGCATGAATCTCACCATTGCGAGAGCCTGCCATAAGGCAAATGCGGTGGCTGGCTTGCTTCAGTGTTGCCGTGCCAAATGCTGTGGTTTGCTGGATAAATTCGTGCAGACGCACAGGCATGGGGCGTGTATCGGCGTGAAGTTTGCTCAATAAGGGGTGTCCAACACAAACGGCAGGGTGCTGATGTTTTTGATAAACTGCCAGCTCAAATGGAAATAAACACAGCACCAAATCAGTTGCTTGCTTGATGCTGTTGATGCGGTTTTCTCGCCATGCCCAAATGCTTGGGCTGACATATTGCACACAAAAAATCCCTTGTTTTTTTAATGACTTACCCAGTCTAAGGTTAAAATCAGGAGCATCAATACCGATAAAGATGTCAATTTTTTCATCAAAAAATGCTGATAAAATTTGTTTTTTTGCTCGCACAAGGTCGGGCAGATGCTTGATGACCTCTATTAGCCCCATGACTGACAGCCGACTCATCTCAATCAGGCTATTTAGTCCCTGTGCTGCCATTTGTTGTCCGCCAACACCCACCCAGCGAATGTTCGGGTGAAGTTGGTTCATCTGCTGCATAAAATCACCGCCCAATGCATCGCCAGAGACTTCGCCTGCAACGATACCGATGGTTAAGGTAGGATTGCTCATCTTAGTCGCCCAGTTTTTTCTTTTTTAATAATACCAATACCGCACCGTTGCCGCCATCATTGGCTGGTGCCGAAACAAATGCCATAACCTCGTTCATTTGTCGTAGCCAACCATTGACGCAGGTTTTGATGATGGCATCTTTGCCTTTGCCGTGTACAATTTTTACGACAGTTTCGCCTTGATTGATCGACTGATGAATCAGCAGCTGTACGGCAGATCTTGCCTCTTCAATGCTTGAGCCATGCAGATCTACAGCGTCATACCACCGCAATTTGCCTTGTTTTAATTGCTCGAAGACTTTGTTTTGTAGCGTTGGGTTTTTGTAGGATAAATATGCCTCGCCAGCAACGGGATTTAGCAGTGCTTGCATGTCTGATAATGTGCCACCGATTTGCTCATCACCTTGTGCTGCCATGCGGCGGCGTAGTGTATTATCATCAACGGCGGTTGGTTTTTTTTGGCTGACGGTTGGCGTGTTTTTTAGTGGTACGACCCCGTGCATGGCTTGCAAAAATAATTGCTTATCATCATGGCTTGTTGGTCTGTCAGCTGCTACGGGGGTTTTTTGGGCAGTTACAGTGGGCTCAGGTTTGCTAAGCTTGGCAAGTGCTTGCTGCTGTGATTTTGATAAAATATCTTTAAAACTTGGTGTACTCATACTAATTTATGCGTGATAAATTTGGGCAAATTTGCTGGATTTTTGTCTAATAAGGGTGCTAATAAGCGTGTTGCTGCTAAATTAATTGGCCAAAGCGACAAAGCCGCCCATGGGCGACCTTGTGGTGTAATCAGCGATTTGCCAGATGTGGCTTGATGGTTTTGGCAAATTTTCGTAGGGTTTCTACCGTTGCCTCCCAATCCAGACAGCCATCGGTAACTGATTTGCCATATTCTAAGTCGTCCAAATTCACAGGAATGTTTTGGCGACCGCCTTTAAGATGGCTCTCAATCATCAGCCCCATGATCGACTGGTTGCCATTGGCGATTTGGCTTGCGACATTTTGGATAACCATGGGTTGTAAATATGGATCTTTGCCACTGTTGGCATGGCTGGCATCAATCATGATTTTGCCGTTGGTTTTGCCTTTGGCAAGCTCATTTTCGGCGGCAGCGACAGCAGTTTCATCATAATTTGGCTTGTCATTGCCGCCACGCAGGACGACATGAGCGTATTTGTTGCCTTTTGATTTGATGATAGCGACTTGACCATCACCAGACAAACCCAAAAAGCTATGACCTGACTGCACCGCTTGCATGGCATTGACCGCAACCGTCATGCTGCCATCGGTACCATTTTTAAAGCCAACAGGGCAAGACAGACCAGAACTCATTTCTCGGTGTGTCTGGCTTTCGGTGGTGCGTGCACCAATTGCTGACCAGCTGATGAGATCTTGGATATATTGTGGCGTGTTTGGATCTAGGGCTTCGGTGGCACAAGGTAAGCCTTTTTCGTTCAGCTCAAGCAATAATTTGCGTGCAATGTGCAAGCCTTTTTCGATATCAAAACTGTCATTCATGTCAGGATCGTTGATTAATCCTTTCCAGCCTGTGGTGGTGCGAGGTTTCTCAAAATATACACGCATGACAATGAACAGTTCATTTTTTAATTCTTCTGAAAGAATTTTTAATTTATCAGCATATTCTTGGGCGGCAACTGGGTCATGTATAGAACAAGGACCAACAACGACCAAGATGCGTTTGTCCACACCGTCTAAGATATTCTCAATAACTTTGCGACCAGTTAGGACAGTTTGATAAGCATTGTCTGATAAGGGCAGTTTGGATTTTAGGCTGTTTGGCGTAATCAGCGGAATGAATTTTTCAATATTCACGTCATCAATTTCTTTGTGCTGTGTGGTAGGCTGGCTCATGTTAGCTCCCTGTTTTATATGAGTTGGCAGCTTGATTTGATTTGCTGCGATACTATTTGGCTCAATGAGGCGATGCCATAGAGAAAATAAAGCACATTATGCCTGTTGTTGCTATTGATTACAAGCCAAAAATGCTGTTTTCTGACAATTTTTTGTGAAATTTTTACAATCATGTGCCAAAAAATCAGCAAATTTCTGCATGGCGTTGTCTGGTAAAGTTGGGTTTGTTAGCGGAGCTTCTTTGTTTCTGTCAAAATTGACCAACCAATCCCAAGTTCTTGGATTTCAAGATGTATAAAATTGTGCTATTATAGTGCTTTTATAATCAAGCAGATAGTGTTGAGTATGAATGACGCAATGAGTTATGCCGAGATTCAGGCAATTGTTGATGAAGATTTTGCCATCATGGATAAGCAGGTTTTTGGCAGTCTAAATTCCAAAGTGCAGCTGGTGATGAGTGTCTCAAAGCATGTGATTGACGCTGGTGGCAAGAGAATGCGTCCATTGATTACGCTATTGACCGCCCGAATGCTGCAAGATGTACAAAGTGAGCAGGCAATGCAGCTGGCGGCGATTACCGAGATGCTGCATACGGCAACTTTGGTGCATGATGATGTTATCGATGCTTCAGGGCTGCGTCGTGGCAAGCCGACCGCCAATGCCACTTGGGACAATGCCACAGCGGTGCTGGTGGGGGATTATTTGATTGCCCGTTCTTTTAATTTATTGGTTGGGTTTAATAATTTGCCACTGCTAAAGCTGTTTAGCGATGGCACTTGCGATATTGCCGAAGGGGAGGTGCTACAGCTACAACATCAGCACAATCCAGAGGCTTGCGAGGCGGATTATATGCAAATCATTGACGGCAAAACTTCACGATTGTTTATGATGGCGACCAAAGGTGCGGCGTTATTGCAGGGTCGTGATGAGCTGCTTGATGATTTGGGGGCGTTTGCTTATCATTTTGGTAATGCCTTTCAGATTATAGATGATGTGCTGGACTTTAGTGGCGACATGGCAATCATGGGCAAGAATTTGGGTGATGATTTGGCAGAAGGTAAGCCAACTTTGCCAATCATAAAAACATTAGAATTTCTAAAAAATTCAGCCAGTGATGATTATGATAAATTACGCATTGCTGTTCAGACGGGTAAGGTAGATGATGCGGCGGTGCTGATTGACTTGGTGCGACAATCTGGGGCAATAGAATACTGCAAAAATCAAGCACTTGAGCAGACCAGATTGGCACAAGAAGCACTGGCACGCTTGCCTGACAATCGCTATCGAGACGGGCTGTATCAATTGACCAAACTTGCCAGCTCTCGCCTATCTTAGGTGGGGTTAAAGGTGTAGTTTTTTGATATTATTTAAAAAATTTTAATAATATCATGATTTTGGCGAAAAAATCTACGGATTGATGATTTGGGTAATATCCATCAAGCCAAAGGGATAGCACAGCAGGCGATTGTTGGCAATCAAAATAGGAATGCTGCTGCCAAGCATATCAACGAGTAATAAATCGCTGCTATCGCTTAAATCAAGCGTTGCCAGTGTGGGCGGATTTGTGATAATACTCAATGCTTGATTAACTGTTTGTGTAGCAATTTGGCATAAATGACAACCATCAGTGCCAAGCAGATACCATGTTTTTGCTGCATGAGTTATCGTAAAACAAGCCAAAATCTCAGCAATGATTTGTGTGCCATCTGGGTGAGCGTGGCTCAAAAGATGCTTATTTGTGTTGAGTTGTGCAAGTATCAATCGGGTGCTGGGGCTTAAGATGGTAGACATGGCGGTGTTTTTTTGCTTAAGGTGTTTTGTGTATTTGGCATAAAATAGGGGTTATTTTAGCGTGTTTCGCTGGCTTTTTAAATGGGTAATTGCACCCATGTTGCTGCTATTTTTTGGCATTCAGTTGCTGGTTGCCTTACTGCTTATTTGGTGGGCGAATGCACCTGTGCAAACTTCTGCATTCATGCTTTGGCACAGATTATCAGGCGGTGAGGTTGTGCAAACTTGGGTGGATTATGACAAAATTGCCACCCCTGTCAAGCAAGCCGCCATTGTCAGCGAGGATGCGAAATTTAGCACGCATCGAGGCTTTGATTTTGCCAGCATACAAGCAGCCATGCGTGCCAATGAGGCAGAAGGGGCGGTTAGTGTGGGCGGCTCGACCATCAGCCAGCAGCTTGCCAAAAATTTATTTTTAACCTCGCATCGTTCTTATATTCGTAAGGGCGAAGAGGCACTGATTACAGTGATGATGGAAAGCCTGTGGCAAAAGCAACGAATCTTGGAAGTGTATCTGAATGTTGCTGAATTTGGCGAGGGGATTTATGGCATTGAGGCGGCGGCTTGGCATTATTTTCGCCGTCCAGCCGCCAAGCTAAATCGTGAGCAAGCGGCGTTATTGATCGCACTATTGCCCAATCCCAAATACTACGGCAAAAATCTAACCGCCAAACGCCTGCGTAATAAACAGCGGATTATCTTGCGGCGTATGAACAGTGCAAGATTGCCTTGAGTTTGTCAGTTTATAGCCTTGGATTGTCATCAAACTGTCATAAAAATGCCATAGAATGGTTAAAAGACAGTTGGACGATGCTGCCAAATTTGGCAAAATAAAAGGCACTTAGCAAGCGGTCGGATATTTAATTTATAATGATGTATTAATTAAGATAAAATTAAAAATATAGCCAAGGCGAGAGATGATTATTTTTCGCCTTTTAAGGACAATTGGGAATTATATGATGAATAGCTCAAATAAACAGCATGAGACAGCCGCGACAATCCCGCCTACAGCTCAAGATAATCGCATGACAGCCAACCAAGCCTTGATTGAGCTTGAGGGTTTGTTTGATGAAAAGGGTAAGTTTACGCCAAATTGCTACATTAATCGTGATTTGTCGGCATTGAGATTTCAGTTGCGTGTCTTGGCACAAGCGGCAAATCCCAATCACCCTTTGTTGGAACGAATGTTCTTTTTGACCATTTTTTCGTCAAATTTAGATGAGTTTTTTGAGATTCGTGTTGCAGGCTTGTTACAAAAAATGAAACAAGGCGATCAAGTCAGCAGTTTAGATGGTAGAAAACCCAGCGAAATTTTACAAATCATCAGCAAAATCGCCCACGGTGCGGTTGATGAGCAATATCGTATGCTCAATGAGGATATTTTGCCCGAGCTTGCCAAGCATGAAATCCGTTACCTAAAGCGTGATGAGCTAAATGACAAGCAGCGTGCATGGATGAAAGAGTATTTTGTCAGTCAGGTGATGCCTGTTTTGACGCCGATTAGTATCGACCCTGCCCACCCGTTTCCAAGACTGGCAAACAAATCATTAAATTTTATTGTAACGCTTGATGGCAAAGATGCCTTTGGTCGTGATATTAACCTTGCCATCGTGCCAGCCCCGCGTTCGCTGCCACGCGTCATTCGCCTGCCTGATGAGCTAACAGGGGGCAAGGACCATCATGTCATGCTTTCGGCGGTGATTCATGAATATATTGGCGAGTTGTTTTTGGGCATGACAGTAACAGGCTGCTATCAATTCCGCCTAACGCGTAATGCTGACCTTGCACTGGCTGATGATGTTGATGATATTGCAAAAGCATTAGAAGGCGAGCTTAATAATCGCCGCTTTGGGCAAAAGGTGCGTTTGGAGGTAACGACCAACTGCCCACAGCAAATCAGCGAATTTTTGTTAAGGGAATTTGCATTGGATAGCTCGCAGCTATACCGTGTGAACGGCCCTGTAAATTTGACACGGCTTTTGACCAGTTTTGATTATCCAAGGCTGAAGTTTTCACCATTTACTGCCGCCATTCCTAAGGCGTTTCAGGGCTTAAACAAAGCCGACACAGGCTCAATGTTTGCCACCATTGCTCGTCAAGATGTGCTGGTGCATCACCCATTTCATGCCTTTAGCCCTGTGGTGAACTTGCTGTGGCAAGCGGCCAATGACCCTGATGTGCTGGCAATCAAGCAGACAATTTATCGCTCTGGGGTTAATTCAGAAATTGTCCAAGCACTTGCCGCTGCTGCTCGTAATGGCAAAGAAGTAACGGCAGTGATTGAGCTGCGTGCAAGGTTTGATGAGGCATCCAATATTGCTGTGGCAAATATGCTCCAAGAGGCAGGTGCGGTGGTGGTTTATGGCATTGTCGGCTACAAGACGCACGCCAAAATGATGCTAATTATTCGCCGTGAGGCGGGCAAAATCCGCCGTTATGCACATCTGGGCACAGGGAATTATCACGCAGGCAATGCCAAGGCATATACGGATTATGGATTATTTACCGCCAATGAAGAAGTTACCGAAGATGTTGCTGGGGTATTTTGGCAATTGACTGGCATGGGCAGACCGTTGCCTTCCAAGCAGATTTTGCACGCACCATTTACACTGCATGATACGCTGATGCGACTGATTGACGATGAGATTGCTCATGCCAAAGCGGGCAAAGTTGGGCGAGTGATTATGAAATTCAACGCCCTAACCGAACGCAAAATTATCAATAAATTGTACGAAGCAAGCCAAGCAGGCGTGCAGATTGATTTGATTGTGCGGTCAATTTGTTGCTTGCGTCCACAGGTGGCAGGATTGTCTGAAAATATCCGTGTGCGTTCAGTGGTGGGGCGGTTTTTGGAGCATACACGCGTGTATTATTTTGCCAATGATGTACAAAATGGCGGTCAAGAACGGCTGTACTGCGGTTCGGCAGACTTGATGGATCGTAATTTATTACACCGTGTTGAGGTGGCATTTCCAATTTTAGATAAAAAATTATTCAAAAAAATCTATGAAGATGGATTGATAAATTATCTAAAAGATGACACTCAGGCATGGGAATTGTCAGGCACTGGCGAATGGTATCCAGTGGTAGGTGGCACGCACAATGCTCAAAGTTATTTATTAAATAAAATATCGTTAAATATCAAATGAATACATTATCTGTCTGTCCTTGTGGTTTGGGCGATGTTTATGAGCAGTGCTGTCAGCCATATCATTTGGGAGAGCTTGCAGAAAATGCCGAGCGACTGATGCGTTCTCGTTACAGTGCTTTTGTGTATCAAGAGATTGACTATATTATCGCCACGACTTTGCCCATTCAACAGCATCTGCTGGATAGGGCGGCACTGCTGGCATGGACACAGCGGCTGACTTGGCAAAAATTGACCATCAAACAAGTGGCAAAATTAGATAGGCTGCACAGCAAAGTGCATTTTTGTGCAGATTTTATTTATAATGACACAGGTGTGCAAGAATGCCACGAGGAGCATTCGGTCTTTGTGCAGATGATGAATGCTCAAAATAAGCCTTGCTGGTATTTTTTGGATCCAACTGTGCCGATACTGCGAAACAGACAAGCTGTCTGCCCATGTAAATCAGGCAAAAAATTTCAGTCGTGCTGCGGCAGATTTTTATAAATATGACAAACGACATACCGCATAAACAGTTGTTGCTTTTTTGTATCGGCAAATTATGATACAATCAACAGGCATCTGCTGTCGATGATACAAGCATGGCAGTGGTGCATTTGGATTTGATAATTTTGATAAGGTGGCTTTATGGCGGGTAATACAATTGGACAGCTTTTTCGGGTAACAACTTGCGGTGAGTCGCACGGTGTGGGGCTGATGGCAATTGTTGATGGCGTGCCACCGGGGTTGCCATTGACCGAGGCGGATTTACAGATTGAGCTTGATCGCCGTAAACCAGGCAGTTCAAAATTTGCCACCCAGCGACAAGAAGACGATGTTGTACAGATTGTCTCTGGTGTGTTTGAGGGGCGAACAACAGGCACGCCGATTGGGCTGATTATCCATAATACCGACCAAAAATCCAAGGATTATGGCAATATCGCCAATACTTTTCGCCCAAATCATGCCGATTATAGCTACACGATGAAATATGGCTTTCGTGATTATCGTGGCGGCGGTCGTTCGTCTGCTCGCGAGACGGCGATGCGTGTTGCCGCAGGGGCGATTGCCAAAAAATATTTATCACAAAGACTTGGTATTACTATCCGTGGCCATGTAACACAAATCGGCTCAGAAAAAGCAAATAAATTGGACTGGCAAGAAGTGGCTAATAATCCATTTTTTTGTGGTGATGCTGATGCCGTGCCACGCTTTGAGCAATTGATTAATGATTTGCGCAAGCAAGGCACAAGCTGCGGTGCTAAACTTGAGATTTTTGCCGAGAATGTTCCTGTTGGTTTGGGTGAGCCTGTCTTTGATCGCCTAGACGCAGACATTGCTCACGCGATGATGAGTATCAATGCAGTAAAGGCGGTGGAGATTGGCGATGGTTTTGCGGTGGTTGAGCAATATGGGCATACCAGCCGTGATGAGCTGACTCCAGATGGCTTTACCGCCAATCATGCAGGGGGTATCTTGGGCGGAATATCCAGCGGTCAAACGATTCGGGTTGCTATCGCCCTAAAGCCAACCGCCAGTATCACCACTGCAGGTAAGAGCATTGATTTACAAGGTCAGCCAGTTGATGTGATTACCAAAGGTCGCCACGACCCTTGTGTTGGTGTGCGTGCCACTCCGATTGCAGAGGCAATGCTTGCGATTGTGCTTTTGGATCATTATCTACGCCACCGAGCCCAAAACGCCGATGTTGTAGCACCAATTGAACCAATCGCCTGATGATTATTTGGGTGATGTGTGTTGCTTGACAGGGCTGTGGCAAGTGCTTGAATTTATTAAGCTATTATTAATTAAATTGGAATTTGAATAAATCAGCCAAAACTGTTTTTGCTAGTGTTTTGATGGGTTGGGAGTAGGGCATAATGCTAAAAAATTCTAAATTTTGCATTGCTGGTGCTGCTTGGTTGCTTGTGTTGCTAAGTGGCTGCAAACCGCAAGCAGAAACCCAAATCCTGACGATTGACGACACGCCAAAGCAAGAGGAGCAAGCAGAGTCGCCAGCTTACAAAAATAAAAAAGACAGCTGTCCTCGCTTGGTGCAAAAAAAGGTGGACAGCACCCAAGTTCTGCGTCAAGACAGCATGACAGGCAAAAGTTGTGATTATTTTATTTACCCATATATCGGCGATACGGTGCAGGCTTCGGTATCTGACAGTCGCATCAGTCTGACGCTTGTTCGTCCAAACTGGCACGACTTTGCCAACGGGTCTTATCAGGTCAGCGACAATGGTCGCCATGTCATTCGTTTGCAGTATGATGCTTTTGGCAGCAAGCCACCTGTGATGGATTATGTTATTGAGATTGATATTCAACCTGCGGTAAATTAACAAGAGTTCTTAACCAAGTGCGCATTATTACAGTTGATAATACGCCCTGTTTTGTCAGGGTGTTTTTATTATATTTTTATAAAATTTAATTAATTAAAATTTAATATCATGATAAAAATAAAGATGCTGCGTTGGGTAATTTTGACAAAACCAAACTGATTTTATCCCATAAAAATAGCCGATTGCTCGGCTATTGTGGTATGGATTATTGCTCATTCCAGCGTTTTTGACTTTCTTTGATAACTTCGGTTGCAACATCAATGCCAAAAAACCCCTCAACAACGGTCGTGCCAGCTTTTTTAAGGTCTTTATAATGGCTAAAGTGGAAGTTTAGCTGTTTGATAAGTTGTTCAGGCAAATCTGCCAAACTGTTGTAGGCATTACCATTGTTGCGGTCATCGGCTGGCACAACGATGATTTTGTCATCAACTTCACCATCATCAACGAATTTCATCACGCCGATGACTTTGGCTTGTAAAAAAATGCCTGTGCTTAGTGGTTGGTCAGTGATGATCAGTGCGTCCAACTCATCGCCGTCCTCGTCCAAAGTTTGTGGAATAAAGCCGTAATTGCAAGGCTTGGCAAAGGCAATCGGCTCAACACGATCAAGCTCAAAGCACGCCAGTTGGCGATTCCATTCGATCTTGTGGTTTGAGCCTGTTGGAATCTCAACCACGACATTGATGATGCCACCATCAACATCACCTGCGTCCAAAATTTTGTTAAAATCTGCCATAATATGCTCCTATGATAAAAGTAAAAAACCGTGTTATTTTAGCGTATCTTGGGGTCGTAATTCAACCAAGCCTGCGTGCCGTTCGGCGATATTTTTGATAAATTGCTTGATAAATTCGCCAGTGTGTTGCTTGTCAAATTGCCCAAAGCTCTCAAGTTTTGCCATGGGCATACCTGCATAACCACAAGGGTTGATGGCGTCAAAGGCGGTCAGATTATTGACAAGATTAATAGCCACACCATGATAGCTAAAACCCTGTTTAATCTTAAATCCCAAACTGGCAATTTTGCCAAGCATATCACCATCGTGATTATAAATATACACGCCGGGTGCATCACGGCGTGATTTGGCATACAGCGAGCTGGGCAGATAAGGGCTTAGCACATCTTCGATGGCTTGCTCAGCATGACTGACCAAATCACGCACACCAAAGCCTAGTCTGTGCAAGTCAAACAACCAATAAACCACCAACTGCCCATAGCCATGCCAAGTTACCTGACCACCTCTGTCAGTCTGGATAATTGGGGTGTCGGTTCGGTACAAAATATGCTCAGCCTTGCCTGCTTGACCCAGTGTATAGACATCTTGATGCTCGACAATCCATAATTCATCAGGGTGATTTTTGCCTGCTTTTTTATCCTCAATGCGTTGCAAGGTATGGTTAAGCATTGCCTCGTGTGTGCTTTGGTAGTCGGCATTATCAAGCAGACGGACATAAAACTGCGAGCTAAGTGGCTGTGAATTGCTAAGTTGTAAAGAGGGGGTGAGTGCGTTCATGGCGTGATTTTTGTGATTATTTGGCTGTATCATAATAAAGAGTTTGCCAACAGATTGCAAGATGCATTGATGAATTTGCCAAAATCACAAGCTGACTTTGGGTTATAAATGACACAAAATCGATACCAAAGGGTGCAAAATTCGTTGATTTTGTGTATCATAGTGCCAAGATTGCCAGCTTAGTTATTATCAAGGACTGCTTTATGAGCATTTTATCTACAAATCAACCAATCATCAGCTCGCTGCTTGATAATGATTTGTACAAATTCACCATGCTACAAGCAATGTTGCACCAGTTTCCGCAGACGCATGGTGTGTATCGCTTTCGCTGTCGCAATCATCATGAGGCTGCTTATCCACTGGCGAGCTTGTATGAGGATTTGCAGACCCAGCTGGATTATCTGTGTCAGCTAAGTTTTGCTCAAGACGAGCTGGATTATTTGCGTAGTTTGCGTTTTATTAAATCTGATTTTGTGGATTATTTGGAACTGTTTTCATTAAAACGCCGATTTATTCGCGTATCTATTGCTGATAATTTGCTCAATATTGATATCGAAGGGCCGATGATTCAGGCAATGTTTTTTGAGATTTTTGTCTTGTGCATTGTCAATGAACTGTATTATCGCCGCCTAAGTAATGAGCAGATTATCAAAGAAGGGCAGCGGCGTTTGGAAGAAAAAATTGCCCTGCTTCAGCAATACGATGCCGAACAAACCGCCAAGGGCGTGCCTGATGAGCTGGCGTTTACGGTGGCGGATTTTGGTACTCGCCGCCGTTTTAGCAAAGCATGGCATTATCATGTGGTCAAATCAATCAGCAGTGCCTGCCCAAAGATTGTGCGTGGTACTTCCAATGTCTATCTTGCCAAGCAGTTGGGGCTGACACCCATTGGTACAATGGCACATGAGTTTATGCAGGCATTTCAGGCACTTGATGTGCGATTGCGTGATTCACAAAAGGCGGCACTGGAATGCTGGGTGCGTGAATATCGTGGCGATTTGGGCATTGCCTTGACCGATGTGGTGGGCATGGAGGCATTTTTGCGTGATTTTGATTTGTATTTTGCCAAGCTGTTTGATGGTTTGCGGCACGACAGTGGCGATCCGTATCAATGGGGCGAAAAAGCCATCGCACATTATCACAAATTAAAAATTGACCCAAAAACCAAAATTTTAACTTTCAGCGATGGTCTGACCTTGCCAAAAGCATGGGATTTGCATCAATATTTTGCAGGCAGAATAAAAACTGGCTTTGGCATAGGGACAAATCTTACCAATGACATGGGCATCACACAGCTAAATATTGTCCTAAAATTGGTGGCGTGCAACGGACAACCTGTTGCCAAAATCTCTGACAGTCCCGGCAAGACCATGATTGAGGACGATACTTATCTTGCTTATTTAAGGCAAGTTTTTGAGATTAAATAAGTACTCAAAAGTGGTTATGCCTCGTCATCGCCATCAATAAGCAACTCTGCACCTGCATTGGCAAAGGCCGATTGTAATGCCGCCTCAACTGCCTCAATGCGTGATTGGCATACACGATATGCTGCCAAAGATTCTTCAACAATCGACACCAGATTGTCAATATCTATCTGGTCGGATTGCTCCAGCTTGTCGGCATTATTTTTTAGGATTTGATAGGCGTCTTTAAAGTTATCAACGCCCAATTTATCATGCGTGGTCTGACTCATGGTTACTCACTGATTCTCTGGTCTGACTATTGTAGCGTAATTTTATTGTCTTGTTAAGCACTTGCGAGCAGATTGTGCTATTTATTAATTCAATTCAAAATATTCATTTATTAAAGTTAATTTACAGCCCAACTTATTGGGCATTTGATGTAATGAATGAACAGGGCTGCTTTTGTATTTGGCGATTTATTATTAGTAAAAATGATAAAATTATGACAATAATATTGCAAATTACTGCGGTTTTGTTATTATACGAGCAATTAAGTTGTAGGTTGCGACTTTTAACACTCACTTTGTGCTGATTTATTGACTAAGTCGCACAGGATTAAGGATAACTTATGGTTCAACAAGATCAATCAAAAGAGACGGATTTTACGCTAAAATCTGATTTTCAGCACGATGATAATGGTGTGCCACCTTCAGGAGAGGTGCGTGCCGATGCTCCAAGAGGTGTGATTATCACCGTCATCGCCGCCATTGTGGCTTATGTTTTATACGCATTTGTTTTGCCATTTGATGTGCTGGTCAATAAGGGCTTGGCGTTGGTGGCGTTTATTGGCATTTTGTGGCTGACCGAAGCCATTCATGTAACGGCAACGGCGATTTTGGTGCCTATTTTGGCATTGTTTATTGGTATCCCTGAGTTTGATACCAAAAAAGCCTTGGTGAGCTTTGCTGACCCAATTATTTTTGTATTCTTTGGTGGTTTTGCATTGGCGGCAACTTTGCATGTCCAAAAGCTAGATCGCAAGATTGCCTTTGGGCTGATTGGCTTGGCAGGCGGTCATTTGGGGCGTGCGATATGTATCATGTTTGCCGTTACCGCTGGGCTATCCATGTGGATTAGTAATACGGCAACGGCGGCAATGATGCTGCCACTGGCAATCGGTCTTTTGGAGCAGGTAGATGAGAGCAAAGACCGTAATACCTTTATCTTTGTGCTGCTTGGCATTGCTTATTCGGCATCAATCGGTGGTTTAGGAACGCTGGTTGGTTCGCCACCGAATAATATCGCTGCCAAAGAGCTTGGCATTGGTTTTGCTGAATGGATGCAGTTTGGTTTGCCAATGATGTTGGTGCTGATGCCGTTTTTGCTTGCTACCATGTATTTTGTATTGCGACCAAATCTCAATCAAAAAATTCAACTAACCGTACAAGAACAAATCGACTGGACGCTGCCACGCATTTTGACCATGGTGATTTTTGTCATCACGGCGACCAGCTGGATTTTTGGCAAGCAGTTGGGCGAGCTGTTTGGTTTTACGCAGCCAGATACGGTGATTGCACTGTCGGCGGCGGTTGCTGTGCTGTTGTTCGGTTTGGTGAGCTGGAAGCAGATTTCGGATAATACCGACTGGGGCGTGCTGATGCTCTTTGGTGGTGGTATTACCCTGTCAAATATCATGAAAGACACGGGTGCTTCTGCGGCACTTGGTGAGAGTATCTCTGCAATGCTTGGTGGCGTATCGCCATTGCTTGTGATTTTGGTGATTGCAGCATTTATCATTTTCTTGACGGAGTTTACCAGTAATACCGCTTCGGCAGCCTTGCTTGTGCCATTGTTCGCCCCAATTGGTGTACAGCTTGGCCTACCGCCTGAGGTGTTGATTATGGTAATTGGTATCGGAGCGTCTTGTGCCTTTATGATGCCTGTGGCAACACCGCCGAATGCCATCGTGATGGGAACAGGGCATATTAAGCAAAAAGACATGATGAAAGTTGGTTTTTGGCTCAATATTGTGGCGATTGTTATCGTTACAATTTGGGCGTATGTCTTCTTGACTTAAGCCAGTTTGGCTATCAATACCCATCGCTATGATGGGTATTTTTTTGGCAATTTGAGTTGGATTGAGATGGTTTGACCATGCTTTTTTTGGTGAATCTTTGCAGATTAAGTGGCAAACTTAATGCTGCCTGTGGCGATTTTGCAAAGATTCATTTATATTGCAATAAAGATAGATAATCATTTGTGCAATTTGCTACATTTGGCAAATTAAAGATGATTTGCTTGGCTTATTTATCAAATAATATAAATATATAATTTATTATATATTAAAAACTGTCAAATTGCGATTGGCATAATTTGATAAACTCATGACCAAATTTGCGAATCTCACTGTCATCACGCACAGCAATCCAGCTGGTAAAACGCCCAAAATGACTGACGGGAATTGCCACCAAATCTGGATAGTGCTTCGGCTGATATGCCATTTCGGCAATGATGCCCAAGCCCAAACCTGCTGACACATAGGTACTGATAACATCCGAATCCAGTGCCGCCAAGACAATCTCTGGGCTAAAACCTGCCGCAGCAAATGCCTTATCAATCGCACCACGCCCTGTAAAACCGCCGTGATAAGTAACCAGCGGATAGCTCGCCAGAGTTGGCAAATCAATCCCATCTGGCACATCGGCAAATGCTGCCAGCTCATGATCTTTTGGCACAATGACGACATGCGACCAATCATAGTAGCGATGGCAACGCAGCACATCGTTATTTAGTAACGATTCGGTGGCGATGCCAATATCAGCCTGACCACGAATCACCATCTGTGCGATACTCTCAGGATCTGCCTGTTGCAGCACCAGATTGACTTTGTCAAACTTTGCACGAAACTCTTTGACAATCTGTGGTAGGACATAGCGGGCTTGGGTGTGTGTCGTGGCAACGGTGAGCGTGCCTGCTTGAGCATTGTTAAAATCAAGACTGAGATTTTCAATGGTGCGAATCTCAGCAAAAATCGCCTCAATGTGTGGCAGTAGTTTTTTGCCAATTTCGGTTAAGCCTGTTAGGCGTTTGCCTTGGCGAGTGAACACATCTGCCTTGAGCTGATTTTCTAAGGCGGCGATTTGCTTGGATAGGCTGGACTGGCTGGTGTGCAGCAGTTCGGCAGCTTGGCTAAGATTGTAGCCATTGACCACCGTATGCCAAACTGTCTCCAGTTGCTTGAGCTGAATTTGCAGATGACGCTGATTGATAACGATGTCAATGGCCATAAATAACCTTTTATAAATTAAATAATATGTTTATGATAAATAAAAAATCAACACTTGGATAATTTTGTGCTGTTCATCATACCAAATTTTTGTGAAAAAGAGATAAATTTTTCATAAAATTGCAAGAAAATTGATAAAAAGTAGGGTAAAATAAACTCAAGCTATTTGTTATCTTTAGGCAAGCCAAAGGATTTTTGCTTTTGGATTTTTTTTTATCATTTGATGGACCAACGAAGTAATGACCATGAATCAACTCAACAAACACCCCAGTCAGTCAGACTCAATCACTCATCAATCCTCACAAACTGCCAATTTGACAGCATGGCAAGCATTTGCTCAGGCTTATCTGAATCGTGAATCGCTGGCACTGTTGCTATTGGGCTTTGCAGCTGGCGTGCCGATTTTGCTTGTTTTTTCCAGTTTGGGATTGTGGTTGCGTGAGGCAGGGATTGAGCGTAGCACGGTTACCATGTTTGGCTGGGCAGCACTGGGCTATTCGTTCAAATTCATTTGGGCACCCTTAGTGGACAGTTTGCCATTGCCTGTACTGACACGCAGTTTGGGTCGCCGTCGTAGCTGGCTGCTATTGACGCAGCTGTTGATTATTGCTGCACTGGTTTTGATGGCATTAACCAATCCACAGGGCAGTGATCAGATGTTGATGGTGATGGCAGCAGCGGCGGTATTGCTTGGATTTTCGTCTGCTTCACAAGACATTGTTATTGATGCTTATCGCATCGAGATTGCACCTGCCCAAATGCAGCCTGCATTATCAGCCACCTATATCATGGGTTATCGCATCGGCATGATTGTCTCTGGTGCAGGGGCATTATATTTGGCGGATTTTTTTGGCTCAACCATGGAGTCGTACAGTTATCTTGCTTGGCAAAAAACCTATCTGATTATGGCGGCGGTGATGTTAATTGGCGTCATGACAACGCTATGGATTAAAGAGCCAACGCTTAGTGTTAAGCCTGCCACTGAAAGCAACCGTGATTATTTACAAATGATATTGGTGTTTGTTGCGGCGGTTGTGGCATTTATTTTGGCATTTCGTGGCATGGGGACTGTATTGCCCGAGACCGAAAGTGTGCTGATGGGCTTTTTGTATGGCTGTATGCAGTTTGTGGCGAGTGTGATTGCATTTGCGGTGATGATTTTTGTTTTGATAAAAGTTGAGATTGCCCCAAAGCAGATGGTCATGCGTACTTGGGTTGAGCCTGTGGCAGAATTTTTCCGCCGCTATGGCAAAAAAGCCTTATTGCTATTGGCACTCATCGGTGTATATCGTATCAGTGATGTCGTTGCTGGCAATATTTCTAATATTTTTTATCAGGATTTGGGCTTTAGCAAGACACAAATCGCCAATGCAGTAAAAGTGGTTGGTGTGGTTGCCAGTATCGGCGGTAGCTTTGTTGGCGGCTGGATTGCTCAGCGTATGAACATTGTTAAGGCAATGACGCTTGGGGCGATTTTGGCCTGTGTAACCAATTTGCTATTTATCTTGTTGGTTTATACGCCTGTGCCGATGATGATGTATTTTGCTGTGATTGTTGATAATCTGGCGGCAGGGCTTGCGACCGCTGTGTTTGTGGCATTTTTGTCTGCTTTGACCTCAATTCGTTTCACAGCGGTGCAGTATGCGTTATTTTCATCATTGATGACACTGGCACCGAAGTTGCTTGGCGGCTATTCAGGCTCAATTGTTGATGCGACAAGTTATCAGTTTTTCTTTGGCTTTACTTTCTTAATTGGTATCCCAGTGCTATTGCTGATTTATTTGGTTAATAAGCATATCAAGATTTCTCAGCCACAGATTGACCCATGAATATCTTTAGGCTAAGCATTGACTAAACTTGACCGCCTGTCGATTGTCAAAATTCGGCAGGCGTTTGCCATTTGGTTGGTATGGGCTTATTTCTTATGCCGATACAAAAGCTGGCTTAGACCATATCAACTTCGCTTAATAAACCAACTGTGCAATTGACAGGGGTGATTTGCATATTTTGCAGAGTGATAAATAAAAACCAACCAGTCGGTTTTAATTAAATATCTTGGATTGCTATAAGCACAAGAGTGTGGTGAAATAATCAACTGCATTGGAGTGGTGTATGATAAATCAGCAGATGATACTAAGCGATGATGAGCTGATGCGTTATTCGCGGCAGATTTTGCTTGATGAGTGGGATTTGCCTGCACAAATACGATTAAAAAATAGCCATGCGATTATTGTTGGTATGGGTGGTTTGGGCTGTCCGATTGCACAGATTTTGGTGCGTTCAGGCATTGGCAGGCTGACCATTATTGATAATGATACGGTTGAGGCAAGTAACCTACAGCGGCAGCTGCTTTATACCAGTGATGATATTGGCAGAGCCAAAGTGGAGGTTGCCAAAGAAAAACTGCACAAAGAAAATGGCTTTTGTTGCATTGACACCAGTACCGAGCAAGTGTGTGCCAATTGGTCGCCAGCATATCTGTCCGAGGTGGATTTGTTGATTGATTGCACGGATAATTTTGTTGTGCGTGATGTGCTAAATACAATATGTCGCAGGCGAGGCGTGCCACTGCTATCGACTGCCGCCATCGCCCAAACAGGTCAAGTGGCACTCTATACCGCACAGACAGGGTGCTATCAGTGTGTTTTTGCTGATGAAGGCGATGATGAGCAAAATTGTGCAAACTCAGGGGTGCTTGCCAGTACGGTGGCGGTCATTGGCGCCATGGCAGCACAATTGGCATTGGTATTTTTGGCAAAGGGCATTAATCCTATCGCCAATCAACTGATGGTATGGCAAGGGGCAACGATGCGTTTGCAGCATTATCAGTTTTATGCCAATCCAGATTGTGCGGTATGTGCTTTGACTGATTGATAAGCAAATTGTAGTATTGCTGATAATATTAATTAGTAAGACTTGATAAATAGACTGCCAATCAATCAAGTAGCAATCTTGTCATACTAGTCAAAATTTGGCAAAACCTGAATAAAGGGTTTGACATCAACACGGCTATAAACTCCTGCGATGATATATGGGTCGTCAGCCGCCCATGCTTTGGCACTGTGCAAATCATCAAAAGAGGCAACAATAAGACTGCCACTCATTTGGCTTTGTCCATGTTCAATCGGTGTCGGTCCTGCAATGACAAGGCGATTTTCGGCCAATAATTCATGCAGTCTTGCAAGATGCTCGGCACGAGCTTTACTGCGTTTGTCGCCACTGTCCGCGACATCATGACCGATAATGGCAAATAAAGGCATGGTTTCTCCTTTTGTTGGTGGTTTGTATTTGCTAATTCTTGCCCAAGCTGCCGCCCTCTGTGGCAATCTGCCGCTGATTTAAGGCTAACTGCCATGCGTCATCGTGTGTGCGATGCGTGCCAGATAGGGCGACAATCATGCCAAAAGGGTGCTTGGACAATTGTTCAACCTTGCGAATAATACCGCGATCAGGCGGTGTGTCGCTGTTGACAATCAAATAGATTTGGGCGGCGAGACTTTCCGCCTGTGCCAACAACTCTTGGATTTGTTGCTGGCTATCAACCACCCCAAAATCCGCAATAAATTCATGATTTGGCTGGATATTGGTGGCTTTCTCAAGACTTGCCAAAATCAGCGTATCACTGATGGCGTGTATTTTGCCAATGATTGGTTTGACTGGCTGATAATCATCTTTATCGATGATTTGTTGGTTGTAAAAGTTAAGTAAATTTACATAATAAGAATCTTTTGTATCAATTTTAAATTGATTATTTTTATAAAATATACTAAATAAATAAGCCAACAATCTGGGCAGGATGCCATACAGTAGCAGACTAACAATCATTAGCCAAGCGAAGTCATCAGGGCTATTATTGGTTGCTGTTGGTAGTGTCAGACCAAGTTTGGCAGGCAGATAGCCAATGATGGCAATCAATTGATAAAAATAACCATCGGGCAATAATGTTGATTGCCAATAAAATTGATAACTTTTAAATAAAAATAAACCAAGTAAGCCAAGCATGCTGCCAATCAGTCCGCATAACCATGCACCATGCAGCACCGCATGATAGCCACCAGTTGAGCTTTGGGCGACAATGGCGGAGATTATTTGTCGTGGTTTGTTTGATTTATTTCCATAAATAAAATTATTTTTTAGAATAAATTTATTAATCAAATTGGCAATCAGTGAAGGTCTGTGTGGTAGGGTAAGCTGAACAAGCCAAATCAACAAAGATAAGCTGTGCCACCCCAATAGGGCGATGATGACATAAAAAAAGTTCAGTGATTGACCGCTTAGCAGTCCCACAACACCAAATAAACCGAGCAAAAAATAAGCCAAATACAAAAGCCGTTTGCTTAAGGCAACCGTGTGCGTGGCATCGATAAGCTGCTGCATGATTTGCCCATCGCTGTCAATTTTCTTGGCACGCAAAAACAGCTTGTCATAACTGCTGACAGCTTCGCTTGCGACAGCTTTGGTGATAATTTTGGGGTTTTGGGCAAAAATATAGTCTTGCTCTTCAAGCAGCTTAATCGCCTGTAGGTGCTGATGTTCAAGCTCGGTATACTTATCCATGAGTGTCCTTATTTGGCGGTGTGCTGTGATTTTCTAGCTTGGCAAGCTCTTGTGTTAATTGCTCAAGTGTTGTTTGTAGGCTGGGGTTATTTGCCAAAGCAAGCTGCTTGGTGATTTTTTTTATTTTGCTACGCAATTTGGCAGCGGCAATGGTGTTTTTTGCCGCAGTTTCGTCAATATTGGCAGATTGGCTGCTATTTAGGGCATTTACCATGGCAGATTCAATGGTGCTGACCACAGGCTTGCTGCCAGTTTTGATGGTCTTGGCAACTCGGTGCAAGTGCTGATGATAGCGATTTCTTAGGTGCTGCTCTTCGTGCTGGCGTTTGTTGTCGTCAATTGTGCGAGCGTGGGGACTAAGGTCAATGCAATCAACAGGGCAGGCAGGTAGGCACAATTCACAACCTGTACAAAGGTCGGTGATGATGCTGTGCATTTGCTTGGCACTGCCGATGATGGCATCAACAGGGCAGGCGGGAATGCACTTGGTGCAACCGATACAGTTGGTTTCATCAATGATGGCACGCACTTCGATGGGTCGCTGGGTATTTGGATTGGTTGCCCATTTGCTCGGTGTGGCTGGCTTTTTTGGCTGCTTGGCGATATTGGCGATTTGGTCGCTGACGGCTTGTCCGCCCGGCACGCATAGATTGATTGCCTCGCCATGTATGACAATGCCATGTGCATAGGGTAGGCAGCCATCATGATGTCCGCACAAGCCACATTGTGTCTGTGGCAAGACAGCATCAATGGCAGCGATGGCAATGCGTGCATCTTCATTAAGATTTTCTAAATTAAGAGAATCAAACAAAATGGGTAGATTGTTAAGGCGTTCGGTATCTGTTATGCTCATGATTCAGCTGAAAATTGGTTGAGAACATGCATGATGAGATCGTGCGATATTGTGCCAGCACTGACAATTTTTGGCAATTTATCAATGTCAAAAAACTGTGCGTCAAAAATTTCATTTGGCTCAATACAAATCTCACCAGCAGCATAATTGGCAACAAATCCCACCATTAGATTGCTCGGATATGGCCATGACTGACTGCCAAAATAGCTCAATGAATCAATCTGTAGCCCCACTTCTTCAAAAACCTCACGATGTGTAGCCATTTCAAGGGTTTCACCAGCCTCAACAAAACCTGCGATAAGCCCATAAACGCCGCTGTCTTTGTGGCGTGTGTGGCAGGCGAGTAAGAGTTGGGGTTGGTTGGTGGTAGGATTGTGGCGAGTGATGGCGACAATGATGCAAGGCTGCACACGAGGGTAGGCATGGTGGCGGCATTTTGGGCAAATTTTGACATGTTCATGCTGATGTGCTGTGGTTGCCACACCGCAGCGACTACAGAACCGATGATCGATATTCCAGCGGTTAAGCATGATGGCTCGTGCCAGCTGATTTAGGAGGTTTTTGTTAGCTGTATTTAACAATTGACGAAAACTTATGAGCTGTAAATTTTGTTCATACTTGCTGTCATAACCATTGCCATAGCGAGCAATCAGACCAAGCTGGCAGGCATCTTGTAAATCCATGACATGACTGACAGGGCAGTCCTTATTATCATGACTGATGGTTGTGGCTTGATGGGTTTCGCCAAATGCCAAGCAAATTGCCGAGCTTGGGGTGTACTGTGTTGTCAAAACAAACGGCACGCCAGATGCTGTACAGATAATGCCATCACCACAAATAAGCCAGATTGTTACCATATCAAATACCGTTTGATTTGGGTTATTTTAGGGTCTTTTCACGCCACAGTGCGTCCGCTTGATGGTCGCTGGCAGAGGTATTGAGCAGACTTGCCAGTTGTGATAAATTGGCAAAATGCAAGCCTTGGGTATTTTGCTCGACGGTGGCTGATTGCTCTTCGTCAATTGCCAGATTGATCTGCCCGCCAGTCATTGCCAAATAAACTTCTGCCAAGATTTCCGAATCCAGCAAAGCTCCGTGGAAGGTACGGTCTTTTTTGCCAACATCCAACCGCTTCACCAGTGCATCAAGGCTATTTTTCTGACCGGGGTACATTTGCTTGGCAAGTGCCAAAGTGTCAGTTACTGTTACTCTATCGCTAAAATCAGTCAATCCAACACGGTCAAATTCCATTTTTAAAAATCGCATATCAAAGCCTGCATTATGGGCGATGATTTCGCTATCTACCATAAATTCATAAATCAGCTCGGCTACCTCGGCAAATTTTGGCTTATCAGAAACAAATTCATTGCTGATGCCATGCACTCGGATAACCTCATCGTCCATGGTGATTTCTGGATTGATATAGACATGCAACTTATTGCCTGTGAACTTGCGTCCAACCATCTCAACGATACCAACCTCAACAATGCGGTCGCCACTTTGATCATTAAAACCTGTGGTCTCGGTATCCATAATCAGCTGTCTTTCTGGTGCACCTCGCAAATTTGGTGCTGGCAACACTGGCCAAAAATCAGGGTTTTTTCGGCTGGTGTCGCCATCATAGGCAGGGTTTTGTTCATTATTGTGCGTATATTGGCTGGTCGATTGCATGGTTGTTTTTTCCATATTGGTTTGGTTTGTGGTGCTTTGGCTGGTCGGCATGGCAGCGTTTGTACCGTCAGCTGGGATAAGCTCATGCCCTGTCTCATGCACGCCCAGATTGGCAAGTTTGTCAGCCATTTCGTTGCCTGCGTGTCCTGCATGACCTTTTATCCACTGCCAGTCAATGGAGCGGTTTTGGCACAGAGTATCAAGTTGCTGCCACAGCTGCTGATTTAACACAGGCTTGCCGTCTGCTTTTTTCCAGCCACGACTTTTCCAGTTGGCAATCCATTTGGTAATGCCATCTTTTACATAACCAGAATCTGTCCATAGTTGTAGCGGTGCGTCTTGTGGGGTGTTTTGTAGGGCAACAATGGCGGCCATAAGCTCCATGCGATTATTGGTGGTATCAGCCTCACCGCCCCAAAAATTTTGCACATCACCATTGGCAAACTGCACATGCACGCCATAGCCGCCTGCTGACGCACCTTGTTTGCCATTGCCTTTGCAGGCACCATCTGTATATGCGATGATTGTTTCCATAGATTTATGCACTAATTACTTTTTATTATGTCAAATATGCTATTATAAATCATTACTGGGTTTTATGCGAATTTTTTGCCAAGATATGATGGGTGATTGTGTTATAATGGCTCGTCCATGCAAATTATTGGACGGGTTTTGTTTTTGATAATCGGTTGAATCTATGATAACCAAACAGCCAAGCCATCAGTTTGAGCGAATTTTTAGCACTGCTCATTTGCACGCACCAAAAAACCTTGATACTGACAGCATATCACAGCTTAGCAAATGGCAACAATCCAAGCTGCCGCTGTATCTGGAAATTGGTGCAGGCAAGGGCAAGCACGCGTTATTATTTGCCAAAGAAAATCCAGAAAGTCGCTTGATTGCAGTTGAACGCACCAGCGAAAAATTTACTGCATTTGACAAACAAGCATCGGTAGATATTTTAGAAAATCTAATTTATATCCATGCTGATGCCATTGCCTTTACCGCACATTTTATTGCACCAAATACGTTGGACGGTGCGTTTATTTTGTACCCCAATCCTGAGCCTAGCAATAAAAATCAGCGTTGGTTAAATATGCCATTTTTTGAATTTTTGCTATCAAGACTTAAGCCAAATGCACAGATTGTCTTAGCAAGCAATATCACGGCATATATTGACGAGGCTTGTGCTAGGCTTGATGAAGTATGGCAACTGCCGTATCAAAAAAGGGTGATTGATAAGCAGTCAGCACGCACGCACTTTGAGATTAAATATTTGGCTCGCGGTGAGCATTGTCAAGAATTACTAATAAAAAAACCCGAAGGATACCGCACACGATTTGATGATTTTTTTGCCAAGGGGGATATGTGAGCAGACCTGATGTTGCCATTATTGGGGCAGGGGCAGCAGGGCTGATGGCAGCGGAGGTGCTGGCTGGCTATCCTGTGAATGTGCATATCTTTGAGCATAAGCCAACCGCTGCACGCAAAATCTTGATGGCGGGCAAAACTGGTTTGAACATTTCTCATGCCGAAAATCATGAATTATTTGTCAGTCGCTACACGCCAAGCGATTGGCTTGCACCGTTTGTCCAAGAATTTGGTTCAGCACAGATTGTTGAATGGCTGGCAGGATTGGGGATAGAGAGCTTTGTAGGCTCTACAGGGCGGATTTTTCCTGTGCAGATGAAGGCATCGGCATTGGTGCGTGCTTGGCTAAAACGCCTAAATGATTATGAAGTAAAATTTTATTATCGTCATCGCTGTGTATCGCTTGATGGTTTGACCCTTGGCTTTGAGGTGCTAGATAGCAAGGGCGGGGTAACAACAGTTTTCCAACGCAAATTTGCAGCGGTTATCTTGGCTTGTGGTGGCGGCTCCTACGCATCGCTTGGCAGTGATGGCAGGTGGCAAAAATGGCTGCCTGAGGAATTATTGACTCCGCTGTATGCCAGCAATGTCGGCGTTACGGTTGCTTGGTCTGCGTATATGCAAGGGGTTTTTGGGCAGCCATTAAAGCGTGTCAAGGCTTGGGTGGACGGTATGGCTGCACAGCAGGGTGATATCATTATCAGCCATTATGGGTTAGAAAGTGGACTGATTTATAAGCTAAATTCGGCGATACGACAAACTTGTGATTTGTCAAATTTTGTCTTGTATGTGGATTTATTGCCTGATAAATCAGCAGAAAAAATCTACCAATTATTAATAAAATCTAAAAAACAATCGCTAAATACCGCTCTGAAAAAAGTAGGGCTTGATGCCAGCAAGATTGCCATTTTGCGAGAATGCACTCCCAAGCAAGATTGGAACAATCCCAAGAAGATGGCTTGCCATATTAAGATGCTGGCTGTTAGCTGCACGGGCTTGCGACCGATTGATGAGGCGATTAGCACAGGTGGCGGCGTGAAGCGTTTGGCGGTGGCTGATGATTTGCAGTGTCATCATCAGGCAGGCTTGTTTTGTGCAGGGGAAATGCTCGATTGGGACGCACCTACGGGTGGTTATTTATTGACCGCCTGTTTTGCTACGGCACGAGTGGCAGCAAAAGGGGTGCTAAATTGGCTGGGCTGCACACAGCCCAATGCCAATGGCTAAGTTTTGGGACGCTGTTGATGATTGGTTATTAATCTGATAATTTCTATTAATTATCATTAATAATTAACCAATGAATATGCACTTTGATTGGTGGCGATGTGGCTGTAAGCAAATCAATGATGGCTTATGAGACAAACCGTGCAACCAAGCCCTCAGAATCGGTGCGTGCATCTAACGCCACAAGCAGGGCGTAAGCACCAATAAATTTGCGACTGATAAACATCATCTCTTTGGGCGGTAGGCTAAATTCAAGCGACTGCATGCCTTGTCTGGCGGTATTCATGACGCGTGCGTATAAATTACTGCCCGCCCAGATATAACGCTGCTCATCGTCGAGATGTGGACAATTGCCAGCATGGGCGGTGATTAATTTTTCGGTATTGGCGAACGGTTCGCACGCCATCAAAAAAACCTCCGCCATGTCTGATTTTGGCTTGCCTGTAAGCTTGTCAAAAAAATCATAACCTGTCATTGCGGTCATCATCTGTGATTTGTCTTGATGATAGCCTGCTGCCATCAGACCTTTGGCAATGCTAAGCAAATGCTGGTCAAACTGCTTAATTGCACCAAAATCAAGCAGGATAAGTTTGTCAATACTGTCTTCATGGCGTACCAAATAATTGCCAAAATTTGGGTCGGTCTGCATTTCTCCCCATTCAAACAACTCTCGCACCACGACCTCGATGGCGGCTTGACCCAGAGCATTTTTGCGTGCTTGGGGCAGCTGTGCTAGGTTTGGGTCATTGAGCGAAATACCAGCCTCAAAACTCATGCAAATCAAGCCTTTACTGCTGTAATTATCATAAATGGTCGGCACAACATAGCGAGCGTCATCAGCCAAGTAGCTGGCGAATCGCTTGGTGGTCGCTGCCTCAAGCTGATAATCAACCTCGCGGTGGAGCAATTTGGAGATTTCATCAAACCATGCATCAAGCGATTTGGTTTGTGGCACGGCATTGGTGATTTTTAATAAATGCTTAAAAATTGACAAATCAGAATCAATGGATTCTGCCACACGCGGATACTGGACTTTTAGCACGACAGGCTTGCCAGTATGTTTATGCACAGCTTTGTGAACTTGGGCAAGGCTTGCCGTGCCAATGGGCGTGCGTTCAATATCAAAATCATGCACTCGCTCGCCAAGCTCTTGTTTGAGTGCCTCATAGATGATGTGCCAAGACAAAGGTGTGGTGCTGGCATCAAGCGTGTGTAGGGCATTTAGCACTTCTTTTGGCAAAAAATGTTCACCATACAGTGCCAGCATTTGACCGACTTTAACAACAGAACCTTTGAGCTTGCCCAGTTCGGCAGCCAAATAATCCGCCTGCTCTTGTAATAAGGCTTGTTTTTGAGCAGAGCGTTGATCTTTGTCAAGCAGGAGACTGCTCATGCTGGATTTTGCCCAGTTTTTGCCGATATTAAGTGAGGTTTTGGCGATTGATAGGCGGCGTGATAATGGACTGGTTTTTAGTTTGTTTAATGAATCGCTCATGATTTTGCTGTATTAAAATTTATCATAGTATAGCAAATTTTACCAAACTTAACAGCCGTCATCACCAAAAAGCAAACCCATGGCTTGCCTTTGGTGGATTTGGGCGGTTTGGTTGCGTGATTTGGGCTTATGAACGACCAATGGCTCGCCAGCCGATATCGCGGCGATATTGCATACCAGCAAAGTTAATTTTGCCGATAGCGTCAATTGCTTGCTGCTGGGCGGTAGCAATATCAGCAGCCAATGCCGTTACGCACAGCACACGACCACCGTCAGTAACGATGGCATCGCCTGATTTTTTTGTACCTGCATGGAAGACTTTTAGCGTCTGATCGTCATCTGTCAGCCCTGTGATGACATCGCCCTTTGAGCTGCTTTCTGGGTAGCCACGACTTGCCAGTACAATGCCCAGTGCAACCTCATCTGACCATGCAGCTTGGCTTGGTAGCTGACCTTTTAGCCCTGATGTGATTAGTTCAACCAATGAGCTTTTTAGTCGCATCATGATTGGCTGAGTTTCAGGATCGCCAAAGCGGCAATTGAACTCAATCACATAAGGATCGCCCAACTCATCAATCATCAAACCTGCGTACAAAAATCCTGTATAGGGTGTACCAGCTGCTTTCATCGCTTCAACCACAGGGCGAATAATGCGTGTAATGACTTTGTCATGAACGCTGGCAGTAACAACAGGAGCTGGCGAATAGGCACCCATACCACCTGTATTTGCCCCTGTATCACCCTCAAAAATGCGTTTGTGATCTTGGCTGGTCGCCATCGGCAAAATATTCTCGCCATCAATCATGCAAATAAAAGAGGCTTCTTCACCTGCCAAAAATTGCTCAATCACCACACGACTGCCAGCCTCGCCAAATTTGTTATCGCTAAGCATATCATCAATGGCATCATAGGCTTCTTCTTCGCTCATGGCGACAATCACACCTTTGCCAGCTGCCAAACCATCAGCCTTGATAACAATCGGAGCCCCATGCTGCTTAACATAGGCTTTGGCGGCATCGGTATCGGTAAATACCTCATAAAATGCCGTTGGGATATTGTGCTGCTTCATAAAGGCTTTGGCAAAGGCTTTTGAGCCTTCAAGTTGGGCACAGTATTGTGTTGGACCCCAAATGGCAATGCCTGCTGCTCTTAAATCATCAACCACGCCAGCAACCAGCGGTGCTTCAGGGCCAACAAGGACAAATTCGATGGCATTATTTTGACAAAACTCAATCAATGCCGCATGGTTATTGATATCCAAATCAATATTTTGCAGCTTGTGTTCACCTTCTGTGCCAGCATTACCTTTGGCAACATAAACCGTTTGCACTCGTTCGTCTTTGGCACACGCCCATGCCAGTGCATGCTCACGACCACCTGTACCCAATACTAAAATATTCATACATTCCCCAATTAATTATCAAAAAGGCCAAAATTTCGGCGATTGTAGCAAATTTTGGGCAATTTGCCAATTTATTCGCTGATTTGGTTATATAACTTGCAGCGTATAACTGTCATTATTTAAGGTGGCGATTAGGGCATCACCTGTGTGCAGTCGCCCAACGCCTTTGGGTGTGCCAGTATAAATCAAATCACCTTGACGCAGCCTGAAGCGGCTGTGCAAAAATCGCAACAAAAACTCAATATCAAACAGCATGCTGCCCGTATTGTCGTGCTGGCGTTGTTCGCCATTTACCGTCAAAGACAGCTGGGATATTTGTGGTGGTGTGCCTGCTTGCAGCACCGACAGCCATGCAGCATCAGGAAAGCCTTTTGCCAATGTCCATGGCAGACCTTTGGCTTTTAGCTGGCTTTGTATGTCGCGTGCGGTTAAATCCAGCCCTATGCCAAAGCCTGTAATGCAATCAAGGTTTGGCATGTCATCATCAGCAACATCGCAACCGATATACAGCACCAGCTCAACCTCGTGATGAATATCATCAGAAAAATCAGGCAGTCGCATCGTGTCATTGGTGTTAAGTGCGGTGGTTGGTTTCAAAAAAACCACAGGTTCGCCAGTTGGAACATTGCCAAGCTCGCTGATATGTTCAGCATAATTGCGTCCGATGCAATAAATGTTATTAACAGGGGCGGTTTTGCCGTCTTTGAAATGCACTTGTTTCATGGTATTTTTTCCGAATAAATTTGCCATATCCTAGCACAAACCGACAACAATTTGCCAAAATTTTCTTAATCTTTTTGCTGGCAAGATCTTAAAAATCTTAAAAATCTTAAAAATCTTAAAAATCTTAAAAATCTTAAAAATCTTAAAAATCTTAAAAATCTTAAAAATCTTAAAAATCTTAAAAATTTAGAAAATTTAGAAAATTTAGAAAATTTAGAAAATTTAGAAAATTTAGAAAATTTAGAAAATTTAGAAAATTTAGAAAATTTTTCAAAATCATTATTGTGCCAGATGGTTTGATGGTGTAGCTTGTGCCATTTTGTTGATTTATCAATCAATTGTTAATTATCTGCACAGATTATTGTAATATTGTAATCATTGACAAAAAATCCCAGCAGGGCTAAAATTCCATAAAAATTATGGTACAATAGTCAGATATTCACAACAGAGATCGTCTATGAAAGTATTCAAGCATAGCAGCAAAGGTCTTGTGCTGTTGCTGGCAGTGGCTGCTGGCATGAACGCTCAAGCGTTTTCGGTGGACAGCAGTCAGCAGCGTACCGCTCAGACTGCGACCCTGTCTACCACCCAGACAACCTATGTGCAGCCAGCGGCTCAGCTGACCACCAAAACCAATGTGGTTGTCCAGTCAGCACAGACACCAACGCCACAAGTGGCAACAACGACCCGTGTCAGTGTTCAGCCAAGCACAACAGCCACAACTGCCAATTACAGCAGTCAAAGCTATGCCAATAGTTTGGATCAATTGGCACTGACCACACGCTCGGCAGCGGTACTGGTGTATGATTTGCAAACCAACCAATCCATCTATGCCAAAAATATCGATGCACAGCGTTCGATTGCCTCGGTCAGTAAGCTGATGACAGCGATGGTAATTTTGGATGCACAGCTGGATATGCGTGAACAAATTACTTTGATTGCCTCTGATTTGGTTGGGGCAAAACAAGCAAGCACACGCCTAAAAGCTGGCGATCGCATGACTCGCTCAGAGTTTACTTTGATGACTTTGATGCGTTCTGAAAACCCAGCTGCCAAAGCATTGGCGCGCACTTATCCAGGTGGTTATGATGCATTCATTGAAGCAATGAACCAAAAGGCACGCGATTTGGGCATGTATCAGACCAAGTTTAGCGACTCTTCGGGGCTGGATCCACGCAATATGTCATCAGCCAGCGATTTGCTTATCATGATGAAGGCGGTCAATAGCGATCCTCGTTATCACAGCATTCGCAATTTCTCCACAGCGGCAAATTATGATTTTTATATTGCCAACGACAGCAGCGGCGATCGTACCTATAAAGGCTACAGCAGCAATCGCTTAGTGAATGCAGGTACTTACCCAATCGGTGTACAAAAAACAGGCTATATCCGTGAATCTGGTTATAATGTCGTCATGGAGACCAATATCAATAACCGCCCAGCGATTATTGTTTTATTGGGTGCATCAAGCAGTGAAAGCCGCTGGAGCGATGCCGAACGCATTTTGACAGAGCTGGCATATCGCCGTTAATTTACTTTTTTGATAAATACCCCAGTGTGAATGAACCGCACCCCAAAAGTTAGACATTCCACTACTAACTCTTGGGGTGCTTTCTATGGCAAAATACACACTTGATTTCAAGCTGTCTGTGATGGCCTATTATCAAAACAATCACAGCTACAAACGCACAGCAAAACATTTTGGTTTAGACCACAAAACAGTAGAGCTTTGGGTCAAACTCTACCAAGCACACGGTATTGATGGTATTAAAAGACGAAGAACCAAAGCCATCTATGACACCACCTTTAAACTTAACGCTGTACAACAAGTTCTTCTTGGCAAA
>NZ_FTNU01000042.1 GCF_900156515.1 Moraxella cuniculi DSM 21768 | reverse complement strand
GCAGTTCAAGTTCTTTGTTTTGGGCATAATCACCGATTCTCTTTGCTGCTTCTTTACCAAATTCTGTGGTGATAACTGTTTGAGCATTTAGCTCTTTAATTGCTTTGTCTTTATTAAAATCATTGTTGATGATTTGGTTAAGTTGGTTTTGGGTTTGTTGTTGGTTGAAGTTTTCTGTGTTGATGTAGTTAAGTCCTGCTTGGTCTGTGATGGCAGAATGGGTGGTGCTGGTTTTGTTGGTTGGGGGTATTGTACCATAGCCTAAGCCTGTTGGCGATATGCCATTTTGGCTGATGTTAATGCCAGTTTGTAGGGCATTGCCATTGATGGTGAGATGATTTTCTATATTTTGAGTATTTATCCCTTGGGTAAAGTTGGTTTGGTTTTGGTTTTTGTCAATGATAAGATAGCCACCAGTGAAGCTACCTTGTCCTTGTACAGATAGGGTTGATTGATTGGCTTTGATGCCTGATTGGTTGATTACTTGGGCGTAGGTGGTATTGATGTTGGCTTGGTTGCTGATTGTATTGTGCAATAACATTAATACCAACAAAATCAAGCAAGAATTATTCAAGATCCAGCTTGGTGGATTGAGAAAATGCAATAACCACTAACTCAAAAGCAAATACAACTCTCCAGAAGCCATAATTAACAACAGCATTATTGTAGCGGCAATCAAGCTAAAAACAAGTCTTTTTGGCAATGGCATATCAAGCAAAATTAAGCCTGCTACAAAAGCATATAAAGGAATAAAAAACGCCATAACAAGTATCATTATATGGTCGTTATTATCGACAGGATAGCTAAAATCTGGGCTTATATAATCATATAAATAACCATTCACATAACATAGGCTCAACAGGAGTGATAAAACATAGACTTTTATTCTCACCTTGGAATACCCCTAGCATTAAGTCGCTTATAACCCTCAATAATTGCCTTCTGCATTTCCTGAGAATTTCCTCCACCACCGTGTGCACCAAAGGATGGTTGAATGATCACATTTGGAAACTTGGCATAAAAGTTATTAAGACTACCATGTCTACGATTAATAGCCCTAACTATTGCTTCATAAGACCTATCGCCAAACGGAGCTCCGATCACACTAGGAACTCCATCATTAGCCAAGTTAATATCTCCAACAATTCCTACCACAATAACCCTTTTAGAATTACCAGAATTGATTTCCAATCGTTCTACGAAATCAACCCCATCGCTAGTGTTTACTCGTGCACCAGCAATAACTCTCAAATCCCATTTTCCCCCACCAAATGGAGATCCAGCTCTTAAAGCAGCATCGCCACCAACGCTATATCCTGCAAGCACCTTGGGTTGACCTGTTGAGTGACTAAACTTGTTTGCTAAATCCACACCTGCTTGCGGATCGTTGTTTCCGATACCATCATAATTAATCTTTGGGTTTAAAGTTAAATCAAAATTAGAATCAAACATGAGACCTGTTATGGTTCCCCTTAGGACATCCACCCCATTCGGCTCTCCTAGTGCTCCCCCATGTAAAATCAAACCTTGATTCCACTCAACCCCAACTCTCCC
>NZ_FTNU01000019.1 GCF_900156515.1 Moraxella cuniculi DSM 21768 | reverse complement strand
GGCATTAAACAACACCCAGATGAACAAAATACACCAAAACCACAGCAATTAGCCAAACCCAAACACAGGGTGGTTTTGATGGGTGGGGAGTGGGATAGCCCAATCCATGCACCCTATTATTATACCTGATTGTAAAGTAATATAAAAACCAACAATTGTTCACAAATCAACCAGTGGTATATTTAGTAACTCATTGATTTATGGTCATTTTTTATTGAAATTATTAAAATAGTTGCAAGTTATTTACAAGAAACTAACAAAAATACATACAAGTTATATCTTTTAGCTGGGGGGGGGAGAACATAAGTTGCGAAAAATCAACCAGTTAAACTGATTTTGTTTTTGTAAGAATTGGGTAACATTTGGGAAATTTATTGTGGGCGAGAATTATACAAAATTTGACAATTGCTATATTATAGCACAACACAATGTATAAAACAGCTCGCCCTTATATCATCACCAGTCCAGTACGCCTTCTTGTTGCACTTTGTCTGAGATGATGCGACCTTTGCTTGTGCGTTGGATATAACCTTGTTGCAATAAATATGGCTCGATGACATCTTCAAGCGTACCTCTGTCCTCTGCCATGGCTGCCGCCAAAGCCTCCACCCCAGCAGGCCCGCCATGGAATCGCTCGGACAATACCGACAGATAGCGACGATCCAACTGGTCAAGACCTCGCTTATCCACAGCAAGCATATCCAAGGCCGCAGCTGCAATCTGAGCAGTTACCACGCCATCACTACGCACCTCGGCATAATCTCGCACGCGTCTTAGTAGGCGGTTGGCGATACGAGGCGTGCCACGGCTGCGATGAGCCACTTCCGCCGCCCCACCATCATCCATCACCACGCCAATCAATCGTGCCGAACGCTTGATGATGGTTGTCAAATCCGCAACATTATAAAACTCAAGCCGCTGCACGATGCCAAAACGGTCAAATAATGGTGCAGATAACAGCCCTGCCCTTGTGGTTGCCGCCACCAAAGTAAACGGTGGCAAATCCAGCTTAATTGAGCGTGCAGCAGGCCCTTCGCCAATCATAATATCAAGCTGATAATCCTCCATCGCAGGGTATAGGATTTCTTCAATCACAGGGCTAAGCCTATGAATCTCATCAATAAACAGCACATCATGAGCCTCAAGATTGGTAAGAATAGCCGCCAAATCTCCTGCCCTTTCTAGTACAGGCCCTGAGGTGCTACGCAAATTGCCACCCATCTCACGAGCGATGATATTAGCAAGGGTGGTTTTACCAAGCCCCGGTGGCCCAAAAATCAGCGTATGATCCAACGCCTCGCCCCTTGCCTTTGCCGCTGGGATAAATACCTCCATCTGCTCACGCACCTTCGGCTGTCCGATGTATTCGGCCAAGCTATTCGGGCGAATGGCACGGTCGGCAATATCGTCTTTTTTTAGACTGGGGTCAATAAGGCGGTTATCTGACATTGGCAGCTCTGCTGTTGGTTGGCTATTATAATAAAGCTGGGATTGCAATCCCTATAAAGATAACAAAAACATCAATTATCCAAACTGTGTATTTTATCACAAAACTTGCCCAATGATAAAAAATCGCTAAAATCACCGCAAAACCATGCGATATTGTGGCAAATTTTGCCAATCTGTTACTAAAATATGCCTTTAACTACAATACACATACATTTTATTAGGGATTTTTTTGGTGGAAGTTATTATTATATAGCTAAATTTTTACAAGAGCTTTTGGCTGTTTGGCGACAAGTCTGGCTGTGGCAGTTGATGCGTTATCCAAATAACAAATCTGGCACCAGAGCCACGCACGACAAATTCACGCCTTTTATTTGTAATCTATAATATATGAAAAATTTACAATCCGCCCCATCTGCTCATCATTCACACTGGCACAGGATTGCCATGCCAACCTCACTTGGCAAGTCCAGCCACCGCAAAACCCTTGTCCTGCTGGTATTGACTGTATGCCTATGGGGCAGTTTTACTCTGCTGGCAAATGCTCGCTATCAACGCACTGCCACACCACAGACGGTCGCCAGCCAAGAGGTCTATCTGACAGTTACTCGTTATGAACTAGCATTGATTCAAGTATTGTCCGAAATCTGCCCATCTGTACTTAACACTCGGCAAAAAATCAATTTTAACCGTGCTTATGACAGACAGCTTAGAGCCTTTATGCCTCGTGCAACGAACCCACATCAGACACTGCGTGAGCTAAGCAATCAGCGTGAATACCGCAATATCCTACAAAATGTCCGTGCATGGACCGCCAGCTACCCTGCCGATGAAAATCGTGCTTTGTGTTATGAATTTGCCAATATGGGCTAATATCAGCTGCCAGTCGCCAGCTGGACATAACCATGCCGCCCTATCAGACTCTTCGGCATATTATTACTTTTGCCCTTGCTACACCAATGCCGTCTTGCCACTTAACTATCAATATCACCAAGCTCACCGATCTATGCCAAAGAGGCGACTTCAACCCAAGAAAGTGTTATAATGCCAACATACCCCATCAACCATCAAAGGTGAATTATGTACACTTTTAATCGTCAATTCCCCCATAGCCGCCTGCGTCGTCTGCGTGTCAGCGATGGACTGCGTGAGATGGTGCGTGAGACGCATTTGGCACCTGCACATTTAATCGCCCCTGTGTTTGTCATTGAGGGCGTACAACAAAAACAAGCCATTGCCAGTATGCCAAATGTCTATCGCTACTCGATTGATTTGTTGATTGATTATGTGCATCAGCTGTTTGCTGAAGGTGTACGCATGATTGATATTTTTCCTGTGATTGATCCTGCCAAAAAAACCGCCGATGGGCAAGATGCCTATCACCCAGACACGCTGGCGGTGCGTGCGGTGCGTGCCATTAAAGATGCCATACCCGAGATGGTTGTCATGACCGATGTCGCACTTGATCCCTATACCACGCACGGGCAAGATGGGCTGATAGATGATGCAGGCTATGTACAAAATGACGCCACCATCGAGGCACTCATCAAACAAACCCTGCTCCATGCCCATGCAGGTGCCGATGTCATCTCACCAAGCGATATGATGGACGGTCGCATTCGTGCCATGCGTGAGGCACTTGAGAGTCAGGGCTTGGTAAATACTGCCATCATGGCGTATTCTGCCAAATACGCCTCTGCTTATTATGGGCCATTTCGTGATGCTGTCGGCTCAAAAGGCAACCTAAAAGGACACAAAAAGCAATACCAGATGGACCCTGCCAACCGTGCCGAAGCACTGCATGAGGTGGCACTGGATATCCAAGAAGGGGCGGATATGGTGATGGTAAAACCAGGGCAGCCCTATCTGGACATTGTCCGAGAAGTCAAAGACAGCTTCGGCGTGCCGACCTTTGCCTACCAAGTCTCTGGCGAATATGCCATGCACATGGCAGCCATCAGTAACGGCTGGCTGGACGAGGCGGTTATTCTAGAGAGCCTAATGGGCTTTCGCCGTGCTGGCTGCGATGGCATCTTGACTTATTTTGCCTTAGACGCTGCCAGAATGCTGAATGAACATGCATAAACAACACTCAAGCGTATAACACAAGTCAAATAATCAGCCCAAAGGAAATGGCATCATGGCATTAAGCAAGCATGGAGCATTTGATTTTCGCCGTAGTGAGCTGGCATTAAACTTATGCTTTTTTATCAATGCTTTTGGCTCTACCATGTTGATACCATTCATTGTGTTTTATACAATGAATGGGTCTGTCTCAGAGCAACAAGTAGAGCTGCTCGGTGCGATGAAATTTTGGTTGTTGCCCTTTTTTTCTGTCATTGGCTTATTTTTGGCATTAGAAAAACGCATTAATAAGTATCTTATCGCAGGATTGGTGCTTAAAAGCAGTGCATTTTTTGTCATTATGGTCAGTCAGCAGTTTTATGCTCTGTGTGTTGCTTTATCGCTCAATGCCCTAGGCGGTGTATTGTTTTCAACCGCCAGTGCCTTGTACATCAAACAAACTTCACATGATATTGCCCACAGCTTTTCGCTGCGTTTTACCATTGCCAACATGGCAGCTGCCATATCTCCCATATTCATCGTCTTATCACAAAAGGCACCGCATGGATTTTATGCACTTAGCATTGGCGTGATGGTATTGTATGCTGTTGGCATGGGTTTGTTTTGGGCATTTGCTCGAAGCGTTGCACCCACATCAGCACCACAAGCCACCACAGATTGCAAAAATCCACAAAACACCATCGCACAAATCGGCATTGTGCTATTTCTTGCCTTAAGCTCTATGGCGTTTGCGATTTTTTATTATACCTTTGAAGTTGGCGTGCCGATTCATTTGACCAATTTTGACAAAAAAGCGATTTTTCCCTATCTGATAGGGTTAAATACGCTTGCCATTGTCTTGTTACAAATTAAGCTTTACAAAATAACCACCAGCAAAATTGGCAATTTTTATGCCTTATTGCTCTCACTTGCTTGTTGTTTTTTGTTATACCTGCCGTTTTTGAGCCATGAAGATTTTCGCCTGTTGCCGTTGTTTTCTTTGGTAGTCGGCATAACGATGGTTGAGATTTTTTATAGCACGGCTTTGGATGTGATTATTGTCAATCATTTTAGCAAAAAAGCAGCCAAATACCTGCTAAATCTTGCCCATGTCTTCGTGGCAATCGGTGTAACCATCGCAAGTCTTATAGACAATAAAAATACCCTTATCTATGTGCTATTTGCCTTGATTTTTGCCATCGTGTGCATTTGTATCAAGCTACGCCCAAAGGCAGCTCGGCTTGATAAATAGCACCAAAGCAAATTATACCACCCAAGCCCAAACTCAACTCATCAGCAGCACAACCCAACTGCCAAAACCAAGCTGCAAACAGCCCATCAAACTTATCCATTGCAGCTTGCTTTGCAAATACAAATTGGCGTGTTGCACCGACCATTAAGTTTATGGTTTTATCGCTTTTTACAACCAATCTGTGTGCATATTTGCTGATTTGAATCATAAATTTATCTCTGTTTTTGCCTATCACTTGATAAAAAATCATGCTAAAATAGCAAGACCGAATTTATATTTACAACCAAACTTACAACCGCACAGTGTACGCATTGTAAGTAAACGGATTAATCAAACAAGCCAATGGGTCATTTATGAGTAACACAATCCCCGAAGAACAAAAGGTAAAAGACACGGTATTTAATTCTGATGCCGACCTACAAAAACAGCAATTTGAACAAGCTGCTCTGCACTATCACGAACACCCACACCCCGGCAAAATCTCTGTAACACCAACCAAAAAAATCGCCAACCAACGAGATTTGGCACTCGCCTACTCACCAGGCGTTGCCGTGCCATGCCTTGAGATTGAAAAAGATCCCAAACTTGCTGCCAAATACACCGCTCGCAACAATTTGGTTGGTGTTATTACCAATGGTACTGCCGTGCTTGGCTTGGGTAATATCGGTGCATTGGCATCTAAGCCTGTGATGGAAGGCAAAGGCGTATTATTTAAAAAATTCGCTGGCATTGATGTTTTTGACATTGAGATTAACCAAAACGACCCTGACAAATTCATCGAAGCGGTAGCAAGCCTTGAGCCGACCTTTGGCGGTATTAACCTAGAAGACATCAAAGCCCCTGAATGCTTCAAAATTGAGCGAGAATTGCGTGAACGCATGAATATTCCTGTGTTCCATGACGACCAGCATGGCACGGCAATCATCGCAGCCGCCGCCTTGCTTAACGCCCTAAAACTTGTCAAAAAAGACATCGCTGACATTAAAGTTGTCTGTTCGGGTGCTGGTGCAGCGGCGATTAGCTGCCTTGAGCTGATTGTGGCACTTGGCGTTACTCGCTCAAATATCTATGTGCTTGATTCTCGCGGTGTCATTACCACGCATCGTGAGGGGCTGGATGAGTCAAAACAACGCTTCGCCCAAGCCACTGACGCAGTAACGCTTGATGAAGTCATTGGCGATGCTGACTTTTTCTTGGGATTGTCAGGCCCTGGTATCTTGACCCCTGATATGGTCAAACGCATGGCAAAAGACCCCATCATCTTTGCCCTAGCCAACCCCACGCCCGAAATCATGCCAGAGCTTGCACACGCTGCTCGTTCTGATGTCATCATGGCAACAGGTCGCTCGGATTATCCAAACCAAGTCAATAACGCTCTGTGCTTCCCTTACATTTTCCGTGGTGCATTGGATGTTGGTGCAACCATTGTCAATGAAGAGATGAAAATCGCCTGTGTGCACGCCATTGCGGCGATGGCACACACCGAAGTGTCGCTGTCTGAAACAGACAAAGCCACCGAAAGCAAGCAGTTCGGTCGTGAATATCTCATTCCTGGCCCACTAGAGCCAAACCTAATCCTAAACATCGCCCCTGCCGTTGCCAAAGCTGCGATGGATTCTGGTGTGGCGACTTTGCCGATTGAGGATTTTGATGCCTATCGCCAAACCCTCTCCGAGTTTGTTTATAACTCTGCACTGGCAATGAAACCTGTTTTCACCCAAGCCAAACAAGCACCCAAACGCATTGTCTATGCAGAAGGTGAGGATCCAAATGTCCTGCGTGCCGTACAGGTGGTGGTTGATGAGAACATGGCTCACCCTATTGTCATCGGTCGCCCAGAGGTTATCGCTGAACAGATTCAGGTACTGGGTCTTCGTCTACACTTGGGCGAAAATGTAGAAGTGGTTGATATCAATAATAATCCTAAGTATGAAGCATACTGGCAGTACTACCATCAAGCCAATCATCGCTTGGGCGTATCGGCAGAATTGGCACGCCGTGATATGCGTCGCAAAAGCTCGCTTTTGGGTGCGATGATGGTCAGCCAAGGCGATGCTGATGGCTTGCTATGTGGTACTTTTGGTTATTATGATTTGCACTTGGGCTATATCCGCCGTGTTATCGGTAAGCGTGCAGGTGTCAGCGATTTTTATGCAATGAGCGGTGTTATTCTCCAAGATCGCACATTATTTATCGCCGATCCATACATTCACGAAAACCCAACCGCTGAGCAAATTGCCGAAATGACCATCTTGGCCGCCCAAAGCATTCGCCGCTTCGGTGTTGAGCCACGAGTCGCCCTATTGTCGCACTCTGACTTCGGCACTTCACAGCGAGAATCAGCAGTAAAAATGCGTGAAGCTTACCGCATTTTGCGTGAAATGAATGTGGATTTTGAGTTTGATGGCGAAATGCACGGCGATACCGCTCTTGATGTGCGTGTGCGTGAACAAAATCACCCATTTAGCACCCTGCACGGCTCTGCCAACTTGCTGATTATGCCAACTTTGGACGCAGCTCATATTGCCTTTAACCTGCTCAAGGCAACCAGCGGCGGTTCAGCGATTGGCCCAATCTTGCTTGGTGCTGATAAGCCTGTGCATATCCTTGTACCTGCAGCAACAGCCAGACGCATCGTCAATATGACAGCGATTGCCGTAACCGATGCCCAAAAGTCATCAAATCACTAATAAAACAACCAAAAACGCCAACAATTGCTTGGCGTTTTTTATACCTCCAATCTAAGCTTGATGGTTTATAAATCAGTACTTGCAACTTGTTTGCTTGGCTAACAATCATCGTTACAGCAGCCAAAAATTTACAAATTATTGGCATAAGCCCACCACCAAAAACCACACCCAAATAGCTTAATAATTAAGTGTATTTGATATTAGCTTTAAGCCATTTTTAGCTTATACAGCTTGGCAATAGTGGATAAAAACCATCTGCCAAATACTATTTCGGCTAATTTTTATTAATTTTAATAAATTAAAAATAATTTTGGCAATTGCCAATTTTTATAAAAATTTGGCAGCTTTGATAAAATTACTATAAATATAAATGCACTATCCTACCGAACACAATGTTTGCATAAGCAATCTGTCAGTGGCAACTGGTTATCACTGATTATAAAAAAACGGCCAGCTTACTGACCGTTTTTCAAGATAGGCTTAAATCACTCAATGCCATAAGTGGCGAGCAGTGCCTTTGGATCTGGCTTGCGGCCACGATAATTAATATACAACTCCATCGGCGAACGAGAACCACCCTGAGACAAGATGGTGTCTTCTAGGCGTTTGCCTGTTACAGGGTTTAGTACGCCCTCTTCTTCAAACTTGGCAAAACCATCGCTTGCCAACAGCTCTGCCCACAGATAGCTATAATATCCTGCTGCATAACCGCCAGAGAACAAGTGCGTAAAGAAGTTCGGACGGCGTACATAGCGTGGCGTATGAGCAACACCAACCTCATCAACAACTTGCAAAAACAGGTTTTGTGCATAGTTGCTTGGCTTGTCAGCAGTGTACTCGGTATTGGCTCTCATGTCAAAAATACCAAATTCCAACTGACGGATTAAACGATATGCCCCTTGATAGTGCTTGGCTTCTAGCAGTTTATCAAGCAATTCGCTTGGCAGCGGCTCGCCAGTCTTATAATGTGCCGAGATTAGCGGTAGTGATTTACGATCTAGGGTAAAACCCTCCATCAGCTGACTGTTAAACTCAACAGCGTCCCATGGTATGCCATTAAACCCTGTTACCCCGAGAATCTCCATCTGTGTCAGCATGGATTGCAAGCCATGTCCAAACTCATGAAACAGCGTATTTACTTCATCGTGCAACAATAGCGATGGCTGACCATCGGCAGGCTTGCGAAAATTCATCGCCATCACAGTAACAGGCAATTGCAAACTGCCATCGGCACGGCGAATACGGTCAATGGCAACCGACTGCCATGCACCGCCACGCTTGTTGCTGCGAGCATACATATCCAAATAAAACGATGCCTTGTGCTGACCCAAAGCGTCATAAACTTCATAGAACTTCACCGACTCGTCCCAAACATCGGCTTTGGCTGGGCGAATGCTGATACCGAAAAGACGCTTGCTAATCTCAAATAAGCCTGACAGCACTTTGTCTTCGGGGAAGTATTCACGCAGCATTTCTTTGTCAAATGAATACAGGGCATTTTTGTGTTTTTCGGTATAATATGCCATGTCCCACGCGTTAAGCTTGTCTACGCCATAGTTTGTTTTGGCAAATTTGGCAAGCTCTTCAACCTGTGTTTTTGCCTTGCTGCGGCTTTTGTTCACCAATCCTGTCAAAAACGCCATCACCTCTGCTGGCGAATCTGCCATTTTGGTTGCCAAAGAATATTCGGCATAATTTTTAAATCCAAGCAGTTTGGATTTTTTCAGTCGCAATGACAAAATCTCAGCAATCACAGGGCCATTGTCCCATTTGCCAGCATTTGGCCCAAGTTCAGAGGCTCTGGTAAAAAATGCCTCGTACACTTCGGCACGCAAGGCAGCGTCATCAGCATAGTTCATTACCGCTGTATAGCTTGGCGTATCCAGTCCAATGCGATAGCCTGTCTGGCCTTTGTCCTCGGCGGCTTTTTTGGCACTTTGCAAGGCTGCTTCATTTAGCCCTTTTAGCGGCTCGGCAGTGTCAAAAGTCTTATGCCAACCATTGGTTGCATCAAGCACATTATTGCCAAACTGCGTTGATAATTCTGATAAGCGTTTGTTAATATCCGCCAACTGCTCTTGTTGATTTTTTGGCAAATCAATGCCCGACAAGCGGAAACTCAGCAAAGCATCATCAATGGATTTTTGTTGTGCGGCATTGTACTGGGCAAATTCTGGAGAGTTTTTGAGCGTCATCATCGCATCAAACAGTGGCTTGTGCATACCACGCCAAGTGTAAAACTCGCTCACAACACTTCTGGTGCTGTTATACGCCTCTCTTAATTCTGGTGTATTGGCAACAGAGTTGAGATTTGATACCGATGTCCATGCACGATCAAATTTTTCATCAATGTCCGCCAAGGGGAAATAAAAATTATCCCAAGTTAAATTCGGCTGGTTTGCGACCTGCTCGATGACTTTTTTGGATTCATCAATCAAAAATTGCATCGCAGGCATGATATGCTCAGGTTTGATTTTTGAATACTTTGGCAAACCCGAAAAATCAAGCAAAGGGTTGCCTGATAAATGCTCGGGCGTTTGTAGTGAAACTGTTGGCAGCGTGGCTAATGCCATCTTTGGCAAGCCAAATAATCCCAATGCTGTCGCACCCATGCTACCATACAAAAAATTGCGTCTATTCATAAATACTCCCTTAAACGGACTTAAAAAATTGCCATCTTTGGCAACAAACCTACCCCCATTCTAACACAAGCAAAAAATAAAAGCACCCATCAATGAGTGCTTTTAGATAAATTTTCATCACAATCACGGTGCCTGTGTACCACTTGGTAAATGTTCTGGCACAGGTTGCGTGATGACAGTCTGGCTTGCTGCTGGCACTGCTGCTTTTTCAGGCTGTTGACCATTGGCAAGCTCGGCAGTACGCATCGCCTGACGCTGACGCTCAAACTCAGCAATCTGCTCGGCGGTCAAATTAGCACCGCCGCCAAGTGCTTGATACAACTGAATCTGGCTGATTAATCTTGCCAATTCTAGTTGTAAAATGCCCTGCTGATTGGCAAATAGCGAACGCTCGGCATCTAACACGGTCAGATAGTTGTCAAGCCCTGAACGAAACCTTGCATAAGCAATGTTATAAGTCTGCTGAAAATTATCTTGTAGGCTAAATTGCGACTGCAACTGACGACCCAGATTGGCACGGTCAGCAAGCACATCAGAAACTTCCTTAAAGGCAGTTTGAATGGCTTTTTCGTAATTTACCAAGGCGGACTGCTGGGCAACTTGGGCAACTTGATAATTGGCACGGCGAGCCCCTGCATCAAAAATCGGCAGGCTAATGCTTGGGCCAAACGACCAGCCCAATGCCGAGCTTTTTAACAAATCATCCAGACTGCCACTGCTAAAGCCAATGTTTGACGACAGTTGAATCGAAGGGAAATAAGCCGCTCGAGCGACATTGATATTCGCCCCTGCCGCTTTTAACATTTGTTCAGCTTGGATAATATCAGGACGATAGTACAACAGCTCGCTTGGCAACCCTGTGCTAAACAAGGTCTGTGCCGTGATATCGCTAAGACGCAAGTTACTGTTAATGCTTGGCAATAGCTCATCTGGCACGGGCTGACCAATGAGTAGCTGTAGACCATTGCGTGCTTTTAGGATATTGGTATCGGCAGCATACACCGCAAGTTTTGCTTCTTCAAGTGAGCTTGCTGCCTGCAAACTGGGCGATTTGGCATCAATACCCGCCTCGAAGCGTTTTTGGGTGATAAGCAATGCCTGCTCACGAGTCTTGAGCGTCTCAACAGCAAGCTGACGCTGTGCCAGTGCGTGTGCCAAACTGACATAGCCTTGTGCTACGCCTGAGATGATGGAGATTTGTGCAGCATCTTTGGCAGCGTTAGTGGCTAGATATTGGTGCAGTGCTTGCTGTTTTTGGCTGGCAACCTTACCCCACAAATCCAGCTCATAGCTACTCATCGCCAGACCAACATTATAAGCTGTCGATGGGTTGGCATCGATACGGTTGTTGGCTTGGCGTGTCGCCCCTGCTGATGCACCGACCGATGGCAAGCTGCCAGCTTGAGTGATTTGGTACTGAGCACGAGCTGACTGCACCGCCAACACTGCTGATTGCAGGTCTTTATTATGCTCCAACGCCAACTCAATCAAAGACTTGAGTTTGTCATCGGTATAAAAATCCTGCCAACGCACTGCTGCCATACTGCCTGCTTGACTGGTGCTGATGGTTTGGTCATCATACACTTCATAGGATTCATTCATCGGCACATTTGGCACGGCAAGCACGGCTGCTGTTGTGTCGATTTTTTTTGGAATACTGCCACAGGCTGCCAAAGCAGCAGCCAGTAGCGACAGGCTAAAAACTTTTACAGTTGAAGTAGTCATGATTACTCCTTAACTTGTGTATTAACAGTCAATTTTGGCTTATATGGGAACAGCGTTCTTACCCACACATAGAACATTGGGATAAAGAATATACCCAAGAAAGTTGCTGTCAATACACCGCCAACAACCCCCGTACCAACTGCATTTTGGCTGCCTGAACCTGCACCTGCGGCAATCGCAAGCGGCACAACACCCATGCCAAATGCCAGCGATGTCATGATAATCGGACGCAATCTTAGGCGTGCTGCTTCCATGACTGATTCTTTGAGCGACTTGCCTGATTCTTGGATTTCTTTGGCAAATTCAATAATCAAAATCGCATTTTTCGCCGACAGGCCGACCACAGTCAATAGTGCTACTTGTAAATAAACATCGTTGGCAAAACCACGCAATGTCGTAAATAACAACGCACCGATAACGCCCAGCGGAATAACCAAAATCACCGAAAATGGCACAGACCAACTTTCGTACAATGCCGCCAAGCACAAAAATACCACCAAGATAGAAATGGCATACAAGAATGGTGCTTGACCGCCTGATTTTTGTTGCTCAAGTGATAAGCCTGTCCATTCAAAATCAATACCCTCTGGCAACTGTTCTGCCATCTGAGTCATTGCATTCATCGCATCACCAGTACTCTTGCCTTGTGCTGCCGCCCCTGTCAGAGCCATTGATGAGAAGCCATTATAGCGAGTCAGACTTGGGCTGCCGTATTCCCACTTGCTGGTTGCAAATGCACCCAAGCTAACCATTTCGCCTGAATTATTACGCACATACCAACGGTTGATATCCTCTGGTACGGTGCGACTGCTTGGCTCGCCTTGGATATAGACTTTCTTGATACGACCACGATCAATGAAGTCATTGACATAGCTACCGCCCCATGCTTGCGACAAAGTACCATTAACTGTTGGCAACGAAACGCCATAAGCAGCTGCCTGTTGCTGGTTAATGTCCACTTTTAGTTTCGGTGCATCTTCTTGACCACCTGGGCGAATTGACGCAATCTCTGAGTTTTGCATTGCCATGCCCATCAGCATATTGCGTGCCTCAAGCAAGGCTGCATGGCCAACACCGCCAATATCTTGTAGCTGCATCTCAAAGCCGCTGGCATTACCAAAGCCCTGAATTGGTGGCGGAGCAACTGGATAAATCAAACTCGCCTCAGGAATCATCACATTCATCGCCATCGCACGAGCCACGATTGCTTGGGCGGTATTTTGCTCACCCTTACGCTCGTCCCAGTCTTTTAAATCAACAAATGCCATACCAGCATTTTGTCCAGTACCCATAAAGCTAAAACCTGAAATGGTAAATACCGATTCAATATTATCCGCTTCTTGGGTGTTATAGTACTCTGCCATCTTTTGCATGACCGAATTGGTCTGTGCCAATGTTGAACCTGCTGGCAGCTGCACCAAAGTCATCACCGCACCCTGATCTTCTTCAGGAACGAAGGAGCTTGGTAGACGCACAAAAAGCAACGCCATCACGGCAATGATTGCTGCATAAATGCCCAAATAGATTAATTTGGCAGAATAAGTCTTGCCGACAAATCTCTCGTAACGCTGACTTGCCTTATAAAATAGACGGTTAAACCAACCAAAAAAGCCTTTTTGGGTATGAATATCTTTGTGTGCTTGTCGTTTTAAGATAGTAACGCACAATGCTGGCGTAAAAATCAAGGCAATGATTGCCGACAGTGTCATGCTGGTAATCAAAGTTACCGCAAACTGACGATAAATCACCCCAGTTGAACCACCAAAGAAAATCATCGGTACAAAAACCACCGACAAAATCAACGCAATACCAACAACCACCTTGCTGATTTCGCCCATGGATTTTATCGTTGCGTCCATCACAGAGATATTGGGATCTTCTTCTAGCAGACGCTCAACATTCTCCACGACAATAATCGCATCATCCACGAGCAAGCCGATGGCAAGCACCATTGCAAACATTGTCAAAATGTTAATGCTGTAGCCCAACATAGACAATACGGCAAAAGTACCCAAAATCACCACAGGCACCGCCAAAGTTGGGATTAAGGTTGCACGCCAATTCTGCAAGAATAAGAACATGACCAAAAACACCAGCACAATCGCTTCAATCAGCGTATTAACCACTTGGCTGATTGACAAACGCACAAATGGCGTGGTGTCATAAGGCACAACCATTTTCATGCCTTGTGGGAAATTCTTCGACAATTCATCAAGTCTGGCACCGACAGCCTCACGCACCTCCAATGCGTTCGCACCCGATGATAGCATGATTGCCATACCTGAGGCAGGCTTGCCGTTATATTGAGCTTGGAATTGGTAGTTTTCACTGCCCAGCTCAACACGCGCAACATCTTTAATGCGTACCTGTGCCCCTGCGGTATCAGTTTTTAGCAGAATATTCTCAAACTGTTCTGGCGTTTGCATATAGCTTTGTACACTGACAGTCGCATTAATCACCGCCTTATCAGCATCGGTTGGCAATGTTGCCAATTGACCTGCCGATACTTGCACATTTTGGGCAGAGATTGCTGCCGATACATCAGCAGGCATCAGCCCATAGGCACGCAGTTTGTCAGGATCAAGCCAAATACGCATGGCATAAGCCGAACCAAAGATATTCGTACCACCAACGCCCTCTACACGGCTGATTGGATCGACAATATTGGCATTGATATAGTCAGCAATATCCGTCTGATCCATGCTGCCATCTTCAGAAACAAAACCTGCCACCATCAAAAAGTCGCTGGCTGATTTTTCGACTGTCAGACCCATACGCTGCACCATTTCGGGCAGTGAACTGGTTGCAGCTTGTAGCTTGTTTTGCACCTGAACTTGTGCAGTGTCTGGATTTGTGCCATTTTCAAAAGTCAGGGTAACGGATGCCGTCCCTGCTGCTGATGAGCTTGATGACATATACATCAAGCCGTCCAATCCTTTCATCTGCTGCTCAATGACTTGAGTTACCGAGTTTTCAATGGTCTCGGCATCAGCACCGGGGTATGTTGCCTGCACCGATACTGTCGGTGGTGCGATTTGTGGATATTGCTCAATTGGCAGACCACGAATTGCCAAGATACCCACCAGCATGATTAAGATGGCGATAACCCAAGCAAAAATCGGTCTATGAATAAAAAAACGAGACATATATTACCTATTCGTTGGATTATTGAGATGAGTCAGCTGCCGCTTCGGCTTCGGTTGCTGCATCGGCAGTGTCGCCATCTTTTGATGGACGAGCCATAGGTACAGTTGCTGCATTGGCGGCTGGTTGGTTGCCTGCTGGAGCTTGGGCTGCAGCATTTGCTTCGCTGCTGGCTGCTGGCAGTTCGCGTGCCGTTACCTCTTGATCAGGTTTTACCTTGCTGCCACCGATAATCACCACACGGTCGCCAGAATTAATACCACCTGTTACAATCCAATTGCCATTATAAGTACCAGAGGTTGTGATGTTGCGTAGCTCAACCTTATTGTCAGCATTGACGATATATACTTGGGTTTCGCCAGTTGGTGTACGCATGATGGCACTTTGTGGCAACAAAGCAGCATTTTGGACGACGCTTTGAATCAGGCGAGCATTAACAAACATACCTGGCACTAGCTTGCCTTGTGGATTTGGGAAAATCGCACGCAAGGTCATCGCCCCTGTTGATTCATCAACGCGTGCATTGGCAAGCAACAATCTGCCAAGCATCGGGTAAGTTTGCCCATCTTCTAGCACCAGTTGCACCTCTGCACTGCCCTGACCTGCCTGACCTGACTCGATTTGTTCACGCAAGCGTAGCATTTCGGCAGCAGACTGGCTGATATCCACATACACTTCATTCAAGCGACTGATGGTAACCAGCGGCGTTGCTTGGTTGGTTGCAACCAATGCTCCAGCGGTAACGGCAGAGATGCCTGTTACGCCACTGATTGGAGCTTTGACGATGGTGCGACCAATATCCAGCTGACTGGCTCCCAGACTGGCTTTGGCACTTTGTACTGATGAGCTGGCACTGGCGATATTGGCATCTGCTTGTGCTACTGCTGCTTTGGCAGCTTCGACATTTGCCTGTGCCGTACGCACTGCGGTTACCGCCTGATCGTATAATTGACGAGAGACCGCCTGCACTTCTAACAAGCCCTCATAGCGTGCCAAATCCGCACGAGCCTGTGCCAGATTTGCCTGTTGTGCTGCCAGATTTGCCTGTGCTGATGCTCTGGTTGCTTGTGCATTGCCCACCGCAGCTTCGGCACTTCTGACCGCCGCTTCGCCAGCCTGAACCGAGCTGGTATAGTTATCAACATTAATGCGGTACAAAGGCTGACCTGCCTGCACGATACTACCCTCACGGAACAGCACTTCTTCGACCACGCCCGTTGCCTGCGGACGCACCTCAGAAGTCTCGCTGGCCGCCACTCGACCTGCAAAACTCTGAATCACAGGCACAGTCTGCAAGGTGATGGTCTGTACATCAACAACTGGGTTTGGCATTTGTTGCTGCTGAACTGCTTGCTCATTAGACTTGCCACACGCCACCAAAAAGCCTGTACTGCCCATCAAGGCAATAATCATGGCTGCGCGTAAATTTAATTTCATAAAAACCTACTTTTTGTTACATGATTTTACGGATTTACCTACTTAATATTAAAAATTAAATATAAATTAAGCAAAACCTTAAAACCGCTTCATACGCCAAGCATGCTTGGCACTGTCTGACAATTAATAAATAATCGCCCAATAAATCTTCTTATTATAACCCTTTTTTTTTGCTTATCAATCGTAAACTTGCGGATTTCCGCCACAACCTTATACACAGCGGTCAGATTTATCGCTTGCAATTTGGTTGATTTTGTGTGCAAAATAGTAAAATACCTGCCCATTTGCTAAAAATTTTTGAAAATTTGAAAATTTTGCTTGTTTTTTTGAAAATTTTTGGTAAGATAGCAACACTTAAATGGCTGGATGGCAGAGTGGTCATGCAGCGGACTGCAACTCCGTGTACGCCGGTTCGATTCCGACTCCAGCCTCCATTTTTTGCCCGGGTGGTGAAATTGGTAGACACAAGGGATTTAAAATCCCTCGCTCTTTTGAGCGTGCCGGTTCAAGTCCGGCTCTGGGCACCATCACATTTCCCCTGTCTTAGGACGGGGGTTTTGCTTTTATAAAGCAAATCAGACGATTGAACTCCACCATGCCGTTTTTCCACATTTTTACCAACCGCTAATTGCAAGATTTGCCGCCATTACAGATTTTATATAACATCAATCAGTTGGCTACCAATCTTATGTCAGAATTTTGCCATTTTTCTTGTGGTTATCCATAACTTTTTATTTGTTAATGAGAATGATAATCAAAAATTTTTTCATTTGATATTTTGTTGCTGTAATGTATAATTTATTTATTCGGATACTTTTTAGCAATATTAATTAACAAATAGGCAAGATAATGAATCAATTGACCATGCCAACAACCAGTAAATCCTTACTGGCGTTATGTATTTTTATGATTATGGCACAAAATGCCCATGCGGACACGCCTGCCGACAACCGCCCACTCACCGTTGTGCTGCCGCCAGCCATCATTCATCAAGCCAGCCTGCCCAGATTGCAATTTGCCGATAGCAAAATCACAAGGGACAATCTGAACAACCAGCTTATTAATGATGCTTATGATTTAGTGCGTTATGACAGCGATGTCTCGGTCGCCCAGCTGGGCAGATTTGGCAATCAAGGCTTTGCCATTCGTGGCGTTGAGGGCAATCGGGTGAACCTAAATCTTGATGGGGTGAATTTGCCAGAATCAGAATCAAATGAAATATTTTCACGCTATGGCTATATGCCCGAGGGTCGTATCATACCCGAAATGGAACTGATGGATCAGGTACTGATACACGCAGGTGCTGACAGTACAGCGGTCGGCTCTGGTGCGTTGGGCGGCTCGGTGAGCTTTAAGAGCAAAGAACCTACAAGCCTAGTCAAAGACACGCAAGGCTTTGGTGGCTATGCCAAAATTGGTTACAGCAATAAAAATGAAGAAAAAATGGCGGCGGTTGGTATGGCGGCGGTTGGTACCAAAGCTGAATTTTTGCTCAATTATACACGCCGAGAAGGCAGCAAAACCAAGAACCATGCCATGCGTCCAAAAGACAAGGCAAAACTTGACCCAAATTATGTATTTAGCCATGATGAGATGCCAAACCTCATCACCGCAAGCAGCTTAATTTATCCAAATCCCCAAAGCTACACTCAAGACGGCTTGACTGCCAAGCTCTATATCAAATCAAACAAGCATCGATTTGGCATACATGGTCTGTATCAAGAAAAACAAAGCCTGACCAATGCCGACTCCATGCACAACCCACCCATCAGCCCCAACAGACGGCTTGCCAATGATGCACGGCGTACGCATGACACCAGTCGGCTGGCAACCTATGGGCTAAGTTATCGCTATCAACCAACAACCACACTGATTGACAGCATTGGGATAAATCTTAATCAAAGCCGTGCCTTGACACTGGCGGATACTTGGCTGTATGACAGAGTCTTTGATGGCGAGACCTTAAAATCCTCACAGCTGTATCGGCGAGAATATCGACCGACCAACACTGTTACCAAACAAGCCGATTTAATCATCAAAACCAATCCCATCACGCTGGGCAAGGCAGGCACGCATAATCTTAGCTTTGGTACGCAATACAGCCGCCAAAACTACGATTTGGCAACAGTGCAGCTGGGCAAAACAGCGAGTATGGACAGAGCATTTGTTGATAGCAAAAAGCAGGATTTGAGTTTTTATTTGCATGATAATATTGAGATAAATGATCGCCTTCGGGCAAATATTGGCGTACGCTACACCGATTATCAATCCAAACCATATTTTCAGAACAATGTTTTTGGCAATGATGAAAATGCCATCAATGCTGAATTGTGTGATGAATATAACGAAGGGTCGTTTTGCCAACTGTACCGTCAAGGCAACAATTTGCCCAAAGCACGATTTGCAAAAACCACCTACAGCGGTGGTATCGATTATGACCTGATACCCAATCGTGCCAAAGTCGGCTACAAAATCGCCACAGGGTTTTTGGCACCGACCACCACCCAACTGTACGCCAACCAAGAAGTGCCATATTTTGACATCAGACAACTTGCCAACCCTGAACTCAAACCCGAAACCTCCCTTAGCCAAGAGTTCAGCGTTCAAGTTAAGCCACTTAGTAATATAAGGCTAACCGCAACAGCTTATCAAAATAACTACAAAAATTTTATCCAAACCAAATGGGGTGATGACTTAGCAGGCTGTGGCGGGTCGTACTGTTCACAGTCGGTCAATCTAAATGATGCCAAAGTTACAGGGTTTAAACTTGGTGTTGATGCTGATTTATCCAATCTACTTAGCACCAATGGTCGATTGCTGGCATTTGCCAACTATCACCAAGCCAAAGACCGTGCAAGTTTTGACAGCAATAATGGCAAACTTACCATCAACACACTAAGCACCGCCCCAGCAACCTTCATCATGGGTGCAAGCTACACTGCCAATAATGACAGCTGGCAGCTGCACGGCGTGGTTAATGCCATCGCCGCCAAAAAAGCAAAAGATGCCAAGTCATCAGACAAGGCAGAACAGCCACAGGCAGAAGCTATGAATATTCAGGAGCGTACGAGCATATTAATCGCAGCAAAAACGCCCTCATCTACGATCTGTATGGCAGCAAAAAACTTGGCAAAAACTTAAGCCTAACCGCTGGCGTGTACAACATCACCAATGTGCGTTATATCCCTTGGGAGAATCTTAAGCAGTTTGTTGATGGCGAGGCGGGCAACAACATGGTTGATGACAAAGGCTATGGTTTTGCTCGCTACACAGCAACAGGTCGTAACTATGCTGCCGCATTAACCTACACCTTTTAACCAAGCCAAAAAAAACGGTCAAACTTAGCACTGTCAAGTTTGACCGCTGTTTTTTATCATGCGACTAATGCCATCAGCTTGCCAAGATTCGCACCTGCACAATGTGCATCAGCCCATCATCGTCCATCAAAAAATCAACATCAACCTGCAAAAAACGCAAAGAAAACACCACCGCAACCTCTTGCTGGCGATAGGCAGGTCTGGGGTCTTGGGCGATAAGCTGGGTGATAATATCCACATCGGTTGCACTTAGCACCCCTTGTAGCACACAATCAGCAAATGCTTGGCTTGCCTGTGCATCTATCACAACCTTCCTAACAGCTGGTGTATCTATCTTGCCACTGACAGCATCAAACACACTGTCCACAAACGGCAAATACGGCTTAATATCAACAATTGGCGTGCCGTCAATCATATCAGCACCAGCGATATGCAGCCGCACACTGTGCTGATGGCATTCAACGCCGACAAGTCGCACCACCGACAGCCCCAACCCTGACGGTCTGTACATACTACGAGTTGCAAATACCCCCATCTTGGCATTGCCGCCAAACCTTGGCGGACGCACCTGCGGGCGAAAATTTTTCTGCACAACATTCTGATGAAATTGCCACAATACCCACAAATGACTATAAATCTCAATACCTTCAAATGCCGCTGGTGTATCAAATGGTGGCACGAAGTCAATATAACTGGCAAGCTCAACCAAATTCGGCTGTCTTGGCGTACCAAATTTTTGTGGCAACGGTGAGCGATGATAACCAATAATCGGCAAATGGATTTCTTGCATGGGAAAATAATCTCGTTTATGCTAAAATGTGCAGTGCTTATTCCAAAATTACCCTAAATAGTTCTGGCAAAACTGGTTATTATACACCAATTATTTGCCAACCAATCGCCAGCTAACAGGGCTAATATCACAACCTAATCAGCTATAGAGAACATTATGTCAAAATTTATCAGCGAAACTGTTACTTATGTTCATCATTGGAATGACAGTCTATTCACCATCAAAACCACGCGTGGCGACAGCTTGCGTTTTCGCAATGGCGAGTTTGCCATGATTGGCATTATGGTTGATGGCAAGCCTTTGGCTCGTGCCTATTCTATTGCCAGTCCGAACTGGGCAGAGGAATTGGAATTTTTCTCCATCAAAGTACCAGACGGCCCACTTACCAGCCGCCTGCAACATATTCAAGTCGGCGATGAACTGCTGATCAGCAAAAAACCCACAGGCACGCTGGTGCTGGACGACTTGTTGCCTGGTAAACATTTGTATATGCTGGCAACTGGTACAGGTCTTGCTCCGTTTTTATCATTATGCCGCGACCCTGAAGTTTACGAACGCTTCGAAAAAGTGATTTTGGTACACGGGGTTCGTCATGTTGAGGATTTGGCTTATCGTGATTTTTTTGAGAACGAATTGCCAAATGATGAGATTTTTGGCGAATGGGTGCGTGAAAAATTCATCTACTACCCAACCGTTACTCGTGATGAGTTCAAAAACACAGGGCGTGTTACCGACTTATTAAAATCAGGCAAACTGTTTGACGACATCGGACTGCCACCAATCAACAAGCAAGATGACCGTGTGATGATTTGTGGCAGCATGGCGATGAATGCCGACACCGCTGCTATCTTGGACGAGTTTGGCTTGACAGTATCGCCACGCATGGGCGAGCCTGCCGACTATGTGGTTGAGCGAGCCTTTGTTGGTTAATGCCACCATTCCCATCAGACGCATCACATGATGCGTCTTTTTTGTATCAATTTTGCCCGACAAATAAACCTGTGCCAAGTTGGCAGACACCCTTAAGCTGTGAAATACAGCACGCCAGTTGGCTTGCTAAGATTCTTTGGCAATGATAACTTAATTAAGCAATCGCTGCCGCCAACTGCTTGGCAAGTTTGGCAAGCGTGTCTGCATCAACGGTCAGTGTTTCGTGCTTGGCAATTGTGCTAAAATGTGCTGGCACAAGGTGCATGTGATAATGAAAAACCGACTGACCTGCATCGGCATGATTGAGCTGCATCTGCATGATTGCCTGAGTATTTAGCACTTGACGCTGAGCGGTCATGACTTTTTGGGCGGTGGCAATGACAGCCGTGGCGTATTCTAAGGGCAAATCACTAAGCTCCACCGCTTGACATTTGGGAATGACCAAAACATGCCCTGTCGCCACAGGCATAATGTCCATAAACGCCAAAGTCTTCTCATCTTCATAAACCTTGTGGCAAGGCAGCTCTCCTCGCAAAATTTTGGCAAAAATATTGCTATCATCGTATAATGGTTTCATAAAATCTCTCGTAATTGCCATAGACTTATGTCATTGCACCAACGGCAAACACGCCATTTTCTTGCAATGCCATCTTGACTGCATTGTAGCATAATTTTATGATGATTTAAGCTGATTTTCTTGCCGATTTTTGCTATAGTAAGCATTTTTATGAGCCGATGATTATGGATACTGACGAACAGCCCTTATTGATTTTGCAAGACCTGTTTGGTGATGATGGCTTTGTGTTTCGTGTGCATAATGTCAAACTGACCAACATTGACACCGCTTATGATTTGCCACAAATGTTTTTGGCACACTATGACAGCTTGCCCGATGAAATCAAGGCAGACTTACCCCTTAGTGCCACACTGCTTAGGCAAATTAATAAAATGGTTACTGCCGATGAAGCATCTTATATGCTTGGCTTGCCCACAGGCACAATCTGCCCTGCATGGCACATCAAAATCAGCGGCACAACTGTCATTGCCTGCGATGAGTTGCCATTGGCACTGCACACCCAATTCACCAATACCGCCAAACACAGCCAAGCGGTCTATGGCGAACCCCAAGCACTCATCGCCCAAGAGGCTGCACGCTGGCAATTGGCAGGAAATGTTAATATCATCTACAAAAATTCTCAATATCAGCTAATAAGTGCCGACCTGCAAGGCGATACACTTATCATTGACACGCATGACAACTATATGCGATTGCCAAACTCTCACGCTCTGGCAACCACACACGCACTCAACACCCTAAAAAACAACCGCCCTGCCGCCTTGGGCTATCTGCACGATGCTATCTTGGAGAAAATTACTGCCACCGCTTTGGGCTAAGCATCATCACCATTTGGCTTGATTGTCTGCTGCGGTGGCGTATTTTTTGCTGGATTATTGGCAGTCTGCTTTTGTTGATAGCCCTGAAAGTCAGCATATAGGTCATTTTTCATCTGCTCTTCGTCTTGATCCAAAATTTGTACCGTATAATCCCCCAGTGTGAACTTGATATACAGCACCTGCACCCATACGATAATCATCACCATCATCGGTGCTGCCAGTGCCACACCCAAAAAGCCCGTAATCGACCCCATCACCACTTGTGGCAGCAGCAGTGCCACAGGTGGCAAATCCACCATGCGATTTTGTACAATTGGGGCAACAACATAACTCTCAAGTTGCTGCACCGCCACAATCATAATAACCACCCACAGCAACATATCTGGAGCAACAATCAGCGTCAATAGCACAATCGGCACTGCCGACAGCCAAGGGCCAAGCACAGGAACAAAATCCAGCAAAAATGCAATAAACCCCAAAGCCAAGGCAAAAGGAATATCCATCAGCCACAACGCCACCCCTGTTGAAACCCCCACAAAACCCATCACCACAAGCTGCCCTACCAGCCACTGCTGCATCGCACGATAGCTACGCTCAAGCAAATATTCCGCCTTATTGCGACTATTCTTTGGAATCATCGCAACAAAACTTCGGCGATATACCGCAGGCGAAATTGCCAAAAACAACCCAAGTATCACAATCACCACAAAAGTGCCAATACCGCTGATTACACCGCCCAAATAAGTCGGCAAATGCGTCATCGCACCTTCGCCAAACTGTGCCAAAAACCCTTGAGGGTCGCTACGCAGTCGCTCAATCCACGCTTGATTTTGTAGCCATTCATACAGCATTGGATAACTTTGCACATACTGATGCAAATAATCAAATGCTTGCGGTATCATTTGTTTTAAATGCTCAAGCTGATTGGCAAGCTCATGCCCAAATGTGGCAGCAAAACCCACAAAAATACCCAGCAAAAACAACACCACCAGCGTCAATAACACGCCATGCGGCAACCGTCTGGCATACCGCCCCAATACAGGAATTTTTGTCAAAAATTCAACCAAGCTCAACAAAAATACCGCCATCAGAATTGAAGCAAAAACAATCAACCATACATGAATCAAATAATAAAAGCTCACCATTAGCAAAAAGACAGCCATCGCCATCAGAATAAATGATTTTTGTGCTTGGATTGTTGTCATGAAATCTTCCCATCTATGGCAAATCTGCCAAGTTTGTTTTATTGACGAACCAATGATACTCTTTGGCGTGCCAATCGCCGTACCATTGGTTTTTGTGTGCAATTTGCAAGCCTAGCAAGGTTTTGCTAAATTTTCAAGTTTTATGATAACTATTTTTATTATTTCTTGAAAAATCCCAATATTTTTGACCAAGAGTCAAATTTTTCACCCTTTGGGCTTATCATCAGTGGCGTGCTTGGGCAGTGGCAATGGCCCACCAAGCAAATGCTCATCTCTCATTTCATCGTGAGAATTATGCTCTGCCGACTCTGCGGTAATGTACCACTGCTTGTTGCGATACAGTGTCAATCTGTCTCGTCCCAGTCCACGCCATAGGCAGTACATCATCACAAACACCACCAAAGCAAATGGCAAACCTGCAATAATGGCGGCCGCCTGCAATGCCGACAAGCCACCTGCCACAATCAGCACCGCCGCCATCAGCCCCTCTGAAGTTACCCAAAACAACCGCTGTATCTTTGGTGGGTTGGTCTGACCCCCTGCCGTCAGCATATCCACCACCAGACTGGCACTGTCTGCCGATGTTACAAACCACAAGACAATCATCGCCAAAATCACCACCATCAACCCTTGCGTCAATGGATAATATTCAATCAATTTAAAGACCGCACTGCCATAGTCCGCCTGCACCGCTTGCACCAAGCCAAAATCACCCAGCAGCTCCATATATACCGCCACACCACCGAATGTAGTAAACCAAAAGAACAGCAGCGTCATCGGCACAAACAGCACGCCAAACAAAAATTCACGAATGGTGCGACCTCTTGAGATGCGTGCAATAAAAATCCCCACAAACGGCGACCAGCTCACCCACCACGCCCAATAAAACACCGTCCAACTCGCCTGCCAATTGCTATCGGCATACGCCTCATTCCACAGCCCCAAACTGATAAGATTGCCTGCATAGTTGCCAATATTCTCCACAAAACTATCAAAAATAAACTGTGTCGGCCCTGTTATCACCATAAAGACAAGCAGCAACAAAGTAGCAACGATGGTAATATCGCTCAATCTTTTCACTCCTTTATCCAAGCCCGCCATCACCGAGACAGCAGCAGCGATGGTAATCAGTGCAATCAAAGACACCTTCAGCCAGATACTTGGGCTAATACCAAACAATTGCACCAACCCTGTCTCAAGCTGCATAACACCCAATCCCAGCGAAGTTACCACGCCAAACATCGTGCCAAATACCGCCAAAACATCAACCGCATGACCCCATTTGCCATAGATGCGTTTACCAATCAGCGGAAACAGCACCGAGCGAATCGACAGGGGCAATCCTCGCCGATAATGAAAATAGGCCAGCGACAACGCAACGATGGCATACACCGCCCAAGCGTGCAATCCCCAATGCAAAAACGAAAGCTGCATTGCCAATTTTGCCGCCTCAATACTCTGTGGCTCACCCATCGGTGGCGAGGCGAAATGATACAATGGCTCTGCCGTTCCCCAGTACAAAAGCCCAATGCCAATCCCTGCCGAAAACAGCATACCAATCCACGAGCCAAAACTGTACTGCGGCGTTTCGGTCTGATGACCCAGACGAATATCGCCAAAATGGCTAAATCCCAAATAAGCACAAAAAACCAACGCTGCATTCATCAAAATAATCAGCACAAAACCAACTCTGGTGCTGATAAACTGCTGCACCTGTCCAAATACCGCCCCTGCTTGCTCGCTGAACAACGCTCCATATAATAAAAACAGCATAATCAATAAAGCAGAGCTTACAAAAACAGGAATGCTGACTTTGGGAAATATGCCAAATCGGCTGATTTTAACCCCTTCTGCCATGACTTCTTTATCACAAGAATTATCTGTAACTTGTTGATTATTCATAGTTTATCCTTAATGGTGTCATCGCCTTGTTATATTCAATGTAAAACAAGGCTACTTTTTAAGGATTTTTAATTGTATTTTATATAAATAATAAATTTAAAAATATTGCCAAATACCATTACCCACCGATGCACAGTATCTGAATAACCGCACAGCATACGATTACAATGTAGCGGTTTCAACTTTATATTTAGATAAATTTAAAAAATACAATTAAAAATCAATCAATAATCCATCAGACTAACAATATCGGTATTGATTTGCAAATTTTTGGATTTTTATTTATTGCCGATACTGCAAAAATTTTATTTAAGATATTGATTTTATTATATTTTTATTTTTTGTTGTATTTTGTAACTGCAAATGAATCACAAATAATCTCTACCGCTTGGTTGATTTTGTCAGTCTGATGAATGGTAATTTTTGGTTGCATTGCACCTTTATAGACAAAATTTCTCATCACTGCCAAAATCAAGCAAGTTTTTGATGATAAAAAGTGCTAAAATAAGCAAATTTGCATTCATATTTGTAGCCAATCGCCAACAAAGGAGGCAATATGCCAACCTACCGCTCAAAAACATCTACCGCAGGTCGCAACATGGCAGGAGCAAGAGCCTTGTGGCGTGCCACTGGCATGACCGATGCGGATTTTGACAAGCCCATCATTGCCATTGCCAACTCATTTACCCAATTCGTTCCCGGTCATGTGCATTTAAAAGATTTGGGTCAGCTGGTCGCCCGAGAGATTGAGGCAGCAGGTGGCGTTGCCAAAGAATTTAACACCATCGCCGTTGATGATGGCATTGCCATGGGGCATGGTGGTATGCTGTATAGCTTGCCCAGTCGTGATTTGATTGCGGACAGTGTTGAATACATGGTCAATGCCCATTGTGCCGATGCATTGGTCTGCATTTCCAACTGCGACAAAATCACCCCAGGTATGCTGATGGCAGCCATGCGACTAAACATTCCAACCATCTTTGTCTCTGGCGGCCCGATGGAGGCTGGCAAGGTGTTAGCAAGTACTCTAGGTGATGGGCATACCGTCCACGAAACCATCACTAATGATGATGGTCAAAAGGTGCGTAAGCTGGATTTGGTTGATGCCATGATTGATGCTGCTGATGACCTTATTTCAGACAATGATGTTGCCAATGTCGAACGCTCAGCCTGCCCAACCTGTGGCTCATGCTCTGGTATGTTTACCGCCAATTCCATGAACTGCCTAACCGAAGCACTGGGCTTATCACTGCCCGGTAACGGCTCATTGCTCGCCACGCATGCCAAACGCAAACAGCTGTTTTTGCAAGCAGGTCGCAGCATCGTTGCCCTTGCCAAACGCTACTATGAACAAGACGATGCCAGCGTACTGCCACGCTCAATCGCCAGCAAAGAGGCCTTTGAAAATGCCATGAGCCTAGACATTGCTATGGGCGGCTCAACCAATACCATCTTACACCTGCTTGCCGCTGCCAATGAAGCAGGCGTGGACTTTAAGATGGCGGACATTGACCGCTTGTCTCGCTCGGTGCCATGCCTATCAAAAGTCGCCCCTGCCACCCAAAAATACCACATGGAAGATGTGCATCGTGCTGGTGGCGTGATGGGGATTTTGGCAGAATTAAACCGTGCAGGGCTATTAAAAACCCATGTACCAACCGTGCATTCAGAAAGCCTGCAAGCCGCTCTTGATAAATGGGACATCATGAACCCTGACAACAGTGAGGCTCGTGAGCTGTATATCGCCGCCCCTGCTGGCATACGCACCACCGAGGCATTTAGCCAAAATAAAGTCTGGAGCAATCTGGATTTGAACCGTGAAAGTGGCTGCATCCGCAGTAAGGATTTTGCCTACAGTCAAGATGGCGGCTTGGCGGTGCTGTTTGGCAATATTGCCGAGCGTGGTTGCGTGGTCAAGACTGCAGGCGTTGATGAGAGCATTTTGACCTTTACAGGGCGTGCCAGAGTATTTGAAAGCCAAGAGGCGGCAGTAGAGGCAATCTTGGGCGATCAGATTATCGCAGGGGATATTGTCATTATCCGTTACGAAGGTCCAAAAGGTGGCCCCGGTATGCAAGAAATGCTCTACCCAACTTCTTATTTAAAATCAAAAGGCTTGGGCAAGGCTTGTGCATTACTGACCGATGGTCGTTTCAGTGGTGGCACATCAGGTCTATCTATCGGACACGCCAGTCCAGAGGCGGCTGAGGGGGGTAATATTGGTCTTGTTGAAGAATTTGACACGATTCACATTGACATTCCCAACCGCACAATTCATCTTGATGTAACAGATGATGAGCTGGACAAACGCCGCGAAAAACAACTATCCAGAGGCAAAATGGCATTTAAACCCATCAATCGCAATCGCACTGTCAGCCAAGCCTTGCGTGCTTATGCAGCCATGGCAACATCTGCCGACACTGGTGCTGTGCGTGATGTCAGCCAAGTAGAATAACGGCTAACGGCACAATTGCCACCACAAGATACCAAGCAGCTTGTGGTGGCTTTATGCCAAATGCACTAAATCAGCCGAATTCTGCCCATATTTGGCAAATTTATTGAAATGGCTTAGAGTTAATTTATTAAAATAACAACAATTCTATATTTAGAATTTATTATCAAAAATACCAAAGTACAGCCAGAGCATATTGGCTAAATTAATAGATTTGATAAATTATCATTTAAATATATCAATAAAATCTAAACTTACAACCGCACCGCCAACTCAAAACCCTCACGAATGGCACGCTTGGCATCCAATCCGTCAGACAATCTGGCACCTCCAATGGCATGATAATCCGCTTTTGGCGTATCGCCAAGTTTTGGCATCAGCTCATTGACCGATTCTTGCCCAACACATAGCACCACCGTATCAACGCGAATCAGCTGCGACACACCATCTAGGCGAACCCACAGCCCTTCATCGGTGATTTTTTCATATTCCGCTTCAGAAATTTGAATCACACCTGCCTGCTTCATGACTGCTTTATGCACCCAGCCTGTTGTCTTGCCCAGCGACTTGCCCAGCTTACCTGCACTGCGTTGCAACAAATACACCTGACGACAAGGCTTAATTGCAGTGGCAGCGGTCAGCCCTCCTTCGTGGTTATAATGAGCATCTGGCTGCACGCCCCATTGGGCAAAAAACGACTCCGCCGTCTGGGCAACCGCTTGATAATGCTCATCATTGACATCGGCTGCAACCGATTCACCATGCACCAAAAATTCCGCCACATCAAAACCAATACCCCCTGCACCCAGCACCGCCACTCGCTCGCCTGCCACCTTCTCGCCGCTTAAAAGCTCGCTGTAGCTGACAACTTTCGGCAAATTCACACCAGCAAGCGTGGTTAATTGGCGTGGCACAACCCCTGTGGCGATGATAACATGGTCCGCCTGCATATTGGCAAGCATCGCCCTATCCACTTTGGTATTTAGCTCCACAGTAATGCCAAGCCGCTTAATCTGCTCACGAAAATAGCGAATGGTCTCAAAAAACTCCTCTTTGCCCGGTATCACCTTTGCCAGATTAAACTGCCCACCGATAAATGGCTTGGCTTCATAAATCACCACCTGATGACCTCGAGTTGCTGCCGTTACTGCAGCCGACAAACCTGCAACACCTGCTCCGATGATGACGATTTTTTTGGGTTTTTTGGCAGGTTTTAGGGCAATTTGACTCTCAAAACACGCCAAAGGATTCACCAAGCAGCTCACTTGCTCGTTATTAAAGGTATGATCAAGGCATGCTTGATTACAACCAATGCAAGTATTGATAAGATTTTCTTGATTATTGCGTGCTTTATTGACCCATTCACTATCTGCCAAAAACGGCCTTGCCATTTGCACCAAATCCGCCTGATTGCTTGCCAATATTTCCTCAGCAACTTTGGGCATATTGATGCGATTGGCGGCGATGATGGGCGTATTGACTGCTGCCTTGAGTGCTTCGGTATATCGTACAAAAGCCGCTCGTGGCACACTGCTAACAATGGTCGGAATGCGTGATTCATGCCAGCCGATGCCAGTGTTTAACAAGGTTATGCCAGCACTTTCTAGTGATTTGGCAAACTCAATCACCTCAGCCATCACAAGCCCCTGCTCCACCAACTCTATCACAGGCAGCCGAAAACTGATGATAAATTGCTCACCGACCGCTTGTCTAATTGCCCTGACAATCTCAACTGCGAACCGCCCACGATTTTCTAGCGTGCCACCATATTTATCATTGCGTTGATTGGTGCATGATGACAAAAATTGATTGATAAGATAACCTTCAGAACCCATAATCTCAACGCCATCATAACCTGCTTTTTTGGCAAGCGTTGCCGTATGAGCAAAATCTGCAATGGTGGCTGCGATATTTTTTTGGCTCATTTGCCGTGGCTTAAAGGGCGAGATGGGCGATTTTATTGCACTGGGGGCGACAACAAAGGGGTGATAACCATACCGCCCTGCGTGCAAAATTTGTAGCAATATCTTGGCACCGTGCTTATGCACTGCGTGGGTGATTCTGCGATGATGCACCACATCTGCCAAGCGATTCATTGTACCTGCCAAAGGCGTCAGCCAACCCTCACGATTTGGCGAAATGCCGCCTGTGATAATCAGCCCCACTCCGCCTTTTGCTCGAGCCTCAAAATACGCCGCCAGCCTGCCATAATGATAAAATCTATCCTCAAGCCCCGTGTGCATTGACCCCATGATGATGCGATTTTTTAATTGAGTAAATCCCAAATCAAGCGGCTCAAACAAATGCGGATAATGGCTGTTTTCTTCACTGATGGCAATGCTTGAGTTATTTGTTAATTTTTTCTTAAAAAAGGCTAAAGGCATGGCTATTTTCCTATGGCTAGCTGTAGCAATTTTTATCGGTGTATTTGTTATGCATAAATATCAAGCCACAGACTGCAAGACGCAAGTGGCAGGTTTTATCCAAGCATAATACATTGCCCAAATTTTAGCACATTTTTTGGCAATGTCTTGTGATTTTTTGACGAACGAAATTTAATCAAAAAAAATTCACACAAATCATTTGCCAAAGCCACAAAATCAAGGTAAGCTATCAATAATACGCCCATCACAGAGTGATAAATTGTGGGCAATATCATCAATACTATAAGGATAATCATGAGCGATATCATCACCATTTCGGGTCAAATCACCCCTGACGAGGTCAGACAACTTGCCCAGCAAGGCTACAAAACCCTCATCAACAACCGCCCTGACAACGAAGAACCAAATCAACCAAGCTCTGCACAAATCGCCGCTGTTGCTGCCGATTGTGGCATTGCCTATCAGCAAATCGCTTTTGCAGGTGGTATGCTTGAGATGCACCATGTGCAATCCTTTGCTGATTTTTATAACCAAACCGAGCGTCCGCTGCATATTTTTTGTCGCAGTGGCAACCGCTCAAGCATTATTCTGCAAGCCGCCCGAGAGCATGATTTGCTTGATGACTAAAGCTGTTGCAGATGGTCTATTTTGTGGCTTAATATGGCATAAAACGCACTTTTTTAGTACAATAAGTCCAATTTGATTGATAACCAAACAGCCAATAAGCGATAATTATGACAAAACACATTCCTATCTTGGATAAAAACGACATTGCCAAAATGCAACTTGCTGGCAAACTTGCCGCTGATGTATTAACCATGCTTGATGAATATGTCAAAGTAGGTGTCAGCACAGGCACGCTTGATGATATTGCCCATCGCTATATCACCGAAGTGCAAGGAGCAATCCCAGCACCGCTGAATTATAATGGCTTTCCAAAATCCATCTGCACCTCCATCAACCATGTCGTCTGCCACGGCATTCCTGACCACGAACGCATCTTAAAAGATGGCGATATTATTAATATTGACATCACCGTCATCAAAGATGGTTATTATGGCGATACCTCAAAAATGTGGGTGGTCGGCAAACCTACCATCATGGGCGAAAGACTGTGCCGTGTCGCCCAAGAGGCTCTCTATGCTGGCATGAAAGTCGTCAAAAATGGTGCAAGGCTGGGTGATATTGGTGCTGCAATTCAAGCCGTGGTCGAACCTGAGCGTTTTAGCATCGTCAGAGAATTTTGTGGACATGGCATTGGCAAGAGTTTTCATGCAGAACCACAAGTGCTGCACTACGGCAAAGCAGGCACAGGCATTGAGCTAAAAACTGGCATGGCACTTACCATTGAGCCTATGATTAATCAAGGGGTCTGGCAAACCAAAGTCCTAAAAGACGGCTGGACAGCGATCACCAAAGACCGCAAACTATCCGCCCAATGGGAGCATACCATCATTGTTACGGATACAGGCTGTCTTGTTACCACCGCCAGAGATGATGAGGATTTGAGTTTTTTAAATAACTAAGCATCAAGGCAAGTAGTGCTTGATAATCCACTTGCCGCCATTGCCATTTGCCCAATGTCCATGACGCAATACGCCCAACTTGACCAAAGCGACAAACTGCTCGCTTATTGCCAACAGCTGGAACTGAACCTGCCAACACCGCCCAATCTTACAGATTGTGCAGCCATTCGCCACTATTTGCAAGCGACAAATCACGCCATTGACAAACACCTAAGGCATCGTGGCACGGCAGCAACCGAACAAATCGGCACGCTCATCAATATCCGCACGCTGGTTATTGATGAAGTGCTAAGTGCCTTATTTGCCTATCATCTGCCTGATAATTTTGCCTTATTTGCCATTGGTGGCTATGGTCGCTGTGAGCTGCTGCCCGCCTCGGACATTGATATTTTATTGATTGGCGAAAACATTCATGCCACCCAAGCAAACATTGAGCAATTTGTTGCCAGCCTGTGGGATATTGGCATTACACCAGCATTTTCGGTACAAGACAAAACCGCACTGGATACAGCTGTCAGCGACCAGACCATTGCTACTGCTTGGCTGGACGCACGACTGGTTGCTGGCAATGTATCATTCATAAATTTACCTTTCAATACTGTTAAAAAAAACTGGTCAATACAAGCATTCTACACCGCCAAAATCAACGAAGCAAAACAGCGATATCTCTCGCACAATGCCACCGAATACAACCTTGAGCCACACATCAAAAACGCCCCCGGTGGTCTGCGTGATTTGCATATTTTGCACTGGCTTTCACGATTTTATTTTGGGCAAGACAGTTCTGATGCTGTAGCGAATTTCATCAGCCAAGATGAACGCCAAGAAATCATCGCCGCCCAAGAGTTTTTGTGGTGCGTGCGTCATCATCTGCATACGCTGGCAAATCGCAACGAAGACAGGCTGCTGTTTGATTACCAAAAAAGCCTCGCCGAACGCTTTGGTTATTATCAGCCGAATGAACAAGCTACGCACCACGACATCACCGCCGCCTTGGAGGTGATGATGCGGCAGTACTATCACCATGCCATGCGTGTGACAACGCTGTCGGAGATGCTTTGTGCTTATTTTGCCGAAAATTACCTGACAGATACATCGCTTGCTCTTTGTTCTGGTGAACGCACGGTGATTGATGATAATTTTTGTTTAATCAGCACAAAAGACACAGATGGCAAACTGGTAACAAAAATCCATGCCAACCATGCTGATACTTTTAGCAACAACCCTGCCAATTTGCTGAAAATTTTTTTAATCATGGGGCAGCAAGGCATCAACAAAATCACCGCTGCCACCTTGCGTGCCATTAATCAAGCCAGCCTGCTGATTGATGATGATTTTCGCAACCAAAGCCAGCACCGTCAATTATTCTTGGCAAATTTACAACAGAGTAATTATTTGTTTCATCGCCTAAGGCTGATGAAACGCTTTGGCGTACTGGGCAATTATCTGCCCGCCTTTGGGCAAGTGATGGGGCTTATGCAATACGATTTGTTTCATCGCTATACGGTTGATGCTCACACGCTGTTTTTGGTGCGGATTTTGCACCGTTTTGAGACGGACAGCACAGGAAAATATGGCTTGGCAAGTGAAATTTATCAAAAAATCGCTCGCAAAGACATTCTTATCATCGCTGCGATTTTTCATGATATTGCCAAGGGTCGTGGTGGCGACCATGCCAAATTGGGAGCGGTTGATGCTTATCAATTCTGCCTAGATCACGGCATGAGCGAATCGGACAGTCAGCTGGTTCGCTGGCTGGTGCTTGAGCATCTAACCATGTCGCTTACCGCCCAAAAACAAGACATCAGCGACCCTGATGTCATTACTCGCTTTGCAGAATTTAGCGAATCAATCGCCAGACTTAATCATCTGTATGTGCTGACCGTTGCCGACATGAACGCCACCAACAGTCAGCTTTGGAACTCATGGCGTGCCACCTTGCTCAAGCAGCTATACACCAGCGTCCACCGCGTGCATAGCTTAGGGGTGCATACTGTTGATAAAGACAAAGTCATCGCCTTACGCAAAACCGCTGCCAATGATTTACTTATCCAACAACACCACACCCAAGAACAAATAACCGCCCTCTGGTCTGGCTTTGGTGAAGAATATTTTCTCAAACAAAAAGTAAGCGACATTGTCTGGCAAACCACACAAATCTTGGCAAATAAGCACAAGCTAACACTTGGCGAGCCAATCATTATGCTAAGACGACACGATGAAGTCTCGCTAAGGGGCATACAATTGCTCGTTTGCACCCCAGATCAGGACAATTTATTTGCCACCACCGTATGCGTTTTGGACAAAATGGGGCTAAGCGTCCTAGATGCGACCATCATCTCTGCAAGCATTGACGATACTGCAATGGCACTTGATTGCTATGTGCTCATTGATAGGCATGGTGCAAACTGTGATACCGATTTATTATCCTATTCACACCGTCATCATGAATTGGTTGATAAACTTCGCACAAGCCTTCACCACCAGCATCTTTGCACGCCACCAAAAACCTTCAAAACCACCAGCCCACTTCGGCATTTTAACCTGCCAACACAAGTGCATTTTACCAAAGCAACCACGCTGGCTCAGCAAGGTCGCCACCAAATGCAGCTGATTACCAAGGACAGACCATCATTGCTTGCCAAGATTGGAGCGGTATTTAGTGAATTGTCCGTGCAGGTGCATGGGGCAAGAATTACCACTTTGGGCGAGCGTGCCGAAGATATGTTTTATTTGAGCAATCAGCACGGCGAGCTGCTTAGTGATGATAAATTAATACAAATAAAAGAAAAACTTATCAATATCTTGGACAATTAGCCACACTGATGCACTTTGCCCAAAATCTCACTTAACAAACTTAAGCAACATTATGTAAATCAAGCCGTATTTTTCTCACAAAAATGCCACAAATTCAGCTGTCCAATGGTGGTATTTTCGGCAAATTTATGCCAAAATATCGTCCATTAGTATCGCAATTTTGGCAAAATGCCGAGCAAAAATATCACCGAGAAGAACTCATGAAGCTCCCTTACAAGTTTATACTATCAGCAGGACTTATGCTTGGTAGTGTCGCACTGGCAAATCAGCCCAGTAGCACACTCACCGTTGATGAAGAATCGCTACCTGCCTGCACCAAAACCGCCCTGCCAGAAGGCGTGGAATTTGCCATCATCTATCCTGATTGTGGCTATGTTGATGGCTTGGCACCTGTCATTAAAGAAGGCAAATACGGCTTTGCTGACACCACAGGCAAGCTGGTCATCGCCACCGCTTATCAAGAAGCCCACCCATTTAGCAACAATTTGGCACTGTATCGCCAAAATGGCAAATATGGCTACCTAGATCGCACAGGCAAAGTTGCCATCAAGCCACAGTTTGAGGACGCATGGGGATTTTGGGAAGGTCGTGCCAAAGTTGCCCAAAATGGCAAATATGGCTTTATTGACAGCACGGGCAAAATGGTCATCAAACCACAGTTTGAGGTGGTTGGCGACTGGTTTGAAGATGGCTTGGTGCTGTTTAAACAAGGTGATAAATACGGCTTTTTGGACAAATCAGGCAAAGTTGCCATCAAGCCACAGTTTGACTCCGCCAAAAGCTTCTCCGAAGGGTTGGCAGCCGTTACCAAAAAAACAGGATTGACAGACGCACAAGGTGTGCCTTTGCATAAATTTGGCTTTATTGATACCACAGGCAAGGTGGTCATTGAACTAAAATACGACCTTGTTTATGACTTTTTCATGGGTGCCTCCTATGTGGTTGATGGCGAATCATCATACTATATTGACAAATCAGGCAACCGTACCAATATGCCAAAATATCAATAAAACCAAAAGCACTTGCAATATTTGCAAAAGCAGTCTATAATCAGAAAATCAGGGGATGTTCTGGCTTCGACGCTGGTAGCGAAACCTAATGATGCATGTCAAGAGCGTATGCCTCTTGTAAATCAACATACATTTAAAATAGTCGCAAACGACGAAACTTACGCACTAGCTGCCTAAGGGCGCTTGGGACGGCACAGATTGCCTTTGGTCTGGTTGCTCTCCCCGATGCGAACGCACAAAGGATAGTAGCTGTTAGCGTTGCGATGACAGCTGCGAAATCTTAGCAAATCGTCCAATCCATCCTGACTGTCGGTTCGGTGCGGATTAAAGCCATAGACAGAATCTAAGCATGTAGACTCATAGATGTAGTGCTGGCGGACGCAGGTTCAACTCCCGCCATCTCCACCAATAAAACCATTAAAAATCAATCACTTGCGTGGTTGATTTTTTTATTTGACTTATTTTTGACTTATTTTATAGCTTTATATCTCATTAGCACTTCGCCCATGGCTGGCAATTTTTACATACCAAACCTTCGGGCAAATAACCCCCAGCCGTCAAGACTGGGGGGGTATCATCAGCCAATCCTAAAAACCTGTCCTCTTTGAGTGCCGCTTGGGTGCTTGTAGCCCAGATGAATCCAGCTGTTTGGACTGGTTG
>NZ_FTNU01000028.1 GCF_900156515.1 Moraxella cuniculi DSM 21768 | reverse complement strand
AATGGTAATTTGTGTCTTCATAACCGTAAATTACCAACTTTTGTGCAAGTTGTCTTTTTAGTTTTTGTTACAGCATACTTTTTGGACTACTACCAAATCATCATTTAATGTACTATCACAACCGTATTTTGAGATATAATCATCACAATTGGGAAATAAAATACTCATTAAGAGCCACCTTTTACAATAATAGTTGTTAATTTTCTTTGTCCATTTGGCATTATCTCAAAACCCATCTCCATTTTTCTTATGCCACCTGGACCTGTGATTAAAGTCTCTTTTCTTTCTATATTATAAGTCAGGCCATTTTTGCCAATCTTTTTTTCTGCAGTTTAGTCTATAGCACCAGATTTTACCATTTTGCAATTTATAGGCAATATATAATAAGATCAACTCTCTGTCACTTTTGATATCATAATTTGAGAATTTTTATCACAAAAGTAATCAAAACCTTTTAGGTTGTTATCTAAGAAAAATTGATTTTCAATCACATCACCCTCTTTGGTTACTTTAAGATAAAATATTTTTACGACACTATTATTTCAAACACCCAAAGCCTTTAAGCCTTTTCTAACAATCCATTGTTTGGGCTGCGAAAAATCGCACCATCAAAAGTAATCAATCCTACCTGCACTAGAAAATCCTGCAAATCATACTTTGATTTCAACACATTGCCAAGTCATAATTAAGCTTTTTTCAAATCTGGATACAATGAATAATTTATCCAAAGATAGAATATTATTGATAATATGATTGTGAGAAAACAGATTCTTTTCATCAATCATTTCCTTCTGTGAAAATTTTCTTGAAATAATCACAAAACCCCATATAAAGCCTATCGCTTTATATGGGAAATAAAGTTGTAATTTTAGCACATTTTACACCTGTCCATTGTCCAACTGGGCAACGGTAGGTTTAGCTTCGCCCTGTTGATAGCCCTGCCTTGCCGTTTGTCCAAAGTGCTTTGGCAAGCACCCGCCACGGCGAGAGCTTGAGATTGGGTTTTTGACCTCGTCCAATCAATGCCATTTGTGCCATATACCAGTCCATCTCAAGCACTGCACCGACTTTATTATCAACAAAACCAACGCCTGTTTTGATGCGGTTCGTGGTGATGGTCTGATAACTGTTGTTTTTGATTTGATTGGGCAAATCAGGCATCAGGGCAAATGGGCGTGCTATACCAACAAAGTCCAAATGCCCACTTTGCAGTGCCTCATTCATGGCATGGGTTGAGCGAAAACCGCCTGTAATAATCAGCGGAGCGGTGCAGACAGCACGGGCTTTTTCGGCATAATCAAGGAAAAAAGCCTCGCGTTTTTTGGTGCTTGCTTTGGCAGTGAGCATTTCTGGGCTTTCGTAATTGCCGCCCGAAATTTCAATAAAATCAATGCCAAGCTCTGCCATTTTTTGCACCACTTGAATACTGTCTTGCTCATCAAAACCGCCTTTTTGAAAATCGGCAGAATTTAATTTCACCCCCACCAAAAATCCAGACGGCACAGCAGCACGGATTGCCTGATACACCGCCACCAAAAACCGCATACGATTTTCAAGGCTGCCACCCCATTTGTCGCTACGGCGATTGTGGTGCGGCGAGAGAAACTGGCTGATTAAATAGCCATGTGCTGCATGAATCTGCACGCCACTAAAACCAGCCTTGGCGGCGATTTTGGCAGTGTCGGCAAAATTTTGTATCAAAGTCTCAATCTCATGCTCTGCCAACTCTCGCGGCGGATTGATAAAACCGTCCATGCCCTTCAAAGCAACGGCACTGGGAGCGACTGGCGTGGCATTCACCACTTTTGGCGACTGCTTACCTGCATGATTAATCTGCATAATCAGCAAAGTATCATTTTGCGTCCCTGCCTTCGCCCATGATTTGAGCATATCCATGCTTCGCTCATCGGTCAGCACCACATCGGCCAAAGAACCCTTGCCGTTCTCAGCAACCATCACATTGCCCGTTACCAACACGCCTGCACCGCCCTTTGCCCATGCATCGTACAGATTGACCAGCGTCTGTGTTGGCTGGCTTGACTGTGCCAACTGCTCCTCCATTGCGGATTTAAAAAAGCGGTTTTTGGCGATTTGACCAGTTGCAAAACCAAATGGTTGGAATAGCATAATAGCTCCTTAAAGTTTATAAGTTTAAATATTTAAACCTATTATAATAAAAAAATCAGCCTTGTCAAGCAAAATTATCAGGCTGCCCTACTTTTTTATGACCCAGCGGTACAAAATCCACAACCATCACCAAATCGCCAAATTTATGCTTGGATTATATTTGCAGAAATAAAATTGCCAAAGTCTCTAAAGTTCTGCGGCTTGTTTTTCTAATTTTTTCAATCCTTTTTCTAGAATTAAAATTTAAACACCTTCGCTCCCCTTTCGTGGGATTTCTAGCAACCAGAGATTTTTTTAAATAATTCAACTCCTTCAATGGTTTAATTTGATTGTTTGATAGCCAAATCAAGTTGTATATTCCCAACTTCATTAAATGGCATTAATCTGTCAATAAATTATTATCTATACGCAAATAAGCACCTTAGCAGTAGCAATCTTAACCAGTTTTCATTCTCTGAAACTTTAGCATATTCGGAAAAATTATGTCTTTAGCGGGGATAAAGCAGTGGATACTTGTGTTGCTAGAAAAAGAATAAGACATTAGTACCCCAATTCTTCCGCCCTATCAATTAAATAATTGTCAAAATCGAACGATTGGTCGAAATAATCTTTATCGTTATTATTTTCTGTAGCCCCAAGCAAAAACCTTAATACAATACCATCAATATGATTATCGTACATGATACCAAATAGCTTATCATTTAAATCCCACGCCAGATCATTTAACTCATCTAGATTGACTTGGCTATCTTTTGCAATTCTTTTAAATGAAGAAATTGTTTTTCATGGATATTTAATTCATCATCGCATCTGTCTAAATAATCATATAGTTCTTTTATTTCAGCTCTCATTTTAAAGTTACTCCTAGTTGTTCAGATACATACTGACAAGTTAGACAGGGTTTTTGGGTGTTTGATACTAGTATTTTTTGTAGAAAGGGGTGTAAATCTTTCATTGGAGTTATGCCACTCACTCCAGTTATGTGCGGAGAAATTCGTTGGGACATCAATGGGGCTGCCTTCAAATTTATTTTTTACACGCCGTCAATCAAATCATAGTTGATGCAATTTCCCAAAATTGGGTCATAGTATCCAAATCGGTTATACGCCAGCCCGCTTTCTTCATCTAGCCACTGTCCAGCAAACAGTATTTTGGGATCGAGCGGACTGGTTTTCGGTAGTCATTCGGGAAGCATAATCCCCAAAGCGTCAGTTTTTCTTTTCGCCAAACCGTTCTGCCCCAAGCTAAAATATTTCACACTTATCGCCAGCACAGACTATCAAAATAATACCATTCCAGCTAAAATATACCCCATCTCTCGCCAAATGCCATTTTGGCTGGATTTATCACCAAAAATAAAGTAAAAATCCATCGGAACAACAAGATGACTGTGCCGTTTATCCTTGTGGATCTAATTATCATCGCCATAATGATTTATACGCTATTTAAAATATTCAAAGGCAAAGAAATTTTTACCACAGAAGTCAAACCGCAAACTTTGGAATTTGTGATTGAAAAATCAGGATTTTATGCCCTTTGGATACACGCCAAATTGCTCAAATTAAACCCTGCCCGAGCGTATCCTGCCACGATTTTAAATCAAGACAAACAGCCGCTCCTTCGCTTTCCGATTACTGGCTATGTTGCCAAGAATAGTTTTGCAGAGAGCAGGCAGATTTATCGCATCTGGTATCTAAAAACTGGGCGGTATTATTTGCATATCGAGCACAAAGCACCCAAATTTTTTAAGCCCAGCGAGCAGCCAAATGCACGCTATCAACTCAAAGAAACCATGCCACTGCTGGTGCCGATGGGAGTTATACTGCTTGTGGTGCTTGCCAATATCATTATCCAGCAGCTAAGTTAAATTAACCAACTATCAACAAATCAATAAGGAAACAATATGGGCTGGTTTGCTCAATTATTCAGCAAAAAAATCAACAAACCCAAGCAATCGCTCAAAGAAATTTATCTGCAATTTGCCCAAATCATCAGCGATAATGATGACGCCGTCTTGGACAAAGTCCGAAGCCTATTTGAACAAACGCCGACATTTTTGGCGACACATCAGCACTACTATGACGAACGAGGCATAAACCCCGAGCAAATATCGCAAGAAGCGTTATATTGGATTGGTTTTGCTGATATTTTGATTGCCCATCATTACGCTGCCGAATTTGACTGGAAAGAAGAGCTGGCAGATTTTGAGTATTTTTTGCAAAATTTACAAGGACTTAAATCATTTCCTATGATTGATTTTCCTGTGCTGGATGCAAGCGGAGCGGTTCACTTGTGGATAGAGCAAATCAATGCCCATTGGCAAAACCAACCACTTGTGTTGATGCAGCAGGATATTGACAGTGATAGCCACATTGTTTTTCCGATAAAAAAAGAGCATGTGGATTTTTTAAAAACAACAAGCCAACAAATAGGGCAGAAATTTGCCGAGACAATATAAAAACGGCTGCTTTTAGCCCATGCCACAACTTTGGCAACATCAGCAAACCTGCTTTGGCTAAAAGCACTGCTTTTTAATACTGCTTAACAATCAAGAGCTGTTTTATTTGATAAATTGGCTTTCAGGCAGCCTAAAAGCACCCTGCTCAATTCCGCATCGCAACCACAATCTTGCCTCGCGTCCGCCCTGTTTGCAATTTGGCAAATGCCGCGGCAATCTCATCAAAAGCATAAACTTCTTGGGTTTGTGGCGTGACATGCCCCTTTTCAACCAACTGGGCAATCTTGGCAAGCTGACCACCACTTGCTTTCATAAATAAAAATTGATAATCCACCTGTTTTTGACGACAGGCACGGCGGACTTTGTAGCTAAGCAGCCACATCACCCCCTGCAGCAGCTTGTTCAATCCTGCCTGCTTGGCATATTCTGGCGTTGGTGGCCCTGAAATAGAAATCAGACAGCCGCCTTGTTTTAGCACCTGTAGCGAATCAAGCAGCGTTTTTTCGTCCAGACTGTTTAGTACAACATCATAATCCTGCAAAACATCGGCAAAATGCTGCTTTTTATAATCAATCACCACATCAGCACCCAAGTTTTTGACAAAATCTACATTGGCAGTGCTGGTCGTGGTCGCAACAATCGCCCCCAAATGTTTGGCAAGAGCGATGGCAACCGAACCCACACCACCTGCCCCTGCATGAATCAGCACCTTTTGCCCTGCCTGAATCTTGGCAATCTCCACCAATGCCTGCCATGCTGTCAAGGCCACAAGCGGCAACCCTGCAGCATCAGTCATTGAAACATTGGCAGGTTTTTTGGCAACATCATCTTGGCAAATGGCGATTTTTTCGGCAAATGCCCCTATTCTGCCATCGCGTGGACGGGCAAAAACTTCATCACCCACTTGAAAATCACGAACATTGCTCCCCACTGCCACAACCGTCCCTGCTACATCATGTCCCAAAATCAGCGGAAATTGATATGGCACCAACAGCTTCAACTCGCCACTTTTAATGCGTAAATCCAAATGGTTCAGCCCTGCGGCAGCAACCTGCACCAACACATCATCATCGCCCACCATCGGCTCGGCAACCTCGGTCAAGGTCGCAGGTGCTTTTTGATAACGGTTAATAAAATATGCCTTCATCGCTCTGTACTCCACATAATTATCAAGTTTAAAAACATCAATTTTTGTCAATGACCATCATCAGGAAAATCAAACATACTACCATGCCCACCTGCCAAATAATACCGTCAAATCAGCAGCCTTATTTGACTGACAGAGTGGGTGTTTGCCAATTACCGCACAAACTTGGCAGCGTCTTTAAAGTCTTTGAGACTTTATCCAAACCAAACAGCCTTAGACTTTTCAGGGTTAAGTGGCGTGTGTCCGCCTTGAGCTGGCAACAATCACTTGCAATCCTCATTGCTATGCCTACCCATATAAATGGATCGGCTCTAAACCACAGCCCTGTTTGATGGGCTGGGCTTGGTGGTAATCCTGATAACAACTGCCAATAAATGAGCCATATTGACATTTTCATGGTTATAAGTTTAAAAATTTAAACTTATTATAAGACATTATTGGCAAAAATCAAGAAATTTAGCAAATCAATGCCAAAAATCAACCTATCCGCCAAGGGTAAAACCTTGTTTTTATTTTGATTTAGTTTTGCTAATCTTTTATTTTAAAAATCAAGAACTTGACCCAATTATCAGCAATAATCATATGTCAAGACAATTACATCTTTAAACCAAATAATTTGAGCATAATGGCGGATATGAAAGAAATTTACATGATAAGGCAGTTTAGATTTATCTTATTTTGCCAAATCATTTGGCAGGAATATTGATTGGGTTGTATTAGATAATACAACCATCTGTTGTGAATAAAATTGATTTAAAAGCCAAGTTACATACCATGCCAAATCAATTTAGTTGCCACGGCTTTCGGCATAAATCATTACCAAGCCACCAGCAAACACCAGTCCCAAGCCGCACAGTTTGAGCCAGTTCACCTTTTGCACAGGCAAACCAAACCAGCCAGTTGTGGCAAGCAGTGTAGAAAACAGCATCTGCCCCAAAAACACCCACAGCAAGGTGTTGGCGGCACCGATTTTTGGGGCGGCGATAAACATAAACAGAATATAAAAACTGCCCAAAAACCCCGTCAGCCACATCCACCACTGAGCATATTGCACTTGTGGTGGTTTGATACCACCGCTAAACACCAGCGACAGCACCAGTGATGCTATCGCCCCACCTACATACAGATAAAAAGTGGCTTGCAACTGGCTGGCGTGCGTGCTTTGACGAAATGCATTCACCATCGCCAGCTGCAACGGAATAATCAGTCCGCCCAAGATGCTAAACGCAATATAGGGAAGTGGGTTCATGATAATTCTTTTTTAATTCCAGTCCAAAATAAATTTAGATTTGTCAATAATTCATCAAATCCTTGTTGAAATTTGCTTTGTCTTTTATCAGTATCGATAAATTGCCAAATTGTTTGATTTAGGTCTTCGGCATGCCTAGCCCCTGTACCATCTAAGTGAATTTCATAAAAATCAGCAATATCATGCCATTGTGATGGCGAAAATACACCCTTTGACTGACTCTTGCCTTGATAAAGCAATTCCAGCTGTGGTAAAGCGTGTATTTCTTGAGCTAGTGCAGCCCTAACATTACATACACATCTTGCTGAAATAATTTTTCTGCACCAGATTTCAAGCTCATTGTGCTTGACAATCCTTTTGAAAAAACCAAATCTTTTTGGTATAGACCATGAGCATATACACAAGATGATTTGTTGAACAAAAAAGCATGTGAACTTTCTTTGCTCACTCCTTCATTAAGAATAACAAAGAATACATTAACACGCAAGCAGAAAAATCATAAATACATTTGCAACTCTTTAACTTAACCACTCTAAGTTAAATTATCTCGTTCTCCGCCAAATCAGGGCAATGCTCTGCCATCAGAGCAACCAACTGCTCCAGTCGCTCAATCGGCTCGTGCATGGCAATGGCATAAAACCGCTCCTTGCCAACCTGCTCAACCGACACCGTCCCCGCCTGCAACATGAGCTTTAGATGGTGCGAAACCGCAGGACGCGACAGATGCAGCCGCTCGGTCAATCCACCAACATTCATCGCACCGTTTTGCAGCAACAGGTACAAAATCTTGTGGCGGTTTTCATCTGCCAGTACCGTAAAAATCGGAATGCAGTCTTTTAGCAATTGCAAAGTTTGTTGATGGCTCATTGTGTTTATATATTTAAAAATTTAAACCAATTATAAGGAAATTTTGGCAAAAATCAAGCATTTTTATGATTAAGATAACTTTTATTAATTAAAAATTAAACCATTTCAAATTAATGCCAAAATAACCAAAATTTTATCCATCAAATATCCAGCACAAGGTAGCTTGCTCGTTGCTGATGGTCAAATTTTTTACTATAATGATTTTATGATTCTTATCAATCAGAATATCGCACACGGATTTTTGTTTTATAAAATAAAAATCAATAAGGGCAATCAATGCAAAATCTGACACAATTGCAGCACTGGCTGTATGAACATATCCCCGCCTGTCAGGCACTGGGATTGGTGCTACAGCAAGCAGAGGCTGGCAAAGTAACTTTGTCGGCAGATTTTGCCATTAACCGCAATCACCATGGCACGGTTTTTGGCGGCAGTCAATCACTCATGGCAACTGCGTGTGCATGGCTTGCTGTGCATACGCAATTTACACAAGCACAGGGCAATATTGTCATTCGCCAAAGCCACATTCGCTATCTTGCTCCAGCAAACGACAAGATTGTTGCTTCGTGCCAGATTTTACCAGAACAAAAACACGCCTGCCAAACCATGCTTGACAAAAAAGACAAAGGCAAAATCACCGTCCTATGCCAGCTATCATGCCACAAGCAAACTGTGGCAGTATTTGAGGGCGAATTTGTCATCAATACCGCAAGAAGTTCAAGTGATAAGTACAACCACGACAGTAAATGACACACTTTAATATCTTATAAAAACCCAAAAACTTTGAACCGCACCCCAAAAGTTAGACATTCCACTACTAACTCTTGGGGTGCTTTCTATGGCAAAATACACACTTGATTTCAAGCTGTCTGTGATGGC
>NZ_FTNU01000027.1 GCF_900156515.1 Moraxella cuniculi DSM 21768 | reverse complement strand
TTAAAATTTGATTGTATTTGTAGTGTAAATATACTAAACTATATTACATTTTTTGTAAAACTATATCATAGTTTGTAAGTATATTCAAGAGATTTTAAACGTACCAGCATCTAGAAGGTTTGATATTTAAGATGTTGATTTCTAAGCAATAATTATTTTGGTACTGTTTTGTGTTGATTTTATGTAATCAATATGCCATTATTTTACACACAAACTTATTGTGGTTGTATTGCACGACTTTAATGGGCTGATTGATTATTTTAAGCGACGAATTGTCTGTTTCAAAAGCAAGGCTAGGCATTACATGTTAAAAAGTATTCTCCCTACAGCACTGATGACATTTTTTGTGCTAACAACAATTTCTGGTTGCTCAACAATAAAGAAAGATGACAAACCAAAAGTGGTTGATTTAAAAATATTGACCTCAAAACACACCAATCCCGATGAGGAGAATGCACCTTCGCCTTTATTGGTGGATATGTATGAAATAAAAAATAGCACAGACTTTTTAATGTTGGATTATCTTGATTTCCCCAATATATTAGAAGACTCCTCTGCAATATCTGATGATAAAGATAGGAGGGGTATTGAGGTTCCAAAATACTCATGGATTTTACAACCAAATAACTTTCTTGTTGAAGAGATTGCCGTATCGGAAACCATTGAATATTTAGGTGTTTTGGCTCATTATCAAAATATACAAGAAAGCGATTGGCGTTTTGTTTTTAAAAAGCAAAAACCAAAAAGTTCAACAGACTATTATTTGTATTTATATGTGGATAGTAATACCATCAAACAATTATCCAAAGATGAGATGAATCAAAAATTAAAAGAATATGCTAAGTCAAATCCAAATGACAGTAGATTCACCAAATCTGGTAGGCTAAAACAACAGAAGAAAGATTACTCTAAGGGGGTATTTATACAAGATATGACACCTACTTTGCCTAAAGATGCTCAAAAAATAACCCTAAAAATTCAGGAGAATAAGTAATGACAAGCTCTCTTAAAGTTGTTTGGTCAGAGGGTATTTTTATTGCGCCTCAGCATTTCCAACAACAAGAAAAATATTTTGAATCGCGACTTGATGGTTATATTACCAATTACAACCCATTCTTTTATGGTGTTCGAGAGATGATGTTTGATGAATCCTTGTTTAAGCAAGGTATTGTTAAATTATCAAAACTTTCTGCAACTTTGGATGATGGTACAATGCTAGAGTTGATGGGCGAGCAAGCAGATGAATTGAGAATAAAGCTACCACATGGGGTGCAGGAATCAAAATTATACATAGCCATAAAAGCAAAAAATAGTGGCACTAACGAGGTTGGTTTTGATAAAGATAGTAAAGATTCTCGTTACTATGGCTTTGACAAGCAAGTTAGCGACCTAACTGATATGAAACAAGAACCACGTTCTTTGGCTGTTGCTAGACTTAATGTCAGGCTGGTGTTGGAGCAAGATTTAACAGATGATTTGGTTCGTCTACCCATTGCTGTCATATCACTGGACAACAACGGTGTTGTCCATCTAGATGATAGCTACATACCACCAACGCTGTATAGTCAAAAAAATCCTATTTTAGCAGCTTATATTTCAGAAACGTATGGATTACTTTCTCAAAAAAGCAAAAGTCTGGCTCAAGGTTTGCATGACCCTAATCAGCGTGGTGAAATAGAGTTGTTGGATATCACAATGTTGCAAACGGTCAATCGCTATATGGCTTATCTTCACCATCAAAATCAACCAAATATCCGTACACATCCTGAACATTTATTTATTGAATTATCTAAAATTTGTGCAGATTTGATGACTTTTTCTAAAAATCGTCGTCCTGATGAATTTGCTTGCTATGATCACAATAATCTAAAAGAGTGCTTTTCCCGCTTGATATTTAAGTTGCGTATGAATTTATCTGCGATTCGAGAGCAGAGAATATTGAGAATTGCATTAGAGCCGCGTGATGAAGCCACCTATGTTGCTCAAACACCAAATCAATCTATTTTGAATAGTGCTAATTTTGTCTTGGCAGTAAAAGCAGATGTCCCAGAAGAGAATTTGCGTTCTAGAGTGCCAACTACCATGAAAATTGGCACAGTTGAAAATATTAGAGATTTGATTGCTTATCACTTACCTGGTGTCAAGTTAAATGCCTTATCTATGGCGCCTAGAGAGTTGCCTTATCATAGTGGTTACATTTATTTTGAATTAGATAAGCAGCCAGAGGTGTGGAATTTGTTTAATGATACTTCGGGCATGGCTTTTCATTTGGCTGGTGACTTCCCCAATGTTGATTTAGAGTTCTGGGCAATTAAACCTTCAAGTTAAGATAAATTGAGATATTATGAACGTATCAATTAATAACATATCAAGCATATATAATCCTTTGTTGGAAGCAGCAAAGCCCTTACTGATTCTCGCAAACTCAATGAAAAATTCCACAAGTCGTCTGAGCATTGATGAGATACTGCATAAATTTTCAGCAATGATTGGCGATTTTGAAGAACAGGCTGAAAATAATGATGCCAGTTACGAATCCACACAAGCGGCAAAGTATTGTCTTTGTACTTTTATTGATGAAATGGCCGCCAATTCAGGTTGGGCGGATGAAAGTTGGGCTCAAAAAAGTCTGCTTGTATCCTTTTTTGACGAGACATGGGGTGGTGAGAGATTTTTTGAGATAGCAGAGCAATCTAAGAAAAATCCTGAGAAAAATCTGTATTTGCTTGAGTTGATTTATGTATGTTTGCAATTTGGCTATAAAGGGAAATATCGCATACTGCCCAATGGTGATTTTAGCCTTGAAAAGATTCAAAATGAACTTTTGAAAATCATCGAAGGAAAGCGACCTTCTGCTTTTTCTCTGTTGTTGACACATCAAAAAAAAGATGAAGACGTAGAGCAAAAGAAACGCATAAAAATTCCTTTATGGGTTTTTGCTGTTTTTACAGGATTGATAATTGGCGGTTTTTATTTGCTATTAAGTTCATCATTGGGCAAAAAGTTTGATAAAGTCAGTGGGGGTATCAATGCTTTGTCATTACCCAAACCCGTTATCACTGAGCCAATAGTTGAAAAAGAGCCTGTTACAAGACTAAGACCGGTATTAAAACATGAGATTGATAATAATCTTGTTGATGTTCAGGATTTGTCAGACAACAGCATCATTACCATTAGGGGTGATGGTTTGTTTGAGTCTGGCTCTGAGCAGATTCAAGACGAGTACTACCCTGTGCTGGCAACAATTGGACAGGCGTTAAATAATACAGAAGGACAAATTATCGTAACAGGCTATACTGACAGCACGCCCATTAAAAGTGTCAACTATCCTTCCAATTGGCAGTTATCGCAAGCTCGTGCAGATTCGGTTAAAGAAACTTTACTAAAATATATTGAGGATGATAGTCGCATCAGGTCGGAAGGTCGTGGTGATAACAATCCTGTTGCACCCAATGATTCAAGTGAAAATAAAGCAAAAAATCGTAGGGTTGAAATTGCATTATTAACCACAGGCATTCAGCAATAAATTAATTGGAGATATTTCATGAATACAATTTGGCGTCTTATAGGCTCTAGAGCTTTATGGGTATTTCTTGGTGCGCTGGGCTTATCTTTATTGATTTGGTTTTTTGGTGCACTACTTGCTGTGGGCGATGTACGACCTTTTGCTAATACTTATGTTAGATTTATTGCTGCGATTGGTGTTTTTTTAATATGGTTTACTAGGTTTGCCATTAGGCAAATTCGTCAATCTAGACAAAATGCTGCTTTAGTAAAAGAAATTCAAGTTGCTCAAGAACCAATGTTGAAACATGTTAATAAAGATAGCGAGATGAGTCGTCAATTTGCTGAGATTGACAGAGTTTTAAAAAATGCCAAATTCTCCAAATCAAAAGTTCCCTTATTAGGCAAATTTACCGATGGACAATATCTTTATCAAATGCCATGGTATGTTGTTCTTGGCGCGGCAGGATCGGGAAAAACCACCGCATTGAAACAATCAGGTCTTAATTTTCCATTGGAGAGCTCTTTTGGTTCTTCAATTAGTGGACTTGCAGGTACGAGAGATTGCGATTGGTTTTTGACGGATGATGCGGTATTGCTTGATACAGCAGGCAGACTGTCTTTGCATGGTTCGGACAATGAACATGATACCTATGATTGGCAAGAGTTTATTAATTTGCTGAAGCGTTATCGTCCTAAGCAGCCGATTAATGGCGTGATATTGACAGTGGGTGTTGATGACCTGCTAAACACCAAAACAGATTTCAAACAACTGGCTTATGAACTAAGAAAAAGAATTCATGAAATGTCATCAAGTCTTGAAATCAATTTTCCTGTATATCTGATGATTACAAAATTTGATATGCTAAAGGGATTTTCTGATTTCTTTGGCGGGCTGAGTGAAGAGCAGAGAAAGCAGTCTTTGGGGTTTGATTTTACTCCCTTGGAAATGACAGTTGGTAGTGAGGTGCTTATAGGATACGTTTCAAAACAATTGCAAGAAATCCAGGAGGGGATTGACGCTGCTTCCATTAAAGTTCTTTCTGAACTTAATGATTTAGATGCTAAGGATGCGGCTTTTGTTTTCTCTAGTGAGTTTGAACATTTAAGTGAGAATTTACTGACATTATTTCGTGAGCTTTATAAGACTTCTAAATTTGAAAATCCAATATCATGGCGAGGTATTTATTTTACGAGCGCAACCCAGCAAGGTGAAGTTATTGATCCTGTCTTTGAGCATATTAGCCCTGATTTAGCATTAAATAAAAAATATGTCGCATCACAAGAGTTGCATTCCTCTATGCCAAAAAGTTTCTTTTTGCAAGAATTTTTTGAGCATCGGGTTTTTGGTGAGGCGAATCTTGCAAGTGAAAATAAAAAATGGTCGATTAAAAAATTAGCTATGTATTGGCTTGGTTTGGCGCTACTGATATTGCTTGCGGGTGCTTTGTTTATTGCTATGATAAACAGCTACTTAAGAAATAGTAGATATCTTGATAGTGTTTCTGAACAAACAACAAAATTACAAAAAACAGCTAATGATATGACTGCATCAGGAAATTTCTTAGCTCGTGTTGAGTTTGCTGATAGCGTCAAACGGCTTCATATCAATCCTGATGTCCCAGATATTAATAACCCAAAATTATCATATCGTTTTGGTCTTTATCAGGCAAAAGATATGAGTATGGTAACTCAGTCAGCTTACCAAAGATTGTTGCAAGATGATGTTATGCCGTTGGTTAGCAAAGAAATTGATGGCATACTTAGAGAAAGTAATATGAGTCAAAGTTATGGCATGTACAATGCTTTAAAAGCATATTTAATGCTTTTTGATAAAAAGCATTACGATCCAGAGTTTTTGAATGCTTGGGCGAGCCAGTATTTTTTACAGCGATCTAGTCAATATAGTGACGCACAAAGAGATAAAATAAAAGAGGCTCTTGGTTACATTCTGTCTCAAAAAAATTTGGTTCCAAATATCACGTATGATGCTAAAATTGTTGAGTCTAAGCGTTCTGAATTGGCAAATCTTAATATTAGCGACATGATTGTGGCAGCTGCTTTTAGTAGAGTGGGAGAGTATGAGAATAAGATACCTGGCATATCTCTTGAGTCAATGGGTGGAAAACAGACAAAGCTTGTTTTTCTAAGACATAGTGGAAAACCATTAACGGCTAACATCCATCCTTTTTATACCAAAAAAGCCTACACGGAGCATGTGTTGCCAGACCTAATTAAATACTCCGTGCAATTTCATCAGGAAGAATGGGTGCTGGGAGGCTATTCCTCAATCCGTATGAGTGAAACAGATACCCTAATAGAAGCTCATGATGCCTATCTTGACTTATATGTGAAAGCGTGGAAAGACTATATTGGGGATATTCGATTAAAACAACCTAAAAGTATCAAAGAGGCCAGAGACATCACCAAGATTTTATCTGATCAAAACAATTCACCTTTGGCCAATATCATTAAAGGGGTGAGTGGGCAGACTTCTTTGAATGTACTTCCTGATAGTGCAGATAATACTGTTATTGACAATTATTTGCAACAGCTTATTAATAAGATGGGACTTGGTAGATTGGTTAGTGCATCTGATTTGCAAGAAAAGTATTTAAATTCCTTAAAACAATCAACCACTGTTGATGATGCATTTAATGATTTTCATGTACTAACAAAAACACAAGAAGGTCAACCATCCACAATAGTGTCTGTTATTGATTCTATTAAAGAGCTATATGAGTATTTGGATGTATTAAATATCGCCATTGAAAAGGGGGTTGATTTACCACCACATGATTCTTTATTTAAATACCGAGCTGAAATTAACAGACTGCCTGTCCCTTTCAAGGGGATGTTGGAAAATTTTTCAGGGTTCGCTTTGGATAAAAGTTTAAGTGAGCAAGGATTAAGAGACTTGCAAGCTGAAGAGAAGGCGTTAAGGGCTAAGCAAGATGAAGAGGAGAAAGCAAAAAAGGCACAGCAAGAAGCAGAAGAGAAAGCTGAAAGGCAGGCAAGCGAAGCAAAAGTACAGCAAGAATCTCTTGTGCGTAAGGGTTTGGAGTCTCAATTGGCGATAGCCAATAAGGAGTGTTCTGACGTCATTCAAGCAGGTTATCCTTTTATTAAAAACTCTCCCAAAGATATTAGCTTAACAGCTTTCACTAAAGTATTTGGCAAAGAAAATAGTTACAAGGCTCTTCAAGTTTTACCTCCTGAGATCGCCCGCACCATGCAAGCAACTACATTGGAAGAATTGTTTGATAGAGATGAATATTATAAGAATAAATTTTCAAATGTCGTTGCAAGCAATCCTATTACTCAAACATATTTTACAGGCAATACAGAAAAACCTGAGATTGATTTTTCTATAAGAGTAAAAGAACTTGATAAAAGTGTGGATAGCTTGATTGTTGAATATGATGGCAAAAAACTTAGATACAGTCATGGACCAGTTGTTGCTTTAAATTCATTATGGCCTGCTAGGTCAGAATCAGCATCTACTAAAATCACATTGCATAAAGATAATAAAGAGATAGGGCGTATTGATGCTAAAGGAATTTGGTCTATTTTTCGACTGATTGAAAAGTCAGATAAAAGAGAATGGCAAGGAAGTAAATTGCTTGCTAGTTATCTTGTTAATCAAAAGAAATTTACCTTGGAGATTGCAAGCAGTAATACTAGAAGTCCATTTAATTTTTCAACTCTAAGAGATTTTAAATGTCCTTAATAATTGATTGTGTCATATGAGTGAGTTATGAGCGATTTATTTTTTTATGGTAAATTAAAGAGTAGGCGAGATTTTGTTTCTAGCTCATCTTTATCCTCTGATGAAAAAAATTTTTGGGCTAATTGGTTTGATGGTTGTGTTGTTTCAAAGTCCCTACCAAATTTCTTAAAGCAAAAAGCAACGTCCAATATATGGTTATTTGTTTGCAAGACTCAAACCTTGTGTCGCATTGGTTTTATTGCTATGAGTCAAGATCATTCTGGGCGTTTATACCCCTTTGTTGTTTACCAAATAACTGAGGTGCAAGATTTGTTTGAGAATCGGGGGAGTGAAGCCTTACCTAAAGCCATTAAATTAGATAACTCATTCTTAATGCTAAAACAAAGTATTGAGAGAGGTGAAATAATGGTTAATTGCCAAGAAAAAAAATGAACAAGTTTTGGAATCAAATTTAATATCACAGAAATTACAAAATTGTTTTGATGTATTTTGTGATGTCAGCGCAGAATCTCAATCGTATTCTTGTTGGGTTAAGTTATCTGATGATGTAATAATTAATATTGCTACTCCACCAACTCGTTCTTTATATACAAAACTGTTTGGGTAAAATATGAAAGATTTTTCAACTTATGAGATGCCTATCTCGGCAAATGAGCCTACCGGTTCGGATATTGAATATGACAGTCGCTTTTTAGAATTACAGCGTCTTGCTGAGGGGACGCCAGAGCAGCAGTATGGTGATGTCATTATAGAATCCAAAGAGCCTGAGTGGGGGACTTTGGAAAAACTGTGTAACCAATTACTTGCCGAAAGTAAGGATGTAAGATTATTTGCGTACAATATACTTATATTAACAGCAAGATATGGTGTAATTGGTTTTGAGGCTGGTTGCCATGCTTTGGCAATCAATCTTAGTAATTATTGGCAAGATATTTATCCACATCTTGTGGATGAAGATGGAGATGAGGATTTTTATTATAGAATCAATGCATTAAGTCTGCTTGTTTCCAGTCAAGGTGTTGTTAAATATTTGGGTAACGCCAAAATATTAACAAATGGCATAAATCATCAACCTATTGGTTTAAAAGATGCTTGTTTGTTATTGCAAGATGATAACAAAGAGAATTATGTTGGTGGGCGAGATAGATTATTATTGGATATCAAGGTCGGATTCGATGGTGATAAACCAGAGTTATTGGCTCTGAAAAATGCCATGAGCTATTTAGAGCAAATTGAGGATATTTACAATAAACAATTGCCCGCGGAGCATCTTCCAAACTTTGATGACATCAAAAAATACATCAAAGCGATATTGTTAGTTGCCAACCACCAAGATAATGTCATTCATCCGCATGAAAATCAGCCAAATGAAGAGGTGGGTGCAGCTATGATGGATGTTGTAGTGCCGTCAAATACCGTGTCATCAGCTGATACTTGGAGAAAGGCTAATATTACTAATCGAAAAGATGTGGAATTAGTGCTTGAAAAAGTCTGTTTGTATTTTGAAGAATTTGAACCAAGTCATCCAGGACCGTTATTTATTCGTCGAATACAACGATTGATGAATATGAATTTTTATGATATCATGAAAGACATTAGCCCAACCAGCCTTGACAACCTAGAAGTGCTGATTGGTCATACTGTTGATAACAACCCTGATTCTTAAC
>NZ_FTNU01000022.1 GCF_900156515.1 Moraxella cuniculi DSM 21768 | reverse complement strand
CTAACTTATTGATTTTACTTGGTTAAATTTTTATAGCATTGCACAAGGTGCAATAAAAACAGGTTCAACTCCCGCCATCTCCACCAATCATATAACCACACACAACCACATATCACAAAAAACCCTAGATAAATCAATTATCTAGGGTTTTTTTATTGCCATTTATTGCCACCTATTACCGCCTATATTATAATCATTTTTGTATCTCTATTTGTATCTTTCTACGTTCACAAAAATGGAGATACAAAACAGATTGGCTGGAATGCTAGTTTACTTTTTAAACCCACGCTAGCGATTGTAACCACGCCAAAACACAAAATAACAAAGAAATACTTTTTACAAAGTTAGCCATCTTAATGCCTTGGCTGCTTTTTTATTTTAAAAAAATGAAAAATAGGAAAAGCAAGGAAATAAATTTAACTACACTCTCTGCCAAGCAGACAACAATTACCGCTCGCCAAAGATTGCCGTGCCGATACGCACCATCGTTGAGCCATGTGCCACCGCCTCGTCCATATCGCCACTCATACCCATGCTAATACTGTCCCAATGCGGCAAGGCATAGCGTGTCGCCATCTCATCAAACAACGCCTTAGTTCGCATAAAAGCATCACCACCTTCTTTGCTTGGCAACACCATCAGCCCACGCAAAGTTAGGTTTTGGCATGCCGACACCGCCTCAATCAAGGCAGGCAGCTGCTCAATACAGCAGCCAGATTTGCTCGCCTCATTATCGATATTTACCTGAATCAGCACCTGCAAAGGCGGCATACCTTCACGCTGTTCATTTAGCCTTGTGGCGATAACCTCTCGCTCAAGCGTATGCACCCAGTCAAAATATTTGGCGATATCCCGCGTCTTATTACGCTGAATACTGCCAATATAATGCCAAGTAATATCAAGAGCTGATAATTCGTCTATTTTTGTGATGGCTTCTTGCAGATAATTTTCACCAAAATCAACCTGACCTTCGGAAAATAACGCCGCCACCATAGCAGCAGGCTTGGTTTTTGAGACAGCAATCAAGCGTGCAGCATTGCCACGCTTGTGGGTCTGGTTGGCAGTATTTAATAAATTTTTAATATTTTTATAATTATCAATTAATTTTTTCTTGTCAAATTGCGTTGTCATAACCACTTACCCACGGATTTTTGCTGTTTATATTTAGGAGAGATTTGGTAAATTTACCGCCTAAAATCTCATTGTAGCACAAATTTTATAACCCAAAGCAAAACTTGAGAAAATCGCCAAAATTTGTTTTAATAATTCACAAACCTCTGCACATTAAAATTTCAAGGAATGACAATGCAAACCGCCGCCACGCTTGATGCTCTGCTTAATTTGGTACGCCAACAATCAGCCTCTGATTTGCACTTATCCTCAGGTCGCCCTGCCATGCTAAGAATTGATGGCAAGCTGGTTGCCACCAATGATGCACCGCTTGATTCTGACACCATCGCCACCATGCTGGGTTTGCTTATGCCAAAGGCGGAGTTTGACAGCTGGCAACAAAAGCACGAGTGCGATTTTGCGTGTGATACCACACAGGGTCGCTTTCGCATTAACGCCTATCACACCCATCAAGGAGCGGCGGTAGCGATTCGTGCATTGAACAGCACCCTTGTTGGCATCGATATGCTGACGGACAATGCTCATATTCATCAAAGTCTGCAAAAAATCGCCTCGCTACAATCAGGTCTGGTGCTGGTTACTGGTGCAACAGGCTCTGGCAAATCCACCACGCTGGCTGCTTTGGTTGATTATATTAATGAGCATCGAGCAGCACACATTCTAACGATTGAAGATCCGATTGAATTCATACATGAATGCAAATCATCGCTCATCAGCCAGCGTCAAGTTGGCACAGATACGCAGAGTTTTGAGCAGGCGTTGCGTGCCGCTCTTCGCGAGGATCCTGATGTGATTTTGGTTGGTGAATTGCGTGATCTGCAGACGATCCGCTTGGCACTGACCGCTGCAGAGACAGGTCATTTGGTTTTGGCGACTTTGCACACCATGAGTGCCAGCAAGAGTATTGACCGTATTGTTGATGTCTTTGACGCTGCCGAAAAGCACATGGTACGCACCATGCTTGCCGACTCACTACAGGCGGTGGTCGCCCAAAGACTACTGCCTGCAACAAATGGCGGTCGTGTTGCTGCTTTTGAGATTTTGTTACGCACGCCTGCTGTGGCAAATCTTATCCGAGAAAACAAATCTGCTCAGCTGCCCTCAGTGATTCAGACAGGGCTATCTGCTGGCATGATAAGCCTTGAGTCCAGCCTAAACCATCTATTAAGACAAGGCAAAATCAGCCAAGAGACAAAAACTCTTGCCATCACTCAACAAAATCTCTGATAACGGACAATCAAGCACACGCCATTTAACTTCAGCCATCTTATCAAAAATACAAAACCCCAAATCAGCTTTGAGGTTTTGGATTGGCTTGTCAGCCATAAGCGGTTAAACCGTGAGGCTTATTTTGCCTCTGCGGTGGCTTTTTGGCATTCTGGGCTATCACACACGCCATATAGCACCAGCGAATGTCCAGACAGTTTAAAATTATACTCTTGTGCCACCTTAAACTGCTGCTCTTCGATGATGCTGTTACGAAACTCCATCACCTTGCCACAAACATCACACACCAGATGGTCATGATGCTCTTCTTGAGCAATTTCAAAAACGGACAAATTGTTCTCAAAATTATGTCGCTCAACGATACCTGCCTGCTCAAACTGTGTCAAAACACGGTACACGGTTGCTAAGCCAACATCCTCACCCTGCTCTGCCAACGCACGATAAACATCTTCGGCACTCATGTGGTGATGGTCGGCATTTTCAAGCAGTTCCAAAATTTTGATGCGTGGCAAAGTAACTTTTAGCCCTGCTTTTCGCAAATCTTTATTGGTGAATGCCATAAATTCTTACCCCTTGCTGAATTCAGATTATTCTTTGTCATTGTGCTATAATGTACCACAAAAATCGCAATCTTGCACCCAAAAATCATCAGATAATCTCAAACACGCTCATCAATTTAACAAATCATGCCATCGCTGCTTTATTATGACAAGCAAAACACAAAAGATACTTGCATAATCGCAAAGTTATGTTTAATATGTGGCTAGCACAATGTAAACAAGGATAACCCATGACAAAATCTACTTTCTTATTTGCAAGTCTAAGCCTTGCCGCTACAGTTGCCCTGACAGGCTGTAATGCGTTTCGCGTCTATACCATTGATTTGCCACAAGGTACGCCATTGACCACCCAACAAGCCAGCCAAATTCAAGTTGGTATGTCAATGAACCAAGTGCTTTATTTGCTTGGCTCGCCTGCATTGAGAGATACGCTGGCATCCAACCGCTGGGATTATATTTATGACTATACCGCTGGCACTGATGGCAAACGCCAGAAAAAAGCAAATGTCAAAAATGCCTCGCAATACCTAAGCATCTATTTTGATAATCAAGGACGCGTAGCACGCATTGATGGTCGTGATAGCCTGCCAGCTCAACGCTAAGCAAAATGCCTCAACAATTGAGGCATTTTATTTGCCCATTTTCAAGTATTGATTTGATTATTGATTGCGATTTTTGGCAATTTTTTCACGCACAAAACCAATCACCACTGGCAAAATACTAAAGATAATAATGCCAAAAATCACATAAGTAAAATTATCTTTAATCACTGGCTGGTTGCCAAAAAAATAACCCAGCAGCACAAATGAGACAATCCACAAAAACCCGCCGATGATGTTATAGCTCAAAAAATACTTATAATCCATACTGCCTGCCCCTGCCACAAAGGGTGCAAAAGTGCGAGCAAAAGGGATAAAGCGGGCAAAAATAATTGTCTTGCCGCCATGCTTGGCAAAAAATTTCTGCGTATTTAGCAAGTGTTGCTTATTAATCCAACGAGAATTAATTTCAAAAACTTTTGGCCCGATATATTTGCCAATGTGATAATTAAGCGTATCACCCAGCACCGCCGCCACAAATAGCAAGCCTATCAGCAAAATAGGGTTTAAAGCACCTGTAAATGCCGCCAACGCCCCTGCTGCAAACAACAAGCTATCTCCGGGCAAAAATGGCATGACCACAAGCCCAGTTTCAACAAAAATAATCAAAAATAAAATGCCATAAATCCATAGCCCATAATTCTGAAAAAACACCGCCAAGTACTGATCAATGCTTAAGATAAAATCAATCAACTGCATGACTGCATCCATAATCCGCCCCATCATTTGTCATTATCAAACCGTCTATATTAGCAGAAAATTTGATACACAAAAGTAATTTTTTATTATGAATACTCACCAAATTCTCACAACTTGCCACCATATCAACAAGTGATTTTTTAATTATCATAAAAAACACCCACCAACCAATCGGTCAATGGGTGTTTTTGTGCCGTTACTTAATCATCAAGCTCGTCAAATTCAAGCTCATCATCATCGTGCACATTGATATGGCAGGTATCGCACATAACCACTCCTTAATTGCTGTATTGTTCACGCACTTTTTTGGTCATTGCAATCATATTCGCCAGTGCTGACACGGTTTCCTCCCAGTTGCGAGTTTTTAGACCGCAGTCAGGGTTTACCCATAGGCGTTCTTTTGGCACATATTTAATCGCCTCATCAATCACCACCTGCATATTTTCGCTGCTTGGGGTGCGTGGCGAATGAATATCGTACACACCCGGCCCGATGGCATTGGCGTAGCCGTTACCTTTGAAGGCATCAAGCAATTGCAAGCCTGAGCGTGCCGTCTCGATAGTGATGACATCAGCGTCCATAGCACTGATATGCTCTAGGCAATCATGAAATGACGAATAGCACATATGCGTATGAATCTGGGTGCTTTCGTGGGCTATTGAGCATGAATGCTTAAACGCATTGACCGCCTGATTCCAATAATGTGCCTGATCGGCCTGTTTTAGCGGCAAACCCTCGCGGAAAGCTGGCTCATCAATCTGCACAATATGAATGCCAGCGTCTTGCAAATCACCCACTTCTTGATTGATTGCTTCGGCGATTTGTAGGCGTAAAATATCACGAGTTTTGGTATCGCTTGGAGCAAATGACCAGTTCAAGATGGTAACAGGGCCTGTAAGCATACCTTTCATCGGTTTATCTGTTAGGCTTTGGGCGTATTTAATCCACGCCACAGTCATCGCCTTAGGTCTGCTGATATTGCCCACAACAATCGGTGGACGCACACAGCGAGTGCCATAACTTTGCACCCAGCCATTTGCCGACACCCAAAAACCGTCCATATACTGTGCAAAATATTCCACCATGTCCGTGCGTTCGGCTTCACCATGGACAAAAACATCAATACCCAGCTTTTCTTGCTCGTCAATGCTGCGTTTAATTTCCTCTTGCATGGCGGTCTGATAATCCGCATCTGACAAATCGCCCTTATTCCATGCGGCACGAGCCTTGCGAATCTCTACCGTCTGAGGGAATGAGCCGATGGTTGTGGTCGGAAATAGCGGTAAGTTTAGCTTGGCTTGCTGGGCAGCATAACGACTGGCAAATTGACCTGCACGCACTTTGGCACCGTCCAATGCCAAACTCAAATCCAGTGCCACAGCATTGGCATCAGGGGCAATCTCACCTGTGGCAAGTTTTGCACAAATCGCCACTTCGCCCAGTTTTTGCTTGGCAAAAGCAAGTTTGCCCTGCAATTGCTCAGGCACGGTTTCGTGTGCCAAATCCACAGGCAGATGCAGCAGGCTTGAACCTGAACCTACCCACAAACGATCGGCCAATTTGCCATAGGCTTCTGCCAAAATCTCTGCTACTGCCGCCTGATCGGTGGTCCATACAGAACGGCCATCAACCACGCCTACTGATAAAATTTTGTGCGTTGGCAGCTGATCGATTACCTGCTGCACATATTGCTTGGGCTGCTTGGCACGCGTAATATCAATATGAATGCCCGCCACTGGCAAATTGCACGCCGTATTGATATTGTTGCCCAATGTATCAAAATAGCTAGCAACGATAAGTTTTGGCGGAATGCGTTGCAAAGTGCTATAGGCACGCTCAAATGCCTGTTGCCATTTACCGTCCAAATCAAGGCTTAAAATCGGCTCATCTAGCTGTGCATATTCCACACCCAATTCGCCAAGCTGTCCAAGCAATTTGCTATAAGCAGGAATCAGTTTGTCAAGATGAGCGGTCTTATCCTCAAGCTCACTGCTTGACAGATACAAAAAAGAAACAGGGCCGACCAAGACAACCTTGATGGGCTTGTTCACGCCACGCTTTGCCAAAATCTCTTTGGTATCAACAACTTGCTTGATAATTTGCTCAAAATCAAGATTGGCAAATGACTCATCTGCTGCAAGCTCTGGCACAAGATAATGGTAGTTGGTATCAAACCATTTGGTCATCTGCCATGCAGCAGTATCGGCAAATTTGCCCGTATTATCACGACCACGAGCAAAATAAAACTGACGGTCAAAAGTATCAAGATCAGCCGCCCCAGCAAAACGCTTCGGCACAACGCCTAACGCAGTTGCCAAGGTCAATACCAAATCATAGTGAGCAAAATCACCTGTGGTAATCAAGGACAAATCCGCATCAATTTGTTCGTTGATATTGCTATTAAACACCGCCTGAATCTGCTCAAGCGTGCTGGCTTTGTCTTGTTTGCCCTTCCAGTATTTTTCTAGGGCGAATTTGGTTTGGCGTTTGTCGCCAATTCTTGGATAACCCAAAATATGCGAGATAACTGTCATCGTTTTTTCCTTTGGTTTCTTAGATGATTAAAATTCACAAAATTTACAAAAACATGAAAATTTTTGATGGTGGCATTATACAAAATTTTTAACATGAATAAAAATCAAGTTTTTCATGATATGATGAAAATTATTATATTTACAACCCAAAACAACAATTTATGATAAAGATCAAAGCACTACAAAATCATGCACCTTAATCATCACAAACTGGTGAAATGCAATGACTAATAATATTTTTTGGAAGGATATAGCGATAGCAAATTGGATATGCCTGTTTTAAACAGATGTCTTCGCAAATTATTTAAAAAGAAAATACAGCATACAAAGCTCTTATGCAAGAAAGATAAACATTTTGGAATATCTTTAGTGTCCATCATTGTGCTACGCTGTTTTATAGCAGGAATAGAAGCAATATCCCCAAGAAGGCTTGATAATTTTCTCATTATCTTACTTGGAGTTTTATTTTTATTCATTATGGATTTTATTTTATCAATCATCTAAAATAAATCAAAAAATAGTTATAGCAGCAGCCTTCAATCAATTACGCTTCATTAATTTGAACTGTTTTGCCAACCAATGCAAGGGAATTTTATGATAAAGCAAAACTTTTTGCCACGCCTGCTGTCAGTCGCTACACTTATTATACGCTTAGCTTTCAGGCGGGCATGGCGATTTCGCTGGCAGCGATGCCAGTCTATTTTAAAAATGAAAATGCACTTGCCGCCTATGGCATGGCATACTCGGCGATGGCAATTACAGGGGCGTTTTCATTTGTTTATGGCATGATGGTGGCTAAGGTGCATTTTAGCTTGGCTTTATTATTTGGCAGTATGCTGTATGCTTTGGCACTGGCTTTACGCATCTTTACCACGCCGATAGTGGCAGTGATGACGGCGGTCTTGGCTGGTGTGGGAGCGTCCGTTGCCCTGTTGGCTGGGCGAATGTGGCTTTTAGAGCTCACCCAAAACAGCCAGCAAAATACCACACAACTAACCGCCATGCGTTCAATTTTATTGTCTGCTTGCACCCTGTTTGGCACAGCTTTTGTGGCACTGTCTGTCCATGCCTTTGGTGATGTGTATTTTTTCTTATTGCTGCTTGCAGCGATGTTGGTCGGCATTGCCAGTATTTTTGCCTATAAAGAAAATCAGACAGACCGTGGCACTTTAGATAATCATCAGTCAATAAACAACAAACCGCAAGTTTCTTTAAGACAGCTTATCACTCTGCCTGTCTTGCTGTTTGCTGGCTCAAGTTTAATCGGTGGGATTTATACAGGTTTGATTAAGCCTTATTTGATTTTGATGTTTGTTGATTATGGCATGGCTGAATCTGGCTCAATTTTTGTGTTTTTGGGTACGGTTTTTGTCGCCATGCTTGCCAATTTTATCCTGCTTCGCTACCATCATCTGATTAAGCAATCCGCCTTTGCTGGGTTTTTTGTGGCGATGATTGCCCTTGTGCTGATTTATCTTGGACTATCTTATGTGCTAAGTTTGCAGCTGGGATTTGTATCCTTGATTATCATTGTCATGCTTCGCAGTGCCTGTCTAAGCCTGACCGCTTCGTTTGAGCAAGTGCTGCAATACGATATGCTAGATGCCAGTATTTTGGCGGTGGCACTTGGGCTGATGCAGACGGCATTTTTGGCAGGTGATGCGATAGGCTCACTCATCACAAGCCTGTGGATTATTCCAAAAACCGCAGCAGACTATGCCGATCTTTTTCGTTACAGCACGGTGCTGATTGTCATCGAGCTTTTGATGATTTTGGGCATTAAGATTCAAAGCAGGCAAGCCTGTGCCAAAGTATCTTAATCAAGCACTCAGCTTACTGTGTTTTTCTCCAAAATAATTCACACAAGGCATCAGGCTTGTTATAATAGCAAATTAACCAAACCATCAACCTTTCCGTGGATTATTTTGCATCAGACTTTATATGTTAGAAATTCGCCATTTACAGATGATGAGTGCCCTAAAGCGGCATGGTTCTTTGGCAGATACCGCCGATGAGCTGAATTTATCCGCTTCCGCCATCAGTCATCAACTAAGGGAACTTGAGCATTATTATGACATCACCTTGGTTAATCGCCGCACGCGTCCTGTCAGCTTCACCCCAGCTGGACTGTTGATATTGTCGCTTGCTGATAGTATTTTGCCACAGGTGGCACGCACCAAAGCCGACATCAAGCGACTGGCACATGGGCAGGCAGGCAGATTAAGACTTGCCAGCGAATGCCACAGCTGCTTTGATTGGCTGATGCCGATTCTAAACACCTATCGCAAAAGCTACAGCGATGTTGAGCTGGATTTTGCTACAGGTTTTGACCCTGAGCCGCACCAAATGCTTGCCGATGGCGAAATTGACCTATTAATCACCGCCAGTGATTTGCCGATTGACGGCATCAACTACCTGCCCTTATTTACTTACGAAAGCCGCCTTGTGCTTTCGCCAGCACACCGCTTGGCAAGCCAAGAATCCATCAGCACAAACGACCTTATCGACCAAACGCTCATCGCCTACCCTGTAGAAGCAAGTCGGCTTGATATTATCGCCAAATTTTTAGCACCCAGTGGCATAAGCCCCGCCAGCATTCGCACCACAGAACTGACAGCGATGCTGATTCAGCTGGTTGCTTCAGAACGAGGCGTGGCAGCCTTGCCCGACTGGGTTGCAGCAGAGTATGAACGCAAAGGCTGGGTGGTATCTCGCCGACTTGGGGCAGGTGTATATTGCCAGCTCTACGCCGCCGTCCGCCAAGACGATGAGAGTTTGGATTATATGAAGGGCTTTTTGGGATTACTCCAAGACATCAAAAAACCATAATTTATCAAAACTTCCAAACGCTTATCTGTCCAAAGTTGCTGTTGGCATGGTTCGCTTTATTGTGTAGAAAATTTTATTTCGCACAAAACAGATTGACAATCAAGCCATCAGCAGATGATAAATTGGCAAAACTGCACATTTATTAATATTAATTAAAATTTAATGGTAGATTTTTTATAAACCAAAGGCAATATCAACCCTTAAACAAAACAAAATAGCAAAAATCCGTCAAATTATCATGACAATAGCAAAATTAACCATCATTTTTATAAAAATTATCTCATTGATTATTATTAAATAATAAAAACAAAAATCAACAAATCTTTATAATAATTGGTTAAATTTACCACACGATTATTGGTCTTTAGACCGATAATTGGCAGCTTTTGCCCACAAAGCCACCGCATAATCGCCATCGCCATGCGATAATTTCTTAATCTTGCATCACTTACAAAAACTGCCATCACTGCACTTTGTGCCGATATACCTTACGCCATGCTTGTTTTTGGTGTGTTATTTGGCATTGTCAGCTTTGGTGATGGCAAGGCTTGTAATATTCCATCTGGGTACACACGCCACCGCCAAACCATCTGCCTGCCCCTGTTTTAGGCGACAAAACCCTGCATAGGCAATCATCGCACCATTGTCCGTACACAGCTCAACAGGGGCATAATATACCTTAGCACCGATATCTTGAACTCTCTGCTCCAGCGTCTTTTGCAGCGTGCGATTTGCCGATACGCCACCTGCGATAACCAGCTGTTTTAGCCCTGTTTGCTTTAGGGCTTTGTGGCATTTTTGGGTCAAAGTATCCACCACCGCATACTGAAAACTTGCCGCAATATCAGCACGCACCACAGGGTCGCTGTCTGCATTTGGCGTATCTTTAATCAGATTATGCACCGCTGTCTTCATGCCACTGAACGAAAAATCCAAGCCCTTGTGCAGCATCGGTCTTGGCAACTGATACGCCAGCGGATTGCCAGTTTTTGCCAGTTTTTCAACATTTGGGCCGCCCGGATAAGGCAGGTTGAGCATTTTTGCCACCTTATCAAAACACTCGCCCACTGCATCATCAATCGACTCACCCAGCAACTGATACTCACCCACGCCATCGGCACGCACCAGCATGGTATGACCGCCAGAAACCAGCAAGCACACAAAAGGAAATTGTGGTGGATTATCCGCCGCCAATAATGGTGCAAGCAAATGCCCTTCCATGTGATGCACGCCAAGTGCAGGCACACCAAGCCCAAAAGCCAGCGTCCGCCCAAACAATGCCCCAGTCATCAACGCCCCAATAAGCCCCGGCCCTTTGGTATAAGACACCGCATCAATCTGTGATTTGTCAATGCCTGCCTGCACGAGCAACTCATCAAACAGCGGCACCAATTTGCGAATATGGTCGCGACTGGCAAGCTCTGGCACAACGCCGCCGTACATCTGATGCAGTTGCACCTGACTGTACAAAACTTGTGCCAATACACCGCCTTTGCCGTTATTGATTTGGTCATCATAAATTGCCAAACCTGTCTCATCGCACGAAGTCTCAATACCCAATACTTTCATTCATCACTCTTTTTCTGGATTTTATCATCAAAATTAACAATCATCGCCTATTATAGCACAACTGTCAATTAGCCTTGCACCCTTAGCCACTTGGGTATATTTGGGTAATTTTGCCAAAAATCCTGCCATCTGTATCGCAACGATGATTTGTAAGTAGGCAAAAGCAATAAAGTGTGGCATAATAAGCCGATGCGATTTCAAAAATAACAACCAAACAGGAGTTTGTATGAGCAAATCTACCATCATCTACACCCACACCGATGAAGCACCAGCACTGGCAACTTATTCTTTGTTGCCAATCATCAAAAGTTTTGGCAGTGTTGCCGATATTGACTTTGTTACCAGCGATATCTCGCTGGCGGGTCGCATTTTGGCAAGTTTTCCAGAATTTTTGAGCGAAGAACAACGCATACCTGATGCACTTGGCGAGCTTGCCGAATTGGTAAAAAAACCCGAAGCTAACATCATCAAACTGCCCAATATCAGTGCCTCTGTGCCACAGCTGGTCGCTGCCATTAAGGAATTACAAAGCAAAGGCTATCCACTGCCAGACTACCCAACCAACCCACAAACCGATGAAGAAAAAGAAATTCAAAATCGCTACGACAAAATCAAAGGCAGTGCAGTAAACCCTGTGTTGCGTGAAGGCAACTCAGATCGCCGTGCCCCAAAAGCAGTAAAAAACTTCGCCAAAAAATACCCGCATAGCATGGGAGCATGGGGCAAAGACTCAAAATCTCATGTTGCCACCATGCAAAGCGGTGATTTTTTCCACAATGAACAATCCTACACAAGCGAAACCGCTGACAGCGTAAGCATTGTTTTCACCGACAAAGCAGGTAACAGCCAACCATTACGCAGCCCAGTTGCTCTGCAGGCAGGCGAGATTATCGATGCCACCGTCATGAGCAAAAAAGCTCTGGTATCGTTTTTGCAAGAACAAATCAAAGATGCCAAAGAGCAAGGTCTGCTATTTAGCCTACACATGAAAGCCACCATGATGAAAGTCTCTGACCCCATCATCTTTGGTCATGCGGTAAAAGCGTTTTTTGCACCTGTATTTGAGCAACATGGCGACACACTTGCTGCCATCGGTGTTGATGTGAACAATGGCTTTGGCAATTTGCTTGCCAACTTGGACAAGCTGGATGCAGAAACTCGCACCGCCATCGAAGCAACCATCAGCTATGCCTATGTTACAGGTCCAGAAATTGCTATGGTTGATAGCAACAAAGGCATCACCAACCTACATGTGCCAAGCGATGTAATTGTTGATGCGTCAATGCCTGCCATGATTCGCAACTCAGGTCGTATGTGGAACAGCGAAGGTCAAGCCCAAGATACCAAAGCGGTCATACCAGACAGCAGCTACGCTGGCGTATACCAAGCTGTGATTGATTTTTGTCGTGAGCATGGTGCATTTGATCCGACCACAATGGGCAGCGTGCCAAATGTCGGTCTAATGGCTCAAAAAGCAGAGGAATACGGCTCGCACGACAAAACTTTTGAGATGACCGCCGATGGCAAGGTTGAGGTAATCAACCAAGCAGGTCAAGTGCTGATGAGCCATGAAGTAGAAACTGGCGATATCTGGCGTATGTGCCAAACCAAAGATGCTCCAATCAAAGATTGGGTCAAACTGGCAATCAGCCGTGCCCGCCTAAGCAATACGCCTGCGGTATTTTGGCTTGATGAGCGTCGCCCACACGATGCCAGCATCATTCATAAGGTCAAACGCTACCTAAGCGAGCTGGAAATGAGCGATATTGACGGCTTGGATTTGCGTATTTTATCGCCAGAAGAAGCCACCAAGTTCTCACTACAACGCCTCAAAAATGGCGAGGACACCATCTCAGTTACAGGCAATGTCCTGCGTGATTATCTGACCGATTTATTCCCAATCCTAGAGCTTGGCACTTCGGCAAAAATGCTGTCCATCGTACCACTTATGAACGGTGGCGGTATGTTTGAAACTGGTGCAGGCGGTTCAGCACCAAAACATGTGCAGCAGTTTACCGAAGAAAACCACTTGCGTTGGGATAGCTTGGGTGAATTTTTGGCATTGGCGGTGTCGTTTGAGCATTTGGCACAAACGACAGGCAATACCAAAGCACAAATCTTGGCAGAGACGCTTGACCGTGCCACCGAACAGTTGCTGCTAAACGACAAATCGCCCAAACGCAAAGCAGGCGAGCTGGACAATCGTGGCAGTCATTTTTATCTGGCACTGTACTGGGCAAAAGAACTGGCTGCACAAACCAAAGATGCTGATATTGCTGCCAAATTTGCTCCAGTGGCTACTGCTTTGGCAGATAACGAAGCCACCATTGTTGCCGAGCTTAGCCAAGTTCAGGGCAATGCCGTGGATATCGGTGGATATTATGCACCTACATTTGACAAAGCAAGCGAGGCAATGCGTCCAAGTGCCACACTTAACCAAATCTTGCAGCTGCTTGGCTGATTTGACCATCATCAAAAATGGCTTGTATATCTACAAGCCATTTTTTATTGTTTTGTTACCAAACTGGCAAATTTTGGGCAACAAGATGACAAATCAGCCAATCTTAGCACAAAACTTAGCCATAAAATCAATCACAAATCCTGCCAAATCTGTGATTTCATAAAATTTTCATTGGCAAATTATTGATTTATAAATATTTTTTAACCAAATCCGCCATCATTTCAATGTGCAGCTCATCGGTGTTTAATGCAGGGATATATTCATACGAGCTGCCACCTGCTTGCAAGAAGTTTTGCCTGTTTTCTACCGCCAGCTCCTCAAGCGTCTCAAGACAATCCGCCGAAAAAGCAGGACTCATCACCTGCACCGATACGCCCGATGCACCCCATTGTCCCAGCAGTTCATCGGTATAGGGCTTGAGCCATTCTTGTGCCCCAAAACGAGACTGGAAACTAATCGCCCACTCGCCTGCCGACAACGCCAATCTATCCGCCAATAATACCGCCGTGGCTTGGCATTGCTTGGGATAAGGGTCGCCTTTGTCCGCATACGGCTTTGGAATGCCATGAAAGCTCATCAGCAAACGATCGGCTCGCCCATGCTGTTGCCAATACCGCTCAACACTTTGTGCCAATGCCTCAATGTACAAAGGGTGATTGTGATAATCTTTGATAAAATGCAGCTCGGGCAAATTACGCCTTGTTATCAGAAATTTGGCAACCTTATCAAATGCCGCTGCCGTTGAAGTCGCTGAATACTGTGGATACAGTGGCAATAGCACAACCGATTCCACCGCCTCGTCCATCAATTGCTCCAGCACAGCGGTGATTGATGGATTGCCATAAGTGGTCGCCGCATACACAGGCACCTTAATGCCCTTGGCGGATAATGCCTGCCTTAATTGCTCGGCTTGGTTTTTTAGGATTGTCAAAAGTGGTGAGCCTGCTGGCTGCCAGATGCCCTCATAAGCGTGTGCCACACGGCGAGGTCTGGTTGTTAGCACAAAGCAGTTTAAAATCACCTGCCAGATGAACTTTGGTATCTCAATGACTCGTGTGTCGCTCAAAAATTCCTTCAGATAACGCCTGACCGCTTGCGGCGTGGGTGCGTCAGGCGTACCCAAATTAATCAACAAAATGGCAGTTTTTTTCTTGGTTGTCATCACAATTCATCTCTTAAAAACAAGACCTAAGTGTAGCATTTTTTTACCAAAAAATCTCATGCTTGGCGGATATTTTTGCCCATGTTGGCAATTATACTGTCATCAATCAACCCAGACCAACATAAGACTTGACAAGTGTTGGCAAATCATTGATTATTTGTACATTAATTGGCATTATTATCACAGGATTGGCATGATGGCAAATAACTGGCAATATTGAAATTTTGCCAAAACACCCTAGATAACAACAATAAGCCATCAAGCTGTGTTATTTTTGGCAATTTAGCGTATAATAAGCATTTTACAACAAAAATACAGGATAAGCCATGACCGTCCAAACCTTCACCCCCGAAGCCCGCCCTGCACCAAAAAAAGCCGTGCAAGGCGAAAAACTGCGTGGTTATGACAAAGTGGCACGCATTCCCATCAAGGTTATTCCAACCGTTGATGCCCCAAAAAAACCCGACTGGATTCGTGTCAAACTCTCAAGCCCAGCCGAAGTAGAACGCATCAAATCCACACTTCGCAAACAAAAACTCTATACCGTCTGCGAAGAGGCGGCTTGTCCAAACTTGCCACAGTGCTTTGGCGATGGTACGGCTACCTTTATGATTATGGGTGATATTTGCACTCGCCGTTGTCCATTTTGTGAAGTGGCACACGGCAGACCCAATCCGCTTGACAAAGACGAACCACGCCACACTGCCGAGACCATCTTAGGACTTGGGCTAAAATACGCCGTGATTACCAGCGTGGACAGAGATGACTTAAAAGATGGTGGTGCTGGGCATTTTGTTGAGGTGATTAACGAATCCAAAGCCCTAAGCCCCAACTGCTTGATTGAAATCTTGGTGCCTGATTTTCGTGGTCGCGAGCAAATCGCCCTTGACTTATTGACCGAAACCGCCCCCGATGTGTTTAATCACAACATTGAGACAGTGCCTCGTCTTTATAAGGCTTTTCGTCCTGGTTCAGATTATCAACATTCTTTAAATTTATTAAAAGACTACAAAGCTCGCCGTCCTGATGTGGCGACCAAATGTGGCTTTATGGTAGGTTTGGGCGAAACCGAAGAAGAGGTATACGCCCTGCTTGACGACCTAAAGGCACACGATGTTGATATCGTTACCATCGGTCAATACCTTGCCCCAAGCAAAAATCACGCCCCTGTGGATCGCTATGTGCATCCTGATGAATTTGCCCGCTATACCGAATATGGCAAAAAACTTGGCTTTTTTAATATTTGGGCAAATCCAATGGTGCGTTCAAGCTACTTTGCCGACCGCCAATACTATGGCGAGGACTGCCCACCGCCTGTGCGTTCTGCCAAAGCTCTTGCCGAAGAAAAATTAACCAAGGCAGAAAAAGGCGAAAAAGGCGGGTGTTTTTAGGAAAAATGAACAAACTCAAGGTTTTAACTTGACAACCTAAACTTGCAAAAGGGTCTTGTTGTGTATTAAGAATTTATGCAAGCAATTTGGCATTGTATAACAACTCAACAAAATACACGATGTTATCTTTATCACAAGACAACCAAAAGACCCTGCAAAATTTTCTTGCAAGCGATGTTGCCATGCCGAGATTTTGATCATCAATTTATTACCAATGGCAAAATTAAGCAACCCAAGCACTGAGCGAACCATAAACAACAACCATGACCCAAATTATCCTATCATCAAACCAAATCCATCGCCTGCATCACACTTTTTTTGTTCCCAAAGGCGAAATCAAAGCAAGTCTGCTCATTGTGCATGGCATGAGCGAGCATAGTGGTCGTTATGCCGATTTTGCCCAATTTCTCGCCAATCACGGTATCTTGGTGGCAACCTATGATCAGCTGGGGCATGGGCAGACGGTCAAGGACAAATACGAGCTGGGATTTTTTGATGACAAGCACCCTGTACAAACCCTGTGCAAAGATGTGGTTATCATGGCGGATAAATTAAAAGAAATCGCCCCCAATGTGCCGCATTTTTTACTGGGGCATTCTATGGGATCGTTTATTGTACGCACCGTGCTGACGCATCACAGTATGCGTTTTTGTGGGGTGATTTTAATGGGGACGGCGGACAGCTTTGGGGCGATTGCACACACCAGCCTGCTTAGTCTTGGGCTGCTTAACAAAATTGCCGCCAAGCAAAGTAACGAAAAAATCGGCTGGCTTGTCAATCAATACCTCTTAAACCAGCTCCAAAGCCCCATCAGCACATCACCTTTTGCATGGCTTGCCGAAAATCCCGATGCCATCAGTCGCTTTGAGCAAGATAAGTTGTGCGGTTTTTGCTTTAGTAATAATGGCTTTTGGACGCTATTTGGCTTGATGCAGCGTGCTTGTAACCCTGACTGGTATGCCAATATGCCAAGCAACTACCCCATCTTGCTGATAAGCGGCAAAGATGATGCGGTTGGTAACATGGGGCAGGATATTCACAAACTGCACGACAAGCTCATCAAGGCAGGCAAAAATGTCCGTGTACAACTGTACCCAAATATGCGGCACGAACCACTGCACGAAAAGCAAAATCAGCGAGTTTATCAAGATATTCTACATTGGATAATAAACAAATCCGCATAATATCATTGGCCATGATTGCTTACACAACAACAAGTGAAAATTATGCTTTGTTTGGCAAATGTGCTATAATCAAGCATCATAAGCATTTTTAGGAGTTATCCATGTCAGATTTAGCAACCATCATCGAACAAGCCTTTGAAGACCGTGCCAATTTTACCGCCGAAACTGCATCTAGCGAGATTCGCCAAGCGGTTGAGGCAGCCATCGAAGGCTTGGACAACGGCTCATTGCGTGTCGCCGAAAAAATCAACGGTGAGTGGATTGTGCATCAATGGCTAAAAAAAGCCGTGCTGCTATCGTTTAAATTAAATGATAACGCACCGATTGAATCAGGCGATTTGCGTTTTTATGATAAAGTTGCCACCAAGCACGCCAACTGGACTGCTGAACAATTCGCCGCTGCTGGTGTGCGTGTCGTTCCACCTGCGGTTGCTCGCCGTGGCAGTTTTCAGGCAAAAAATGTCGTGCTAATGCCCTCTTATGTCAATATCGGTGCCTATGTTGATGAAGGCACAATGGTTGATACTTGGGCAACGGTTGGTTCATGTGCTCAAATTGGTAAAAATGTTCACCTATCAGGTGGCGTGGGTATTGGTGGCGTGCTTGAGCCACTACAAGCCAACCCTACCATCATTGAAGATAACTGCTTTATCGGTGCTCGCTCTGAGATTGTTGAAGGGGTTATTGTCGAAGAAGGCTCTGTCATTTCAATGGGCGTATATATCGGTCAATCAACACGCATCTACGATCGCGAAACAGGTGAAATTCATTATGGTCGCGTGCCAGCAGGCTCTGTTGTGGTATCAGGCAGTCTACCAAGCAAAGATGGCTCACACAGCCTATATGCCGCCATCATCGTCAAAAAAGTCGATGCACAGACGCGTGGCAAAGTCAGCCTAAACGATTTATTGCGTGCTGAATAATCTGCACAAACCCTCATAATGGCAAGGCTAACGCTTTGCCATTTTTTATAAATTCATAATCAGCGAGTCTCTATCAACTGCAAGGCGGAGGCCGCCATCACCATGCCTGCCGTGGCTGTCATCACAACAGCAGAACCATAACCACCACAATTTAGCCCTGCGTGGCAAGCTTTGGTGATTTTTGGTTGCTCATCAGAATACACGCATTTTAGCCCAAATTTTTGTTTGCCGCCTTTGGCAATGCCCTTTTCACGCAATTTGGCACGCAATCTTGCCAGCAAGGGGTCTTGTGTCGCGTACTTCAAATCAGCAACCTGTAAGCGTGTCGGATCAGTTTTTGCCCCTGCACCACCTGCGATGATACAGTTGATTTTTTGGAAGCGACAATGCAAAGCAATGGCTACTTTTGCCGCCATGTCATCAACACAATCAAGCACCACCACAGTCTTGCCCATTGCTTGCAACTGCTCTACTTTTTCACGAGTGGGCAGAAGCTGATGAACATTGTCAGCGGTCAAGAACTCATCAACGCACTCCAGCTGAATCTGCGGATTAATGCCATAAAGGCGTTTTGCCATCGCTTCAATCTTACTCTCGCCAAGCGTCTCGCTCAACGCTGGCAACTGTCTGTTGATATTGCTCTCAACCAAAATATCCAAATCAATCAGCACCAGATGCCCAACCGCCGTGCGTGCCAACGCCTCCGCTGCCCACGAACCAACACCGCCAACCCCCACGATATACACGATGGCATTGGCAAACTTCTCTCGGTTATCCGCACCGTACAGTGCCTGCACGCCCATAAAGCGGCGTTCATAATCAAACTGTGTCATAGTCTCTCTTGTTGCTTTGTGGTACAGCACTTAATACTTATCACCACTTGGTTTGCAATGCCTGACAGCTATTTTGCCAAAGCTTCTCCGCCAATGATTGTTTATCCATACTAAATAATAAAGCCAATGTATCAAGCACATGGGGCAAATTGGCAGGCTCATTAAACGAACCCAAATGCTGACAAGGCAGCGGCATCATATCAGGACAATCGGTCTCTATCACAAACGCATCGGCACCATATTTGGCAAAAACTGCCATCGCGGCACGGCGTAATTTTTTGGCATTTGGATTGGTGATTTGCCCTGTAATACCAAGCTTAAACCCACGCTTGACAAATGCCAATGCCTCTTGCTCTCCGCCGCTAAAACTGTGAGCGATACCACCTTGGTTATCGGCACGGTAATTTTGTTCGGCAAGGATTTTTAGCACATCGGCATGGCTTTTGCGTATATGCAACAAAATCGGCTTATGGTATTGCTTGGCAAGTTTAATTTGTTCAACAAAAAACCGCTGCTGTTTGGCATAAATATCAGCAGACTGTAATGATTTATGATAAGTATCCAGCCCTATCTCGGCAATCGCAATACTGTGATGATTATTTAGAAAATCTGACAAAATCAGCAAATCATTCTCATGATGCTCATGGATATATAACGGGTGCAGTCCAAATGCCAAATGGGATTTTGGTGCAGCTTCAAGTGCATTGACAAACTCATGGGTCTGCACCATTCGCCCAAAATACCGTGCCAAATAGCCAATCAACACCAGATGCAATACCCCCTGCTCACTGGCTCGCCGTGCACACTGCACCCGAGCCTCATCGTACTCTGGCACATCAAAATGCGTATGCGTGTCTATCAATCTAAGCGATTGCGTGATATTTTGTGCCATCGGATCAATCTTGTCTTGCTTTTTTATCACGGCTGGTTTGTCTGCTTTGTCTTGGGCTGCTTGCTCTTGGTAACAAGCTCAATGCGATGACAACCGCCAATTTTATCCAGCAAGTTTTTGTTTTATTTGGGTTACTTGCCATTGTTCGTTGTCTGCCGTTTGTTCTTTTTGGGCTTGATGGGGGTGAATGATTGTTTCTGCAAGTCATTTTTTACAAAAGCATTCAGCTTGGAAGTAGAATGGTATGGCACCAGTGCTGACGGCACCACCGAGCGAGCTGCGTCAATATGCTTAATGGAATCATCAAAGAAAATATGCGGTGCAAAACTTCGCAATACGCCCGTCTTATCCAGCCCACCCAAGAAAAACGCCGCATCAACCGTAACGCCCCATGCACGCAATGTTTTGATTGCTCGCATATCAGCAGGAGCGTTGCGTGCCGTTACCAATGCAATGCGAATCGGACTGTGTGATGAGTTGGGCATCTGTGCCAGTAGCTTGGCTTGCAGTTGTGATAATTTGATTAAAAAATCAGCATACGGACCTTTGTCAATTGGCAAATCAGCCATTTCATGCTCACGAGCGTGAAATGCGTACAAACCCTCTTGCTTAAACACCAGCTCCCCTGAATCATCAAACAGCACCGCATCGCCATCAAAAGCAATACGCAACTGCTGATTGTCCAGCTCTTCGGTATTAACAGGTGTAGCGTCAAGTACCGCACAAGCACAAATCTTGGCATCAACCACCGCTTGTGCATCATCATGATTGGTGGTTAAAAACAAATCAACATTAAAATCCTTAATATAATTTGCCACCGAATCCCCCGAAATAAATGCCGAACGAGTAATGCCCAGCCCATAGGCACGGATTGAGTTTAACACCTGAATGCCAATATCAGGCGAGGATTTTGAGACAATCACCACCTCAACATACGGTGATTCCACATGATACTCAGTGGGTGGCTGATAGGTATTGATATTTAACAACGCCTCAATCAGCGGATAGCCAGAGCCTTTTTGCAATAAAATATTTTCTTGTTGCTGCTGATAATCCTGAAATTTGCGTGCGGCCGTGCTTTTGTTTTTGGCAAGCAATTCAGCCAATTTGGCCTCATTTGCCGACAAATCAAACAATGCCGTCGCCGAAATTGCCACAATCAGCGTATTAGAAAAATCCACCGCCATAAACCACCTTTATTTTACTGTGTATTTTAGCAAGCGATTTTTTCAATATCCGCTCGCTTTAAAGTAACCAGCCCGTACATATTTAGTACCAGCTGATGACTTAGTGCCGTATCCATTGTTGAGCAATAACGAATACTGCCAATATGCCCACGGGGCTTGGCGTTATCACCCATAAATTTAATATAATCTCGTGATAAAGACACGCTCATTGACAGCGTACCGTATTTTAGCGACCACATTTGCCGCATTGCCACCGTATCAGTGGCATCAAGCCGATTGTTGCCATTATTATCCACAAACACCATCAGCCCACCATCTCCCAGCCGATGACACCTTCCGCTACCATCAAGCAAGCAGACAATCGTGTCTTTTTGGTTGCGTGCTGCTTCTATTTTGGCACGACGGATTGCTTCATTGACCTCGGAGGCAACACGCTGCGACTCCATGCGTGCCATCAGCCTATCATAGGCAGGTATCGCTGCAAGTGCCACCACTGCAACAATCGCAAGCACCGCCATCATCTCAAGTAGCGTCAATCCTTGCTCTACTCTCATCTTCGCACCCAATCTTGTTGTTTGCCAAACCAACCTTGTCAAATTTTGACAACATTCATCAGCCCAATCATTTTACCACAAATCATCAGCACTGGCACAAAAGCTACATACTTGCATTTATACACCTGTGATTATCCGTGAAACATCAAGGTATTTTTTTGGCAAAAATTTGCCATCAGCCCTATCCTTGTCAAGCAAAAAATACCGCCAAAAATCATCACACAGTCGCCAGAGCTTGCCAGTATTGGCTTTGCTGATATTTTCCCCAAAAACTGTGGATAACTTTTGAAAAAATTATCAAACCATCGTCGAAAATCACCACCCCATCATGCTTTGTTGTCAATTGCATAAAATTTAATCAAATTGGTAAAATTTATTTTTTATTAATAAAATCAATAATCTATAAAATTAATCCCCTGTAGAAAACTGCTGATAATCTGACAATTATTATCATGCCAATAAACCCAAATCAGCTGTTTTGCGTTCCACAAATTTCCACAGATTTTGTGGATAAAATTGTGGATAATTTTATTTTTGGCAAAGTTTAGCAAATATTTTGCAGTTAATAACAGCCCCAGTACCGCCCTTGCAATAATCCAAAAACAAAATTTTTGCCGACAAATTTTCTATCACGCACTGCCATGATTGTGCCAATTTGTGCTATAATATCCCAATCCATCGCAGCACAGCCGCTTGCACCAATTTGCATTCTACAAAAGGAATACTTCGTGGACGAAAATAAAGAAAAAGCCCTCAAGGCCGCTCTCGCCCAAATTGAAAAGAGTTTTGGCAAAAACACCATCATGCACTTGGGCGACGAATCTGCCAAACTTGATGTTGATGTTATCTCCACAGGCTCATTGGGTCTTGACATCGCCCTAGGTATTGGCGGTCTGCCAAAAGGTAGAATTGTCGAAATTTTTGGTCCTGAAAGCTCGGGCAAAACCACTTTAATGCTACAAACTGTCGCAGCTTGCCAGCAGCAAGGTGGCACTTGTGCATTTATTGACGCTGAACACGCCCTTGATCCAATTTATGCCAAAAAGCTCGGTGTGGATATTGATTCCTTGTTGGTTTCTCAGCCTGATAATGGCGAGCAGGCACTGGAAATTGTTGATATGCTGGTACGCTCTGGTGCGGTTGATATGATTGTTGTGGACTCGGTTGCCGCCCTAACTCCCAAAGCCGAAATTGAGGGCGAAATGGGCGATTCGCACATGGGCTTGCAAGCACGCCTGATGAGCCAAGCCCTACGCAAAATCACAGGTAATGCCAAACGCTCCAACTGCATGGTTGTATTCATCAACCAGATTCGCATGAAAATTGGCGTTATGTTTGGTTCGCCCGAAACCACCACAGGTGGTAATGCACTGAAATTTTATGCCTCTGTTCGTCTGGATATTCGCCGCACTGGCAACATTAAAGTCAATGAAAACATCATCGGCTCAGACACTCGCGTCAAAGTCATCAAAAATAAAATGGCACCGCCATTTCGCCAAACCGAATTCCAAATTATGTATGGCGAAGGCATTAACCATCTGGGCGAGTTGATTGACTTGGGCGTAGATGTTGAGACAGTCGGCAAATCTGGCTCATGGTACAGTTATGGCAATACAAAAATCGGTCAAGGCAAGCCAAACGCCATCAAATATTTGCAAGAAAACCCCGAAATTGCCAAAGAAATTGAGGCAAAAATTCGTGAAATTAAACTTGCTGGTGGCAATGGTGGCACAGCTCAGTCTGCAACAGAATCAGAAGCAGAGCCTGAACTTGTTGAAGATATGGAAAACGAGACATTTTAATCTCGCCTACAGTCTACACTTATGACCATAAAGACCCTGTCGGAAATCTTGGTAGAAATGGGCGAGACGCCTGTTTCTGCCGACCATGCCCAGTCTGCTGTGCTTGATGAGCATAATTTTGCCAAATTAACAAAAAGCCCAAGCACTGCCCACAATTTTCCCAATAACCCCAAACCCAAAAAACACCACCAACAAAACCGCCAAGCAACAAGCCACACCAAGCAAACCGCCAACAAATCAGCGGACACTACCAATAAAAAACCAGCCACCGCTCACCAGCAGACGGCAGCAACCCCACCAACTTCAGAAAAGCTGGCGACCATCTTAGAAAGCGTTGCCAAAGAACCACTGGCACAAACTGATCGTGCCAATAATTATCTGCGTTGGCTAGCGTTTTATTACCTATCTCGCCGAGAATTATCACAACATCAGCTACGCCAAAAACTGCTCGCCAAAGGTTGCGATCCAGAGGCGGTTGAGGCGTTGTTGATAGAGTTTGCCGACAAGGGCTATCAATCAGATAAGCGTTGTGCTGCAATGATTGTCAGAGAGAGCATTCGCAAAGGTCGTGGCAGAAGGCACATTACGCAACTGCTAAAAACAGCACAACTACACCCCAGTGAGACAACTGCCAGCGAACTTGACAGACTAATTGCCGATGCCACAATAGATGCAGTGGCTGATAATGCGATGACTGGCACGCCCAGCAAACCCAACTGGCTAAGGCTGGCTGTTGAGGCACGCAGCAAAAAATACGGCGAGAGCATACCACTTACCGCCAAAGACAAAGCCAAGCAGCTGCGATTCTTGCAATATCGCGGATTTGAGCTTGATGTTTGTTTTGAGGCATTGAAATACCGCCCTGAAGATTTGCTTGACGAATAATACCATCAGTCATTATCATGATTGATATTAGCAAATCGCTGCCAAACACCTGTTTGTAATGGCAATGGCGTTGCCGTACTGCCCAGTCGTCGCCATGGCATGGTGCTGCCATGAAAATCGCTTCCGACCGAAACCAACAAATCGTGTTTTTTTATTGCCCGAGCAATCATCTCCAGCGTGCTTTTTGGTTCATGGTTTGGCAATTCGCACGCATCGCCGCCACAATCTGCAAAATCTGCAATCAACCGCTGAGTCCGTGTGGCAGACAGCTTGTAGCGTGTTGGGTGTGCCAGCACCGCCAAACCACCACAATCATGAATCAGTGCCACCGCTTGTGCCATACTGATGGTCTCAATCGGCACATAGGCAGGCTTATTATCCGCCAGATACTTATCAAACGCTGCCTGCACTGTTGGTACAATACCCTTTTCTTGCAGCACCTGTGCAATATGAGCTCGCCCAACCGCTCGAGCATTGCCCTGCACCTTTTTTAAAACTGCCTGCCACAGCATATCGGCAAATCCGTCATCACCGCCTGCCAGCAACTGTGCCAATCGTGCCACCATCTGCTCACCTCGGCGGTGCCTTGCATCCTGCAGAGCTTGTAAGGTCGCGTTCATCTTTGATACATCAGCAAAATCCAATGCCACCACATGAATGATTTTATCAATCTTTTGATATTTACCATAGCCGCCTAACAGCGTGTGGCTACAGCTGATCTCCACCCCATGAATCAGGCGAATACCAAGAGCTTTGGCCGCTTGTTTTGCCTCATCAATGCCATCAACCGTATCATGGTCTGTCAATGCCAGCATATCTATGCCAGCCTTAGCAGCCAATGCCATCAGCTCGCTGGGTGTGTTTGTGCCATCAGAACAAGTGCTGTGCGTGTGCAGATCAATTTTTTGCATAAATTATCCAAGATTTGGTGATAAAATCATAATAAACGCCATTGTACGCAACTTTAAACCAAATAAAAAGCCCCACCATTGGCAGAGCTTTTGTATCGTAGCAAATCAGCTGTTTTTTAGCTGTTGTTGCTGTTGTAGATAATTACCAACCGTCAGCGGTTTTGGTGCAGCTGGACGCTGTTGTTTTAGATAATCAGCGGTTGCTGTTTGGCTTGGGGCAGGGCTTGTTGTAGCAGCGGCTGCTTGCACTTTGGTCGGTGCTGGTTGATCGCTCATGGTCAGACCTGTTGCCACCACAGTTACATGGATATCATCTTCCATGTTTGGATCTTCTACCAAGCCATAGAATACATTGGCATCTTCGTCCATCATGCCCTCGCCGATGGCAACAATAGACATCACCTCTTCCATGCTGACACCAGAACCGATGATATTAATAATCAAGCCCTGTGCATTGCGTAGATTTAGATCATCAAGCAGTGGTGAGCGGATTGCCTTCTCCATCGCTTCGGCAGCACGATTATTACCACTTGAGCGACCAATACCCATCATGGCATGACCTTTTGCTGTCATTGCCGTGCAGACATCATTAAAGTCAATGTTAATCAAACCTGGATTAACAATGGTTTCTGTCAAGCCATTCACAGCATGCAACAAGACATCGTCAGCCTTTTTGAAGGCATCAACCATCGTTAGATTACGATAGGCTTGTGTCAGTTTATCATTTGGAATGGTAATGATAGAATCAACATGTTGAGTCAGTGCCTCGATGCCATTTTTGGCAGCAGCGGCACGGCGTTTGCCCTCAAAGCTAAACGGCGTAGTAACCACCGCAACGGTCAAAATACCCATCTCTTTGGCAATGCGAGCAACCACTGGTGCAGCCCCTGTGCCTGTACCGCCGCCCATGCCAGCGGTGATGAATGCCATGTTATAACCCTCAAGCATTGCACGAATTTCGTCTTCGTTGCTCTCGGCAGCATTACGCCCAACTTCAGGGTTGGCACCTGCACCCAAGCCACGAGTTTCGTCAGCACCGATTTGAATCTTGTTCGGAGCAGACAGCTTGTTTAGGGCTTGTAGGTCGGTATTGGCACAAACAAAGGTAATGCCTGAGATGTTTTGGCGAACCATATGTTCAACGGCATTACCGCCACCGCCACCGACACCAAAAACGATGATGCGTGCATTGCCATTGCTTTCTGGTTGTGGCTCGTCAGCCATTCCATATTTCATATACATACTCTACTCCAAAATGTGTAAATGCTAAATCAAAGATAGCTATCAAATAATACCATTGTACGCACAATCGGTATTTTTGGCAAGGCAAACCCGTGCATAAATCGCCAAATAATTAAATTTTTTTTAATCAAAGGTTCTGCTATGGCAAAATTTGGCAAAATTATCCGCATAATTATCAATAAAGACAGCTCATGCCATTCATCGCCACGCATAAACCTAAGTTACCCCACTTGGCGAAGCCAAGCTGCACACCTATTCAAGATCTGAGAAATTGGCCGCCAAGCTCGTCTCCACCAAGTGTCTTTTTGGTCTTCTTGCTCCACAAAATGCACATTGTCGCCATAGTACAGCAAAGCACCAAGTACGGTATGCAGCGTATTGTCAGCCAAATGCTTGTTAATCAACTGGATATTTTCATCACTAAGATAATCAGGATCTGGTGATATATTAGGGTTGCTGTCAATCAAACGCGTCTTAATGCTGATATACTCGCGAGCAAACTCAAGCAAACCGTCCATTCTTGCCCCACCGCCAGCCAATACCACGCCTGCACCAAGACTCATCAATAACTGTGGATCAATATCACACATTACTTCATCAAAAATTTGACGATAACGCATTTCAATGACTTGATTAAATGCTCGTCTTAGCATGGTTTTTTCTTGCTTGGTGTTCTTTTTGTAGCTAACAATCGCTCCAGCACTGTATTTGTTGCGGTTTAGCGTGCCTTCTTGACGCTTGAAACTTTCAGCATCAGCCAAGGCGATATTGTATTGCGTGGCAATATCAGCATCAACCATCGTGCCACCGATATTCAGGCAGCGGCTATAAATCAAAACGCCTTCTTTGTAGACACATACTTTGGTTGTGCCAGCACCAATATCAATAAAACACGCACCTGCATCTCTGTCCGCCTTGCTTAGGGCATAATACGCCCCTGCAACGCCATCAAAAACATTGGTCTGTATCTGCACATCATGATAGGCAAATAGCTCTGCCATCTGGCTGGCTTGTGAGTCAGGCAAGCTAATCACATGAGCTGCCGACTGGGCTGTCTTGGCATGGATATCCACTGGATTATCCACTATCTCACCATCTGCAAATACCTTCTGAAAACTGCACTGAAAAACCATGTAATCATCGGTGCTGCTTTGTGCCAGTTTCTCAAGGGCTTGATTGATATTTTCTTGCTTAATCTTACCATCTTCAATTGTGATTTCTTGCATTTTGTTTTGCGATTGCATGGCAGCAGAACCAAAACACAGCACCGCACTGTTTAGCTTCAGTGCCTGCATATGCTTGGACATATTGCTGGCTTCATCAATTGATTTGTGAATCGCTGACAGCAGATGCGTGCGGTCATGCACACGACCTCCCAAAAAAGCATCTGTGTGTGCCAAGCCAACAGCTGCTATTTTTAGGTGCTTGCCTGAATCTTTGGTCTGAAAATGACCGATTACCGTACAAACAGCCGTAGAGCCTATGTGTATTACCGCATGAAGGGACACAAAATTTCCTTAAAGTACCTCAATCACCACCTGTTGATTATCAAGTTTTGGTGGTGTCATTTTTAATATTAACTTACAGCTTTATTTTATTGATAAAGCCAACCAAATCATCACAGCCAAGCCAATCAGCGTCGCCATGCAATCGCAAAACCATTCTTATAACGTAAATCTACCGAATCAATTTTTGGTAAGTCATCAGCCAAAGTGCTTTGCAATTGCATCGCCAGATTGTACAGTTTTTGCTCGGTATCCTCATGGTCTACCATGACACGCATGCCATTATTAAAGCGAATAATCCAAGTTTGACGCGGTGTCAAAATCAAATCCTGCACATAAATACCCAAAGGCAAAAACCACGCATTTACCCGCTTGAGTTTTTGCATGATTTGAGTTGATTCATCTGCCCTGCCGTGCAAATTCACCAGCCGTGCATCCATCAGCTGGGCATCATCGGCAGGTTGATACACCACACCGCTGGCATCAAGCAATCTATCACTGCCAAAATTTGCCACCGCCTTTCGTGGTATCACCGAGACCACCACGCCACGATTCCAATCACGGTATACGCTGACATCTTGCACCCACGACAGCTGACTTATCGCCTGATGGATTTGTGATAAATCACTGGCAAAAAACTGCACCGAGCCGATCGGTTGCACCACCTTTTGCAATGCCTGAAGTTGTGCTGCTGATAGCTGCTTTGACTCAATAACTATCGGTTTGCTTTCGCTATTTTTGATGGCATAATTCAACAAAAATCCAAGCAAGACCACAACCAGCAGTGTCATCAAGACAGACTGCCAAGGCTGCAAAATAAGCCGTTGTTGAAACAATGTAGTCATGGGATTTGCCGCGAATTGTCAAAATAATCCAAAAATACCAAGTGTAAATCGTAGCCATTCTAACTTTGGGAAAAATTAGCATATGTTAACGCATTTTGCTAATAATTTAAAGCAACAAGCAGAGAATTTTTTAAAAAAATCCAGTGTTTGTTACATATTATTACACTTTTTTGCCCAAATACTCGCCCATCAAATAATCATGGCAGTTTTTGGCGTTATTTGCTAAGACGCACACAAAAACCGATGCGTTTTTCGTTGTCGTATAAATTGCTAAAATTAATCTTAAGTTTGTGCATTTGGCAAATTCGCTGCACAATTGACAAACCCAAACCACTGCCTGTTTGTTTTTGACCCGCTGGGCGAAAAAAACGCTCGCCAAGGTGCTGCAAATACGCCTCATCAACCCCATTGCCATTGTCATATACCGACAGATAATCATCGCCAATATCCAACCAGATGGTGCTGCCCTCAGGGCAATATCTGATGGCATTATCAATCAAATTGGTGCATAACACTTCCATCAAAAGCTCATCGCCATATAGCGGCAGCGGTGATGGGCTTAGGTTTCGCTTGAGTCTGCACCGCTTTTGGCGTGCAAACAAATTACTTTGGGACAGTACAGTATCGCTGACTTTTTGCCAGTTAATCAAGGTATCAAATTGCCTGTGTTGCCCCTCGCCAACAGACAACTTCGCCAAAGTAAGAAGCTGATTGACCAGATGATTGCTTCTTTCGATGCCCTTTTTGATGCCAAGATTATGCTCGTACAACAACCGCTCATTTTCCTCGTCAAGATTGGCTGATAATATCGCTTGCTGCATCATATCTGCCTGTAGTTTGAGTGCTGTCAATGGGCTTTTTAGCTCATGCGATGCATCGGCGGTAAACCGCTCCTCGCGTGCAATGGCATCAGCAACTTTCACAAACCAGCGATTCAAAGAATCCACCAGCGGTCTGACCTCTTTTGGGACATTGGTGCTTGCAGGGCGACCATCGGCTGGATTGCGACTTTGTAGCGACTCGCCCAACACTTGCAAAGGCAAAAAAGCCCGCCGCACCGAAAACCACACAAGCAACAAAAACAGCAACAGCCCCACCAAAGCAGGCAATAGCTTGGCCAATAAAGCAGTCAAAATCACCTCTTGGCGAGATTCCATGTTCTGCCCAACGGCAATGATTCTGTCATTATTAACATCGGGCATGTATAAAATTCTCCAGCGATTTTGCAATGGATTTTTGCCCTGCGAATCATTGATAAAGCCTTGAAAATTTTCACGAAATACAAAAGATTCGCCGCTATCATCTGCCAATAACAACCGACCGCGTTTATCCCAAATGGCAAAGCCCATATAATCATCTTCGCCACCAAGCAAATCATCATCAATATTTTCTAATAAATCCTTATTAAATACGACGGTATTTTTTGGTTCATTTGGCGTGGCATAAGAAGTTATCATCAAGTATTTTGCTACTTGTGAAATTTGGGTATCGCCCATCTCGCTCATCTCTGACCACAGCTTTGAGCCAACCACACCGACAATCGCAAGCCAAAGTGCTGGCAAGCCGATCAGTAACATACTAAGCAGTCTTTTTTGGATACTGTATTCATAGCCACTGCTTGGTAAATCGTCTGTACCAGCAGGCAGTTTGGTCTTTTTGGATAATTTTTTTAAAGAAAAACGGTATTTCATGCGTATGGTAATTATTTATTTTTTATTAAAATTTATTTTTCGATTTGCCAATTTGGATTCAGATAATATCCAATCCCTCGCTTGGTTAGGATAAACTCCGAACCAAATTTTTTCCGCAGATGATGGATATGTACCTCGATGGTGTTGCTATCAACCTCGGCACTCCAGCCGTATAATTTATCCTCCAATGTCGCTCGGCTGTGGATTTGCTTTGGTGCTGCCAAAAACTCTTCCAACAAAGCCAGCTCCTTGCCTGTCAATTCCACAGGCTTGTCCTGATAGCTTACCTGCCGTGATTGGCTATCAAACACAAGCTCACCATAGCGAATCAGCGACTGGCTGCGACCCTGACTGCGGCGAATCAATGCCTGTAACCGTGCAATCACCTCATCAAGTGCAAATGGCTTGACCAAATAATCATCAGCCCCTGCATTCAGTCCAGCGACACGATTGGCAATGGCATCTCTTGCAGTAATAATCAGCACTGGCGTATCCATGCCCATCTGTCGCCAATTTGCCAGCACCTGCATACCATCGCCTTTTGGCAGGCTCAAATCAAGCAGCACCGCATCAAACGCCGCTGCTGATAATGCCGCCTCGCCTGATTTGGCATCAGCAAACCATTCAACCATCATGCCTTGCATGCCCAGCCCTGCAATCAGCCCTTGTGCAATATCCACATCATCTTCAATCAATAATACCTTCGCCATAATTCACCCCATTATCATCGTTTGACGCATTATACACCAGCAAACTTAATCTTGCCTTAAGCATTTGGCTGTATTATCATAATCACAGCATGGTTTGCACTTTGACAATTAATTCGGCAATCTTTGACTGGCAAATCACTCACCAAACTTTTAGACTAGATACAATATGGACTGGTTAAGCCAATGGATATTATCCATCATTGACAATTTGGGCTCGGTTGGCATCGCCCTGATGATGTTTTTGGAAAATGTTTTTCCGCCGATTCCTTCAGAATTAATCATGCCCGCAGCGGGGTTTGCTGCTTCATTGGGCAAAATCAACCTATTAATGGTTATTATTGCAGGCACTGTCGGCTCCGTACTGGGTGCATTGCCCCTGTATTATTTGGGCAGCAAATTTGACGAAGTGCGGTTATTGCGACTGGTCAATCGCTATGGCAAATATCTACTGATTAGCCCGCAAGACATTCAAAACAGCCAAAGATGGTTCGATAAATATGGCAAATCTGTGGTGTTTTTTGGACGCATGATTCCAGCGATTCGCTCGCTTATTTCCATTCCTGCTGGCATGGCACGCATGCCACTTTTGCCTTTTTTAATCCTAACTGCCATCGGTTCATTTTTGTGGAGTACATTGCTTGCTTATGCAGGTTTTGTATTAGCTGCCAATTACCAAAAAGTCGCCCCTGTGGTTGAATCTTTTGGACGCTATGCCGCCATTATCATTGGTATTTTGGTGCTTTATTGGCTCATAAAACGCATTAAGCAGGTTTATCAAGCATGACGGCACAACACAGACGCTTGCCAAAAATTATCTTTTTTGACATTGATGATACTTTGTATATCAAAGACCAACATTGCATACCTGCAAGCGTCAAGCCTGCTTTGATGAGTCTAAAGCAGCGTGGAGTTCTCTTGGCAATTGCCACAGGTCGCAGCCTTGGCATTTTCCCCGATGCCATCAAAGAGCTTATTGATGAAGTTAAAATTGACTATCTGATTACTTTAAATGGACAATATACCCAATATCAGGGCAAAAAATTATTTGACTATCCGCTAGAAGATGAGCAAATTCATCAAATACTGGCGTATTTTCGGACAAAAAACATTGCCACTGCCTGCATGAGTAAAGATCAGGTATACGCTTTGTCAGTCAATGACAATCTACGCACAGCCTTAGGGTCGCTTGGTATTAAGTATCGTCTTGTTAATCAAGATGATATTTGCTTTGCTCAGCCGATTTATCAAATTCTCGCTTTTTATCGCGACTGCGAACTGGATGCCACACCCTGCCTGCCTGCAACCATCAAGACAACTCGCTGGCATGACTGTGCTGTTGATGTCTTGGACAAGACCAGCTCCAAAGCTCGTGCCATCAAACAACTGCTGGCATCGCTTGCGATAGACGCCCAAGATGCCGCCGCCTTTGGCGACCATCTAAACGACCTAGAAATGTTTGAATTCGTTGGTACTGCCATCGCCATGGACAATGGGCATCCTGCCGCCAAACAGGCTGCTGACATCATCTGCCCACGCCATGACGAAAATGGCATTGCCAAAATTCTGCATTCTCTTGGCTGGCTTAGACCAGAGTCTACCTTTGTTACCAAATAGCCAAGCGTACAATGCACCATTATCAGTAAAATCATTGCCAGATTGACAATCAAGGCACAAACAAACAAGCAAATCACCCACAACACCAACACTTATCTTGTATGGCCAAATTTACCCCACCAGCGAAAATTATTAACTCCAAACCAATAAGCTTATAATGATAAATTAGCATTATAAGTTTATTATTAAAAAAAATACCTTTGGCATCGTTCGATGATTTATATGTAGCAGCCATTCCGTCAATAATATTGGGAAAGTTTGCAGCTTATCAAAAACAGCTTCCAAGCCCAATGGAGACAACTGCCAACTTTCACATTCGCCTAAATATACATAATGCTGAAAAATAGCGATAAATTATCACATTGTGGAAATTAACAAGGCGAAATTTTTAACTATACTGGTCAAGCCTTAAATTACCCACTTAATAGGACAAAGCTCAATCAGCCAGCAAAACACAGGCAAATGCACCACACCAAAATATAAAAACACTGCCAATGCTGAACCGCACCCCAAAAGTTAGACATTCCACTACTAACTCTTGGGGTGCTTTCTATGGCAAAATACACACTTGATTTCAAGCTGTCTGTGATAACCTATTATCAAAACAATCACAGCTACAAACGCACAGCAAAACATTTTGGTTTAGACCACAAAACAGTAGAGCTTTGGGTCAAACTCTACCAAACACACGGTATTGATGGTATTAAAAGACGAAGAACCAAAGCCATCTATGACACCACCTTTAAACTTAACGCTGTACAACAAGTTCTTCTTGGCAAA
>NZ_FTNU01000021.1 GCF_900156515.1 Moraxella cuniculi DSM 21768 | reverse complement strand
CCATCCATCAAAACCGCAAAGAGCGAGTGGACTTGGATGAAACCATCAGCATTGGTGGCAATCGCACGGAGACGGTGGAGGGGGATGAGAAGATTTTAATACAAGGCAACCGAGATAAAACCGTTGATAAAAACGACACTCTTAGTGTCAAACAAAACCAAAAACACACCATCTCAAAAAATAAATCACTCACTGTCAATCAAAACAGCAATGAGGTGGTGAAAATCGCCAAATCTGTTACCGTCGGTACGGTCTATGCCACCCAAGTCGGTACTGTCATGAATACCGCAGTAGGCATGATGCAAGCCGAAGAGGTGGGCATCAAAAAAACCACAATGGTTGGCAAAAGCTACAACATCACCGCAGGTGACTCATTTGCTCTAACCGTAGGCAGCTCATCACTCACCCTAAACCAAGACGGTACTATCATACTCCAAGGTGTTGATATCCAAATCATCGGCAGCACTAAGGTGGATATCATTGGTCAGGATGTGAATATTAATCCTGAGGGGGCGGGGGGAGCGTCAGGTGGGGATGATGGCAATCCAAGTACCGCCGCACCTCAAACCAACCAAACAAGTCAGCCAAATACCAATCAAGCGACATTAGGTCAACCACTAATTACAACAGGTTTGGGTGCAGATGTGGATAAACTTGCTAGTCAGTCTCCTTCGTTGGTTAAAGAAGTAAATGATTTAAAATCTAAAGGTTGGTCCTTTCAATACGGTCAGTCAGGCAAAGGGTCTTGGGCGGATGAAAATCCTAAATCAAAAAAAATTGTAATAGATGGACAGTATGCAAGCAATCCAAAACAAGTTGTTCAAACTCTGTCTCATGAGGTGGGGCATGCGAAATATACTGTAGCTCCCGATACATCTTCAAGAGCAAATTACATTTCTAGTTACCTTAAAGATGAAGGTGCTGCAACAGCTATGAATATCAAGGTCAGAGATGAAATTTTAAGCAATGCCAATATTAATATTGGTGTCGCAGGTAGATATGCATCACAATATGTCAATATTTTTAATCAAAATGGTGGTGATAATCATCAAACATACGAAGCAATTAGTAAAATTTTTGGTACAGAAATTACTTCGGCCACTGGTCAAACATATAATGATTATTATGGAGGTTATTATGATCGTTATTACACAAAATAGCACTTTTAAATAAGAGATTTCAATATGAATGATACTAATATAGATACCATATTCAATATCATTGAATACTTTTCCTTAAATTACCCCTATACACAACCACAATTAGAAACATTCTTTAATGTTTGTTTTGATATCAATGATAACGACATTAAGAAATTTCTGCCAAAAAAATTTAATGGTGACGCAAGATATATTCAGTATATTGAATTAAGAGGAAATAATTCAGGAAAACAATTAATGGAAATAAAGTTTCTTCCATTAACATTTACCGTCAAATATAAATATTTGGATGAAATAATGCAAAAAATTGGCTATACAGAATTTGCTTATATTTCAAATGCTTTTTATGCTAAGCTAATGGATGCAGAAAATAATGTTGGAACTATACGTATAGGATATGAATTTTTTGAAGAGTTCCCTGACCGTGTGGAAATTACAGACCTAATTTTTGATACATACGAAAATTTCCAAGAGTAACCCCCATGCAAAACCACACCCCCTCCCCAGCCTTAACCTATGACGGCATTGACGGTACTGGCAATGTCTTTGGGGTGATTGTGTGTCGTCAGACTTATGAGTGGAACGATAAGGGACTGTTGGTATTGAGTAAGACTCAAGACCCTTTGTGTTTTACAGATGAGCTTGTTGATGATAGCGATATGATGAAGGGGGTGCGTCAAGAGAGTGATTTGTGTGAATACAAACCCAAATGCGATGTGCTGGTCTTAGGCAATGCTTATGCACCAAATGGTGTACCTACCCAAAGCTTTGTTGCCAAACTTATGGTAACAACACCTGACAGCTATGTCTTTTTTGATGCAATTAACGCACCATCGGACAAAGATGGCGAAACCATCGATGCCCATAAACTTAGACAAAAACAAATCCTAGAAACACTCTCCCAAAAACGCTATACACTAAAACAAGGCGTGCCACTTATTGATAAAACCCTAGCATTTTTGGGTGTACAGTCTTTAAGAAGAACCACCCTAGGTGATTATGAACCTTCTAAAATAACCCCTGTATCTAAAGTATCTTTGGATACGGCAAATGGCTATGGCGGTTTTGTTTATATCTCCCAAAGCCACCCAGAATCTGGTCACATCCCAAAAGACAAACAGCTTAGCTTTGATCCTAATACCCAAAAAATCCTAAACGCTGATAGTCCTGTTTTGTATTACAATCAATGCAATCACAACCCCTATGGCAAAGGTTTTATGGATAAAATCACTTTAAACACCATCAAACCAGAGATGATAGCATTGCCTCAAATTGCAAACCCAAAATACCTGTTTAGTCAATCATTATTTCAAAAACAAATTGCAAACCAATTAAGCAAAGAAGAGCAAGACCTACTGTCTGTTGGTTTTGGCATACGCTCAAAGACACACCCTGACAGAGCTAAGCTGGTTGGTATCATTGACGATAATTTTATTCAAGGTGATGAATTACTTCCTGATGGCTTTGACTTTGCGGTATGGAATGCTGCCTACCCAGACCAACAGTGTGATTATTTAAAGGGTAATGAGTGGTTAACCTTGGTAAATCTATGCAAAAGCACCACCAAAGCGGCTCGTTTAGACAAAGAAGGTAATTGTCATCTTAAACTGTATTTGCCTGAAAATACCTTGGTTGCTTATGTTGAATGGGATGATGGGCAAATATCAGAAATTCCTTTAAAGATTGACACACTTATTATCAGACCCGATGATAGCAAGGTAAATATGGTATGGCGTATTGCTTTGGACAAATCAGGTCGTCAGCCGACCAATATTAATCTTGTAATGCTTGACAGAAAAACCAAGGATGACACCATCGCCAGACACTTTGCTCAAAAAGGCACCATCATGCGTCCTTATGAGGAGAACGGCATATGAGTTTATTGGGCGTCAGAGCACAAGACAACTTGATGGCAAAGTCCATCGCTCCTTCTATCAACTACACCACACCCAAAAAGATTCCTGTGCCTTATCCTGTCTTTGAGTTTTTAGGAGGAAGTGCCAGTACAGTCTCTAGTGCAGGGTTTAATGGTAGTGAGGTCTATGTATTAAACCAAAGCATCATCCCTCATTGTCGTGGCGATGAAGCAGGCACATTTGGCGGCGTCAAGTCAGGCACAGTCAGTGATGAGGTTGAACCCAAAGAAGGTGCAACAGGCATCAATGTTACAGGCAAAGCACTTATCCGAAAAGATGACCCTTGCTATATGAATAAGAGGAATACGGAAGGGAAGTATCATATCATTCCAGCACCGCCTCCGCCTCCACCACCAGCAAAAGAGGAGAAAAAAGGTTGGCTTGACTGGGCGCATGATGCACTGGAAGTAGTCAGCTATATTCCTGTTGTGGGGAGTGTTGCCAGCGCAGTTGATGCTGGACTGTATCTTTACGAAGGTAAGTACGAAGACGCTGCCTTTGCAGCAATGGGTGTTGCAGGACCTGCAGGCAAAGTGGCAGGCAAAACCGCTAAAGTGGTTAAGGGTGCTATGAAAGCTACTGATGCCGCTACTGATGCTGCCAAGACCGCAAACAAAGCCGCTGATGCCAGTAAAGCGGCGAGTACAGCACCAACAAAGTCAGCACCAACCCCAACAGCAAGCAAGCAAGCTTCCACCACCAATAAAGTTGATGGCAATGGTGGGGCGACTAGCAAGCCAAATAACAGCAAAACCTCCAATCAAACACAAAAAAAAGACACGCCCCAAAAGTCTACACAAAGCAATAAGACCGACAGATCATCGAGTTCCAAAAAACCCTCACATCCAAAAACAGCCAAGCATAAACAATCCCAAAAAAGTCGCAAGAAAACTCAAGAAAGCAAACATAAACACTCTGGAAATAAAAAAGCCAATAAAATTGAAACCAAAGATCCTCAAGGTCACATAACAGGCTCAGACCGCAAAACAATACCCTGCCCCCTTAACGCCGCCACCACCATCGGAAAACCCATCAATGCTCTCTATGGCTCCAAAGTGTTAATGGATAATGATGACCTTGATTATCAAGGCATCGGTTATTTGCCTTTTTATCTACAACGACTCTACAACAGTCAAAATGACCAGGTAGGTTGGTTCGGTCAAGGCTGGAAGACTCAAGGTCTAGAACAATACTTGGAGCTTAACCCACAACAAAATCGCATCTATCTTATTGATAACGCAGGCAGACGCATCCCCTTTACTTATCTTAAAGCTGGAGCAAGCTGTTATCAGCCTTATGAGGATATCACCCTATATCGCCTGCCATATCCTGACGGCTTTGACATGACCACACTGCCAAAGCCACTTCCTTTAAGTGCCAGAGCCACTTATGCCACAAGAATGGGTCAAGATGAACATTTTGCCTTTGTCTTGGTGCAAGGCAAAACACACCCAAACCGTCCAGACTTCGACGGCATCGCCCAACACTTCACCAAAGTCATTGACAAAGAAGATAATGGCACCTTTGCCAAAGTCTTATTAACCAAGCAATCTAACAAATACCAGCACAAGCTACAACTGCATTATACCCATACTGACACATCCAAACAGCACTTACCCAGCTTTATCACCGATGATGCGGGCAACTGTTATCACTTAGGCTTTGGTTTGTATGATGATAAGCCAAGACTTAACTGCCTAGAGCAAGTTCATCACATCAATGAAACAGGCACCATTAGCCAAAGCACACCTCTTGCCAAGTACCATTACAACCAAGAAGGCGACTTGTGTGAAGTCATCATCAAAGGTGTAAGCACCAGACGCTTTGGTTATACCGACCACCTAATGACCCATCAATGGTTTATCACATCTCAAGAAGGCTTTTATACTTACGACCAAACACACGATGCCAAAACCGCCAAAGTGATTCACCATACCCTAAACACAGGGGAGGATTATCGTTTTTATTATGATAACCACACAGATGACAATAACCAAGCTTACTACACCACGACGGTTGTAGAGCAAGAAGGGACAAAAGATGAGCGAGCATCCCTTTACGAATATGACGACTGGTATGTTCTGACAGCCTATGTGGATGCTCATGACAACACCACTTATTACGAGCATGACCATCTACATCGCCTGATTGCAGTACATGACCCTAAGGGCGGAGCCACTTACTACCGCTACGCAGGTCAGTATTTAAGTGCCACCGTTGTTAAAGTAGGCGTAAACCCTTTAACACAAACCCCAATTTATCGCACCCATACCTATCAGTACGATGTACATGGTCGCTTAAAAACCATCACCAACCCCAAAAACCACACCATAAGCCTTAGCTACACACACAAAGGCGAGTTGTCTGCCATCACCGATGAATTGGGACACACCACCCATTACACCTATGACACCAATGGCAATGTCATCAAAGAGACCCTAGCCAACCAAAGCCATCATCACTATAGCTATGATGACCTTGGTAATCTTATCACCCACACCGACTGCTCAGGACACACCACCACCTATCACTACCATGACCAAGACCATCCAGAGCGTTTAACTGCCATCACCGATGCCAAAGGACATACCACCCGTTATGGTTATATCAACAGCCACCTAAACCTTGTTAATCACATCCAAAAAGCCGATGACACTCACATTCATCTTGACTACGACCAAGCAGGCAGACTCATCTGTCATACGGATGAATTAGGCAACCAAACTCATTATACCTACAGCAAAGACAACCTACCTGTCACTCGTACAGATGCATTGGGTGGGATACTTGCCTACACCTACGACACTCATCGCCGTCTTGTCAAGCTCACCAATGAAAACGATGAGGACTGGACATTTGTCTATGACAAGCTGGACAACTTAATCCGTGAGACCCGCTTTGATGACACCCAAAGTGCTTATCGCTATGACAACTTATCACAGCTGACTGCTTTAATAGACAACCCACACCTAGCCAAAGATAAACAAAGACACACGCACTTACAACGAGACTTAATCGGTCAGCTTGTTGCCAAACACGCCATCTGCTATCAAGAAGCAGACACAAACCACCAAGCAAACACAAACACAAGCACACCCCCCAAACGCCTAATCCAAACCCACAAATACGCCTATGATGAACTAGGGCAGCTTATCCGTGCCACCAGCTTGGATGCCACCACCCATCTGGACTTTGACCCTGTGGGCAATTTGGTTAAAGAGACCCTCATCCGTCATCACGCCAATCAAGGGCAAGAGCCAAACAAAGAAGTAAATAGCCAAACCCTAACCCACACCTATGACGAGTTGGGCAATCGCATCAGCACCACCTTGCCTGATGGCACCACCCTAAACAACCTATACTATGGCTCAGGACATCTGTATAACCAAAGCCTGACCATTCAACACTCAAACACCACAGGCAAAGACGGACAAATCATCCATGAGCTAAGACACAGCCAAACCAATGAACTGCACCAAGAAGTGTTAAGACAACACGGACAGAGCAAAACAAACCAAAGCCACCACACTGCCTTTGACTATGATTCAATGGGCAGACTGACCAAACAGTTTGTCAGCAATGATGTTCATCTGATTGCCCAAAAGCACTACACCTATGACAAAAAAGGACAACTCACCCATTTAAATACAAACACAAGATTAACAAGCACACATCAAAGCCCAAATCACTTAGCCAAGCAGGTTAATTATTTTAACCGCACCCATCAATACACCTATGATAAACTTGGCAGACTGACCCAGCACAAACTTGCCGACCACCAAACCCACACAGGACACACTGAAACCTTTGCCTTTGACCCTGCCAGTAACAGAGTGCCATTGCCACAAACAAACATACAAACAAACACACAAACAACCCATCAAGGCATTGATCAAAGAACCAAAAGACCCACAAGCCTCATCAGTCAAGGCAAACTGATTAGCTACAGCTATGATGTGCATGGTAATATCAAAACAAAGACAGAGACGCCGATTGACTCAAAAACAGGACAAGCCCTAAAACAATCTAGCCAAAACATCATCGGCTATCTTAGCTCATTACAACTGTTCTATCATCCAAACAACGAACTTGCCAAGTCTGTTAAGATAGAACAACAAGGCTTTGTCATCACCAAAACCACCACAAGCTATCATTATGATGCCTTTGGTAGAAGGATTGCTAAGAACAGCAAAACACAAACCCTAAACAAACTCAATCAAAATGGTAAACTGGTCAAATACCCAACCACTTTACTACACCTAAGAAAAACAGACAAAACAACCTACCAAAGCACGCTAATGCTGTGGGAAGGTAATAGACAACTGCAAGAATATACCGACCAATTAATCTTTACGACTGTTTATGACCAAGACAGTTTTGAGCCTGTATCACGACTTGTACAAAGTCGTGATAAGGATTGTGATGACTTAAAGATTTATCACTATCACAACAATCATCTAGGCACACCGCAGGAATTAACTGATGACTATGGGAATGTTGTTTGGGCAAATTACGAATATGCTTGGGGTGGACGATATACCCATCATTACAATTCACAAAGCTTAAATGGTTATGATATACTAGAACACGAATTACAGCCTATCCGTTTTCAAGGTCAATTCTTTGATACTGAAACATCACTTCATTATAACCGTTTCCGTTATTATGACTCTGATGTTGGGATGTTTATCCAAAGAGATCCGATTGGGTTACTTGGTGGAATAAACATTTATCAGTATGCGGATAATCCAGTAATGTGGATTGACCCGTTTGGGCTTAATAGATTTAAAAAGACCCAATGGCAAGCCCCTATATCTGGAACTGGTCAGGTATATACTGTTTATCAGCAAAATATTGATTGGAATAAAATAGATAAAAAAGGCAGGACAAATTTAGAAAGAGCTTTAAAGGGGATAGCACCTTTGGGTAATGATGGAAAATCAATTAATTTGCATCATTCAAAGCAAGATTCTAGGGGATCTTTATTTGAGCTTTCAAAAACTACCCACAATAGATATGATAGAACCAATGCTTTACATCCCTATAAAGTAAATGGGCTTGGAAAGCATCCCTTTTATGCAGTTGATAGAAAGCTTTTTGGAAAAGACAGAAGGCAATATTGGATAGATAGAGCCAAAGCTGAAATTCGCAATCGTAAAAAATGTATTTCTTAAATAAACAAGTGAGGTTATTATGTTTAGCGATAGTTTCATTGAATATCTAAATGAAAATCTGGGTCGTATATTTTTAAATGAAATGAAAAAATATGTTCAGATTTTAGAAAACAAAGGTTTAAATCAAAGCAAAAATTCAGATTTTATTTATTTTTGGTCAAATTATAGCGATGAAATCTATGGAAATGAAGGCTATTTGATGGATTTTTGTATGGATATAGAAGACTTTGAGACTAGCGAAACTTATCGATTGCGACAAAGCGAGAACTTGCCCAGTCAATATTTTTCATTAATGGGACAAGACAATGACGATTATCTTTTTTATGATATGAATACCGATAATTTATATTTGGTAGATGGTGATAATTTAAAAGATTTTATTTTAAACAAAGTATATGTGAAAAAGTGGGATAGTTTTTTAATTTTTATACAGGAATTTTTGGGCTACTCCGAATAATAGCCAGCATAGACTGTCTCAAACCTCAACCCACACCTAAAGGCAGCCTGAAAACCTGCCTTTGGTAGAAGGATTGCTAAGAACAGCAAAACACAAACCCTAAACAAACTCAATCAAAATGGTAAACTGGTCAAATACCCAACCACTTTACTACACCTAAGAAAAACAGACAAAACAACCTACCAAAGCACGCTAATGCTGTGGGAAGGTAATCGTCAAATCCAAGAATATACCGACCAATTAATCTTTACGACTGTTTATGACCAAGACAGTTTTGAGCCTGTATCACGACTTGTACAAAGTCGTGATAAGGATTGTGATGACTTAAAGATTTATCACTATCACAACAATCATCTAGGCACACCGCAGGAATTAACTGATGACTGTGGGAATGTTGTTTGGTGTAATTACGAGTTTGCTTGGGGTGGCACTTATCAAAGTTATTATAAAGAGCAGTCTTTAAATGACATAACCATTAAAGATTATGAACTCCAACCCATCAAATTCCAAGGTCAAAGCCTAGACATTGAGACAGGACTGCATTACAATAGATTTCGCTATTATGATAGTGATGTGGGGATGTTTATTAGCCGTGATCCCATAGGATTATTAGGCGGCAATAATGTATTTCAGTATGTTCCGAATCCGATACATTGGGTTGATGTGTTGGGGTTGAATTGTACCAACAATACCAAAACTACAAAAAATACACCTGATACAACAACAGGTATTGGTTATGGGGTTAATGATCCGCCTGTCAGAGTGCAGGGAGAGTGGAGTAAACAAGATATATATAATGGGTTGATGGGTAGAACACCGAAAGGTTTGGGTTCCCCCGATTTACACCACGCCCATCAGATGCCAGGTTCCGCAATACACGAAGTTCTACCAGACCAACATAGAGGAAACAAGGCATTACACCCAAATAAATTTAATCAAGGTGTAACAGCAAAAATGCGTCAAGAAGACAAAGAGTTACATTGGTGGTACAGAGCGAGAGAGCAAGGTGCAGATGATATTTATCCGCATTTAATATATGACTGAGAGAAAGTTTATGACAAATAGTAGCATAGAAGATTTGATTTTATTTATTGAAAATGAAATGATTGTCAATCCTAAATATTTTTTATTTAGAGAAAATGAACCTATCGTTAATGAAAGTGATATTATTCAAATAAAAGAGGAAGTTGGATTTGAAATACCAAAAGATTTTCAAATATTTCAGGAGAAGTTTGGGGGTGGAAATTTTGGTTTTTTAGAGTTATTTTCTCTTAATAAAAATAGTGAGTATTTTATTTTTAAGAATTCCTATGGAATAAGGCCAAAAGATAATTTTTTGCCCATATCTAGTGATGGTGTTGGTGGTTATTATGGTTTTCTGTTAAATGATTGTCATCATATTTATTATTATGATACAAACATTAGCCCCCCAATCATAGAAAAAACACAATGGAATTTTGTTGATTTTATTTATTTCTTTGCTTTTAAAAAAACACAACTAGCTAAATAACCGTTGTGATATACTAGAACACGAACTCCAACCCATCAAATTCCAAGGCCAGTTTTATGATGTAGAGACAGGTTTACATTATAACCGTTTCCGTTATTATGATAGTGATGTTGGGATGTTTATCCAAAGAGACCCGATTGGGCTTTTGGGTGGGGTGAATGTCTTTGCTTATGCTCCGAATCCTGTGGGGTGGGTGGATCCGTGGGGGTTGGCGAAGAAGAAAAAAGATGTTATTGTCTACAGAGCCTTATCTGCTGATGATAGAATAAGATATGATCAAGGGCTTGATTTGGAACCAAAAGGAGATAGTGGTTGTATTTTATCTCATGTTCAGGGAAAAAATACCAAACTAATTTCTGCCGCAGAAACAAAAGGGGCTACAGATAGATTTGATTCTGGACATGGTGTCGCTGAAATTAATGCAACACTAGCCCAAGAGCTTGGCTCTGGATTTATTGCTCACAAAAATGTCTTGCAAGCAACTAAGCGCGATACAAAGGCACATGCAAATGCAAAAATAGCAGAAGAAGTTCTATTTAGTAATGGCATTCCTTATGGTGCCATAATAAAAGTGGATTAAAATTATGGCTTGTTTATATGATCGTTATGAAATTGGTGAATTGGCTTTAAGTATTATAAAAGAAAAAGGCTATTCTGTAGAATTTTTACCCAATATTGAAATCTATGTTGCAACAGATGGTGTATGGAAATTCAGAGCGGATTTTCCAACAGCATTACTTGGACTTATTCTTATCAAAGAAACTTATCCAGATAGAGACTCTAATGAATATTTTGAATTGTTGACTTATTCTGAAATCAAAGATTTATTAAAATTCTCTCGCCCTGCATACACCCCAATTTATAAGATGAAAAAAATATGATGCATTTAACAGATAGTTTCAGAAACTACCCATTGATGATAAAAACAATCACTAATAAAGGTTATCAGTTTTGGATTGATGATAACGGTTCTTTTTGGGCAGAAAAAGATGGGTGGGATTTTGTAGCAGATGATCTAGCGGGATTACTTGGTGTGATTGCCATTTACGAATACAAAAAACCCAAAGAGTTTCGAGAGCGTTGGTGGGAAAAATAAAAATTAATATTAGTTTTTAGAGTCTATATCACACACTTTTCTTTTTACCCCAAAACCCGTCACCCAACCAAACTCATCTCCCAAAACAAAGAGATCGCTTATACCTATGACCATCACGGTAATATCAAGACCAAGACAGAAACCCCATTAAATCCTAAAACAGGTGAAACACTTTACCAATCAGACAACAGCTTGATTGGTTATAAAAAATCGCTACAATTCTTTTATAACCCAAACAATGAGCTGTCTAAGACTGTTGTTGTTAAAGATGTGGGTTTGCAAATTACCAAAACAACGACCCAATACCATTACGATGCGTTTGGCAGACGCATTGCCAAAAACTCAAAGGTTGAAACCTTAAACAAGTTAAACCAACAAGGCAAGCTCGTTAAATACCCAACCACTTTACTACACCTAAGAAAAACAGACAAAACCCAAAACCAAACCACCCTAATGCTGTGGGAGGGTAATAGACAGATACAAGAATACACAGATGACTTTGTGTTTACGACGGTTTATGACCAAAGCTTTGAGCCTGTATCAAGACTGGTACAGAATAGACAAGATACCAGTCAAATCAAAGTCTATCATTATCATAATAATCATCTAGGTACACCACAAGAATTAACTGATGACTGTGGGAATGTTGTTTGGGTGAATTATGAATGGGCGTGGGGTGGCACTTATCAAAGTTATTATAAAGAACAGTCTTTAAATAACATCCCTATTGACAAAGACTACTTACAACCGATAAAATTCCAAGGTCAATTCTTTGATACTGAAACATCACTACACTACAATAGATTTAGATACTATGATAGTGATGTGGGGATGTTTATTAGCCGTGATCCGATCGGTTTACTTGGTGGGTTAAATACGTTCCAGTATGCTCCGAATCCGATACATTGGGTGGATCCGTGGGGGTTGAAAACAGTTAATGCTAAGGTGGTGCAATTTTCACAAGATAGTGTATCAACTGTCTTTGATAATGGCAATAAACTAAACTCATTAACCCACGCAATGTCCAATAATCCAAATTATTATCAAGGCGTTAATCCCATAAGAGTTATAAAATTTCAAGATTTACCTAGCAGTATACAAACAAAATTGCTTTCTCAAGGTGCGAACCCTTATGGTATATATAGCCTAGATAATAGAAGACTGCTAGCAGCAAAAGAAGCTGGTTCAAAAATAAACATAAAATTTGTAAAGCCAAAAGATGTGCCAGACATAAATCTAGAAAAAAGATTTTCAACCAAAAATGGTGGCAAATTACCAACAAAAAGGTGTTAGATTATGAAACTTGTTAAAACTTCTCATATTTTTAGTGATATTCAAGATAGAGATGCCATATTGATTAATAATGTGCTACATTTAACTAAAAGAAATGAATTGTTATTCAAAGGTACCGTTTACACAAATTTAATAAAAAAAAATGAGGTTGGAACTATTACTCCGTTTGAATTATGTTTTAAAAATATTCAAATGTTTGATTGTGTCAATATTGAAATTAGTAATCTTGATGCTAAAATGAGCTCAAATTTTATGTTGCTTGAAGATTCAAATTATATTTTAGAGAACAAACTACACGGATTTTCTCATTATATTTTTTCTACTTATACATATGTTTATCAAATTATTGCTCAAAGTTATAGTAGTTCATTATAGCAAATTTAGATTGAGATAAGTAAAGCAAAAAAACCTACTTTTTTACTCCCTTAATTCTATCACTATCATAACAACCATTTAGGAACACCGCAAGAACTCACAGACAATGATGGCAATGTGGTATGGTGTAATTATGAATATGCTTGGGGTGGGCGATATAATCACTTCTACAAAGAGCAGTCTTTAAATAATTGTGTTATAATTGAGAGTGATTTACAGCCCATTAGATTTCAAGGTCAGTTTTATGATGTAGAGACAGGACTGCACTATAATAGATTTAGATACTACGATAGTGATGTTGGGATGTTTATCCAAAGAGACCCGATTGGTTTACTTGGTGGATTAAATACATTCCAGTATGCTCCGAATCCGATATTGTTCATAGACCCATTTGGATTAGCTACTTTATGGGGTAGAAAAGGATTTAATAAATGGTTTGATAATGCATCTGTTGCAGATGTCCAAAATGCTATGAATAATTCGGTTACTCAAAAAGAGATAACCAGTGCATTACGAGCTGGTGGTGGAAAACACGAATGGTTTCCTGTATCAATGGCGGCAAAAGCAAAAGAATTAGGTTTTACAGCCAAAGAATTAAAAGCACTTTCCACTCCCACGAAAGATGTTTATTTTATTAATATTCCAGACCCAAAGAATCCATCTAAGCTTTTAGACGGTCAACATCCAACAAAAGGAGTATCTAATACTCGTGCAAGTTCCAATGCTCATAAAATGCTTATGGATAAATTGGATGATGCAAAAACAAAACAAGATGCTAGACAAATCATTAATGATTTTGTAAAAAATCATACAAAGAGAGGTTGTATATGATTAAATTTAAAAAAGGCACTATTGCTATTTGGGCGGGTTTTTCCAATAAACCAATAGATGAATGGCTAAAGTACACAGTCGGTGTTGAGAAATCCAAAGGAAAAAGCCAAATTGAAAAAGAAATAGGTTATATAGATATTGATTTTTTTGGTTACTATTCTACTGAAAATAATGAGATTGTCTCAATAGATGACCTAGTTGCAGAGGCTGGTACACAGTCCCTAGAAACAGATAAAAAAATTATTGAACAATCTAAAAGATTGGGTATCAATAGTGGCAATCGATTGTATTATTATTGTAATTATGAATTTTTGCCAGATGGTATTGATAAATTATATAATGATTTGACTTTTATCGGTAATTTTGAAGATTAGCTTGTAGGCTAGCTCAGTAGAGTTGGGTTGAGTAATAGCAAAACCCAACTTTTTTATTTCCTTAATTCTGTCCCTATCACAACAATCACCTAGGCACACCTCAAGAACTTACAGACGATGATGGTAATGTCATCTGGGCAAATTATGAGTTTGCTTGGGGTGGCACTTATCAAAATTATTATAAAGAACAGTCTTTAAATGACATAACCATTAAAGATTATGAACTCCAACCCATCAAATTCCAAGGTCAAAGCCTAGACATTGAGACAGGACTGCATTACAATAGATTTCGCTATTATGATAGTGATGTGGGGATGTTTATCCAAAGAGATCCGATTGGGCTGTTGGGTGGGAATAATGTATTTGCTTATGCGGATAATCCGATACATTGGGTGGATCCGTGGGGGTTGGCGAAGAAGAAATGTACTGAAACAACAAAAAAAGAGATTGAAATTAAGACAAATTCATTTGAAGATGCTAGAAATAAAGCAATAAAAAGGCTAGATGAACTTGGTTTTGATTGGATTTCAAGAAGTACTCATGTTGGAAGACTGGGACTAGGAAAAAACAGAAATGTTGGCTTCTCTGGCAATACAAAAAATGGAGGTTTTGCAAGGTATCGATTGGACTATGACCCTAAAAAAGGAACGCATATCAACCTTGAAGTTGGTAAAGGTGATTCAGCAATCAAGGAGGCGTACATATTTAAGGGTGATGAAAATTTGTTTGGTAAATTATTAAGGAAAAATACATGATTAAACCAAAATTTACACTCAGTTTAAATAATATCTCATTTTTAAACACTGACTTAGAATACAAAATCCATTCTTATGGATTGAAGGTGTTGCCTTATGGTGTAATAGATAAAGGTTCACAAAATACTACAGTTTACTTTCAAAATATTCAATTCAACCAAATGATTGATAGTGTTAGAGAGTTTTTAAATAAAAAAAACGAAGAAGAATTTATTGAGATATTTTGGTCAGATTCTAATAAATATTCCATACAATGTAAAGTTAGTATTGCTTTAAAACATTTAGATGATATTGCAAATGAAGATTGGGATTTTTGGATATTTGGTGCTAACTGGGCAATAGAGTATTATCATGAAAAATGTTTGTCATATTTTGAAAATTGTTCTGTAAATTACTTGAGCTAAATATAGCTTTATTCTAGTCTTTAGAGTAATTAAGCAACAGTCGCACTTATTGGAATAACCAAATATAACTGAAGCCAAGAAATTTCAAGAACTTGAATTTTATAAACTTAGCTCATGATATAAAAATAACTAGAATATCAATCACAAATTGGCATTTATATTTATCGCCACTGCAACAATCATCTAGGCACACCACAAGAACTCACCAACGAGTTGGGCGAAGTTGTTTGGTGTAATTATGAGTTTGCTTGGGGCGGACGATATAATCACTTTTATAAAGAGCAATTCTTAAATGGTTGTGCTATAATAGAGAGTGATTTACAGCCTATCCGCTTTCAAGGTCAGTTTTGTGATGTAGAGACTGGACTACACTATAATAGATTTAGATACTATGATAGTGATGTGGGAATGTTTATCCAACGAGACCCGATTGGGTTACTTGGTGGATTAAATACGTTCCAGTATGCACCTAATCCGATTGGGTGGGTGGATCCGTGGGGGTTGAATGCAAAACCTGAAACAGCCGCACAATGGGAAGAGCGTTTTTCAAAAATAAACCCTGCCGAAAAATACAATAAGGCAAAAGGTAAATTGACAAAAATAGCTAAAAGAAATAATTGGATAAAAGACAATAAATTAACAAAAATAAATGATAGAGATGTTTATTTTAATGGAAAAGACAAATATTATTATTTTGATACTCAACATGGTAGATTTGAAGTATCAGATTTGCAAGGTAAACATCTGGGAGAAGTAGACATTGATGGTAATCCCACAAAACCAGCCGATAATAGCGGAAAGCACGATATTAAATGTAAGTAAGCCTTTTTATGATATTGAGAAAGTAGGTATTTTATGACACCAATACTTGATTTTAATCAACCAATAATACATCGTGGCAGTATATTGAAATTTATAAACCAACACAATTTAGGCGATGATTTATGTTTAATGTTATGTGAGGTTGTTGGAAAATCAGAATTTCAACTCATTGTTGTAAATAATTATAAGGCTGGATGCATTTATTGGCATTTGCCAAAAGAAGCTAACTCTGAAAATGATTTGGGTCTAAGTGTAAAATGGTTAATTGAACATAAATCAAAATGGGAGACTGATTATTTGACTATCAATAATTTATATATATTATCCGAGCCAGATAGTTTTATTTTTAACTACTAATTATATAGGTTGATTTAACATTACAAGCCTAATTTTCAATGCCTAAAAACTTTAAAATTCCAAGGTCAATTTTTTGATACTGAAACATCACTTTATTATAACCGTTTCCGTTATTATGACTCTGATGTGGGTATGTTTATTAGCCGCGATACCATAGGATTATTAGGCGGTAATAATGTATTTCAGTATGCGGATAATCCAATACATTGGGTGGATCCGTGGGGGTTGAGTTGTAAAGCACCTAACGGCTATAAAACAAATGATGTTGATAAACATGGTAATTTGTCTCCACAAACAAACAGAGCAAAAGGACACCTTAACAAAAAAGATGATGATCAAATTCAGAGTCACCACCCCATTCAAAATGCATGGGCTAAGAAAAAAATTGAGAGTTATAACGAAAATGATGCCTATGGTGTATTGTTGCCTTCAAGTTCTGGAATGTCTCACGCAAAAATAAGTGTATCTCAAAGAACGCGTAGAAAAAAATAAGATGGATGGAATACTACTTTAAGAGATGAATTTAATATTGGATACCGAGAGATGGTAGAGGCAGGTGTTAATCCAAAAGTAGCTAAAAAATCTTATAAGAAAGCTTATAGGTATTTTGACAGTCTTAGAAAAGACAATGTAAATAATCCTTATTTTGATATATAATGGTGTTAATATGATTGAATGTATTGAAAATTTTATTGGGTATGACATCCCAAAAAATATAGGGACTTTGTGTTGAAAGTAACCGAAGAAAACTATGAATTTATCTATCCAATAAATTATATTTTGGAAAGAAATGAAACTTATCAAATCCAAACAGAAGAGCCAACGGCTTTATTGATTGGTCAGAACGGAGATTTGGGATTTTTTATAAAAAAAGATTTTGGGGATAAAATATTTTCGTTGGATTTAGGAGCATTAGGCTCTTTGGATATGGATTATGAAGCAAAAGATATAAATGAATTTATGAATAGGTTTAATTCATAGCCCGCAGGTTGGGTTTAAAAAACAGAGTCCAACCTTCCCCACCCCAAAACCCGCCGCCCAACAAGTCTCATCAGTCAAGGCAAACTGATTAGCTACAGCTATGATGTGCATGGTAACATCAAAACCAAGACAGAGGCGCCGATTGACAAACAAGGCAATCAAATCGCTCAATCCCAAAATGGCTTAATTGGCTATCGTAAGTCCATTCAATTTGCCTACCATCCAAACAATGAATTAAAACAAACCATCACCATCATAGATACAGGGCTACAAGTTCAAAGAATCACAACCCAATACCATTATGATGCCTTTGGTAGAAGGATTGCCAAGAACAGCAAAACACAAACCCTAAACAAACTCAATCAAAATGGTAAACTGGTCAAATACCCAACCACTTTACTACACCTAAGAAAAACAGACAAAACAACCTACCAAAGCACGCTAATGCTTTGGGAAGGTAACAGGCAAATCCAAGAATATACCGACCAATTAATCTTTACGACTGTTTATGACCAAGACAGTTTTGAGCCAGTTTCAAGACTGGTACAGAATAGACAAGATACAAGCCAAATCAAAGTCTATCATTATCACAATAATCACTTGGGAACACCCCAAGAACTCACCAATGAACAAGGTGAAGTTGTTTGGTGTCATTATGAATATGCGTGGGGTGGAACTTATCAAAACTATTATAAAGAACAGTCTTTAAATGACATGACCATTAAAGACTATGAACTCCAACCCATCAAATTCCAAGGTCAAAGCCTAGACATTGAGACAGGACTGCATTACAATAGATTTCGCTATTATGACAGTGATGTTGGGATGTTTATCCAAAGAGATCCGATTGGGTTGTTGGGTGGAGTAAATGTCTTTGCTTATGCTCCTAATCCGATTGGATGGATTGATCTGTTTGGGTTGGCGAAAGCCAATGGTGGTATAGCAAAACTTTAACTTTCTATATGATTTGAGTTATTTTATAAAATCATATATTGATATTATTCTAATTTGCATTTGTGGATGGATATTTGGCTACATTGTCATATTTTTAACAAATTTAGATAAATATATTATCAATAGAAATATTGGTTTTTTTTAAAGGTTAATTTTTCTATAATATTTTTTTGGTTGAAAAAATGATTATTAATTTTGGGCAAGTGTCTAGATAAATTTTATAAAAAATAGTGCTTATGAAAAAAAATATTTTTATAATGATTGGTTTGTTTACTATATATTCATTTATATTTTTATTATTTCTCCCAATAGGTGTTATTGAATATATGCGTGAGCCATTTTTTCTCAAATTGTCCTTATATTCTTTAATAAGCTGTATTATAGGCAGTTTAATAGGTGCAACCGCTTATTTTTTGTTACAAACAGGCAAAAAAGTCCAAGCGATAACCTTTGTATATTTTTACAGATATTAACATCTTTTTCGGTGTATTTATTTATACTTACTATTTGGTAGTAGAACATCGCTAACCAAACCACCCAAGTCAATATCTACGACCACAAAGACAGACTACAAATCAAACACGACCACACAACCCAAACCAAAGTGGGTTATGACAACCAAACTGGACAAATCACCAGCATTGATGCTAATGGCAATTTAAAAACCGTTGCAGAAATGACCAATGCTACATCATCAAACCATCAACATCAATCAAACCAACAAACTCACTACACTTATGAGTCTAATTCTGACAGACTAAGCAACATTGCTATCAAAGATGATAAAGACAACATCATCAAAGCCACCCACTACACCTATGACAACCTAGGAAACCCTGTAATGATTACTACCAAAGACCACAAAGGCGACATCATAAACCAAAGAGCCTTAACCTACACCCCTGATGGACAAATCAAGTCTATCAAGGATAATGATAAGCTCATCGCCACTTACTAAGACAAAGAATATCAAAGACAGTTTATAATGACAAAGGTGCTGTTAAAGACACCAACCACCCAATATCTTTGGGATAAAGGCTTATTATCCGCAGAGATTAAAGACAACAAGATAACACGCTGTTATGTTTATTTGGATATTATGCCTGTGGCAGTTCTTGACTATACTTACCAAGACAACAAAGGCAAAGTACACGACAAACCCATAAAAACCGAAGTCTACTCAATCCACACCGACCACCTAGGCACACCCAAACAAATCACCAATGACAAGCAAACAATCATCCACCAAACCCATACACAAGCAACAAATGGCACACATATTTCATGATGGCAGACGCAGGCTCATCTGGAGCGGGTTTGCCTTTGGCGTTGGGTCTGATAACACTGACAGCATAGCCATTATAATCAGCTTTGTGGGTAATTTGTCCCTCAAAGTTTTTTAGCTCTTTTAAAAGTCTTTTGGTTGGTTTTTGTGTGGCGTCATGGTTGCACTCTGAGCAAGTATTTTCATTGCCTGCTTGTTTGGGTGTTAACTGGCAGATATTGATACGCCAATATTTGCTTGGCAGAATGACTGTGGCAATCTTTAAATAAAACAAACACTCATCTTTGTGTTTAAATGAAAAGCGAATCTGTGATTTATTGCTACTTACCTTGTTATAAAAAAGCCCCACAAAACGCTTCATCTCTTGAATACCTTGTTCTGTTTGACAATGTTTTTTGATGTTGTCAAAGCACAAAGAGACCAATGCCATTTCTTGATGATAATGCAAAGGCGTTGGGGCTATCAGTGGGTGTGCAGATTTGGGTTTTCTTTGAGCACCGATGAGCTTGTGTTTGATAGGGTTGGCTAATGCACAAGCTCTTTGATACATAAATAAAGCATCATCAAAGACAAAGTTGGCGTGACTGGCATCAATCAACTCGGCCCCTTGCTCCAAGTCATTTAACAGTTTGTCCACGTGATAATAAGGGTAGTCAAACAGTCGCTTAACTGCCGTTTTTTGTTGGGGATTTGTTGGCTGACTATTTTGTACTGCCTCCACGCTGTCAAGAGCTGGCAATGGATTGTTAAAATCAGCCTTTAGGGTGTGAGCTTTGAGTTTTTTTATGAGTAAAGGTCGGATTTTACCCAGATGAACCACGCCCTGGGCAAAGTCTGCTACTCCTTTGGCATAAGTATTAAAACTGCCACTTTTTTGTCCTGTGAATTTACTGACCAAGGTTATTGGCAATGTGATGTCACTACGCTGCATCTGACCGATGGCAATCAAATCAGCAGTGTGTATATAAGACCCAAAGGTGGTCTCAAGACTGGCGTGTCCTGCAAAGCCTTTGAGACTTTGCCAATAATTGGTGCTGATGGCGTGCTGTTTGCCAAGCAGATGAATGCGAATTTGGCGTATCTCATTGACATGATAATCATTCCACTGACTCACCCATGCCTCATCATTAACACCCACAATCAGTGCCAACATCGAGATGGCATGATGGCGAAAGCTATGGGGTGTGATGTGGGGGTATTGCTCCTTTAAAAAGGTGTTTAAAACATAATGAACCATACGGGCATTTAGGGGCTCAGCACGATGTTCTGGCGTAAACAGGTGGGCAGATTTTTGGAATTTTTTATGTTGCCAAAAGGCGACAAAGGCTTTGCATTCATCACGTTTTAATAAAACAGACAGCACCAAGCGACGGGCTCCGTCATAGGATTTTAAATCACGATGGCGATTGGGACGAACAATAATGGCACAGTAACGCTCATTATTGTTTGGGCATTCCACATCATCAACCCGTATACCAAGAAGCTCGCCAATCCGCATGCCCGTTCGATACAGCAGGCTTAAAATGATGGTGAGCATGGTTTTATGATGGTTGCCTAGCGACTTTTGTGATTGAATGCTGTTAATGAGTGCTTGATACAATGTCGGGCTAATCAGACAATCACTGACAATCAAAGCATCGGATTGATGACACAGCATCATCGCTGGTGCGTCATAATAACGCATCAAACAGCGGTGCAAGGATTTAATCACCGTCCATGTAAAGCCGATTTTGTTTGGGTTTTTGCTCCCAACCATGTCATCATACAAATCTTCATAATCTTCTTGACCCCAATCCACAAAGCGTGCGTCATGCGTGAGCGATAAAAACACCTGAGCAATCTCGCTTAGATACCTTTGGGCGGTGGCAGGTTTGTTTTTATCATCAAGAAGCATCTGCACCCAAAGCACAAGTACTTTATGATTGTCTGCCAAGGGCGTGGCAAGTAGGGTGGATAACGATGAGCTGATGTCAATGACCCGTTTTTGTTTTAGAAGACGACGCAGGTGATTTACCATATCATCTTTGAATACGGGCTGTTGCTTGTGGGTAGGCTGTGTGCTTGTTAGGAGCGTGGTTTTTAAATAAAAATCATCGTCAAGCACTGCCTTGGATAGATGTACTGGGGCAAAATAATTAAGCAGGGCAGACTCATCGATGGCGGTATGCCTTTGCTTACCTGTCAATACAGCAACCATTTGTTGGTCAATTTTTGAGTTGGGTAACAATTGCCAAAATAAGTTAATATGCCGATAAAAATCGCTTCTTGCGAGGCTGTTTTTGTCTATTTTTTCTTGGACAAAATCACCAAGTCTGCTCACGACCTGCCCAAAGCTGGGATAAGAGGAAATTTTGCCAAACTGCCTGTTAATATAAGTAAGCCACAAAAGACTGACACCATCAATCCCCACCCACCTGCTATAACACACCGTGTCATCAGCTGTTCTGCGTCCATAGCGGTCATTAACAACATCCACGCACATCACACAGACGTGATTGGGCAATTGATAGATGGGGCGACCTTTGATATAAGCATCATAAAAGGCGTAAATCACTTTGTCATCATTACATCCGCCATATGCCATGAGCGAGAAGATGAGCCAAGCCAAGGCGTCTGTCAGGCAAATGTCATGTTCGGTCTGCCAATTGTTGCGGGCGTTTTGGACAATGGCCTGTGCTTTTTTTAAATACAAAAAGCTGTCCAAATGATTAGTGTTGGCGGGGCGTTTTGGCTCGTAGGCAATGCTTGGTAGTATTATGGGTTCAAGCTGTGATTTTTTGCGGGCGTCATTGATTTTTTTAAAAAACTTATACCGCTGCATCACAGCAGTTGCCATGTCGCCTGAGCTAAAACTGTTGGTGATTTTATCCAAGATGTCATCATACAGCTGTGTTATCTTTTTATCGGTAATAACACCGTCTTTATTGTCTAGTAAAAATACTTGCCAAGATTCTTGACAAATGCGTGTGGCAAGACGAGAGGCTTTGTGGTGTTTTTCTTTACGTTTGACGCTTCGTTTGTAATGACCGTAGAGTGGCTCGTTGTGGTGCGGTTTATTTGCCATGGATTTGCTCCAACTTTAATAGGCAAGCCAAGCCTTGATAATGCTCTTTTAGCCCCATGATGTCATTAACACTCATGGAGGAATGCTTGTGCCAGCTTTCTTGTTCGCTCATCTCATGACCAAAGACGGATAAAATCAAGCTTTGCTGTGCACTGCTTTCATGCAAATACTTTTGACCTAGGTGTCGTGTCCAGTCCTCTTTAAAACGAAAGTGCTGATGAATGTTCTGCCTGACAACACCAGGGCTTAAAGATTTTATGGCAAAATGCTCATCCATAAGATTTAATAGGGGACGTTGTGAATTTAGAATCTGATGAATGTTGGTTTGTAAGTCAAAAGACAGCTTGCCGTAGAGCCTTTGGCATTGTTTTAGGTATGCCAAATAGTCTTGTATCGCTTGCAATAGAAAATCACAAATAGGCACCAATCGCTGACTGTCGCTCGAATTACGACCTTCTTTGTCTGATATCCAAGCAATGTTTGCATCAAGATTGAATTGATTGAGCAGTCCAGGAGCGTCATCCACTGCACGCATGGAGGTTAATAACAAAAAGATGTGCCAAAGCCATAGGTTATATGCATTAAACTTATCGATAAAGGACTTTGCCCCGATAACCTCTTGGCGTAAGTAGTCAAAGAATTTGGTTGCAAGGGCGTAATTTGGGCAGTTTTGACTGCCGATATAATCCTGATTGGTAATGACACTGTTGTTTAGGTGAGATGTGCCAATGCCATTGGGCTTGCCTTGTGCCATTGTTTTAATCGCATCTTGATAATAGGTAAATACCTGTTCTTGACTGACTGAACAATACCACAGGTCGGCTCTTTTGTGTAAATTTCTGCCTGTGATGATACTGGCAATTTGACTGGTGCAGACATTACGAGACATAAAGCCATACAACGCTGTTTGAATTCTGCCTTTACTAAGAACAGGCATGTTAAGCTCTTGCTTTAAAAGCCTAATAACATCATCTAAATAGTCTGCCGATGACGCATCAACCGCCTTGATGAGCTGACTTGGTAAAGGCAGGTGCATGACAGTACTTTGGTTGGCCAATACTTTGTGTACGTGACCGGTCTTGATGCGAGAGGGCGTGATGTCAAGACGGACAATGAGACGGCATATGGCACCACCACGGCGATATTCAACAATGCCACAGCTTTTTTGCTCGATGTCTGTTAATAGCTCAAATATGGTGCGTCCTGTATATAGGCTAAGAAGTAGTAGTGCGACCGACCTTTGAATGTCGCAAACATTAAGTGATAGCTTGGTTACGCTTGGGTCTAAAAAATATTGCCACAATTTAGCAAACAACGCCTGTATGCTATAAATGGATAGGTAACGCAAGCTGGTTGATAAGAACATCTCATTTTGATTGGTATGATGAAACTTTGCTTGCATTCTTTGATGCATTTGAGCAGCTGAATAGCTTTCATGAACTCGCAGTGAATCTTGCTTGATGAGTATAAAATCAATAGGGGTGTTATCAAGCTTTTCGCGATTGATGTCAATGTCATGAGCAGTTGTCTCATACCGTTTAATCTCCACCAAGGTGTCGCTGTCATCATCTTCTATTGTTACAGGGACTGTTCTGGGTTTGAGCGTTGATTCTTTGGTTTGTTTGCCGTGAAACTTGCGGTGAATCTTTTTTTGTTGATTATGAGCAAAAGCGATCATCCGATAAGGGATGTGAAATTGGCTGATGACACTCTTGTGTGCTTTATTGGTTGTAAGGTGGTTTAAATAATGGGTAAAGTTTTGGTGGGTTTCTGTCAGCGTTCGTGCTTGTAGTTTTTGATGGCACACGCCCCAAAGCTCATGTTGTGCATGACTGGGATGATGCCAAAGTCTTGCCATTCTGCATATGCTCTCAATGCGATTGTCATTGGTATTAATGGTGGCAAAATACACCAGAAAATGACATATCTTAGCAAGCCATTGCCACTCATAGGTAATATTATTAACATCCAAAAGGTCAAGGTCATACAAGCTTGCAATAAATGCCCGAAATTGATAGCTTTTATCGCTTAGGCGTCCTTTGTAGCTTTCAAAAGCTTCTTTTAGGTCATTGGGCAGATGAGTGTTAGATTGTTTGGCGTGGATACCCATAAAAGATGATGGCTCTAGACCAAGTAGCACCTTAAAAGCCTGCTTAATGCTGTCATCATGCTTGTCATCATCAATGTCGGGCATTAGGGCGGTAATGGCATCTTGGATGACACGCTCATCATAAACCCCCATTAATCACCTCCATAATCAAATCATCAAATGTTGGCATACCCCGATGATAGGGTGGTGCTGATAACTTTTTGTCTTGATAATCAAATCTGTATCGTGGCTCTTTAAGGCGTCTTAGAACATCAGCAATTTTAAGCTTGCCTTGACACTCTATGTCTTTAATAACAACATCATCAGGAAGTGCCTTGATAAATGCTCTGATGATATCGGGTTTGATTGGGCGAATGGTTTTAATAAAATCAAAAACCGCATTCCAACCAGCTTGCTTGATATTGACTTCATGACCATCAGCTAATCTGGCATAAATGACATCGCCATCTTGCAGGTTAATAAAATATTCGTAATCATCAAAAAAGTAATAGATGTTATCTGACTTGATGACATTAACCATCTTATTGCTAAAATCAGTCATAACATCCAAATTTAACTCTGTATAAATATCGCAAAACAACTCATAGGAATCTTTGGCAGACTCATGAGTTAAGATTGTTATTTTTGATGAGAATGTTAGTGGAGTGATTTTGCCAAATTTCTGTCTGGTCATGATGATAAAATATTTGGTTGGTGTCATTTTACAGTAAAATTACCGTGCCTAAATCAAATTTATTTTACTTAAAATTACCCCAAACAGCAAATAATTTTTACAAAAAAACAAGCCATAAGTGCTTGTTATAGCTTGTTTTTAAGGGTAAAGTGATCTAAGATAATTTTGGTGTCTGACATTGCCAAGGTTGGGGTCGCGAGTTCGAATCTCGTTTCCCGCTCCAAATTTTAAAAAGTCCAAGTCAATGATTTGGGCTTTTTGTTTTGGCGTGTTAGTGTAGCGAAATATCAGCATCAATAATGAATAAGCAAACTGCGTGCCAATGCCCAAGACAGCCTTTGGCAGTCAAAATGAACAGACGAATAGCAGTAAGAAAACTTACATAACTACACAAAAATAAACATACAATAACAAACAAGATTTGCCGAAAATCGGTACAAGTGTACTTTTCTATTATACCAACTATTTGTTTTAATTAAGATTTGCTAATTATTTAGCTGCTATTGAGCTTTTTAATCGATGGTAACAGCCTCATCACCCCCCTCATATTAAGAAATTAATACAATTCTTTTATTGCACAAACAAAACATTTGTGTAGAATTTTGCAGTGCAAATCTTACGCTATTTTGCTTGTCTAAGTTGGACTGGGTAAATATTGCAAATCTTGACATAATCTTAAGGTATTTTTCATGAACCAAATATATAAAATTGTCTGGTCAGCTGCCCAAGGTGCTTGGGTTGTTTGTTCTGAACTGGGTAGTCGTAAAAAACAAGGTGGCGCGCGTGCTGCCATGTTGGTGTCAGCGATGGTTGTCGGTGGTGGAGTTGCTCTACCTGCGGAGGCGGCAACATGTGGTGATGGTTCAACTGCCACCGAATGTACAATTACCGCTCTACAAGATGCCACCCAAGGAAACAGCTATAATCCTCGATTAAATGATGAAAGAGTAGGTCAAGCTCTTGTTGATGGCGCAGGTCAAACGTTGCTTTTAACAGGTAAAGCCAGTAATGTTGAGCAGGGCACTGAGTCTCATATCTCGACAACGCCTGATTAGGTGTCGTATCAAGATGAAAATGGCAATGAACTGAGAGACGCTCAGCGCCTTACTGTAGGTCAGAAAAACAATAGTGTGGGTGCACCCAATGTCCCAACTCGTTCAGTGAACACCGTTGCCACCTACAACAGCGACAATATTATTGGTGGCACTTGGGGGACCGAGAATGTTGAAGTGCCAAATCTTAGCGTTGGCGATAATCAATATATCAATGCTCGCTTTGTAAATGCGTCAAACGAAGCCAAAGCAGAGGTAAACATTGAGCAAGACAGAAATACATTGTTAATGTATGCCAAACGCACCACATTGGCACAGGCAGAATCAGGTGCGGATATTGATTGGACAAGCCAAAACCGCATTAACTTTGGTAATGCCAATACTTACCGTGCCTCAAGTGCCGACCCAAGCCAGCCAGCGGCAATTGGTGAAACCACCACCGTTGCACTAACTCGCCAAGTGCCAAAATATGCAGGTCAAGTGGAGTTTGATGGTCAAACCTATAATGTTACCGATGCGGCAAGCCTCAAGGTCTATAACGATGCATTAATCGCTCGCCTACAAGAGCCGAGACTCTTCCCGGGTGAAGAACAAAACGGCCTACAAAAAGCCTATGATGATGCATTTGATAAAGCATTAAAGTTTGAATACAACATATACACTTTCCAAGAAACTATTCCAAATGATGATGTCGCTCAAAAGCGTGGTGAACGCTGGGTGATGGCAGCTTCAGGCGAAGGTTCAACCGTTACGGTTAAAAACGGTGCTTATCTTGATGTTCGATCAGTACCAGACACGCTTAATGCTGCCTCAAATAAAGCAAAGTCAGGTGGTGCAATGCTTGCCGAAAAATATGGTACAGCTATCGTTGAAGAAGGAGCAAAAATCTCTGGTACCTTCTATCAAATGGTCGTACGTGATCAAGGCTCACGCGGCATTAACAACGGTGTGATTTCAACAGGTTATTATTCTAAAGATGGCCATGATACCTCTGGAAACAGTAGTAACCCTACGACCAGCAACTATGTGGAAGGTATGGCTGTCACCGTATATGATCAAGGATACTTTGAGAATAACAACATTATCAATGTGGCAGGTTACACATTAAATGCACCAGAAAAAATGAACTATGGTGTAAAAGTAGGCAATGACAGTAAGGCAGTCAATTTCTCAACAGGCGTGATCAATGTGGCGGTTAATAATGGCATTAAAACGAATACCGCTGGTATGATTGCGGAAGGTGAACTCTCAATCGTTACCAATGATGGTGAGATTTATATCGGTCGCACCGCTCAATATGAAAAAGGTGCGGCAACACAAGAGACCACCCCTAACCTGCAAACTTATGGTATCTGGGTAAAACCGATTGATTCGAAGGATAAGCCCACAATTAACACTACTGTTACCCATAACGGCACTATCACTGTAGGCACTAAGGCTCAAAATGCGACTGCCATCGCTGTGACTCGAACAGCGGCTGGCAGCAAAATCACCCTTCACAAAGACAGCCAAATCAACTTAAACGGCGAAGCACAAAATGCGAACGGTTCACCTCCACTCCAAAATATCGGTTTATTAGCACAAGACTCTGGCGATGCCGATATTCTAACTGCCGGTAAGATTACCGTAGATGGCATCAACACTGTAGCGGTAAAACTTGACGGCAAAGCCAAAGTGGACGCGACCGAAACCTCGAACATCACCATTAACGGTGGACAAGATCCGAAAAGTGGCACGCGTAACTATGCGGTTTATGCCGAAGGTTATTCTGCCGACCGCCAAGCAAGCGGTACGATTGATGGTGAAATTAACCTCAATGGCGTAGGCGCCATTGGTGTACACGCACGTAACTATGCTACCCTAACCGTTAATCAAGGTTCTTCACCAAAATTCAACCAAGGTACAGACCAAATCGGTTTTTATATCTTTGGCGAAAACGCTTCCATCACCACTAACGAAGCGAAAATGAGCGTGGATACCGAGCGTTCTAACCTTTATCGCATCGCCGATGGAGCAAAATTCGTTGCCAATGGTTTAACCAAAATCACCACTTCAGGTAAAGATAGCATTGCGGTGCTCGGCACGGGCTCTAACACCACCATCAATGCCGATACGCTCACCTTTAATCTCACGGGCGAAGGCAGCAATGCCCTTCGTATCGAAGGCGGTGCTACGGGTAATATCGATAATAACGCTACCGTGAATATTTCGGGCAAAGGTGCGGTTATCGGCGTGGTTGATGGTCAAGGTTATGATGTCAATAACAATGTAGATGGCGGTATCAAAGCCTCTACCCTAAATTCATCGCTTGACACCACCACCAATGTAGAAGGCGTGAATGCTTATATCGCACGCAACCAAGGTAAATTGGTTTTTGATGCCAAAACACTTGCCCTTTCTGGCAACAACAGCACGGCCTTTAGTACCGACAACGGCGGCGTGGTTGAAGTCAATGGCAGCACGGTGAATGTGAATACGAATGGTACGCTAGTAAAAGCCACCGAAGGCAGCACAGCAACACCGAATACCTTTACCGCGAATAACGCTACGCTCAATGCGACCCGCCTCCTTGATGCACAAAGTGGCGTAACGCAATTTACGGCTAATAACTCAACCCTTGCGGGTGCTTTTGTCAAAGCTGACAATGCTACCTCAACGGTTGCCTTAAACGATAGCACTTGGCGTGTCACGGCGGATTCTGCGATGACAAGTCTTGCGGTGAATAACTCTACCGTACGCTTTAGCCCTTGTCATCGGTGGCAGATCCAAAATTAGCGCGCAACTTCAAAACCATCACGACTGACAGCTACACAGGCACTAATGCCAACCTTATCGTCAATACCTCTTGGTATCAAGATGGTACAAGTTTCAGCGATAAACTGACAATCAACGGTGATGCGACAGGTAGCACAACGGTGAGCACCAACGGTAACATTATCGGTGATGTCTTAGCGGGCGAAACAACGAAATATTCTGCTACAGTGGTGGAAATCAACGGTAACGACAATGCCCAATTCTCGGGTACTGCCGATACAGCCAACGCAGAACAAGCACAATTAACCAAAGTGCCGGGAACCAACACCTATGCGTGGACATTGACTGCCGTGCCACAACCTGAGCCGCAGCCAGAACCACAACCTGAGCCGCAGCCAGAACCGCAACCTGAGCCACAGCCAGAACCGCAACCTGAGCCGCAGCCAGAACCGCAACCTGAGCCGCAGCCAGAACCACAACCTGAGCCGCAGCCAGAACCGCAACCTGAGCCACAGCCAGAGCAACCAAGCACGCCAATCTATGCACCAGAGGTAGCTGCCTATGTGGCGATGCCAAAAGTGAATATGGAAATGGGCTACACCAGCTTGGCGACCTTGCACGAACGCCGTGGCGAAAACCAAACGCTGGCTTGGGACGAGTGTGGTACTTGTGGCAAAGATGCTGATGCACAATCTTGGGCACGAATCTTTGGTCGCAAACTAGAAGAAGACGGCAAGAAACGCTTTGGCTACGATAGCAATATGTACGGTCTGCAAATCGGACATGATTTTGCTATCAACCGTGATGAGAACGGCGGTCACCAATTAAGCGGTGCTTACTTCGCCTACACCCGTGCTAACACGAGCTTTAATGATCGCTTGCGTGCCGAAGACGGTATCATCAGCCAAGACAAACACACAGGCAAAGGTAAAGCAGAGAGCTTTAGCCTTGGGGTAAGCCACACACGCTACGCCCTAAACGGCAGCTACCTTGATTTGGTGGGTCAAGTGTCTTACCTACGTAACCGCTATGAATCACGCCGTGGTATCAAAGCCTCACAAAATGGCTGGGGTGCTATCCTTTCGGCAGAAGTGGGTCGTCCTTATGCATTGAGTGACTACCAACCGACCGAAGGTGTATGGATGATTGAGCCACAAGCTCAGTTAAGCTACCAAGTGTTGCGTTTGAATGACTTTAACGACGGCACTCGCCAAGTGAAGCCAGACACACAACACAGCTTACGTGGTCGTGTGGGCGTTCGCTTGGCCTATAATGCGCCAACTAAGGAGCTTAACACGAAAACGTTCTACGCTACTGCCAATGTGTTACACGATTTTGTTCGTTCGGGCAAAGTCAATATCGGACGCAGCTCACTTGAAGAAAAATACGCCTCAACTTGGGGTGAAGTGGGTGTCGGTATCCAATTACCCACCTCGAAACAAAGCTATGTTTATGCAGATGCTCGCTACGAACGTGAGTTCGGTGGCAGTGCTAAACGCGATGGCTATCGTGGTACGGTGGGTTGGAAATATACTTGGAAATAAGCCCCCTCTTCTATCAACGCAAACGCTGCCACCTGAGGGTGGCAGCCGATTAGGATAATATGATGAAAAAAATGAAATTTCTTACCGCTTGCTGCATCCTTGCCACGCTAGGCAGCACAGCACAAGCCCGTGATGTCATTCACCGCTGGTGTCCGCCTGAGGAAGCAAAACCTGTTGAGGTGGTTCCGCCAGTTGTGGTTGAGCAACCTGTTATTATTCCTGAGCCTGTGCCTGTTCAGCCAGAGCGACCAGTGCCGCCACCAGTTAGACAAATCGAAATCGCAGCTGATGCACTGTTTCGTTTTGATAAATCAGGCATGGCGGATATGTTGCCAGAGGGCAAAGCTCGCTTGGACGAATTGGCTCGTGTCCTAAATGAAGAATTTATTGAAATCTCAGGCATTGCCTTGACAGGGTATACTGACCGCCTAGGCAGCGAGTCGTATAATCTTGCCTTGGGTCAACGCCGTGCCGATACAGTCAAAGCATATCTGCAACAAAAAGGCATCTTGGTTCCAATTAGTGCAACCAGTGCTGGCGAGAGCCAACCTGTTGTACAATGCTCAGACAGTCTTGGTCGCGAGGCACTAAAAAACTGCTTACAGCCAAACCGTCGTGTAACCGTTGATGTAAGCGGTTACGCCAAATAATTTGACCGCTTATCAAACCCATAAAACTGTATGATGTTTTATGGGTTTTTGATTTTTTTGGGTGGTAACCGCTAGCAGGGTATAATAATAGACAGTCTAATGCAAATTCCAAAAATCATTACTGTTAAAGGTTAATTGGCTATGCACCAATCAGTAATAATTGGTGCATAAAAATCTTTCGATGATTGCATTAAAGCCATCTGGACGCTCAATATTTGAAATATGAGAGGTGGCAATGGTGGCAATGGCGGCATTTGGTATATTGTCGGCAATAAACTGAGCGTCACTAATAGGTGTGATGAGGTCAAATTCTCCACCGATGGACAAAAGAGGCGTATTAATATTGCCAAGCTTGTTTCGTACATCAGCAACTGCCAAAGCTTGACAGCAAGCAGCATAGCCATTGGTATTTTGATGGGCAAGAATATCAACCAGGCGAGCAACGACAGCACCATGGTGGACTATAAAGTCTTTACCAAACCAACGACTGGGGGCGGAATTGGCAATGTTTTTAAGCCCTTGTTCCAGCACGATATTTGCCCTATCTTGCCAAGCATTTGTTTGTCCAATTTTGGCAGCAGTATTACTAACAATGATTTTTTTAAAGCGTTGGGGATAATGGATAGCAAGCCATAGTGTTACGCAACACGATAAAACTCTCAAATTTTTGCAATAAAACAAACAAAACTTTCTTGCACTTAACGTAAGGTTGTTTCACTTATTTGTAGCACACAACAAAAAACACCTTTAATTTTTCACATTAAAGGTGTTTTTTTCACTTAAATTTCAAGGTTAATTGTTATTGAACTCATCTCATTAACAACCCTTTGTAATTCATCAATCCGATTTTGGCATAAACTAATTTTCTCCCTTAATGATAAATTAGTTTGTATCTTTCATCAATGCTTGGCAAGTCATCATTTCCCCATTTTTCACCTATTTCAGTATTGATAATATGCATGGTTTTTTCATACACCACATCAGGAATTAACCAGCATAACATTTGTCTTGTTTCTGTGCTGTTACTTGGTGTGATTAGGTTTTTATGGCTACGAAAAGCATTAAATAACCATTCAAACCTTTGATTATTCTTGCACCACTCAAAGTCTTTAAGACTTCTTTCATTCATCGCCTTAAATCCGTTATATTTTTCCTGCATTTCTTTATCAACAAATTCAGGTTGCAGCAGGCTTTGAGCAATGTTTTTGGTATAGTTGCTCGCTTCTTGAGCGATAGATTCTTTCAGTAATACACCAAAATCCGTACGGTTTACAGGCATCATTTCAAGCTCTTTGATTTGCATTTCATAGCTTGATTTTTCTTGATTCAACTGCTTTAATTCATCGTACCATTTTTGAATTTCACTTTTGATTTTGGCAATATCATTTTTAATGGTCGATTTACTCATAGAGCGGCCTCTTGTTTTAAGCATTCACGCACCGCCGTTTTATAACTTACGCCGCATTGAGCTTGATAAGCTAAGGCTTTTTGGTGCAACTGATAGGATTGGTTATTGCTGTTTCTTTTTGAAAAATTAGCAGTATTTGCTTACTCACGCATGATTGAAATGACCGCTGTTTCGTAATCGGTATTAAAGGCTTTCATCCATGATAAAGCCTTTTTGTGAATGGCATTACCAGCATTAAAATCATGGGTATTTACCAATGCCATTACGCAGTTTTGCACAAAAGAATGCTCTGAAAAACTAAGTACTTCCATGTCTTTTACCGCAGGTCTTTTGACAAAAGCGACATGGTCTAACCATAAATCATCATCCACTTTCATAAAGCCAGCTGATACCGCCTTATATTGTCCGCTTTTTATCAAATTGATAAGTTTACGATTAACCCACGCCACCGCATACAATCGCCCATTATCCAATTCAAGGCTAGACACATAGCCGTAGCTTTGATGGCGTGTTGGGTCATTATTAGCTTTGCTTTGGGGATGTTCAAGATATAGGGGCGTTTGTTGATTGCTATGATTTGTGCCAGTTGATTAAATCGTATTATCAGCTTATTAAATAGCACATCAGAAAAAGTATGCTCATTGCCGTTACTGTCTGTGTGCACGCCTGTTCTTGAAATTTAAAAGCGTTTTACTTCTAAGTCATTCATTGTTTGCCACCTTATAAAGCTCCAAAGTTTTCATTATTTTGCTTGCATCTTTCCGTTCTTGCTTTGGATAGCTTCTTGTAGACAGATTGACAAGTCTTTTGATATTTTTGGGCAATCTGATGAATACTAAGCCCTTTGTCTTGGTCTATCAGCATTTGCCAACCTTCTTCATCTGCTTGCCCAGCAATGCCTTTTTTAAAATAAATATTGCAACCACCAAAAACCTTTTGCAAACATTCATACAATCGCATTGCCACACCATCACAATCATTGGCGACAAGATTCTCATTTTTTAAAAAATTCTGAGATTACCATCACCATTTCGTACTGCTGTTCATCTTGTGCATTGATTTTGCTCATAAAACACCCTTAAAAGTGATAAGTAAATAACAAAAAAAATCAAGCATGCCCAAAAAAAAGGCTTGCCAAATTTTTTAAAAACATTTTACAAAAACAGGCAACAAGCTCTCCATGAAAACATTTTAAGCAAATGCTTTAAAAACAAAAACCCTCCCAAAAACATTTGAACCGCACCCCAAAAGTTAGACATTCCACTACTAACTCTTGGGGTGCTTTCTATGGCAAAATACACACTTGATTTCAAGCTGTCTGTGATGGC
>NZ_FTNU01000011.1 GCF_900156515.1 Moraxella cuniculi DSM 21768 | reverse complement strand
ACTGTAATATTGCTTATTTATAAATGCAGTTAATATTATTATTACCGCTGATGTTGCACTCAATTCTTTGTAAGCCGAGTTGGTATCCATACTTACTCCTTAGATATTGATAGTCAATTTCACCATATCTTGGATAAGTTCCATAGCTATATCCAGTTGTTCGATATTTTAATAAACCTTTGATGCCATCCGCATGCAAAGCTCCACTAGTCTTCTGAAATTCATCAAAAGATATCCCCAGGGTTGCAGCGTTCATTCCTGCTAAAATATTTCCCCCTTCTCTTAGGGTGATATATTTGCCTTTAAATAAAAAACCGTGGTAAGAATTTCCTTCATGACCCGGGAATGTTGATTTAATATCATATTTCTTGCCAGGAAGGCTATTATAAGCAAACCATTCTTTACTGAATGCTCCTTCATTCCATGCTTGATTATTCAGTTTATAAATGTAATTATCTATACTTTCTCCAATGTATACTTTACCCACAGCATTTCCAGTATCAGGACTTATAAATGCATCTTCAAACATTGATTCTCCAATTTTTATTGGGTTGTCAATACATTTATTATTTTGAAAATTACACTTATATATTCCTTTATCACCATTTAAAATAACTTTTTTAACTTCATTGTTCTTATCAATATAAGTTGCATTCCACCTAACCGCCTCTTCAGCACTTGCTGATGCTGTATTTACATCAAACTCGTATAATAAGGCAGCTGATGCTGACAGGAGTTTGGCGGTGTTGATGATTTTTTGTTTGTCTTGATCTGATAAGATGTAGGCAGTTTTACCATCAATCATGACTGCTGGATAACGATTTGTCATCCAATCGCCTACCATCTCACCTATCATAGCACCTAGGGCACCTGCTTTACAAGTCTCACCTTTAGCTTTGGCTGCTACACAGCCTGTTAAACCAGCAGAGATTTTATGTATGCTGTTATTGATGATACCAGTATCATTGGCATCTAATGGCTTGATGATGTCGCTATAAATACCACTGGCAGCAGCATCAATAAGCTGATTGGTCAGTTGTTTTTTTAGATTATCTTCTAAACTTGTACCGTATAATAAACTGTCTGCCAAAGCACCGCCTGTACCTTGGATAAACCCTCTGGCAAATCTGTCAGACCAATCGGCGGTGTCGGTAATGTTAATACTTGTGTATTTGCCAATTAAGCCATCTAAGCTTCTGCTAAATTATTATTCTCTCTGACAATAACCATCAAACTCCCACAGTGCAAACTGATTGATTTGATTGGCAATCTCATGCCAACTGTTGCCCGATGCCTGTTCAATACAATGCTGTATTTTTGTCTTAATTTGATCAAGATTAAAGCAGTCCACCAATAAATATCCGCGAACTGGTGCTTTGAAATTTTGTTCGTCAAACCATTTGGGTGTGCAAATGGTTAAATAAAAAATATCGGCACCTTCTTTATCCGATGCTCCTATTAGCAAGCATAGATCCAGATCAAAAAAATCAGGGTCTTCTGGTTGGTATTTTGTCAGTACAATATCAGCATCGGCAGCATGGATTTGTTTTAGTATTGCTTGCATGTTTAATTCTCTATATTTAAATGAGCGTTCCGCATAATTTTTCTTTTCCAAACGCCTTTAACCTTAACAAGCTCTATTGTTTCAAAATTCGCCTGAACGCCAGTTGTTGCATAAGGGCTATTTTTGGTTGTTGGCGGTCTATATTGTCTTAAACCATCAGCACTCACTAGGGTTTTTCCATCGCTTGCAACTTTATAATTTTTACCAACCCATGCTTTGCCTAATAAATCTGCTTCAGATCTTGTGGCTTGACCGATACCAAAATTACCTTTACCACGAGAAGCCTCCCTTAGTATTCCACTTAAGCGTGCAAGTTTTTTAGCATTTACCTTGTCAATGTATATGACCTTTCCATTGACAATCCATCTTGTTGCCTGTGCTGTTTTTACCTGTGGAATAGGGGCTGTAGCCAGCAATAGTTCAAATAGCTCTAGGTCGGTTTTGAGTTTCAGCCGTTTATATTCTTTAGGGTCGCCATCTGCTAACTGCCATAACAATTCTTCTTCTTTTAAAATTTTGTCAATTTCTTCGCTTGTAGCATTCCACCTAACCGCTTCAGAAGCCATATCTGCTGCGGTATTGATGTCTTTATCAAAGATAAAGGCAGCAAAGCTTGCAGCTAGGCGAGATTCGTTGATGATTTGTTGTCTTTGTTTGTCGGTTAATGTGTTTGGATTATCTATTTTTCTATCCGCCCACATCTCACCTATCATAGCACCTAGGGCAGCTGATTCACAGTCATTTTTGGCAATTTCAGCAGAAATACAGCCTGTAAGAGCAGCAGCAAGTTTGTGTTTGGTGTTGTTAATAAATCCTATGTCTTTTTCGTCTAAGGGTTTGACAAGTCTGCCAAAGATCTCTTGGTTAAAAATACCTGCCAAGCCTAATCTTAGATTTTTTGTTAGGTTTTCATCAAGGTCGGTATTATAAATGGCAGTTTCTAATAAACTGTTACTTGTGCTTTGGACAAGCATTTTTAGCATTTGGTCGCTAAATTTTAACTTGTCTTGACCTGCTTGTACAGCAAAGTTTTTTTCGATCTTTTGGGTGATGCCAGCACTGATGACATCAAAGGCAAACCGTTTGACATTGTCTTTACTGCCTAAATCTTTAAAGGTTTTGGCAATATCGCCTTTGTTGTTGATTAGGCTGATATGAGAGATTTGAACCAATGAAGTAAAAGCAGCCCCTGCCATTGCACCGATGGTCTGACTACCAACTTGGGCAGCTACCGCCATAGAGATATTTGTGGCAGTGCCGCTGGTGGCAACAGCCACAGCAATCGCAATCACCCCAGCAGCTTCAGGTGTTAAGCCTTCTTGTTTGTAGTTCCATTGCTCTTGGGCTAGGCGTAGAGCGGTAAAGTCAATGTCATCACGAGTGATGATGTCATTTAGGTATTCAAAGCCTGGTTTTTGGCTTAGGTTTTGTAAGGTGGTAACCAGATGCTCTTGGTTTGCTGGATCGTCTTTGTTGATTGGTACTTGGACTAGTAAGCCGCCTGTAGCATTTAGATTTGGCGATACACCAGTAAATGAGGGCAGATCGGCAGTTTGGGTGATTGACCCTTTATCTTCAATGGATTGCCAGACTTTATTATTATACTCTTTAACCTGTCTTTGGCTTATCGTGGTGCTTGCGGTATCTAAGATAATTTTGGCATTTTTATTGGCGTTTTCGCCCACCCCTGCATAAATATCAGCACCAGACAGATTGCCAAATACAGTGCCTTGCAGATAAGTGTCATCACCTGATTGGCTCTGGGTATAATCCGCCACCAAAAAAGTAGGCAACTCGGTTAGGATTTGTTGATAGCTCTGAAGGCGTGATTTTCGATATTTGACGCCTAAGAATTTAGAAGTCGTTTGCGAATCGATGTTTTTTTCATCAACCTGCTGTACAGCAAACAGCCTTAGAGCATCACCTGCACCAAGCTCAATATTGCCAGCTGGTGCATTGAACCGACTGGCATAAGCAAACAAACTGTCTGCGGTCTGTATCCGAATGTTATTTGCATTTAGTGCGACACTTTCGGCATCTGACATTTGCTCGGTTGTGGTGGTTACGGTGGTTTTTTTCTTGATTTTGCCGCGTTTGCTGACACTGGTGTGCCTGTCATAGACAAGGTCCTGACCTGCCTGCAGTATGGTGCTGCCTGTGCTGGTTATATTGATGTCTTTAGCTTGATAATTGCCCCCAATCAATAAGACGGCTGATTTGGTCTTGGTATCATCGCCATCAGACTGGCTGACGGCATTGATTGAGATTGTGTCTTTGGCTGTGATGCGGCTTGGTTGATAGTTTTTGCTGACGGCATAGCTGTCATCATCAAAGTTGCCCCTTTGATAAATATCATAAACACCCTCAATGCTGATTGCCATCGGCAGCTGGGTGATTGGTGCAGCTGCATTCAGCAACTGTTTGAAATCATTGATTTTTTTATCATTGCCATCTTTGGCATCAAGATAGGCTTGTTTTAGGGCATTTTTATGCTCATTGATTTTTTGAGCGTCTGCCAAATCATCGGCATCGAAGGTTAAGCCGTCAATCAGCTGATTGGCTCGGCTGACATTGTCATCAGCACCGATGGCATCTGGGCGTAACAAAGCAAGCAATTTGGCTTTGGTATTTTCATCAACAAACTGCCTTGCTTGGTTTTGGTTGCCGATGGCGGTTAAGTTTACACTGCCTGTTCGGCTTTGCAAATCTGCCATTTGCACACTGATACCGCCAGCACCAATTAGGTTGATATCGCCAGCTGTATCAATGCTTGTGCCTGTGTTTTGGCTTCCCACAAACTCCATGTTGGCGATTTTTAATGACTGCTTTAGCGTGCCAAGCTGTCTGGTCAGCTCATCTGCATCGTCATCTATGCCAAGCTCTTGCCGTCTGAAAATGGCTCGTTGTTGGCTGCTGGCTTGTTTTTGTTGCAGGGCTTGTTTTTGCTTATCATAATCACCAATGGGGCTTTGTGCATGCTCTTTTTGTAGCTTGATTAACTCATCATTGGCTTGTTTGTGGTCGCTTAGAGCCGCTTGGTACAGCGTATCATTGTTTAGGGTGGTTATTTGTTGATTAATATCGGCAATCTGTGCATTTAGCTCGTCAATACGAACCGCATCTTTGATACCAGAAATGGGGCTACTGATGACAGATAGATTAAGATTGCCCTGTGTGGCGATGACAGTGGTGTTTTTTGCGGCAGTAACTTGTGTGCCTTGCAGCTCAACGCCAGAGCCTTGTAGGTACACATTGCCACCAGCGTTGATATTGACTTGTTGCTGACTGCCACGACCCTGTTCCCCTGCCTGTCCTTGTAGTGTAAGCATGCCATTGCTGGCCAGCTCAAGATCGCCTGCTGTGGTGATATTTTTGCCAGCACGCACCGTCATATCATCATGACTTTTGATAATCATGGCACCATTAGCAGCTTGCAAAGCAGGATTGTTTGCCAAGATATCATGCTTTTTGGTGCTAAGGGTGGCATCTTGCCAATCTACCGCCGCCTTTTGACTGATAATCGACAGACTGCCTGCGTTAATTGTACTTTGGTTTAATAACACATTGCCATCAGCACGCACAGATATCAGACCATTGGCAGTGATGTTACCGTCATCAAGTGAAAGTTCTCCATCTTGGCTACCGATGGCAAGATGGTCGCTGGCATCAAGAGTGGTTTGGTTGATTTGAGCGTTGTTTTTGCTGTGCAGGCTTAAGTTTCTACCAGACAATGTGCTGTTTTTGATGGTGAGATTATCACCAGCTTGCACGGCGATGCTGTCTTTGGCATTGGCAGACAACTGGTCAAATTGAACAGTGTCAGCAGTTGAGACAATCGCAAGTTTATTGCTTGTAATGTTATCCTGATTCAGGTCTAATGCACTGTCTGCTATTAAGGCAGTATCACCTTTGGTATCTAGGCGGTTATTGCTGCTTTGTATACCATCACCGCCAATAAGCAGGCTGCCTGCTTGGATTGTATTGTTACTTAGGCGGATATCTTTGCCAGTCAGATTGATATTGTCATCAGCATCGAGCCGACTGTTTGTTATGCTAAGGTTGCCTGCACTTAGATTGATGGCATGGGTTTGGCTTGTGATTTGTGCATTATCAGCCGTGAAATCACCCAAGGCAGCGATTGCCACTTTGCCTGTTGTATTGATATTGATGGGTCTTTGGCTTTTGACATCACCCCCTGCATTGATGGTCAGGTCGGCACTGCCTTGGTAATCAAGTGCATCAAAGCGAACGCCAGCCTTGGCATCAAAGTCAATTTTTGCTTTGGCATCAACAGAGCCTGTGTTATCAATAGCGTCATTTTGGCTATGTAGATAAATAGCTGATTCGGCATCTGTCCCTGCTATCTGTCCTGCTTGGGTGATTTTGCCATCGGCAGATAGGCTGATGTGCCGATTTGCTTTTAGCGTACCTGCTTGATTTACCCCTGCCCCCTTGTCAGTGTTGACAAGATAAATGCCATGAGCATAAATTTGTCCCAATGCCCCAATGTCGATGGCGACAGGCTTGGCTTGGTCTATGGCAGATGGATTGTTATTCAGATTGCTAACTTGTCCAATCAAGCCCAAGGCGTTCAAATCCGCTTGATTATCCCCTGCAATCAGTTGCAGATATTGTGTGCCGTTATTGCTGATATTGGCTTGAGTGGTGATGGTTTTGGCAAATAATTGAGCAAAATAAGGGTTGTTTTGGTTGCTATATTGATAAGCCAATCCTTGATTATTTATGTCAATTGTGCCAGAGCCTGCCTGTATGGATTTGGGCAAGCCTTGGTCATATTGAATACTGCCTGCTGCCAAGACGCTATGATTGGCATTGATAAGACCACCGCCATTGATACTAAGACCATTGGGATTGGCGATGATGACATTGGCAGCCCTGCCAGCAACTTCAATTTTGCCATTTAGCCTGCTTGGATCATCACTAAAAATCTCATTGACAATGGTGGCAGCTTCACCGCTTAACAGCCAAAAATTGCCATCAATATCTCCTGCCAATTGACTGCTGGTGCCAAAACGGGCGTTGTTGAGTACCACGCCAGCCTCGCCAATGTCAAACTGCGTAAACTGATTGCGTGAAACGCCGTACTCATTGATGCTGCGAATGTTTACAATAGGCGTGCCGTTATTGCCAAGAAGCACAGTTGGGCGGTAATTGGGATTTGTTGTAGGGACAATGCCAGTTGGGCTTTGAGCCAAAAGCAAAGTAGGTGCCAAGGCTGACCATATTGCAACAGCAAGCATGATAAATCGCACCGCCAACGAACGGTGCAAACCAGCCAAATTCAACACTTGTGATGAAACAGAAGACACGGCAGTGGAAGATGATGAATGAAAAACACGAATAAACGCCACCGCCGCCACAAATGCAGCACAAACTTTGACAGCGATAAGTTTATGGTATTGTTGATTCATGACCGCCTGCCTGACTAATAACCAAATGCAATCTGAAAGCCCACATTGGCATTTTTGGACAAACCATTGGCACGCATGGGCTTGCCAATAAATCCATCAAAACTTAACCGCTTGGTCATGAAGCGATAGCCCAATACCGCACCTGTTGCTTGCTTTGATGCACTGCCCAAACCATCAGCACTCACCCAGCCTTGATCTATGGCGGTATAAAACTGATGTGGGTTTTTGGCAGGTAGCTGATAGTAAATCTCTTGTCCGACAACCAAGCCATTATTGCCAGCAGCCAAGCGTTTGCCATCAAAGCCACGCACAGCATACTGATCGCCAATGATAAATTGCTCGGCAGCTGGCAGATTATCACGGCTATATTGCCCAAAAAATCGTGTATTTAGACCAAAGCGATGATTTGCTGTGGCAAGGGGCAAGCGATAATTGCCAGTAAACTGCCAAATCAGCGGTCGGCTGTCCACATCACGGTAATATCGCTCAGGCGATGGCAGAGCGTCAAATGCACCAATGCCATGGCTAAAACCACCCTCCAAGGCGAGCTTGCTTTGGTTATAAAATGTCTTTTCAAAATCCAGTGCCAAGCGATAGTTTGAGCTTTTGCGGCGTTGTACCAAGATTGGTAAATCATCAATATAATATTTGCTGTCTTTGTGGCTAATTTCGCCAATGCCTGTCAGCTTGCTGTCGCCACTTTGATAAAGCAGATAACTTAGCTGTGCTTGTTTACGCACTGTTTTGCCTTTGTAGATGGGATTGTGGTTCAGCCCAGCCAAGGCTTGGGTGTAGCGGTTGTAATTGTAGCTTAATTTTAATTGCCAGTTTTTGAATGGATAGCGATAATTAAGATATAAATTTTGATTATTTGCCTGAAGTTTGGTGCTGTTTATGCCGTCTAATGTACTCAGATACTGCACATACAAATTATCATTACTCCACAAAGGTTCAGCAATATTTAGCCCAATGCCAGCCTGATGAATGCCTGTGCTTTGGTTGCCAAAGTTATTGACAAAAAGTTGCGTGCCGATTTTATTTCCCTTATTTCTTTGGACAATCAAATCACTAAAACCAGCGTTTTCATTGGTTTTGTCGCTTGGCTTGATGTGAATCATCGCTTGGGTGTCATAAGGCAGGCGTAGGTTTTGTGAGCTTTGTTCAAGTTTACGCAGGTTTAGCACATCGTAAGTTTTGATGCTCATGGCATTGTGCAAGACGATATTAGGGTCATCAGAAGCACGATAAATATTCGCCACACGACCAGCGATAACGCTTAGCACCAACTGACCTGAAGCCAAGTCTTGCGGTTTTAGCAATACTTGGCTTGTGATATAGCCTTGATTTAAGATTTGATAATAAGCAAAATCAATGATCTTTTGTAATCCTTGCTCACCGACACAGCTGCCAATCAATCCTGTGGATTTTTTATTGAGTTTTTTAGCAAGAAATTGAAAATCAGCCTTGGCATCATCGGCAACATCCAACAAGACTTGCTGGATATTAAAACAAACAGACTCATTGGGTAAATCAAGTGATTGACTGGAGCTAACACCGACCGATGCAGGCAAGATGGCTCTGGTTTCAGCTGCCATTTGTGCTTGAGTAAACAAACGCTGTTCGGCAAGCGATTGGTTTTGGATTAAGTTTAGGTTGGTGCTTTGACTGGTGTTTGCAAATGCCGATGTAGATAGTGGCAACAACACAGCCAAAAGCATAGCCTTGTGCGTCCGTGCTGCTGCGTGTTTTGTTGCCACCATGTGATAATCCAAATCAACGATAAAATTACCCAAAATTCTAACACAAAAATTAATAAAGACAAACAAAATGATGGCACAGCCGACAATTTGGGCAAAATTTGACCATCTGCAAGTTTTGAAACTCGGGGAGTTTTCTTATCTTTAATATTTACAAAAGCACTTTAGGCTCATTTACAAACCGCATAAATACAAACTTTACGCCCACAAAAGTACCGTGCAAGCATCAGCCACCATCAAGATTGGCAAAGATAATTATCTTTAGTAATTAATAAAATAATCAAGTATTACTATATTATCTCCTGACGATAATACCACTCAATATTCGTCCCAAAACCGATATTTAATAAATTGGCAATCATTCGCCCCGTCAGCCCCCATACCGTCTCGCCATCAACATACCATGCAGGTGTGCTGATGGTCGCCACTTGGTCTGCGTGCGTATAATCAAACTGGTATATGCCTGTTGGCGTATCAGAAAAATATGCCAATTCTACCCAAAAAATTCTGGCAATTTCTGCCTCTTGCCCAACCAGCTCCATCGCCATCTCTGGCTCAATCAACGCCACCACAGGACGCACCCACAGTCCTGACTTGGATTGCTGCATCGGCAGATAGCCGATAACAGATACGCCATCTGCAATCAGCCCAACTTCCTCAAAACCCTCTCGCAGTGCCGTGTCTGCTGTGCTGGTGTCCATATCATCACGATGACCGCCAACAAAAGCAATCTCGCCTGCATGGTTTGTAAGGCGGCTGCTGCGTTTGGTGAGGAGCAGTCGTGGCGTTGGCTCATTGGTAATCACGATAAGTACGGACGCATGCGGCTTGGGCTGATGATACACGCGATCTGGCATACCGCCCAGTCTGGGCAATTCGTCCACCCCTTGATAAGCTCGCAAATTCGCTGCCAAGCGTGCCAAAAGTGGCGTGCGATATGTGCGTGGCGGATTTAGGAATATTTTGTCTTGATAGCTCATATTTTGGTTGCGATTGTATGGTATTTGGCTTATTATTTTATGCCAAAGCCAAGCACAATGCCAGCTTGTCTGGCGACAGATCTCAGGAGATGCCATGCCTTTTTGTTTGCAATGCGGTCATGCTGCAAATTTTGCCATACCTGCGGGCGACAGTCGTCCAAGGTTGGTTTGCCCAGCCTGCCAATTTATCCATTACGAAAATCCAAAAATCATCTGTGGTACGCTGTGTTATCATCAAGACAAAATCCTGCTGTGCAGACGAGCCATCGAGCCTCGTTATGGCTATTGGACCTTGCCAGCAGGGTTTATGGAAAATGGCGAAACCATGCTGGCAGGGGCGGTGCGTGAGACTTTTGAAGAAGCCCAAGCAATCGCCTGCAATGCTCGCCTGTACTGCTTATTTGATATTGCACATCTCGGTCAGGTACACGCAATGTATCTGGCAAAGCTAAGCGATGATGGTTATTTTGCTGCAGGTGCCGAGAGTCTAGAATGTGCGTTGGTTGATGATGAAAATATCAACTGGGATACGCTTGCTTTTGAGACAATAAGACAAACCATCAAGCATTATTTGGCAGACAAACAAGCACTTATCCGCCAAGGCATTGATGCAAATGACCCAAGCAACTACCCTTTGCACCAAATCACCCTAGGGGACGACACCACGCCCAAGGCAGATGACCGCTAAACTGTCAAAAGAAAGTTAATCGGCCCATCATTGTGTGCAACCACCTGCATATCCGCCCCAAACTGCCCTGTTGCAACAGGATTATGGCAAGATTTGGCATAAGCAACAAGCTGCTCAAACAGCACCGCCGCCTGTGCAGGTGGCATACATGGTGCAAAATCTGGACGGCGACCCTTGTCAGTATGTGCCATTAGGGTGAATTGCGACACCAGCAGCAGCCCACCACCAACCTCCACCAGACTTCTGTCCATTTTGCCAAGTTTGTCAGCGTCAGTGGTATTTTCAAAAATGCGATAAGTCAGTATCTTATCCACCAAGCGGTGCATCTGTGCTTCGCCATCGTCTTTGCCAATACCAATATATGCCAAAATCCCCTCATTGATACTGCCGATAATACGACCATCAACGGCAACATGGGCGGATTTGACGCGTTGTATCAGAGCTTTCATAAGCATATCCTTTATTCATTTGGCAAATTGTGCCGACATTTAATTACAGACAAAATGCTCTCACCCATCGCTTGACAAACATCAATCCACGCAGCTCATGACAGGCAAGGAATTTCCCACCACTTAGCAGTAGGGTGATGGCGTGCCAGCTGTGCTTGTAACAGCTGCTTGGTGTCCGCAGCAATCAACCCATCATCACCATCGTCCACCTGATTATAAGCGACAGCATACACGCTAATGCCATAGCAGCGTAATGCGTGCAGGCTAAGCAAGGTGTGGTTGATACTGCCAAGTCTGCCTGAAGTTACCAAAATAACAGGATACTGCTGCTTGGCGATATAATCAATAATCAGCACGCCATCATGCGAGCCATTGTCAATCAGCGGCACCATTAGACCGCCCGCCCCTTCGAGCAAAACCACCTCATAAGCCGCCAACAGTCTGTCGGTGCAATCAGTGATATACTGCATATCAACTGTGCGATTCTCAAGACGGCAAGCCAAATGTGGCGATGCTGGATAAGACAAAATCATCGGCATACTAAGGCGTGCCTTATCCTCAGCAAATAATGGCACGCCCATGATTTTGCGGTGCGTCAAAATATCCTCGCTACAGTCTTGGTTGCCTGTTTGGATCAATTTTTGGGTGATGACACGCCGCCCTGCCAACATGAGCTGCTTGGCAATAAATCCTGTGGCGATGGTTTTGCCGATATTGGTATCGATGCCGCTGACAAAATAGCAGCCTTGCATGGTTGTTTCGATCATTTTTGTGCTTTTATAAATTTAACCTGCCAATCGAGTAATCCTATGGTGTCTTGTTGGTTTTTTTGTGAGCGATAATGATAATCGGTCGATAAGTCAGTGGTACGCCTTTGGCATCTGCCAGTTGCCAATAACGCTGGCAAAATTCATCAAGTCGCTGCTTATTCCACCGAAATGAGCCACTGGTTGCCGTAACGCCTGTTGCTTGTAAATGTCGCAGCACCGCCATCGGTGAATCAAAATACACCACCTCATCAGACACCTCAACCTTATCAATCACAAAGCCTGCCATCGTCAGTCGTGCCAGTAGTTGCTTAGGAGTATCATACGCCAGCCCCTGCCCTGTCAGCTGATAAATCTGCTCCAAATTGCCCTGCACAAAGCTACTCATCGCAAAATAACCGCCTGTCGCCATGGCGTGATACAGCTTGACCAATAGCCCATCAAGCGGATAAACCCACTGTAGCATGGCTGATGATACCACAAGATTCAGCCCTTGTGGCACATCAATATGGCAAATATCGCCAAGCAAATACTGGCACTGGCTGGGCTGATTTGCCAGCGGATTTTCCATAATATGCTCATACAAATCATTCAAATACAACTGCTGTACCTGATATCGCTCAAGCAGTGCGTCCGTCAAAAGACCGCTGCCCACGCCGATTTCTAGCACCTGTGGCAACACACCAGCTGGCAGGTACGCCAACAAACCTGCCATCAGCCGCTGCACCATCAATCGCTGCACCACTGCATGACTGCGATAGCTGTGATGTGCTTTGGCAAATCGCTTGGCAATCTTGTTGTCAGTTGGCATTGTCATGGCATGATCTGCGTGCGTATCATGGGGCTGCATTTATCACTCCAGAGACCACCTGCAACACATCGTCCAGCTCTTGCTGCCCTAGGTCGGCAGATAGGCATAATCGCAGGCGAGACTGATTCTGTGGCACGGTTGGTGGTCTGACAGCCATCGCATAAAATCCCGCCTGCCGCAACATGGCAGCTGCATCAAGGGTGCGTTGATTATCACCCAAAATCACAGGAACAATTTGGCTTGCCGATGGGCATGGTAGCCCTGCACGGCGAATTGTTGCCGCCACCTGCTGGCTTAGCGTCATGAGTTTTTGGCGTTCATGATTCATGTGGATAAGTTTTGAGAATACAAACTGCGTCCAAGCAACGCACACAGGGGGCAACGCTGTGCTAAAAATCAACGGTCGCATGGTGTTGATTAAAAATTCTCGCATAATTTTATGACAAATAACATAACCGCCCATTGACGCTACCGCCTTGCCAAAAGCTCCGACAATAAAATCAATCTCATCAATGACGGCAAATTCTTCGGCACAGCCCAATCCACGCTCGCCACGCACGCCAACGGCATGAGCCTCATCAACATAGAGCATGACTTTGTCATGGCACCGCTTAAGCCGAACCAATGCCGCCAAATCCGTTACATCACCGTCCATGCTAAATATACTCTCGGTGGCGACAATAATGCGATCAATGCCGTCATCTTGCTGATATTTATCAAGCAATTTTGCCAATTGTGGCAGGTTTTGGTGCTGATAACGCACGGTTTTTGTGCCATTTTGTGCCGCCAGACGCATACCGTCAATCATGCTGGCATGAACCAGCTTATCGGCGATAATCACCGTACGCCCATCGCACAACGCTGGCAAAATCCCCACATTGGCATGATAGCCACTGTTAAATAATAAGCACGCTCGCCCAAACAGTTGCTGCAGCTGCCACTCAAACTCATCAAAAATCTCAAAATTACCCGTCAATAGCCGTGATGACGAGGAGGCAAATGGCAGTTTGTCATGCTCCACAGTCTGCATAAACTCATCGTGCAGTGCTTCATCGCGTGCCATGCCCATGTAGTCATTGCTTGCCAAATTAAGCAGCCTTTCCCCACCGTCGATGCTGATATACCGCTTGCGATGATTGATATTGGCAAAACTGCGATAATTGTGCTTGCTCTTTAAAGTGGCAAGTTTGTCATCATAATACGCCAACAATCGCTCGTTCATACAGACCTCTTGTGTGGCGGCATATCAGCCAAGCTCTCAATCAACGCCACCAGCTGTGTCAGCAATTTATCCAGCTCATCATCATTGATAACAAATGGCGGCATGATATACACCAGCCGCCCAAACGGACGAATCCAAATACCTCTGGCAAGACACTGCTTTTGTATGCTTGGCATATCCACCGCCTGATGCAGCTCCACCACCGCAATCGCCCCAAATACCCGCACATCAGCAACATGGTCAAAAGCGGCAAGATGGCTTAATTTTGCCAAGCACGCCTTGCTGATGCGTGCAACATTTGCCTGCCAATCGCTCTCAAGCAACAATTTGGTGCTGGCAAGTGCAGCAGCACACGCCAAAGGATTTGCCATAAAAGTCGGGCCGTGCATGAATACACCTGCCTGACCTGCACTGATGGTATGTGCCACTTTTGTTGTGGTGATGGTTGCCGACAGTGTCATATAGCCACCCGTCAATGCCTTGCCTAGGCACAAAATATCAGGCACAATCTGTGCATGCTCACAGGCGAATAATTTGCCCGTACGCCCAAACCCAGTGGCAATCTCATCGGCAATCAGCAGCACCCCATACTCATCGCACAGCTTGCGTATCTGCTTAAGGTAGTTTGGGTGATAAAACCGCATACCACCCGCCCCTTGCACCACAGGCTCAATGATAAACGCCGCCAGCTGCTCATGGTGCTGCTCAAAGGCTTGACGCACAGGAATCATTTGCTCATCAGACCAAGCATCATCAATACCAATCGTCGGTGCTGGCACAAAAATACGGCTGGGCAATGCCTCACCAAAAATCTGATGCATGCCCGTTACAGGGTCGCATACGCTCATGGCATTCCAAGTATCGCCATGATAACCAGAATAAGTGGTGATGATGTTATTTTTTTGCATTTTGCCTTGTGCGTGCTGATATTGCACCGCCATCTTCAGAGCAACTTCGACCGCCACCGAACCCGAATCTGCATAAAAAATATGCTGCAAAGGCTGATAATCGGCAGCAGTAGGCATGATTTGTAATAACAACTTACCAAGCGAAATCGCAGGCTCATGGGTCAGTCCGCCAAACATAATATGCGACATTTGCGTAAGCTGATTTGTGATTGCTTGATTTATCACAGGGTGATTATAGCCATGAATGGCACACCACCACGATGCCATGCCGTCTATCAGCACCGTGCCATCTGCCAGATGAATCTGACAGCCTGTCGCGTGCGATACCTTCAAGGCTGGCAAAGGATTAATCATCGAGGTATAAGGGTGCCACAAGTGCTTGCGGTCAAATTCATCAATCATAAGCTGCTTTTCACAAAAATAATCGCTTATCATAGCGAATTTGGACAAAAAATAAAACCCATCACAAACGATTGAAATCAGCAAAAATCACCATCATCAGCCGTGGCAACTTGGCAAAGCAAACTTAAGATGGCTTGATTGACAATGTCATCAAAACACAAACCGACAAGCCAAGCTCCCATTTAAGCATCAGGCAAGCGAGCAAGCCACACACCCACCGCCAAAGACATCGCCGCCAGTGGCCACACCAACCACCGCCACGCATCTGGCAGCTGCACATACAGCACAATCACCGACAGCGTCATCATCAGCCATGCCAGATATTTGGCAAATCTTGGGACAGCACGGCGTGTTTGCCAATTGACAATCATCGGTCCAAACAATCGATGATTAAGCAGCCACGCATAAAATCTGCGTGAGCTTTTTGCCCAGCAATATCCTGCAAGCAGCACAAAGACAGTCGTTGGCAATCCCGGTACGACAATGCCAATGATACCAAGCGACAAAAATAACACACCCAAGCCAAAAAACACCGTACGCAGTACAATGTTTTGATAAGGCGAGTTAGAATCAGGGCTTTTTTGCATAATTGTTGGATTAAAATACGAGACCAAAACCATCGCTGGCAATTCTTACGACCAGTTACTGGCATTGTATCACAATTTACAACAATCGTTCATTAAAATATAAATCATTATCATTAGCAAAATTAACAAAGCTGTGTCAACACCCTACCAAGATTGCTTGTTGGTATGATTTGGGTAGATGACACAAACTGTCCGTCAGACACTTGCTCCGACCTGCCGTGCCAACGCAATGCCTTCTTCGACCGACAGATAGGTTTTTTTGCTCGGTGCATCACGAAAAGCAACCTCGCCATCTTGAAATACAACACATTCATCAACCGCCAGTTGCTGCCATTTTTCATTATCCGTCAAAGGAATAGTAACCAAAATGGTAACTTTGTCATGCTCGGTGGTAATATCGCTAAAATTCACCGTCATCTCGCCATCAGACAGCTTCGCCTCGCCAAACGGTGCTTTGCGAGTGAGATAAAACAACAAACTGCCTGCATACGCCAGCTGCCAGCTGCCATTAGAAATCAAGCAATTAAACAGCCCATTGGCGGATAAATAGCGGCACTGTGCGGTCAAAAAAGCAAACAACGCCTCATCTGTAGGGCGGGTTTTGAAGGTGCTTTTTAGGCGGTTTAAGAGATAACAAAAGGCAAGTTCACTGTCGGTCGTTCCCACAGGGGCATAATGCTCGGCATTGCCATTATCCATCAATCGCTGGGTGCGACGCATAAAACTGTCAGTCATCTGACCATTGTGTGCAAATGCCCACTGCTCGCCCCACACTTCACGCACAAAAGGGTGAATATTGGCAAGCCCATGTCCGCCTGTGGTTGCTTTTCTGATATGCGCAATGACATTCATCGCGCGGATTGGGTAATTATTCACCAAGTCCGCCACAGGAGACAGATGGCTGGGCTTGTCATCATGAAATTGCCGCAGCCCAATATGACCCGATTCGGTTCGCTCAAAAAAAGCGATACCAAAACCGTCCTCATGATGGTCAGTCAAGCCCCCACGCTGACGAAAACCTGCAAAGCTAAAGCCAATATCAGTTGGCGTATTACAATTCATTCCAAGTAGTTGGCACATAATTTTACCCAGTTTTATGAATTAAAAATATCCAAAGGTTTGATTTTAAATTGCCAAAGAGACACCATGCAGCAACCCAAAAAAATCCGAAGCACTGTATTGACACCCGCATCTCCACTTTTATCAACATAAATCAAAAACATCAGACAACACGCCCCCAATGAAACGCCGCCAAGCGTTTCATCAAATCAGGATTTTTTACCATAATGTCATCGCCTGTGCGTCCTTGTTCGCGGTTATAATGAATGACATTTAACCGCAGCAACCAAAAGATGGTCGCAGAATAGGCAAGCATCACAGGCAAGGATTGTTTTTCGTCTGCTGTCAAAACTCGCACGCTTTCATAGCCTGTGATAAAGGCATTCATCTTGGCGGTGTCAAAATTCACACTCTCGCCATCGGTAGCATCGCCCCAAGTGGTACAAAAATCATTGATGGTAATCGCAATATCCATCAAATAATGCTCCACCGACACTTCAGTAAAATCAAGCAAGCCTGTCAAGCGTGGCGTCTTGCCGCTAAAATCCCACAGCGTGTTGTCCGTAAACATATCCAAGTGGCACAGCCCCTTTGGCAAATCTTTGGGCAATTTGGCATAAGCAGCCCAAATATCATTCATCAAACACGCCTCATCGGTGGGCATAAACGCCGTTTCACGCTCTTTGACCCTCGCCCAATCATACAGTGGCACGCCATAATCCTCAGCAGGTTGCAAAGTTGTCAGGGTGTCATGCAGCACCGCCAGCACCTGCCCCATCTGATGACACATCGACTCGCTGGTCTGGCTTGGGTGGCTGCCTGATAATTTTGGCACAACCAAAATTGCTTTGTTCTCATACCGCATGATACAATCTTCGCCGATATGCTTGCCTTTGGCGGTTTTTTTAATCAATGGGGCAGCGATGGGCAATTTATCCTTGAGCGTGTGCATCACCGTTGCCATCTTGATAATATCAGCAGGTACTCGCTCTTCGTACAGCGTGAACACATAGCTAAAATCATCATCTGTGTCATTATCCGTCTGAATGAACCAATTGGAATTTTTAATCCCTTGCACGATGGCGGTGGCTTGGCGAAATGGCACACCGTACAAACCACAGAACGCAAAAAACTCATCATCAGACAGGTGGGTATAAACAGACATAATGTTTCCATAAGAATAAATTTTGCTTATTTTAAATGATTTTTGTCAGCAATGTACAACTTTTATTCGCTCTGCATGATTTATTCGCTGATAATGCCCAAACTTATCGCCAAAATGGCAAATCTTGGGCTTTTGACAAAATACCTGAAAATTTGGGGCAATTTATGCTAAAATAAGGCATATTTTTCTAACCAATTTCACAATCATAAAGGATAGCCCATGACAACTTTTAGCCAAGAAAAAGCCGCCATCACGCACATTGAGGGGGCATTGCATGACAATCACTCTGTTCGTATCGGCATTGCTGTTGGCAGATTTAATGGTTTTTTGGTCGAAAGTTTGGTTGAAGGGGCGATTGATGCCTTAGTGCGTCATGGTGTGCTGGGCAAAAATATCCATGTGGTGCGTGTGCCAGGTGCTTTTGAGCTGCCTTTGACCGCCAAAAAAATGGCAGAATCAAACAACTATGATGCCATCGTGGTGCTGGGGGCGATTATTCGTGGTGCTACGCCGCACTTTGATATCGTTGCCAGCGAATCTGCAAAAGGCTTAAGCCAAGTGGCACTACAGCACGGCATCGCTGTCATCAACGGCATTCTCACCACCGAAAATATCGAACAAACCATTGAGCGTGCTGGCACCAAAGCAGGCAACAAAGGGTACGAAGCGGCAATGACTGCACTTGAGATGATTTCTGTATTTAACAAAATCTAATCTTAAATGCGGTGATGGCATTGCCAATTTGCAAGCCATCGCAGGCAACCGAACCTGTAGCAGTACGGCAAATTTTTTTGAATGAATCAATAAAATTTTGCCAAATTATCATCGCTCATTGATAAGTTTAGCAAAGAGATTGTCATGACCCAACAAACAGACACCCCAAACCTTGCCGAAACTGGCTACAAGACCAGCCATACCGCTGTACGCAAAGCTCGCCGTTTTGCCCTGCAAGGACTGTATGAATGGCTTAGCACCGATTACCGCCTAAATAAGCACGCCAGCCATTTGGCAGGTGGTAACGAACCTCATACCATCGCCGCTCGCACCCGTGCAACAAATGCCATGCACACAGTTCATTTGGGCTACTATCATGAACTCATGCGACAAATCCCTGCCAAGACAGGCGAGCTGATTGTGGATATCAGCAATCATTTGGATCGCAATTTTGAGGCTCTGGACACGGTAGAGCAGGCGATTTTGCTCATCGGTGCCTATGAACTCAAATACAGCTTGCACATTCCTTATAAAGTCGTACTTGATGAAGCCATGCAGCTGAACACTCATTTTGGGGCAACCGATGCACACAAGCTCATCAATGCCGTGCTGGACAAACTTGCCAAGCGACTGCGTAGCCTTGAAAGTGCTGCCGATAAGCCATCTTGACAAACAATCAGCTGCCTTGCCAAACTCCTTGACAACACAGCATCCATCAGCAACCGCCCATTATCTGTGCCATGTCTGAATTCTCGCTCATTGCTCGCTATTTTCAAGGTGCAACCAGTACACACCACAGCACTCGTCTTGGTATTGGCGATGACTGTGCCATCAGCCAGCTTGCTGATGATTGTCAGCTGGTCAGTTGCACCGATACTCTGGTAAGCGGTAGGCATTTTCTTCCTGATACTTGTCCGCACGCCATCGCTTACAAATCTGTGGCGGTGAATTTGTCAGATTTGGCGGCGATGGGGGCGACACCTTTTGCCATTTTGCTTGCTCTTAGCCTACCAAAATCAGCTGCTTGTGATGAATTTTTGGGCAGATTTGCCAAAGGGATTGCTGATATTTGCCAGCAGTTTGGCGTTGAGCTTATCGGTGGCGATACCACAGGCAATGACACGCTGACAGTTACCATCACAGCACTTGGCACCGTACCTGCCAACTCGGCATTGTACCGCCATACCGCCAAAATTCATGACATCATCTGCGTCAGTGGTGAGATTGGCTCGGCAAATTATGCCCTAAGCCAACGACTGGCTGGCAACTCACCCCCAGCACAGTTACAGCAAGCACTGGATTATCCAATGCCGCAAGTGGCACTGGGGCGACAACTGCTTGGGGTGGCAAACAGCATGATTGATATCTCTGATGGGCTTGGGCAGGATTTGGGTCATATTTTGGCTGCAAGCGGTGTTGGTGCAAGGCTTGATTTGCACAAAATCCCTACCAATGCTTTGCTTGGCAAATTAGACCATGAACAGCTTTGGCAACATCAGCTAAATGGCGGTGATGATTATCAGCTGCTTTTTACCCTAAGCCCTGAAAAATTTGCCGAATTTAATCAGCACAGCCAGCCCATTTATGCCATCGGTGAGATTGTGCCAACGCAGGGCTTACAATTATTTTGGCACGACACTCCTGTTGATTTTCCCATCAAAGGCTGGCAGCATTTTTAACATTTAGCAATATGAGCAACTATCATGAGCAACCAAAAACCCGATATCTACCAAGCCAATCTCTGCCCACCCTGCCCACCTGATGCCAGCAGTTATGACAAAATCATCTACCAACTCGGCATCGGTCTTGGCTCTGGCAAACCAAAAAAAGCCGCTGGCACTTGGGGTACGGTTGGCGGATTACTGGTGGCGATTGCCTTGATTTGGCTGGGGTTTTGGGTATTTGTCATCGCAACCATACTTGGGCTGCTTGCTGGCAGCCATATCTGTGGTCGCACCAGCACCCTGATGGGCATCGCTGACGATCCGCACATTGTCTGGGACGAATGGATTGGTATGTGGCTGGCGTTATTGCCCACTGTGTTTGTGCTGAACCACTTTGGGCTATTAAATGACTTTGTGCCAAGCAAACTTATATTTTGGAGCAGCATTACGCTATCGTTTGGGCTATTTCGCCTGTTTGATGTCCTAAAGCCCGCCCCTATCAGCTGGGCAGATCGCCATGTATCGGGAGGCTTTGGGATTATGCTTGATGATATCTTGGCAGGAATTATCGCAGGAATGCTCACAGTGATTGCGATATTTAGCTTTGCCTCACTGGGTCTTGTACTCTAAGCTGCTTGCTGCCAAATCGGCATCATCAAGACAGCACAACCGCCAAGATTTTTGCTTTGCTCTGATGGGTGTTTTTCAAGCTATTAATTGGGAAATTATCACAATGCCAAAACACCAAACCTACCTGCCGCTTTGGCACATAACGGTAAATTGTCAAAACTAGCCTGCACAAAATTAGCAGTGATTAAATTTGGACCATCTGCCAAAGTTTTGGTAAAAAAATTAGCACATTTGCAAGTGAAGCAAAAAATTAAAAACCACCCATTATACAATCGGTGGTTTTGGTAAAAAACAACGCATCATTCATCGGCGAACAATCGCTCAACCGCAGCTTCATCAAAGCGATACTGCTGACCGCAAAAGCCACAATCAAGCACCAGCACGCCATCATGAGCTGCCACCACCTGCTTGGCTTCATCGAGCCCCAGTTGTATGATTGCCCCTTCGCTTTTTTGCACCGAGCAAGTACAAGCAAAATGCAGCAGTGTCGCCTCTGGCAGCACCACTTGCTCCTCATGATACAAACGATACAGGATTTCTGCCGCTGGCAAATCGGTAATTTCTTCAGGTTTTAAGGTGTCAGTCAGTGCCGTCAAGCGATTCCACAAATCAGGGTCGGCTTCTTTGTCGGCTTGCGTCTGTGGCAATAATTGCACCAAAACGCCAGCAGCCGTTGTGTCCGAGGTAGCAAGTTTAATCAAAGTTGGAATCTGTGCTGACTGCTTTTGATAATGTGCCAAGCACTCCGCCAAACTGTCGCTGATTCGCTCAACAATCCCTTGATAGGCTTCGCCCTTGTCGGGGTGAATGCTGATAAATAACACGCCTGCCCCCAGTTGAGCAAACGCCTCATCACTGCCATCAAGCGACCGCCACAAAGACGCATTGTCGCCTGTGTCATCAAACCCTGCCAATGCACGCACTGCCCCCGTATGGTCGCACTCTGCCATCGCCCAAGTGAGTCGTGCCTTTTCATCGGTGCTTTGTAATTGTACAGAAAGTTTGCCATCAATCTTTAAGGTGCTGATTAATAGGCTTGCAGATACCAGCATCTCGCCTAGCAGTGCCTTGAGTGCTGCTGGGTAGTTTTTTTGGGCGATGACGGTTTGGTAAGCCTTGTCAAGCTGTACAATGTCGCCACGCACGGCTGAATTTTCAATAAAAAACCGCTGGCGATAATCGCTGCTTGCTTGATAATCTTGGGTAGTGGTTGTCATGATTTTTCTCTATTACAAACTTCCTTACTATATGGGGACAAAAAGAAATTTTACAAATACCGATTCGCCATCGTCTGCCCAGATTGCTTGTGGTATAATAAATTGCCCTTGCCCAACGATTTGGGGCAAAGTTGGCATTTAACAGCAGATTGCTGCTGGCAGATTGATAATTTTGATACTAAGGAACAAGACTATGTGCGGTATCGTTGGTGCTATTCGTAGCCATCATAATGTGGTGGATTTTTTGACAGATGGATTAAAACGCTTAGAATATCGTGGCTATGATTCGTCTGGCATCGCAGTACAGACCGAAACAGGCATTCGCCGTGTACGCCGTGTGGGACGCGTTGCACTGATGGAAGAAGCCGCCAAAAATAAAGAAATCTATGGGCTGACAGGCATCGGTCATACTCGCTGGGCAACTCACGGTGGCGTTACCGAACCCAATGCCCACCCACACATTTCCGCTGGGCTGATTTCGGTGGTGCATAACGGCATCATTGAAAATTTTGAAGCAGAAAAGGCTCGCCTAGAAGCACTGGGCTATGAATTTGAATCACAAACAGATACTGAGGTCATCGCCCACAGTGTGCATTATGAATACACGCACAACGGTGGCGACTTGTACCGTGCGGTGCAGACTGCTTGCTCTCGCTTTCAGGGTGCGTATGCCATCGCAGTCATTGCCAATGACAAGCCCAACCAAATGGTGGTTGCTCGCATGGGCTGCCCACTGCTGATTGCCTTTGGCGAAGATGAGGTATTCATCGCTTCTGATGTCTCTGCTGTGATTGCCTTTACTCGCCGTGTTACCTATTTAGAAGATGGCGACATTGCCTTACTGCACGCTGATGGTATCCAAAAATTACTCGACAAAGACGGCAATGATGCCAACCGCAGCATCAGAACCTCCGAGTTGTCATTGGCATCGCTGGAGCTTGGGCCCTACAGTCATTTTATGCAAAAAGAAATCAACGAGCAGCCCCGTGCTGTCTCTGACACTGCCGAGATTTTTTTGGACGGTGGTTTTATTGCCGAGAATTTTGGCGAGCAAGCAGCACAGATTTTTGCCGAAATCAACAGCATTAAAATTTTGGCCTGTGGCACTTCATACTATGCTGCCTTGACGGGCAAATATTGGCTAGAAAGCATTGCCAAAATCCGCTGCGATGTTGAGATTGCCAGCGAATATCGCTACCGTGAAGTCATCGCCGACCCAAAAGAGCTCATCATCACCATCAGCCAGTCAGGCGAGACACTTGATACGATGGAAGCCTTAAAATACGCCATGACACAGGGGCATCAATACAGCCTATCCATCTGCAATGTCATGGAATCCGCCCTACCACGCAACAGCACGCTGGCGATTTTTACCCGTGCAGGTGCCGAGATTGGTGTCGCCTCAACCAAGGCATTCACCACGCAACTGGTGGTGTTGTTTGGGCTGGCGGTAACGCTTGGCATTGTGCGTGGTCAGGTTGATGATGAGCGTGCCGATGGCTATGCCGAAGACTTGCGTCTGCTACCCGGCAGCATTCAGCACGCACTGAATCTTGAGCCGCAACTGGCAACTTGGGCACAAAGTTTTGCCAACAAGCCCAGTGCGTTATTTTTGGGTCGTGGCATTCACTACCCCATCGCCCTAGAAGGTGCGTTAAAACTCAAAGAGCTGACCTATATCCATGCCGAAGCCTACCCAGCAGGTGAACTAAAGCATGGGCCACTGGCTTTGGTTGATGAAAATATGCCCGTGGTTGTCATTTCACCAAATGACGGACTGCTAGACAAGGTCAAAGCAAATATGCAAGAGGTGAGTGCTCGTGGCGGTGAGCTGTTCGTCCTGTCTGATTTGGACAGTGATTTTACCGCAAGCGATGGCATTCATGTGATTCGCACCCCGCGGCATATTGGGATTTTGTCGCCAATCGTGCATACCATCGCCGTGCAGCTATTGTCATACCATGTGGCACTGGTGCGTGGCACAGATGTTGATAAACCACGCAATCTGGCAAAAAGCGTAACCGTAGAATAACCACCCAAAAACAGCAAGTAGCCTTAGATTGCTTGCTGTTATATTAAATTACGCCATAGACTTCGCATAGCCATGATAATGCAATTTTGGCACAGTTTTGGTACATGGCACTGCCACAAGGCTTAATTATCAGTCATTGCTCACCTGTTGCACCCTATGCCAAAATATGGCACAGTAAGCTGTTTTAGCAAGTGTTCATCAAAGATATTCTTGGCATCAAAGATTGGCACATGAAGTGCATTTAACCGATGCACATCAGGTGGTACAAGCAGCGACCAATTGACGATAAACAACGCATCAGCCTCCTTAAGCGGTGTATACGCATCATCAACCATCTCAAGTAGTGGCTCATCACCATACAACGACATCATCTCAAACGCCGTATGCTGGGTGAATAATCGTGTCTTAATGCCGTATGACCACAGCAGTTTTAATAAGGGGTGAATTGCCGAATTGGTGGCACGAGACGCACCACTGCGATAACCAGCCCCCCAAATCACGACAGTTTTTTGTTCAATAAACCCATCAAAATACTGCCAAAATTTGCGAAAAATCAGCTCTTTTTGGTCTTCGTTAATCTCGCTGACAGCACTGATTAGGGCGGTTTTTACCTGATGGTGTGCAAAGTCGCCAGCCAAGAGCTGCAACTCTTTTGGCAAACTTTTACCACCAAAACCCCAGCCCGCCGACAAATATGCCGAGCCAATGCGACTGTCCTGCCCAATAATTGCCTGAACCGCCTTAATATCCACCGACTGCTTATCTGCCAGTCGTGCCATCTCATTCATGAACGAAACACGCACCGCCAGCATTGCCATCATGCTACTTCTGGCAAACTCCACCGTTTTAATGTCGGCAATCTTGCAGCACAATGCACCGCCTTTTAGACGCATCAGCACATCACAAGCCTGCACGCTGTGCGGGGTCTTTTCGCCAATCATCAACAAATCCGCTTGATAAAAAGCATTAAAATTCGCCCCATCTTTCATAAAGCTAATGGGCAGATAGTAGACCCATGCCGATTTGATTTGCCATGCCTTATCCGCCACCGTGCCAATCGGTGCGGCACCACTTAGGATAATCTGGCTATGCACGCTGGTATGCTGCTGCAAAAACTGCCAAATATCCTGCATCTGTGCTGCCATATCCTCAAAAAACACCCACAATAAGCCATCACAACTTGCCAACAAATACTGCTCAAGTGGTATGGTGGCAAGCTGGATTTTTTGTTCGCTGCAATACAGCGACCACAGCGTCAGCATTTGGGTATCAAACTGATAATGCTCCAGCGTATCGTTGATGGCGTCCTGCGTTGCCCACAGCTGCACCTGCTTGCCCAAACTTGCCAAATACAAGCAAGCATTAATCGCCTCATGCTGATGACCCATGACAAAAATGCGTTCGTGAATTTGCATATCTCTATCCTTGCTTAATCCGAGCCAGCAACGCATTGGTTGAACCATCAAAACTCTCAACCTTGCCTGCTTGTTGCAGAGCCTCATAGACACTGTTTGCCATCACCTTGCCGACTTCCACCCCCCACTGATCAAAGGGGTTAATCTGCCACATGACACTCATCACATATACCTTATGCTCATACAAAGCAATCAACGCCCCCAAAGTCTTGGGGCTTAAGTCTTCTAGCAACAAAGTGGTGGACGGCTGGTTGCCACGATACTGCTTAAACTTGGCAAAATTATCCTGCCCTTGTTGCATTGACTGTGGCAAGGCTTCGTTGCCAAACGCCAGAACCTGCGACTGGGCAAGGCAGTTGGCAAGTGATAATCTGTGCTGGTCTGCCAGCGAGGCATTGGACACCTGTGCATCATTATAACGGCGAATCGGTGCAATAAAATCACAAGACACACGCTGCGTGCCTTGGTGCAGCAGCTGATAAAAGGCGTGCTGGGCATTTGAGCCAATATCACCCCACAAAATTGGGCAGGTATTGTATGCCACTTGCTCGCCCGAACGCTTGACTGACTTGCCGTTTGATTCCATCTCAAGCTGGGTCAGATAATTGGGAAAAAACGACAATCGCCCATCATAAGGCAGCACCGAGTGGGCGTTAATCCCCAAAAAAGTCGCATTCCACACCCCAATCAGCCCAAGCAAGACAGGAAGATTTTTACGAAAATCCGCTGTGGCAAAATGCCTGTCCATCTGGTTTGCCCCAGCGAGCAATTCCCGAAAACCTGCCATGCCAATTTTAATGGCGATTGCCAAGCCAATTGCCGACCACATACTAAATCTGCCACCAACCCAATCCCACAACAGCAGCTGATTATCAGGGTGAATGCCCCACTGGCTCATCTTATCAAAACGGGTGGAAATGCCGATAAAATGGCGGCGTAACACAGTGGCTGGATTGTCATGGGCAGTAAGTAACCACGACAATGCCGTTTTGGCATTTGACAAAGTATCAATCGTGCCAAAAGATTTTGAGGAAATAATAAACAAGGTACTTTGAGGGTTTAGGATTTTTAGCAAATTGTCCAGCTGCGTGCCGTCCATATTTGACACAAAATGCACGCGAATGTCAGTATCTGACCACTCTGCCAATGCTGTGGTCGCCATCAATGGTCCCAAATCAGAGCCACCCACGCCAATATTGACCACATCGGTGATTGCCTCGCCAGAAAACCCTCGCCAAATGCCACTGCGAATGCGTGCTGTCAGCTTGGCAACCTTATCTAGGCTTTCATGCACTTGTGCATTGACATCAATGCCATCAACCATCAAAACCTCGCCCTTGGGCAGACGCAATGCCGTGTGCAAGGCAGGGCGATGCTCGGTGTCATTGACTTTTTGTCCTGTGATTAGAGCATGGATTTTATCTGCCAAACCAAACTCATCAGCAAGCAAAAACAGCTTATCCATCACCTCATCATCCACCGCTTGCTTGCTATAATCCATATAAATATCACAAGCACTGGCTGCCAATCGCACCCCACGATTGTCATCTTTGTCAAACCGTTGTTTTAGGCTCAAGGTTGCCTGTGTTTTTGCCAACCGTGTCAAATCCTGCCAAGCTGACTGCGTCATGATTGTTCCTTATATTGCTAGATGGTTGCACCAAGATGCTTGGCAAAATAAGCAAATGCCTGCACATAGGTTGTCATATCTCCAGCATCAAAGCTCTCGCCTTTTAGCGTAACCACCTCCATGCCCTGCGTGCCAATCAAAGCATCAATGGCATCGGTCAGCTGAATCTCACCGCCGACACTTGGGGCGGTTTTTGCCAAATAAGCAAACAATTCGGCATCAAAGACATAACGCCCCACCACCGCCAGATTTGATGGTGCCAGCTCAAGTGCTGGTTTTTCAACAAAACCTTTAACATCAAAGCACTGATTGATGTTGGTCTTTTTGATGGTTTGTTTGTCATCAAGCCGTGCAATGCCATATTTATGCACCTGACTGTCCGCCACTGCATCAACCAAAATCTGGCTGCGTCCTGTATCAGCGAACCGCTTGAGCATGAATGCCAAATTATCCACAGCAAAATCAGTGGTAAATGGATCAAGCACCACATCAGGCAACAATACCGCAAAAGGGTTGTTACCAACCACCGCCTGCCCTTGCAAAACTGCATGACCCAGCCCCAGTGGCTTGCCTTGTCGCACACTGATAATCTGTACATCATCAGGCAAGCAATTGATACTGTCTGCAAGCTCGCCTTTGCCCTTGTCTCTTAGCTGCCTGTCCAGCTCGCTGTTAATGTCAAAATAATTTTCGATGGCACTTTTTTGGGCATGGTTTACCAAAACGATATTTTTGATACCCGCCCTGATTGCCTCAAGCACGACATAATGAATGGCAGGTTTGTCGCCAAGCGGCAGCATTTCTTTTGGCACCGCCTTTGATAATGGCAACATACGCGTGCCAAAACCTGCGGTAGGAATGATGGCATAAGTTGGTTGCAGTGGTTTTTGCATATCAATCACCCAATAGTTACTTTGCTCATTATGATAATTATTTCAAGGCAGAAATTATGACGCTCGCCCAAATTTGCGTTTTTTGTCCATGCTCTCCATCGCCAGCACCATCTCGTTATGGTCAAGGCTTGCTGTATGGCTAAGCAGCTGCATCACATCAGGGTGCAGTACAAATTTGGCAAATTCGGCAACACGATCAATGCGATTGTCAAAATTTAACAGTCCTGTTTTGTCATCAACGCTGACATAACCCACTCGCACCAGCGTGTCTAGGAAACTTGTAAATAACGCCTTGTCAAACATATCTGGCAAATCATCGGCGTGCAGCACTGAGATACGCTGACCGACCACATAGCACAGATTGACCACCTGCTCACTACTTAGGCGATTTGTGCCTTGTTTGGCAAGCAAAGTCAATGCCATAAAATACCTCTCAAGGCTTTGCTGAGCTGGGCTTGCCAATACCACCAGTCGCTGATACGCCTCCGAATTACCCTCGGCACTACCAACCACGCCATCGCCCAAATCCACAACCACGCCCTGCTCAATCAGCAGATTTAGCACCTGTTGCACTTGGTGATTGATATTACGCAGGGCGGTTTTTAGGAACAATTCCGCCTGCAAAAATGGATACAGCAGCTCAGTAATACCATCTAGTCTATCACGATGGATGCGGCCATTTCGCTGCACCAACGCCGCCAAAAAACTGGCAATGATAAACACATGCAAAATATTATTTCTAAAATAGCTCAATAGCGGTGCTTGTTTATCCGCCACACGAATCATATCGCCCAAAATATGTGCTCGGCGTTCGATGAGCTTTAATTTAATGCCATAATCAACAATTTGCCGCGGTGTCATGTCGGTAACATAGGTGTCAGCATCATAAGGCAGTGCCTGTGCAATGCGTTGATACAGGCGAATCTGCTCAAGGCACAAGGTCTCATCAAGTGCAGCATTGGGTGCGGACAAAAGTGCCAACGCCAGCAGCGATACAGGGCTGACTACCGCTGCCTTGTTAATATTTTGCATGATTTTCACGCCCAAATTCTGTACCATGGCGTGCGTGTTTTTGGTATTTTGCTCATCAGTTGATTGGGCATTGACATCAAATTTTGCCATAAAATCGGTCAAATAAAGCGGCTCGCCAAATGCCAAATGCACCGTGCCAAAAATCCGCTCAATCTTGCGTGCTGTCTTTAACAGACCCAGCAGATTCTCGCTTTCTTTGGGCTTGCCTTTTAGCTCGCCAACATAAGTCGCCCCCTCCATGATGCGTTCATAACTGATATAAGTCGGGATAAATACCACAGGTTTGGCAGGCTTACGCAAATAGCTATTGACCGTCATCGCCAGCATACCCAATTTGGGCGGCAGCAGTCTGCCCGAACGCGAACGACCACCCTCAATAAAATACTCAATCGGTGCTTGTCGCTGCATCAGGCTATGCACATATTCCTTAAAAACGGTGCTGTATAACGCATTGCCCTTAAAACTACGCCGCATAAAAAACGCACCGCCACTTCTTAGCAAATCGCCCAAAATTGGGATATTTAAATTCTCGCCTGCCGCCACATGAGGGATTCTTAATCCTCGTTTATAAATCACATAAGACAACAGTAGATAATCAATATGGCTGCGATGACAAGGCACATACACTATCTGATAATCTGGAGCCAGTGTGCGTACCCGCTCAAAATGTCGCACCTCAACACCATCGTACAGCCGCGTCCACAACCAAGTCAAAAAATGATCAAAAAACCGCACCACCGAATGCGAATAATTACTGGTAATCTCACCCAAGTACCCTTGAGCCTCTGCCTTGGCTGCAGCGATGGATTTGCCAGTCTGATTGGCATGATTTTTGATGGCGTCAACCACCACAGGCGATGAGAGTATCGCCCCTGCGACATTGCGTTTGTCGGACAAATCAGGGCCGACAATGCTGGTGCGTTGTTTGTCCAAATAGCCCATCAGACGCATGGCAATGGTGGCAGCCAAATTCTCGCCCACGCCAGCTTTGGCATCGTTAATAAGCGATTGTAAGTCCTTTGGCTCAGAAAACCGCACAAAAGTATCTCGACCCATCACACCGATATTAAACAGCTGCTTGATTTTTGATGGCGATTCCCATTCATCTGCCATCAGCAGCCGAAACAGCGACTCTTCTTTGTCAGGAGCCCTCCCCCACAGAATCGTTACAGGCACCAGTTGCACCTTCAGCTCTGGATTGTCAAGACACGCTGCAATCAGTCGCTCCAGTCGTGGCACGCTCTGTGTCGCCCCATCGGCTCTGCGGTCTTTTAAAAAAATCATCGCCGAAGTTTCGTGGATACCAGCAGCCTTAACTTGTGCCAATGCTGACGGCAGCCCCAACTCATCGGTTTGCATACCGACTAATAGACTGTTGGAACGAGAATACGCACGAATCACATAAAAGGTGGGTACAGCTGGGTCAAGCACAGGCACCTCACCAAGCAAAGTAGGCTTGACAGCAAGCGACAAGCCCTTTGCCGAAGCACGGCGATATGGGCTGGGCGTGCGGCTGTGTTCTGTGCCAGCTGGGTGAGTGTCGCTCGGTTTGTCTTTTGTTAGCCAAGTTGGAAGTTTTAGCATAATCAATAAACGATAATAATTTGACTGATTATTCTACCATTCTTTGACTTTTTTTGACTGAAAATTTGACAAAAAATGTTATAATTTTCACCTTTTGGCATAAAAACACGCCACAATATCTGTTTTTGTACATTGGGGAATTTATGAAAACCTCTTTTGACCGCTACCAAACACCACCTAAGAGCATGACTGCCGATGTGGCACAGCTGATAGATACGCTGACGCTTGACAAGATTGCCACTGATACTTTTCAGGCACCAAGTTTTGATTATGTTGGGCCGCGTGTTTTTGGCGGTCAGGTGCTGGCACAGGCTTTGATGGCGGCAGCCCAAACGCTTGAAATTGACAAACCCTGCCACAGCCTGCATGGGTATTTTTTGCGTGGTGGCGATATTCAGCTGCCTGTGGTTTATCAAGTGCGTCGTCTGCGTGATGGTCGCAGCCTGTCAGCACGAGAGATTACCGCCGTGCAATATGTGCCAACTCATGCCGATGACAAGTCTGCCGAAACCAAGCCACAAGTGATATTCTCCATGATTGCTTCGTTTTCGCCGATGGAGGGCGGGCTGGATTATCAGCCTGCCATGCCCCAATACCCAGCCGCCGACAGCCTAAAGACCGAGCAGCAGCTCAAGGCTGATTATCTGCACAAAATTCCAGAATCGCTACAGGCTCGCTTTATGCGTCCTCGCCATGTTGAGATACGCCCCGTCCACCCCCAAGACCCCATCTCGCCAGCACCCACCACACCTCGTCAAGCCAACTGGCTGCGAATTAGTGATATTGGCGAACAACCTGTTGCTATCCATCAGGCACTGCTTGCATTTGTTTCGGATTATTATTTGGTCGGCACAGCCCTGATGAGCCATGGGTTATCGCTGATGTCGCGTGGCTTGCAGTTGGCAAGCATTGACCATTCGATGCACTTTCATCGCCCCTTTGATATTCGTGAATTTTTGTTATACGAAATGTGGAGCGACACCACCAGCCACGCCAAGGGGCTAAATCATGGGCAGTTTTGGCAAGCGGGCAAACTTGTCGCCACCACACAGCAAGAGGGTCTGATGCGACTGCACGCCGATTGACAAGAGTTTGCCCATGGGCTGATTGCCACTTCGGCCATCTGGTATTTTTGACCTGACAGCAAAATACTTACCAAAAAATTGATACAATATTGCCCTTGGTAAGATTTTTGTACGCACCACTTGACCACGCCTATGCTGATGATTAGTATAATCAAGCAGTGGTTAAATGCCTTGTTTGCACCCACACAATCCCACCAATGGCTATTGGCTTTATCAATAACACGGATACACACATGAGACATGGGTTATATTTTGGTTTTTTGGCACTGGCGGTGCTGGCACTGACAGGCTGTGATGTGGTCAAACAAACCATCACAGGCGACGAAAAAGCTCTAAGCGATGCACAAATCGCCAAGCTCATACCTGCACGCGTAAAAAATGCCAAAAGCTGGGCTGCTGACATGGCTGATATTTTTGATACTTTATCCATCAAAAAAGATGCCCAAAACATCTGCACTGCCATCGCTGTCATCGACCAAGAATCCAATTTTGCTGCCGACCCTGCCGTGCCCAACTTGGGCAATGCCGCCCTAAAAGCCATTGATGAGAAACTTGAGGACAAACTTGGCAAAAATTTAGCTGGGGTATTTCGCACCATGCTGGAGACTCGCCCAAGCCCTGCAAATAGCTTTATCAAACAAATCCAAGCAGTCAAAACCGAAAAACAGCTTGATGAGCTTTATCGTCAGATTTTTGATTATTTTACCCAGACCTATAAGGTCGCCCCTTTGACGAATATCACTCGCCTGTCAGGTCAAGGGCTGGACGAACGCATCAACCCAGTTACCACGCTAGGTTCGATGCAGGTGCATATTGACTATGCACGCAGCCATCGCCGTGCCAGCATGAGCGATCGTGATTTGCGTGCCGACCTTTATAGCCAATATGGCGGTCTGTATTATGGCATTCATCGGCTGCTGACCTATCCTGCCAATTACGACAAGCCCCTGTATCGCTTTGCTGATTATAATTCTGGTATGTATTCTAGTCGCAATGCCGCTTTTCAGCAGCGTGTGGCAACCTTGACAGGTCAGACGCTTGCCATCGATGGTGATTTGTTGCTGTATAACGATGGCACGCCACTGAACAAAAAATCCGCCACCGAGATAGCGACCATCAAACTGCTTGCAACAGCCACCAAGCCCGTCAGCGAACGCCAAATCCGCAGCGACTTTAAAAAAGAAAAAACACAAGGCTTTGAAAATACCGTTACCTACCGCACGGTCAGTGAGCTATTTGACAAACAAACAGGACGCAAAAGCACCTATGCCATCATGCCCCAAGTTGTCATCAGCGGCCCAAAATTAAGCCGAGATTTTGACACCAACTGGTTTGCTACCCGTGTTGATAAACGCTACCAAAACTGCATCGCGACCGCCAAGCGACTCAAACTTAGTTAGCCGCCAAGCATAAGTGCCATTTGGCTTTTGTTAGCTTTATTAAATATTAATTGAATAATATATTTGACAATGGCGGCACAGCCACGCCAGCAAACCACCATCTGGACTAAAAATCATACGGCTGGCGTTTGATTATCGCTGTCTTGTCAATGTTGCGTTGTTTGGCAAATTAACTTATGCCAACACATTATTTGACCTACAAAACCACAGGATTTTTGATAATAAAGGAGCGTTAATAAAACCGTTTTGGCAATTATTGCCAAATCAAGCATGGCGGCGGTGTGGCTGATGATGGCAGGCTTGGATTGGTTTATTGCATTTGAGCTGCTCGTATCAACCAAGCAATGTGATTATTTAAACGATCCCAGTTGTATAAAAATAAGCAAATATGCAAGATTTGGCTCATCTGGCAAGTCAGAGTTTAATGCTTTTTGTTTAATAAATACACACCGACTGCTGCCGACAATAAAATTGGCAATAACGCCATCAATAATGGCGACAACCCTGCTGCCAACGCCACAAAGCCTGCCAAATCCGTCAAATAACTAAACAGCAAACCTGTCAGCAATGCCAGCACAATACGCAAGCCCAAGCCCTGTGAGCGTAACGAACCAAATACAAATGATGATGCCACCAACACCAAAGACAGTACCGCAAATGGCGAAAATAGCTTTTGCCAAAACGCCAGCTCATGACGCACAGAGCGAGTACCTTGATATTTCATCAGTTGCCGATGGGCATACAAATCGCTTAGCGACAAATCCTCAGGTTCTTTGGTCAATAAATGCACATCAGTCGGTGCAATTGGCAAAGTTAGCGTCTGCGTATCGGCGTGCGTTTTTTCAACACGATTGTTGTTGATTGCCACCTCATCAACGCCAGACAATTGCCAAACATAACGCGTCGCTACGCCATCGGCTTGGTCTGTGGCAGGTGTATTTTGTTGATAGATACCCTCATTGGCACGCAATGCCCCCACCAGATTGCCATCATCGAGCTGATACCGCTTGACCTCACCAAGCCTACCCTCGCTGTCAGCATAGCTGATATAGACGACATCTTGGCGATTGCCTTCATTAACCACCGACCAATAGCCATTGATGGAGATAATTTTGCTATAAATTGCGTCATTTTTGATGGCGGCGGCTTGTTGATTGGTGATGGGCAGCACAAACTGATTGACCACAAGTGCCAACAAAACAAAAATAAAGGCAGGCAACATCACCCAGCCGATGATGCGATACATACTAATGCCAGCCGCCCGCATGATGACAAGCTCGCTATTATTGGCAAGCAGCCCCAAGCCAACAACCGCACCGAGCAGCACTCCTGTTGGGATAAATTGCACCAAAAAATCTGGCGAACGATACAAAATAAACCGCAAAGCGTCCATCAGTGTATAGGTATCGCTAAGATTCTCAAGCTCGCCAAGATACGAAAAAATCACCTGCAACAACCACAACCCCATCACTGCCGCTGTCATAGCAAGCAAAGCAGACACGATAACATACTTTGGCAAAATCAGCGACTTCATGCTAGTTTCCATCTGGTTTTTTGCGATTGAGGCGAATGCGTGCCACCCATCGCTCATGATAATTCAGATACAAAGCGAACGCGGTTAATAATACCATCGCCACAGCATAGCTACCCACGGGCAGTTTGCCTTTGGTGATACTGTCTTTTAGCGAAATCACCACCAAGACACTCGCCACATAAATAAAAATCGCTGGAATCAACTTCAGCCACCTGCCCTGCCGTGGGCGTGTGTAGGACAGTGGCAATGCCATCATCAGTGCCAACACCATCAACCATGGCATACTGGCACGATAACCCAGCTCTGCCATGGCTTCGTTGCGATTTCTATCAAGCGTCCCACGAATCACCTCAATTAATGCAGGGGTGCTGACCGCCTCGATACGCAGCTGCTTACTCTCATCAGCCTTAGGGGCGGTCAATGTCATGCGATAACTATCAAACCCCACCTGACTGTACTGACGACTGGCAGGGTCAATCTCATAACGGCGACCTTGGTACAGATTTAGCTGAATCTGCCCATTGTCAAGCAGTGTCTGGGTGGCAGATTTGGCAAAAATCAGCGTGTCTTTTTTGGCAGATTTGTCCGTCAAACTGCGATTGTCCGCCTGATTTTTTGCCATTTGTACGATAATCACATCGCCAAGCGACTCACGGCGTTGCCCAATCTCGCCCACATACAGATGATAATTGCCACTGCTGATGAATTGTTTTGGGCGAATCAAATCAAACACTTGAGCCATTGACTGCTCTTGCCAGATATTGCTCGCTCTGTACATACCCCACGGCTTTGCCACAAAAGACACCCAGCCTTCGGCAATCGCCAGCAATAAACCAAGCGGTATCAACAACCGTCCCAGCTGACTGCGACTGATGCCACTGGCATTGATAACCGCCATCTCATGATCAGAATACAAACGACCAAATACCAACATTAAGCTGATAAAAAATGACAATGGCAAAATCAGCTCAAGAAAATACGGCAGATTATAACCAATCAAGCTAAACAATACGCCAACATTTAGCCCACCTTCGGCTGCGATGCCAAAATAGCGAATCAATCGCCCACCAAGCAACATCACCACCAAAAACCCCAAAACTAGGGCGGTGGTTGTAGCAACTTGACTGGTAAGATAGCGGCGTAAAATCACGGCAATTCAGCTTGATTATTTGTACAAATAAGTTATCATATCAAAAAATCAGACAAGTTTTAAGTAATTTGCCAAGTTTATTTTGTTGCCAGTTGTTGCCATGCTCTCTCTGATTGTCAAACCCAAATAATACTCAACTATTTTTTATAATATTTTTAATAAAAATAAATAATAGCCAGACCAATGCTCTTTTGTCATAGATTTGGCAAATTTAGCAAAATTTGGGTTTAGCTTGCCCAATATTTATGCTACACTAAAACCCAGTAAGATTGTTCAATTGATCAATCCTATATTTCATTAACCCCAAGAAGGAATTTATCATGCCCTTACCAAAACTGTCTCTTAGTGTACAAAGTGAGCTGAGCCTAAAAAAAGCCACCAAAACCAACCCGCTACCGACCATCGTTGTTTATGCTACTGACGATGGTAAAATTTTGGGCAATTTACCAGATAGCGAACACCTAACCACCGCCAAAGCTCTGCTTAAACGCAGTAATTTTCAGGCTGGGCTGGGTGAGAGTGTCATCGACTATGCCATCAATGACAAAGACGCAGCGGCCATTGTTATCGTTGGTGTCGGCAAACTTGACAAGCTGGCGAATAATATCGCCAAAGTTGCCAATGCCACCTACAATGCCATCAAAACCAGCCAAAAAGCTGCCGTGCTGTGGGGTGATACCATTTGTCAGATTCACTTTACACAGTTTGTAACTCATCTTATTGGTAGCAGCTATCGTTTTGACCATCACAAATCCAAGCCAAAGCCTGCAGATACCCTCAGCGAAGTTGTATTAATCAATACCAAAGACAGCCTTGATGATTACAAAACCGCTCTGCAATTTGCCCAAGCCACCGCCACAGGCATGGGTGCTGCTCGTGATGTTGCCAACGAAGCTCCCAATGTCCTCACCCCAAGCGAACTTGCCAAAAAAGCCAAGCAACTTGCCAAAGACTATGCTGACACCATCACCGTCAGCGTGCTGGGCGAAAAAGACATGGAAAAACTTGGCATGGGTTGCTTTTTGGCAGTCTCACAAGGGTCAGACCAAGAAGGCAAACTTGCCATCATCGAATATTATGGCAAATCTGGCAAATCTGGCAAAAAAGCCAAATTAAACAAGCCCATCGCACTGGTTGGCAAGGGTCTGACCTTTGATTCAGGCGGTATTTCATTGAAGCCATCAGCAGGCATGGAGGAGATGAAATTTGACATGGGTGGTGCTGCATCAATTTTGGGTACCATGCACGCCATCGCCGAAGCCAACCTGCCCATTGATGTCGTGGCGGTGCTTGCCTGTGCCGAAAATATGCCATCAGCTCGTGCCTCTCGCCCCAGCGATGTGGTTACAGCAATGAATGGTACAACGGTTGAGATTCTAAACACCGATGCCGAGGGTCGCCTTGTGCTGTGCGACACACTGTGCTATGTGCAAGAAAACTATGAGCCGAAGGTCATCATTGACACCGCCACCTTGACAGGGGCTTGTGTTATCGCCTTGGGCAGTGTGCGTTCGGCATTGTACAGCAATGATGAGGACACTATCTTTGCTCTGCAAGCTGCCAGCGAATACACCAATGATTTGGTTTGGCATATGCCACTTGATGATGCCTATGATGAGCAAATCAATTCAAAAGTTGCCGATATCCAGAACATTGGTGGCCGCGAAGCAGGCTCGGTAACGGCTGCCTGCTTCCTAAAACGCTTCATCAAAGAAGGTCAAGCGTGGGCACATCTTGATATTGCTGGCACAGCATGGAATGGTGGCGGCACTTGTGCAGCAACAGGTCGTCCTGTGGCATTGCTTGCTCAATACCTACGCAGCCAAAGCCAAGCATAACACCACACCAAGCCTTAAAGCAGGGTTCGCCCTGCTTTTTTTGTCTTGTCAATCAAGCCAATCATTAAAATTATCACGCATTCTAACTTAGCGACATTGATATAGTAACACAGCTATTGGTAATTTGACTGTCATTATCATGCGTTTCACATGAAACCATTACGCATACCTTGTGGTAAAATTCTCAAATCCTGCCAGCAACAGCCCAAAACCACATCAGCCTTGCTGTTTGTTGGCAAACACGCTTGCCACCTCCCTTGTGATAAGCAAAAAAAAAATCCGCATCAAACAATGCGGATTTTGTGAGATTTTGGTTTATTTTAGCACTTCGGCGATGGCATTTGCCACATATTCAACATTGGCATTATTTAGCCCTGCCACGCACATACGCCCATTATCAACCATATACACCGCAAATTCCTCACGCAAGCGTGCCACTTGTGCTGCGGTTAAGCCTGTAAAGCTAAACATACCTCGCTGCTTGGTAAAGTAGCCAAAATCACGCTCTGGCAGTCGCTGCTGTAGTGCTGCTTGCAACTTGGCACGCATATCACGAATGCGATCACGCATTTGATAAACCTCATCAACCCACTGCTCAAACAATGCCTCATCGTTCATCACAATGTCCACAACAGCATTGCCATGTGATGGTGGGCTTGAATAAATGCGGCGAACGGTGAATTTTAGCTGACCCAATACCGTATCCGCCTCTGCCTTCGTTGGTGCAACCACTGATAGCCCGCCAACACGCTCACCATACAATGATAAATTCTTTGAAAATGAGTTTGATACGAATACCGTCAGACCCTTTTCGACAGCCAGACGAATGGCGAACGCATCAGCATCCATATCATCGCCAAAGCCCTGATAGGCAATGTCCATGAACGGTATGAGTTTTTTGCGTTTGACGATATCCAGTACCACTTCCCACTGTTCACGGCTCAGATCCACACCAGTTGGGTTGTGGCAGCATGGGTGCAATAGCACGACATCATTTTCGTTTAGTGTCTCAAAAAAAGCACACATCTCATCAAACTTTACGCCAATGGTCGCTGGGTCATAGTATGGATATTTGCCAACTTGCAGCCCTGCTCCCTCAAAAATGCTGATATGATTGCCCCAAGTTGGGTCAGACACATAGCATTTGGCAGTTGGGAACCATTCATGGATAAAATCCGCTCCCACTTTTAACGCACCAGAACCACCAAGCGTTGCAATCGTTGCCACACGCCCCTCTTTGATAACCGCAGTGTCTTTACCAAACAGCAATTCTTGACACGCTTTTTTATAGCCTGCCAAACCGTCCATCGGCAAATAACCGCGTGGGCGTGGTGGATTGGCGATTTTTGCTTCGGCAGTCTTGACGCATTCTAGCACGGGCAACTTGCCATCTTCGGTATAGTACACACCAACGCCAAGATTGACCTTAATGTCAGTGCGATCATCATTTGCAAATTTATCCATCAGACCCAGAATCGGATCGCCAGCATAGGGGGTAACATGAGTAAACATGGCATTGTCCTTTTTTTGGTGAATTGATTAGTGAGATTTTGTTGAAACACGGGCTAAAAACAGCGACAAAATACAGCCCTAAGTATAGCCGAAAAGCACTGCATTGTCTGCGGTATTTTTGGCGTTTTTTCGCAAAAATGCTACAATTTGTAAGTTTGACCGCCCATTAGGCATGGTAAAGTTCAAATAGCCTATGGTCAATCAGATTTTGCATGGGCATTTTGCCGATTTCATGGTGAATTGACAAGCAGTGATGGCGACAAAGCCGCCGCCAACTTGTGCCAATTCATCACACAGCTAACCTGCCTTGGCATGAGCGGTCAAAAACTCATGGGTATTTTGCTCCAAAAATCCCTTAAACGCCAATGCCGCTGGCGACAATGAGCGGTTTTTGTGCGTGTACAACAAAAACTTACGCTCCACCACAGGGTCGGCAATCGGTCGCATGACCAGTCCATTTTGCTCAACCCACTCAGCGGCATACAATAAACACAGCGTAACGCCCAAGCCCATACGCGTCATGCCCAGTGCTGTGGATAAGAAATTAACCTCAAAATCAGGGTTGAAAATACGGCTAGATATCTGTGCTGGCAGCTCGTTTTGGAGGCTTTTGATAAATGGGCCATTTAGCGTAATAAGTCGCTCGTTCAATAAATCCGTCCAACGCACGACATCTTTTTTGGCAAAAGGGTGCGTGGCTGGCAACACCAAATAAAACGGCGACGAAAACAAAGCGATTGCCTCAAGGTCATCAGAATGCATTCGCTCTGGTGCTATGCCCAAATCCGCCTCAAGATTTTCGATATGCTCCACCACATCATCGACCGAGCAGTCGGTTAGGGTTACTTGGATATTTGGGTGCAACTCACAAAATTTTGCCACAAACTTTGGCATGGCACTGGCGGACAGTTGCTGCGACACCGCCAAACGCACATGACCTTGGTGCAGTGATTTTAGGTTGCTGACTTTTTCATTTAGCACCGACATCTCATTAAGTACACGCCGTGCTTGTGGCAACAGCCTCGTGCCTGCATCGGATAAGTATAATTTTCGCGTGGTGCGGTCAAACAATTTCACACCGAGATTTTGCTCAAGCTCTTTAATCAGCCCAGATAATGCCGATTGCGTCAGGCACAGCGTCTCAGCAGCTTTGGTAAAACTGTTTTGTTCAGCGACCAGCACAAAGGCTCGCAGTTGGCGAAGTGTGGTACTCACAGCCACCTCTTATTAATGCTTGCACATCTATAATATGGCAAATTATGATAAATATATTAGTAGATATTATAAATGATAATTATCAGAATGCAACCTGATTTTTGGCGAAAATATCAGCAAATACAGCCATCTTGTACAGTCTTTGCCATTAGCGGTATTTGCTTGATTGTTGGCGGAGTGGCAGTCCTTTGCCATTGCCGATTATAACTAAGGAGCAATGATGGTAAACACATAAGCTGCCAAATTCACCAACAGCACGATGCCATATAGGATATTTGTTCGCCCTTGATTAAGCGATAACATGACAATAAAAGTTGATAACCCAAGCAGCACCATAGATTTGCCATCCAGCCCCAATACCAGCGGAATGCCGTACAATAAGCAAACGATGGTAACAGCAGGAATGGTCAGTCCGATGCTTGCCAATGCCGAACCCAGTGCCAAGTTAAGACTGGTCTGAAAACGGTTGCGGCGTGCTGCATTCAGTGCCGCCAAGCCCTCAGGCAACAACACCACAGCAGCGATAATCACACCAACCAAAGCCGCAGGAGCCCCCATTGCCGCCACCGCCGCCTCAATGCTTGGGCTTAGGCTCTTGGCAAGCATGACAACGATGCCCAAGCACACCAACAAAAATGCAAAACTTGCCGCCGTAACCTTGCCACTTGGCGGTTCGGCATGATGGTCAAGATCGTCATCAGCAGCCAAAAAATAATCACGATGCCTTACCGTCTGCACCATAATAAACGAGCCATACAGCACCAAAGATGCCATCGCCACAAAAACCAGCTGGGCTGATGAATAAGTCCCTTCGGCGGTCGAGGTGGTGAAATTTGGCAAAATCAGCGTCATAACCAAAATTGACACCAGCGTAATCAGTGCGGTGCTGGCAGATTTTTGCCCAAAAAATTGCTCACGGTGCTTTAACCCACCTATCATCAATGACAAACCCAAGATACCATTTAAAATCAGCATAATCGCTGCAAATACCGTATCTCGTGCCAAAAATGCCGCATTGTCGCCACCTGCCACCATCAACGAGATGATGAGTGCCACCTCAATGATGGTAATCGCCAATGCAAGGATAATCGTACCAAACGGCTCGCCAACTTTGTGTGCTACCACTTCGGCATGATATACCGCAGACAGCACGCTGCCTATCAAAAATACGCCACCCAATATCTGTAGCAAAATACTGCCTTTAATGCCAAAAAAGAACAATCCCCAAGCCACCAATGGCACTATCATCGACCACACAGGCAACCCAAAGCGTGAATTTGTCGCCATACCCGCTCCTTAATTTATGTATTCAAGTTCAACCATCAGCCATTGCTTGGACATTGGTTTATTATTTGTTTTAATTTTTGATGACAAGCCAATCAACAAACGCCTATTGCTCTGTCGGCACAGGTTTTTCTAGTCGCGTAACCAGCAGCTGGTCTATCTTATAATGATCGATATCCACCACCTCAAACTTGTAGCCTTCATGCTCCACCCAATCGGCAGGACGAGGGATTTTTCGCAAGCGATACATAATAAATCCAGCCAGCGTCTCATAATGCTCCCAGTCAGCAAATTCCTCAATGCCTAGGGCGTGCTTAACATCATCTATCGGCGTGATACCATCAATCAACCACGAATGCTCATCACGGCGGATAATCTGCTGATCCTCAGGCTCTGCCGCCGCCCAATCCCCCATCACCGTCATCATAATATCTGACAGGGTAATCACTCCCACAACCAGTGCATATTCATTAATCACCACCGCCATTTTTTCATTGCTGGCACGAAATTTATCCAACAGCTCTGACAAAGTCAGCGTATCAGGGATAATCAGCACATTGCGAATGGTTGATTCATTAAGCTGAAAAAACGACTGCTGATTCAAAATCCGCACCAAAATATCTTTGGTGTCCACATAGCCTATCACCTGATCGATATGCTCGTTACACACCAAAAATTTTGAATACGGATAATCGGCAATCTTGTGGCGAATGCTCTCCTCACTCTCACCGAGCGTAAAAAACACCACATCTTCTCGTGCGGTCATTGACGATGGCACCGTTCGCTCTTCTAGCTCAAAAACATTCTCAATAAAATGCTGCTCTTGTTCTTGCAGCACGCCTGCCTCAGCCCCAGCATCAACAATGGCAGAAATATCATCAAAAGTGATATTGTCATCACGAGCGGTATTGACCTTAAACAGCCTAAAGGTCAGATTGGCAATGGCATTGATTGTCCATGCTAAGGGCTTAACCAAACGGATCAGCCAAGTAACAGGATTAATCACCGCCAGTGCGACTTTTTCAGGGTTAATCATTGCGATGCGTTTGGGAATCAAATCAGCATACAAAATAAACAACAGCGTTACCACTGCAAAAGACGCAAAAAATGCAATGCTGTCTAGCCACACCCCTTGATAAACCATGCCCAGCCAGTTGGCAAAATAAGGACGCAATGCACTCTCACCAACCGAACCGCCCAAAATAGCGACCGCATTTAGCCCAATTTGTGAAGTGGCAAAAAAATCCGCCGAATTTTCTTGAAGTTTCAACACTTTATCGGCACGCTCATCGCCAGACTCGGCAAGCAGTTTGAGCTTGATTTTTCTGGCACCTGCCAAGGCAATTTCTGAAATCGAAAAAAAGCTCGAAGTCAAAATCAGCACCAGAATAATCACAAGATTTTGAAATAAACTCACGATAATTTTCCGCTGTTGGATAAAGTTAAGGTTATTTTGGCTGACAGTCAATCAGCTGACCCTTGACCCCACTGGCAGCATCGCTCATCAGATATACATACGCAGGCATGATTTCTTCGGGTGTTTTTAGGGTATAAGGATTCTCACCCGGAAATGCGTGTGCACGCATATTGGTGCGAGTCGCCCCAGGGTTAATACAATTAAACCGCAAGGCAGTCGATGCTTGTGTCTCTTGGGTGAATATCACTGTCATGCCCTCCACTGATTGCTTGGATAAGGCATAAGCCCCCCAAAACGCTCGTGGGCTTGATCCCACGCTGCTGCTGGTGAATATCACCGAACCGCTGCTTGCTGCACGCAAAAGAGGTATAAGGCTCTGGGTCAGCATAAACACAGCGGTAGAATTAACTCGCATAACCTGCTCAAAGGTAATCGGATCGTACATCTCAAGCGGCGTCAATGCCCCCAAAATTGCGGCATTGTGCAGCACGCCATCAAGATGCCCGAATTCTTTTTCGATTAATCGTGCCAGCTCTTGCATTTGGGCAAAACTTGCCGTCTGCAAATCCATCGGCAAAATCGCCGCCTGTGGCAAGCCTAGCCGCTCAATCTCATCATAGACCGCCTCAAGTTTGCTCTGGGTTTTGCCAAGCAACAGCACGGTTGCCCCACAGCCAGCATAGGTCAATGCTGCCGCCTTACCAATGCCATCACCTGCCCCTGTAACCAAAATAATTTTGTCTTTTAGGCTGTCTTTTGTATATTCAAATGCCCGCATGGCATCGTGTGAAATCATCTGTTGCATTATCCTGTCTCAATACCAAACCACTACGCCATCACTTGTGCCAATACCCAATCATTTAACTCAATTGGTGTTTCCACGATGGCATCAGCTCCCCAGTTGTCAATATTTGCCAAATCATCAGCGGATAGATAGCCAAACTTTGCCACCGCCGTTGTCATGCCTGCAGCCTTGCCTGCTTCAATATCACGGTGATGATCGCCAACATAAATACAAGCCTTCGCCGATACGCCAAGTTTTTGGCACGCCAGATACATCGGCTCAGGATCAGGCTTGGTGTGCGTAACATCATCAGGGCAGACCAACACGCCACAGCGTTCGCTCAATTGCAGTTTTTGCAACAAGTTCACCGCCAAATGGCGTGGCTTGTTGGTAACAATTCCCCACGGCACGCCTTGACGCTCAAGGGATTGCAACAAATCATCTAGCCCTGAGAACACACGGCTGTCCACACAAATATCCGCCTCATACGCCGCCAAAAAAGCCTCACGATACGCCAAAAGTTCAGGGTCATCATCGCTGACATTGTCAAATTTACCATCAAATATCAGTCGCACCATCGCCCTTGCTCCTGCCGAAACCTGCTCACGAATCGCGGCATCGCTTGGCACGCTATGGCCATCTTTGACACACAAGTCTTTGATAATACGAATAAAATCAGGAGCGGTATCAATCAGCGTACCGTCCAAATCAAACAACACTGCTTGTATCTTAGCCATGATCACCTCTGTTGGCATCTGACATATCTGCCAAAGATTTTGCCTGTGGCTTGACAAATGCCATCATATAATTCACATCAACATTGCTATTGGACAGCCAATAATGCTTGGTGATTGGATTATAATGCAGGCCTGTCATATCAAAACGACAAAAACCTGCCTGCATTGCCATTTGATCAAGTTCAGCTGGCGTGATAAATTTCTGATAATCATGCGTGCCTTTATCCACCAAATTTAGCACATATTCTGCACCGATGATGGCAAATAGATACGACTTTGGGTTGCGATTGATGGTACTCATCACGCACACGCCACCTGGTTTTAGCAAATCATAGCACGCCTGCACGATGGCAGCAGGGTCTGGCACATGCTCTAGCATCTCCATGCAGCTGACGACATCATACTGCTCAGGCTCTTCTTGTGCCAGCGTTTCGGCTGGCACACAGCGAAACTGTAGCTTTTGCATGCCTGTTTTGGCAGCGTGAATGCTTGCAGCTTTTAGGTTTGCCTCGCCCAAATCAATGCCCAGCACATCGGCACCACGCACCGCCATAGAATGTGCCAAAATCCCCCCACCGCAGCCAATATCCACCACGGTCTTATCCACCAGTGATGAGCCATAATGCTCACTGACCCTATCCTCAATCCAATTGAGTCGCAATGGGTTGATATCGTGCAAAGACTTAAAAGCCCCCATACGATCCCACCACTCATCGGCAAGTTTGGTGAATTTACCAATTTCATCAAAATCGGCATTGTCGGTGTGGTTGGCTGATTGCATGACACTTATCCTATTTATCAATCAAAATACTGCTATCTTATCATTTTTGACAGCTTTTGACTACTTTTGACAAATAGCCACCTGTTGTATTATCATCTCATTTCTTGACTGGTAATTGCAGGGCTGTTGCGTTGAGATTTGGTAAATCTTGCCGTGATTTTGCTCATTTTTGCCAATTCTTGCAAGTTTTTGGCAATAAATATAAAAATTTATACAATCTGCAACGAATAATTAAGGAAACTAATGCCACATTTGCCAAGAAATACGCTAAACTATATGGCAATTTAATAACCGACACAAAACCGCAAATGGCGTTTTTCGCCAGCTGTTTTTTATAAGGAAAAATAACCATGAAATTCGCCCTAAAAACAACGCTACTTGCCTCTATGGTTGGTTTGGCGACACTAAGCCAAGCAAACTTTGTTGAAGGTCGTGATTATAAAGTTTTGGCCAATCCAGACCCAATCACCAGCGATGTCATCATCGTTCGTGAGTTTTTTTGGTACGGTTGCCCACACTGCAACAGCCTAGAGCCTTATATGCAAAAATGGGCAAAAACTCGTGCCAGCGATGTGGCATTTTTTCAGACGCCAGCAGCCTTAAACCCAATGTGGGAAGTAGCAGCACGCGGTTATTATGCCGCTCAGCAAATGGGCGTGCAAGAAAATACGCACCAAGCACTGTTTAACGCCATTCACAAAGACGGCAAACGCAACATCATCAGCAACCAAGAAGAGCTAAGCAACTGGTACGCTTCTCAAGGGGTTGATAAAGCAAAATTTAATAGTCTTTATAATTCTTTTGCAGTCAGCACCAAGGTTGAACGCTCCAGATCAAACGCCATGCGTTACCAAATCACAGGCGTGCCTGCTGTGGTCGTACAGGGTAAATATCTGGTAACAGGTGCCGATGCCAAAGTACCACAAGTGGTTGATTTCTTGGTCAATAAAGTGCGTGAAGAGAAAAAGAAATAACGCCCTTTTGAGCAATCATCTTAAAAAACAGCATTACGGTGCTGTTTTTTTTGTGCCAAAACTTGACACAAATTAGCAAATATCAATAACAGACCAAGAAATAATTATAATTTAATTTATTTTTTTTAAATCAACCTTCAATGCAGGATAAGTTGCCATCTCTTACTGGTAAAGATAATGCCATCTTTATGGTCGCAAATTTTCCTTGCCAAATGCTATTTTTAAATTTTCCAGAGAGATTGTTTTTTTTTTTTTAGAAATCTGATATTCTAATGATTAGATATCCAGCAACCAAGGAGGTGCTTATGAACATCGTCATCATCTCAGGAAGTTCACGCCAGCAGTCGCAATCTAGACGCATCAGCGATATCGTCAAAACCGCTTGGATTGACAAATATGCAGAAGATATGGTTGATATCATTGACCTGTCAGAATACCAAATTCCCTTTTGGGACGAGGCAATTTGGGAGGGTAATTGGTCGTATCAGCCACAATGGCTAGCAATCAGCAGTCGACTCAAAGTTGCCGATGCCTGCATCTTTGTCGTGCCTGAATGGGCAGGCATGGCTCCAGCTCAAGTTAAGAACTTTTTATTGCTTGCCGATTTGGACTTGGCTCATAAGCCATCGCTGATTGTCTCAATCTCATCTGGTATGGGTGGCAGCTATCCTGTGGCAGAGCTGCGAATGTCAGGGTACAAAAATACGCACCTGCTGTGGATTCCAGACCATGTGATTATCAGAAAATGTCAAGATTTCCAGCCAGCTGCCAATGGCTATGAATTTGAAACCAACAGATTGGATTATTGCCTGACACTACTGCAAGCCTATGCCGCCAGACTGCAAGGGCTGTCGCATGACCTACAGACCCAAGGACTGCCAGAACACAGATACGGAATGTAGCTTTTATGCAAGCAATCAAAGAATTTTTCAGTCCATATATGCTCAAGTTTATCATCAGCTTTATCAGTGCTGATATTGCCATCATGCTCTCACAAGCCATCATTGCTTGGATTTTGTATGAAAATCTTGGGATACAGTATGTAACCGCCATCGCTCTGATTGCCCTATTGGTGAACACCATCGCCAACAAAAAGCTGGGTTTTTTGCTTGACAGATACCCTAGGGTGAAACTGGTGATGGCAGCAAACCTCATCATAGCAGCCCTGACCGCTATCGCGTTAATAAGCCAATCTACTTGGATATTTGCCATACTGTCTGTGCTGACAGGGCTGTATTTTTCTTGTTTTTATGCCGCCAGAGGAGCAATTGCTCAGTTGATTTGTATCAATAACCCCAATCAAGATTTTACCAAATTAAACTCAATGCTGGTCGTTACTGACAAGCTGGGTGCTATCTTGGTCGGGGTGATTGTAGCGTCGCTGTTTTCTTGGCTGGGTGCTGATGCCTTGATTGTACTGGCGTTGGTCATTTTGCTTATCTCAACCGCCCTGCTTGCCAAATTTAACAGTCCTACGACCAAGCCCACTGCACAAAACGCCAAAGCCAAGCCAGCTGGCAGTTTTGCGTGGTTTTTTCAGCACAAAATTGCACGGCTTGTTGCTTGTGCTTTGGTAGTTACCATCGTAATTATGACAGGCGGCACCATTGATCGAGTTATTTTGTACGATGTGCTCAAACTCACCCCTGATTTAATCGCCTACACAAGCATCGCCTATAACAGTGCGGCAATCATCGGAGGCGTGATGGTTAATTGGGTAAAACATGAGACCGCCGCTATTTATGCTTGTATCGGTTTGGCGTTTTTGATGTCGTGCTTGCTGGTTATTAGCCCCAGTTTGTCGATGTTTATTGCCTCCTCGGCACTGTTTGGGCTGCTCAATAGCATCAACCGCGTACTATACGACAGTGTGATTATGCGTCATGTCGCCAATGAACAAATTGGTACTTTTTATAGCCTGCTCAACAGTCTCAATCAAGGGTCGCAATTTTTGATTTTAATTGCCATCAATGTCTTTTTGTGGATTTCAAGCACCACCAATGAACTGCTGACTCGCTGGGTGATTGTTTTTTATCCTGCCATTTTCTTATTAATTCCTGCATTTTTGTGGCTAAGTGGCAAATACCAAAAAGCAAAAACCTGACTGCACCGCCCAATCCAAATCAGCAGTCGTGGGCTAATTTGTAGCGTTCTTTTGGTACAGAGCGATTTTGCTGACTTAATAAAGTACAGTTGTACGCTTTTTCTTACAATTATTGTCAGGATTTGCTACTGTATTTTTTGAGTAAAATTTGCGATACTATAATTGTGGCAAGGATTGGGCAAGGTCGCCAACAAGGACGAATGCTGCATTAGGGAAAGAACGCAAGGAATGAAGGCAGATGCCTTTTGCCAAGGATTGCAATAAAGCCGCACAAATCTACCTTGTACGGCTTTATTGCTCTTTCAACCTAAGTTGGGAGTTTTGCAAACAAGTGGTTATTATAGCCGATTTTTATTGGAAATGAAAATCAATTTTAATAAACGCTATCTTTGATAAAATCAATCAGCCCACTTACCATCATCACTGCACGGCTAAGTGGACAAAATCGCCACTTCTTTCACATAGCTCTCAAAGTCTGCAACGCTCTCCGCCAACAGCTCATCGTCGCCCAGATGCTTGGCATACTCAATCCACAACAAAAGCTGATACACACTATTAAACTCGCTGGCATTGAACTGCTTGACAAACTGCTTGATACTGCTCTCATCATCAAGTTTTAGGCGAGTATGCCAAGTTGTGATTTTGGCGATTTGTTCTGGGGTGAACTTCATGGCAAACAACGCCTGCGTCAAGCTGTGTCTGTCTTCTTCGACAATGAGCTTGCCGATGCGTTTGATTTGGCGATTTTTTGCACCACCTGACGCAATGGTGGACAGCTGTGCCAATTCGTCCAAAAAATATTCACTGACTGGCAGCTGACTTTGTTGTTTTTTGGACAAATTTGCCAAAGGGGTCGCCAAAGCCTGCAAGCGTTCGTGGGCTTTTTTGATTTCGGTGCGAGATACTCGCATATCCATTTTAGAAAAATCAATCATATCGCTACTCTTGTGCTTTGCACTTTTAATCATTAATCATCTATGCTATAAAGCATGGCTAACTGTGCCACAGTCGCCGCTCTCGGTGCTTGCTAATGATGTGTGCGGTATCTGCCAGATGATTTGCCAGCTGCTGCTTGACCTTGTTTAGCACATACACCGAGCGGTGCTTGCCACCTGTGCAGCCGATGGCGATGGTAACACTGTGGCGATTGCTGCCAGCAAAATTGGGCAACCATCGTATCAAAAAATCAGCAACATCCCCCGCCATCTTGTCCACCTCGGCAAACTGTGCAAAAAATTCACACACCGCCACATCCTCACCTGTTTTGGCACGCAATGCAGGTTGCCAATGCGGATTTGGCAAGACTCGCACATCAAAAACAAAGTCTGCATCAATCGGCGTACCGTATTTGAAGCCAAAAGACAGTAAATTTATTGTCAAAGTCGCATCCAAGCCCAAATAATCACGAACTTTCACCTTTAGTTCATGGGTGTTGATTAGGCTTGTATCAATACTTACATCTGCCAAGCGTGCAATTGGCTCAAGCAGTGCCGTTTCTTGATGAATCGCCTCTGGCAGACTGTCAGCAACCTGCGTCATAATCAATGGATGAATACGCCGCGTCGCCCCAAACCGTGCCACCAGCACAGACTCACTGGCGGTTACATACAGCACCTTGACACAATGCTCGCCATAATCTTGCACCAATGCCTCATGCACCTGCTCAAAATCGGACAAATCCGCTTCGGCAACACGAGCATCGACCCCCAAGGCAATCTTGGCAACATGGCTATCAGCAGTCAATTGCCCAACCGCACCCACCAACAAGGACAAAGGCAGGTTGTCAATCACATAATAGCCACAATCTTCCAAGATATGCAGCACCGAGGTTTTGCCAGAACCCGAACGCCCAGAGACAATGATAATTGATGGTTTGCTATTGGTTGCTGCCTGCATATTGTGTTCCGTATTGCTGTGATTATTGTCGCAAAACTTCCAGATTGTCAAGCAAGCGTGCCTTGCCAAGCCATGCCGCCGCCAAAATCACCAGCTGCTCATCGGTATGCGTTGGTTGCTGCAGGTGATGATTATAAATCTCCACATAATCAACCACAAAACCTGCCTGCGTCAATCTTGCTTTTGTTTCATCAATCAGGCTTGGATATGCCGCCAAATCTGCGTCAATTATTCGCTCTGCCAACGCCTGTAAGCTTTGCGACAACACAGGGGCAATGGCACGCTCACTGGCACTTAGATACTGATTGCGACTTGATAATGCCAAACCATCATCGGCTCGCACAATCTCACCGCCGATAATTTTGATGCCAAAATTCAGCTCATTATTGAGCTTATGAATGATGGCAAGCTGCTGATAGTCTTTTTTGCCGAATACCGCCACATCAGGACGCACGATATTAAACAGCTTACTGACCACCAGACCCACGCCATCAAAATGCATCGGGCGAGATTTGCCACACAAAATCTGTGTAATCTCACCTGATAGCACCTGCACATTTGGCGGATAGATAGGGTACATTTCATCAACACTGGGTGCAAAAACCATATCGGCATTGACCGTGCTTAACTGCTGACAATCCGCCTGTAGTGTGCGTGGATAGCTATCAAAATCCTCCCCTGCGGCAAACTGAGTTGGATTGACAAAAATACTCACCACCACAACATCAGCGTGCTGTTTGGCGATTTTGACAAGCTGTAAATGACCCTCGTGCAGATTGCCCATGGTTGGCACAAGGGCAACTTTTTGGTGTCTATGCTGATTAAGTGCCGCCTGCAACTGGGCAATGGTATGAAAAATTTGCATAATTATCAGTTGTTTTATTTAATCAAAAACTGTGAGCATCGGTTGGGAAATTTTTGTTTTTTACCGATTGATGATATAGCTCAAACGCCCCTTGTATACTGCGACTATGGTTATTGCCATCTGTTAAGAAATCCTTAACAAACTTGGCTGGTTTGCGTGTATAAACACCCAGCATATCGTGCATGACCAGCACCTGACCGTCCGTATCAACGCCAGCACCAATCCCAATCACTGGCACCGCAAATCGTTCGGTGATGGTACGGGCAAGATCAGCTGGCACACATTCCAATAGAAGCACTGCTGCACCTGCATCAACCACCGCTTGGCAGTCGTCAAGGAGCTTCTGGGCAGCTTCATCGGTTCTGCCTTGCACCTTATAACCACCCAGTACATTGACCGACTGCGGTGTCAGCCCCAAATGCACACAGGTCGGCACGCCATGATCAGCAAGCGTCTTAATAATCGGTACAAGGTTGCGACCACCTTCAATTTTTACCATTTGAGCACCTGCCTGCATGACAGCACGACTGCTGGCAATGGCATCGTCCAAAGTGGCATAGCTCATAAAAGGCAAATCCGTCATAATCAGTGCATGAGTATTGGCACGAGCGACATTGGCAGTGTGGTATGCCATATCCGCCACCGTTACAGGCAATGTCGATGACTGCCCTTGCACCACCATGCCCAAGCTATCACCAACCAAGATGGTATCAATATCAGCTGCCTGCATCATCGCTGCAAAGCTGGCATCATAGCAAGTCAAACAAGAAAACTTCTCGCCTGCTGCTTTGTATTTGTTTAGCGTGGCTAAAGTAATGGGTGCTGTTGGCTTATCGGCTAAATAGGTCATAGATTCACTTAATATTAAAAATAGGCTTGCTGCTTGGTGGCATAAATCAGTCAAAATCAATCAGCCAAGCAACGGTTTTATTATGCGGACTGACAAAGCGGTTTTCAATCATGGTTTGCCCAATTGGCAAAATCTGCCTCCAATCGCACAAGCCCCGTCATATCACGACTAAGCGGATTGTCAGCTATCGGCACGCCAGCTATGGTTATCGCCGCATCCAGCTCGTACAGCGGCACAAGAACAAAATTACGCAAAGCCAACTCGCGATGAGGTATGGTCAATCGCTCACTGTCAATCTGCATATCTTCATACAGCAGCACATCAACATCCAAGCTGCGTTCGCCCCAGTGCCGAAGTCGCACACGAGCCGCCGCCTGCTCCATGCTTTGACAAAAATCCAACAGCTCAAACGCATCTAGGCTTGTCTTGGCGGTCAATACTGCATTATAAAAATCAGGCTGGTCGGTTACGCCATACGCCACAGAGCGATACAATGACGATACCCGCACTTCGCCAAATGCTGGCGACTGACAAACCGTCTGCACCGCACGACACAGATGATCAATTGGCGTACCCAGCTCATTGCCAAGATTGGCACCCAGTCCCAAATAACAACGCTTCATCATACATCTGCCTTAGGCTTGGCATTGGATTTGCGACCGCGAGTACGCTGCTTGTTTTTATTTGCTCCATCGGTTTTTTTGCTGCGACTTGACCTTTGCTTCTGCTGGTGATTATGCTGCCCTATGCCACCATCATCGGCATATTGCTGGGCTTTTTGTGCTGCCAAATCCGCCTCACTGATGCCCAGATTACGCTCTTTGATGGATAAAGTAGATGATGGCTTGCGTTTGCGATGGCGTGCCGCAGGAATGTACGGTTCATCATTGGCAAGCAATTTCTCAAAATCCGCCTCACTAAAGCAAACTTTGGCAAAAACAGGCACAGGCATCTCGGGGACGATTGGTCGTTTTGGCTTGGGCGGTGCCTGCTCATGATTCTGTAGTAACTTATCCGCCCCTGCCACCACAAATAATGGCTCTGGGCGTGTCTTGACCACCTCACTACGCAAAGACAGCTCACGCAACTGGGCAAGCTCGGCATTCATGCTGTCCTTGCCTCGTTCACGGCGGCGGCGTTTTGGTGCCAATGCCTTTTGATCAAATGCCTCAATCATCGCTTGCTTATCGGCACTGCTGGCATCTTGATATGCTTGCCACCATGATGCCATGCCCAAAGTCGGCTCGGACAATGGGTGATTGTCATGGCTTTCACGCATAACCAAAAAATCAAACGCCGCACGAAATCTTGACAGCCTCTCAATATTGGCAATCTCACGCACACGCGGATTGACCAATTTTGGTTGCAAAAACCAAATCTCCGCAATAAACTGCTCGGCAAACTTTGGAATGGCGGTCTTGCTCCGCTGGGCATCAAACACCTGTTCGGCAGCCTTTTTTTGAGCATCAAAAAACTGCAAACCACGCTTTTTAAACTTCGCCAGCTGATACAGGTAATTTTCCCACAATAATGCCGCATAAAAAAATGCAGGATTGACACTTTTGCCTGCCGCCACTCGCTGATCGGTATTTTTGGCAATTGCCATCATCAGCGGTGTCGGTGCATCAGGGGCAAATCTCATCAAACTGGTCATCGCACCATGCTCAAACAACAGCGGCAACAGCGGTGCCAAATAGCCTCCGCCAAACATTTTTTGTGTTTCGTCATATAAGCGATGGGCAGAAACTTGCTCAAGCCGCCCCCAGTTATCAGCATGAAACTGACTTGCCAGAGATTTATCAAAATCAAAGCCAAGTTTTGCCTTGAACCGCAATGCACGCAATAGCCTTACAGGGTCTTCTTCGATACGCACCGCTGCATCGCCAAGTAGCCTTAGTCTACGATTGGCAATATCATCAAGTGCTGCACAAAAATCCAGCACCTCACCCTTGATTGGCTGATAATACAAGGCATTGATACTAAAATCACGGCGAGCAAAATCCTGCTCAATGCTGCCCCAGACATTATCACGCATCAGCATACCCTCTTCGGTAGTGTGCGTATCGTCTTTGGGCGGTGCTCGAAAAGTCGCCACCTCAATCATTTCACGCCCAGAATAAACATGGGCAAGCTGAAACCGTCGCCCAATAATGCGACAGCGACCGCCAAAAATTGCCTTAATCTCATGTGGGCGTGCATCAGTTACAGCATCAAAGTCTTTTGGTACCAATCCAAGCAAACTATCACGCACGCCACCACCAACGATATACGCCTCAAAACCTGCTTTATGAAGTGTACTGACAACCTCAACAATGCTGTGTGGCAGACTGTCTTTTTGCAGCTGTAGCGACTGTGCCGAATGTATGGTGCGATTTATTTTTTGTTTTGGCTGCTTAGGCGAGTTGCCCATGCCTACTCCTTGATGAACTGGGATTTTCCCATACTTGTTTTACCAAACTTTCTATTTTACCGCTTATCCAATAAAAAAGCGAACAAAAAAGCGGACTTTTGCCAAAATTTGTTCAAAATTTATGCAATTTTGTCAATTTTAATACCGCAACAAGCCCAAGCCACCACCCAAACTTAGCCCAATACCACCAACATCGGTCAATTATCAATCAAGCACCGTCAGTCGATGGCGATTTTTGTTGATGGTCGCCTGCCCAATGCCTTTGACCTTTATCAGCTCATCAACGCTGGCAAAATTACCATATTCAGCACGATAATCCACAATCGCCTGTGCCGTGCTTTGCCCAACCCCAGTTAAGCTGATAAGCTGTGCCACCGTTGCCGTATTGATATTGATTTTGGTGGATTTGGCAGCTTGGTTGCCAAGTGCCTGATAGGCAGCGTGGACATCGCTATAGCACTGATTGCCCAAAGCCGTGGTCATCGTGCCACACGCCAGCACGCCCATCAGCAATATCTGCCAGACTCTCTGTAGCAGCACATTAGGCAGCAGAGTATGGCAGGCGGTGTTTTTGTTATAGTCCTGATTTTTTGGCAGCATTCCAATAATCATCTTTGGTTTGTAAATCGCAGCTGGTCATCTCAAGCCCAGCTGCCGCCACCTGATCTTCAACAAAAGCAAAGCGGCGGCGGAATTTGCCTGCAGCGGACTGCAATGCCATCTCGGCATCTACGCCCATATGCCGTGCCAAATTGCTAAGCACAAACAAACAATCGCCCAGCTCATCGCTGATGCGTTGGCGTTGCTCATCACTTAGTTTGTCTGCTTGGTAGTTAAATTCTCCACAAGGCAGCACTTGTTGCAATTCGGTGATTTCCTCGCCAAGTTTGTCCAAAACGCCTTGTAAATTTGTCCAATCAAAGCCCACACTTGCCGCTTGGCTTTGTAGAGCCTGTGCCTGCATCAATGCCGTGCCAGCTTTCACATTGGATAGACGGCGAATAGGCTTGCCCAAAGCCTGCCAATGTGCATTCTCTTGGCGTTTTATCTCGTCCCAGCGGCGTTTCACCGCTTCATCATCTGCCAGATTTTCTTTGTCAAACACATGGGGGTGGCGGCGAATCAACTTATCCTGCAACGCATAAATCACCTGTGCCATGTCAAATCGTGCCGCCTCGTCATACAATTTGGCATGAAAAATCACCTGAAGCAGCACATCGCCCAACTCGCCTTTGAGGTTTTCGGTGGCAAAAGCTGAGCCATCGTCCGTCTGAATCGCCTCAATTAGCTCAAAAACCTCCTCGATGGCGTACTTTTGTAGGCTGTCATTGGTCTGCTTAGCGTCCCAAGGGCATTCGGCACGCAGACGCTCCATCAAAGCAAGCAAATCATTAAAATCACTGGTTGGTGTCATCGTACTATCCAAAAACACAAGATTATCAATAAGTCAGCTGTCATGTGCCAGCGATTGATGGTTGGGATTTTAACCCATCATCAAGCGTTTGCCAACTTCTTGCCAGTTTATATTGTCAATAATTATACGCCGCCTGATCCATCAGCGTATCAAGGCAAAATTTTACCTTACAAATCACAAAGCCCAGCCGAAACTGGGCTTGTTAATTATACTAATTAATGTGCCAAATCTGCAAACAATGCCGTGGACAGATAACGCTCGCCTGATGATGGGATTACCACCACAATCAGCTTGCCTGCATTTTCTGGGCGTGCTGCCAGTGTCAATGCTGCCGATACCGCCGCCCCTGACGAAATGCCCACCAGCAGACCTTCTTTGGCGGCCATATCTCGTGCAACACGAAACGCATCTTCATTGGCAACGGTCAGCACTTCGTCATAAATATCGGTATTTAGCACCGCTGGCACAAAGCCTGCACCAATGCCCTGAATTGGATGCGGCCCTTTTTCGCCACCAGACAATACAGGCGAGGCAGCTGGCTCAACCGCCACCACTTGCACGGCGTTGTTTTTGCTTTTTAGCACTTCGCCAACGCCTGTTACCGTACCACCTGTGCCAACACCTGATACCAAAATATCCACCTGTCCATCGGTATCTTCCCAAATTTCAATGGCGGTGGTATCACGATGCACTTGCGGATTGGCAAGGTTGTCAAACTGGCGTGGCATAAAATACCCCTCTTGTGCCGCCAACTCATTTGCCTTGGCAATCGCACCGCCCATGCCTTCGGCGGCTGGTGTCAGCACCAAAGTCGCCCCATACGCACGCAACAATGCACGACGCTCAAGACTCATGCTCTCTGGCATGGTAATCACCAAGCGATAACCTCGTGCTGCACAAACCATCGCAAGCCCAATGCCTGTGTTGCCAGATGTCGCCTCTACGATGGTTGTGTCCTTGTTAATCAAGCCTGATTTTTCGGCATCATCAATCATTGCCAACGCAATGCGGTCTTTTACCGAACTGGCTGGATTGAAGTACTCAAGTTTTGCCACCACGCGTGCGGGTAAATCTTTGGTTAAGGCAGACAATTCAACCAAAGGCGTGCGTCCGATAAGCTCGGTGATATTACTGGCGATTTTCATAGATACTCCTTGTGTTATTGGTTGGGCAAAGGTTGGCACCGCCATCGGTGAAGCACCATTTGCCCATGCAGTCATGATTACTATAACAAATTTTATTGGCATTTTATACACCCATTTCGGCAATTATTAGTCCAATATCAGCTATGGTTATTCTGATTATGAAATATCCAGCAACATCGCCACATTGTCCCTTGCTGTGCTACAATATCAAGATAACCGTCAAGCAAGGAAATTTTCATGAAAACTTTTGAACCAATAGCCATCACCTGCTTTAAGGCCTATGATGTGCGTGGCGAGCTGGGCGTAAGCCTTGATGAGCGTATCGCTTATCGCATTGGTCGTGCATTTGCCCAATTTCTCGGTGAACAAACCTGCCAAGACACTGCCACCATCGTGGTCGGTGCCGATATTCGCCCCTCTAGCGAAACCCTAAAAGCCGCTGTGATTGACGGCATTACCGATGCAGGCATTGATGTGATTGATTTGGGCATGACAGGCACAGAAGAGGTATATTTTGCCACCAGTCATTATCAAGCCATCGGTGGCATCGAAATCACCGCAAGCCACAACCCCATCAACTACAATGGGCTAAAAATGGTGCGTGAACACTCTCGCCCCATCAGTGCAGATACAGGGCTTGCCCAAGTGCAGGCATTGGCAGAGAGTGGGCAATTCACCACTCGCCCAAAAGGCAAAATCACCCAACTTGCCAGCAAAGATGCCTATATTGCCAAGCTGATGAGTTTTATTGACACAACCAAACTTCGCCCCCAAAAAATCATCATCAACAGCGGTAACGGAGCAGCAGGGCCTGTGGTGGACGCACTCGAATCGCAACTGATTGCTGCCAATGCACCGATTGAGCTTATCAAAATACACCACACGCCTGATGGCAGTTTTCCAAACGGCATTCCAAATCCGATGATTATTGCCAATCAGGCAACCACACGCGATGCTGTGCTGGCTCATCAGGCGGATTTTGGCGTGGCTTTTGATGGTGATTTTGATCGCTGTTTTTTGTTTGATGCCAATGGTCGCTTCATTGAGGGCAGTTATGTGGTCGGTATGCTGGCAGAGGCTTTTTTGCAAAAACACCCCAAGCAAACCATCGTCTATGACCCACGCGTGATTTATAATACCGAAAATGTCGTCTCTCGCTTGGGTGGCGTGGCTGCCCTGTCCAAATCAGGACACTCATTCATCAAGCAAGTCATGCGTGATGAACAAGCCATCTATGGCGGCGAAATGTCAGCACATCATTATTTTAAGGAATTTTTTTATTGCGACAGTGGCATGATTGTTTGGCTGCTGGTCAGTGAGCTATTGTCCAGCACTGGCAAATCATTGGCGACTTTGGTTGATGACTATATTGCCAAATTCCCAAGCTCAGGCGAGCTAAATTTTCGCTTGGGTGGCCATGATGCCACAAGCATTATCACAAAACTTGAACAACTGTTTGCCAATGAAAATCCCAGCAAAAACACGCTTGATGGACTAAGTTTGGATTTTGGCAAATGGCGGTTTAATCTGCGTTCGAGCAATACCGAGCCACTGATTCGGCTAAATATCGAAAGCCGTGGCGACAAGGCACTGCTTGCCCAAAAAACTGCCGAGCTGGTGTCATTTTTGCAGCAGCATGGAGCGGCTTCCGCCGACCACTAAGCTTGGCAAAAACAACCCTTGTATATCAAGGGTTGTTTTATAAATATACCGCCTTGGTTAAGGTTTTAGTTTATCGCCCACCAAGCCTTTGATGGTGTTCAAAATATCCGCAGGCAACACCACCGTCTTGGCATTATCCGACTGTGCCATGTCATTCATCGCCTTGATATATTGTTCGCCCAATAAATATACCGCAGGCATTTCTTTGCCGTCCATCGCCTGTGAGATAAGACGGATAGACGCTTCAGAGCCTTTTGCCAGCACCACTTGAGCTTCGGCATCACGGCGTGAGGCCTCAAGCCTACCATCAGCCTCCAAGATAGCTGCTTGCTTTTGACCATCGGCACGAGTTACCATCGCACGGCGTTGGCGTTCGGCAGCTGCCTGCTCCTCCATTGCCAATTGCATGGTTGCCGATGGTTTAATGTCTTGAATTTCAACGGTTTTTAGGGTGATGCCCCAGTCGGAAATATCATCGCTGATGGCGTGTTTGAGCTGTGCCTTGATCTGATCACGGCTAGACAAGGCAGCGTCCAAATCCATCTCGCCAATAATAGAACGCAAGGAAGTTTGTACCAAATTACGAATGCCGTGTTCATAATTTTCGATGCCATAGACAGCGTGTTCAGGCTGGACAATATTGATATACGCCACCGCATTGGCAATGATGACGACATTATCCCGAGTGATGACCTCTTGGCTTGGAATATCCAGCACAATGTCTTTGGTGGTAACTTTGTACGCGACATTGTCCACATAAGGAATAATAAAATTCAGTCCCGGCTCTAGCGTCTGGTGATATTTGCCCAGACGCTGAACGATCCATTTTTCGCCTTGGGAAACCATTTTTACCCCTTTATAAATGGTAAATACCACCAAGGCAATCAATACCAACAATACACTGCCAAATTCCATCATCATTCTCCCAAAATTACTTATAAATAACTTAAATTTATCCAAACAATTTGACTTGTGGGTTATTTTTTGGCGACCACCAACTCATTGCCCATGACCGCTGTTACCACCACTCGCTCGCCAACAGCGATTGGCTGACCGTCATCACTGCGGCATCGCCATTGGTCAGCACCCACTTTTGGCACGGCAAATCGCACCACACCCAAGCCCTCTGGGGTAATTGCCGAGACAATCATGCCACTTTCACCGATAATCACCGCACCGCCCAAGCCTGCTTTGGTGCGTGTTTTGATTTTTGGCTGTATCAGGGCAAACCACAATACGCAAGCGATAATTGACAAAACAAGCCAAATCACAACCTGCATTATCAATCCCACTGGCAACAGCCATGCCAGCAATGCCGTCAGCAATGCCGCCACACCAAACCACAAGGCAGCAAAACTTGGCAAAAATAGCTCAACGGTTATTAACAACAAACCAATTATTACCCAATGCCACGGTTGCAAATTCATACCAATTCTCTACTATGTCCAATTTACTGCAACGCCGCCAATGCCTGCACAGGCAAAGTAACCACATCAAAAGCAACCGCCAGTGGCAGAAGCAATAATTTACCTGCAGCCAACGCTCCTGCCTTGCCATCAGCCCTGCTGCTTGCTTGCGTGTAGATACTGACGCTATAAGGGCGTGTCAGCGGTGTAAACTTGCTGCGTAATAAGTCAAAATTGCTCACCTGCGGATAAACTTCGCCTTGCACAGCAATCTGAAAACAAAACCGCTGGGCGTTCATACGAGTATCTGAGGCATTGGAGCATTCACTGGCTTTATTTTGCAGCAAAAATTGCAAATCTTGGTACTGCAAATCTTGTTTTAGGCGGGCATAAGACAGCTCAATCGTGCCTGCAAACCGACCATCATTATTGGCAGAATAAAAGGCAAGCTGATTGTTCACCGTGATGTTTTTTGGCTCTAGTGTGCTTAACAACGCAACCAATTGTGTGCCACCTTCGGTCAGAACATAGCTGTTCGTCTGACCGACAATCACCACCGAATCATTGGGCAAATTTGCCGTGCTGGCAGGGCGAGCAAACGCCACAACCTTATCAGCAACAAGCTCTACTTTTGTGATGTTTTGCTTTGAATCATTCATCAAACTTGTGGTTGCACAACCTGTCAGCAGCGTCAAACCCAAGGCAATCAAGGCAGATTTAATCAAGATAGCACAACTCATTACCACTCCTTATAACGATAAAATATATTATTGAGAATAAATATCAAATGCAAATGAAGCAGATTTATCCTAGTATCGATTATAAAACATCATTGAGCAAAATACAAATAAGCCCAAACTATCCATCAATCTTGGTCTGTGAAATTGTCCAAGCAAAACCGACATTTACCAGCATTAATAGCAACAGCACCGCCAATGGCAACTGCCAATCACCCTGCCACTGATACAGCCAACCAAGCAAAAATGGCCCAAAAAATGCAATGCTATAACCTATCGCCTGTGCCATGCTTGATAAATCTCGTGCCATCTCGGCGGTGGTGGTTTTTAGCGAAAACATCATCAGCGACAGCGTAAACACCATCGCACAGCCCAAGCCCATCAGCACCGACCACATCAGCATCTGTGTAGGCATAAATAATAAGCCTGCCACCGCCAGTGCATTCATTGAGGTGCCGACAATCGCCAATAATCGCACCGACACGCCTCGCCTCATCAGATAAGTCAGACCAATAATTGCAGGCAATGCCATCAGCTGACACACCAGTGCCAAACGCACCGCCTGCTGCAATGTCACCCCATAAGACATCACAATCGCTGGCAAAAAGCTGGCAATACTATAAAATAACAAAGACTGCAATCCAAGAAACGCTGCCAAATGCCACGCTTGATGATTTTGCCACACAGAATATCCTGTGCCAAATTCTGCTCCATCTGCCACAGTAGGCTTATCGGCAAATCGCCACCAAATCAGTGCCGCCGCCAGCGAAAATACTGCCCAAAAACTCATCGAAACCCGCCAGCCCCAATATTCAGACAATGGCACAACAGCCCACGCACCCACGCCTGCCATTGCCGACATACTCAGGCTAAACACCCCTGTGGCAACGGTGATATGACCAGCTGCGTGTTGTTTGATAAACGGGGCAATCAACGCATTTAGCATACCAATGGCAAAAGATAAAATCAGCGTGCCTATAAATAATACCGTCGCCCCAAACCAGCTGCGAGTCGCCACCCCCATCGCAAGCAGCAGTGTCATCACAATCATCATGCGATGCAGCCCAAAGCGTCTTGCCAATCGTGCCGACACCAATGCCCCAAAGGCAAATAACGGCATGGGCAAAGCACCAAGTAGCCCTATCATCGTTGTTGTCAAGCCAAGCTCTGTCGCCACCATTGGTGCCACCGAGCCAAGCATCACCAAAGGCGTTCTCATATTCACGGCAGCCAATATCAAGCCGACCAGCAGCACTGGCAAACAAACCCGAGAAATCACCTGATGGGCAGTCATGATAATTTATCCAAATCAATCAACATAAATACAAAACCCACCAAAGTGGCGGGTCTTATCACCTAAGCAATCAACCAGCAACAGGCTGATATTGATAAAGCAGGCTGGCGGATAAGCCAGCCACACGCCTAGCATATCGTCAAGCGGTGTGTCTTATTGCCATTTTCTAAGCAGCAACGAACCATTGGTACCGCCAAAGCCAAAGCTGTTTGACAACGCAAATTGCAGACCTTCCACCTTGCGTGCCGTGTGAGCAATATAATCAAGTGTACAAGCTGCGTCTGGATTGTCCAAATTAATGGTCGGTGGCAGCAATTGGTGCTGTAGTGCCAGCACTGTAAAAATCGCCTCAACCGCCCCTGCGGCACCAAGTAAATGCCCCGTCATAGATTTGGTTGAGCTCACCAAAATATCACCGCCAAACAGTCGCTCAATCGCCTGACTTTCGGCAATATCACCCTGTGGCGTACTGGTGCCATGGGCATTAATATACCCAACTTCTGCTGCACTCACGCCTGCATCAGCCAGTGCTGCCGCCATCGCACGCATCGCCCCCTCACCTCCTGCCGCTGGGCTGGTGATGTGGTTGGCATCATCACTCATGCCAAACCCTACCAACTCAGCCAAGATATTAGCACCGCGTGCTTTGGCGTGTGCCAAACTCTCCAAGACCAACGCCCCAGCACCATCTCCCAGCACAAAGCCGTCTCTGTCTTTGTCAAACGGTCTGCTGGCACGCACTGGCTCATCGTTGCGTGTGGATAAAGCGTGCATCGCCCCAAAGCCTGCCATGCCAAGCGGTGTTGAGGCTTTTTCGCTGCCGCCAACCAGCACCGCATCACAATCACCATAAGCGATAAGTCTCGCTCCCAAGCCGATGGCGTGCGTTGAGGTGGTACAAGCTGTTGCTGTCGCCAAATTCGCCCCTTTGAGCTGATGTCGCATGGCAATCAGCCCTGCTGGCATATTGACAATTGTCCCAGGAATGATAAATGGCGAGACTTTTTTTGCCCCATGCTCGGTGAGCGTATCACGGCTACTTTCAATGGTCTGAATTCCGCCAATGCCTGAGCCCATCACCACCCCGAACCGCTCACTTGGCACATTGACAGGCAGTTCATCGCCAACAATATCTGTTGTTAGCCCAGCATGGTACAACGCCTGAGCTGCCGCCACTTGTGCATAATGCACAAAAGTATCAAAACGGCGTGCTTCTTTTGGGTTTAGGAAGGCTTTGGCATCAAAATTCTTCACCAAGCCTGCAATCTGCGAGCGAAATTCATCAATCGCCACTGCCTTATCATCAAAGCCCTGCAAGCGACTAATGCCACTAACCCCTTGGCTAAGATTTGCCCAAATTTCATCAAGGTTGTTACCCACAGGGGTCAAAGCCCCCATGCCTGTAATGACAACGCGTTCGGCATCGCTTTTTTCAAAATAAGCACGCTTGGCTTGGCTTGATGGCTGTGTCATGCTACATATCCTACTTGGTGAATGGTTGAAATTTTATCATAAAACAACAAACTGGCTTATCTTAGCATGAATTAGTATAAATTTACAGTTTACAGTTGTATTTTTTAGCCTCGTGGGTGATGAGCAGCGTGTAGCTGTTGTAATCGAGTGCTGGCAACATGGGTATAAATCTGCGTGGTGGACAAATCACTATGCCCCAATAGCAGCTGCACACTGCGTAAATCCGCCCCATGATTCACCAGATGCGTGGCAAACGCATGACGCAAAGTATGTGGCGAGATGGCGGTGCTAATCCCTGCTGACAAAGCGTATTTTTTGATAATGTGCCAAAAATTATGCCGCGTCATATAACCGCCCTGCTCGGTCAAAAATACCGCCTGACAGTCTTTTTTGCCAAGCAAAAAATTAGCACGCACCTGTAAATATGCCGCCAATGCCGCTTGAGCATACTCACCAAGTGGCACCAGTCGTGCCTTGCCACCCTTGCCCACAACGGACAACCACCCTGCGTTTAGGTTTAGATTCTCAAGCGACAAGCCAACCAGCTCACTGACTCGCAGCCCACAAGCATACAGCACCTCAAGCATTGCTTTGTCCCTTAAGCCTCTGTCAGTGGTCGTATCGGCAGCATTGAGCAGAGCGTTTACATCTTGTTCTGAGAGTGTTTTTGGTAACGATTTGCCAAGTTTTGGTGGCTTGATGCCCTGACAAGGATTGTCCGTACGCACGCCTGTTTCGATTTGCCACAAAAAAAACTGCCGCAAACTTGCCAAACTGCGTGCAATGGATCGTTCAGATAGGTTTAATTGCCTTAATTTTGATAAATGTGCCTTCAGCTCACCTGCCTCCCAAGAAGCAACGGGGGTATCAGACAGGCGAATGCACAATCGCAAATCTTGGCTATAGGCATTGCGTGTGGCTGTCGATAGCCCTTTGGCAAGCATCGCCGCACGAAACTGGCTAAGATAATCAGGATCGTCATCATAAATAATGGCGGCAGGTTTTCTGGGGGATAGGGCTTTCATGCCGATTTTTTTTGTACAAGATAGCGATAACTGCCCTCGCTTAACTGCTCTTGGACAAGCAATTGATGCCCCAAATGACGGCAAAAATTTGGAATATCACGCATGGTGGCAGGGTCGGTGGCATGAATTTCGATACACTCGCCTGCTGCCGCTTGCCGCATGGTTTTGTGCAGGAGCATGACAGGCTCTGGGCAGATTAGCCCTGTGGTGTCCAAAGTATGATGAATGGTTGTCATTATTTTACCCAATAGCTCGCCAGTTTGCTTCTCATTGCTAAGTTGGCAATGAAGTTTGCTTAACTGTGATTTTATTTATACTAATAACTGTATTTTGATGAATTGATAGAATCTACCCATAATGTCGCCACAATCCCACGCTTGGATTGTCTGCCGATTGCCATGTGTCCAATCACTTCTCATCTGGCAATGATGGCTGGTCATCATTGGTATTTTTTGTTAAGAATTTTAAAAATTTATTTAAATTTACACGAAACAAAAACGGCATACCCAGCCAAGCAATCATCGCCAAAAATACCGCCATAAAAAATACCTTGTCGGCACCAAATACAAGCCCACGAAACAACGCCACAATCAATAAACCCACACCTATGGCAAGGATTAAAAACAAAATTGACGGCTGCATCACCCGATAACGCAACAACAAAAAACTGTGATACAGGCTAATCGGCATCGTCAAGGCAATCAAACCGTAGGGCAAATAATGAAACGCATAATACACCCATGTGTTGTTTGCCAATGCAGGCAGACTTGCCAATGTGCCAAGCACACAAAAGCAAATCACCGCCAAAAGCACCAAGCGTACCGCCAAATTTGCCTGCTTGATGGCCTTGGTAAATGTTTGAATAATCAGTGTTTGCTGCATAATAATCCTTAAGACCAATTTGTCAAAGGGCTGCCATTGAGGTGTAAGCGGTTATTTGTTGCTTGGCTTGTAACTGCTGACAAATACCGCAAATTCTGGCTGGCGATAATAACTGTCAATCAATAAACACGCTGCCACATCATCAATTGGCTCATAAGGCGAAGCAATCCAGCCTTGTTGCAGAGCGATGGCTTTGGCATCTTGTGAGCTTAGCCGTTCGTCATAAACAAACACCGCCACCGCCTGACGACGCTCGGCAAGCTGATGAGCCAATCTACGAGCGAATTTGTGTGCCCGCTTTGAGAGCATCGATTCTGTGCCGTCCATATTCAGCGGCAAGCCAACCAGCACCTCGCCAATGCCCCACTGCTTGATGATACCAAGCAAATTGTCCCAGTCAGGCTGCCCATTATTCATCGCCAAAATATCAAAGGGGCGTGCATCGCAAGTTAGGCTATTGCCCAGTGCCATGCCCATTTTTTTTACCCCATAATCCAAAGCAAGAATCAAAGTTGCTGTTGTCATCATGCGTATCCCAAATTGGCAGCCAATCGCTCAGGCTTAATGCCCATCTTGGCATAGCAAGCAGCCAACCTGTCAGCAAATGGTGTCAAAAATAAGGTTGGCAAATCAGCAGGACAAATATACCAATCGCCTGCATAAACTTCTGCTTCCAATTGTCCCTTGCTCCAGCTGCAATGCCCCATACACAACAAATAATGCGACAACTCGCCAAATGCCAAATGTTGCAAAATGTCCTTGCTGGTAGTCAGACAGACATTCTCAGCAATTACAAACGAAGACTTAAAATCAGGCTGACCTGTGTGCAACACAAACCCTGCCTCAATTCGCACAGGCCCACCATCAACGGCAGGCGTATTCATCATCTGCTGACTAACAGGCAAATCCAAATCAGCAAGTAACGCACCCACGCTGTTTGGCAGTGGCTGATTGACCACAAATCCCCACGCACCCTCTTTGGTATGCCGACAAATATAGACCAGCGTATCCACAAAGCGATCATCTTGCAACTGCGGTGTCGGTATCAAAAAATGATGGTTTAACTTTAATAATGCTTGGTTCATGGGGCTTTCCTGCCTTGCTTTGATGGCTCGGCAGGTAAATTGGCAGTCAGCTCATCAGCATGACGGATATCAGCCAGCAGGCTTTTTACATGGGCTCTGGTAGCATCGGTAATATTCACCCCGCCTGACATACGAGCCAGCTCATCAATCTGCTCTTCGCCTGTGATAATACGCATATCACTGACCGTCTGCTCACCATGCTCCTTATGTACCAAGATATGCCGATGTGCTGCCGCTGCCACTTGTGCTTGATGCGTGATGGCAAGCAGTTGCTGGTGCTTGCCCAAGGTTCGCAATAACTCACCAACCACTTGGGCTGTGCCACCACTGATGCCAACATCAACCTCATCAAAGACCAAAGTTGGTCTTGCACCGCCATCGCCCGATGCCATCACCTGCATTACTAGGGCGATACGAGACAGCTCTCCCCCTGATGCCACCTTGTGCAAAGGCTGTAGCGGCATACCAACATTGGCACTGAACAACAACGCAATCTCATAAGTGCCTTGTGCATTATACTGCTGTTCTGGTTTTTTATTAAAGGCGAATTCACAGCGAGCATTGGGCAATGCCAAGGGCAACAGCCTTGCCTCCAGTCGCTCACAGACATCGGGTGCGTGGGCGATTCGTGCCTCGTCAAGTGCTTCGGCTGCCTGCAGATACGCTTGGTACGCCGTCTGCACTTGAGCCTCGAGCGTGTCGTTATCAGGCAAATTATTGAGCATATCCAGCTCTTGTTGCCAGCTGGCAGCATCAGCAATCAGTTCAGCAATTGGCGTATGGTACTTACCAGACAAGCGATGTGCCAAACCAAGCAGCGTATCTAACTCATTGAGCCTTGCCTCGTCTGGCAGTTGCTGATCGGCATAATTAACCAGCTTGGCGGTCGCCTCTTGGATTTGCTCTTGTGCCAATGCCAAAAGCTGACTGCATTCACCAAAAGTCTTGTTCGTGCTGTGATTATCACAAATCCGCATCGCACGCGACAACAAAGATGCAACAGACGGCGTATCGTCATCGCTATCAAGCAGCGTTGCCGCCTGCAAAGCCTCTCTCATCAGCTGTTCAAGGTTACAAAGCTCATCATGCTCGGCTTCTATTTGCTCAAAATCCACCGACAACAGCGGCTCAATATCTGCAATTTTTGCTGATAATAACGCCATGCGGTCAGCCCGTTGTGCCGACTGACTGCGTGCCTGCTCTGCTTGCTTTTTTAGCGATTGATAGCTGTCAAATGCCAGTTTGCTTTGTTGTTTTAATTCACCAAAGCCACCAATCTCATCAAGCCACTCAACCACAAACTGAGGTTTTAATAGCTCAAGCCCTGCGTGCTGACTGTGGATATTAACCAAAATCGCCCCAAGGCTTTTTAGTTCGCTGATGCTCGCTGGCACGCCATTTATCCATGACTTTGAGCGTCCCTGACTGCTGATTTTGCGACGAATGAGCAAAACAGGCTCATCAAGCGTGCGATCATGTTCGGCAAACCATGCCGCAACTTTCTGATTGCCGCTGACATCAAACTCACCAAAAACACTTGCCTCATCACAGCCATGCCGCACCATGCCACTATCAGCACGCTCACCTGCACACAGCGATAATGCGTCCAAAATCAATGATTTACCCGCACCTGTCTCGCCTGTGATGACATTAAATTTCTCATCAAAGCTGATTTCTTTTTCGTCAATCAATGCCAAATTTTGTAAAGTCAGTGAAATAAGCATAGCCAATCTCTATCCGTCATCAACCCTCTATCATAATCAAACAGCACCCATTTGGCAATGATAAAAATGTTACCAAGCTGCTTTGTTTTTGGCAAGACAACAAGCAAGCTTGGGTGTTTGCTGAAAAATTGGCAAAATAAACACGCTGCCAAATACAGCAGTCAGCCAAACCCAAAAATAAAACCATCTGTATCAACAAATGGTTTTGGGTGGTTATTTTTTGTCTCGTGCCTTGAGGACTTTTTTGACTTTATCGCGCGCACGAGCTTGCTTAAGCGTGGACAAATAATCCACAAACAGCTTACCATTTAAATGATCCATCTCATGCTGGATACATACCGCCAATAGCCCATCAGCTTCAACATCAATCTTTTGACCTTTGTCATCCATCGCCTCAATTCTGACACGGCTGGGACGCTCGATGGTGTCATACACCTCAGGGATTGATAGACAACCCTCCTGATATGGAGCCAACTCATCAGTCAATGGCGTAACGGTAGGATTGATAAACACCTGTGGTGCAGGATTATCGGCATCTGCTGACAAATCCATAACAATTACCTGCACATGACGATCCACCTGCGTTGCTGCAAGCCCAATGCCTCGTGCATCATACATGGTCTCAAACATATCAGCAACCAGTGCTGTGATACTCTCATCAATGTCTGCCACAGGCTTGGCAATGGTACGCAAGCGTGGATCAGGATAGGTCAAAATTGGCAATCGTGCCATCGTCTCATCTCGCTATTTGGTTGCAAAAAGTTTATTATAATCTAAAATCACCACAAACAAAACCAAATTCACCAAAACTGTGCCACTTGGTAATTTGTCATCGCTTATTTACCTGCGGAGATTTGTCATGAAATACCCAAAAACAGCCATCTATCTTGGCATTGGCATTTTGCTTGGTGCTTGCCAAAGCTCACCTACCATCAGCACCATCACTGCCAATACAGATGCCAATGGTTGCCTAAGCACGGCAGGATTTCGCTACTCGGCACTGCAACAAAAATGCGTACAGCCCTTTAATGCAGCGACTTTTCACTTTGCTGACAACGATGATGGCACACTTTCGGTGTATGTTATTTTGTCTGAGGACAAACAGCTGGCGGAAGTTTTTGCCAACAACCTAGCACGCCCTCTCATACTACAAGCCAACAAAGGCGGCTATGTCTCCGATGATGGCAAAATACGCCTGATTTATGCACAAAATCGCTGGCGATTGACAGGTCGCTAAGCCCATTATGCCTTTGGCACATAGCCTTGCGGTTTTTCGTAATCAGCATTGTCCAAGAATTTATCTCGCTGCTCATTCAAAAAGGCTTTGGCAGCAGGGTCTATCATGCTTAGATGATTTTCGTTAATCAGCATGGTTTGTAGCTCCAGCCATTCTTGCCACGCTTTGGCTGATACTGTTTCTTGAATTTGCCGACCTTTGTCATTGGGAAATGGCGGATTTGGCAATTTTGGCAGATTTTGTTTATATTTACGACAAAAGACCATGTGGTCTGCTGGATTAAAAGTTTGCATAAAATTTCCTTGATGATGCGATGTAATGATTATAGCAGATTTTGCCTATTGGCGTGGTAAATTTGCCATCCTTTCCAAATCATGCAACAATTCATGTTACAATAACCAAGCTGGCAGACATTGGCAAGAATTTTTGCCAACAATCAATCTGTCTTAATGAACAATCCACCCAACCAAAGGATCAATGATGGGCAATCGACTCTCAAAAATTACCACACGCACAGGTGATGATGGCACAACAGGCATGGCTGATGGCAGTCGCTTATCCAAGTCGGATTTGCGGTTTGATGCCATGGGGGCAGTTGATGGATTAAATGCTCAAATCGGTCTGCTGCAAGCTCATCTGGCTCAAAAACTGCCAACAGTGTGTGATGAGATTGGCATTATTCAGCACAAACTGTTTAATATCGGTGGTGAGATCGCCCTGCCAAATCATGCCGAAATCGGCTATGTTGCCATCACCACAGATGATATTGCAACCGTTGAACGCTGGCTAGAACAACACAACGAACCTCTGCCCTATTTACAAGACTTCATTCTGCCTGCAGGCTCTGTTGCCACCGCTCAGACCCATGTGGTGCGTGCCAGCTGCCGTGATGCCGAGCGGCTGCTTGTACGCCTATCTGAACGAGATGGCAACATTAGCCATGCCAGCAAACAATACCTAAACCGCCTGTCTGATTACTTATTTGTGCTGGCTCGTGTGGTTGCCAGACTAGATGGCGGACAAGAAGTACTTTGGCAAAAGTAACCAACAAGCTGCCTTTCGGCGGCTTTTGTTTGCAGATCTGGCATGGCTTTGTGGGAGCAAGCTGGCAAAGCGTGTTTATACCGCAAGATCTGCCAAATCTCCTTTGGTCTCAAGCCACTGCTTGCGATCTGCCGAACGCTTTTTGGCAAGCAGTTTGTCCATAATGCTGTTCGTGCTGTGTATGTCGTCCAAATCCAGTCGCACCAACTTACGCGTATCAGGATTCATGGTGGTTTCACGCAGCTGATTGGGGTTCATTTCACCCAAACCCTTAAAGCGGGTGATTTGCGGTTTTTTGTTGCCAAGTTTGGCAAGCACCTGCTCTAGTTCTTCATTGTCAAGTGCATAATGCACCTCTTTGCCTGCATCCACGCGATACAAAGGCGGCACAGCAACATACAAATGCCCCGCCTCAATCAACGCAGGGAAATGTCTGACAAATAACGCACAAATCAAAGTCGCAATATGCAATCCATCGCTATCGGCATCTGCCAAGATACAAATCTTATCATACCGCAGCTCGGACAAATCATCAGAGGCAGGGTCGACACCGATGGCGATGGCAATATCATGAATCTCTTGGCTAGACAGCACTGTATCGGACGACACCTCCCAAGTGTTCAAAATCTTGCCACGCAATGGCAAAATCGCCTGAAACGCATTATCTCGTGCCTGCTTGGCACTGCCCCCTGCTGACTGCCCCTCAACCAAAAACAGCTCGGAGCCTTCTTTTAAGCCACCACGACAATCCCACAATTTACCGGGCAGGGCAGGCCCTTGGGCGACTTTTTTGCGTGCCACTTTTTGGGCGGTTGCCAGTCGTTTCGTTGCCTTGCCAATCACAAGCTCGGCAATGGCTTTGGCACTGTCTGGGTGCTGATTGAGCCATAGGCTAAACGCATCTTTGGCAAGTGTCTGCATCAGCGGTGCTGCCTCACGGCTGGACAATCGCTCCTTGGTCTGCCCACTAAACTGCGGCTCGACAAATTTTAGCGACAAAATATAGTTCACGCCGTCCCAGACATCTTCGCCTGACAGCTTGACATTGCGAGGCAACAGATTATGAATATCACAAAACTCACGCAACGCCTCCAGCACCCCTGTTCGCAATCCATTGACATGCGTCCCACCTTGGGCAGTAGGGATAAGATTGACATAACTTTCGGTAACGGGCGTACCCCCTTCGGCAAGCCACGACAAGGCAAAAGTTGCACCGCCTCTTTCACCTTTGGCAGGCTCAACACTAAAATAAAATGGCTCATCGGGCAAAGCAGGCAGCCCATCAAGCTGCTCGGTCAGATACTGCACCACACCATCACTAAACTGCCAACTTTCGCTGTCGGCAGGATCAATCTGACTGATAAAGTCTATCTGCAATCCCGTGCAGAGCACCGCTTTGGCTTTGAGGTTGTGCTTGAGTGCTTTGATGGCAAACTTTGGATTGTCAAAATATCGTTCATCAACCCAAAATTGCACCTTTGTGCCACGCTTTTTTTTATTTGCCGCCTTATCAGCCAATAATGGCGTAACAGCTTGCCCTTGCTCAAACAACATACGATGTTCAAGCCCATCACGCCACACCGTAACCGCCACTTTGGTTGATAAAGCATTCACCACGCTGATGCCCACACCGTGCAAACCACCCGAAACCTGATAATTATCCGTGCTAAATTTGCCGCCAGCGTGTAATCGTGTCAAAATCAGCTCAACACCCGATTGGTTAAATTCAGGGTGAATGTCGGTCGGCATACCTCGCCCATCGTCCTCAACGGACAGCGAGCCATCAGTATGCAGCACCACAGTAATATGGCGTGCAAAACCCGCCAAGGCTTCATCAACCGAGTTATCAATGACCTCTTGGGCAAGGTGATTGGGTCGTGTGGTATCGGTGTACATACCGGGACGGCGGCGTACAGGCTCAAGCCCCTCTAGGACTTCTAATTTTTGGGAAGTATAAGCACTCATGGCAATCAATCTACAAAAAAATTACCGCCATTGTACACCAAAGATGATAAGTTGGGCAATGGCAAAGCCGTGATTGCCACCACCAGCCCTGCCAACCTTGTGTAAATTGTATCAATTCAACAGCTGTGGTTATGTAGATTTATCAATCATCATGTAGCCGCCAATTTTTATTATTGATACGCCATGCTTGTTATAATGCAGCATTTATTAGTGATAATATTTCAAAAATTATTTAGTTTGTTTTAATTATTATGCCAATTCTAGCACCAATTAACTCTTTATTTATCTTAACAAGCAACCACTTGCACAAAATCAATCTGCCCTATCTGATGGTGCATTTCGTGCATTTGCCCATCAAGGCTCTGCTGTCAAATGCCAAAATTTATATTTTAAAATTTAAAAATATTGGTTAATAATTATTCAAAAAAATCAAATTATAATCTTGCGATAATTTACCCATTATTATCACAAAAATTCCCATAAAATCGCCCAAATTATTAATATTTTCTTAAAAATAAATCATAACATCAGCTATAATTTTGGCACAAAGTGCATGGCAAATAACGCCACTTACTCAAAACCTACTCAAATTCTCTGCACCTAATTATCTTGGCAAATTTACCAACGCCAAAACCCAATTTAGCACCGTTGCCACCTGCTTGTCATAATCACTCATGCGATGGTCGCCACCTGCCTGTGCCAATACCGCCACCCCACAAGACTGATAAAAGGCTTGCGTGGCGGTAGCGTCCAACAGCTCATCAGCCATTTTTAGCAACACTTTGATTTTATTTGGATTTTTTGCAATCAAGCGATGATTTTCAAACCATGCCAAATCTGCAAATTTAATCTGCCAACCGCCTGAGGTACGATAAATTACCGTCTCATCAGCCAGCGGTTGCCCATCAAAATGATTTGCCAAAAACCGCCGAAAACTCAAATCTGGACGGATACTCGGATTGAGCAATACGCACGGCACGGCGGTCATGTCGCTTAATAAATTGGCAAAATAACCGCCAAGCGATGAACCAACCAGCACAGTATCCTTACCATCGCCGATCAACTCAACCAAAAGTGCCACCACCTCATCAGGCGTGCGATTTAGGTCAGGTCGCAGCACTGTGATATCTGGGTAGTGTTCTTGGCAAAATTGATGGGTAATTTGAGCCTTAGTAGCATTGCTATCACTGTCTAGTCCGTGCAGATAAATCAGTTTCAAAACCACACCTTTTTTATTAACAAACTAGCCAACAGTTTATAACAAAATAAGTATAAAATCAAAGCCTTCGGCAAAGTGCCAAAAAGCAACATTCTCTTTAACCAGCACAAGTCATTTGGTAAGAAAATTTGATAAATATTAAAATTTTTATATGCAGTCAGTTTTTGGACTATTGCCAAATCGCCAATTTGCGTTTATAGTAAGCATTTCATCAATCAATCGCCAACCATGCCACAAGTTGAACTTTTTGCCATCGACAACCCCTGTATCAGCATTTGCCAAATGAACAAAAAAGGCTACTGCATCGGTTGTCTTCGCAATCGTAGTGAGCGACAACGCTGGCACACCATGAGCGATGACGAAAAACATCGAGTGCTTGTTTTGCTTGCCCGTCGCCGCAGGCAGATTCATGAGCATTTGCGTCAAAAAGCACAGCCACAGATTGAATTGGACTTTGTTGGCACACCAAACCAGCTTGAGATTTTTTAAAGCCCGCAGCCCAAGTTATCATGTTGGCAAACAAAACCCCCATTCTGTAAGAATGAGGGTTTTCTCATGCCAATGGCTACTTGGGCAGTATTTGCTTACCTTTTACGCCTTGGCAAATTGCCAATAAACCAGCAATCACACTCTGCGATTGGTTAATTTGGCGACCGCAGATCGTGCACCCAAAACACTGGCAACAAAGGTCAATAAAGTACTAATCAACCAAAACAAACCTGAATACAAAGCGGCTTTGCGTGCTGTTTCTTCTGCGGTTTGCAGTGCTTGTTCCGCTTTTAGCTTGGCATCAGCGATGGCTTGTTCGGTACTTGCTCGATACTCTTGATAAGAAGTCATCGCCACCTCACGCACTTGTACAGCCTGAGCCTCGCTTAAGCCTTCATTTTGCAAGCGGTTAATCAACTCATCGCCTTTTAGCACAGTTTCAACTTCGGCCGCACGCTGCTTGGCGTATTCATCAATATTTTTCCAAGTATCAATGCTACCAAAATCCATTTTGGCAAGGTCGGCTTTGGTCTTGTTCACCATGCCTTCTAGAACATTAACAGTTGCCGCCACCTGTGCTTGATCAAAGCTGTCATTATTTTTTGCAACCCAAGCCTCAATATCTTCACGGCTGATATTGTCCGTTGCTTTTTGGTACAGCTCTTGTGCTTTGTTGGCAATCCCTCCTTCACTTGAGGCATTCACTGCCACCGCTCCTGCACCTGCTACAGTTGCAGTTGTTGATGCCACCGCTCCTGCAGCGTTGCCAATCATGCTTGCTGTACCGCCAACAGCATTACCAGCGGTCTTTACCACACCTGTGATGCCATTAAATGCAAAAACCGAGCTGATTACCACAATTGCTGCTGCGGTCAAAATCCCAGTCAGCGTTGCATCTTTGGGTGCGATATCTGTACCATCACCAAACAAAGCCTCTGGTGCTGATGACTTGACTGCAAAATACCCCGCCACAAAAGCACTTAACAATGCCGTCAATGCTGCATAAATACCTGCGGCAATGCCTGCACCACGCAAATCTAATGATAAAAATGAACTAAGCACCAAAGCCAAGGCAAGCATAGCCATTGATACCACAAGACCCATCAACAGGCCTGCAAAAATCCCACGCCAAGATGGGCGTCTGCCAGTCAGTGTAAGATTTTTCATTAATCTCTCCGATAAAATCTTAAATTCTAATCCAAACACAGTTTATTAAACTGATGAATTATTATACATACTATAATTGTATCCTTCACCACCCATCTCGTCGTTCCTTCGTAACCCTCTGTAACCCCCTGTAACAACAAACCCCCTCCATCACTCGATGAAGGGGGCTTAAAAGGGAT
>NZ_FTNU01000020.1 GCF_900156515.1 Moraxella cuniculi DSM 21768 | reverse complement strand
GTCCTGTCAGATACAGAAGCTTAGTCCTTGGTCAAACCACTTAGCTTTATCAACCTAACCTTTAATCTTGTGTCTAAGATTTGGGGGTCGGTTCAAATGGCTTCAAGGGTTTTATTTGATAAGACAGATTACTCTTCTTCGGTTTGTGCTGTAGCATCTTCAGAAAGAATAGTAACCAAAATCTCAGCACTGATGTCATGGTGCAATTGGATAGTAACTTTGTACTCACCCACTTGACGGAATGCACCTTCTGGCATTTTCACTTCAGAGCGATCAACTTCCAAGCCTGATTTGGTCAGTGCGTCAGCGATATCACGAGCACCGATAGAGCCAAATAGCTTGCCTTCATCGCCTGACTTGGCACGCATGATGACATTCACATCAGCCAATGCTTCAGCACGCTTGTTGGCAGCTGCCAATTCTTGAGCTTCTAGTGCTTCTAGTTCAGCACGGCGAGCTTCAAATTTTGCCAAGTTTGCTTCAGTGGCTGGCAATGCTTTGCCTTGTGGGATTAGATAGTTACGACCGTAACCTGCTTTTACATCAACCGTTTCACCAAGTTTACCAAGATTAACGACACGCTGTAATAGAATAACTTGCATGATTTATCTCCGTAATTACTTGTGGTTGTCGGTATATGGCAACAATGCCAAGTAACGAGCTTGCTTGATCGCAACAGCCAATTGACGCTGATACTTGTTTGAAGTACCAGTGATACGGCTAGGAACGATTTTGCCATTTTCGCTGATATATTGTTTTAGCAATTCTACATCTTTGTAATCAATGTGAGAGATGCCTTCGGCAGTAAAACGGCAGAACTTACGACGACGATAAAAACGTGCCATGATGAAATCTCCTTAATTAGTTATCACTGTCAGCATCGTTCTCACCTTGCTCGGTGCGAACATCATTGCGACGGTTGGCTTTACGAGTACGCTTATCTTCTGCTTCTTTTGCCAAAGGCGATTGCTCAGTGATGGCAGTGTCTCTGCGGATAACCAGACTGCGGATAATTGCATCGTTGTACTTGAACAGCTCTTCTAGTTGAGCCAAAGTCTCTTCATTACATTCGATGTTTAGCAACACATAGTGTGCTTTGTGAATTTTGTTGATTGGGTATGCCAATTGGCGGCGACCCCAGTCTTCTAGACGATGGTTGGCACCGCCGTTTTCTTCTACGATAGAGCGGTATTTTGTTACCATGTCGGCAACTTGGTTGCTTTGATCTGGGTGAACCAGTAGCACCACTTCATAATGTCTCATAAGGACTCCCTACGGATTAAAACAGCCATCAGCAAACTTATTGTCTGACAATGGCAAGGAGATTGAAAAGTAAGTTATGCCAAGCACAACTCATTTAACAAAGCTGATATTATACAGTGTTTTTTGCCCAAAGGCAAGCCTTGGTTAAAACTTGTTTTGCGACGCTGCCACTTGTACTACGATATCACTCAGCTTCGTTGCTGTGCTGATTTTGGGCTTGTAGATATTGACGACGCTGCTCTTGGATTTGGAGAGTTTGTTGCTGTTTTTCGGCATTGGCAGCTATGACCGAGCGTGCCATCTGCCACACTGCACCAACCACCAATAGAGCGGCAAATACCGCAAAGATTGGTACAGCAGCGGATAACGCACCCAAAAAATCCTTCATCAAAATCGCATGAAATACGCCAAGCATGGCAGGTGCAATCTCGCCTGTGTTGCCCGCAGCCTGACCAGGTGCAAATAACACCGCTGCAACAAATACCCAGCTGATGCCCTTAAAGGGGCGAGGAATCAGTCGCATGACGAGCAGCCACAAAACCAACACCAATGCTGAACAAACCGCATAAACAATCAGTGGCAACTGCCCTGCAGGTACGCCATCGGTAATACGAGCCCAAAAAGCAAAAAAACCAGCCAGCGTCTCGCTGATTTGTTCAAGTGGTAAATCTTTTAGCCAATTCATCATGACAACCAAAAATAAAACTTGATTTATTTTATCACGATTTTTTAAAAATAAAAATATCCAGAATGTACTTTTGTGCCAAGCAAAACCACAATATCAGCAAATAAATTAAGCCACACAAGCCTAATCAAACCGCTTATCTTGAGCCTCTTTTGCTTTATTTAGTGCCTGTGCTGTTAGTACATCGCTTGGCGGTGCTTGCACATAATAGCCCTGTTCGGCAAGTTTTGATATGACCTGATTGATATCCGCCTGTGCCAGCTTTTCTCGGCTTGCCAAATCCAAGTGCATCACAAATTCTCCCAAGCCCAATTTGGCACGCAGCTGGCTTGGTAGCACGCCGAACCAATCAGTCAGGGCATCGGTATCGTTTGGATAATTGGGACGGGCAATGTACACATACCAGCCTTCATTTTTTGGGAATTTATAAACATCGCAATGCATGATTTTCCTCATACAACAATTTGGAATAACAAAAATTAAATCTACAGCTGATTGTGCGTGGCGATTTATCAACTTATTTTAACAAATTCCATCCACTCTTCGCAATCCACCTAATTTTGCCAAATTTCATACCTAGGTGCGATTTATCACGCTTATTAATGCAATTTCTTTCATGGTTTGTTGAAAATTTTGACAAAAAAATGCCAAATCACTGGCAAAATTACAAAAAGTGTAAAATTTTACTTGTAAAATACCACATTATTTTTCATAATAGAACGGTGTAAAACATTCAGGAGAGCGTGCCTGTCTGTATTAAGTGGCACCACCGAAGGCGTAAACACCCTACAATCGCTCAGGTAAATGGGACTGAAATGTTTGTTTGGCACAATCTGGAGAGTACAATTGTACACCGAAGGGAAGAAAATTACCGCAGCGATGCTAAAGTGATTGAAAATCTCAGGTCAAAGGACAGATGGGGACTGTTAAATGCAAAACTTAGCACACCAAGCTGCTAAGTTGTTTGCTGTATTTATCAATCACCCAATTTTATAAGGAAATCGCCATGACCGCTCCACAACGCACACCTTTATATGATTCTCATGTTGCTTTTGATGGCAAATTAATCGATTTTGGCGGCTGGGAGCTGCCTGTTAATTATGGCTCACAAATTGCCGAACACGAAGCTGTGCGTACCGATGCAGGTATGTTTGATGTTTCGCATATGCTTGTTACCGATGTTACAGGCGATAACGCAAAAGCCTTTTTTCAAAAACTTATCGCCAACGATGTTGCCAAGCTAACTTTTGTTGGTAAGGCTTTATATTCAGCCATGCTCAATGACAATGGCGGCGTGATGGACGATTTGATTGTCTATCGCATGAACGAAGAAGAAACCGCCTACCGCATCGTCTCAAACGGTGCAACTCGCGAAAAAGATTCTGCACAATTTGCTAAAATCGCCCAAGAATTTGGTATCATCCTCACCCCTCGCTATGATGTTGCTATGCTTGCCGTTCAAGGCCCAAAAGCCATCGAAAAACTGCTCACCGTCAAGCCTGAGTGGGCGGATAAAGTAAACGCTCTTAAGCCCTTTGTTGGTGCGGATATCGGTGATGGGTGGTTTGTGGCTCGCACAGGCTACACAGGCGAAGATGGCGTGGAGGTGATTTTGCCAGCAGAAAAATCTGGTGAGTTTTTCCAAGCCTTGGCAAAGGCAGGTGTGAAGCCTTGCGGACTTGGGGCGAGAGACACTCTAAGAATGGAAGCTGGCATGAACCTATACGGCAACGATATGACGGACGAGGTCAGTCCGCTTGAAGCTGGCATGGCATGGACAGTGGATTTAAAAGATGAAAACCGTGATTTTGTCGGTAAATCAGCACTGATGGCATTAAAATCAGCAGGCGTAACGGTTAAACAAGTTGGTCTATTGCTGGAAGGAAAAGGCGTCATGCGTGCAGGCATGAAGGTTGTAACCGATGCTGGCAGCGGCATTACCACAAGTGGCGTATTCTCTCCAAGCCTCAATCAATCCATTGCCATCGCTCGTGTGCCTGTAGATTTTACAGGTGAGCGTACCAAAGTGATTATGCGTGGTAAAGAAGTAGAGGTGCGAGTGCTAAAATTGCCATTTGTGCGTAATGGTCAAAAGCAGTTTGATTGATGAACAGCACCCAAAAGTTTTGCTATCGCAAATGCTTTTGGACGATTTTAATAAGGGTAATTTATGAAAAAAATAACTTATGCAATTTTGGCAAGTAGCATTTTATTGGCAACAGGTTGCTCAACATTAAGCAATAGTGTTAATTCTGCTTTGGGTGTGCCGGTCGGACAAAAAACCCAAGATTATGTAGTTAGCGGAGCAGGTGGCATTATTGCAGGTATTGCCCCAAAAAGTGCCGTTAATTCAACTTATCGCTACGGTTTTAGTATTGATTTAAAAACAGCCGAAAGCGTGCGTTCAGTTAAAATTGAACGACTAAATAAAGACGGTAGCAAAACACTTATTATTGATGACAGTGCAAGTTCAACAAGGTCAAATAATTGGCAAAAGCAACAACCTAATGACGCTCAATCCAAACTTTACGGCAAAGGATTGGGTAATGTTTCTTGGGTAGGGCAATCACAAAGCTATAATATGACCAAAGAGCAAGCGTCTTGGTTATATCAATCAGGCACAACTCACGAAACTTATTTAATTACCATTACTGATAATAATGGCAAAGTTACCGAATTAAAACAGCCTACGCAAATTCCTGCACAGGCAAAATCCACTTACTTATCCCTTTTACAATAACCCCAACCCTAACGGAGTTTTTTATGAGTAACATTCCCAGCGAATTGAAATATGTAGCCAGCCACGAATGGTTACGCCTAGAAGCAGACGGCACAATTACCGTTGGCATTACTGACCACGCCCAAGATTTGCTTGGCGATGTGGTATTCGTTGAACTGCCAGAAGTTGGTACAGAAGTTGCAGCCGACCAAGAAATTGCGGTGGTAGAATCTGTCAAGGCAGCAAGCGATGTCTATGCTCCAATCGCAGGTGAAATCGTTGAAATCAACGAAGAACTGGTGGACAGCCCAGAACTTGCCAATGAAGATCCATACGGCAAAGCATGGTTCTTTAAAGTAAAACCTGCCAATCCTGCCGACTATGACAGCCTAATGAGTGCTGAAGAGTACCAAAGCAGTCTGTAAACAAAAAACCAAGCGTAAGTTGTGATGATTTACGCTTGGTTTTGGTTATTTTTGGTTTAATTTAAAATGGTATTTTTAAGATGATATTTTAAATTAAATTTAACTATCTTTTAATGATAATTAGATTAATGGTGCAAATTATCTTAGGCAAAACTAAACAATTGTTAAATTTTCAAGCATTGGGCGATAATGGTAAATCGTCTTTGGTTTGGCTGTTTTAGAATTTGATTGACAGTTGTTATTTGCCTGGCAAATAAAATTTTAGCAACAAAACCAAACAACTTATTGCTTATAAAAGCAAGCTCTGCCAAAGTGTTGATTAAAATGTCTGATGATTTTGTTAAAATTTATTATCGCAATACGGACGATGTAACTTGTCGCATTTTAGTTTTAGATAAAGAGAACAACATTATTCAAGATGAATTATCTGAATACAGTTCGGACGGAAAACACATTGCTGATGTTGTATTTGCACCAGACCATATTACCATTATTGGTATGCGTCAATATACAGAAAATGGTTTTAAAGATTTTCGTAGAATTGGCAATGAATTGGTTTTAACACAAATTCAAACAAATGAATGGCTTGAACCAGAGCAAAAAGCAAAGGTGAGCTTTTATAATGCAAATGGCGATTTGGTTTTTTATGATATTTTTGAAAAAGATGATGATTGCGGTATGGTAATTGTAGGCTCTTTTGATAAAAATGACACACAATTTTTTTGGGATGATTCGCCTGATGAAGTAAAATTATTGCAAAGTTATTCTGATTACTAATTTTTTAGTTCTTTTAAATAAGGATAAATTATGACATTTAACACCTTTTCCGATTTATTTTACGAAAATGCGTTCGTTCATCGCCATCTTGGCAAGGACGCAAGCGAACAACAAGCCCTACTTACTGCGGTGGGGGCAAAAACCCTAGACGAATTTGTGGACAGCGTTGTGCCACAGTCGGTGCGTTTGGGCAAAGCCCTAGATTTGCCCCTTGCGATGAGCGAGCATAACGCCCTAGCCAAACTTCGCAAAATGGCGGATAAAATCACCGTCTCAAAAAGCTACATCGGTCAAGGCTACGCTCCCACTCGCCTGCCTGCGGTGATTCAGCGTAATGTGCTAGAAAACCCCGGCTGGTACACCGCCTATACGCCTTATCAAGCGGAGATTGCCCAAGGGCGTTTGGAAGCCTTATTAAACTTCCAACAAGTGTGCATTGACTTGACTGGTCTTGATTTGGCAGGGGCAAGTTTGCTTGATGAAGCCACAGCTGCCGCCGAAGCAATGGCGATGGCAAAACGCGTCAGCAAATCCAAATCCAATGCCTTTTTTGTGGACAACCGCACCTATCCACAAACGCTTGATGTGATTAAAACTCGTGCCAAATATTTTGGCTTTGATGTGGTGGTGGGCGATTTTGAAGTTGCCAAAAATGGTGAATTTTTTGGGGCGTTTTTCCAATATGTCGGCAAAGATGGCGATGTTATTGATTTGACCGATATTATCACAGCAGTTAAAGAAAAAGGTGCTTATGCCATCGTGGCAAGCGATATCCTAAGCCTCGTTTTGCTCAAATCCCCTGCTCAGATGGGTGCTGATATCGCACTGGGTAGCACTCAACGCTTTGGTATTCCAATGGGCTTTGGCGGTCCGCACGCGGCTTATTTTGCCTTTAAAGACAAAGACAAACGCTCCGCCCCTGGACGCATTATTGGCGTAAGTAAGGACGCACAAGGCAACACCGCCCTACGCATGGCACTACAAACCCGTGAGCAGCACATTCGCCGCGAAAAAGCCAACTCAAACATCTGTACCTCTCAAGTACTACTTGCCAACTTAGCTGGTATGTACGCCGTCTATCATGGTCCAGTGGGTCTAAAACGCATTGCCACACGCATTCATGCTTTGGCGGTTGCTTTTGCTGAAGCGGTTAAGCAAAAATTTACCGTTGTCCATGGGGTGTTTTTTGACACTGTCTTGGTTGATACCAAGGACGAATCAGTCGCCAATCAAATCATGCAAACTGCCAAAGCGGCAGGTTATAGCCTATGGCGTGTCAGCCCTACACAAATCTCGGTGGCATTTAACGAGCTGACTGACGAAGAGGAATTTAATGCCCTTTGTGGTTTCTTTGGCGTAACTGGCAGCTTGACCGAGGTTAAATCAGTGCTTGGCTCACAAGTGCGTACTGACGACATTTTGACCCACCCTGTGTTTAACAGTCACCACACCGAACATCAAATGTTGCGTTATCTAAAATCTCTAGAAGACAAAGATTTGGCGATGAACCGTTCGATGATTTCACTGGGTTCTTGCACCATGAAATTAAACGCAACCAGCGAAATGCTGCCAATTACTTGGAATGAATTTGCCAATGTACACCCATTCGCCCCACGAGATGAAGTGGCAGGTTACATTGAAATGATTGACGGGCTACAAGAACAGCTAAAAGCCATCACAGGTTTTGATGAAATCAGTATGCAGCCAAACTCTGGTGCTTCTGGTGAGTATGCAGGTCTGTTGGCAATCCGCCGCTATCACGAAAGCCTCGGTCAAGCCGATCGCACCGTCTGCCTGATTCCTCGTTCGGCACATGGCACCAACCCAGCCACTGCCCAAATGATGGGTATGCAAGTGGTGGTGGTTGCTACTGATGAATTTGGCAATGTTGATTTGGACGATTTAAAAGCCAAATGCGAAACACACAGCGACAAACTTGGTGCATTGATGATTACCTACCCATCTACGCACGGCGTATTTGAAGAGGGTATCCGAGATATTTGTGATTTGATTCATACTCACGGCGGTCAGGTTTATATGGACGGTGCAAACATGAACGCCCAAGTTGCCCTCATGCAGCCTGCCGATGTTGGTGCTGATGTTCTGCACATGAATTTGCACAAGACTTTCTGCATTCCGCACGGTGGTGGTGGCCCCGGCATGGGCCCAATTGGACTAAAAAAACACCTTGCCCCATTCATCGCAAGCCACTGTGTTAGTCCTGTGCATAACGCCATCGAAGGTCAATCTGCGGTATCGGCAGCCCCTTATGGTTCGGCAAGCATTTTGCCAATCTCATGGATGTATATCACCATGATGGGCCGTGATGGTCTGCTGGCAGCAACCAAACGAGCTCTGCTCAATGCCAACTATGTCGCAAGTCAGCTTAGCGATGACTACCCTGTGCTATATACAGGCAAAAATGGCCGTGTTGCCCATGAGTGCATCATTGACATTCGCCCACTAAAAGCAGACACAGGTATCACCGAGACCGATATCGCCAAGCGTCTGATGGATTATGGTTTCCACGCTCCTACCATGAGCTTCCCTGTGGCAGGCACTTTGATGATTGAGCCGACCGAATCCGAAAGCAAAGCTGAACTTGATCGCTTTATTGCCGCACTTAAGCAAATCAAGCAAGAAGCTCTCAAGGTCAAAGCAGGCACTGATGGTTGGACAGCGGACAACAACCCTCTGGTGAATGCACCGCATACCCAAGCTGTCATCACTGGTGATTGGGATAAACCGTATAGCCGTGAAACTGCCGCCTTCCCACTTGAATACATTAAGGCTCATAAATTCTGGCCATCGGTCGGTCGTGTGGACGATGTTTATGGTGATAAGCACTTGATTTGCTCTTGCCCTAGCATTGACAATTATGAATAAGTCAATATCATTTTGACCCCAAAGCTGTTCATTGCTCATGCTGGGCGATGAACAGCTTTATGTTATCTAAACTGCAAAACCATCATCACTTACTTGGGAATAAATGCTATGCTGTGGTTTTTCTTTTGTATTGCTGTTTTGTTGTTGGGTTATTTTATTTATGGCAAAATTGTCGAAAAAATCTTTGTCATCAACCCAAACAAACACACCCCTGCCTACACGATGGCAGATGGCGTGGACTATGTACCCATGTCAAAAACCAAAATCTGGCTAATTCAGCTACTCAATATCGCTGGCACAGGCCCGATTTTTGGCCCGATTCTGGGGGCTTTGTACGGACCTGTTGCGATGCTTTGGATTGTGCTTGGTTGTATTTTTGCAGGAGCAGTGCATGACTACATGTGCGGTATGCTCTCGGTGCGTAATGGCGGTGCCTCTATGCCCTATCTGACTGGCAAATATCTAGGCACTCCGATTAAAACCTTTATTAATATTCTGGCGGTTGTATTGCTTGTCTTGGTTGGTGTGGTTTTTGTGGCAAGTCCAGCACAATTGATGAGTACCATCACGATGGATATTTTTGGTAATGGTGGCGGTATCTCGGTTGATAATGCCGAAGCCGTTGGCACAGCTGCAAGCAACACAGCCGCAACTGCACTGGGCATGACCAAAGAAACAATACTTTTGGCATGGACGGCGATTATCTTTATTTATTATATCGTTGCCACCTTATTGCCAATTGACAAAATCATCGGCCGCATCTATCCTGTGTTTGGTGCGTTGCTGCTATTTATGTCAATTGGCATGATGTATGGCTTGGTAAGCAATCATCTAGGCACAGGCTCGGTCAGCTTTTTTGGCTCTATTGATGGCTTGTCGGTTGATAAATTTTTCAGCAATTTACAACCAAAAGGTGATTTGCCAATTTGGCCACTGCTATTATTAACCATCACCTGCGGTGCATTGTCAGGCTTTCATGCAACCCAAACACCACTAATGGCTCGCTGTGCCATGAATGAATCCGAAGGTCGATTTATCTTTTATGGTGCCATGATTGCCGAGGGCATCATTGCTTTGATTTGGTGTGCAGTGGGCATGTCATTTTATCCCGACCTGACAACACTACAAGATGCCATCGCCGCAGGCTCGCCGTCCAAAGTGGTATACGACAGCTCCATTTATTTTCTTGGTGCAATTGGTGGTGTGTTTGCCGTGCTTGGCGTGGTTGTACTGCCCATCACCTCAGGGGACACAGCGTTTCGTGCCGCTCGGTTGATTATTGCCGAATTTTTCAACTTAGAACAACGCACTTTATTAAAACGCCTCTGGATTGCCATTCCTTTGTTTGTCATCGGCTTTATTGTCTCAAAGGTTGATTTTCAGATTCTGTGGCGTTATTTTAGCTGGGCAAATCAGACGGTTGCCATGGTCATGTTGTGGACGGCAGCGGGCTATCTGTATCGCTATCGCAAATTCCACTGGATTTGTACCTTGCCTGCCATCATCATGAGTGCCGCTTGCTATACTTTCTTAGCCTATAATCAAATCGGCTTCGGTCTGGATTATCAGCTGTCAGTATATATCGGCATTGGTCTTGCCATTCTCACAACGATTGCATTTTTCTTATTTGTCAAGCGTGAGCGTATCGCTGGCGATCCTGATGCACTGGTGGTTGATTCTAAGGTTGATTTTGGCAATCGCTCATAATCCACTCAGCAAAAAACCTTTGGTTAGCCAAAGGTTTTTTAATCCCATCGCCGTCCAAGATTGCCAGTCTTAGCGGCGATGATTTTTTGTCAATTAAATAAAGGCAAGTTAAAATACATATTCCAAGCTCAGCTTAAAGTTACGACCCGGTGCCAAGAAACGATTAATGCCCTGATTGGTTTTTTTGTCAATCATATTGCTCGTGCCAAATGGTCTGATTGATCGTGCCGAATCCCAAGTCATGTATTTTCTGTCTGCCAAATTATAAACGCCAGCTTGTAAAGTTAGGTTTTTGGTAGGTTTATAATATCCTGTCAAATCAACAGTTGTATAGCCATCACTTCGCCATCTAAGCGTGCTGTCTTTTGCACCCTCCTCTCGCCAAAACAAATTATATGTATCTTCTGCTTTTTTGGCACTGACGCGTGTGATGTATAAATTGGCACCAAACTTATCATTCTTAGCATCATAACCAACCCCAAAAACTGATGTATTTGGCTGAATGGCATTCATTGGGATATCGCCATCGGCACGCCCTTTTTGACGAGTCATTTGGTAACTTAGTTTCACCCCTTTCATGGCAGACACCAGCTCGCCTGCATTTAACAAAGCATTAATCTCAACCCCTTCTGCCTTGGCGGTTTGGCGATTGATACTTTGATAAATCGGCCATCTTCTGGCACTGTTTTTTTCAATATCTGCCAAACCTTGGAAGCTAAAATCAATAAAATCGGTATATTTGGTCTCAAAAATACTGCCCGAAAGAAAGCCATATTTGCCATGGGTGGTCAAGACCAGCTCTTTGGTTTTGGCGATTTCAGGTTTTAGATTTACATTTGGCTTAACAGTGATATCAGGGTGCCTAAAAGTAAAATACATCTCATCTGCTGTCGGCATTCTAAAGCCTTTGGAGTATTTTGCTTGTATGTTCAAATAATTAGTCAAATCAAACGAAGGTGCTATCGAATACGAATGTTGCGAATGCGACCTAGTCTTGGAAAGATAAGCAATGTTCTGCTCAGGGTTTGCTTTGACTGCTGCTTCATAGGCTTCTTTTCTGGCTTGGTATGCTTTTTGATCTGCCAGATATTTTGGGTCGCTATAACCGCCATTATAATTCCAAAATCTCGGAGCTTCGCCAACATCATTGACAGGCAGCGGGACAAATAGCCCTTTTACCATGTCATCTGGGATTTTGGCAGTTTGACCAGCAACATAGTTTGGCTGATATTTAACACGATTATAACGATAGCCCAAGTCCACATTAAGTCTATCACCGATGGCGATTTTGTTACTGGCATAAAAAGAACTGTCTGTCGTCTTGACAGGAATGAGAAATGAAAAAACAGTTTGACCGGGGCATAATAAGCTGTTATAAGACGAAAAGTTCTCACAGGTGCGAAGCGTATCGCTCAAATCCCAGCCCAAGGTTTTGTCCGCCCACCATGTAGATGACCAAGCATTTGACCCTGATTTATTCACCATGGATTTTTCGGTGGTGCTATAGTAACCACCATAGCTGATGTCGTGTGATAAGGTATCGCCACCTATCCATTTTGTCAAGTCAAGGTTAAGCTGATTGGTCTTGGAATTCAAATCACGCTCAGAATATAAATTGGTCAAATAGCCCGGACTGCCCGGAAATGGCATCAGGATTTTATTTGAAAATCGTGAGGTCGTAGCATAGGTTTTGCCAGTATTTGGGTCCGTGCGTTTGCGATCCAAGTCCAATTTGATGGCATTGATAAATTGACCGTACTGTGCTTCATAAGCCTCAATCGGGCTGTTACAGTCAAATATACTACAATCAAACCAAAATTGATCAACACGCTTGTTGTCAAAATTCTGATACACCTTGCCATTTGCCACCAGTTCAGCCCTGCCATCTTCTCCAGCTTGTACCACCAGCGGATTGCCGTTTTTGTCCACCACTTTGCCATTTTTTAGTTGCAGACCCAGTGGATTGCTGACAGCTTGGCACTTTTCGCCATCGCAATAATCATCCGTGCGAGCCGTTGTGGTGATGTCTTGTTTGGTTAGACGCACAGATGCTTCGTCCCAAAAAAGATTGGGCGAGCTGTTGGTATAAGACAGCGAAAAAGCCTGACGCTTGGTTCTGTCATCGGTATGACGAAGCTCCACCTCTTCAGACTCTGTCAGGGGTGAATATTTTAAGGTATAAGAAAAATCATTGCCTTGAGATCTTTGCTTGGTGTCATCTACACTGATGTCAAAACGATGGCGTTCATTGGCGGTATAGCCCAGTTTTAGCAGTGTGCTTTTTTGGGTAATGTCATAAGGATCGGGCTTTTCTCGTGTTTTGCCCTGAATGCTGGCATTATAATCATCATAGCCATAATTCTTGGTTTCGTTTTTGTTTCTGCGTGTTGCAATCAGCAGTGCATCAAAATCCCCCAAACGAGCCGCTGCCGTTGCACTGCCCATTTTTTGGTCATCGACACTGGAATAGCCCATCTTTAGACCCACATGCCAATCTTTTTCTTGCAGATAGTCTTGAGCTTCTTTGGTCTTAAAGATTACTGCACCGCCCAAGGCACCACTACCAGCCGTTACCGAATCTGCACCCTTTTTAATGGTCGCTGTTTTGATATTTTCAAATTCAACACTGTTTCTGGTGTTGTTAAAATTACCATAACCCTCAAATAATTCCTTAAACCCTTGTGATGCCAAAGTCTCTGCCTGATGCAGTCCATCAACCATAATCGCCACACGGTTCTCATCAACACCACGGATTGCATAGCCACTAGAACCAAATCGCCCTGCCTCCACAACCGTAATGCCTGTTTGATACTTCACCAAATCGCGACTGTCTGCAATCATATTGCGAGCAATCTGTCTGTCGTTGATGACCGTTTGACCCACAGGTCGTTTTAAGGTTTTCTTTGTGCTAACAACGCCAGTTGGCAACTGAACATGAAGTGCTGGTTGCTGCTTTACTTCCTCAGCATAAGCCTGTGAGATTTGAGCCATTAGCACAGGCACTAAGATGGATAAAAGGTATTTATTTGAATGGTTTTTTCCTGTTTTGATTAGACAGTGAGGCATTGCTACATCTCCATGATAACAAATTTGATATTTTTTGATAAACAACAGCAATCAACAGTGATAAAGCTGCAATAATAGAAATTATAACCCAGAAGTTTTTCAATGTAAATAATATTCATTATATTTTGATAATGAATATTATTTGTTATGGTAATTTTAAACAATATTTGATACAAAATTAGCCACAAAACAGAAACTTTTTTTAAAAAAAGCATACAAGTGTATTGTAATTTATACAAATTATGCTATTCTATCGGTGTCTGATTTGTATAGCTAACATATGTTCTTCTACAAATCAGGTAATAAAAAAGGACAAAACAAGCAGGGGTAGCAAAACAATCGGCACATCATTGATGCACCTCCCTGCTCCTTTAAAGGAGTGATTTATGTCACAAAATCAACACGATATTCAAGGATACTGGAAGGCCAATATCCGCATTATTGCCATTTGCTTGGTTATTTGGGCATTGGTTTCGCATGGTTTTGCCATTTGGCTAAGACCTTTATTAGCTGGCATCTCTTTTGGCGGTGCCGATTTGGGCTTTTGGTTCGGTCAGCAAGGCTCTATTTTGTTTTTTATCGCATTAATCTTCTTTTATTCATGGCAAATGAATAAACTAGAAGAGCGTTTTGGAGTCAAGGAGGACTGATCATGAGCCAGTTTTGGATTAATATCATTTTTGTTGGTCTGTCATTCGCTTTGTATTTTGGCATCGCGATTTGGGCTCGTGCAGGCTCAACCAAAGAATTCTATGTCGCAGGGGGCGGTGTTCACCCTGTGGTCAATGGTATGGCGACTGCCGCTGACTGGATGAGTGCTGCCTCATTCATCTCGATGGCAGGTATGCTGGCAATGAGTGGCTATTTTGCCTCAGCCTATCTGATGGGCTGGACAGGCGGCTTCGTACTGCTCGCATTATTGCTTGCTCCGTATTTGCGTAAATTTGGCAAATTCACCGTGCCTGATTTTATCGGCGATCGCTTCTACAGCAAGACCGCTCGTTTGGTTGCGGTGGTTTGTTTGATTTTGGCGTGTACCACTTATGTTATCGGTCAAATGACTGGTGCTGGCGTGGCATTTTCTCGCTTCTTAGAAGTAGATAAAGACACAGGTCTGATGATTGCTGCCGTGGTTGTACTGTTTTATGCGGTACTGGGCGGTATGAAAGGCATTACCTACACACAGGTGGCACAATATGTGGTGCTGATGATTGCCTATATCATTCCTGCCATCTTTATTTCACTAAACCTAACTGGCAACCCAATCCCTGCCCTAGGTATGTTTGGTACTGATGTTGGCTCAGGCATGCCAATCTTACAAAAGCTGGATTTATTGGTAACAGATTTGGGATTTGAGCAATACACTGCCGATGTACCAAACAAACTCAATATGTTCCTGCTGACTGCATCACTGATGATTGGTACTGCAGGTCTGCCTCATGTTATTATCCGTTTCTTTACCGTGCCAAAAGTCTCTGATGCACGCACATCAGCTGGTTGGACATTGATTTTCATCGCCTTGCTATATACCACCGCTCCTGCAGTTGGCTCAATGGCTCGCATGAATATCATCAATACCGTCTATCCACAAGGCGTTGACGCACCTGCACTCCAGTACGAATCTCGTCCAGAATGGATGAAAAACTGGGAAAATACAGGCTTGCTCAAATATGAGGATAAAAATAACGACGGGCTGATTCAGTACTATAATGACAAAAATGACGCTTATGCTGCCAAAGCTGCCGAAAAAGGCTGGCAAGGCAATGAGTTAGAGGTGAACAACGACATCTTAGTACTTGCCAACCCTGAAATTGCCAACCTACCAAGCTGGGTGATTGGTCTGATTGCCGCTGGCGGTCTAGCAGCTGCCCTATCAACTGCCGCAGGCCTATTGCTTGCCATCTCGTCAGCGGTATCGCACGACTTGATCAAAAAGACCATCAAGCCAGATATTAGCGACAAAGGCGAACTGATGGCGGCTCGCGTCTCAATGACAGTTGCTATCGTTGTTGCAACTTATCTGGGCATGAACCCACCCGGCTTTGCAGCTCAAGTTGTTGCCGTGGCATTTGGTATCGCTGCCTCAAGCCTATTCCCTGCCTTGATGATGGGTATTTTCTCAAAACGCATCAATTCAACAGGGGCAACCGCTGGTATGATTGCAGGCCTAGTAACCACTTGTATCTATGTGTTCTTGTACATGGGCTGGTTCTTTATCCCAGGTACCAACACCTTTGAAAATGTAGAATCTCAGTGGATTTTGGGCATTTCTCCATTATCGTTCGGCACGGTTGGTGCATTAATCAACTTTATTGTTGCATTCGCTGTATCAGCGATGGGCAATCCACCACCAAAAGAAGTTCAAGATTTGGTAGAAAGTGTGCGTTATCCAAAAGGTGCTGGTGGTGCAATCGATCATTAATCGCCAGCATTAACAAAATCACCCAGAGTTTTTCTGGGTGATTTTTTATATAAATCACCCTACCAACAGCCGTCTTGATAAAATGAATTATTTTGATGGTATTTTGGCAAGCACTTGTTATAATAATCCAAATCTTGCCAACCTAACTTATTGATTAACAGGAATGTCAGTTATGATGTTTTGGGAAATTATCGCCACAGTAATGAGTGGTTTTTTGTTTGCAGGGCTTGTGTTGCCACTTCGCTTGATATTTAAACAACTACCAAAATGGATTGTTCCTGCCGCTGCTGGTATTGGCATGATTGCCTTTCAGGTTTATAGCGAATACAGCTGGGCAGATGACACCATCGCCAAACTGCCAGAGGGTGCTGTCGTGGTTGCAACCGTGCCGAGCAGCTCTTGGTATCGTCCTTGGTCATATCCCAAGCCGCAAGTTTTGCAATTTGTTGCTTTGGACAAAACAAGCATAAAAACCAGCCCCGACAATCCAACAAGCAAGCAAGCCATGTTGTATTTTTTTGAGCGGCGAGCTGCCACTCAGACACTGCCTGTTAGTGTTGATTGCACTCAGCCACAGCTATCCTTTAGCCCACAAATGAATCAGGCGGTACTCCGCGAGCTTTGCCCTTGATGCGACTATTTACCAAACCAGTTCAGTAAATATGCCACCAAAAAGCATTTTGCCAACTTGGTTTAATCCTTGTTCATTATGGCAGGCTTGCAAATTTGCAATTGTTGCTTTTTGCATTGCTTGGCTTTTCGCATTTTGCCATTCGGCTCTTGCTTGGCTTGTTTTTTAGGCAAATGATTCAATCAAAAAAAGCGGTCGCTGGTTTTTTTGGGCTGCTTGGCAACTGTCTCATCAATCTTTTTGGCAATCTCTAGATAATGCTGAGCAAAATCGGCTTGTTGCAAGCTGTCAATTTTACCATCGTCCATAAAAGCACGGATATTGCCATCAAGTGGCAATTGCCCAAGCAATGGTACGCCATAGCGTCTTGCCATCTCATCACCGCCACCTGCACCAAAAATTGCTTCACTATGACCACAATTTGAGCAAGTGTGCAGTGCCATATTCTCAACAATACCCAAAACAGCAATGTCAGTTTTTTGGAACATGGCTACGCCTTTTTGGGCATCAAGCAAGGCGATATGTTGCGGCGTGGTTACAATCACCGCCCCTGTCAGCAAAATGCGTTGAGCCAATGTCAGCTGAATATCACCTGTACCTGGTGGCATATCAATCAACAAATAATCAAGCATTGGCCAGTTGGTCTGTGTATACAGCTGCATTAACGCCCCTGTTGCCTTGATGCCACGCCATGCCACTGGCGTTTGCTCAGAATCCAGCAAATTACCAATTGACAAAACCGCAAGCCCCTGTGCATCAATCGGTACAAATTGATCATTCTCAACCATAGGCTTACTGCCCGCAACACCCAACATGGCAGGTATCGATGGGCCATAAATATCAGCATCAAGCACGCCAACACGCTTGCCCAAAGCCTGCAATGCCAATGCCAAATTCACCGTGGTGGTAGATTTGCCAACGCCGCCCTTGCCTGAAGCGATGGCGATAATGTGCTTAATGCGTGGATGAGGGGTCAGTTCAGATTGCTTGGGGGCAGCTTTGGCTGGTGGTTTGTCTGATGTATGGCTATCCGCCGCATTTGCAGTATTGTCTGGCTGATGGGTTTGCACCATGCCCATATCAGCATTATCCACCACAGCATTAATATCAACCTGAACAATGCCCAGCCCATGCAGTTGCTGCTGTAACTGCTGATGACATACCTCAAGTGCCTGCATTTGCGTCTGCTTGATACGCACCTGCAAATTTAGCACCTGATTTGCTACTGATTGTTTTTCAACAAATGTCGCAAGCGGCTTGTCTGCCAGCATGATTTGCTCAAGCACTGCTGCAATTTTTGTTTCGGTGGAGTGTTTTTTGTTAAAGAAACCAAACATAGCCCAATCTTATTATCTGTCTTTGCTTAAATCAATTCAAATAAATACAATGCGTTTTTGACTTTGGCATTGCCAAGTCCACAAACCATCGCAATTGTTATTTTAGCACAAAATCACTGAAGCAAACTGACTTTTGCCACACAAAGACAACAAACAGACCAGCCAAAACCCAAGATGGCATTAAGCTGCTGGAGAATGGAGTGGATTTTTGTTACAATAATGCTTTATTTTATTGAGCGTTGTTATGACACAGTCCGACCAGACACCACTTGTTGATGATTATGACTACCATCTGCCAGAGCAGCTGATTGCTCGCACGCCACTTGCCAAGCGTAGCGACTCTCGGCTGCTGCATTTGACGCAGCATGGCTATCAAGATCGACAATTTACCGATCTGCCATCACTGTTGCGTGCTGGCGATTTGTTGGTGCTAAACGACACCAAAGTCATGAAAGCTCGCCTCCATGGTCAAAAAGCCACAGGTGGTGCAGTGGAGGTTTTGGTTGAGCGATTATTATTTGATGTTGCCAATGCTCCTTATGCTGCCTTGTGCCATGTGCGTGCCAGTCGCTCGCCCAAAATCGGACAAACCTTAAAACTTGCAGACAATCAATTATCCGCCACCGTGATTGATCGCAAAGAAAATCTGTTTGTGCTTGCGTTTGATGTACCGATTTTGCCAGCCTTAGAACAATTTGGGCAAATGCCCATTCCGCCGTATTTTCAACGCAGTGCCACAAGCCTTGATGATGAACGCTACCAAAGCGTCTTTCATAACCCAAACCACACCGCCAGTGTTGCTGCTCCCACAGCCAGTCTGCATTTTGATGATGCCTTATTGCAACAAATCAAGGACAAAGGGGTCAATATCGCCTTTGTAACCTTAAATGTTGGTGCAGGGACTTTTGCTCCTGTCAAAGCAGCCAAGCTCTCTGAACATATCATGCACGCCGAATATGCACACCTGCCTGCTGCCACCGCTGAACTCATCAACCAAACCAAAGCAGCTGGCGGTCGAGTCATTGCTGTTGGCACAACCGTAACACGCGTCCTAGAAACAGCATATCTACAACGCACCTGCGACACACTGCACGAATTCGCTGGTGATACGCAGATTTTTATTTATCCACCCTATCAATTTGGGGTGATTGACTGCCTGATTACCAATTTTCACTTGCCAAAATCCACCCTGCTTATGCTGGTTTCGGCATTTATGGGAACTGATACCATCAAAGCGGCTTATGCCCATGCCATCAAACAAGAATATCGCTTCTTTAGCTATGGTGATGCGATGTTTTTGGAGCGTGCCACAAATTAAACCCACACAAACAACCCAAACCAATCAATCACCCATGCGTCTTAGCAAATTTACCGATACCGTCCATGATTCACAAACCTTTGCCTTGTGTTATTTGATTGGGTTTTGGCAATTTCTACTCATAAAATATATCGCAAACAAGTACCTTGGCACCAACAATGGTGCCAGCGGCATTTTTATAGCCATATCAAATTAATAAAAATATCTTATATTAGTATAATATGCCATAATTTTTATTAATTTTAATAAAATATCATTATCATAAATATTAATTTTAACGCTTTTGCAAGTTGATTTTCTGCCACGCTATTGATAGATTTTTGATAAACTGTGCTAAAATACACCATTTTAACCGCAGTTATCTTGAGAAAATTATGAAATTCACCTTACACAATGTCGATGGTGGCAACAATCATGCACGCCGTGGCACGGTCAGTCTGGCACATGGTCAAGTGCAAACACCTGCCTTTATGCCTGTAGGTACTTATGGCACGGTCAAAGGTATGCTGCCTCGCGATATTGAGGGCATTGGTGCCGATATCATCTTGGGCAATACCTTTCATCTGTGGCTGCGTCCCGGCATGGAGGTGATTCGTGAGTTTGGTGGATTGCATAATTTTGCCCAGTGGCATAAGCCCATTTTGACCGACTCGGGTGGCTTTCAGGTATTTAGTCTGGGGGCGATGCGTAAAATCAGTGAAGAGGGCGTGGCATTTCGCTCGCCTGTTGATGGGGCTAAGGTGTTTTTATCGCCAGAAACTTCAATGCAAATCCAAAAAGATCTGAATTCGGATATTGTCATGCAGTTTGATGAATGCACCCCCTACCCTGCCACGCACGAAGCCGCCAAAGCCTCGCTTGAGCTGTCGCTGCGTTGGGGTCAGCGGTGCCTTGATGAACATCAGCGGCTGGGCAACAAAAATGCCCTGTTTGGCATTATTCAAGGCAGTATGTATCAGGATTTGCGTATGCAATCTCTCGAAGGGTTGCTTGCAATGCCATTTGATGGCTATGCCATCGGCGGTCTGTCGGTTGGTGAGCCCAAAGAAGAGATGATTCAGGTGCTAAACTATCTGCCAAACGCCATGCCAAGCGACAAGCCTCGCTATCTGATGGGCGTAGGCAAGCCTGCTGATATTGTCGAGGCGGTGCGTCGTGGGGTGGATATGTTTGACTGTGTCATGCCGACACGCAATGCACGCAATGGGCATTATTTTGTTACAGGCGATGCCAACAACAAAGGCGTGGTGCGTATCAAAAACAGCCAATATCGCACCGATACCGCTCCACTGGACAGTCAGTGCGATTGCTATACTTGTCAGAACTTTAGTCGTGCCTATTTATACCATCTGCACAAATGCAAAGAAATGCTGTCAGCACAACTTGCCACCATTCATAACCTGCGTTATTATCAGCGACTGATGGCACAAATTCGCACCGCCATTGAACAACAACAGTTTGACAAATTCTTAAGCGAATTTTATGGCAACTGGGGCATGGCTGTGCCAGAATTTGACAAATAGCCACGCACCAATCACACGGTTAATTTTAAGCCCCATTGACTGCGTTGCCAATCAGCCAAATAACTGCTGATAACTGGCATCATCAAAACCCACAGCCTGCTTATCGCCCATGATGATTGGTCGCTTAATCAGGCTTTGATTTTCTTTAACAATTTGATATAAATAATTAAGATTATTTTCATCTGGCTTGGCAATTGCCGCCTCGACACGCTGCTTGGTCGCCTCATCAAACTTGCGATAAGTTGTGCCTTTTTTATTAATCACCTTTTCTATACCAAAGGCTTTGACAAAAGCAACAAACTCCGCCTCGCTTAGCACAGATTTTTTGTAATCAAAAAACTGATAATCCACCGCCAAGCTCTCTAACTTATCAAATGCTTTTTTCATCGTGGCACAATTTTTGATGCCATAGATAGTGATACTCATATACACTCCAATTTGTCGAAAAATTTGGTTAAATTTGCCAAATTATAGCAAACTTTGATGAATTTTAGGTATAATAAGGGGTTTATTGAATTTTTGATAATTTACACTGCGATCAGGTAACAACATGAGCCAACTTTCTTTAGAAAATTACGATTTTTGTGCAATAGAAAAACAACTACAAGACACATGGGAGCGTGAAAAACGCTATCACACCAGCAACGCTCCAAGCAGCAAACCGACACGCTATATGCTGTCGATGTTCCCCTATCCAAGTGGCAAACTGCACATGGGTCATGTGCGTAACTATGCCATCACCGATGTGCTAAGTCGCTACTATCGCCAAAAAGGCCATGAAGTTATGCAGCCGATGGGCTGGGACGCTTTTGGTCTGCCTGCCGAAAATGCCGCCATCGCCAACCAAGTTGCCCCTGCCAAATGGACCTTTGAAAACATTGCCAATATGCGTACGCAGCTACAGGCACTGGGCTTGTCAATTGACTGGTCTCGTGAATTTGCCACCTGCACGCCAGAGTACTATCGCTGGGAGCAGTGGCTGTTTTTGCAATTGTACAAAAAAGGCTTGGTATACAAAAAACTTGCCACAGTTAATTGGGATCCTGTGGACAATACTGTGCTTGCCAATGAGCAAGTGGTTGATGGTCGTGGCTGGCGTTCAGGAGCGATTGTCGAAAAACGCGACATTCCGATGTATTATTTTAAAATCACGGACTATGCAGATGAGCTGCTTGACGATCTAAAAACACTCGAAGGTCGCTGGCCTAAGCAAGTGCTGTCAATGCAGCACAACTGGATTGGCAAAAGTCAGGGCATGGAGCTGGATTTTACTTACCAGCTTGATGGCATTGATGATGTGCTGCGAGTATTTACCACTCGCCCTGATACCATCATGGGGGTGAGCTATTTGGCGGTTGCCGCTGAGCACCCATTGGCTCAATACGCTGCCAAACACAATCCTGCTATTGCAGCATTTTGTGCCGAATGCAAACAAGGCTCTGTTGCCGAAGCTGACCTTGCCAAAGCTGAAAAAGTCGGCATGGATACAGGCTTGTTTGCCCGCCACCCAATCACAGGCGAGCCGATTGCTGTTTGGGTTGCCAACTATGTACTGATGAGCTATGGCTCTGGGGCGGTGATGGGTGTACCTGCTCACGATGAGCGTGATTTTGAATTTGCCAATAAATACCAACTGCCCATCAAGCAAGTGATTGATAATACAAACAAAACAAGCGAATACGATTGCCAAAACTGGCAAGCATGGTATGGCGAAAAAACGGGTTTTTGTATCAATTCTGGGGTGCTAGATGGACTTGGCTACGATGAAGCCTGTGCCAAAGTCAATCAAATCATCAGTGAAAAAGGTCTGGGCAAGCTCACCACCCAATACCGTCTGCGTGATTGGGGCGTATCTCGCCAACGCTACTGGGGCTGCCCAATCCCTATGGTAAACTGCGAATACTGCGGCACTGTCCCTGTGGACGAGGCGGATTTGCCTGTGGTTTTGCCGACCGATATTATCCCTGATGGGCGTGGCAACCCTCTAAAGCAGATGGCGGAGTTTTTGCACACCACTTGCCCAAAATGCGGTCAAGATGCCGAACGAGAAACCGACACTTTTGACACCTTTGTGGAATCTAGCTGGTATGCACAGCGTTTTGCTAGTCCGCATGATGACACACAAATGATTGACAAGGCTGCTGCCGATAAATGGCTGGCGGTGGATCAGTATGTTGGCGGTGTTGAGCACGCTGTCTTGCACCTACTGTATGCACGATTCTTCCACAAAGTGATGCGAGATGAGGGCTTGGTCAGTGGTGATGAGCCATTTGCCAATCTTTTGGCTCAAGGCATGGTGTTGGCTGGCACTTATTATCGTGAAAATGCCGATGGCAGCAAAAGCTACTACTTCCCACACGAAGTTGAGCTGACTGGCACAGCAGAAACCACCACCGCAACGCTCAAGGCTGATGGCAAGCCTGTGGTGATTGGCAAAATTGAAAAAATGAGCAAATCCAAAAACAATGGTGTCGATCCGCAACAAATCATTGAGCAATATGGTGCTGATACAGTGCGTCTGTATACGCTATTTACCGCACCTGCCGACCAGACGCTAGAGTGGTCAGACAGTGGTTTAAAAGGCCCGCATAACTTTGTCAAAAAAGTTTGGCGTACTGCCTTTGAGCATCTATCCGCCATTTCGGAGCTGACCGCTAATGATTTAACAATTGACAAAACCGCACTGTCCAAAGCAAGCAAAGATCTGCGTCGCAAAACACACGAAACCATTGCCAAGATTGATGCAGGTCTGGGTGAGCATTTGGCACTAAATACCCCTGTGTCTGGCTTGATGGAGCTGTGTAATGAGATTGGTAATTTTCATGCCAATAGCACACAGGAGCTTGCGGTTAAACATGAAGCACTTGTTACGCTATTGACCTTGTTGTCTTTGTACGCACCTCATGTGGGTGAGTATTTGCTTACAGCTTTTGGCATTGACACAAGCTCGCTTAGCTTCCCACAACTGGACGAAACAGCACTGGTAAATGACACCATCACCATGGTTGTGCAGGTCAATGGCAAGGTGCGTGGCAAAATGGAAGTCGCCGCCGACATGGATCATGATTTATTAATCAGCGAGGCAAAAGCACTTGAAGGCGTGGCAAAATTTTTGACAGGCGAAATCAAAAAACAAATTGTTGTGCCAAATAAACTCATCAGCTTCGTTGTGGCAGGTGGCTAATGAACAAAAAATTCCTACAAATCGCCCTTTTAACCATCACCACTGCAACCTTGAGTGGCTGTGGTTTTGGACTTCGTGGCATTAATCCAGCAGCGACACAGCTCGCCCCTGCTTACAGTGCGGTTGATATCAGTGCCGAGGATACAGCTTTGGCACACGCCACCAAAGCCAAAATCAGCACCCAGTTGGCTCAGCTGGGCATTGTCAGCAGCTCCGATGCCGCAGGCAAAATCCATGTATACAACCTGCGTTATCGTGAGTACAAGCTGCTTGGTGTACTGACCGAAATCCGACTGGTGCTGACTGCCGATGTTCGCTATCAGCTGGGTGATAAGCGTATCACCAACACCGTACAAGTAGAACGCAGCTACCAGCACAACGAAGCCAGTGTCGCCACAAGCGATCAGCAAGGCAGCCAAATCAAAGTCTGGCTACAAGACAATCTTGCCGAACGCATTGCCGAACAATATCACGCATTAGCAAAGGCAGCCAGCCAATAATGCAACAGCGATTTTTGGCGATTTACCCCACCCTTGCCCAGCCACAAACCGCCCTTACTGGCTTGTGGCTTGTGCATTCTGATGAGGAATTGTTGCTACAGTGGCTGGTTGATGGTTGTCGTGCCAATTGGCAGGCAAATCGGCAAATCATCAAACGCATTGAGCTGACTGGCAGCAAAAGCTGGCAAGCGGTCATTGCTGAGCTGTCAGCACTGTCGCTATTTGCCGAATCTACCGCCATTATCGTTACTGGCAAGCACAAACCCGATGACGACACCCTGTCTGCCTTGCACGCCTTTGCTGACGATGCTAAGGCTGGCAACACCGCCCATCATCTGCTGTGGCTGCTGCCAAAGCAGGATAAAAAAGCCCAAAACAGCAAAGCCTTTAAGCTGTTTGACACACAAGGCACCGTTATCGATGGCAATATCAGCGGCGAAAATCAGCGTCAGCAACTTTTGACCATCAAGGCAGATGAGCTTGGTGTCAAACTTCACCCCTCTGCGTGGCAAGTGCTGATGGCACATACCGAAAACGATTTGCTAAGTGCTTATCAGACACTGTGGCGACTGTCATTGGTTGCTGATGGTGTGGTTGATGTGCCGCAGCTACAGACGCTGCTTGCTGATGGTGGTAGTTTCACGGTATTTGATTTGTCCGATGCTCTGCTCTTGGGTGATGCCAACACCGCCCTAAAAATCATTCATCATCTAAAACACCACGACACCGCTGCCAGCATTGTACTGTGGGCGATATTAAAAGACGCTCGAATCATCGCCGCCATGAAACAAGGCTCCGATCCGCTAACGCTTGGCGTTTGGCGTAACAAAATCACCGCCTACCAACGCCTCACACGACAACTCTCGCCACAAGCCATCAGCCAACTTTTGGCACTTGGTTATGACATTGACAAGACAGTCAAAGGGCTTGGTGATGATAATGCGTGGCGATTGCTCGAACAAGCCGTTCTTATTTTTTGTCAAAAATCCACCATCAGCCCTGCCTGACAATCAGCCACCCCTCAGCTGATTAATTTACAAAAATTTACATTTTATTACAAATATAATCATTTACTCTGATAACGCTTAAATATAACTTGATATGATAAGGCGAAATTTTGCTTTAGTGATACAAAGTTACATTTATCCGATTTTTGCATCAATGATTTGGCAAAATACGCCACCTTGGCTGTTTTGCCATGATTGCAAATGAAGATTTGCCAAAAATTAAGGCATAGAATCCTGTAACTTCGTCCGCCTCATCTACGGAATATTTTATGCAAGCTACCAAACCCTCCAAGTCAAAATTAGGTCATCGCAAATATCTCAAATGGTTTATTGCTGCCCTGCTTATCTTATTATTGGCATTTTTTATTTATAAAAAACTCAACCCCACCCCTGTTGCACCGACCTACTTGACTGGTGAGGTGCAAAGGCAAGATATCGAAAATACCGTCATGGCATCGGGCAAAATCAAAGCAATCGAGACGGTCAATGTCGGCTCGCAAGTTTCAGGTGAGATTACCCGCCTGTATGTTGATGTGGGTGATTTTGTCAAAAAAGGCGACATTATCGCCCAAATCAGCCAAGTGGAACAAAAAAACCTTGCTGCCAACGCCAAAGCAACACTTGAGCAAGCCGAAGCCAACCTAAGCCAAGCACAAGGGGATTTGGCGGCTCGTCAAGGTGAAGTTGCCCAAGCTGCTGCCAGTGTTGAGACACGCCAAGCCGAGCTTAACCGTGCTCGCCAAAGTTTTCAGCGACTACAAGGACTGATAGAGATTAACGCCATCAGCCGTGAAGAGTATGACGAAGCCCAATCCAAAGTCGCCGTTGCCGAAGCCGCCCTAAAAACCGCCCAAGCAAGCCACCAAAATGCCCTAACTGCAATAAATAATGCCAAAGCCGCCATCAAAAGCCAACAAGCCGCTATCGGCAAGGCACGAAATGATGTCATCACTGCCGAAGAATCGCTAAGCCATACTACCATTCGTGCTCCGATGGACGGTACTGTGGTTTCAGTTACCCAAAAACAAGGCACCACTGTCAATGCCAACCAATCCGCTCCGACCATCGTAACGCTTGCTGACTTGAGCCGTGTGCGTATCAACGCCCAAATCTCCGAAGCCGATGTGATTAACATTCGCCCCAATATGCCCGCAAGATTTAATATCATCGGCAATCCAGATGAGCAATATAACGCCATCTTAAAGGGTATCGAACCTGCCCCAGAGACCATCAGCAGCATAAGCAGCACCAGTTCGGCAGTGTATTATATCGGCTATCTTGATGTGGATAATAGCGATGGCAGATTTCGCATTGATATGACAGCACAGGTCAATATCATCATCGATCAGGCAAAAAATGCTCTTGTTATCCCTGCTTCTGCCATCAAAACCGATAAAGGCAAAACTACCGTGCAAATTATTGGCAAGGACGGCTTTGCCGAAGCTGTTGAGGTAAAAGTTGGCATTAATAACCGTGTCAATGCCCAAATCCTCTCTGGGCTACAACAGGGTCAGACCATCGTTATCGGCGAAGGCGGCGAAGGTGGTGATGAGCGTGGTAACAGCAATCGAGGCAGATCGCCAATGATGCGATAATCAAGCAAGGAGGCAGTATGAACAGCTCAACCACGCAAAGCAACAAAACACCGCTGATTGAAGTGGTGGACTTGGTGCGAGATTTTGCCGCAGGCGATGGCACGATTCGTGTATTGCACGGCATTAATCTGACACTATATCAAGGCGAGATGGTTGCCATTATTGGACAGTCAGGCTCTGGCAAATCCACCTTGATGAATATTTTGGGGTGCCTAGACAAGGCAAGCTCTGGACAGTATCGTATTTTTAACCAATCCGTTGATGAGCTTGATGGTGAGGCACTTGCCAAACTTCGCCGTGAGCATTTTGGCTTTATTTTTCAGCGTTATCACCTGCTTGCCGATATCAATGCAGAAGATAATGTCATCGTGCCTGCCATCTATGCTGGCATGGATGGCAACGCTCGCAGGGACAGAGCCAAAAAACTGCTTAGCTCATTAGGGCTTGGGCAAAAATTACACAACCGCCCCAATCAGCTCTCTGGCGGTCAGCAGCAGCGTGTCTCAATTGCTCGTGCCTTGATGAATGGCGGTGAGGTTATCTTGGCGGACGAACCCACAGGGGCACTTGACAGCCAATCAGGCATTGAGGTGATGAAAATCCTGCACGAGCTAAAGCAGGCAGGGCATACCATCATCATGGTAACACACGACCCATCGCTTGCCAGTCAAGCCGAGCGAGTGATTGAGCTAAAGGACGGTTATATTGTTGATGATTATTATACAGCAAATGCACGCCTCACCAACACACCGCCAGTCAATGCTACCAAATTTGCCAGCAAAGGTCGCCTGTTTGGGCTTTTTGACCGTCTAAAAGAAGCCTTCAAAATGTCGCTTTTTGCAATGATGGCTCATAAGATGCGTACTCTTTTGACCATGCTTGGCATTATTATTGGTATTGCCTCTGTGGTGTCAATCGTTGGTCTGGGGCAGGACTCCAAACAAAAAATCCTATCTGAAATCAATCAACTGGGCACAAATACCATCACAGTAATCAACGGCTATCCCTTTGGTGACCCCAGACGCCGCTATGGACAAAATAGCCTAACCGTCCAAGATGCCGAAGCTGTCGCCGCCCAGCCCTATGCCAAAAGCGTCAGCCCCCAAGTTGATAGCAGTGTTACCACTCGTTTCAAGAATATCGAAACCACCGCCAATATCAACGGCGTTGGTGATGAATATCTGAATGTAACGGGCGAAAAACTGGCAATGGGGCAAGGGTTTGATAAATCCAGCATTCTAAAAATGACCCAAGATGTCATTTTGGACAATAATGCCTACAAAACTTTTTTTGCAGGCAAGGGAGACCCCATCGGTCAGATTATCTTGATTGGTAATGTGCCTGCTCAGGTTGTTGGCGTACTAAACAGCAAAGACACCAGTTTTGGTCGCCAAACCAACACACCCCAGCTGTATATGCCCTACACCACCGTCATGTATCGTATGCTTGGCAGCAGTTATATTGATAGATTTGTGGTGCTGATTGATGACAATACACCCTCTGAAGTTGCCGAAACTGCCATCAGCAATTTGATTCAATCACGGCACGGCACAGATGATTTTAACATCATGAACACCGATTCATTCCGCCAAGCGGTTGAATCCACCACCAATTCGATGACGCTGCTTATCTCTTCAATCGCCATCATTTCCTTAATCGTTGGTGGCATTGGCGTGATGAATATCATGCTGGTATCTGTTACCGAACGCACCAGCGAAATCGGCGTGCGTATGGCTGTCGGTGCACGCCAAAGCGACATCATGCAGCAGTTTTTGATAGAAGCAGTGTTGGTGTGCATCCTAGGTGGTATCTTGGGCGTGTTATTGTCGCTGGTGATTGGCGTGCTGGTCAATCGCTTTGGCGGTGAGGATTTTGGTATGATTGTCTCGCCCTTGTCAATTGTTGCTGCCTTTATTTGCTCGACACTGATTGGCATCGTCTTTGGCTACCTGCCTGCACGCAATGCCGCACGGCTAAGCCCTGTTGAGGCACTTGGTCGCTAAAACAAAATCCAGCCAATGGCTGGATTTTTTTAGTTTACCAAATATCAGATTTGACTTTGTCTTTTAGCTTGCTGTCAAAATTTGCAAGTTTAAACACAGGCTCACTGATGCCAGCTTTGAGCTGATTTTGATAATCTTTCACCAAGGCAAACACATAGCGAGACAGCAGCAAAATGGTAATTAAGTTAATAAATGCCATCACGCCCATTGTCAAATCACCCATGTTCCATACCACATCAACTTTCACCACTGCACCAAAGTAAACAAAGCCCAATACCAGCATACGAAATACTGTCAAAAGAGCCGAATTGTCCTTTAAAAACTGCATATTGGATTCAGCATAGGCGTAGTTGCCAATGATGGTTGAGAAGGCAAACACAAACAAAATCACCGCCAAGAAATACTGTCCCCAGCTGCCCACATGGCTCTCAAGTGCCGCTTGGGTGAGCTGAATGCCTGTCAGGCTTGCTGCATTTTCGGGCAATTGTGCCAACAAAATAATAAATGCCGTGCAAGAACAGACGATAAGCGTATCCACAAATACGCCAAGCATTTGGATATTGCCCTGCTCCACAGGATGCTTGACACTGGCAGCGGCAGCGGCATTGGGTGCAGAACCTTGACCTGCCTCATTAGAATACAAGCCTCGCTTAATCCCCTGCATCATCGCGATTGACACCATTGAACCAAACAGACCACCGCCTGCCGCCTCAAAGACAAATGCCTTTTGGAAAATCAATGCAATCACCGTAGGCAACGCCGTGATATTCATCGCAATAATCACCACAGCCACCAAAAGATATACCAACGCCATCGCAGGCACGATAATTTCAGCGATTCTTGCCACACGCTTAATGCCGCCAAAGATAATCGGTGCAGTCAGAACCACCAGTATCGCCCCAACAACATGCTTATAAATCTGCCAATCACTTTGGCACTCTGGCGTATCTGTCATGCACCCTGATGCCGAAGCGATGGCAAGCGTGATGGTATTTGACTGAATCGCCTGATACACAAAACCAAAGCACACAATCAGTGATAAAGCAAACAGCAGCCCCAGCCATTTTTGTCCCAAGCCTTGCTCAATATAATAAGCAGGGCCGCCACGGAACTGCCCTGTTGCCTTATCACGCACCTTAAACAGCTGGGCAAGACTTGACTCGGCAAGTGCCGAACACATACCAATCAAGGCAATCAGCCACATCCAAAATACTGCACCAGCACCGCCGATACTGATGGCAATTGCCACCCCTGCAACATTGCCAACCCCGACACGGCTCGCCAATCCCGTTACAAAAGCCTGAAAGCCAGAAATGCCCTCGCCATCATGCTTGCGGCTGCCCAGCATTGATTTGATACTGCGTCCAAACAGGCGAAACTGTGCCAAGCCTGAAAAAATTGTAAAAAACAAACCAATGCCAATCAGCAACCAAATTAAAATATCCCACAAAGGCGTGCTAACCGCTTGCACTGCACAATCCAAGCCATTAACAAAATCAGGCTGGTTAAAACAAGATAAAGGATTATTGTACATAACTTTTTTCCAAAAAATAAAAGAAGCGGCAAAATACCACTTCCTTTTTGTCATTTAATCTGCCTTTGGGCAGTTGGTGTAACAAGACCAATTATAAAGCAAAATTTTGTAACAATCACGCAAAATTTTAACCGCTTAAGCATGATTGCTCTGCGTGTGGCTGGATTTGCCTTTTCTAAGGCTAAGCAGCCAATGCAAAAATATCGCCATAAAAGTTGCCGTGCCAATACCACCCAAATCAAAGCTGCCAAGCATCAAACCAAAATTCCCCGTACCCAAAATCACCGTAACTGTCGCTACCATCAGGTTTTTGTTGTCCGAAAAATCCACACGGTTGTCAATCCAAATTTTTGCCCCAGCGATGGTAATCAGACCAAACACCACGATAGACGCACCTGTCAAAACAGGGGTTGGAATGGTTGAGATTAACGCACCAAACTTTGGCGACAATCCCAAAATAATAGCAAACAGCCCTGCCACCACAAAAATCAAAGTCGAGTACACTCTGGTAACCGCCATCACGCCGATATTCTCACCATAGGTTGTCATGCCTGTACCACCCACCGAGCCTGAAATCATCGTTGCCACACCATCGGCAACAAACGCCCGTCCAAGCTCTGGGGTGAGATTTTGACCTGTCATTGCTCCCACTGCCTTGATATGCCCCAAATTCTCCGCAACCAAAATAAATGCCACAGGTGCGATGATAAGCATGGCATTGGCATCAAACACAGGGCTGGCAAAATTTGGCATACCCACCCATGCTGCCGTCTGTATCGCCGTAAAATCAATCGGCGTACCAAAGCCCAGCGCATTGGTAACAATGGCATAAATCACATAGCTCAAGCTAAGTCCAAGCAGTAACAATAACCGCTGCACAAACCCTGTGCTAAAAACAGCAATCATGCCCATGCACAGCACTGTTATGAGCGTCATCCACAGTTCAAATGGCTTGCCTGCGACAGACGACACGGTTACGGGGGCAAGATTTAGCCCAATAATCATCACCACCGCCCCAGTAACCACAGGTGGCATGAGTTTTTCGATCCATGCAGTGCCTGTTGCCATTACCACAAAACCAATCAGTGCGTACAAAGCACCACAGGCAATGATACCGCCCAATGCCAAGCCCAGATTGGGATTTGCCCCAGAGCCTGTTGCGTGTGCAGTTGCGGCAGCGACCACGCCAATAAAAGCAAAAGACGACCCCAAATAGCTCGGCACTCGTCCTCTGGTCATCACAAAAAATAAAATCGTACAAAACCCTGACAGCAAGATTGCCAAATTGGCATCAAATCCCATCAAAATCGGTGCAAGCACTGTCGCCCCAAACATCGCCAACACATGCTGCAAGCCCAGCATAATGGTCTGAGCAGGTGGCAGATATTCATCGGTTGCAACAGCGGTGGTGCTAAGATTGCCTTGATAAGGGCGAAAACTTGGAAACCATTTTGTCATACTAAACCCAAAATCACATCAAAATGTAAATTAACCCAGTCAAATGTTGCTATATTATCACCGAATCACCGCAAATGCCAATAAATTTCATTGGTAGCACAATCCACATTCTCAATGACCGACCAAATCTCAGTGCCAGCTTTTTATAGTTAAGCACCACGCAAGCCAAGATGCCCAAAGCCACTGGCGGATTAATCATCAACCCAAGCACCATTTGCCATATTGCCTTGATATACATAACCCTCTGATGAAGGTTGCGGATTGTTTGCTTGGTTTACCTTGGTAAAAAATGGGTGGATTTTATTTGAAACCAAGGTTTGTTGATTGCCTTGATTGTCCCAAACTTCAATATAGACACTTTGATCATATTGATTGCTGTACTTATTTGTAACTGATTGGTAGTTTAACTTTCCCGCAATCTCATTTTTAGCTAAGATAAAATCTCCAATATTGATGTTTTCAATAGCTTTGTATCCTGTCAATGTTGAGATTAACATATCGCCACGAAATGAGCAGGTTTTGCTTTTTTGGACATTGCTTGAATTGGCTTTCCCTTGCTTAACCCGATCAACAACCCTACCGCCAGCATTTTTGGTAATTTGAATTTTCAGCATTAGTTCTTTAATTAACTCTATCGCACCTAAATAATACCAATCTATATTTTTAGCCTGTCAATGTTTGCTTTCGATTTTATCTTTTATCTCTTATAGATACTCAGAATTACCCACTACAGGAAACTTCGGATTTTCCAAATTCCACTCTAAACCATGCTCAGTAAAAATATCTTCAAGTTTTTCAATAAAAGGTATGTTAAGCTCATTACTCCAGTCTTTAGAAGAATCTTTAAAATATTCTTCCATCAGCTTGCGACCAAATGGAGTTAAAATGATATTAGCATCTATCCAGATTATAGATTCAAAATCATCAGGATCAGTAATAGACAAATGATAACAAAAGTCCTCAATGCCATCATAGGTTGTATTTGGGCTTTGTTCACTCTTGGTTAAAACATCAAAAGCAAAGTCTGTCAAACCACAGCTGTATATACGGTAAATAAATTCGACAGCGAATTGCCACGTTCCTGAACCTCTCAGTACATATATTGACGACATGGGATCGGTAATTAGAACCCTTAAAAACCATTGTGCTTCTGTTGCATGAAAAGATGACATATTCATTTGATTATTCCTTTGGGAATTTAAGTTTTAATTTACCTTTTTTGTCATTTCTTATGCTTTTGATTATGCGAGAACTACTAAGCTCCACAGTAGCTGTGGTAGGTAGTGTATCTTTTCCTGCTTTACCTGCAGGTCTATAGACAACCCAAGTGCCGTCAGGGGCTTGGATAATTGCCATTATAGCTGTTTTATCAACAAGCAATTAGATTATCTATTAAATATCAAAGGTGGTTTTTGACTTAAAACATCAACAATATGATTTAAAAATACCAACCTATAATGACTATATTCTTTATTGTATATTTTTTCGCTTTGTGTATCAAACCATTGAGAGTACTCTGTCTGTGATGACTCAAACAACCAAGAAATCCCATCTAATCTATGATGGTTTAAAATGTTAAAAGCATAACTTTCAAATAAAAACCTAAAGCTAAAAAACCCATCAAATATAATCAATTTTTTACAATTATCAAATGTAGCATAAAATTGCAAAATATCTTGCTCAACTTTGAGATTGTCAAGCATTCCCAAAGCCAGCCCTGTATTTTTACTTAAATCTTTCCAATTGTTCATATATTACTCTGTACTATTATATCTGATTAAAACCTGAACGAGCAGAATTTTATCAGCCATTGCTTAAGAAAGTGGGGTGGGGTGGGTGAAAACCGCTTGTTTTGGTGATTTTTTATTTTTTAAAGATTTTTAGTAAATTTACCAAAATTTAATGGCTAACTATTGCTTTTTGGGCAATAATTTTCCTACCACACACCCTAAAGAGTGAAATCAAGCATTTTAAATCAAATAGTTATTGATTTAAAATGCTTGATTTTGTCTACAATTTGTAGACAAAGTTATTTTAACTGTATGAAATACAGGATAAAAATTTGTATACAAAGTGTATACAGGCAGGGTGAAAAATTAAGAGTATTTTTTCATCATATTATAAATATCAATTTCCCATTGCTCAGAGTTCTCTTGTGGTGTCCAACTTTGCAAGATGGTTTCATTTTCATTGATGATGTTATGAACATTACCGCCTTTTTCAAGCATAAGTTCAAGTACTTCTAAACTTCTTTCTTTGGTATAAGCAGCCATGGATAAAGGGCGTAGATTGTCAATATTAGGAATATTAGGATCAGCCCCTGCATTCAATAATTCAATAGCAGCTTCTGCATTGCCACTACGCAAAGCATAATGCAGTGGCGTCATGCCATATCCATCTTGAGCATTAATGTCAAGACCTAGATCGATAAGGTATTTTACCGATAAACTTGTCTTATAATTATTAGAACTGGGGCTTAATAAAATTTTATGCAACCAATTCCATTTTGTTGATTTAGATGTATACCAAATACTGTGATTGTCACTATATTTATTTATTAAATATAGTGCATCATCAATCATACCATCTTTGAAAGCTGATAAGATGTAAACACCTTGTTCTTCAGCTTCTGGATTGTAGCTCATCATTTAATACCTTGTTTTCGTTTAAATTGCTTGATATCTTTAATGATATCTTCTAAATCTCCATTGCCAGGCTTTTCATTGCGATGGCTTTGGTTATCGTTTCTGTTTTCAAGTTTAAAATAATCAGGACGAGCGTTTATAAAGTTATTATGATGCCCATTGTAAAGAGCCATCAATTGGATCTACCCAAACAGCATAAGCAGGACAGTGATCATCAGAAAACCAAAGAATAATATCGCCTTGATACGCTCCATAAGGCATATCTGTTTTAGGAAAAGATTCTGTAAAGATAGATATCCACTCTTTAGGACTTTTTTCTAAAATTTGCCCATCTTTTTGTAATTTTAAATGCCCTCGTTGCAGCATTGCATAAAAGAGCATAAAAAATGCTTCCACCTTGTGTTCAAAAATTTCTGAAAAATCATCTACAGTCAGGTATAATGCCCCTAGATGTTGACCAAACATTCCCATAAATACTCGTCGGTCAGGGTCATAATCAAAAAGCGATTCAATATCTTGCTCAAGCCTAGCTAAATATTGAGATTTAACATCTGTCATAATAAGACCCTGTATTATTTAACTCTCTATCTTGACATCACTGTCAATTATCTTGGCAGGGCTGGTTGTGCAACCACGAGATGGTAATGTCCAAGATTTGATCTTGCATTGGCTGGTTAACAACCTCAGAAACAATTAGACTGTATTCGCCATGGCAATAAGTAGCGATATATGTCGTGTATGGATTGTTTAAGGGCGGTTTAGTCCTATTCCAAATACCCATGTTTTCTATATTTGTTAAAATTAAGTTTTGTAATGTAAACGAGTTATTCTTGGCTTGGGCGGATAGTGAGTAAACAATTGATGGTTTTTGATACTCAACTAAATCAAATTTTCCACCCCCTTGTGTGATTGCACTCAACCAAAGCCTAACATCTTGTTTAAGTTGAAGAAATTCTTGCTTATTTTTAGTTTTTGGCTGATAAAAATTTTGGATTGCACCAGCAATCACCAAGATTATTACCGTTACCCAACAACCTAGAATAAATTTTTTCATAATTGCTATCTTTGCTATCTTTGCTTTCTTAACAAATCTCGGATCTGTTTTTTGGTTAATTGAACTCCTGTATAAACCATTTTACCGCCTGTGGCTCCAATTTGCGGAGTTCCAGCCCATAGGTTATGATTGTATCCTTAGCTTGGGTTTTAATAACTCCTACACAAGCCCCATAACACCCTTGAAAACCAACAGATGAGCCTAAAATTATTCGATCAATTTGACCATCATTCTTAAAGCCGCCAGTTATGCTACCAAAATTGACTGAAGCTCCGCCAGAGAGTAAAGTTGACGAGGTTGTTACTTCAAATAATTCGGGTCTATAGACTTTTCCATTTTTACTATTGATAATTAGAGTGTAGCTAAAAACGCCGCCAGAAACATTAATTAGTATCATGTCATTATAATACTGATGTACGCTCATTATACTATCAGAAATATCTTTTAAAGCACCTTTAATCGCCTGCAATTGCTCCTTAGCATAAGTGCCATCTGTATCATCAGTAATTTGATTCCACTCATGCCCCAGTGCAATTTCAGCGGTAGAATTCCACCTAACCACTTCAGAAGCCATATCTGCTGCGGTATTGATGTCTTTATCAAAGATAAAGGCAGCAAAGCTTGCAGTTAGGCGAGATTCGTTGATGATTTGTTGTCTTTGTTTGTCGGTTAAGGTGTTTGGATTGTCTATTTTTCTATCCGCCCACATCTCACCTATCATAGCACCTAGGGCAGCTGATTCACAGTCATTTTTGGCAATTTCAGCAGAAATACAGCCTGC
>NZ_FTNU01000047.1 GCF_900156515.1 Moraxella cuniculi DSM 21768 | reverse complement strand
AAGCATGAGCCGCCTCCCTTGGTGAATTGACCGCAAGGCGAAACACCCTGCCGAATTTTTTGGCAAGAATGCCGTGTAGATAGATGGTTTTCATAGATATTATCCAATAAAAAAAGCCAAGCAAACGCTTGACTTTTTATGTAGTTTAAACTATTATATGTTTATCAAGGCAAGGTGGTGGGACACCAAGCCTTGATAGGTTACCGCCACCGACCTTGTCAAGTGGTGGCGACCTTAGGAGATAAGCGATGAAACTAGCTGTAAAAATCGTAATCGCCATTATCCTGTTTTTATTAAGCAATAACGCTTATTAAGACAGGTCAAGCCATAAGGCTTGGGTTGGGTGGTGCAAGCACCCAATCTCTCCTAAAACTTAAATCTTATCTTAACAACACAAGCAGGAGTTGTCAAGTGCCAAAAGTTATTGCCAATCCCAAATCACGCAATCAAATCCAAAAAGAAAGCGATGCTCGCCGTGGGGTGAAGTCGATTGGCTTTAAAGTGCCGATTGAGTTTGCCGAGCTGCTTGATGGGCTTGCCAAACAATCAGGCAAAACCAAAAATATCATCATCATGGAGGCAGTGGCTCTTTGGCAAGATGCCCATGCCTAACCACCATCGCCACCCTTTTTTGCCAGCTTTCGCCGTAGATTTCTCGCACGCTTAGCCTGCCGTGTGGGTGGTGCAGGATTAGGCTTGTGCCAGTGATGGGCGTGGCGGTTTCGCTGGTTAATTGCCCATCATCGCCCAGATAAATCAAGGCGTGGTTAATATGCTCGGTGCGTCCGACTCGGCATAGGATAACATCGTGCTTTTGTAGGTCATGCACTTGTGCAAATCCTGCCTTGGTGAAGTTGTTTTCATAAAGCGGCTCATGCTTGGCATCTTCCCACCAGCCATCAAGGCGTGGGAAGTCTGGCAGATGGATATTTAGCTCTCGTTGATAATAATCACGCACAAGGCTATAGCAGTCCTGCACGCTGTGATGATATTCTCGCCCGATTAACGGTGCTTGATAGGCTTTGGGCTTGTGCCGTTTAATTTCGGCATATTCTTCGCCGCAAGCGTGCCTACCAA